>NZ_NUGT01000020.1 GCF_002574545.1 Bacillus sp. AFS055030
GAATAAAAGAAGGGGAATTTATATAAAAATTAAATTTTCTAGTTCATCGAATCAATTTTATTAATATTTAATTTTAACATTTTAATATTTTTATTAATTTTTATAAATAATCTTAAATTGGTGTTTGAAAAAATGAATTTTTAGTGTATGATAAGATTAAATATAAGAAAGGAGAATAGTATGTCGTATCCTTTACTCACTAATTGTCCTGTATGCAGCAAGTCACTTAAAATTACTAAGCTTCATTGTAAGCATTGTCAGACAACGATTGAAAATGAATTTGAGGTATCAAAATTAGCGGCTTTAGGGCAAGAACAACTCCATTTTATTGAGATCTTTCTTAAATGCCGCGGAAATATCAAAGAGGTTGAAAAGGAACTAGGAATTTCTTATCCGACCGTCAGGGGAAAATTAGATGAAATAATCTCTACCCTAGGATATTCCACTCAGAAGAAACCAGAAATAGATAAATCGAAAATTGTTACTTTATTGGAAAAAGGCGAAATTACAGCCGAAAAAGCCATTCAATTATTAAAAGAGGGGGACTTTTAATGAAAGACGAGATTTCAAGAATCTTAACGCTTATGGAAGAAGGAAAGATTGATAAGGATAAAGCAAGTGAATTAATTAATATTTTACAAGATAAAAATCAGCCAGAACGCATAACACTAAAAAAAGAACCATATGGAAATAAAATATTAAAGATTCGTGTCAACTCTGAAGTAGGAGATAATGTTAATGTTAATTTGCCAATTAATCTCGTGAAGGCAGTTTTAAAAGTAGGTACAAATATTGCTGAAAAAATACCAGAAGCTGAAAAATATATAAAAGATATTAACGTTGATCTGTTAATTGAGGCAATCGAAAACGAAATGGTCGGACAAATCGTTGACATCACTTCATCAAACGGCGATAAAGTTTTTGTTGTGATTGAGTAGATTATGTTAAAGGTCAAAGTGAAAATAGAAGGAAAACGATTTTCCATTCCTGTACCTTATGCCGTTTTAAATTTAGCTAGTTTGATCATCTCATCTAAATGGCTTAATCGTTTAATTAATAAAGCCATTAACAAAAATGGCAACAAATTCAATTTCCCTGAAATAAATCGAAAAGATTTGAAGCCTTTACTTCACGGTCTTTCTAATAACAAGGGACTAATTCTTGTTGATACGAAATTAAAAGATGGAACAGAGGTAGTAGTAAAGCTATAAAATTCATTCTATTAAACATTTAATTATATTTCACAAATTGTTTAAATAAGTAGTTTATAATAATATTATGTAAACTACTTGTAAAAAACCCCATTTAAAAAAGTGGGGTTTTTTCCGATTAATAATCTTCATCATCCCAAACATTACTTGCATTTTGCGTTCGATTCATCATTTTTGCTAAATAAAGTTCAGTCGTTTGAATACTTTCATGCCCTAAACTTCTACTAACTTGATAAATGCTTGCACCTTTTTCAATTGAACGACAAGCATAATGATGTCGGAAGAAGTGAGGACTAATATTGTTCGTTCGATTATGATCTATTACAAAAGGTAACTCAGAATCTTTTATCATTTTAATGACAAAATTTGATAAATATTTAAACGAATAATGTTTATTCAGTTTATTTGGAAAAAATGGAGTTGAATCGGTTTTAGAAATTTGATTTGATAAACCACGTCGACTCCTTAGTTTACATAAATCTACAAATACATGATTTAATAATTTAACTTCTCGTTTTTTATTTCCTTTTC
The DNA here is from genome assembly GCF_002574545.1 of Bacillus sp. AFS055030. Taxonomy (GTDB): domain Bacteria; phylum Bacillota; class Bacilli; order Bacillales; family Bacillaceae_G; genus Gottfriedia. The sequence continues at coordinate 1,743 of NZ_NUGT01000020.1, forward strand.
CAACAATTTCAAGCCAATAACCGTTTGAATCCTTAGTAACTTTACCCCAATTTGCCTCAGCAAGTTCTCGAATACGCATACCAGTTGTAGCTAATAACTTAATTAATGTTGTCTTTAAAATATTTCCACTATAAAAATTCAATAATGCTTTAACTTCATTTTCTTCTAAATCGCGATTTGGTAAATCATCTTTTGTAATTTTCGCATTTAATATTCGAGTATATAAAGGTATTTGTACATAATGACTATCAAATAAAAACTTAAAAAAGCTTTTTAGTATGACAAGTTTTCTTGAAAGAGTTGTAACACGATATTGTTGCTTGTTTGACCCGTACTCATAAGTAGTCAGCCATTGTTGATATGAATCGATATGTCTTTGTTTTAAATTTTTGAAAAAAGAAGTTTCTATATAAGATTCTACATCCTGACGCAAAAATTCCTCACTCTTCATCAAGTATCGAAAAAACTGCATTAATTCCCTTATGTATTCCATCTTTGTACTATCTTTTCGTTGTTTCGATTTTTGAATATCTTTTCTTTGATGGACAAAATAATAAATCATATCTAAATCAGAAAACCCTTCATAGATCATCCGGTGATTTTTTTCATTTTCAAACTTTGTTTGTAGAAGGATCGGAAAATATGTTTCATCTATTAAATACTCAATAATATTGGATTCATGAAGATTTTTAGTTGGTAAATGGATTGAATTTGCAATAATTAGATTTGGTTTTACTAACATATTACTCACCTCATAAACTATTATACATAAATCAAAGTATTTATAGTATAAATGCGTATACTTTTTTCAGTTAAATAATATCTATCTGTTTTTTATAAATTCTAATTTATAAAAATTGAATTAGGTAGAAAAATACATCATTATTCTATCTTAAACAAATGTCGTAAAATTGATTATTTATAAATAAATGAATTTATTTTTATGTAGTTAATTACTTTCTAATAATTTGTTGGAAATATTTATGATATAATAAGTCTACAAAACAATGAAAAAGGAAGAATTTAAATGTTAGAACAAGATCAAAAAACGAAAGAGATTGTGACAACAAATGAGGCTGTAGAACTGTTAGGTGTATCAAAACAAACGATTTACAATTATGTTAAGACTGGGAAACTTAATCTTGTTTATGAGGATTGGCAAATCGATGGAACAATGAGGTTTTACCTAGATGATCTTAATCAGTTAAAATCTCAAACTGTAAAACCAGTCGGACTAACTGTACTTGAAACAGCTAAATTATTAGGAGTATCAAAAGCAACAATCCATCAATATATAAAAAAAGGAAAAATCCGCGCAAGTAAAGTAAATTTTAAAGGTAGACTAACTGTATTTATTCCAGAAGAAGAAATTGAAAATCTAAAATTCTCAAATTCATCAAGAAAAAAATCTTTTTTTACAAAAGACTTAGAATTTTACTTATTTGGACTTTATGAAATAGTAAACTCGAATGAAAAAGCTCGAATTATCGAGCTTAATGAAACCAATGAAATCGTAGCAAAAACAAATATGGGTGAACTTTTAAATAAAGAAGAACTTACAAGCCGTGGTTTTAGAAAAGCTTATGAAATGAAAAAAGCCAGTCATAGTACGAAAAGAGGTATGATTTCTTTTCAATTTCCAATACCTCAGTCAATTAATGCTCCGATTTTTGGTATTATCGATTCATTTTATAAACACATTGGACATCAAAATATGAATCTTTATATAAAGGGCAACTCAATTAAGGTAGAAATAAAACCAATTAAACTACCATATCCTGATGCCCAAATTGAACAAGATTTTGAAATTTTACAAAACTGTTTAACTGATGGTAAGCTTTCTACTAGACCAGGTTTTATAGTGTTTACGAGTAATCAAGAACAACTAACTATTTTTGTGAAAGATTCAATAAAAGAAAAGATTAAACAAATTGCACTAAATCATCATACCGGAATTGAGGATATTACTGAGAAGCTTTTGCTTATTGGATTAAAAGAATTTGAAAAAAACAACTCTTTTAATGACTAAAATTATCCTACAATTTCCGACAATGAGATGGGTACTTGTCTTAGAATTCAAATCTCGATGCGTCTATTAAACTAGTTTTGATAATTCTGAAAATAGTAAAAAGGGGAATGAAAATGAAGTTTATCGATTTAAGAAGTGACACTGTAACAAATCCAACAGATGAAATGAGACAAGCCATGTTTTTAGCCGAAGTCGGTGATGATGTTTATGGGGATGATCCAACTGTACAAAAATTAGAATTTCTAGCTGCTTCCATGATTGGGAAAGAAGCTGCTTTATTTGTACCAAGTGGAACATTTGGTAACCAACTTGCATTGTTTACACATTGTAATCGTGGTAGTGAAGTTATTCTTGGGGAGGATTGTCATATATTCGAACATGAAGTTGGAGCTGCTTCAGTGATTGCCGGAGTTCACTTAAGAACATTACAGACAACTCACGGCAAGATGGATCTTAATCGAATTAGACATTCGATCCGACCTGATGATATCCATTATCCTGAAACTTCATTGATTTGTTTAGAAAATGCCTATTCAAATGGATCTGTCGTTCATATCGATTATATGAAACAAGTATATAGTATAGCAAAGGATGCAAATATACCTGTACATTTAGATGGTGCAAGAATATTTAACGCGGCTACTTATTTAAAAACGGATGTTAAAGAATTATCTCAATATAGTGACAGCGTGATGTTTTGTTTATCAAAAGGACTTTGTGCACCAGTAGGTTCAATACTTGCGGGTAGTAAAGAATTTATTGAAAAAGCGAAAAAGAAACGTAAATTATTAGGTGGAGGGTGGAGACAATCTGGATTTTTAGCAGCCGCTGGTATAATTGCATTAGAAAAAATGACAAAACGATTACATGAAGATCATGAAAATGCTCAATATTTAGCTAATAGATTAAGGGAAATCCCAGGAATTCATGTTAATACGTCTCAACTTCATATCAATTTAGTATTCTTCCATATAACAGATATGAGAAGAAGTCCTGAAGAAATTGAACAAATTTTTAAAGAGAACGGAATTATCATTTTTGCGCCTGATGAAGATGGCATGATGCGATTTGCTACACATTACTGGATTACGAAAAATGATATTGATAAAGTAATTGATGTGATGAAAACAATATAAATTTTGGGTAAGATTAAAAAAAAGAGGAATTTTCCTCTTTTTTTTGGGGTCTATTTGCGTTAATGGTCAAATTTGTCCTCCATATAAACTGAGGTTCACAAAAATGGTTTGAAAAAGAAGCAACCTTGGGATTGTTCCTAAAGAATTACATAAATAATATTACATCTCTTTAAAATACTTTAAACGGTAATAACTGTTATATCCAAGGAAAAACATATATGCAATTACTAATAGTAACAACATTATTATATCTACACCCATCAAGGAAAATGCAAAAATTAAGGCTCCAAATAAAATAACCATCATGTCATATGCTTTTGCCTTTGCTTGATTAGCGATTGCCAAATTACGCTCATCTTTTTTGTCAATCTCTAGTTGCTTTGCTGCGACAGGATTTTTCTTCATGACTAAACGGTTCAATATTTCTCCCATACTATGACCAAAAATACTACAGCCAAGCCCAACACAAATATAAGGCAACACTCGTAACAAACCTTGTGGATTTCCAATTGTTTTGATGAAGTATATACCGCTTATTAGTAGTACTAAGGCTACTACGGCCAGATAATAAATCGAATTATTTTTTTTCATATACTTTCATCCTCCTCATAAATAAAAATTTCTTCGATACTCATACCAAAAAAACGAGCAATCTTGAATGCTAAGAGAATAGATGGGTTATAACGCCCGTTTTCTAGTGAACCGATCGTTTGTCTTGACACTTCAAGAGCTGATGCTAATTCCTCTTGCTTGATTCCACGAAATTTACTGTTCAACTAAAACTATTCATAAATTTTATATGTAGTAGAAAATAATTTTAGGAGTCTGCTATGGAAATTTCTTTAATAAAACATTATTTTCACTAAATGCTAAATAGATTTTTTCTAAAGTAAGTAAAGTGCATTCGTTTTATAGAATAATCGCATTTATTAGTTTTAAATTTTAGAGGAGTTTTTACATATTTCAGAGAAAAAGTTAGTAATGGGAATACATACTAAAATTTATTATGGAGGATGAAAAAATGGAAGAAGTAATTGAAAAAGCAATACAAGATATCTATCCCGATGATTTCGCTTGGTGTTATGGGTGTGGTCGATTAAATAAAGACGGTCATCATCTTCGAACTGGTTGGCAAGGTGATAAAACTGTTACGATCTTTACACCGGAATCAAAGTACATGGGAATTCCGGGTTTTATTTATGGTGGACTAATCGCTTCGTTAATTGATTGTCATGGGACAGGTTCTGCATCACTTGCTTTACACCGTAAAAATGGAAACGAAATAGGAGATGGCTCAGTACCCCCTAGATTTGTAACCGCTGCCCTAAATGTGGAATATCTTAAACCTACTCCACAAGATGTTCCACTAAAAGCGGTTGGTACTGTTGAAGAAATCCATCCTAAAAAATGGAAGGTTCATACAGAATTATACGCAAATGATCTTCTTTGTGCACGTGGAGAGGTAGTTCTTGTTGTCATGCCTAGTACATTTTTAAAATAAAACACTTAAACAAGTTCTTAGTAATAATCACATGCTTTATTAATGATAGTATCAAAACCAATCGGGTTACTGTTATTGGTACTACAGTATATGAAGTATACCGAACTATATCAAGTATAGGAACGAAAAGAACCTTAATCATTAAGGTTCTTTTATTAGTTTAGTGATAATTTCTCTATTAACATAGGAATCTGTTTACTTTTCCCCAAAACACTTTATTTGAAATTCATATAGCATATTCATTTGCCACTATTCTTTCAAACAACAAGAAGTTTGTTTTCACTTCCATAACAAATCCTGTATCGTGTTTTGTATCATCAAGTATGACATAAGATAAGAGGTGGAAATATCGGTGTATATCTACCCAGTTCATTCCGTGACTTTCTTTAATTGCTTCATATAGATTGGATGGACCATATAGATGGCCTTCTTTTGTTTCAAATTGATCATAATGGTTTTTTCTACGTTCAAAATCATAGACAATTTCATACGTTTCAACAGATAATTCCTCATCTTTGAATAGAACGTAATTGTTTAAACCTTCAGTTAAATAATTACTGAAAAAGGTACTTAGTTGAAGCAAATACCTTTCAAGAGATTTATATTCTTTATGTAAGGTGAACTCAACATCAATCATGTCCCCTTGGTCTTCGAATGTAAATGACAACGAACAAAACTCCTCATTAATAGAAATCATGTTCTCTTCATTTAAACGACGAGCAATTGTTGATGCAAATGAATTTTCTACGCTACAGAAACGGATATAATGTGTTAATTGTCGATTGATAAATTCGAATATTGGTCCTAACTCTTTATATTGAGGAGAAAGGTGAAAAACGGTATCAAAAGCGACTTCAGGAGATACAAGTGCTTTCGTAGCCCTTATATCAAAAGTTACAACTTTTTCTTTTGAACCCTCATTTTTTTCTATTAGAGAATCAAAAAATATGGAAGTATCTTGTATTAATTTATTCATCACATCATGACTCCTTAAATTCTAGAATTTGTTTTAATAAGATTTGCATTTGCTCTAAATCATCAATTTCAGGATACCGTTTAATACGGTGTATTGTTTTAATGATATTAAGCATTTGAAACTGTTCTAATTTTGTTAGTTTTTTCCCATCTATTGAAATTAGTGGTGCGGTAAATAAATCGTCGATGGATATATTTCCTTCAAAAAGTTGAATGCTAGACTCACTTGGAAGTTCGATAACATCTGATAATTGAAATTCAAGGATATCTGTTAATTTCTTTAGAAGTTCGGAAGAAGGTTTTGAAGAACCGTTTTCTATTTTCGATAAATATCCTGGAGTTATGTCTAGATAACCTGAAAGTGTTCTCAACTTAATGTCCTTCTTCAATCTATTTTCTTTAATGAATGCTCCGATATTGTTCACTTTATATTTCATTGCATCACCTCATTTTTGTATAACCAATGTATCACATTCGTTTCCTTTAGTAAACATTTGTTGTTTACCATAGGAAACGAATTCTATAAATTACTGATATGGACGTAAAATTGTAAGGTTAAATGTTGAAAAAGAAGAGTTTCCATATGCGGCATTAACGAAGCTTTCTCCTTTGATCCTTAAATTGAAGATGTTTAGTATTCATTTATGAACAAAGAAAAATCCGTATGTGAAGTTGGTGAAATGAAGGAATTCACTGATGCAGACCATTTGAAAAAAAGTAATCAAATGGATTGATTGATCATCTAAATCTTTTTAAGTAAGGTTACTCTGATGTGTTAACCATTTGTAGTACACACTTTTCTTTTAGTAGAAATTTGTATATTCATTTTTTATAGGCTATAATACGTTAAACCATTTCTTTACCCGAGCTCCACGTTTGCACTTCCCCCTATTCTTAAATGAATAGGGGTTTTTATTTTGTAAAATAAAAAAAGTCAGCTTCTAGAAATAGAATCCGACTTTTTTTATATTATGCTTTTTGAACGTTAGTTGCTTGTGGTCCGCGTTGTCCTTGTTCTACATCAAAAGTAACTGCTTGACCTTCGTCTAATGATTTAAATCCTTCAGACTGAATTGCTGAAAAGTGAACAAATACATCATCACCATTTTCACGCTCGATGAATCCAAAACCTTTTTCTGCATTGAACCATTTTACTTTACCATGTTCCATATTTTATTGCCTCCTTATGTGTTTAAACACATTTAATGTTATTACTATAACAATTTAAAGGAAGATAATCAAATTGTCATACGAAAAAAATAGGACTTTCCACTTATTTAATTGGAAATTAAAGGATTTTCTTCAAATTTTATCGTTTTCCTTAGAAAATAGATGCGATCAACAATGAGTAATAAATGATTAGATAGACACCAGCCCTATATTTTCTTCATATGATACTGAGTAAAATTAAAAAGTATGAAGAGAGTGATCAATATGTCAACTTGTCAAAAACTTGCCGATATGATTGGAGGAGTAGTTGTTCAAGCTACACCTGTATGTGTAATTATGCGTCTTCGTGATATTAATGCAACTATTTTAGGTCGTAGGACTCGTTCTCCATTAGCACTTCCATTTATGCTATCTTTTGAGGATAATGGTTTAAACCTTGGTGAATCAGTTGTCCGCCAGAAAGAAATTAACCCACTAATGACTGCTTTACGTAAAAGGGGAATTACAGTGACTGCAGTTCATAACCATTGGCTGTTTGATAAACCAAGATTGATGTATATGCATTGGGAAAATGTTAATTTAGATCCAGCTGAATTTACAAAAGTTAGTTTTGAAGCGGCAAAGGAAGCAGGTTTATTTTAAAGATACTTACTTGAAACAAAAGTGATTAAAATTATATAAAGTAAAAAAACAAATTATTGCAATCGAAAGAGCAATTGGACAAACCACTGTTCCGATTGCTTTTTTTAATTAGTTTTCTTTTTTCAAAAACTACTTTATGAAGTATGTTTAGGTAGTACTGCAAGCATTGGATGATATTCCGTAGTCATGATTCCAGCGATCTTTGCTGGATCTTCTTCGATCAGTTTTGGGAATTTTTCCTCATTTTCAACTTCAATTATTGAATCCAATGAGGTAAAGAAGGATTTCGAACTGGCCCAAATACTAGATTATTATCCGCCATTCTAAATTTACCTCCAGTTATTCTAACGATTTAAACACCTAAATATTTCACAAATTAGGTTCGAATACACTTCAAAATTTAAGAAATGCAGTAGGATATACTCTTTTGTCTTTTTTATTAATAATTTTTAATTGTACAATTCAACAAAAAAGTTTTATTATTAGTTTACAATGTAAACAGTTTATAAAATAAACTAATGTAAGGAGTGAGATGATGCCAGATTTTCAAAATGCAATCGATTTAACAAATTCGTTTGTTTCTATTGCGCGTCAGCTTAAAAGAATAAACTTACAAACCGCAACAAAACTTGGGATAACCTTCCAGCAGTTAATAATTCTAAATTCAATTCGAAATAATGAAGGTCTATCACAAAAAGAATTAACTGAACGAATTAGTACTGCTAAAAGCAGAGTAAGTCTTAGTATTGATGAGTTGGAGAAGAAAAATTATGTAAAAAGAGAAACATCAACTATTGATCGCCGAGAAACACAATTATTTTTAACACCTGATGGGGAAGCTTTATGTCAACGGTATCGTGAAGAATCAGAAGCATATAAAAGTTTAGCAAATTCACTGGAACAATTTTCACAGGATGAGCTTACTATACTTATAGACATGCAAAAAAAAATTTTAACTGATTTATTAAATGAACAAACGAATTGTTCGAAATAAGGAGGACGTATCATTATGTCAGGATGGGGTGGTGGACCTCCAATGGGTCCCCATGGTTTTGGGCGGATGAAATTTGATGAAAACGCACAAAAACCAAATATTACAAAGGCAATATTACTTAGAATTGGAAAATATTTTATTCCGTATTGGAAACAAACTTTACTTGTCGTGCTTATATTATTAATTACTTCAGTACTAGGCATTTTACCGCCGATCATCATTCAACATATTGTTGATACTGCATTACCAAACAAAGATTTAAGTCTTTTAATCTATCTCGTACTTGCCTCACTTAGTACGACGATTATTTCAGGGTTATTAGGTGTGTATCAAAATTATTTAAATGCATATGTTTCTCAAAAAATTATTTACGATATGAGAAACCAAATGTATCTTCATTTACAACAAATGCCACTCCAATTTTTTTCTAATGTAAAGCAAGGTGAAGTAATTACTCGAATGACGAGTGATATTTCAGGTGTTAAAGCTGTATTTGATAATACAATAGTGAATTTCGCTAATAATCTATTCATCTTAATTTCAACTGCTACCACACTGTTAATAGTGAATTGGAGGCTTGGGATATTAGGGTTAATCATTGTACCATTATTTATTCTACCGACGCGTAAAATGGGTAATGTTCGTTGGAGTATTTCAAAACAAACACAGGAAAAGACAAGTGAGCAAAATCATATTATACAAGAAACATTAAATATTAGTGGTTATTTATTAATGAAGCTTTTTACAAAGGAACAAAGGGAATTTAAAAATTTTGATGACATTAATGTACAGGCTACTAATCTTAAAATAAAGGAATCGATGGCAGGGCGCTGGTTTATGATGATTCTATCAACCTTTACTAGCATCGGCCCAATGCTCATTTATTTATATGGTGGATATTTATATATTCACGATCAGATTACAATTGGAGCGATTATTAGCTTTGTTGCATTACTTGGTCGTTTATACGGACCAGTTGGACAATTAACCAATCTTTATGTAAATATTACAAGTTCAATCGCTTTATTTGAACGTATTTTTGAATATTTCGATATGAAATTAACGATTAAAGATCGTGATGATGCTACCGAAATGAATGTTACTCATTTAGATATTGAATTTAGCGATGTATCATTTTCATACCAGAAGGATAAAACAGCATTGCGAAATATTTCTTTTATTGCTCCATCTGGTACGATGACTGCATTAGTTGGTCCGAGTGGTGCTGGTAAAACAACAATCACTAATTTAATTCCTCGTTTGTATGATTTGACATCAGGCTCAATCAAAATTGGCGGTCGTGATATTAGAGAATTCACGCTAGAATCATTACGGTCTCATATTGGACTTGTTACACAGGATAGCTATTTATTTAATGGAACGATTAAAGAAAACTTATTATATGCAAGCCCGGATGCATCAGATGAAGAAATTATGAATGCTTGTAAGGCAGCATATATTCACGATTTCATAATGGGCTTACCAAAAGGTTATGAAACAATTGTTGGAAATCGAGGAATCAAGCTTTCAGGAGGCGAAAAACAAAGAATTTCAATCGCTCGTGTATTATTGAAAAACCCTGAAATTATTATTCTTGATGAAGCAACTTCCTCGTTAGATACCTTATCTGAATTTTATATTCAAAGTGCAATACAAGGATTATTAAAAAATAAAACGTCCATAGTGATCGCACACCGACTTTCAACGATTATGGCTGCCGATCATATCATTGTGTTAAAGGATGGGCAAATCGTTGAAGAAGGCAAAAATGAAGAGTTGTTAATGAAAAATGGATTATATAAAGAATTATACAATAAACAATTTGGTAGAAAAGCAATCGCATCAATTGAATAAAGAAAAAGCACAGAATTTAATCTGTGCTTTTTTTCATTATGTATGTGTAAATTCATTAACCAATTTTTGACGTACTCTTCCTACTTTAATTATACCATAAAAAAATGGTCATTGTAGACTTTATCTTCTTATTTTGTACTGATAAAATCAATAGACAATAAAGGTAAGGAGAGATGTGGAATGAATTCTTTAGTTCTCGATTTCCAGGAGATTGATAAAACACAACTTTTACTTGTTGGAGGAAAAGGATTAAATTTAGGTGAATTATCAAAAATTCCAACGATAAAAGTACCAGAAGGATTTTGTATTACAACAGTGGGGTTCCAAAAAGCTATTGAACAAAACGAATCTTACCAAACTTTGTTGGGTCAATTAGCAAAGCTAAATGTAAAAGACCGAAATCAAATTAGTGAGATTAGTAGGAAGATTCGAGACATTATTTTGGAAGTACCAATCCCTACCGATGTTGTGAATGTCGTTTCAAATTATCTCTCCAAATTCGGCGAAGAATATGCATACGCTGTGCGTTCTAGTGCAACCGCTGAAGATTTGCCACATGCCTCTTTTGCTGGCCAACAAGACACTTATTTAAATATTATTGGGAAGGAAAATATCCTACAACATATTAGTAAATGTTGGGCTTCGTTATTTACAGATCGTGCAGTTATTTATCGAATGCAAAATAATTTTGACCATAGTCAAGTTTATTTATCCGTTATCATTCAAAAAATGGTTTTTCCGCAGGCTTCAGGGATATTATTTACTGCTGATCCTATTACTTCCAATCGAAAAGTGCTATCAATCGATGCAAGTTTTGGACTTGGAGAAGCGTTAGTTTCTGGTTTAGTATCGGCCGATTGTTATAAGGTACAAGATAATGAAATCATTGATAAGAGAATCGCTACAAAAAAAATGGCAATTTATGGTCGGAAAGAAGGCGGAACAGCGTCACAACAGATTGATCCTCAAAAACAAAACACTCAAACACTTACAGAACAACAAATTTTACAACTAGCACAAATTGGTAGACAAATAGAAAATTATTTCCATTGTCCACAAGATATTGAGTGGTGTTTAATAGACGATACATTTTATATTGTCCAAAGTCGTCCAATCACAACTTTATATCCAATTCCTAAAGTGGATGACCAAGAAAAACACGTCTATCTATCTGTAGGACATCAACAAATGATGACTGATCCTATTAAACCATTGGGATTATCGTTTTGGATGCTAACGACTAGGGCACCGATGCGTGAAGCAGGTGGTAGATTATTTGTCGATATCTCACAAAATCTTGCTTCACCTGATCGAAGAAAAATGTTTATAGAAGCTATAGGAAAATCTGATCCGCTCTTAAAAGACGCTTTATTAAAGGTTGTAGCACGAGAAGATTTTATCGAATCATCCGTTGAGAATAAGGAAACAACTCCTAATCGAAATGTTCAAGAACAATCTTCGTCGAGTTTTAAAGCACTCATCGAAAACGATCCAAAAATTGTTACTGATTTAATTAAGAAAAACGAAACATCAATCGAAGTGTTAAAACAAAACATACAAACAAAATCAGGAACGGATTTAATGGATTTTATTTTAGAAGATTTACAGAAATTACGAGAGTTACTATTTGACCCACGAAGTTCGGCAGTTTTTATGTCTGCTATGAACGCGACAGAATGGATCAATGAAAAAATAAACGACTGGTTAGATGAAAAGAATGTAGGAGATACTCTTACACAATCTGTCCCAAATAATATTACTTCAGAAATGGGTTTGGCACTAATGGATGTAGCGGATGTAATTCGTCCTTATCCAGAAGTAATCGATTATTTACAGCATGTACAAGATGATGACTTTATAGATGAATTGCTTACATTTGAAGGCGGACAGGAAACGAAAGACGCAATCGATGATTATTTAAGAAAATATGGCATGCGATGTACTGGAGAAATTGATCTTACTAGAACAAGATGGAGCGAAAAACCGTCTATACTCGTCCCTATGATTCTTAGTAATATTAAAAACTTTGAGCCGCATGCAAGTAAACAGAAATTTGAGCAAGGGCTACAAAAAGCGATGCAAAAAGAACAAGAACTTGTAGAACGCTTGTTGCAATTACCGGATGGCAAACAAAAAGCAGAAGAAATAAAGGAAGTAATTAGTCTAATCAGAAATTTCATTGGATATCGTGAATATCCGAAATATGGAATGGTTAGTCGCTATTTTGTGTATAAGCTAGCTTTAATGAAAGAAGCTGAACAACTAGTTAAATCGAATGTCATTTCTGAAGTTGAAGATATTTTTTATCTTACTTTTGAGGAATTACACGAAGTCATTCGTACAAAAAAACTAGATGACCAAATCATTAAGAAAAGAAAAGAAGAGTACGAATTATTTACGAAACTAACACCTCCACGAGTGATCACATCCGATGGTGAAATCATTGTAGGTGAATACAAACGGGAAAATCTTCCTCATGAAGCTATTGTAGGTTTAGCTGTTTCTTCGGGTGTAATCGAAGGAAGAGCGCGTGTTATTATAAATATGGAAGATGCAAACTTAGAAGAGGGTGACATTTTAGTCACCTCATTTACCGACCCAAGTTGGACACCATTATTTGTAGCAATAAAAGGACTGGTCACTGAAGTTGGTGGACTGATGACACACGGCGCGGTCATCGCAAGAGAATATGGTTTACCAGCAGTTGTTGGAGTAGAGAATGCGACTAAACTGATAAAAGACGGGCAAAAAATACGTGTTCATGGAACAGAAGGGTATATTGAAATACTATAATTGTTGAAATGCAAATGCCGTTTTCCTAATTTGGAAAGCGGCTTATTTTTATTGAAATAAATGACAATTTTAGCCAATTAATGTTGTATAATATTCTAAAAAATAACAGATAGAGAGGAGACCATCATCATGCTTTCATTTATATTAGTCGTATTAACATTATTTTTAATACCAGGACCCGCAGTACTTTTAACTTTATCCCAAACAATGAAAGGTGGGAAATGGAATGGCATCTTAACAGGCGTTGGGATTGCTGTCGGTGATTTAATTCATACATGCGCATCTGTATTTGGATTATCGGCAATTTTAATGACTTCTTCTTTAGCATTTGAAATCGTTAAATATTTAGGAGCAGCTTATTTATTTTATTTAGGAATCACTGCCATCATAAAAAAATCGAAAAACAGTAAAAAATCAACTGAACAAAAAGAAGTAAATAGTAAACTCTCCTTTCGTCAAGCAGTTCTGATCGAGGTATTAAACCCTAAAACTGCATTATTTTTCTTAGCACTTTTACCACAATTTGTACAACATAATGGGAACTCAGTAATCGTCCAACTTTTAATGCTTGGTCTGACATTTGTATTACTTAGTATTTTGTATACAACTTTACTAGTGCTTTTATCAAGTGTAATCAAGAAAAAAATCTTTAGCAAAAAAACAAAAGGACCAAAATGGATGGGAAAAGCGATTGGCATCGTGTATATTGGGTTAGGTTTAAGAGTTGCTTTTCAAACACAATCATAATCGTTTAATACGATTTAATAATAAAAAACAGGATGTCCCGAAATTATAAACAGGGGATCCTGTTTTTTATTTACGATCGTTAAAGAGGAAACGACTATAAAAACTATTTACTCAAAATACAAATGATAATGATTTTTGCATCCTGGATTAAAATCAGATTCACATTTAGGACATTTGTAGTTACAAGTCTGATATTCTTGAATTGTTAATTCCTCATGACAGTTGCCACAAAGAATTGCATTTGTTTGCCATTCATCCTTGCTCCAGACTTTTGGTTCATGATTCGTACTTTCCTCATGGCAATAATAACATCCATAATACGTATCACAGCATTTAAATTTAATGGCAATGATATCTCTTTCTGTATGGTAATGTTTACAACGTGTATGTAGATCAATTGAACCAATTACTTTCATATGTACACCTCTCGTTATACTACTTACTACTTTCTGACTTTTTAACCTTATTTTACGACTTCGAATAAGACAGCTAATCCGATTCCACCACCACTTCCAATAGCAGCGACTACATAATTTGATTGTAAGTTTTTTCTTCTTTGTACTTCATAAAAAAGTCTCGTCACCATGATGCTCCCAGAAGCCCCATATGGATGACCAATCGTTAGTGCACCACCACAACTGTTTAACTTAGAGGTAGGGATAGAAAGTTCCTTCGAACAGGCTAGTACTTTAGAAGAAAAAGCTTCGTTTATTTCATATAGTTCAATATCTGCTACTGTTAATTTGTTTCTACTTAATAAATCTTGAATTGCAGGGATCGGAGCCGCACCTGGATAATTAGGATGAACACCCGAAACCTGACTGTCTACAAAGCGTAAAACCGGTTTTAAACCGTTTTTTATCGCTTCATTTTCCTCCATGATTAAAACAGCGGAGGCCCCGTCATGAATTCCACAACTATTTGCAGCAGTGACTGTACCGTTCTTTTTAAATACAGGTTTTGCTCTTTTTAAAAGTTCTTCCATTTTCCTTTTTTTGAAAAACACTTCATCTTGATCGACATCACCGACTGGAATAATTTCTTCATTGAAATATCCATTTTGATGAGATTCAAAGCTTCGTGTATAACTTAATAATGCATACTGATCTTGCGCTTCTTTTGTGATATCGTATTTTTTTGCTACATTTTCTGCAGCAATTCCCATATCTGGATCACCAATTTTGTCCGGTGCAAATCTCGCTCTAGCAGGAAATGGGGAGGTACTAGTACTTTCAACTCCTCCAGCAAGATAGCAATTTCCAGCACCGCCTTGAATGAAGTAACAAGCCATTCGGATCGCTTCTAATCCTGCACTACATTGACGATCAATTGTAATCCCTGGAACTGAAAGGGGAAGATCCGCTTCTAATGCAGAAACTCGAGCGATATTTCCACCTGGTCCTACAACATTGCCTAAAATGATGTCTTGAATTTTGTCTTCTAACCCACTTGCCAAAGCTTTTAGCAATGGGGCAGCAAGCTCATGTGGTTGAAAATCTCGTAATATTCCACCTTTTTTTCCAATAGGTGTTCGTTTCGCATTAACAATGACAGCTCTTTTAATTGTTCGTCACCTGCATTTCGATTTGTTTAATTAACTCTGCGCGTGCTATTTTTCCACTAGTCGTATACGGCATTTCATTTTGAAAAAACCATTTACGAGGTATTTTATAAGCTGATAAATGTGTTTTACAAAATCTTTTTAACTCAAACGAATTCGATTTTCCTTTGATCACTGCCGCAACAATTTGACCCCAATACGGATTTGAAAGACCTACGACTGCAACTTCTTCTACATCAGGATGAAGAGCGATCACCTTTTCGATTTCTTCGGGAAAAATACTAATACCTCCGTATAGAATCATGTTTTTTTCTCGTCCGTTAATTGTTAAAAAACCGGCTTCATCAATAAAGCCCATATCATGAACAGTAGCCCAACCATCATCATCATGAATTGGGTGAATGGTTCTTTCATTTTCTTCAAAATACCCATTTATTAAATAGTTGCTTTTTACATATATTTTTCCAGTTTCATTCGGCTTAGCTAACTCTTGATCTGGTCGACGAATTTGTAACTCCACACCATAACATGGTTTTCCGACCGTTTTTGCCTTATGTACACCATCTTGATCAGACAAAACAGTAATGAAACTAAGTTCACTAGCTCCAAAAAATTCGTAGATCGTCATTGCAGGAAACAAATGACGAAATTCAATTTTGGATTTTTCAGTCCACTTTGCACCGGACGAAAGTATTTTTATCGCATGATGAACTTGAATACCTTCTTTTAATAATGCTTCAATCATTGTCGGAACAACATAAACTGTCGTAATAGGCAAAGTATTGATTCGTGATAGTAAGTTTAAAGGAGAAAACTTTTCTAAAAGGATAACGGTTCCTCCTAAATATAATGTACTAATCGCACCATATAGAAAATGAGAATGGATTAAAGCTCCAGGTATAAGGATTTGATCCGTTTCATCTAAACCAAAGTCATAGCGATTGCAATCAAAGCTAGCAACCCATGAATTTTGAGAACGAATAAATGCTTTCGGGCTCCCGGTTGTACCAGAAGTAAATCCGACATAGAAAGGTAGGTTCTCAGTAATTTCTAATGAAGATAAAGAATCGAATTTATCAATTTCTAGTAAAATATCATCTAATACCTTTACATATGGATGAATCTTATGAATCTTTTTATACATTTCTTTTGTTGTAACAATGATAGAAGGATTCGAGAGTTTAATCCTTTTTTCCAAATCCGCTAGATTCCATTTCATATCATAAGGTACAGCGATCCATCCTGCTTTTGAAGCTCCTGCAAACATCTGCAAAAACGATATACCATTCGGTAAAAGAATACCAATTGTTTTCGAATTTGATTGATAAGATTGTAGCCAATTAGCCGTTTGATTAATTAACTCATTCCATTTTTTGTAACTGATTTGTTGATTACTCGTATGGATCGCAATTTTATCAGGTGTCAATCTAGCGTTTTTCTGATAAGTTTCTGTAATATTTGCCATTTACAATCACCTCTATAAAAAAGAGACACAACAAGAGTGTCTCATCAGATTTTACATATTTTCTGTTGATTGATTTGAATAATTTTTTGCCAAAGTACTTGAAAACACAGTTTGCTGTCTTAGTTTGAAAACTAAAATTGAAGCAAGAATCGCTTTTAATACATCTCCTGGAATATACACTAAACTTAATTTAACCGCTGTTAGAACTGGAATTTGCATCATAAAAGCTTGAATTGGGATACCGATTAAATAGATTAATAGAATTCCAACAGTCAAGTTAATCCATAAGACATGTTTTAATTTTAATGTTTTAAAGCGTGATAATAAATACCCAATTACAAAAGCCGTAATAGGCCATGAAATTAAATAACCAACACTCGGTCCAGCAAATACACTAAAACCACCACGTCCACCAGATAAAAGTGGCATGCCAACTGCAACTAATAATAAAAAGATCGTTTGGCTTAATGCACCTAATCTAGCACCTAAAACACCACCAGTAAGAAGAACGCCAAGAGTTTGTAATGTAATAGGAACCGGTGTAAAGGATAACATAATCGGAGGGACTTGTCCAAGAACAGCCATAACTGCTGCAAACATTGCTACAAATGTAATTTCTTTGATTTTCATTCTAATTCTCCTAATAACAATTTTCTGATAACTATACTCATATTAATGAAACTTGAATTATATGTCAACTAATTATTTTTTTTAGTTAACATATACTATATTAAAATAGAAAACTAAAAGAAATGATCGAAATTAGGAGTAATTCGTAATAATCGTCGACAAGTTTTAATTTAATAAACGTCTTGAGGAGAGGAAAATAGACTGATTTCAAATTTAAAAGAATTATTATGCCTTGGAAGAAAAGCGAAGAGAGATTTTATCTAAAATTTTTCAAATTGAAAAGACAAAAAGACAGTAAGCTAGAAATAGCAAACTGTCTTATATTTTTTTTAATTTTGAGTTTTTCGATTGTTTAATATCCTGGCTTATTACCTTTCTGACCAATTCGCTCAATGACATCATCCAACTCATCTGGTTTCAAAAACTCTATTGGAGAAAATCCTTTCTCAAATTGCAATGTATCTGCTTCTAAAATAACGACATATCGACCGTTTACTTTCGCAATATGGAGATTATCGCCAAAATCTGCTAGTAATCCTTTTACAGAAAAGTGGTCCGCTTTAAATGATAATTCAATTTCTGGTGTATGTTCCACGATTTGTGCGGCTGCTTCGATTACTTCAGTAGGGGTAAAATGTTCTTGAATCTCACGCTTAGGACTAGCTGCCCAAACTTCCATTGCTGCATCGAATTGTTGTCTTTCAACACTTTCTTCTTCAAAAACATCTTCAATCTTGTCATAAACCATTTCCATGACTTGAGATTTTACAATTTCCGGCATTGATTCAGAATAGGAAACAAATTTTAAGAAATCTTCAAAATATCTTGCATGAGAAGCTTGATGGATTTTTAATTCACTCTCTGAGATCATCCCTAATTCTTCCATATAAGGGTATTGAATCGATTTCATATTTTTCGTTGTAATCGCCATTTCAACCGTTTTTATGAGAGTAGATTCATCTGAAATGGAAGCAACTTTTGGTTCAAAATCACACTTTAGGACAAATAAGAATGGATCATCAAAATATTTTCTTAGTTTCGCTTGAATAACTAGAAATGCTCCTCCGCGAACTGCACTTGTATCAATGTAATTAATGACTAACGTTTCATTTTCCGCTTTAAAATCTTCAATTGATTTAGCATTTCTTATTCGCTGGAATAAGTTATAATTTGGATTTGAGTCTAACGAGTGGCCTTCTTCGACGATAAAGTGACCTAATTTCGTAGGTACAGAATCAGATTTTGGATGTTTTTCAACTTTTCGATTTACAATTCTTTCAAGTTCACCTTCTAAAAACCCTTTTAATGCGCTTTCTTCAAACATTGATTCATCTAATGTTTGAAAATGTTTATACCGTTTATCTGATTGTTCACCTTTACCTTCCACAGTAACAACATAAAACGATAAATATGTAATTTCAAAATCCATCCAATCACCTTTCTCTATGTTACTGTATTTAAGTATATGGATGAGGAATCGCTAAAGTCAATCATGAACTCAATAGATTTTGGACAAAATTTCCATAAAAACTATCATAAGATAGAGAAATTTTACAGTTATAAGACAAATTCATTACACACTATGATAAAATGAAGATATAATTAATTGTGGAACCAATAAAATTAAAGTGCTTGGATGTGGTAAATTCACATCTTTTTTTACGTTAATTGGGAGTAAGTTGGCAATAATGAAGTGATTACAACATAGTCGCCAATTAAACTTGTCAATCAACGAGTTTTCTTACATGCGTTTTATAGGGGCCAATTATGTGGAGGGGGATGAAAGACCTGAGAATAGATAGAATAGCTACCATCTCATTAATTATCGTAACATTACTTTGGGGCACAACATTTGTAGTAGTCCAAAATGCGATTGCATACGTTGAACCGTTTGCTTTTAACGCATTTCGATTTATCCTCGCAACTTTAGTCCTTTTGCCATTTTTAGTGAAAAGAAAACAAAAAACTAAATTAACGGTAAAACAAATCGTTATTACTAGTGGTATTGGATTCATGTTGTTTTTAGGGTATTTACTTCAAACATTTGGATTAAAGTATACAGCTACATCAAAATCAGGTTTTATAACTGGTCTTTGTGTTGTATTAGTACCTGTTCTTTTATATTTAGTCTATAAAGAACGGTCAAGCTGGTCTACAGTAATCGCCTGTTTAATTGCATTACTTGGACTAAGTTTCTTAACGTTAGGGGACTCATTTTCTGTCAATATTGGAGATGTCCTTACACTTTTTGGAGCGTTTGCATTTGCATTCCATATTATTTTATCCGGAAAGTTTACGAAACAAATGGATCCACTCACCTTTACAACGATTCAACTAGCAACAGTTGGCATTAGTAGTTCGGTTTTCTCTTTCATTTTTGAAGATACATCCGTTTCATTTTCAAAAGAACTCTGGGTCAACCCGACATTCATTTTTGCGGTGATCGTAACTGCGGTATTCTGTACGAGTATTGCGTTTTGGGTTCAAATGTTTGCGCAACAACATATTTCTTCAACGAAAGCAGCATTAATTTTTATTTTTGAACCTGTTTTTGCTGCATTTACCGCAGTCATTTTTGCAAATGAAACATTATCGATCCAAACAATAATCGGTGGGACTTTTATTGTTGGTGGTATGCTGTTATCTGAAATACCTTTACCAAAGAAACGAACAAAAGAATTAAAAAATGAGGCTATATAGTAAGAAATGTAAGAAATTTTTAAAAAATGGGTATACTACTTATTGACAGTTAGAATTTGTTCACGTATTATAACTTTAAATTAATAGATGACTTAGAAAAGGAATAGTAAGTTTATTAGCTTTTAAGAGAGGGAATGGGTGGTGCAAATTCCTAAAGTGAATAAACTGAACCAGCCTTGGAGTCTCTGTACCGAAATAATAGTAGGCTACAGCGGTTTTCCCGTTAAAGATGTTAAGAGATTATGTAGAGTTTTTACATAATAAGTAGGGTGGTAACGCCATGAATGGTCCCTTTTGATTATTCATGGCGTTTTTTGTTTATCATTTTTGCTTATTTCGTATTTTCTATATAGTAATTAGGGTGGTAACGCCGAGAATGGTCCCTTTGTTGATTATTCTCGTGCGTTTTTTATTTTCTAAAAAATGAATAGGAGTAGAGAAAATGACGACAAAAAAATTTGTTGAAGCAATTACAGATATGGATGTTGATTTTGCACAATGGTACACAGATATCGTAAAAAAAGCAGAATTAGTCGATTACTCAAGTGTTAAAGGTTGTATGATTTTAAGACCTTATGGTTATGCATTATGGGAAAATATCCAGAAAGAATTAGATTTTCAATTTAAGCAAACAGATCATGAAAATGTATATATGCCATTATTTATCCCTAAATCTTTATTACAAAAAGAAGCGGATCATGTTGAAGGATTTGCACCAGAAGTTGCTTGGGTAACACATGGTGGTCATGATGAATTAGCTGAACCATTAGCAGTTCGTCCTACATCCGAAACACTATTTTGTGAACATTTTTCAAAAACAGTTGAAAGCTATAATGACCTACCAAAATTATATAATCAATGGTGCTCAGTTGTTCGTTGGGAAAAAACAACTAGACCGTTTTTAAGAACGACTGAATTCTTATGGCAAGAAGGACACACAGCACATGCAACCGCTGAAGAAGCACAAAAAGAAACAATTCAAATGCTAAATGTTTATGCTAATTTCTTAGAAGATTTCTTAGCAATACCTGTTATTAAAGGTCAAAAAACAGAAAAAGAAAAATTCGCAGGTGCGAAAGCTACTTATACAATTGAAAGCTTAATGCACGATGGGAAAGCATTACAAAGTGGTACTTCTCATAACTTTGGAGATGGATTTGCGAAAGCATTTGATATTCAATACACAGATAGAAACTCGAAAAGACAATATGTACACCAAACTTCTTGGGGTATGACAACAAGGGTAATCGGTGCATTAATTATGGTTCACGGTGATAATAGCGGATTAGTCTTACCTCCAAAAGTTGCACCAACCCAAGTAATGGTTATTCCAATTGCTCAACATAAAGAAGGCGTGATTGAAAAGGCAACTGAATTAAAAACTCGTATTTCAAAAATTGCTCGAGTAAAAATTGATACGTCTGATAAAATGCCAGGCTGGAAGTTTAACGAATATGAAATGAAAGGAATTCCAGTTCGTGTGGAAATTGGGCCAAAAGATATCGAAAAGAATCAAGCGGTTTTAGTAAGACGTGACACAAGAGAAAAAACAATCGTTTCTTTAGATGCTTTAGAAGAAAATATTACAAAATTACTTGAAGAAATCCAACAATCACTTTACGAAAAAGCATTAAACAATCGAACAGAAAAAACATTTAAAGCGACATCGATGGACGAGTTAAAACAAATCAGTGAAGAAAAACAAGGTTTTATTAAGGCAATGTGGTGTCAAGATCTAGCTTGTGAAGAACAAATTAAAGAAGAAGCCGGTTTAACATCAAGATGCATTCCATTTGAACAAGAACAAATTGCTGATACATGTGTATGCTGTGGAAAGAAAACGGATGTAATGGTTTATTGGGGTAAAGCTTACTAATTTAAAATCAGTCTAAATAAAACGAAGAAGGTGAACGAATGATGGCAGGTTCAAATTTTTTAGCATCTTTATATGTTAGAAGAAAAATTACGTAAACCAGAAATTCGCACCTCACAAACTGAACAAAAAAAAATTACTAGCAGATGAATTTTTTGAATTAGGGAGTTCAGTCAAGGTTTTATATAAGGATGATCAATTAGAAAATGGCATCGGAATTGTGAAAGTGACATTAAGTGATTTTGAAATACATCCATTATCAGACGAAATTAAATTAGTGACCTATCGAATCGTTCATGAAGTAAAAAACAACAATCCTTGCGTAGTTCAATATGGCAGTTTAAAGATGGTCAATGGAAAATATATTTTCACCAGGGCACACCAACATCTTAGGTAATAAGCAAAATGATCAAAAGGGCACGAATCCCTCGATTTGTGTTCTTTTGTTTTATAAATCATGTAATTTTCAATATCAAATCATTCACAAACTTATGGTAAGATAATGTAAGAATAGTTACTAAGGAGAACAGAATGTATTTAACAATTAAAGAAACAGCGGAATACTTAGATCTTGAAGAATCCTATATTAACCAATTGATTCAAGAACGAAAAATAAGAGCGGTCCATGATGGGGAACAATATTTAATTTATAAAGAACAATTTAATAATCATTTAGAACAAATGGAAAAAGTAAAAAAAATGATTGCTGATTATTATAACGAACCAATTCCTGAAGACCCAGATGTAAAAGATGAAGATTAACATAAAATCAGATTGTAAGAGGTTGCTAAAGAAAGTTACTTCTTACAATCTGATTTTTTTAATTAGTTTACTAACACGAATAACTTAAGACAATAATGTGAGAAATTTATTCTGATACCATTACCGTTTATTCAAATTCTCCTGCGCCATTCTAACTAATTCTTTCACCATATTTCCACCAATACGGCCACCAACTTTACCATTTTCATGAGACGTTAAATTGCCATTATATCCTTTTTTCAAAGGAACGCCAACTTCCTCGGCAGCTTCGAACTTAGCATCTTCAGGATTAGATGTATGCATTACTTTCGCTTTTAAAGCATCAAGAGCTTTTCTAGATTCAGGAACTAAGATTTTATTTTTTCTACTCAATCGAACCCACTCCTTTTAGTTTTACGTTTCCCTTTTACTGATTTTTTTAATGATGGAAATAATTGCTATAAAATAGGGAATGTTACATAATGTAGACATGCGTTGATTAATCGATCTAAAAGGAGAATTGATGATGAAATCTTTTAATGTAACTTTTCACAAAGAAGATAATGTAGATAATATGTTAGTCCAAAAATTGAATGATGAGGAATACCATAAGTCTACTGAAGGTGGTACTAGACATTTATTTGAAATCGATACGAATATAGGCTTTTTTGTATTTTTAGATTCAGAGGATAATGACGGAAATGTATCTCATTTAGTTCTTCAGTATAATGAAGAAGATGAAGAACCAGTTGCTTGCTATTCATTTGCGATGAAGGATTTTTATGAATTCATGGCTTTATATTTAAATGATCTAGAATTCGTTGATGAAACTTCTGAAGAAGAGGAAGTTGAGCTGGATGCTTCTAGTTCAATTCATCATTTAGTTCATTTATTATTCCATGTAATTGAAGAAGGCGAAGATTTAGAAGTATAAATTACCAATTAAATGTATATTCTTCCAATAAATACCGAGTTTATATATTTATAATTGGATATTTATGCAAAAAAATGGGAATCTCACTAATTTCTTTCGTTCTTAATTTAAGACAAATCATTTCAAAAAAACTCTTGATATTTTTATCGAGAGTTTTTTTATTTTGAGATTCTACTCGATCAATCATAATTAACTTTTGATAGAGTAGAATTAATACAAGGATATTATCAGATGAGCTTGTTTTTAAAAAAAAGTAGAATAGGAGTCGATCATATTGAACTTGCCACAGTCAGTATTCATAAAAGAAATTGGACCTCGTATTATTTTTCAATATGGATCACGATTATCTATTGACCAAAAATTACAATGGATTAACTACTTAATAGAAAGTGGATTAACTCACATCGAAGTATCTACTTTAATGAATTATCCAAATAGACAACAGTTTAATGAAGCGACCGAGTTAGTATTGAAGCTAAAAAGAGATCATCACTTAACATATGGCGTATTAGTTGCGAATAAGAGAAGTTTAATGAGAGCATTTGTCGTTGATGCCGATGAAATTAACTTTTTTATCTCAACAAGTGAGTCATATAATGCGAAAGTTAAAAATTGCTCCATTACTCAATCATTGAAAGATATAAAGGAAATGATAAGCGTAACGAAGGATTATGAAAAGAGAACCCGTGCATATATTACAACAGTATTTGGTTGTCACGATGAAAATGTAAATCATCAAAAAGCAATCGACTTGGCATCGCAATTATTAGATGATGGAGTGGATGAGATCTCATTTGTTGATACATTAGGCAATGTAATGCCACTTCAAGTTAAGTTGTTTTTAGAAGATTTATTAATCAAAATACCTAAAGAGAATTGTTCGATGCAATTTTATAATACTTTTGGAAATGGCATTTCTAACATTTATACATCACTTTCATATGGGATTTGTCGGTTTGAATCAGCAAACGGAGGGTTCGGAGGTTGTTTCCCATCTAATGAAAAACATAGCATGATTGAAACGGAAGATTTAATATCATTTTTACATCGACTTGATATTCCAACTAATATTGATGAAGAAAAACTAGTAGAAGCTACAAACTATATTTCAAACGAATTAAATGAAGAACCTACTAGTAAGTTATTTACAATATTATCATCCAAAAAGCATCTATTATGATGCTTTTTTATTTTGATTTAATAATTAGGACAAGAATTGAATTTTTGTTGCATATAATTTACTAATTTGAATGAAAGGAGAATTGATTATGTCTAACATTGAAGCAATTATATTAGGCATCATTCAAGGGTTAACTGAATTTCTCCCAATCAGTAGTACCGGTCACTTATATATTGGTAGACATTTATTCGGGTTAGATGAGGCAGGTCTATTACTAGATACGTTAATGCATATCGGTACTTTATTAGCGGTGTTTGTTTTTTACAGTAAAGAATGGAAAAGTTTAATAAAAAAACCTTTTTCAAAATTAACTTTATTATTATTTGTAGGAACATTACCCGCTGTAGTTGTAGGTTTATTATTTAAAGATTTTTTTGATGAAATATCTGTTTCAGGTAAAACGATCGGGTGGGAGTTTATTTTTACTGGTATTATTTTATTTATTGCAGATAAAAGGAGAAAAGGCAAAAAGACGATGGAGGACTTGACATGGGTTGATGCATTATTTATCGGCTCATTTCAAGCACTTGCTATATTTCCAGCGGTCTCTCGTTCAGGATTAACGATCGCTGCAGCCTTATTTAAAGGAATGGAACGAAAAAGCGCTGCTTATTTTTCATTCTTATTATCTACTCCGGCAATTTTAGGTGGAATCGTATTCCAAGGAAAAGATCTTCTTGGTGGAAACGCGGAGCAAATTGCTTTTTTCCCGCTATTTCTTGGAACATTAGCCGCAAGTCTATTCGGTTATTTAGCCATTAGTTGGATGATCAATTTATTAAAAAAACAATCGCTGAATATTTTTGGTTATTATGTCATTTTTTTAGGGGTTAGTATTGTACTTCTTCAGTATTTGAAGATATTTTAATGTGAATCGAGAATATTAACACACAAAAAAGCACAGGTAGTAATAAACCTGCGCTTTTTGACTTTCTTTAAAGTTTTTTAACTTTTTCTTCATCACCAGTCATTGCATTAATATAGACATCATATGTATCGTGATTATATGTGCCTAAAAATTCATAAGTGAGAACTTCTTTATTAAAATCATTTAAGATGACAGCTAATCGTTCTTCTTCAACTTTAACATTTTTATTAAGCTTTCCTCTTGCTTGCTCAAGTGTCAGCTTAGGAGTAGGGACTTTACGTACATGGTTAGCTGTAATATAGTTTTTAGCATTAAATCCGATGATTTCCCCGTTATCTAATGCAACCTTTAATTGAATGGCTTCAGGATAGATACGCACGTTATCAATTGATTTAACCATTTGAAGTACGCCAATTGTATCGTATTGTGAACTATCATAGACTTCCATGTTCTTATAGTTTTTTGAATTTAAATATTTTAAACCTTTTTTCACTGCATCGTCTAAACTGATTTGCTGTTTTGCGATTGGTCTATTTGTCATAAAGAAGATAGGTAAGCCTGCAGTCTCAGTGATTTCCATATACGTATCAGCTGTTGGGTTTTTATGAGCCATTGAAACTGAGTAAAAAGGTTCAAATCGATCATTACCGCTTTTACTTCTAGTAACTTGAATTTTCGTAACGTTTTTAAGCGGTACAATGTCTTGAGCAATTTTTTTAGCTTCATTTTGATTAATTTTTTTACCAGTTAGTTTCTTTAAGCCTTTAGATTCTTCTTGACCATTCGTAAACGTAGGACCAAAATCATTGTCTGTCGTTGCTTTTACTTGCTCAATATGTTTAAAACCATTCACGATACTATTGTCTCGAGGTGCTTTTCGTTCTTCGGCCATTTGACCAACATCCATCCAAGTTAAATTTTTATTCATGATGTTTGTTTGCACATTCCGTAGGCCATTTTGAATTTTTTCTGCTGTTGAATACATATTTCGTAATGAACTAAATTCCTTTGAAGTTAAAGGCTGTTTATCTAAATCTCGAACTGCTGTTTTGTAGCTAAAGTTTCCTACTCCAGTTAAAAAGGCCTGTGTTTTATCAAAAGGCACAAATTTTAGTGGAAGTTGTGCAATGTCAGATTTAGCTTGAATCGAAAGTCGCCATACATCTGCTAAAGCAGGGGAGAGAGACGTTCTAGAATTCATTGCTAAAGTCGTACCAATTTTATCGTGTAACAAATCAATATCATATGTTAATTCATTAAAAGCTCTCTGATAACTATTTTCCGCTTTTAAGTTCATTTCTTTCAGCTCACGTTGTTGCGAATATCCCCAATAACCAGTTCCGATTAGAGCGGCTGCTAAAGCACCTGCAACAATCCAACTACCTTTCATAATTACACCTCACTACAATTATTTGCAAAAAATATGTTCACCAATTGTAAGAATAATAGGGCGGCCACGAATCCATTTATTTGTTGCTGTTTTAGGATTGTAATAATAAATACATCCTGTAGTTGGATCCCAGCCATTTATCGCATCAATTACTGCTTTTTTAGCCTGTTCATTAGGTGTTAAATTAATTTGACCGTCAGCCACAGCCGTAAAAGCACCTGGTTGATAAATAACACCAGCTATCGAATTCGGAAAAGATGCATTTGTTAAACGGTTTAAAATAACTGCAGCAACTGCAACTTGCCCAATATATGGTTCACCACGTGATTCTCCATAGACAGCATTAGCCATTAATTTAATATCGTTATCTGTATAACCGTTAGGTGCGTTTACAATCGGTTTATTATTTGGTTTTGCATTCGAATTATTAGGTTTATTTGTATCCGGTTTAGCCGGCTTGTTGTTGGAACCGTTATTATTTGAATTATTATTTGCTGTATTATTAGATGATTTACCTTTATAATTCTTAGTTGCTTTTGTTAACATTTCTTTTAATTTTGTTCCTGCGATCCCATCAACCTTCATACCAAATTCCTTTTGAAAATTACGAAGAGCCCAGTATGTATTCCAACCAAAAACCCCATCAGCTTTATCATCGAGAAATCCTATAAAGATAAGGCGTTCTTGAAGCTCTCTAACATCTTCGCCTGTGGACCCTCGACTAAGTACTTGACTACTAAAAGCATTAACTTCTTTTTTAGGTAAGTAACTATTTAAAGTAATCAGTGAAATACATAGTATGCATAAGATAATAAATGCAGTTTTAATGTGGAAATTTTTTTGCAAAATAAATCCTCCTTAATCAAATACATATAGGATTACTATTTGTAAAAAATTTCTTTTTATTAGTAAAAAGCGTAAAAATTGATATTAATTGCAAAAACAAGAAACGGATAGTTCGAGTTGAGCGGTCGAATAGTAAGGATAGAAGCAAAAAGGAGGTATTATGAAAAAAACATACAGAGCCATTTTCATTTTCTCATTCTTATTTTGTATTTTTAGCAATTTAAACCAAGCGACTGCAGAACCAGTTTATGAGCCTCCATATGCTAAATGGGGGAAAATCGCAGTTGAAAAAACAATCCAAAGATACCCGCAGTCGGATGTAATCGATTATTTACACATAGGAAGAGAACAAAAATCACCAACCGTCTCAATCGAAAAATTCAAGTTATGGTTAAGAAGGAAAGATGGAAGTAGGGAATTTGGGGTATTTGTAAATGTAGAATTTGAAACAAGAACAGAGAGATACTTAGGAATTAGCTACACAGAGACGGATCGTTAATAGACAAACGATAAAAAACATCGCTTAAATGGTGATGTTTTTTTATCGGATAACATTGTGAGAAGGATCACATGGGTTATTAAAGGAGTGTATTAGTTGAATAAAAGATGTATGAATTTATAGAAAAATTAAGAGGTTAAACCAATTGAATGAAATTGATATGCAATAAATAAAACAGGATCAGTGAGTGCATATAAACAAAAATGATTGAATCCTTATTAGAACTATAAACACAATTTTTAATAAAGAATAATTATAATATATAAATTTAATGCTTAAATTACTAAATAAAACAATTTATAGTAAAGAAATTTTAGTTTTATTAAATATGATTTTAAAGCGAATTAATTTTTTGATTAAATTGATGTTTTTTTTTATTTCATCTCAAAATATCAAGAATACTTATTAATTGAGATGAGATTCGTTGATTTTACTTCAACTTCCTATAATATATATTATGTAAACTAGAAAAAATCAATAATAGTAGGATGGCAATTTTTTACCCCCCCTCTATATACCGTTCCTTTACCAAATTCCTCGGATATGTATTTGATATTGCTATCGTTTTCCTTAAAGAAAAACTGATTGTATTTTTCAAGCAAACTACTTGGCGTTAGCTGTTCATCAATCGATGCAATTTATTGATTCGAAGTTAAAATGTTGTTCCTCGATAAACGAATGCTAAATCCGATCCAGGATATTTTCCAGTATAGATTAATTGTGATCGATCTAAAACGCGTACCCCAGCATCTGTAATTGCAATAGCACCAATTTCTCCTATATTACATTCTAGTGCTTTAATACGATTTATTTCATTTCTAATTTCTTGAATCATCAACTTGGCAAATCGTTTTCGATACTTGTGGCTTTGGTTTACGATAATATTTGCCAAATAGATGTATACAGTTTCCCCTTTTTTATATGGGATAATATAGTCACATAATTTGTTTTCATCTAACTCATGAACTAACAGCGCTTCGAATGTTGATTTTTCTAACGGAAAAAAAGCAATAAATCCTTGAATTTCTTCATTACTTTCAAGCACGCGGTATATCTCCTGATTTCGTTCCCATGCGGCAGTCGCAAACTCGTTAGTTACTAACCAATCAGTTGTATACTCACTAGCATCAAGTTCGATCAGTCTGTCGAAATCATGTTTAGTTGCAAATCGTATTTGCTCCATCTACTTCATCCTTTGTTTATAGAAAAAATTTTGGTCTATTCTTATTATACGATAAACCCCATTCACAAATCTTTCCCAAATCAAAAACAGCCTAGCTTAAATTAGGCTGTTTTTATAGTTTGTCCTAGAAAGATGCTTAAAAGTTAATATATTTTGCAGGATTAACGGCGTTTGATTTTGACTCATTCCATTGTCCTTTATGCAATTCAAAGTGAAGATGCTTACCAAAAGAATGTCCCGTATTTCCCATCGTTCCAATTTTTTGTCCTTTTGAAACAGTTTGTCCCGCTGAAACTTGATAATTTTGCATATGAGCATAAACAGATGTAAATACTTTTCCACTAATATTATGTGTAATAAAAACAACATTACCATAACTAGATGAATGGTAAGCTCGAATGACAACCCCATTTGCTACTGAGACAATCGGTGTACTTCCACTTTTAGCAATATCTATTCCAAAATGCGTTTCATGATCAAATGATCGATAACCAAATCCTGAAGATACATACCCTTGTGCTGGTCGAGTAAAATTACCACTTGAAATTGAAGCGAGTTTTATTGCTTTTTCTTGTTCTTTTAATAGATCTTCCTGTTCTTCTAAACTCAAAATATCCTGTTCCTTTTCATCTAAATCATCTTTCAGCTTACTTAAAATAGCATTCATTTGAGTTTCTTGACTAATAAGTGAGCGTTCTACGTTTTGAAGTTCTTTTTTATCTTTTTCCAATTTAGTTTGAGTTAACAGAAGTTCATTCTTTTTTACTTCAACTTTTTCAATATCGTTTTGTTGTTCTTTAACGATGTCTTGATCAGCATTCATAAATTTACTAATAGCGTTTAATCGTTGAATTAGATCACCAATACCTTTTGCATCAAAAATAACGTCTAAATATGAGTTATTTCCACCCGATTTTTGTATTGTAACCAAGCGATTATTGATGATTACTTGACGTTGATTTAAACGTTTTTGATATTCTTCTATTTCAGCTTGTAATTCTTCTATTTCTTTTTGACCATTTATTAATTCTGCAACTTTTTGGCTTTTCTTGATTTTTGTATTCTCGATTGATGTGTTAATTATATCTAAAGAATTTAATAATAATTCTTTCTGATCATTTAATTGATCCATCTCATTTTTTGCTTTTTGTGCTTCTTCTCGAACTTTTACTCGTTTATCTTGAATACTCTTAATCTTAGAATTTGCTGTATTCTCTGCATGTACACCATTTGGAAGTATTGTAATTGATAAACCTGCAGCAACTAATATTAATTTATTTATAATTTGTTTCATTATTATCTCCTTAAGCTTGACATATACCTATCTATGTTAACTTAGCAATGTAACAGTTATATGCAAATTAGACTACACTCTTTTTACAAGTTTTTTACAGGCTCTTTGCAACACAATAAAAAATCTACACCATATTTTAAAAGAAAGTACAAAAAAGGATAGAAATAGCAGATATCTTATCTGTTTTTCTATCCTTCATTTTTTGTCATTTATTGTTTTAATTATTGAAAGTTCCAATAACCATCAAACATTTCAAAAAAGAGATTTTGATTTGTATCAGTAAGGTTCACTAAAAAAGGTGTCTCCCCTTTTTCTTTTAAAACCTTAGCAGCTGGACCATCTCCAATTGGTGTACAAAATAATAAATTAGTTCCATTCAAATTTAATAGTCTACAACGAGCATTGATTTCATGATCTGTGTATTCATCACCTTTTTGAAGGCCAAATAATTCCTCCCAAATTTCTACTGTCTTATCCAAATTATTGACGACAAAACCAATACTATCCAGTTTTGGTAGACCTAATAAGCGAGAACCGATAATTCCTTGGTCTTTTAACTCCGAATACCTTTCTTCATCTGATTTTTCCCATTCTATAAAAAATGGTAACTTTACATTTTTCTCAGGGTATTCAGGGAATAATAATGACCATCTGATTATCTGTCCATCAGCACGAACTCTCTCGCCGTTCAGCGGTCCAAATACTGTGAGTCCTTCTTTTTTAAGTTTAGTTGCTAGTTCTTCAATATGATTTGTTCGGATTGCTACTGTCGCTGGACCTTCCCGACTTTCATTTGCAAGCTGTTCTACGATTTGCGTAACTAATCGATTTTCCTCATGATTTTTTGCTATTGATAAATTTTCAATTCCTAAAAATTCAATATAACTTAAACCAAAATAAGTTAGCGTATTATATGTACCCCAAGATTCATGACGTCCACCCTTCACAACATGAATCCCTCTTTGTTTTAAAGGTAAAATTGTTTTCTCTGGTTTCTTAAAAAACCAAACAAGGTGATCGAAGAATAAATCCATTATCGTACTCCTTTCCCTTTATTTTCTAGTTTCATTAGTAGATTTCTGCCTGCATGATCCTCGTTTTCGTCAAATTTTTAATATGTTAATAATACTTCCGCTTATCTATTAATGTTATTAGATAAATAAATAAGAGTAAACATTTAAGTAAGTACTCCTATTCATCGTTGACTCAATCATTCTCATCTGTCTTCATTTTTAAAATTTTAGGGAAATTTATATACAAAAATGACCAACATAAAAAACTCCTCAACAAGGCAAGGAGTTTTTTCTTCATTTATTTCGTTCTAGGAAATCTTTAACCCCTTCGAAATGATTTTTCATTTTTCCATCGATTTTCTCAAGGAGATAATGTCGGTCTTTTGGAAGTGGACTATCGATTGTATGCTGTGGATCAATCGTGGCCAAAAAATGTCCGGAACTGATCTTGATTGATGATAAGTTATGAATGTGTTGCCCATATTCATAATGCACCCAATCGATTGCATGGTAGAAGGCATTCCCAATGATCATGCCTGCTTGGTATAAGAAAAGTTTACTTGTTGGAACTAGTAGTCCTACTAAGCCTACACCTAGCCCTATAAGTATCACATTCTTTCCTATTTCTTTAACCGATTTATCGAACAGCAATCTTGAATTAGTAAACGATTGTACAGTTTTCATTTCGCTTTGAAAGTGTTTGTGATGATTCTCAATCACCAATTTTTGATCATATGGATAATACGTTGCAAATCGCTTCATCATCTGACATCCTCTCTTCCATATAACACTCTTCTTTCATCACATGTCCGTCTATTAAACGATATGAGACAACTGATAAAAGATGTACATTTTAGTATAAAAAGAACAATAAAAATTCTTCGCATACTAGATACTAACCTTTTAACCAGTTTGATGTAGTCTTCTTGTTCCATTGAAAATCTAATTTTGAAGAAATTTTCACCGTAACTGATAAAAGGAGCTGAGTAGTTTCAGCTCCGAAATATGTAACAATGAGTAAAGCATAAATTTTAAAAAATTATTGAATCCGAAATTCATTTAATAAAATTTCTTCTGTTTGTGGAACGGTTATGCCTAAGTGCCAGCATCCTAATCCAGCTATATTATATTCTTTTACTAAATGAAATTTTGCAAGTAAACTTCGAGGGTCTTCAAACCATACTTCATGCTGTATTCCTTTTTTATCTAGATAACGAAACGCTGGTGCTGATGCCTCTTGATCATAGTAGACTTGACTTTCATATTTCTTATAAGTATTTATTGCGTTTTGTGTAGAATAGGCTTTCCCTGTTTGGATTGCACCATTTATTGGCCAATCATATGCATATTGAGGTATTCCAAGTAATATTTTTGACCTTGGAACAACACTTACTGCATATTCTAAAGATTTTCTCACATTTCGGATTGGGGCTATAGGTCCAGATGTACTCCCTGCCCAATGCCAGTTATACGCCATGATAAACATCTTATCGACATATTTTCCAATTGTTTTATAATCATAAGCATTATAGTAACTTGGAATATTATCCCCATCTTTTGGAGGCATAGCGATTATTAGTTCCATTTTAGAACGATGCAACTTTACAGATAATTCTTTAATAAATTGATTAAGATCTACTCTATCCCCAGGTTTAACCATTTCTAAATCCAAATTGATTCCTTTAAGGTGATTTTGATCTAATAATGAATAAATATTTGAGATTAGTTTTTTACGTAAGGTTTTATGATGAATCAAATTATGAATAAGATTTGGATCAAAACCTTTATCGCTAATATTAGTAAAGGTGGCATAAGGTGTTATCCCTTTATTCCAAGCATGTTTAATCGCACCATTATCTTTTACTTTTATCAAATGCCCTTGTTTAGTTGGATGATATTCAAAAATAAAAATACTTGTTAACGTTTTTTTATAATGATCTAGCATCCAATTATTCGTTTTTTTATTTTGAGGAATAAAATAAGTGCCCGTCCAAATTTTCTTTGATGAAATTGTCGGAATGAACAATTTTTGCCCAGGAATGATATTGTCATTTGATAGCTTATTTTTGGATTTCAATAACTTAACACTAATTGAATGTCTGTAAGCAATATCCCATAAAGCTTCATTATTTCTCACATAATATGTTGACCCTGGAATGATCATTGCTTGACCGATTACTAATTTGTCATTTTTTTCAAGTCCATTTAATTGAGCAAAGGTTTTAACATTTAATTTGTACTGATTGGAAATTTTATTTAAACTATCTCCGGGTTTAACCTCGTATATGACAATTGCAAAAGATGTACTGGCTGGAAGTAAGAATAAAAATAAACACGTAAATACTATCATAAATAATCTCTTATGCATGTTTACCCACCTTGTTATTAGACTATTGGATACGTAGTAACTACTGTTTTTATCATTTGCTTAATATGAAAATTTTACTTAAATGTATAAAAAATAGTAAAAGAATCTAAAAAGACGTCATTTCTACGTTAATAACTCCCATATAAACTTTTTCTCCTTTAGGTACACTTTTACTTTACAAGTTTCTAAATAAATCCATGGACAAATTCTAATACTTATCCTAAGAGGTGATCTGAATGAGTAAATGGAATGAACAAGCTGCTGCTAATAATAATTTGCCATCTAGCACAATCCGTACATCTGAAGAACTGTTAGGTAAAAAGAGAGAGCATGAATTTTCAGAAGATCTTTCTGATGGCGGAGAAAGAAACCAAATGATTGAAATGCTAAACAAAAATCCTAAGTAAAAATAAGTAAGTAAAAAGAGCTAATCGAATACTTTAACGATTAGCTCTTTAAATTGTTTAAAATTTGATTTTTAAAATCAGATTTAATGCTTAAAACCGTTGCACGAATATGAAAAAAATAAAGGTTACCGCTGAATCTACTAGTTAAATGAATTAATTCGATTATTAGCAATCTGTAAATGAATTTAAAGTACTTTTTTATTAAGTTAATAATCTAGTTCCTACTTTTCTCTCATTAAAAGATACAATAAATAATGAATTGTCTTTACAATTTAGTTTCTTATGATATACTCTTTTTTGTTTAACTAGATTAGTTTTCAAAGGAGTAACTTCATGAGTATTCAAAACGTTTATCTTTCTATAAAGCAAGGAGAAACAGCCACAAACCAAAATAGAATTCCGATTTCCTATAATAAAACATTACTAGGCCGTACGTGGGGTAATGAATGCCCAGATATTCCTTTTACAAGTCAGTATATTTCAAGAAAACATGCATTAATTAGTTTCGATAAAGAGAAAAATTACACAATCGTTGATCTCATGAGTAAACATGGAACACAAGTAAACCATATTTCGATAGAGAAAAATAAACCTTATTTCCTTCGTGATGGTGATTGTATAAGTCTTGCAAGTGGTGCCGCTATTCTTATTTTTCATAATCTATCAGAGCAAAACCTTGGAGACACACTTGATATGCCATTAGTTTTCGATAAACAAATAAACGAATTTAATGGTTTAACGGTGAACGTAGTTAAGCGAGAAATTCTAATTGATGGCGTAAGAATCCATCTAACAAGTAAAGATACAGAGTTATTTTTGTTGTTATATCAAAGAGCCAATAGCGCAGTAAGCTATAACGAAATTAAAATAGGTGTTTGGCCTGAACGGATGACGAAAGATATTGAGCAGCCTGATGTGGGACGAGAAGAAATTAATACTCTTATCTATCGATTACGTAAGAAATTAGGAAAATACGGTCATAAAATTGTTTCCGTTCCACGGTATGGATATCTGTTTGATTTAGAGGATTTGTAATGGAAAAAGAGTGTAGAATAGTTTAAAAACATTCCACACTCTTCTTTAGCAAATAATTGTATTTCTTTTTTGGATAATAACAAACCAAATATACTTATTTTTCGATAAATGTCAGCTTATAATAAATTAGCTCTTACTTTTTTCTCTAAAATTGTTAATTCAATATAAATTGCAATAAAAGAACACAGTGATCCTACAAAAAGAAATATTGCGCATACATATACAGGTAAAATTAATAGAATATACCATACTATTGTTCCAATAATCATTAATAAATAAAACATTAAATTCACCCTTTTTACAGTAATCAAATGAAATCAAAATCGTCTAAAACGAAATTATGTACTTATGTAAAGGTATTACTTCCCGCTTTTTTACTCAATATCATATTGATAACAAAACACTAACATTTTAAATTATTATCTCTTTCTCTAATGATTCGTTTCGTTATCTATGCAAAACAACACTTTTTTAGTAAAATAAAAAACCTGCTCCGCTTCAGGAACAGGTTTTTAGTTGTTAGCTTTTTTCCGAATAGATATTAGTTAAAAAATCAGATTTAATAGAAAAGACGCAACAAACAGCTTTGATTCCTTTCTAACGTTTTAAATTCTAAACTAATTACTCCCTAAATAATTAGTTTTTTTAAACGCTTGAAACACAAGAACCACCAAAAATAAAAATGGTATATAAAAATAAAGAAAACTAGAAGTGACGTATGTCATAAAAATCGCGATACTCTCCGCACCCGTTTTA
Source organism: Bacillus sp. AFS055030 (assembly GCF_002574545.1). GTDB lineage: Bacteria > Bacillota > Bacilli > Bacillales > Bacillaceae_G > Gottfriedia. The sequence continues at coordinate 38,327 of NZ_NUGT01000020.1, forward strand.
CTGCTAACACTAATTACCATTAAATGAACAATTAGAATTGAAAACCATAAAGACTTCTTAGTTTTAAATTTAAACGATTCTTTTAAAATTCGGAAAGCTCCCCACAATGCCATACAGCAAGGAGGAAGAATAACTAATAACCATAAAAATATAAATACATATTCAAATCTTTCGATAAATGGATAGCGAATAATTTTTGAAATCATAAGTGTTGGCCAAGTTATATGTTTAAGCTGTCCGGCACTAAAATAAGCAAATGAAATGAATGTGATAAATAAGTATAAAATGATTGTACACGCTTGTGAAAGATGTGCCCATTTTTGGGATTTTACATTATTTTTAATAAACGGAAAGTAAATAAGCAAAAATTCAGGTCCAGAGTACATCAGAATACAATTCTTTGCGGAAGCATAATAATCGCTTATACTATGATTAAATAGTGGTAATAAATTCGTCCAATATGTATATTTCAATGGGAAATAAAATGTAAGCAATAAAAGAGATGGAATTAGTACTCCCCAAAAACAGATGCCTGTAATGACTCTAAATCCTCCAATAACCAAATAGGTGATGACAAGAAGCATAATAAATGATAAGAGCCATATTGGAAAATATGGAAAAACCCAAGTAATAAGAACTGCTATATAGGAGCGAATGATTGTAGCTCCGACTAAAAGCATGTAAATATAAAAAAATATATTTAATACATTACCAATCCATTTCCCAAATAATTGTTGATGTAAAGACATAATATCTCCGTTATTAGATTTATTTAATAAGTAATACATTAACCAAATAATGATATGTATAGAGATACCAACTACTAAAACCGATAACCATGCATCTTGTTCGGCTCCTTTTATTATTTTACTTTGAAAACTCAACAAGCCTACACCTGTTTGGGTACTATTAAAAATAAATAATAAGAAAAAGGGAGATACTGTCAGACTTTCTTTTAATTGTTTACTCATAGACGATCTCCTTTACTTTTTATTGGCCAATTCCAGATTGGAATAATACTACTTTGACATTCACATCATATTCAATTGCTGGATACACCTTTTCATAAAACTCCTTTTCGTTCCATTTTCTTGAATGGACTCTTGCTAAATCACCTATACCTATAGGATCGACTTGACGTTCTTGGAAATGTAATAATAGTTTTTCAAAATCTTCTTCCATTTGTTTTTCCAATTGATTGTTTAAAAGTATATTATTTTTTCGTTTCATTAAATCTAACCAATCTGGATAATCCTTTACCATCCCTTTTAAAGTAATATCAAATTTCACTTTTGTTTTTCCTTTTTTTGTATTTATATATTTTTTTTCGTTCCCATTTAAAATCGATAATATTCCGGTATCAATTTTTTTCCCCTTCTGTATATTAAATTCGGTTTGTCCTCTAATTACTCTACCTCTTAATATTTTATAGAGTAAGCTTTCTTTTGGATCTAAAATAAAGTCAAGTTTGTCCTTCTTAAAAACAGCTAGACCATTTACTTCAATATTTCCCTTTTCATTTGTCTTAATAAAAGGTAAAGAAGCATCTCTACCCTCTCCGTAGTAATCAAATAAAAAACTATGTATAGTTGGAACCGGTACAAATTGAGTTTTAAAATTTTGTTCAATTAATTTATAGATATAGTTACTGTCTTTGTGGAGGTTTTTCTTTAATAATTCTTCTACTGGTTCTTCTGAAACAGCTAATATTGCATTGCTTCCAATCAATGGATCCCTACAAACCGCTTTTATAAAATACGAAACCCCATTTTCAGCTAATTCTTTTCCAAAAATAAAAAGGTTCACCTTACCCATTTCAAGCGGTTTTGGGGATTGTTTATTTAATGCTTGTTTAATTAATAGAGATTTCTTACCACTCCCCTGTAGCATAGAACTCCCTTTATTGTCTACTTCTGTAAAATCAGAGTAAAGTGCCGTTCCAACAAAATGATCTTCAACTTTGTCAAAACCGTATACTGATATAATTTGCACTTCATTAATAATTTTTTGTGGAAGAGAGCAACCAGATAGCAATAACAAAAGTAGAAAAAATCCACTAAAAATATAAATATGTTTTCGGTTTTTCCTATTCTTCATGACGATCATCCTTATTTTTTTTAGGATTATATCTTTTTAGTGAAAGAGGTCTTAAAAAGCTACTGCGAGTCGTTGTAAATTGATAGGGTGACCGAATAAAAGTATCGCTAAAGCTTTTTATTCTAAATGGATACAAAGGTACCATATATGGATTTCCTAACGATTTAAGTTTTAATAAATGCCCTAAAATAAGTACAAATCCTATTATGATGCCAAAACCACCCATAAATGCTGCAAGTAAAATGAGTGGAAACCGCAAAAGTCGAATGGCATTTGACATTTTAAATATAGGTGTAGTGAAAGAAGCAAGTGCAGATAGTGATACGATAATCAGTAAGATATTACTTGTTAATGCTGCTTGGACTGATGCCTGTCCGATTACAATACCACCTACAATACCAAGTGTTTGTCCAATTTTTGTCGGTAATCGAGCTCCAGCTTCTCTTAATAATTCAATTGTAGTCTCTAAAAAAATAGCTTCCCACATTGGGGGAAATGGAACATGTGCCCTAGAACTAATTAATGGCTGCAATAAATCGTCAGGTAAAACTTCGTAATGAAATGTTAAAATTGCTACATAGATTGGTGTCGCAAACAAAGAGAAAATAACACTCATTATACGAATAATGCGAAAAAACGATCCTAATACCCAATTTAGAAAATAATCCTCTGGAGAAATGAAAAAATCCAATATAGTGGTCGGTCCTGTAATAATGTATGGGGAACCATTCGATAAGATCGCAACTTGCCCGTTAATCATTGCATAGACAACCCGATCAGTCCGTTCAGTAGATAAAAAAATAGGAAAAGGCGAATTTGAGTTATCTGAAATAAGTTGATCAATGATTGAATTATCAAAAATAACATCGAAGTCGACGTTTTCCAAACGTTGACGAGCAGTTTCGATATATTCTGGATTCGTAATGCCATCTATATAGGCTATAACGACTTCTGTTTTAGACATTGAACCTACTTTGATTTCCTCAAAAACTAACTCAGGTATAGGTAATTTTTTTCGAATTAGATGAAGATTAGTACTCAGGTCTTCAACAAATCCTACTTTTGGACCAATCACACTAAATTCATTTTCTGTATCATTATTTTCGCGGTAACCAAGATTTGAATTTTCTACGTTTATCGCCAAAAAGCGCTTGAAATAGCTGAATTCAAGAATAACATATCCTTTTATTAATTTTTTTTCGAGATCTACTGGATCAGTTGTTACTTCAACATCCTCAAAAGGAATCAACTTTTTCACATCATTAATCGTACTAATTTTTTTATAATGCTCTTGTAATGCTGGGAGTAAAAGATTATTTATTTTATCTGAATCGACCATGCTTTTATAGTAACTAATGGTTAGATCCTGTTCTTCAGATAATGAAAATTGATGAAAATCACTCGATTTAGCAGCTTGTTGAAATATGGATGTTATTGACTTTGTTTCTTTTTTTGTCTCCCCGCTATTCCGTTCATTAGATTGTAAACGCATTTAGACCACCCAATAGATTGAATTATTTTGACTTTACGTTTGAGATCGTTATATAACTGAGGTTAATTATGTTTTTAAAGATATAAATAGAGTCTACCTAGAATTTCCATTTTATTCCCTACTTTATTTTTTCGTTCTTTCCAATTTATATTCAATAAAATGTATGCGATTTAGGTCATTTCTCCGATACTTTAAACGATTGAATTTGGATTGATCAGATCTAAAAGTCAAATTTTAGGATTTTTAGAAAATATCAGATGGCAAATACAAAAAAATACAAGTCTAGCTCATAAAACTGACTTGTACTAAAAAAAATTATCGTTTTAAAATAATTTCTTCTAAATCTGTTGTTACTTTAAATCCATCCTTCGTTTTAACATCTGTAGAAATTAATTTCTTTTAACGCTACTGCTCCTGCTTGCTCGAGTGAAGACCCTTTTCTTGTGATGATAACCGGGGTATTAATGGCATTTTGAATTTGCATTAAACCAGATCCTTGAATTCTTGGAGAATAAGGTATTGTATTTTTCGTGTTAGGGTCCATAAATGGTTTTGATAGATATGTTAACTTAGAAATGTAACAATTCTATGCAAATTAGACTACGCTCTTTTTACAAGTTTTTTACAAGCTCTTTGCAACACGATAAAAAATAATACAAAAAATTAAATAATACTGACTGAAAAAAGATAAAAGAATGTTTATAGAAATAGTATTTTGTTAGGAATTACTTTAATATAAAAAACCTTGCTTTAATAAAAGCAAGGCTCATTTGTAGTCGGTGTCTTAAAAATATAGTAAATATTTATATTTTCAAACTCAGCTGACCGAAAATTGCGATATTTTTCTACAATTATAATTATTAGTTTACAAAAACGATACTATTAGTAACTATCTTAACTAATAGATAACACTCTTCTCTAACAAAGAAATTTCTTTAGTGTCTAATAAGCTAGATGCTTCTTTATCCAGAAGAACCATGATATTTGGATGCAATTGAAGAAAAGATCCAGGACACCAAGTTGAGATATTTCCTTGGAATGCTTCTTTGACAATTTCAGCTTTATCCTTCCCTAGCGCAATAAACAGTATTTTCTTTGAACGCATTATATCCCTCACACCCATTGTAATAGCATAAGATGGGACATCTTCTACTTTTTCAAAGTCTTTAGAATTAGCCTGTTTGGTTTCATTCGTTAATTCCACCACATGAGTGCCACCAATAAGATGCTGATCCGGTTCGTTAAAACCAATATGTCCATTCGTTCCGATTCCGAGTATCTGCAGATCTAATTGTCCTACTTGATTTAATAACTGATCATATCTACTAACTTCATCGTCCATATTAACCGCATTTCCATTAGGGATATGCAGATTATTTTCCTTTACATCAATAGAGTTATATAGGTTTTTTTGCATAAATGAATAAAAGCTTTGATTGTGCTCTTTTGGAAGCCCAATATACTCATCCAAATTATACATGCTCACTTGCTTAAACGAAACAACCCCTGATTGATGTTGCTTAATCAACTCTTCATAAAGTCCAATAGGTGTCCGTCCCGTTGCCATCCCCATTTTTAAATTAGGCTTTATGTTAATTTGTTGTAAAACGAAATATGCTGCATACTGATTTAATTGTTCAGCTGTTTCAAAAATTTTTATTTTCATAGTTTAATCAATTCTTTCTTTGCTTCTTGTACTTTTTGCACGAATTGTCTAGAGAGATCAGTTATAGTTTGAAAATCGTTCACTTTAGAACTTGAAGTTAATGATCCACCGATTCCAACAGCAACTGCCCCTGAATTAATCCAATCAGATATATTTTCAAGACTGACACCACCAGTTGGCATGATTTTAGCCTGCGGAATTGGTCCTTTTATAGCTTTAATCATATCAGTTCCTTGCACCTCACCCGGAAATAGTTTCATAATATCGACACCAAGTTCCATTGCTTGAACTACTTCTTTAATTGACATAACACCTGGTAATGATGCTATTTGATAGCGATTACAAAGCTTGATTGTACTTTCATTTAAATAAGGAGATACAATAAAGGATGCGCCAGAAAGAATAGCTATGCGGGCAGTTTCTGAATCCATCACTGTACCTGCTCCTATAGCAATATCTTCATTTATATATCTATCAGCCAAATACTCTAATACTTTATGAGCTTTTGGGACGGTAAATGTGATTTCTAAAGAATTGATTCCACCTTCTAAACATGCTTCTGAAATCCTAATAGCTTGCTCTTTACTATCAGCTCGAATAACAGGTACTACTCCGTTATCACAGATGATTTTTGTTACTTGATCTTTATTCATTAGTATGCTCCTTCCAGTTCCAAAGATTTAAGGAGATTCTGACTCGCATAAATTCCCATATTATCAATGGCTTGAATCGTTGATGCTGCGCAATGAGAGCCAATCACGATATTATCTAATAATAATAGACCATGATTAATTGGTGGCTCCTGCTCAAATACATCGATTCCTGCTCCCCAAATCAACTTGTTTTTTAAAGCATTTTCAAGTGCATCTTCGTTAATTAGTCCACCTCTCGCCGTATTAATGATAACAGCAGTAGGTTTCATCATTTGAAACTCTTCGTAGCTGATGATGTGACGGGTTTCATTATTTAAAGGTAGGTGCAAACTAATGAAATCTGCTTCTTGAAGAATATCGTTGACACTTTCAACGTAGGTGATCCCATGTTCTTTAGCAAATTCCTCATCTCTTACAAGGTCATATGCTAATATTTTCATATCAAAACCTTTTGCTCTTTTAGCAACACCTTTTCCAATATTGCCAGTTCCAATTAACCCTAAAGTTTTGCCATAGGCATCAACCGTTGTTATTTTAGACCAATCTTTCTGTCGACACTTATAATCGATTGTTGCCACTCTTCTAGCTACCGATAACATAAGTGACATCGTATAATCTGCTACTGCATTACTATTAGCACCAGCTGTAATGGATACTGAAATTTGATGTTTATCAGCATAATCCAAATCAATGTTGTCTGTCCCGACACCGTATTTGGCAATTGCCTTTAGGTTTTTTGCTTCCATTAGAACCTCTTTATCTAACGGATCGACGCCAATTATAACACCATCTACGTCTTGGATAGCTTCTTTCATTTCAGCTTTCGTTAATATACGATTATATCGGTTTAACTGCACTTCATAACCTGCATTTTCAAGTAGTTGAATAGGTGTTGTACTGTGCTTTCCAAATGAACGAGGCGTTACTAAAACTTTTTTTTTCATACTTCTCCCCCTTTTTTTAAACTTAGTCTATTTTAATCATGGTTAATTAGCAGTCAATCGTAATTCCATGGCGATTTTCTCTAGATTTTCAAAATTCCCTTGAATATCTACATCGAATACTTCTGCAATAACTTGTGTCCAACCGTGTATAAAATAAATCCAGCCATCTTCAATATGTAAATTTTTATCTTCTTTTTGCTTTATCGCTTGATGCATAAAATCTAATGCCCCACGGTAATTCAATTCCCATACAAGACTATTTTGAGGGAAACTTGCTTTATCACTTAAAGGTGTACCAGGTCGATCTTTTCCTAATCCTGTTGCATTAATAATTAATGAATGGGGTGGCAAATTTTGTAACACATGATCATTATCTTCAGCTGTTGGGCATAAATGGTATTCAAATTGAACAGGTGTGTTAATTTGACTCAATAATTTTTCGGCAGACTTTAAACGCGCTTCACTACGATTACTAATAATGATCTTTTTCGTTAAATTCGAACCATGTTTAACATCAGTTAAATAAGAGCATATAGCGAGAGCACTACCGCCGGCACCCATAATAAATACCTCACCATTATGCTTCCAAAAATCTTTCGGTATGAAAGCTTCCATCGCTAATCCACTGGAAATGGGATCTTTAGCGTGTCCGATCAGACATTCATTTCGTTTTGATATAGAAGAAATCTCATGAAACATTGTTGCATAATGATCTAAATCATCGAAAGCAGCCGATGCGGCGTTATATAGATCAATCTTATGAGTAGTGACAAGAGCACCCATTGAAAGTGGGTCATTTTTGATAAAATCTATACATTTTTGATAGACACTATCTTCCGCGTGAATTTCTATATCAATTCCTTTGATAACAGCTTCATTAATCCCTAACTCTTGAGCCCACAAAGGAAAAAGATTCATTATAGAAGATTGAGTTGTAGTTACACCGATAAAATACATGGTTGGTTGTTGTGCGCTTTCTGGTAAAATCATCAATCACATCACCTTTTTATTATTTTTTTTTGAGAATGCTTCAGCCGGATTATTAACAGTTATTTGGCGAATACTTTCATTACTCAGTCCGGTTTTTCTTAACAAAGGAATAAAACTCTCTTGAATGTAATCAAGTCCAATCTGACCGCCGTAACTTTTCAAACGTGCTCTCGTTGTATCTAGCCCAATCAAAATTTGACTGATGAATCTTGACTCCTCCATCAATAATAGTAGCTCTGCTTCTTCTTCGTCATTATGATATTTAAAACGGCCAATCGTATCATATTCCAAATAGATACCCATTTCCGCCAGTTCTTTATGAAGATTTAACTCATCAAGCGTCCGATCCATGTGACAAATAATTAAGCAATGCGGAGGAACACCTTGTTTCATAAAAAATTGAGATATTTCCATCCCTTGCCTTGTACTTTCTACGTGACACATAATAGGAAATCCAGTTTCCAGGCAGGCACGAGCAGCAGCCATGAACCATTTTTTTTCGTGATCGGCTCTGCGTTCTTCATCATATGCTATTTTAATATTTCCAGCTTTCAGACTAATAGTTTCGGAGGGAATAGCATGATCTGTGTTCACAAACATTCCCACAGTTAACTCTCTTATAAAAATCTGGCTTAATTGATCCTCTGTATAATAATGAATCCAATGATTTTTATCATAAAAGCTCATTTTATGAAAACCTGTCGATGCTACGATATTTATTCCAGATTCTTTTGAAGCAGCTGCCAAGTAATTTTCCATTCTCCCGCATCCAAGTGGTTGTGCATCAATTAACGCCTGCCCGCCAACACTTTTAAAAAGTTTCAATTCACGAATTGATAGGTCATAATCATCAATGCGTAATACAGGATTAACGGTGGCAGGATGTCCATCAGCCAAAAATATATGTTCATGGCTGTGACAGAATCCGAATTCTTCTTTTGAAACCGGTCCTAAAATTGTCTGAATCACAAAAGTTCCTTCCTCCAATTCCTAGTTTTGGCACAGTATTATATTAATTGGATTCAATTTGCTTTATAGCTTCTTCGATTTCAGAAAATGTATATGCTTTATAATCAGCTTTTGACAATTCATTTCCTTGGTCCATTCCAAAAACGCATCCAATTGTTTGAATCTGATTATTTTTTCCAGCCTCCATATCCGAAGAGCGATCACCAATCATAATATATCTCTCAAATGGATGTTCATTTTTGATGATTTTAACTAAATCCACTTTAGAGTTTGTCCTCTGTTTACCAGCACAATAAATTTCTTTAAATAAGGGAGTTAAATTATAAAGTTCAATTGCATGAGTGACATAGGTTTCACTTCCATTGCTTGCAACAAATAAGTTATATCCTTTTCTTTTAAGATTGTTCAATGTTTCTTCAACTTTTGGAAAGAGCGAGCCAAATTCACTCATCATCTTAAGTTCATTTTGTTCTAGGATATCTGATGCAAGTTTTATAACATTACTCGAAGCTTCAGGAAGTAAGTTCTTAAATATATCTTTAACTGTACGCATCCCGATATTTTCTATTATTCTACTGTCAGGTATTTCTACAGTAGGATAAAGAGAATTAGCTATTAACGTTTGAATGGTTTTTTGAAAAGTTTTAATAGATAATGCTGCACTATTAAACAGTGTTCCATCTAAATCAAAAAGCAACGCAGAATTCTTCATACTTATCATGATCTCTTACTTAATCATTTTTCCATTTAGGATTGTCAATGATGACAGGTTTCCCATTTTCATCTATGATTAGCTTACGAAAGCCCTTTGTTTCAATTGTTCCATAGTCGTGACCTGCATCTGCTCGGAAAACAAAAAATGTAACCAATGGTTCGGTTCCTACATTGATACTACGATGAGCATAACGGCCTGGAACATATACTGCACGACCAGGTGTCAATTCTTCTGCAACACTTTCTCCTTCTGGATTTTCCATTAACATATAGCCATTTCCACTCAAGCAATAATAGACTTCTGCTGTATCAAGAATGGTATGAAAATGCCCTTTTGTCATATAGTATTCATTTCCTACTTTTCCAGGGTATACAATACTTGTTCCGAAAAGTAAATCACCCTCTTTTTCAGGTAAGCTTAATTCATAAAACTCATACGCCAATACATCTTCTTTTGCCAACATGTTCTCCAACTCATCATTGTCAGAAAACATTCCTTTCATATTAGACAAATATCGCTTCGTTGTACTCTTTTCGTCAGATATACCATTAATCAGATCAAAATACATAGAAAATGGTGTTGAATTCATTATAAAAACCCCTTCTCATTTATGATTAGTTAGTTTCGAATAATACTTTAGTAAATGGATATTTACGATTTATTAAATCTTTGAAAACAGTCGGTGCTTCTGATAAATTAAATACATGTGTAATCATAGGCTTCATTTTTAAGAGACCTGCTTTATAATAATCCACGGTTGCATTCCACTCCACACCAGGAAATGGAGCACTATATGAATTCCATGATCCATGAAGAGATAATTCATTACGAACAATACATTCAAAGCTTTTAGGTGGCAGTACAACATCATGATGAGCGGTACCCAGGAACAGTACACGTCCTTTTTTTCGGGCAATTCTTAAAGATTGTTCCTGTGTTTGAGCCACACCAGCCGTTTCAATTACAACGTGTGCTCCTTTTTCATCCGTAAGTCGTTTAATATTAGAAACAGTGTCATTTGACGCCAGCACGACTTGATCTGCACCAAGGGATTTCGCTAACTCTAATTTTTCTTCTGAAATATCTACAGCAATTACAGTAGTCGCCCCCATAATTCTTGCAAACTGTAAAGCAAATAATCCTAATGGCCCACAGCCTAATATAACAACGGTATCTCCAACGTTTATTCCGACAATTTTCATACCATGCAAAGTCACTGCTGCTGGCTCAATCATAGCTCCTTCATGAAAAGTCATCCCTTCTGAAAGAATAACCATATTTTGTTCAGGGACCTTCACATACTCTGCAAATCCTCCGTCTGTTCTTGAACCAAGAAAATTGTAGTCTTCACATAAACCATAGTCACCCTGTTCACAATATTCGCATTTCAGACACGGATGCATAGGTGAAACTGCGACACGATCTCCTGTTTTTACCTTCGTTACATCTGGTCCAACCGCTACCACTTCTCCAGAAAATTCATGTCCAGGAATTGTTGGGAAATGATAAGTCCCTGTTTTCATCACGCGCCCTAAATCTGATCCACAAACACCGGCAACTTTTACATTTACAAGTACTTCACTTCCATGAATTTCGGGAATTTCTGTTTGTTCATACCGAAGATCCGCTGGAGCATACAAGACTGCTGCATTCATACTTTTTTTCATCTCAAATCTCCTTATTATTTAAAAAATTAATAATATAGTTAGTTAAGAATTAACTATTACAGTTTTCATACCCTCACCACTTAAAGCATGATTAAATGCTACTAATGTCTGATCCAGAGAGTATGTTGCAGAAATAAGAGGCATTAAATTAATATGCCTATCCGATAGTAGTTTAATAGATTGATAGAAATCATCGATAGTTGAACCTGTTGTTCCTGTTACAATCATTTCTTTGTAATGTATTAGATTAGTATCCAATTGAACCATTTCTTTCCCTTTTGGTAATCCACCAAATAAAGAGATACGACCTCTATATCCAGATAATTCTAAAGCTTGTGTCTGTACTTCCGGTGAAGAGACTGCAGTAATGACTACGTCTACTCCATTTCCATTCGTAAGGTCCATAATAGCTTCTTTCAAGTCCACTTTTTTAGAATTAATAATGACATCTGCTCCATGTTTCTTTATCTCTTCTAATCTAGCATCTCGCGTTCCAGCTACAATGACACGAGCCCCTGCAAGTTTATTTAGCATAACGTGCATTGCTCCAATAGGACCTGGACCAATGACAAGAACTGTATCACCAGGTTTCGTATCGTGTGCTGAATAAGCTCGATATGCACAAGAAAAAGGTTCAATCAATGCAGCTTCTTCAAAACTGATGTGATCGGGGATTGATACGACGTTTCCAATTGCTTTTGCTGGTACCTTCATGTATTCAGCAAACCCACCATCCATGCTAATCCCGAATGCTTCATATTGAGGACATAGTTGGTTAAAACCTTGTAAACACATATGACATTGTCCGCACCCTACGTTAGGAGCTACTGTGACACGATCACCAACTTTTAATTTTGAAACGTTTTTTCCAACCGCATACACTTCACCGGAAAGTTCATGGCCTAATACTCGCTCTGTATTTGTAGGAATTTTAAAATGTCCATTTTTGAAAATACGTTTGTCTGTTCCACAAATTGAGCTTGCTTTAATTTTAATAAGAAGTTCATTATCATTGATTTCTGGTTTGGAAAGTTCTCTCAATTGTAGTTCTGCTACACCTTTAAAAAGTGCTGCTTTCATTACATATCATCCACTTTCTATAATTTTTATTAACTTTATTGTAAAATTTTATATTTTTATTGTCAATAAAAATAAAATTTTATTTTTTTTGAGAGTTAAGATAACCTTCCTTACTAGAAGGAAGGATAGAATCTTTTTAACTTTTATCTTATCTTTCACGGGATACTTTTAACATGTTATAAGTATCCTCATAGTGATTAAGTGTTTCATCAAAATGTTTTGCTGCAAAACAAGCGTACAATGTATCTACCACTATAATCTGTGCAGTTTTAGACGTAACTGCCTCCCAGTCTAAAGCTGACACTTCGTTTGATGACTTAGTTGAAGTAAATAAGACCTCGTCAGAATACTTATTAATAGGAGCATCTTCAAACGAAGTAATACCAATTGTAAAAGCACCTTTAGACTGCGCTAATTTTAACGATTCAATAACAGGTTTAGATCTACCTGAATTACTAATTCCTATAACGACAGTTTCGGGAGTAGCGATTGCAGAAGTCATCAATTGGATACTATAATCATTTAGTAGTGTGCTCGGTTTTCCTGCACGTGTGAACCGCATAACACCGTTTAACCCTGCTACACTTGAGGAGCCCATACAACTAAACATTAAAATTTTTGCATTTTCGATAGCTTTTACAGCACGATCTAAAGCTTCCGCATTTAATAACTTTCTTGTTTCAGACAAAGTCTGGGTATGTCTATAAATAACTTTATCTAAAATCCTATCGATAGAGTCATCCCTACTAATGTCTTCGTACACATATTTTTCTTCTTCTTTTTCATCTTTTTTATCACTATAAGTTAATGTTTCAGCAATTAAAATTTTCAGTTCTCTAAAACTATTTAATCCTAATTCTCGTACAAAACGTGTAATCGTTGATTCAGAGACATCACAAGCCATAGACATATCTTTAATCGTAGTATTTTTTGATACTTGTGGATTCTCTATAATATAATTAGCTACTCTACGCAAAGCTGGGTTTAAATAAGACATTTTTTGGTATATTAGCTTGAATACATCCTGATATTCAAACTCATTTGTAGATTTCATCTATTTCTCTCCTTACTCTTTCTCATAGTTATTTTTAATAAGATTATACCGAGATAAAAATGAGAAAGAAAGGAATATTAATGCTGGGTGAATTAAGGGAATAAAATTTTATTTTATAATGCGCCTTCATTTATTCAGTATCATGTCATTTTTTCGTTCTAGTGTTCTTCCCAAATTAAAGCTCTTTCAACAGCTTTCTTCCACCCTGCATATAATTTTGTTCTATTCTCTTCATCCATATCAGGATTGAATTGTTTATCTAATTTAAAGGAATGCACTAATTCTTCTTCATTTTTCCAATATCCAGTTGCTAAACCAGCTAAAAATGCAGCTCCTCTTGCTGTTGATTCTACGACTTGTGGTCTTAATACAGGAACATTTAACAAATCAGATTGGAATTTCATGAGAAAATTGTTTCTGCATGCTCCTCCATCCACTTTTAATTCTGTATTCACAATGCCTGAATCTTCTTCCATACACTCAATAACATCACGAATTTGATACGCAATGGATTCTAGCGTTGCACGAATAATGTGATTTCGATTAGCTCCCCTTGTGAGACCCAATATTGCTCCTCTTGCATATTGATCCCAATATGGAGCGGATAAGCCTACAAACGCCGGTACAACATACACTCCGTTTGTATTTTCTACTTTTTGAGCAAAATACTCTGTATCCTCACTATGTTGAATTAACTTCAGTTCGTCCCTCAGCCATTGAACAGATGCTCCTACTACATATAGAAGACCTTCTAAAGCGTATTCAACTTTCCCATTTAATCCCCAAGCAATAGTCGTCAAGAGCCCCTTATCTGATGAAATAACATTTTTTCCTGTATTCATTAATAATGAGCCACCGGTTCCATATGTAGCTTTAGTCATTCCTTCATTGAAACAAGTTTGCCCAAATAAAGCGGCTTGTTGGTCACCAATAGCTGCGGCAATAGGGATTGAGGCACCAAAAAATAAACTCTTATCTGTTTCCCCATAGATTTCACTTGATGGCGTTACAGAAGGTAAAATATGTTTAGGGATATCGAGTTCTTCAAGTAATTTATCATCCCACTTGAGACTACGAATATTAAATAACATTGTTCTAGAAGCATTGGAATAATCTGTAACATGCACTTTTCCACCACTTAAGTTCCAAATCAACCATGTATCTATTGTGCCAAAGAGAAGTTCACTATTTTCAGCTTTTTCTCTTGCACCTTCTACATTATCAAGAATCCATTTTATTTTTGTAGCAGAGAAATATGCATCGATAATTAAACCTGTATTTTCTTTTACATATGTACCCCAGCCTTTAGAAATCATTTCATCACAAATATTTGCCGTTCTATGATCTTGCCAAACAATTGCATTCATTATTGGCTTTCCTGTATTTTTATCCCATACCACAGTAGTCTCGCGCTGATTCGTTACGCCAATAGCTTGAATATCTTCGGGCCAGATTCCTGCCTTTTCTATCGCTTCGTTCGCTGTTTTGATTTGTGCATTCCATATATCCATTGGGTTATGTTCAACCCAACCTGGCTTTGGATAGATTTGTGGAAACTCTTGAAAAGCCGTAGTTACAACATTTCCTTCATGATCAAAGATAATTGTTCTAGCGCTGGTTGTCCCACAATCAAAAGACATAATATATTTGCTGGACATTAGAATTCTCCTCCCCTCCAAGTCAAAAACTAATTCAGAACTCTTTTTCAATTATAAACTAAAATTTTAAATATAAGTTGATAATGTACGCGTTTTCATATTAATAAATGATAAAGGAGACCAAAGTCTCCTCCTTTAATCATTAAACTTCCATTCCATATCGATGTGCTTTATGTGTTGGATAGAATGCCATATGTGGAATGGTTACATCTGGAGTTCTAGTTGCTACAAACAGACTAACTTCAGCTACATTTTCAACATCAATACAATGTGCATAAATTCCTTCCCTTTTTTCATTCTCATCTAGCCATCCTTCAGTATAGGCTGGAAGATTTCCATCATAAAGACCTTTATCAATAATTTCTGTCATTGGAGTTTTAACATGTGATGGATTAATAACTGTTACACCAATATTTTTATCTTTTCCTTCAAGTAGTATATTTTTACTAAATCCCATCATACCATGCTTTGAAGCTCGATATGGACTATGACCTGGTCCAGATGCTACACGTGCAGATGAAGAGCCCATATTAAGGATACGACCTCCACTTTCCTGCTTTTCCATATAACGAAACGCTTCTCTACAGCATAGAAATACACCAGTTAAATTTGGCCCGATCGTTTTATTCCATTCTTCTAATGTTACCTCACTTACTGGTGGAGCAAGTGAATCACGTCCTGCACTATTTACTAAAAGGTCAATTTTTCCCCATTTCTCGTAAGCTTGTTTAAAAAAGTTTATAACTTCTTGTTCCTGTGTTACATCTGCTTTAACTCCAATACACTCATTTATTTCATTTACTTCAGCAGTTATTCGTTCAAGCCGTTTCTCATCTACATCAACAAGCATTACTTTACATTCATTTGCAGCAAAAATTCTTGCAACTGCTTCTCCAATTCCAGAAGCTCCTCCCGTTATAATTGCTACTTTACCTTTTAACTGTGTGCCTTTAGGATACATAAATTTTAACCTCACTTTAATTTTATAAAATTTTATTTTATTACCTAATTATAGTATAAAATATTATTTTATTTAGTCAATATAAAATATTATTTTATTTTAATTTATCTATCTTTTCGAATACGCAAACAAAAATCTATATTTAGAACTCTTTCCCTCTCAATCGATCAAGTAGTACTGCAATAATAATCACTGTCCCTTTAACAATTAATTGCCAATAATAATCAACATTCATTAATGTTAATCCGTTTGTGATGATACCCATAATTAATACACCTACAATAGTCGATTGAATTCTACCTTTTCCTCCTGTGAAGCTTGTTCCGCCCAGAATTACTGCTGCAATTGCATCCAATTCATACATGTTACCTGCTGTAGGTTGTCCTGAATACACTCTTCCTGCTAAAACAACCCCTCCCAAACCAGCGAGCAAACCACTTATTGAATAAACATTAATCAGAGACTTTTCAACTTTTATTCCAGCTAAATGAGCTGCTTCTTCATTTCCACCAATCGCATAAATATGGCGCCCAAACATTGTATACTTTAAGATAAAAGCCATTATCAGATAAACTACTAGAGTAATATAAATGGGAGTAGGAATACCTAAGATTTTCCCTCCGCCAATAAACTTAAAATGTTCTGAAGCCAAAACAATAGGATATCCACCACTGATAACATATGCTAATCCTCGTACATAAGTCATACTCCCCAACGTGACAATAAAAGGGGGTAACTTTGTTTTTGCAATGAAAAAACCATTTATGAATCCAACAAGGTAACCAACTACTATACCTAAAATCATAGATAGAAATGGATTTATACCAGATGAAGAAGCCATCACTGATATGACACCCGACAAAGCAACTGTTGAACCAACTGACAAATCAATTCCACCTGTTAAAATAACGATCGTCATTCCAGCTGCTAGAATTGCAATAATAGAAACTTGTTTTAATACATTTAAAATATTTTCTGCTTCTAAAAAATTAGGAGCCGTAAAAGTAAGTAGTAGGCATAATATGAATAAAACAAAAACCATGCCTAATCGATTCCATAGGATAGATGAAGCTCTCTTTAAATTACCTGACTGCGAGCGTGTCTGTACATTTGCATTCATAATTTTGTTTCCCCCCCAGTAGCCAAATACATAATTTGTTCTTGTGTCATTTCTTTTCTTAACAATTCACCTTTTAATTTCCCTTCACTCATAACTAGAACCCTATCACACATTCCTATTACTTCAGGTAGTTCAGATGATATCATTAATACAGCCAATCCTCTCTCTGCTAATTCTGATATAATTTTATGAATTTCAGTTTTTGCACCAATATCTACACCTCTTGTAGGTTCATCTAGCAACAACACTTTAGGAGAAAGAGATAACCATCGGGCAATAATTGCTTTCTGCTGATTCCCCCCACTTAAGTTAACTACCTTTTGATCCGGAGATGAAGTTTTAATATTAAATTCGTCGATGAACCTTTTTGCACTTGCATCAATTTGTTTCCAATTCAGTACACTTAGACGACGATGTTTACTGAGTTCTGTTATTGTGATATTTTCTTTTACAGACATTGACAAAAACAAAGCTTGATCTTTTCGACTCTCAGGTACATGTGCAATGCAATTTTTAATCGCATCGATTGGAGAAGCAATGTCAACATTTTGACCATTCGTATAAATTTCTCCATTCGTTATCTTCGAAGCTCCAAAAATTAGTTTCATTAATTCAGTTCTTCCTGAACCAACTAATCCGGCCAATCCTACAATTTCCCCTGGATAAATTTTAAAAGAGACATCCTTTACAATTGTGTTATCTGAGACATTTTTTAATTCAAGAGCAGGCAGTGTTTCATTAGAAAAACAATTAATAGAATCCGAAGATATGATTCTATTAAATAAGTTTTTCATTTCTCTTCCAACCATGTTTTTGACAAGTTCATGAGGAGTCGTTTTTTCAATGAGATCACTTATGATCGATTCACCATCTCGTAATACTGTAAATCTATCACAAATCTCAAAAATTTCTTCCATTCTATGTGATATATAAACGATTGCTACCCCTTGCTTTTTCAGATTATGAATGATCTGGAATAAGGAGAAAATTTCTTTATCTGTTAATGAAGCAGTTGGTTCATCTAAGATAAGAACTTTTGCTTTAAATGCTAAAGCTCTGGCAATTTCAACCATTTGCTGTTGTGCAATACTTAAACTAGATACTAAAGCTTTAGCATGGAGGTTAAATCCTAACTTATTCAATAATTCTTGGGCATGTTGATGTACCTTATCCCATTTGACGAATCCAAATCGATTTTTAGGGTAATTAGTGCCCATTAAAATATTTTCACTAATCGTTAAGTTTGGAGAAACTGTTAATTCTTGATGTACAACACTGATTCCATTTTCTCTTGCATCTATTGGATCCATCCAACATACCTTTTTCCCATTTAAATAAATATGTCCTTTGTCTTTATCAGGGATATGAATACCTGCTAGTATTTTTATTAAGGTAGACTTTCCTGCACCATTTTCACCCATTAATGCGTGGACTTCTCCAGGATAAAGTTCTAAATTCACATTTTTTAATACCGTTGTACCTGAAAAGGTCTTACTTATATTGCTGATTTTTAAAACTGGTTCACTATTTAGAGTATTCAATCTATTTTTTTCTTTTACAAGCATTTCTTGTCTCACCCCTCTTATGTATTTTTGAGAAAGAATGGCTGAAACCTAAATTGGATTCACATTCACAATTAGCCTATTTAATATTGAATACAAACTAATTTTTTTAAATACTACCAACCTTTATAGGAAGGTGAATTTTCTTGAGTAACTATTTTCACAGGTACTTTTGCAACCTTTTCTACCTTTTCACCTTTGATTGCCTTCATTCCAATTTCTACAGCCTGTTTAGCCATATCTCTTGGTGATTGAGCAACTGTAGCATTAATCGAACTTCCTTCTTTTTTCATTGCCTTGATTGCTTCAGGAGCCCCGTCTACAGATACGATAAAGAAATCATCTAAACGATTAGCTTGTGATTGAGCAATTTCCACACCAATTGCTTCTGGATCATTAATAGTAAAAACAGCATTGATAGATCCTTTAGGATTAGCTTGTAGGATACTTTCCATTACTGATAATGATTTTTCGCGATTCGCTTCACCATTTTGTTTTGCAATTACTTTAATATTAGAATTTTTAAGTGCAGCTTCAAAACCTTTAATACGATCTGTCACTGCTTGAATAGGAGGTCCATCAACAATGACAATATTACCTTTTCCGCCTAGTTCTTTAACAATATATTCTCCTGCTATTTTACCTGCTTGGTAATTGTCGGATGTGATAGTGGAAGTAACTCCACCTTCAGCATCAGTATCAATTGCTACTATTGGTATACCAGCATCCTTTGCTTGTTGAACTCCGGCAGCAATCCCTTTTGAATCCGCTGCTACAATAACAATTAAATCTACTCTTTTAGTAATAAAACTTTCAATTTGTGCAAGTTGTTTGGTTAAATCATATTCGGCACTTTCTACAATTACCTTCGCACCCATATTTTTACCAGCTTCTTTAAACCCTTCTGCTACAGCTACATGATATGGATTATTCAACGGCCCAGCTGACAGTGCAATAGTTAGCTTATCCTTCTTACTTGAGGAAGAACTAGCACTATTACAAGCACTCATTAAACTGATTGAAATGATTAAGATTAAGCCAACAAAAGAATGAATATATTTTTTCAAATTATTTACCTCCTATCATTTTGTAAGTTTCTTTTTACTCTAATAAATTTGAGGATATATATTGCTAATTGAAAATGCATAGCAAATAATCAATTTACTCATAAACTCCTCCTTTTTAAGTTCACATAATAATTAATAGAATACGCTTTCATTTATGAATAAGAAACTAATTCTTCATATCCATCATCCTTTCTAAAATAATAATAAAAACGTAATATATATAATATTATAAAATTTTAAAATATTTAGTCAATATAAAATAAAATTTTATTTTTATGGATATTAATAAAATAAAAAATAAAAGCTAACAAAATTGTTAGTTTCAGACTGAAGACAAACTCGGCAAAAATCGAGTTTGCCTTCAGTCATTTTTGTTTAAATATAAAATTAGCAAAATTTTCTTGAGGTGAAATATATACTTTCAAAACATCATTCAAGTCAAAGAAATCAATTAGAAATGATCACACTTGACCAACTTGTACCTGAGAATCATTTAGTACGTAAAATAGAAGCATCAATCGATTTTTCTTTTATTTATGATTTAATTATTATTCTAGGAGAATACAGCTCCCCCCTCCGTGCAAACGTCTCCTTTTATGGTTATGTTGAAGAGATTAGAGTGAAAATAAGGCTCATTACAATTGCAAATGGAGAACATCTTTTTGATAAGAATTCCAAACATCTAATCGTTTAAGATTTTTTAAAACAGATGATTAAATTACTCCAAACAATAAGTATGAAAATATAGTGAAATTTAAAGCCTAAATGGTTCAAAAAATAAAGAATGTCTCCTTGTCAAAAAACTGACAACAAGACATCCCTTTTCTTTATTATGCGATTGAAATTCCATAAGAGCGGGCAATTATCCCATTCGAATTTGAAGTATTAGCAATAATGACAGTTGTACCTATGTTTACTTGCTCAAAAAGCCATTGGATTTCACTATTGTGCATTCGAACACAGCCTGAACTAACTGATTGCCCTACAGAACTTTCTTTATTGTTTCCGTGGATACCATAAGCAGCACCAACGCTTAATCCTAGCCAGCGGTTACCAAGTGGATTCCTAGGATCGCCTCCAGGAATATTCCCCTTGTACCATGGGCGGTTCTTAACTTTGTTTGAAATGACAAATTTTCCAGTAGGTGTTGGTGTTGATGACTTACCTGTTGCAACAGTAAAAGCTTTAACAAGTATACCATTGCGATAATAATTAAGTTTATTCGTCTTTGTATTAATAATTATCAATTGGCCAGTAGATAGTTTTGTGCTGTTTTGAGCTGTACTTTCCACTGCTGAAATAGAATGTGAAACACGCAATGTATATGGTTTACTTTGATTATTACTTCGATCCAAAACGATAACTTTAAGGATTGAATTCGCTTTTTGTTTAGCAATTTTTACAGTGAACTTTCTGTTTGAGCTAACAGTACTTTTTCCGATTAGATTTCCGTTCATATATACATTTACTGTTGTGAAAGGCTCAGATACTCCAGTAATATTCTGTGAACGATCATTGATAGAAGAAATAGAATGGATAGAAGGTGCAATCGTATCTTTTACACTAACCGTAGTAGGTTTACTTTTTACTCCTTCACTAACCCCGATAATGCTTATATTAGTAAATTCTGTCAATGGTTTAATAGGATCAGTAAATTCACCTTTTTCATTTGTTTTCACGGAATTTATAAATTTTGAATCGATATAAACTTCAACCTGACTATTTGAAAGAAATAACCCTTTAATAGTTGTTGATTGATTTGTTACTTGGTCAATAGTTGGAGTCGGTAAATCTAAAATAGTGAAATTGATTTCTTTATAGTTTACTAAATTTCGATCATTAAATTTAATCGAATCAAGACTATATTCCCCTTTTGTAAATGAACTCGTAATCTTCATTTTTCCAGAAAAAGAGTTTTTAGAAGTTTTTATTAGAGAAATATCTTTTTGATTCGTACCATTTGAAAATGTTAACGAAACTTGTTCAGCATTTTTTTTCGTTTTTAATAAAATCTCAATTGTCTGACCATAAGTAGCCTTTGTCGTGTTTAAGTTCATTTGTTCGATATGATTAGAGAACTCATTATTGTAAAAATGAAACTTAAATGTAGTAGCATTCGCTTTTGGAATGAGGAAAAGGATCAATAAAATTCCCAAAAGTATCCATATAATCTTATTAGACATCGGCTCGCTCCTTTTATCTATTAAATTACTTAACAAGAAGGCTTGAAGATTCAAAATTCATTTTTTGTTAAGTATGAATAACGTTACATTTTTGCAATTGCTATTTTTCATGTATCACACTCCTGAAAACTTATATCTGTATCATAGATTTTAAATGTAACAATTTTTGTCATAGGATGTTTCAAAATTGTAAACATTTCAATTCGATTATTGGCCAAGTTAAATGCAATAAAAAAGCCAAGAAAAAATTCTTGGCTTTTTTATTGAACTATTCTTTTTGGGGGGCTATGTAAAAAAGAAAACAGTAATAGAAGTTTTCTTTTATTACAAGTAACTTACGATAAATGGTATTGTGATGACTGTTATTAACATTAAAATCCAATTATGTTTTTTAAGGTTCTCTTCAAATTTTTGCATTTCATCTGCTGAAATTGGTTGAATGGGCTTCAATTAATCCCACCTTCTTTCTGTTTAAGTAAAATTTAAGGATAAGGTGATTATAATCTATTGATGTGAACTTAATGTGAACTTGTTTTAATTTTTTAAATTAAATATCAATCTTTTAGTTATGATCTAAAAACTCAAATTAAACCAGTATTTAATCATAATACTCATTATGTGTTTGTTACACAAAAATTCAAAATAATAAGATGCTTTAATCTCACTGTTTTTGAGATATATGCTTTAATTAATTCAATATTTTAAGTAAGGTTATGATCACACCTATATGTTCAGATACATGCGATATGTTATAAACTAATAATTCCCCAATTGTATTTGCATTTAAGAAATTTTCTTCTACATGTTTATTAAGTTGACCATTTAAAATATCGTAAATAGAATCAATCTGTCCCTTTAATTGCTCAATTAGTACATTCCATTCAGGTGGTTCATCGTTCCATTCAATTGGTTTTGTACCGTATGAAAAAAATGTTTGATAACTATCTGGTAACATTCTTTTGTTACCAGATAATCCAAGAACAAAGTAATCTGTAGAATAAAGAATATGACCGAATTGCCAATGAATATTATTTTTAAATCCTTCAGGTATCACATCTCTTTGGTTTTCAGGACACTTTTTTAATAAGTCCAACAATTTTTTATACTTTTTACTTAATAATTGAAAAACAAATGTTTCATTCATTTTTGGATCTCCTAATTTTTATCATTTTATTTACAAAATCCTTTTCTACTAATAAATTCTAAAAGAAGAGGCCATGACTTTTGTCATAACCTCTTCTAATCATTAACTTCCATGGCTACCCGTATACCAGATTCAATTGCCCCTTCCATCCAACCAGGTACAGATGATGTATGCTCTCCAGCAAAATGTACTTTTCCTTCCGGCGTTGCAAGGTAGGGACCAAGCTCCTTCAATTGATCCGGTTTTAACATAGAAACAGCCCCCGCTGCAAAAGGGTCAAGTGTCCAACTATAAGGAAAACCGGTAATAAATTCAGAATACACCTGATTACCAAATAAAAATGAGAGATCCTTTAATGCTAATTGAATTTGCTCATTTTCAGATAGACTGTCCCAATACAATGCATCATCTTCCCAAGTATAACTTGCAACAATAGTACCAGGTCCATCAGTACCTAGTCCACTACTAGGATAATATGAAAATCTTATTGGGAGGTCTGTAATTGACATTCCACCATAAATACCATCCTTTTCCCAAAATCTTGTTTTAAATTGCAAACCAATCTTAGTTGCAGCCATATAGTGAATTGTTCGAATCGCTCTCCATTTGTTATAAGAAAAAGAATGATATGGTACAACATCAACAAAATTTAACACAGAGAACGGGACGGTAAGAATAGCTAGATCAGAAGAAGTTTGAAATGATTCATTACTTTTTATATTTAATGTATGAATAACTATCTGTTCATGATTTTGAACCAATTTTGTCATCTTTTGCCCATAATAAATATTATTCTTTAATTGTGATAGAAACGACTTTGGTAACTGATCATTACCACCTGTAATTTCATAAAATGTAGGATTAGTAAAAAATATCATAAATTCTCTAAACACTGCTGTAAATGCCAATTCTGGAAAACCTCTTGTTCCAACATTTGTTTTTATTGATTCCACAGCACCTTGGGACAATGAAACACCGATTGGATTATATTTCAAAAATTGATCCATCGAATAATGATCAAATTGTTTCACTATATTTCCCCAATTCACTTCAGGGTTTTGATTAATATATTCGATTATCGGATTAATAACTAAATTTAATAATTGATCAGAATTAAGACCACTTTCAGATGCTACAACCGGAAAATTTAATATTTCCGGATTTTTGTCATATTTTTCTTTTGTTGTCTTAACGCCATTCACATAAAATAAATCATTTGAAGTAGTATTGATAAATTTATTTATCGGCAAATTAAATTTTTTAATATATTCCATTACAAGCTTATGAGTCTCTGGTATACGCATTGCGCCATAATCCAAGTATTGATCATTTACAAATGCACAACGTTCAGTATATACTCTCCCGCCTACACGATTATTAGCTTCTAGTAGGATGACTTGATGACCTGAATCCATTAGTAATGAAGCAGCCACTAACCCAGCCAAACCTGCACCGACGATTGTTATTCGTTTTGGATTTGTTGATTTAGGCAATCCATTACGTATGATAAATAACATTTGATCTTTAGAAGGATTATTGGCTAATCTCATTTTTATCACTCTTTCCATGATTTTTGTTCGTAGAAATTTTATTCTTAATTAAGCAAATTTAGAATTATTTATCATACAAATGGAGTGAGTGTTCTAATAATATTACGATTATTAATTTACAAGGATTATTATAGGTTACTTTTTCGTGTCACCCTCCAAATATTTTGGATTTTTTTATTTACGTAAATTCTTTCTTAAACTTAGATATCTTACCTACTATTGTTAGAAAGTACTCTATTTTAAACTATTTGATAGATGAGCTTGGATGAGAGTCATTGCCGCGTTTAAAAAGTTTTCACTACCTACTTCTGGTTTATGAATACGAGTTTCTACATAAGCCCCGCTATACAACATTTCTATTTGCGAAGCCAAAGATTCAGGATTTTTCACTCCAGAGTCTCGCGCAATTTGTGCAATTAATCCTTCATGATGCTTACGACATTTCAAAGCCGCTTGATGATTCAGGTGTATAGCATCTGGAAACTCAAGCAATGTATTTGTATATGCACATCCACGAAAATCTTGTTTGAGGATAACTTCTGAAAGTCTTTTAATTAATTCATTCAACTGTTTAATTGGTTCATTTGGGTACAGACTTTTAATTTCATCTATTCTAGCTAGATTTCGACTATGTCGAAGTTCTAAAAAAGCAATAACTAGATCATCCTTCGTCGCGAAATTTCGGTAAAAACTTGATTTTGCAACTCCTGATTCGGCAATTATACGATCTATACCTACAGCACGTATTCCTTCAGAATAAAATAATTCAGAAGCTACTCGTAAAATACGTTCCTTTGCAGTTTCTTTTGTCATTATAGTAACCTCTTTCTATTATAATAAAAAACTTCATTGACAAGAGACAGAACTGTCTGTATCATGTGGATGTACACGGTACAGACCTGTCTCCCTCATTTTAATGAAAGGTACGACAGTTGTCAATTATCTAACAAGAGTTGAAGAGGTGATCACATATATTTCAAAATTTTTTGTACGTAAATGGATTATAAAAAGAATTTCAAATGAAGAATAATCAATAGATAAATGACTTATTTCGTTAATTAAAAAGGAGAAATATTATGAAAAAAATGCTTTGGATTGTGTTACTAATGTCCTGTGGGGCTACATTTATCTCCTCATTATTCCCTTTATATGGGAAGTATTATCAACTTAGCAATTTAGAAATTAGTCTATTATTTGCAGTTTATGCGATTATATTGCTACCTACTTTACTAATTGTAGGAGCTAAAGGTAGTACTTGGGGTTTAAAAAGAGTGCTTCGATTCAGTATATGGATCTCTATAGTGTCAACATTGCTTTTCATTTTTAGTCAAAACGTTTGGATGCTTTACACAGCAAGGATATTAGAAGGATTAGCATACGGTGCTTTTACTGGTACAGCAAGCGCTTTTTTATTAAAGCAAACTACTCAAGATAAAGTAAGTAATGCATTAAAATTTTCAGGTATAATCGTAAATATTGGTTTTGGATTAGGTCCAGCAATTTCTGGGTTGATCGTACAATATATTCAGTTTCAACCTCTTCAGTTGCCGTTTTGGGTATTGATAATAATGCTATTTATTTCATTGATTTTGTTAGAAATATTACCAAAGAATGAAGAAGCTCTTTCAAATAAAAAAGCAAATACAAAAATTTCACTAGGTGTACCAAAAAATATTCGATCACATTTTATTTCTATTATTGGTCTACCTGCGTTTACTTTTTTCATGTTAGGTGGAATTGTATTATCACTAATTCCTTCTTTCGTCAAAATTGTCATTCATACAGACAATCTGGCTATTCCTGGTTTATTAATGTTTTTACTATTAGGAATAGGCTCATTAATACAGTTATTTCCATGGATTCAAAATCCAATTAAACGCATGAGGATTGGAGTAGTACTTCTAGCTATTGGCCCGTGGATTATTGTTGCTTCTGGTCACTCAGGGAACTTATTATTACTCTGGCTTGGTATGCTTGTGCAGGGGATTGGTGCAGGTTGGTCTTTTCAAGCTGCATTAAGATTTGCTGGACAATTACCTAAACCTGAGGAACGTCCTCGTGTCATTTCGGCGTTCTATTTATGTGCATACTCTGGTTTTATAATTCCTCCAATTGGAGTTGGAATACTGACACAATTTTTTAGCTTAAACTTCTCATTAATCATTTTAAATTCAATTGCTGCGGTACTCATTTTCTATGTGTTAATTTATTCAATTAAATTTAAGAAATATTATGAAGCAGTTACAACTCGATAGTAGTTTTAAATGATTAAAGTAAAAACATTTTTGAATCGACTAAAATATCAAAGGGCTGAATTTTCAGCCCTTTGATATTTTCACATTTAAATGTTGAAATCCTCATACCAGTTTTGAACCTCAGACGGAAATATAAATACGATCTTCTTATTGCAACCAATTTAATTCATTAAAGCATTCTTTCTTATTATCTTAGGGAGAAAAAAAATACGCCTTTAAAAAAGGAAAATTGATACTCCTTTTAAAAGAAGTATTAGTAATGCCTTAACTAAATAGTGTTTAAACCATTACAAACTGAGGTTATTGCTTTATAAAGGAGCTAAGCTAATTACACTAATTTAAGTCTGACATCCTGTAATACTCAATGTGCAGATAAAGGAGAATAAATGGAAAAAAGCAGAACCAACTAGATCTGCTTTTTTTAAATGAAATTATCTTACTTTTTATGCCATCGTAAAAATTCATTTTAAGTATTTTATTATTTTTCACTTTTCATTCGAAATTGGTTACAATTACTCCATCCGTATTGTTACCCGAAATTTCATAATTAATTTGATCATTTATGTTTATTTCTCTGCCTTTTGAAATAGGATAATATTTTATTGTGTAATTTTTCCCATTATTGTTAATATTTATTTGTTTTTTTGCCCTTAGGTACGCTAGATATTCTTCTAAAACAAAATTCTTTTCCTTCATTATCGCACTATGTGGCAAACCAACATAGCGGATATGCCAAGGTTCAAATTTAATTCCTGTTACATCCGTTTTATCTCTTGGATAACGTAAAATGAACCCATATTTCCAGGCGTTATTTTCTATCCATTTTCCTTCAGGCGCATTAGCCATCTTCATTTGTGTTGATCCTACATCAATAGACAAGCCTAAATTATGCTCGCTATACCCGGCGGGCAAGGCATATGCAGAACCTATTTCTCGATAAATTTTACTTTGCTTTTCAAAATCTCGATAACCACTATTTATGGTGAAATTAGTAACTCCATCTTGTTCTGCAGCAGCAATCATCTCTGAAAATCTCTGCGCTATTTCTTCTGACAAATAAATTTCGTTATCAAACAATTTGAATCCTACTGTCAATTCATTATGCGTAGATAGATTTATAATATCCGACCTAATACTTTCTTGTTGAACTGGAATTTTACTGTTGACCAACAGCAGATTTCCCTGATAAATTTGTTCTTCTCCAATCGTTATTTTAGGGATATTTTCAGAAGTATTTTTTTCCTCTACTTTGTTATCTACATTTATATGTTTTGGTATTTGACTTACTACTTTTGTTCCAAATAACGGTTCAACATTTATGAAAGTTAAATACACACACATTAGTATTAATAAAAATAGTAATCCCCACTTCTTCATATTTTTAATTTCCTCCCTAATCTATTAATTCATTTTCTCTTCTGATATGGCTGTTATATCTAGTAACCAATGAGAACTACTGCTTTTGGTATTCCGATAACTAAATAATAATTTGTCACTACTTTTTTAGGGATTCATTTTACTTACTCGATTCTTACATTGTTGTAATGTTGAATTATATATAAATTTAACTTTTTGAGCTTTTAGGTGAGAAGAAAAAATACCAAGAAAAAATTCTTGGTATTTTTTGGCGTATTCTTTTATCAATTAAGAAATACATTTTGATAATTATCTCTCGAGAATTACAATTTAAGATAATAAATTGGTAAATGAATCCAAATAAAAGTTAACATTAATAGAAATGGAAAAATAAAGGAGTGTTGAAACTCATGTAAATTGGATCTTAAAAATCTATCTATTTTGCTCAATTAATGTCACAGAAATATAAAATATTGATAGAAAAGTATCGTGTTGTCTTTTATTTATTTAAATAATAATGTTGCAGTCCACATCAACATATAAAATAATGGTTCTGCAATAATTAATAACATAACACCTCCTAGAAATAATATTGCAATAAGTTTCAGGATTGAATTCATTTTTCCCCTCTTTTATGACAAATTAACTTCTCTTTTTTATTTTTGTCTTTATGACTTGGTAAATTTGAAAAATCATATTTGTTTATTTAATTTTTTTATATTAGAATCCAGGTATTTGAACGCTTCTTTATTTAATAATTTTTCTTTTTACACGATCTCCAATGGTGCTTAGTAACTCATTTGTAATCGTGCCAGTCAATGAGGCTATCTCTTCACAACTTATCGTTTCAGAACCGTCTTGTCCAATCAAGGTTACTATGTCACCTTGTCGAATGTTGCTGATTTCAGTTACATCTACGGAAAGTTGATCCATGGAGATGTTTCCTATTATTGAAGCTCGTTGGCCGCAGATTAATACCTCACCTCCTAGTTTAGATAACTGTCTAGGAATACCATCTGCATATCCAATAGTAACCGTCGCAACGACACTTTCACGGGCTGCGGTAAAACTAAGTCCATAACCTACTGAATCCCCAGCTTTTATTTTGTTGACACGTGAAACTCTAGCTTTGAGTGATAAAACGGGCAATAAATTTATTTTTGAGCCCACAGAAGTGTCCTTTTTAGAGAGAACACCGTATATTGCAAGTCCCGGTCTAACCATATCCGATTGCATGTAGGGATGATTGATTATGCCATAACTATTAAGAATATGAATCTTTCCTGGGTTATATCCATTTTCTCGTATGTGTTCAGCTATTTTTTGAAGGCGATTATACTGTACACGCGTGAAATTAACATGTCGATCCTGGAGACTATCGGCTACGGCTAGGTGACTAAAGGTTCCTTTAATTTGTAAATTCTTCTGCCTGTATATCGATAATATTTTGTCTGTACGTACATAAGGTTCACCTAAACGGTTTAAGCCGGTATCGATTTTAACGTGAACTTTTATAAGTTTACCAAAATTCCCAAGACGCTCACCATCTTCTGCATTAACAACTGTTTGAGTTAGGTCGTAAACTAAAAGATCTTCCAAACGGTGTGTTGGCGTGTATCCAAGGATCAGAATTTCTTCTAGTATCCCATAGTTTCTCAGTTTGATTGCTTCATCTATTTCTGCTACGGCAAAATGATGTACCCCGGACTGTACTAACCGTTTTGCAATATCCACACTCCCGTGGCCGTAAGCATTTGCTTTAATAACTCCCATAAGCTCTGTTCCTCTAGGAAGGAGATCCATTAACGCAATAACATTATTTTCGAGCCTAGAAAGATCAATTTCGACCCATGCCCTATAGTCCTCACATATCATTTCCGGTCCCCCCATTTCAAATAATGCGTAGTTACGATAAAACCATCTACGTTATTACCAGAGATTGTCCAGTTACAATCGTTAGCCGGAACTGTAATAGTGGTAAAATTTCGCTCTGCAAACGTGAAATAAATTTCATATAAATGATCACCTAGCTCTAGATATAGATGTTTTTTCCCATATTGAAATTGTTTTATATAGTTGATATATTCTTCCAAACATAAATTCTTCTGATCAATAATGACTGAATGCGGATGTCCTACAAATCGATAATGCCAAGGTTCATCTGCAATACCTGTTATGTCACTTTTTTCATCTTTGTACCTACGGATAAAACCGAATTCAGTGGCTTCTTCTCGAAATTTTCTGCCTACTCCTTTATCTGGGAATTCTGGTCTGATATAATCAGTCTCCAATTGATGAATGCCAACATCCACGGCTAATCCAGTTTGGTGTTCACTCGCACCTGGTAAAGCAACGTACTTCGTAGTGAATTCTTTTCCGTTTTCTATTAAGGATTTACAATAGAGCTTATTCTGTGCTTCCCTCGTTCTGTAACCACTAACGATTGCGATTTCTTCCCTTCCTCCGCAATAATCAATTAAATTAGTAAGCTGAAACGTGCATGCTTTCTCTAATTGAATAAAAGGTTCTTCGGGTGATACGACTTGAAGCATATCTGTTGGCAAATGGATTAAGTCCGGAGAGAGCATCTTAACTGGGTGATTCCTGTTTACCAAAATCAGTTCTCCTTCATGTATTTGATTCTTTTGTAAAATAATGTGGTCAGTTTCCTTTTCTTTAAATTTGGGAACAGAACTCCAAATACTAATAGTTTTCTCCATTAAATCCCTTCTCTCTCCAATGAAGTTTGTATTAAGCGATCGAGTAGCTCTGTAAATCCGATTCCTGCTCCACGCATCATGTTCGGATAACGACTTGTCTCTGTAAATCCTGGAAGTGTATTTACTTCATTAAATAAGAGAGTTCCATCAGGCGTCAGGAATAAATCGATCCTTGCTAGCCCATTACACCCAAATAAGCGATAGATACATAGTGCGATTTCTTTTGCTTCTTTCTCCTTTTCGGGACTAATTCGAGCAGGCATATGAATAGTTGAACTGCTAAGCGTATACTTTTCAGTGTTGTCAAAAAATTCACCTGATAAGGAAATTTCATCTATTAATCCTATAGTAAGATCACGATTTCCCAAAACAGCACATCCTAATTCAATACCTTCAACATGAGACTCGATAATTATTTTGTTATCATGTTCCCACGCTTCATTTAAACCTGCTACCAATTCATCTCGGTTGTAAGCTTTTGAAATTCCAATTGAAGACCCAGATCGAGCTGGTTTAATGTAAAGGGGATAATCCAATCTTTCTGCCTCCAAAATAATATCTACATCCAATACTTCTTTTGTTGCTATAAAAAATGGAGGAACGTGAATTCCTGCCTCTTTAGCCAAAATTTTAGACAGAGGTTTGTCCATACACATTGCTGATGATATAAGATCGCAACCGATGAAAGGTATGTTCGCAAGTTGCAAAAGTCCCTGAATGGTACCGTCTTCACCGTTTATTCCGTGCATTACTGGAAAAACGACATCAAGTGAGGTAAAGCGGTATTCTGTATTAACAAGTTCAATTAATCCCTTCATGGAACGATCAAGAGATAATTGCGCGGGAATACAACCTGAATGGTCACTCCAGCAATCCTCTTTGATGGCTTCAACATCTCCACTGTATCGAAACCAGCGTCCTTGTCTTGTAATTCCGATCATTACCACATCATATTGATCTCTATTTATATGTTGAATAACAGAAGAAGCAGATGAAAGTGATACTTCGTATTCAGTAGAAACTCCACCAAATAATATTCCTACAGTAAGTTTTTTCATTTATATGCACTCCTTTGAGTAAATTTAATTCGTTGTCTTAGACACCTTATTTATATCACTGATGCAACCGGTTAACGTATCGATTAATCTTTCTGTTTCCTTACAGAATTGTAAGGTTTCCATTGTTAATTTCATTTAAGGATCATATGAAAATGGATGTGTTAAGAAATAAAATAGCGATCTATTTAAGCAAACAAAAAATAGCATCCAACCTTTGTAGTTGGATGCAAAAATAAAATCCTATTTTTAGCTCTAGATAAGATGTTTTTTTATTACATTCAAATAACTTTTAAAAATAATAAGGAAATAAACAATCTGATAGAGCAAGAAAGTGCTCAAAACGGTAATCGTGGCAGTGCCAACATCTAGCTTAAAAATCCTTTTCATAGCTTCTAAAGCAACTGTAGAGTGAATTGTTGCAACGATATACGGTAATAAGAACATAACGCCAATTTCAATTGAAATAATTTTTTTCATTTCCTTAAAAGATACCCCTATCTTATGCAATTGTTTATATTTCTGTTTATCACTTTCCTCATCCATATAATATTTGTTATAGATAAAGCTTCCTGTCGCTACAAAGAAAATAATGCTTAAGAAAAACGATAAAAACATAATCGTACCATATGCTCTTTTTTCAGTCTCATAAATATGGGATTTCGACAAAAATAATGAATTAGTATTATTTCCGAAATTTTTCTCAAACTTATCATAAATCGTATAAGTATCTGTCCAATCTTTCACATTAAAAAAATACTGAGCATATTTTGAAGGTATTAAATATTTGTTTTCAATGCGATTAAATAACTCATCATTAATCACATAAAATGAGTAATCTTGTTTTGGTATTGATAGTTCAATACTTTCCTTAATATGAACCTTCACTCCTCCAACCGATTTAAGAATATTTTCGGTTGGATTTTTTGGATTAATGATCTTAATGGCTTCATTCTTCTTTAAGATTAATGGTATTAAGTTTAAATTTTTTGCAAATTGATTATATACACTAGATTTCATTACAACTATTTCAGGGGCATTCTTTTGTTTAAGATATTTATTTTCGACAACTAATTTTTCATAAGATAGACTATTTTTCTTTAATTGATCTTCTATAAAATGAACTTCTTTTGCAGTAAATGGGGCTTCTTTATGATAACTTTCATACGTAAACGCTATCGGATATCTCTTTTCTATATCTCTTAAGGTATTTGTCCAAAAAGTGAAAGAAGCGCCACTTAATATTACAGCTGCTGTAGAAGTGATGGTAATAATGAAATACATTCTGGCATTATCACGTATGCGATGAAATAAATTAGAGACCCAAATTAGATTGGTGCTTCTTAAATAAAAGTATTTATTTTTTTTCAATAAATCAATTCCAAAAATAATGAATTGGGAAAATAATAAATAAGTGGCAATAACGACTATACCGATAATGATTAATATTAATTTCTCTAGAACAAACCCTGCAAAAATACCTCCTTTAGAAATAAGCCAATAAATCCAACTATTCTCTATTAAGTTACCAGAGATAAATACTGCATATATTTGATTTACAAAAAAAGATAATATATATCCTGAAATTAATAAAATAAAGGCTAAGAATGCAATATACTTTGAATATTTAGGAGCAGGACTAGCTGATATTGTTGCTTTTAGTAAATGCAGTATTTCTTTTTCCTTTACAAACAATGATGTGATTAATGAGACGAAAATGCCAAGTAACAAAAAACAAACAAGTGAAATAAGTATAGCTTTTATCGGAAAATAAAACGGTAAAGAAGGAAGCCTAAGAAGTTTTTCGATGATTTCCAAAAATAGTTTGGAGAACACTAAGCCAGTAATGATGCCGCTAATTGTTGCAGCCATACTAATTATCATATTTTCAATATAAATCATCTTAAGAAGTTGTCTTCTTGAAATGCCTAGCGTATATAGAATTCCAAATTCTTTATACTTTTTTTTCAATAATACACCGCTAGAATAAAATACATAGAAAAACAAAAACAAATAAGTAATAAATTCCGCGCCAAAAAGAGATACCTTGATATAGGACTTGAATGTTCCTTTTTCGGAATGAAGTATAAACATGGTCAAAGAGAAAAATAAAGTTGCGGAAATGAATATACTTAAAAAATATGCGAAATAAACCTTGCCATTGCGTATGACTTTTCTGGTCGCAAACTGTTTAAAATCCATAAGGATCTCCACCTAAAAGTGAAAGGACATCAATTACTTGTTGATAGAATTGCAGTCTACTCCCTCCACTATGAATTTCATTATAAATCAAACCATCTTTAATGAATATAATCCTCTCACAATAACTAGCTGCCACAGGGTCGTGCGTCACCATAATTGTTGTCAGCTTTTGTTCTTTATTAACTTTCTCAAACAATTCCATCACAGTTCTAGCTGATCTGGAATCTAAATTTCCAGTCGGTTCATCTGCCAAGAGTAGTGAAGGATTATGAATGATCGCTCTAGCTATTGCTGTTCTTTGTGCCTCACCACCTGAAACTTCATAAGTCCTTTTGTCAAGAAGATGATCAATCCGTAAAGTTTTTGCGATACTATACAACTTACTCTCTTGCTCTAATACGGAAATATTATCTAAGGTAAGTGGTAACACCACGTTCTCTGCAATTGTTAAAGTATCGAGTAAATTAAAATCTTGAAAGACAAAACCAAGCTCCCTACGTCTAAAGAGAGCTAAATCATCACTATTCAACTGTTTTGTATTAATACCTTTAATTTGAATTTCACCAGTTGTTGGTTGATCAACAGTAGAAATCAAATTAAGTAATGTAGTCTTTCCGCTACCCGATGGCCCCATAACTCCGACAAATTCTCCAGGTTCAATTGAAAAACTTATATGTTTTATAGCGTGAGATATTACTTCTTTTCCGTAGTTTTTACTTAAATGACTAACTTTGAGCATTTCCATTTTCTAGCCTCCTTTTAATCAAAATATATATCTATCGTTTCTTTACAAGCGAGTCATATTTATTACTCTATTCTTACATTATTGTAAGGTTTAAGCGTAAATAAAAAGAACATGTATAAAAGTAAAACATGTTCTTTTTATTATTAGATATGATTTGTTAAAATATTATCAAACAAAATACTGACCTTAGTACCTCGGTTCACTTCAGATTCAATTAAAATTTTATGATTTAAGTTTTCACAGATCTTTTTTACAAGATATAGACCCATTCCAGTAGATTCTCCTAATATTCTGCCGTTTTCACCTGTGAAGAAAGGTTGAAAGACTCTCCTAATATCCTTTGGATTTATCCCAATTCCTTCATCAATCACTTCCAATACAACATACTTTTCTTTTCTAAAAGCAGAAACTGTCAAATATTTTCCTTTCCCTTTAGAATATTTGATGGCGTTTGTAATCAATTGCTCAATTACAAATTTAAGCCATTTTACATCGGTATATACTTCAATTGCTTCATCTACTTTTACTTTAGGCATTATATTATTCTTGATAAATAGCTTTTTTTCTTGACTGATACTTTCCAATACTAACGATTTCAAGCTTTTCTTTTCGATCACAAAGTCACTTTCAAAGGAATCAATTCTAGCATAATATAAGGCCATATTTAGTCCTTTTTCAAGCTTTAATGCTTCATCACTCAAACCGTGTGCATAAGCTTCTCCAGCGTGTGCTTCAAGCTGAAGCCGGATGACCGAAAGTGGTGTCTTCATTTGATGTACCCATTGATTGATAAAGGTTAAATGTTCTTGATGTTTTTTGTTTAGTTGATTCATGTTTATTTCAAATAATTGGTATTGCTGCCGTAACAAAGAAGTTAGATGTCTTCCCCAAAAGGAATCACCTTGATCTAAAGAAGTTTCCTCAATAGAATCGAATTTACTTTTGAATAAAATATAGAGGTTTTTAGTTTTAATAAATTTCCACCCTAAAAAAACGGTAAGAATGAAAGAATTGAAAATAAAGATATATATAGTATCAAAAAGTGGAAAATTCCCAGCAAGAACACAATAAAAAGTAGTTAAAATCACGGAGAAATAATAAACAACAATAAACGGTTGGTGCTCCTTTAAAAATAAATTCATTATTCTAACCTCCTACCAACTCTTGTTTAATTTGTAGCCCAAACCCCTTATTGTTTGAATTCCATTCGCAATATTAAGGTCTTGTAGTTTTTTTCTTAGCCTTGTTACATTTACGTTTAGAGTGTTTTCTTCAACAAAATCGGAGTGATCCCACATTTGTTCCAAGAGATAGTCTCGGTTAACCACCTTAGGGTATGTCTGAATCAGACTTTCTAGCAAAATTGCTTCTTTTTTTGTCAAGAGGATCGTCTTACCTTGAAACGAGACTTCTAGTCTTTCAACGTAAAATTTTAATCCTTCCATTTCGATTATCCGCTCACCTAAAGGATTAGCATAATCCCCAATGGCCCGTCTTATATGGCTATTTATTTTGGCCATCACTACTTCATATGAGAATGGTTTTGTAATATAGTCATCTGCACCATTTTCAAGAGCCCTAACTTGATCCAAACCGCTTTCTCTAGCGGAAATAAAAAGTATAGGGACCTTAGATTTTTCCCTTATCCTCCTGCACCAATAAAATCCATCAAACCTTGGTAAATTTACATCAAGTAAGACTAGATGTGGTTTGATGAGAAGAAATTCTTCCATAATGTTTTCAAAGTTTTCAACAATTATAGCTGATAGGCCATATTTATCAATGTGTTCTTTAAGTAAACGACTAATTGAAATATCATCTTCAATAATATAAATCGTATAGTTCATAAAATACTATGCCTCCAAAATTGGATCCACTCCAGAATCTAGGAGCTTAATTCTCAGTAACCAATCCAAATATCTTTTCGTAAAATTAATTCAATAAATCCAATCATATATTAATATAATCTCATGAAAGTTAAATATTAAAACGTCTTTATCGATTTTTCGGTATAGTTTCGATGTATTTATGTTTAAAGACAATTCATCTGCTATATTTTGTTATATTTAACGTTCAAATATGAATAATACTAA
Source organism: Bacillus sp. AFS055030 (assembly GCF_002574545.1). Classification (GTDB taxonomy): domain Bacteria; phylum Bacillota; class Bacilli; order Bacillales; family Bacillaceae_G; genus Gottfriedia. Next base: position 75,325 of record NZ_NUGT01000020.1, read on the forward strand.
AAAAACAAAATATAAAAGAATATCCCTACTCCATAAATTGGAATAGGGATATCTACTAACATTATTTTTTAGTCAAATTCAATCTGTGAACACTGCCACCCTGTGTACCTACAAACAAAAATTGTTCATCAGGGGAAAGTTCTAGTGCTGTAGCGTTCCTATTCTGTAATCCATTGGAAATATTTTTCCAAGTTTTCCCTCCGTCAACACTCATTAATACGCCTCGACCTTTTTTTAGAAGACCGTATTCTCTAAATGCACCCGTGGCTGCATAGATGATTTTGCTATTTTTCGGAGAAATAAGAATATCATTTATTTTTATATGAAGCTCATCACTTCCCACACCTTGTGCTTTTTCAAAGGTTTTGCCACCATTTTTACTTAAATATAAATGGTTTCCACCGACCACTATATGCTTTGGATTTTTAGAATCGATCGAAATACTGTTCACAGAAATATTTTGAATTTTCTCGAAAGTTTTTCCCTTATCCTTAGATAAGAATAAACCTTCGTTTCCACCTGCCCAAATTCGATTAGGATCCTTAGGATCAGCAGCTAATGCAAAGAAGATGTGGTTTTGTTTATACTTTTTCCAATTTACTCCACCATCTATACTTATGATGATTCCACGTTCATTCGTTAATGGAATGTAATAAGAAATGATGATTTGATTAGAATCGGTTGGACTAACTATCAAATCAAGTGGAGGTACTTTAGGTTTAGATTTTAGATCCCATTTTTTACCACCGTCTTTACTACTATAAAAATACGGTCCATCTGTACCTGAGCGTATTTTGTAAACAACATTCTGTTCTTTTGGAGAAGTAGCAATATGTTGTACAGCTTCTCCCACCATACCTTCACTTCCTGATGTTCCCCATTCTAAAACAGACGAATCAACCTTTTTTTGAGTTGGTAAAGGCGTCATGTAAGTATTTGAGATCGTACCTGCAAGTAATTGATATCCTTTAGAGTTACGAGCAATAGCTAAACTGTAAATATTTGCTCCAGGAATTCCAATTCGTTTATAAGACTCACCATCATTTTGAGTCTTATAGATTCCTGCTTGATCAGATGCTACATAAAATTGTCGTTTTTCTTTACCCGTAGATTTTGGACCTAATTCAAAATCAATTTCATACGATCTATACCCAGGGAGTGGTTTTTTCATTACTTTCCATGATTTACCCTTATCGTCACTTCTCCAAATCCCATCATATGCTGTCCCAACATATATATTCCTTTCTAGAATTTCAAGTCGAGATACACTCTTAAATGGTATACCATTGTGTGTTAATTCCTTCCAATCTTTACCTTTATTTAATGAAATGTACATACCATTCTTATCGGTATTAGTTGTACTTGCGATTAAAATATCATCATTTGCGTCAATCTCATTTATAAATGTACCATTTTGTGGAGTATACAATAGTTTTGATTTAGCAACACCAGAGAATACATCTTTAATAACATTTATTCCTTCAAAGTATGAGTAAAAGTAAAGGTCATTGTTATGAAGTTTTGATTTAGTAAGATTTGTCCACGAACCCGGCTTCTTTGTCCAATTGATTCCACGATCCGTGCTAACATAGATTTCGTGTTCAGTTATCATAACTAGTTTTTTCCCTGATTTATCTATCATTAAATCTACTATAAAGACGTTTGGAGAAGGTAAATTTTTCCATGATTTCCCACCGTCATTACTAGTTACTATTTTACCAATGTAAGTAGGATCACTTTGATAAGAATTAAGAGCTACAAACAGATTTTTGTCATTTGTAGGATCAACAACTATTGCTCTACCATCCCCATCTGCCGCAGGAAAATTTTGATACTCATTCCACGTTTTAGCGTTATCTTCAGAACGGAAAAATGATAGATGCTGCTTCCCTAAAACTCTCATTTGATTAGAATTCTTTTTACCAAAATTTATCAAACCAGTATTTGAGTATGGACCAACTGATTTCCAATTAGTCTCTTTTTCTTTATTTGGGGTTAATTTTTCCATATAACCTGAACCGATAATTGTCATTTCTTCATTTAAGGAATTTTTAATTTTCGAACTTGAATCAATTCGATAGATACCTGATTCATCAATTGGTAATTTAGCCTTCCACCATCTGCCTTGGTCTAAAACAGCAGTCACTTTTTTAGTTTTTCCATTTGGAGTTCTTAATGTCACTTTTGGTGCTTGTGACAATTGAACTGGACTGTAAATATAAGCCGTTGATTCATTTACAGTTGAGGGTGTTGGATCTGGTGTAGCAGTAATCTGGAAATGTCTTACAATAAACTGGTATGGTATCCTTAAATGTTGTGAATTTTTCCCAGTTTTAATTTTACCTTCTACCCAACCAGTGATATTCGTATCTTGTTCAGGTCGTTTCATGTTAATATTCACTGTAACATTAACCGGTCTACCGGGTTTTATTTGAATATGTGATGGGTTTACTGTAATAGCAGCTTCTGATTTTATATCGTCTTTAATAGTGAAATCGATCTCAACAGGTTTATCGCCGTAATTATTCAAAGTTAATGTTGCGCTTTTCTGAATTTTAGAATCTTTCAAATCTGCCATGCCGAAATTTAAGGCATTTGGAGATGCAACCACATTGGTTTCTACAGCAGCTTTGATATCCAATCTTCCAGCACCTTGTGAATCGACATCATATGATGAAAGTCGATTCACCGTTTCTTTTAAATTACTAGAAATATCAGTGCTCTTCCAAGTCGGTTTAAGTTGTTTCAATAGTGCAGCTGCACCTGCTACATGAGGGGCTGCCATGCTTGTCCCGCTTAATCTTGTATAACCAGAATCATTGTACTCAGTCTTAATGTACGTAGATTTTATTTCAACACCTGGTGCTACTAGATCAGGCTTTCCATTGAAGTCACCACGTGAACTAAAGCTTGCCATAAGATCCGTTCCGTCTTTTCCTGTCAACATTAATTTAACAGGTCCATTGGCCAAGTTTGACTTTATTTCCTGAGCTGTTGAGTCATCAGTCCCCATAGCAATCAATGAATCAAGCCTTCCATCCATTGAAGAACTTGCTTTGAATTGATGTTGTCCAATGAATTTGCTAAAAGGATTGGATTTTTCTAGAGATGATGTAACATTTCCTATTCCAGCTCCAGGACCAGCACTATCATCCTGGTCTGGCTGGAAAAATACGGTAGCGTATGCACCTTTTTCTTCTGCTCTGATTGACTCTGTATAGGCATGTAAATATGGATTAACATCGTGTGGTATTTGAATAAGTACAATTTTTCCTTTTACATCTTTACCTTCAAATTTTTCAGAACCACCTTTTCCAACATCTACCACCTCACGAGTTGTCGGTGCCTCTTGTGGATTTGCTGAAAAATCAAGGCGACTAACTTTCAAATTCTCTTTAACTGGGGAAATCATTTTCAATTCAGGAACTTTTATGCCACTTAAACTTGCCCCAACAGCAAGTACACCTTTTGCAATTGCTGGTGCTCCGATCGTACCGTAATCAGGGCCATTATTACCGGCAGCAGCAACTACAACTACACCTGCATCAACAGCATTTTGAGCAGCTTTCGAGACGGGATCGTTCTCATCACCTGCACCACCAAGACTCATATTAATAACATCTGCAGGGTATGGATTATCTGGGGATATAGATGCTTCTATTCCTGCAATAACATCGGAGGTACTTCCTCCTCCATTATTGTCCAAAACTTTATAAGCAGTAATCGAAACATCGGGTGCTACTCCCATTAAATTTCCATTCGCTCCGATAATACCAGCGACATGTGTTCCATGTCCTTGGTCATCCATAGGATCAGCATCTTTATTGACAAAATCATAACCACCAACAATTTTATGTCCAGCTCCAAGCGCCCCGCCAAGGTCTGGGTGTGTATAATCGACACCGGTATCAATTACTGCAACTGTGACTCCTTTACCAGTAGCATCTTGATTATTTTTGTCTTTTTTATTCCAAACATCAGTAGCGCCAATTAAAGGAACGCTTTTTGTTAAATTTGCTCGAACTTCCTTATCCGGATAAACTGCTTTTACACCAGGAAGTGAGCGCAATTCTTCTAATTTATTTTTAGGAACCTTTAATGACATACCGTTAAAAGAAAACGTAAATTCATTTGATTTGGTGTATGGAATTCGCTTATCCTTTACTTTTTGTAAGACTTTACCATGTGATTGTCTTAAGCTTTCAATTTGCTGGTTCAATTTTCTTTCTGTGTTACTTGAAGTAGCTCCGATCAGTTCCGTTTTCGGCAAGCTTTCAATGGCAGGTACGCCTTCCATCTCGACTATCACGCTTGTCATCTGATCATCAGGATTAATTTCTTGTGCCTTACTATTTGGAAAATCGAATAAAACATTAGCATTAGAGATTACAAGGGTTGAAGCAACAAAGCCAACTGCGGTTCTTTTCTTTAACCAATTAGTTCTTTTTTTCATTTCGTTATCCTCTCTAATAAAAATAGCATTTTTTTATTTTTGATTAAGTAATTAATTAGATGTTAAATGTTTAATTAAGTATTTTTTTAAAGACCAATTGTTAATTCTGTTTAAAAACGACTTAGCTTCTTCGTACTCCACCTTCCTATCTAAACAATTTACTATCTGCTACTTTTCCTCCTTTTTAAAATATCTGAAGCCATATATAAATGTAATAAATGGTTGGATATGTGAACAATACAGAATTTTAAATGGTTATGATTAAGTATTTAGATAATAAACACTTAAATGAAAAAAACTATGTCATAAGTACTATATTGTTAGAACTAATCACTTTAAAATAGAAAAAAATATTCTTAAATACTCATAAATAATCTAAATGTACTTTTAAAAAAAGGTGTAGTTGAAATTGTTAAAAAAGTGGGCTCGCATTATTAAGTTAATTTGTTGATTGATTTTATTTATTAGTTACGAATAAGCGAGAAAGAGGGATGTTTATACTTTTTAAAAGTTGAATAATATACCACATTATTAAGTACGAGTCCTCAGCTATTTAAGTTTTTTCTTCATAAAAAATACAGTCCCAATTTATTAGGACTGTAACTTAGATAAATAGGCATATTATTAAAAATTATTTTACTAAATCATATTTTCAGGTCTTACAATCCGATCGAATTCTTCCTCCGACAAATAACCAGTTTTTAATGCGGCCTCTTTAAGTGTCAAATTTTCGTTATAGGCTAATTTCGCAATTGTTGCTGCTTTTTCGTATCCAATATGAGGATTTAATGCTGTTACAAGCATAAGCGATCGATTTAGATTTTGTTCAATGATTTCTATATTTGCTTCTATGCCTTTTGCACAATGATCGTCAAATGAACTGACTGCGTCTGAAAGTAGTCTAACTGACTGCAGAAAATTATAAATAATGACTGGTTTGAACACATTTAATTCAAAGTTACCTTGACTAGCAGCAAAGCCGATTGTCATATCATTTCCAATTACTTGTGTTACAACCATTGTTAATGCTTCTGATTGAGTTGGATTTACTTTCCCTGGCATAATGGAACTTCCTGGTTCGTTTGATGGAATTGTTATTTCACCTATCCCACTTCTAGGCCCACTAGCCATCCAGCGGACATCATTTGCGATTTTCATTAAATCTGTTGCCAATGCTTTTAAAGCGCCATGTGTAAAAACAATTTCATCATGACTTGTTAATGCTTGGAATTTATTTTCAGCTGAAACAAAATGAAGTCCAGTTAACGAACTAATTTCTTCAGCCATCATCGTTCCGAAACTCGGATGTGCATTAATTCCTGTACCAACAGCAGTCCCACCAATTGCTAACTCGGCAACATATTTCATACTATCTATTATCATATTTTCACTTTTTTCAAGCATTCGATGCCAACCACTGATCTCTTGACCTAGAGTTATAGGTGTTGCATCTTGCAAATGGGTTCGGCCAATTTTTATAATCTGTTTAAATTTATTCATCTTTTCGTTTAATGTCATTTTTATATTTTTTATTGCAGGAAGCAATTGCTCATTTACTGCTAGAACACTTGCAATATGCATTGCTGTTGGAAATGTATCATTTGAACTTTGAGACATATTCACATCATCATTTGGATGAATTTTTTGATTGATTCCTTTTTCTTCTAAAATTTTATTACCAAGGTGAGCGATTACTTCATTAACATTCATATTTGTTTGTGTACCACTTCCTGTTTGCCATACAACAAGTGGAAAGTGTTTGTCATGCCTACCATTTACTATTTCATCTACTGATTCAACGATTGCATCTGCCTTTTCAATATCTAATATACCTAGTTTATGATTTGTAATTGCTGCACTCTTTTTAATTAGTGCCAAAGCATAAATTAATTGAATAGGCATTTTTTCAGCACCGATTTTAAAGTTTTCAAAACTTCGCTGTGTTTGAGCTCCCCAAAGTTTATCGACCGGTACTTTTATCTCACCTATTGAATCTTTTTCAATTCGATAATCCAATTTTTTGCCTCCTAGTTTATCATTACTAAAACATATGTAAATAGATGGTTTCGAAGTCATAATTTATATCATTTAAAACAACAACTTCATGTTTGTTTATGTATATTGCTTTGCTTAATGAAATAAATTAATGATAGTTTAAAATAAAAGTAAGCTAACCGAACAAAACCGATTAGCTTACTTTTATTTGTCTTTCATTTTCTATTATTTCTTTTTTTCATGTTCAAATTCATTATTTAACATTATATAAATTCTAAAGTGATTAATTAAAATAAAATTGCATCTAATGCATATTTTCCAGGACCAATTAAAGCTAACCCAATAGCAACTGAAATTAATGTTAAGTTGTATTCGTATCCATTAGCTGTTGCCCATAAACCATTTGGCCCATGAACTTTAATAATTGCTATTAACATTGTTGCCGCAATGATTAATCCTGCAACTGGTGTTAATAGACCTAATGCAAGCAAAATTCCAGCGATCAGTTCTGCTAACCCTGCTAAAAGTGCCATCATTACACCCGGTTTCATGCCGATTGAATCAAACCATCCACCTGTTCCTTTTAATCCATATCCACCAAACCAGCCAAATAGTTTTTGAGCTCCATGACCTACAAAAAGTAAACCGATTACTAAACGAATAATTAATAAACCAATATCTATCATCTTTAAATCCTCCTAATTGTTTTTATCTTTAATTAGAGATAATATTTTAAAAAAATTTTTATTAGATTGGTTACTACACAGTATTTAAAAGACCAATTCTATTATGAACCTAATAAACAATATTGCTTTTTACTATATATATTTCCCATATTAGTGCTTAAAAAGTAAAACAAAGAGTTTTGCATTCATTATCCAATAATCACACCTCCAATTATTTCAAATCAAAATATCTTGAATACGAGATAATAATATTATGAAAAAACAAAGATGTCAATATAGATTAATAAAAATTTTTTCTACAAGATTTGAGTTTACATTCTGAGGTTCTTTCTAATAAGTATTTGAATAAATCAATAATAGATGGATGATTACTTGACGTCTTTAGTTTGATCACTTAATCATACGTATTTTGCTTAAAAACAAATTACTAAAAAAAGTAATGGGGGGAAATCACGTTGAAAACAAGTGTTTTTTACAATATGAAGGAAAGTACCGTTCAATGACCTTTCAAATGTGGAGTCCATTCCCTTGTTTCTACATATGGATTTTGTAAATAACAACGTTCAATGATTTGTTTATCTATCTTCAGCCATTTCTAACAAGTTTTGAAAGGCAAGTTCAGGATCAACAGATAAACCAAGAACTTTTGCCCTTTTTTTGCCATAAAAAATCACCCCTTAAAATCAATGTGGATCAACTGTGATTTTATCAACATCTACTTTAAGGGGCATCTACCTTTGTTTTATATTATTTAAGACTTAACCTTTATGAAAAGTTTATAGCATCCAAGACCAATCATTTATTTGGAGTAGCATTAACACCACGGATGCCAATGCGATGTTTTTCATAAATTGGGTTTGTTCTCCCATTTTTTGCATTGGGTCTTCTAATGTCCAGAAATTGTGAACCGTAAATGCTGATATCACCAAGAATAAAACAAGTAATAATACTCCTAGACCAACATAAAAGCCAGTTAATATAGTAGCTCCTCCAATTATTAGCATAAGTCCCGAAACGATAACGGAAGTACCTGGCATAGGAATCTTTTTATATTGAGATGCTTGTTTTAACCCTTGGAAATTAGAAAAATGATTAAAACCCACCATTATAAAATAAACCCCAAAAAGAACACGACCTATTAACCATATAATACTCATTCTAAATTCATCCTTTTTTAGTTATTTGTTTTATCTATCTCGAATTAAAGTATTATTAATTCAAGATAGATGTTAATACTGATGCAAATTTGATTCTCTGCTAATGGAACGATTTGATCATCAAGCTAGCAATCTAGTCCGGCAAAACGAATCTAATGCCACGTCTGACTACAACAAGAAAAATCATACAGATACTAAAGTCCCGTAGAGGCCATTTAATGAATAAACGACATTTTTAGAAATTTGATACCTTAAAGTTTAGTACTACCATGCTCTATAATTATTTTATCGCAGCCTTTTTGAAAGTTTGTAAAAACACATTTACTGGCTGTAAACCTTGAATGATATATTGACCATCAACGATAAATGTTGGAACACTGTGGATACCTTTTGTATTTGCATCCCGTCTATCTGAATCGACTTCCTTAGTAAAAGCATCAGAATCAAGAATTTTTTTAGCTTCTTCCTTATTTAAGCCAACAGAGTCAACAATTTGTAATAATTCCTGTTCGTTATTTAGATTAGCCCCTTCTGTAAATAATCCATAGAAGAATGCTTCAGTTATATCTCTTGCTTTCCCAAACGATGCAGCCCATTTTGTTAAACGGTGTGCCTTTAACGTATTAGATGCCTTCATAATTTCATAATTGTAGTCAAGTCCAAATTGATTCGCTTCGTTTTTTATTTGTGCTGTTCTCAACAGCATCTCTGCCTTTGTTTTATTGAACTTTTTCGCTAACATCTCTACCGTTGGAATAGCAACCTCAGTAGATGCCTCAGGTGTTAACTGAAAAGATTTGAATTCAAATTCAATTTCTTCGTCGCTTTGTTCGATAACTTGATCTAATAGACGTTTGCCTATATAGCTAAATGGACATGTAAAATCAGCATAAAATTGTACTTTCATCATATTTCCCACCTTTTTTTAATATGTTCCTTGTATAAATGTTCCATTTCTATAACTAGCAAATGCTTCATTGATTTCTTCAACTGTATTCATAACAAATGGCCCTCTTGCAACAACAGGCTGTTTAATTGGTTTCCCAGCGAAAATGACAAATTTTGTTCTTTCAGTTGCAGAAAGAGGTATAATGTCTGCTGTTTCATTCTGTTCAAAGTGCACGACATCAAACGTATTAATGTGTTGTTCACTTATCTTAGCTTTTCCTTCTAGCATATATAAATAACTATTGTAGCCAGCTGGAATAGGAAACTCATAGCTTGCACTCTCTTCAAGTGAAACTACGGTGTAAAGGAATGGCGTAAACAGTTTTAATGGAGATGCCACACCATTCACTTCACCTGCATATATTTCAATCTTGCCTCCTTCAATAGGAAGAACTGGTACTTGTCTATATGGTAAATCTTCATATTGACCAGGTACTTTTTTGTCCTCACTCGATAAATTTACCCACAGTTGAAGTACCCGAACGTCTTCACCTGGGTCTGGATTCTCATTATGAATAATGCCGCTTCCTGCTGTCATAATTTGAAAATCCCCCTCATATAATCTTCCACCACCGCCTGTTTTACTATCATAATGTTGTAAATTTCCCTCAAGAACGTATGTCACAGTCTGTATCCCTTTATGTGGATGATCAGCAAATGTATTATGAGCAAATTTGTCATCAGCTAAAATGATAAAGGGATCATTATTCATTAAATTGTTAGGCTGCATCACATAGCGTAAGTGGCGACCATCACCTTGTTGCAATGGAATAGCTTGTGTTGTACGAATAGACAACATTATTAACACCCTCCTCATTATTTTTATGCAAAAATTTTATAGTTTTTGTCCATCAACCTAGTTAGATTTTAGCAATACTTTACCTGGTATTTTCTTTTCAATAATTGCTTCGTGAGCTTTTTTAGCTCCTTCTGCCGTTAATGGAAAAGTCATCGCAGTTTTTAACTTTAATCCCACTCGTTTATTCAAATCAAACAAGTAATTAATTGCTTCTTTTTCAGTCATTGAAGAAGACCTTCCACGCATTCCAATGATTTCAACGTTTTTATTGGACACAGTTGTTTGGGGATCAGTGGTTAACGTAACATAGCGTCCGCCTTCTTTTAATAAATTGACACCATTTTCAACACCTTTACCAAGAAGCGAAGCATCAATGACTACATCTGCTGATCCTTTTATTTTTTCCATCTCTTTTTTTTCATTGTAGTCTACAAATCGATCTGCTCCCAAGGAAAGTACATACTCTTCATTTTTCGTACTTGCAACTCCAATAACTGTCAATCCACAATCCTTTGCTATTTGTGCAGCTATACTTCCTACTCCTCCTGAAGCACCCAGAATCACTACAGTCTCTCCTTTTTTAATACGGCCATACCCAATTAATGCCCAATAAGCTGTAATCCCAACACCAGAAAAACCAGCTGCTATTTCTATATCCATATCCTCTGGCTTCTTAAAAATACGATTGTTATCTGCAACAACATATTCGGCATACCCAGCATTTTGCACCTTTGCAATGACTGTCTCCCCCACGTGTACGTTAGTAACTTGACTACCGATTTTTTCAACGATTCCTAGCACTTCAGTCCCGGGAAAAACTACTCTATTTAAGGGAATCCCTCCAGACCAAGCACCACTACGAACAATGGTTTCTACAGGATGTATGCTAGAATACAATACTTTGACTAAAACTTGATTTGAATTCATTTCAGGTACAATCACTTGAAATTCTTCAAAAACCGAAGGACCACCATATTTACAATAACCTACTGCCTTCATAAGTAACACTTCCTTTTCTGCTAATTGATTTTAAACACGTATGTCACATTCTGCATATCTTTATGCGGTATATGCAAATGCAAATAGATTATGCGCATGCTTGACATCTGCAATAATAATGGTGGGATAAAGGTTCGTTATCCCTTAAATCGTAAGGCTGAATCATATAGCGTAAACTATCAGTTTTTTTGTATACAACACATGTTGTATAATTGAATTATAAAAGGCTAAGCGCCATACTACCATAAACAGTTCTATCCATCTGTCGCTTACACAACATTTCTTGAAAATTGTGGCTAAAAGGCGAGGATATAAACGACTGAGACAAAACAAAATTTGCGAAAAAAAATAGCACACCAAACCCATTGGATTGGTATGCTATGACAACTATTATTTTTAATTTTTTTCAAGGAAAAGGATTAATACTTAAACTAGCTAACATATTATCTTTTTGATTTACTTTTGTTGGTCCAATCCTCTGCTTAGCATTTTCCTTCATAAGTAGCACCAAATGTTATTACATCTATCTCCTCTTAATTCTCGACATAACCTAAGCTACGAGCATCAGGATAAAATAAAGATTCATTGGTGGCTTCAGCCAGTTCAATAATATAGCCCGGTGCCAATAGTAATCGACCTTGAGCGCCCATGATGTTTTCAGTACGTGGTTGCAAGATTGGTATGCCTAACTGTTTCGCTTTTTCATACACTGCTTCAATGGAATCCACCACAAACATACTGTTAGTGTATTGAATGAAATCGGGTAATTCGCTCAACGACTTGTCATCAATCACCACAGCAGACACATTGCCCAATACTGATTGCAAGCCGATTACTTTCAAATTGAAGTATTCTTCCAAGCGAAACTCATACTCCAAAATACCGTCCATGTGCTTAAGATAGTTATTCACATAGGCGAATTCTTGTCCAGGTTGCAAAAAAGTCGTTCATAAGGACCAGAAACCAAGTGGTTATTTAAAAAAGTGTGTTCGACGGAACTATTTTTATGTTTACTCATTAAAATCTCCTCCTATAAACATCTTATCTACAACACATATTGTGAACTGCATCCGGAATTTCGCTGTAACTGAGAAAGTTGTATGGTCTGTATAAATACCATTAAAAACTCACTCCGTTACTAACGGTTAGCGTTGACAACACGTGTTGTATAAATGTATTATAAAATGCTAAGAGCCATACTACCATAAACAGTTCTTTAAATTTGTAGTTTACACAACACTTCTTAAAAGTTGTTGACAAAGGAGAGGTTAAAAAATATGAATACGCAATCGATGGACCCCCGTGCCGTTCGGACACGACAACTGATTATCGACGCTTTCAATCAGCTAATATCTACAAAAAATTTCGATCAAATATCTGTCAAAGATATAACAGCAGTAGCGACAATTAATCGAGCTACATTTTATACTCACTTCGTTGATAAGTATGTATTACTTGATGTGGTGTTAACAGAAAGAATTAAGGATATCATGAAGGGACAATTTAACTGTAATCAGGAACTCAATGAGGAAACAGTCGTGCAAATGTTTAAATCAATTGTGCAAATACACGAAAATATGCATACGCATTGTAGGCGAGGATATAATACATTTACTCAAATGATTGAGGAAAAAGTAAAAGAGCAATTAACGTTGATTGTAACCCATATCCTACAAACTGAAAATCGCTTAGAAGCTGCAATGTTTGCTTGGGCATTGTACAGTTCTTTTGTTGAATGGGAAAAAACAGGTCAAGAGCCAGCCGAACAATTTGCGAAGAAAGCCACAACATCACTACTTCGAATAATCGATTCGCCTCACCATATTTAAAGCAACTCCTATTTATTGCACATAAAATGGAGATAAAAGGTTGTCTAACTAAGTGTAGCTGATTCAAAGGTTGGCAACCGTGTTTTTTAAGCTGTTGTAGACATAGGGTTGATAATTAGTGTTTAACGTGATTTCCCTTTAGTAAAGGTAATGAGACTAATCTAACTTCAAAAAAAATCCCGATATACTCATTAGAGCAATCAGGATTTTTGTTTTGTAAATAATTATTCAAATTATTTAACTAATGTAAACTGAGTTAATTTAAACGAATCAACATTTATTAACTTATTTGTTGCAGCACTAGATTTTGTACCTGTAGCAACAATTTTAATAGTGTGTGCTTTGTTTGCTAGATTTTGAATATCGAAAACATTTACTTTATATTTACGACTAGAAGAGTAAAGATCAATTTGCTTGATTTTTTTACCATCGATATAAACATCAGCTCTACCCATATTCTTATCTTTTAAAGCATAAACAGTTATTCCTGTACCACTAAAATTATATTGAAGTGATCCAGTAGACCCTTTTGTTTGATTAATCGTGCCACCAGATGCACTCGTATATTTTAACTTACTCCAAGTTCCAGAGTATTTAACATTAGCATCAGTGTTCTCTACTGTTTTTGTCGTTTGCACTGAAATATTTAGACTATATTGGCCAGAGCCTTTTACAGCAGATGGTACCATGTAGTACATTCCAGTTTTTGTTGGTTTAAATACAATTTTTTCAGTAGATGTAGTACTAGCAGATTTTTTCAATTCTTTCGCACCATAAATAGTTGATGTACCAATGTTGTATAATGAAAGATCAAAGTTTGCATTGGAAGGGCCAGTTAATGCGATTTCATATGTTTTGCCTGCTAATAAATTTTTAGCCCAAACATCTTTAAAGTCTTTTGCGTCAGGATTAAGACTTCCTTTTGCAGTACCTGTTATATAAATTCTTGCTTTTGTATCATCATCATTTACGTAATTAATAGATTTTGAATATGGTGTCTCAGTTTTATCCTTTGTATTAATTACGACAACATAATTATACGTTTTTCCAGCCGTCATTGCAGTTGTATCTGTATAAGACGTTGTAGTGATCGGTGTTTTATTTAATTGTACATAATCAGTTTGTGATGAATCTTTGCGATAAATAGTATACGATTCAGCCCATTTTGGAGCAGTCCATGAAATAACTGGATATTTTTTTACCGTATCAAAAGATGTTTTTAATGCAATCGGATTATCTTTTACAATGAATCGATCTAAATTGATCCCTGTAGCAGATTTTCTTGCCGCTGGATCATTTTTTCCTGTCCATACAATTCTTATTGAGTGGTTTCCATAAGTTGTAAAATCATATTTTAATAAACTTTGTTTCGATTTTAACGTATCATTATAAAGCGATGGTGATGCAATCTTTTTACCGTCAATATAAACATCGGCAATTCCTTGAGAAGGATTTTTAAAACCTTGCCATTCAATGCTTGACCCAACAAATGAGAAATTAACTTCACCTATAGAATTTAGGACTCCTGCCATTCCTTCAGAGAATTGTTCATTGAATACTGGATTCCATTCTCCATCTAAAGTTACTGATTCTGAATCATCTTCATACGATCCACCGAAATTACCAGAATAAAGTTTGTAGTTTCCTGATCCTTTGAAGTCGTAGACATTTACAAAATAGATTCCAGTTCTAGGAGCAATAAAATTAATCTTCTCTTTTGATGAATTTATGTTCTCTGAGTAAGCAACCATACCATTCTTATTATTTACACTAGTAGTTGACTCATCATATACATACAAATCAAAATCGCTTCCTGCTTGTCCATTCAATGAGAATGTGATGCCTTGGCCTTCTTTTAATGATATTGCATAAACATCATTTTTATCTTTTGTAGAATCAAGACTTCCATTTAATACACTTTTATCTAATGGAATACCAGGTGTATCATTGTCATCAAAGTTATTTAAATTTGATGATTTAACTATTTTTCCTGTGCTTACAAATCCTTTTAGTGTTTCTAATTTTGCTCCTTTTGCACTTGTATATAGTTTAAGCATCTCTGGTGACATATTCGGATGTAAACCTAATAAAATAGCAGCAGCACCCGTAGTATGCGGAGTTGCCATAGATGTTCCACTATAGTAATCGTAGCTTTGTGTATAATCAGAAACATATTTAGAATTAATGACTGTCTTTGGATCATTCGATTGTACATAATCAGCCATGTAGAAAGGGAAATCATATCGATTAACCTCAAACTTAGTATCTTTATAGATCCCTTCAGATAAACCTTCAACATTTAAACTTGGACCCATGTTAGAAAAAACATTTAAATGTAAACTATCCTGTACAAACGATGATTTTTCTTGGCCTTCTAAGGCGTTAATCCCTGTTAATAATAACTTACCACCATTCGAAAGATAATTTTTTAATAACTCAGTATCTGATTTTGTTAAAGTAGCACCTTCTTCAGAGTTAAATCCAATACCATTTCCAGAAAACCAAATTACTGCATCGTATTGTGATAAATCAGTACTTTTCATTGATAAAGAAGATTCAGAACTGATTGTAACTGTATTTACTGAAGAATACTTAGATAACAATTTTTGATATGTCGGTAAATAGTTTTTAAAGATTTTTGATAATTCAGGGATGTCTTTGAGCATGTCTGCAAGATCATTTTCATCATCTTGAACTAGTAAAATCTTTTTATTCGTGTCCGTTAAATCTAAATAACTTAATGCTTTATCAAAAGCAGCCTGTCTTTGTTTTTCAGATATCTTTTCAAATCCAATACCATCAAAGATTGCTTTGTAATTGTCTCCAGCAATTTGAGCTGATGCTCCCGCTTTGTCAATTTTTAATAATTTTGTAATATCATCGATTGGATATTTAGGGATTGAACTTAAAATGTCAACTCCAGGAGCAGCAACATCAACAGATTCTGCACCATAATTCGAGAAAGGAGCTAAGTTACCTTTATTATCAACAGCAGCTACAGATAATATATTTGAACTTTCAAAGCTTGCCGGATAAGCTTCCATTTCATCATTATCCATTCCGTCATTACCTGCAGCGGCTACAAATAAGCTATTAGAATTTGCAATTGCTTCTTCAAGTAATGGATCATATTCTCCACCACCCCAGCTGTTATTTGTAATTTTTACGCCCATACTTTTAGCGTATTCAATTGCTTCAATCGCATCTGCAGAAGTACCTCCAAAAGGACCGATGAACTTTAATGGTAAAATTTTTACATTAGGAGCAACACCAACTACTCCTTTATTATCTTTTAAACTTGGACCTTCTAAAGCTGCAGCAATTGTACCGGATACATGGGTACCATGTTCATCTCCATCAAGTGCATCATAAACGGTATTATCATCGTTATAAAAATCCCAACCATTTACATCATCAACATAACCATTATGATCATCATCAATTTTATTATTAGGAATTTCCTTAGTATTTGTCCAAATTTTACCTGCTAAATCTGGGTGGTTAATATCTACGCCAGTATCGATTACACCAACTACTACTTGCGCTTCGGGTTTTGAAAGTTTTGAACTAAAATTAGTCCAGCTTTCAGGTGCATCGACATCAATATCTACTTTTCCTACACTATCATTAATCGTTTGACCTTTATTATTAAGTCCCCATAATTGATCATAAAAGTCATTCGCATTATTGAAGTCAGAAGCATAATATTTGTAGTTCGGTTGTACCGATTCAACATTTGGATCTTTTTTCAACTTAGTTATGTACTCAGTAGAGCTTTCACCAGTTGGGATTTTTACTACTTCAGCATTTAAATTCTTTAATTTCTTTGAAGACTTTAAAGAATACTTTTTCTGAAGAGTATTAATTTCACCTGAAGTTACTTTCTTTTTGTATTTAACGATTAATTCACCTGTTTGTTCATTATGTTTTGTTACGAACTGTTTATTTTTTAATTTATCTCTTAATTTAGTTTCAATTTTAGATTCTGCCTTTTTCGGGAGTACTTTACCACTTACTTTTGGTACTTCTTTCATTTGGCTTTTTCTAACGTTTTTACCAGAGTCTACCTGATTAGTAACTGAACTATTAGCCCCTGTTACTGATGCTGCTTGAACCGTTCCAGAGTAAATACTTGAAAATAATAGAATGGTAGATACAGGTAGCGCTAAATAATTTTTTTTCTTCATTGTTGAGCCCCTTTTTTAATAGATTCAAAGTAAATTAACTAGACAAACATATGTAACAACTAACCATTTCTCCATTTATTTAAATGATAGATTAGAATTTATCACTAAATGGATTAAACTTTATATATAGTTACATCAGTTCCAAATCAAAACAGTGAGTCCCCTCCTTTCTCTTGGAATTATTTTCTAGTAAACACTCGAAAATACCTTTTAGATTACGCAAAAACAGGAATTTTGGATTTAATAATTTAAATTTCCGAGCAGTTTCAAGGTCAAATTACCTATAACATAATTAACAAAACATGTGTTTTTCTTAATATTAATAGAGTAAAAGCTATAATTGTAACAATCTCTTATTAATCGTAAGGTGTCTATAATAAAATAACATATATTTTAATATTAATTTAAAATAAATAGAAAAAATTTCCTTATTTTTTGATTCCAGGGCAAATAAATTTAATTCAAATTTTTTATACACTAGAATTAAGAGTAAATTGGGGGAATAAAAGCAATTATGTTGCTTATTACATTTAATCGGGGAATTATTAATATATTTAGTGTTTTGTGAAGTGATATTTTGTCGAAGTGTTATTTTGATTTTTTGTACAATAATAATAATGAGATAGCAAAATAGCTCATTACTAAAATAAGAATCCAAACATGTACTTAGGAATACAATTAAAAAGAGTCTCCTAAAATATGGAGACTCTCGCTTTTTAATATTGATCGCTAAAAATTCGTTGATCCAAAATAGAATGAAAAAATTCTTCTATTTCTTTGATGTCCTCAGATGCAATTCCTAGTTTATGTTCCCAGTGTTCTGGATGGTCTATATCTTCTCTGCAAAGTAGAACCATTCTTCCACTTTGAATTGATACAACCATTGCTTTGCCTAGAAATTTTTCTGAAAAGATAACAGCAAAGTCGTAGCGATGGCTACCTGCAGCGATACAGTAATAATGAATGTTTTGGTTTTCTTTCTCTTCCGATATAATGTAGAAATTCATCCCTACCACTCCTTTTTTACACCATATTTTTTACTTTGAGCATCTTACACTTAAATCGAATAGTTGCATCGATTTTTAAAAAGAAAAGAGTGTATGAACCCCCTTACTTATTAATTAGCTAAATATGTCAATTTTCCTTCATTTTAATTGTTAAAATTTTGTGACAAATTAAAAAATATGTCGTAAATGCATCAAAACTATATACAAGTAATTAAATGTAACTTTATCTTTACATATTCAAATTATTTCTCATAAAAAAGTTAAGCATTTAGTTGTTTATCTTAAACTATTTATTTTACTGAATTTAACTTTTCGGCAAATTCTTCTTCTAAGATTGCCAAACAGACATGATCATACCATTTATCTCTAATTTTTAAGTTTTTACGATAATATCCTTCTTTCACAAATCCAACCTTTTCAAGGACGCGTAAAGACGCTAAATTTTCAGGATTTACTTCTGAAGTTACTCGGTGGAACTTCAAATCTTCAAATGCAATTTTCAAAGCAAGTTTCAAAGCTTCCGTCATATATCCATGACCATTAAATTTTTCCCCAATATGATAACCAACCATACAACTTTGTTTTGGTCCTCGTGTGACAAAAATGAACTGTACTTCTCCTATTAAAGTTAGATCATTTTCTTCTTTTTTAAAAATCGCAAAATCATATCTACTATCTTCTGCACTTTTTTCCATAAACTCTTTAATACTATTCATTTGACCTTCAATTGTATAAAAATCTTCCTTTCTTAACGTAGGAGACCATTTCTCAAAATGTTCTTTATTTTCAACATGTAACTGTAACTTAGCTTCTGCATCTTCAAATGTATATGGGCGTACGATAATTTCTTTCAAAATAACTCCTCCAATAACTGATCTATATCTACGATTCATTAACCATTAAATTTTTTGATTAAAATATACGGAAAATTGTTAATAATTAAATTTTATCATAAAAAATGACAAAAATGCTATTTCTTGCACATTATTGGACAAATTAAAAAGGGGTGATTTGATGGAAGTAAAGCCGTTGTCAGAAGTCGAAAAGTTAGCCTTAAAGAAACAAAAAATATTTGACCAAAGCCATCTCCGCTACATTTTAAGAAGTATGCTTGCAAGTATGTTTATTGGATTCGGTGTAATGGTTGCTTTCAAAACTGGGAATGGTTTTTATCTAGTACATTCTCCTGTTGCTTACCCAATCGCTGCATTAACATTTGGTTCAGCAATTGTTTTAATTTGGTACGGTGGTGGAGATCTCTTCACTGGGAATACATTTTATTACACCTATGCTGCATTGAGGGATAAAATGAAATGGCCAAAAGTTGTTGAGCTCTTGGTTTATAGTTATGTAGGAAATGTTTTAGGGGCATGTCTATTTGCTTTGATCATTTATACAACTGGACTTTTTGATACACAAGACTCAAGTACATTTTTATTATCAGTTGTCGAGCATAAAATAGATAATTCTATTTTTCATTTATTCTCAAGGGGCATCTTATGTAATTGGCTCGTCTGTCTTGCCTTTTTCATACCAATGTCATTTGGTGAAACTGAAAATTTAACAAAAATTACAGCGATGATGTTATTTGTGTTTTGTTTTTTTATGTCCGGTTATGAGCATAGTATTGCCAATATGTGCTCCTTTGCGATTGCTCTTGTAATTGACCATCCTGACACAATTACCTTTTCAGGTATGATACGTAATTTAATTCCTGTTACGATAGGTAACCTTATTGGTGGAGAATTTATGATGGCTGTAATGTATTATTTTGCAAACAAACCATTTTTTGATGAAGTAGATTCAAAATAAGATTTTGGAATAATCCAAGATCTTTTTTCTTTTTAAAAAGCCTCTATTAAATTAAAATGTTGATTTTCCAAACTAAAAAAGAGGCTGTCTGTTTAGACAGCCTTTAGAGTTTCTTATTTAACTACCATGGTAGTTGAATTATTCATATCTACTTCCTTTTGCAAATTCGATCCACTTAGGTTCTTCTGACAATAAAACAGAATAAGAGGTACATCTTTGCATCGCATCCAAAAATGAAACAATATTAGCGCTTTCCCATTCCTTCTGGTTATCTAAATTATCTTGTTTCATTATCTCTAAAAATTGAATCAAATCTTTTTTAGACTTAACTTTCTGCTCAATCTCATTAAATTTCAATATGCATTACCTCTCATCTTTGATAACAATTTTAACTTCCTTATCCAACTATTGCATCAATTCGTTGCATAAATGAGTGATTCAGGTCATTAAAAAAGGTAAATCTTTATTTAATAGGACTTACCCTTCTTTACTTCTTCAAAACAAATTGCATGACTTTTTATGTGCCTTAATTTTAGCCATGTATGTTTATTCCCGTATTTTTCCCTATATTGCATTTGAGACATATTAGTTGGTAGCTAATGATTTCTTTAACATCTTTATCATGTTAACAATATCAGGTGAATTTTTATGTTTTGATTTATAACCAAGATATATCTCATTTTTTATGAAACAGTTTGGGAGGCTTATTTTAATCTCCTAATCAATTACAGCATTTTATATATTTCAATAAGGTTCTTATCTGGGTCATGAAAATGTGCAATACGTGATCTCCATTCTTTACGATCGTGTGGTTTAGTAATAAATTCAATCCCATTTTCTCTTAACCGGTTATAAGTCATATCAACATCTTCTACTTCAAATTGAAGTAAAAATTTTGTTTGAGATCCCCCTTCTAAAAATATCTTTTCCTCTCCGACCACTTCTGCCATGGCTTTTCGGGATAAAAGCTCGATTTTCGTTTCTCCATTATTGAAAAGTGCATATTCCATTTCTTCCTCGTACCAACTTATTGAAAGTCCTAATAAATCTTTGTAAAAATTGGAACTTTTTTTAAAATCATTAACCAACAGTCTGATTTGTAATAACTTCAATTCAATCTCCTCCTATTAAAATTCCCTTCATTTATAAAAAAAACCTTATGTAAACTAAACCTGTAGCCCATCTACATTTCTAGTTACCATAAACTAAATATATTTTCTGAATTTAACTTCGATATACTTACGAATAATCCCTTCTCTAAATCAAGAGAATGGCCTGATTGTTGAATAGAATGACTCATCCTTTTTAAAAACTTTTTTGTCACTTAACATCTGAGCAGTAAAATGCACCTTGTATATTACGGTTTGATAAAATTTTCGGTAATCAAAAGAAAAAAGGAGATTTAGAGAAGCTCTCTCTAATCTCCTTTTCCATAGATAGATTCACAATTTCATTAGACTGTTTATTATCCAAATCAGTTAAATAATTATTAATCTATTATTGAAATTTTAAATTTATCCTTTAAAAAATGATAAAATTTACTTTCAATTGGGTTACTAGACATACGTATTTATTACCTCCAACCGAAAGTAATATCAATACAAGAATTACTATCAAGCTTTTTTTGAGATATTTTTATGATATGCCCCCCATTTTATAGATGGATATTGCAAAGTTTAACACATCTATTTTATTCTTGACTCATTCGAACTTTGGATTGATAAAACTCCATCTTCCATATAATATACTTGATCACAATAACTTAGCATTCGTTCATCGTGCGTCACCATAATTGCTGCTTTTTCTCTCTTCTTTACCTCACTAGCAATTAATTTTACAACTTCATGAGCTCGGTTTGAATCTAAGCTTGCTGTAGGTTCGTCTGCTAGAATGATACTTGGTTGATTAAATAGTGCCCTAGCAATTGCTACACGTTGACGCTCACCACCAGATAATTCATTTGGCATTTTTGTCAACTTATTACCTAAACCAAGCTCAGTTAGTAATTCAACTGCATATTGCTGGTCATTTTTAGTTAACTTTCCAGACATTTTTTTTATTAATATTAGCTGGTCATATACAGATAAGTACGGAATTAAGTTAGATGATTGTAAAATAAACCCAATTTCATTTAAACGAAAGTCTGCAAGTTGTTTAGCATTTAACGTTGTTACATCTTGACCATTTACGCTTACTTTTCCTGAAGTTGGTTTTAATAATGCACCAATCATTGATAATAATGTACTTTTACCAGATCCAGAAGGTCCAACAATGGCAACCAACTCACCGGGATTCACAGTAAAAGAAACTTCTTTTACTGCTGTTACAATCGAATGCCCCTCTTTATATTGTTTAGAAACGTGATGTAATTGAATACCACTCATTTATTCCACCCTCCCTAAAGCTGTTAGCGGATCAATTTTTGTAATTTGTCTGACTGAAACAACAGAGCTTAATAGGCTAATGACTAATAACCCTAGTGCATATAAACCAACAAGTTTAGCATCTAAAGTAAAAGGCATATTTTTTGGAAATGCGAGTGCAGTCAAATAAGTTAATATAATGCCAATCACAATCCCGAAAAATGATAAAATAAATACTTGTGCAACAATCGCTTTTGAAATAAATTGATTAGATGCTCCAATCGCCTTCATTACACCAAATTGAGCTGTTTTTTGAATCGTAATAACATAGAAGAAAACTGCTACGATAAATGCTGAAATGACTATTAGAAAAGCAAGCATCATTAAGATTGTTCCATTTTCTTCCTTATACCCTGGCATTTCTTTTACAGCTACTTTTTTTGTTACTGTTTCAATTCCATCTACCTGTTTATCCAGCTTTTTAGCATCCAATTGTGGTGCTTTTAAAACTATGGCTTGAACAGGATTATGAATATCATTGTCAGATCCTGGTGCAGCATATTGATAACTTCTCCAAGTATCAATATTAGCAAATAATACAGGTAAATGATTGAATGTTTCATTTTCAACAAATCCAATAATTTTAAACTTCATTTTAGAATTTGAAACTAGTAATTCATCACCAAGCTTGTACCCTGCATCTTTTAAACTCTTATTTGCAAGAACACCAAATTTGTCATCAGTAGAAAGCTGTTTACCTTCTACTACACTTGGCTCAATAAAAGAACTTACCTCTATCCCAATTATGGCAACATCGGTTTTTTTACTGCTATCATCCGTTTTTTCTTTTGAAACCGATCCTAAAGAGGATCCAAAACTAGCTGCATTTTTCACATCATGATTTTTTTGAATCTCTTCCAATAAATCACCAGAAATAATCGATTTACTAAATGTAGCACCAGCAGTTTTTTCATAAACAACATAGTTGGCATCTAAGTTCTTTATGGATGCTGCACTTAGAGTAGATAGACCATTTCCAAGCCCAGATAAAATAAATACTAGCCAAGCAATTAAAATAATAATAATGCTCATCATTAAATAACGAAATTTTGCATGCTTTAATTCCTTTAATGCTAAAAACAAATCAAACACTCCCTCTAAAATAAGTTACACATATGTCACTTTGAATAAAAAAATAACTTATATGTTTCTACATTGAATAGTATACATATAAGTTACACATATGTCACTTATTTTTTATTACACCACTTAAAATTAAATTCCTTATATAGTCCATCAACTTTTCATCATCTAATCCAGAGTGATTTGGAATTGAAATACTTTGAAAAATAAACCCAAGTAATAGCTCATTAGGTATTTCCATTTCAATAAAACCCTCTTTTTTCCCTTGTTGTATAATATGGACAAGGGGCATATATAATTCTCTGTGCATCAAAGACAGCTTCTTTTTCTTATTCTCGAGATGTGGAGCATCTTTCGTTGGAATAATATCTTGCATGCCAAGTATTAAATGTAAATCCTTGTACATAAAAATTTTTTTCAGCAATAAATCAATCTTTTCTAAAAAAGTTTGTTCCTCTGGAATGGTTTTAAAACTTATCAAAACATTATTCATTTCCTCAATCATAAAATCCAATAATAATTCATCTTTATTTTGATAGTATTTATAGATTGCTGCACGTGAAACGTCTAACATTTTTGCCAATTCTCCGATTGTGAAACCTTCGTACCCAGTTTGTAAAATTAATTTTTTAGTGCAAAGGAACAAATCTACTGTATTAAATTTTCGATCTCTCCCCATTTTTTCCCTACTTTCGATTTATTACTATAGTTTTGTTTTATCCGCTTGTAATATTGTAATTGACACAATTACTTTGTAACAATTATATCCTATTTATTAATTTAAATATAATTCTTTTATATTTAGTTTGGTACCTCTTTTCATTAAATCTTCCATTAATATGATAACATTACTTGAATTACTTAACCCATGATTATTCTAAAGCATAATTTTCAACTCAAGATTTTGTATACCTAACATTTTAGTTTTAATGTTAGTCCGTTTTCATATATTAAGCCTCCTATCACTTCAATATCAAATCAACACTCTTCAAATATTTGTCTCGGTAATTTTCCTTTCTTATTTTCTGATATAAAATTACGCTTGAACTCATCTGTGAAAGTGATTCCTTTCGTACTAACTGACTTTACGTGTTGGTTTTTGGAAAGTAGATTCATTTCTTTATCAGTAAATATTTTATCGCTCATCTACTATTTCCGCTATGCCGTTTTTTCTCATTATAAACAAAAGTACCCTATAGAGGGCACTTTTTTAAGTGTCTACTCTATAGGGTACTTTTTAATTTAGGCGTTTTTTTTTGCAATAACTTAATATGCTCTCTCATATGGTTTTGGAGTCAAAGGTTTCCCATCAAGAAGGATCGATGCTTCGTTTGCCCAATAAGGATTGCTTAACATCCCACGACCAACTGCGATTAAATCTGCTTCTTCGTTGCCAAGTACAGATTCTGCAAGATTTGCATCATCCAATTTCCCTACTGCAATTACAGGGATTTCTACTTCTTTCTTTATTTGTTCGGCCAATTTGACTTGATAGCCAGGATGAGAACCAGGTCTACCTCCTGAACCGATTGGACCTTCACCACCAGAGGAAATGTGGAAAATATCAACACCTGCATCTCGGAATGCTTTAGCCATTTCTACAGAATAATCAAGTCCATAGCCTCCATCAACGTATTCTAACGCTGAAATTCGCATTATAAGTGGCATGTCATCTGGCATGACACTTTTAGCCGCTTTTATGACTTCTTTTCCAAATAAAAATTTATCTTGCCCATATTCATCTGTTCTTTGATTCGTATAAGCAGATGCAAATTGGTGAATGAGATAGCCATGTGCACCATGAAGTTCAATTGTATCTACTCCTGCAAGAACAGCACGCTCTACACCTTTTTTGAACTTTTCAACCATTTCTTTAACTTCTAAAGTTGTTAACTCATGTGGAGTTTTTGAATTCTCGCTAAAAGGGTTTGGTGAAGAGGACACTGGAATTTGGGCATCTTCAGCTTTACGTCCTGCATGAGCAATTTGAATCGCAACTTTTGCACCATATTTATGACATTCATCGATAATACGTTTAAATGCCGGTATATGATCATCACTCCAAATTCCTAGGCAATAATCTGAAATGCGGCCACGATCTTCAACATTCGTCATTTCAATAATGATTAAACCTGTACCCCCAATCGCACGGCTAGTATAATGAACGAAATGCCAATCTGTTGGAATCCCATCTTTTAAATGGACTGAATATTGACACATTGGTGGCATTACGACACGATTTTTTAATTCTAATCCTTTGAATATGAATGGCTTGAATAAATTAGACATAGTCAACGTCCTTTCACAAATTGTTTATTTAAACTTTAATCCCATATTATCCCAACCTTGTAAAAAATTCTATTTAACTGCTCAGTTCACTAAATTTATCTTACCCAAGAAATAGAATAAAAAAGTAGAAAGCATAGAGCCCTCTACTTTTTAGGTTGATATCGTTTCAAAAATTCCAAATCGTGTGATAAGCACGTTTCCATGAAAAGAAAGTGAAAATCATTAGCAAGACTAAGTAAATCATTTCACCAAATGGAATAAAAGTGATCCCCCAGTGAATTAAGGCCAATATTCCCCCTAATAATAAGGCAAACAATATTTTGATACCCGAATTTTGTTGAGCATCCTCAAATGACTCTGAAAATGGGAGTGTTCCTTTAAGATAATTTGAGCAAATAACTGTATATAAAATCGAGCTAACAAAGACAACTAATAAATCGGGAATGATTTTCATACCAAAGATTCCAATAAATAGTATGCTTAAAATAAAATAGACAGGAAAATATAGATTAGCGATAAATACCTTTAAAGTTGCACTATATAAAGGTGCAAGGTTTGATACTGGCGCTGTTTTATAGATCCAAGCTCCTTTATATTTCCCGGAATATTTTAGCATTGAAATTGCATTCGGAATGATTAAGCAAGACATATAAATTGTTAAATAACTCTTACTTACGATTAGATGTTGATAGGAGTGAATTTGTAATTGATTAAATAGAAAAACGATTGGAAGAACGAATGATAATCCTAATGATGGATAAACCTTTAGACGGAATTCCCGCTCATTTCGCATCATGTTATCAGCGAATTTAAAAAATACTTTTTCTTCATTATTACGGCAAAATACGCTAGATAGCCAATTCTTCCACTTACTGACTTTTTTTCTATTTAAACCACTATTATTAGATAATTTTTGAAGATTTTTCTCAAAGGATGGGATCATTAAACTATATAGCATGATTGCAATAATAGGTATAATTACTGCTAAAATAGTAAATCCAATAAGAAATGTATTGGTGTTACGATTTAAAATTAACTCAAATGGTGCCCCAAACCAAATAGGTGGAATTAGAAAATGATACCAAGTTGGTGAAAATGACAGATCAAAATTCACAAAGCTAAACGCTCTAGCAACAAGTTGATAACCTACTGTAATCGAGATTGATAGACCGATTTGAACGTAATTGATAATATCTTTTAATTTTTCACCATCAAAAAATCTTAAAATATAATAATAGATAATCGCTGTTAAAACTACTATAAATAAATTGACAAGAAGAAGTTCTACAATCGCTAAAAATAAAAATAAAATACCGTGTCTAAATGTCCCGACTATTACTGGTAATGCTGTAATAGATGTAGTTATTAATAAAAGATAGATTGATATATGTACCATTTTAGCAGCTGTAATCGTCTTTTTTCCAACCGGTTTTGTAAGAAGGATTCCCTTGTCTTTCACATCTAATAAGACAGTTGAAAAATCCGAGATCATCGATGTCATGATGAGAAACATAACAATGCCAAAGAAAGCGCTCATTTCATATACATAGCTTTTTCCAAAAATCACTAATGGAATGAGCATCAAACTTAGTAAAACATACATTCCTAATGATTTTATTATTCCATTTTCTTCATCTTTCTTTGTTTTCTTATTGTTTTGATTAAAAATGGTCGGTGTCCTACGACGATCCATTGTTAATTTAACGACTAAAATTTTACGCATGATTTGATATTCAACACCAAACAATTCAAATAGCGGTCGAAAAAAGTCTAAGATTTTTAGCATAGGGAAATCCTTCATATTATTCCCCCTTAACAATGGATACGAATTCCTCAGCTAAAGATTGATGTTCATTAAACCCTGTAAGCTGATTGAAAATCTGTTCCAATGATCCTTCTTTATTTTGCTCCTTTAACTCTTTAAAACTACCATCTGCTACGATTTTGCCATCATTGATCAAAATAATTCGATTACTTATTTTCTCTACTACATCCATAATATGAGACGAATAAAAAATCGTTTTCCCATTAGCAGCCAAAATGGCTAGAATTTCTTTAAATACCATTACACTATTAGCATCAAGTCCACTAAGTGGTTCATCCAAAAACAATAGGTCAGGATTATGTATTAAACTGGAAATGATAAGGACTTTTTGCCTCATCCCCTTTGAAAAAGAAGCAATTCGCGATAAGTAAACTTCCTCTAAACCAAATACTTTCATTAACTTCATAGCCTTCTCATCAGCTTCATCAAAATCCATCCCGTATAATTCGCCAACGAATGTTAAATACTCTCTAGCTGTAAGATTATCGTATAATTCAGCAATTTCAGGAACATAGCCAATTCTCTTCTTGTATTCAACATTCTGTTCTGAGATTTCTTCCCCAAAAATCTCAACATTCCCAGAGTAATTACTTTCTAATCCTAATAAAATTTTAATAGTTGTACTTTTACCTGCTCCATTCGGCCCAATGTAACCAATAATTTGTCCACGATGGACTGTTAAATCAATTCCTTTTAAAACAGATTTAGCCCCATAGTCCTTCTTCAAATCCTTTAAACACAATACGACTTCTTCTTTTGCTTCGATGATGATCACCTACTTTTAATTTAATACTTTAATATTAATAGACCATTAATCTTGTTGAAAAGAGTAAGATTTACCATATTTTGGATATTTATTGATATTTTCAGAATGATTTTTTGAAATGTAAAAACATGACATAAGATTTAGGACGTTCATTCGTGCCAATATAAAAAAGCATCGATCTGTATAATCGATGCTCCTTTAAAATTGAGTTTAATCTTTTAGCTTAATAATTATTGTAGTTAAACAGTCTGAAGCGGTGATTTTTCAATTAATGGAGATTTGTTTCCAGAATATAATACAGTCAAATTGTGAAGTGCTCGTGTACATCCAACATAAAGCAACTTAGCTTCTTGTTTCGTTTCTTCATAGTGCACATCATCTACATCGACAAGTATGACTGCATCAAATTCTAGTCCTTTAGAAAGATACACAGGTACTACTGAAATGCCACCTTCGTATTTTCTCTGTTTTGAATGAATAAAGGAAACTTCTTCTCCCGCTTTGCATAATTCACTATGTAAAATGGCACAATCATCTTCTGAGCGGCCAATAATTGCAATTGTATCCATTTTATCCTCTTTTAGTTGTTGAATCGTATTAATAATTACTTGAATTCGATTAGTTTGATCAACTTCTTGTATTTTAACTTTTTCTCCACTTCGAAATACTGGATTTGCTAAGCTAACAGGAATATTTGCCTTTTTTATAATCTCATTTGCAAAATGAATGATTTCCATTGTGGA
Source organism: Bacillus sp. AFS055030 (assembly GCF_002574545.1). GTDB lineage: Bacteria > Bacillota > Bacilli > Bacillales > Bacillaceae_G > Gottfriedia. Next base: position 104,326 of record NZ_NUGT01000020.1, read on the forward strand.
ACGATAGCTTCTATTTAACTCGTAATAAGTTACTTCTTTATCATTGAAAACATCTATAAATTCATTCCAATTATGAATCCCTTGATACTCGTGAATGGCTTGTGATAAATCTCCGAGAATGGTGAATGAATTTCCGATTGTCAATTGTTTTAATAATGCAATTTGAAAAGGTGAAAAATCCTGTGCTTCGTCGACTATTACATGATGGAATTTTTGCTTAGACTCAATTCCATAAAGTCGATTATGAATATAGACTAGCGGAGCCAAATCTTCCTGGTCCATCTCTTTCTTTTTACAATTTAAAGATGTAGATTTAATAATATCTGCTGGTATTTCGTATACAATAGAAGAACCATATGTTGTTGTGAATAAAGTTTTATAAAAGGAAAGTGCAGTATGTTTTGGCCATTGTTTCATATAAGAATTTAAATACTGGGTTGCTTTTTTCTTTTTCTCTTTTCTTCTGTTCGTTTCTTCGATCACTTTTAGCTCATTATCTATCCATTTCTTTAGCCGTGCTACAATGCGTTCTCTTCGTTTGGCAAGTGGATAATGTTTATATTCAACATCAAACCAATGTTTAAGTGTTTCTTTATCAATCATTCTTTTTTTCCATGGTTTGAAATCCTTTTCAGGAACAGCTGAGGCTTCATAAGTATCCAAACATTGATCAATATAGGTTAAAAATTGAGTCGAGCCTTTCCATTTCCCTGGACTATTATGATTAATTTCGATTCGATTGGTGCCAGTTGCGAACCATTTGTTTAAGTTATCTGATGAATCCTTTAATTTTACTTCATAGTCGAGAGTGTTTAATGCCCAATCAGAAAAGGTTGTTTGTTGAATGCCGCCTACTCCTAACTCAGGAAGTACGTTTGAAATATAATCTAGAAACATATTATTAGGTGCAAAAATAATCATTTTATCTGCCCTTAATGTTTCACGGTATTGGTAAATCAGAAATGCAAGTCGATGAAGAGCAACAGTTGTTTTTCCGCTTCCTGCCACCCCTTGAATGACTAAAGGTGTATTTTTGGATGAACGAATAATATCATTTTGTTCAGATTGAATGGTAGATACAATATCCTTTAAGCGATTATCTTTGTTTTCACTTAATCGATATAGAAGAAAATCATCAGTAGTTGATACATCTTGATCGCCTTTTACATATGTATCTACAACGCGTTGGAGATTTTTTTTGCGGATTACTATATTTCGTTTTAAATAGATCGTACCTTCAATCATACCTTCAGGAGATTCGTAATAAGCAGGTTCATCTCCCCCTGTAAACGAATAAAACATACTAGCAACAGGAGCACGCCAATCAATTATTAATGGATTTTCCGTAGCTTGTTCTGATATTCCTACTTTTCCTATGTAAACAGGTACTAACTCTTTCTGTTCCTCTTGAAAATCCATTCGACCAAAATAAGGTTCATTTTTAGCTAAGCGAAGATTTCTTCGATTCGTTTCTCGAATTCCTTCAAGAACTTGTTCGGTTACATCACTACCAGTGTATACGGGAATCCCTTCAAGTTTCGTTAGTTGCCGTTCCATTTCAGATAAAATTTTGTTTAAATACTGAAGTTCTTCATTAAATTGTTGTGTAGACATTTTTCTACCCCCTTTATGCCAATAAATAGCCGAATTTTCAGACGGAAAGCTATTGTATCAAGAAGTTCATTAAAAAGTAAAGAGGTTTTTAAAATAAAATTTATATTAGCTAAACAAATGCAAATAGATGGAAGTAGTATAAAATAAAAAAGAGAACCTGTAGAAAACAGAATTCATCTCCTTTTTAGAGACTTCACGTTATCTTAGGTTCTTCCCTAAATAGCATTTCTACAATAGAGACTTTATTGTTTATAGGTAAAATATCCTGTTTTAGTTCTTCCTCATCAAATAATACTTTCGTGTTTCAATCTTATATTCCTTACATTGATATACCTCTATCAACTAAGATAATTTTAACTTTAACCTTAATTTTTGATTGTTGAAATGCACCAACCCAATCATCCTCTACTTTTTTCCATTCTGAGTATTTAAAGGATCTAGCAAAAAGACCGAGGCCAATTGGATCAACCTTGTCATTTTGCAGAGATTTAACGAAAAGATTTAGTTCTTTTTGCAATTCATTTTCTATTTCTTTTACTAACTTTCCTTCTGACTTGTCATTTAATTTAATTGGAGATTCAGTAATAGCAATCGGTAGTTTGAGATTAATATTAAATTGGTATTTACCATCATCAAATTTCTTTTTTACGTTCCTTTTTATATTTTTAATATAAAAACTGATTTTACTATTCAAGATTGTATTTTCATTTTTTTTATGTTTATTCCCATTTAACCACATAGTTAATTGGCCTGCTTTTCTATCCTGTAAAATTATTAATAGCATTGTTTCCTTTAATGATAGAGTCCTTCGATATTGGTTTTGTTTGTTTAATAATATCGTACCACTTACTTCCAAAGCGTTATCTTTTAAAGTTAATTCTGGTGTATAAGGAGTAATACCTTTTTCAAAATTTATTTTGTAAAAATACCTTAATGGAGTACGCACAGAGACGTTTCTAAAATTTGCAGTTTTTAGTAACTGTGGAATAAATAATGATAAACTTGGCTTATTTTTTGGGCTAAAATCAAAAACATCTGAAACAGAACCATTAACAACTACTAAATCAGCATTAAGACGCATCTTTGGATCTCGATAAAATAAATCTAATAACGAATACCAGTTTTTTTGTTCAATTACTTTTCTACCAATTAAAACCGTCTGTACTTTTCCACCAGCTGTGATTCCTAGTGCTTTTGAATCAATAATATCTCTAGCTTCTCTAAATGATAAACTTTTAACTTTAAAATGTTCATTTTTTTCTTTAACATCTTTACTAAATACAGGACTTGCCATATAAATAACAACATCACCTTGCTGATCTAAATCGATCCCCCATATAAGAGCTATTGTGAGATCTTCAATATTTATTTTATCATTACAACCAGTTAATCCAATTAATAACGTAACCATTAACAAACATTTAGCAATCTTTTTCACTTTGTTGTCACCCTAAACTTATCTTTATTTACTATTCTAGCTACCCATAAAATTAAAGGTATTCCTAAAATAACAATTAGTCCTGTGTTAGAAATTATTTTTAATTGAAGACCAATTAATTTAAAGGTTGGAATGAATAGATAAGTACTAATGGTGATTATGCCAAAAATAATTAACACAAAAAGTGGAAATTTTTTCATTTTAAACAACTCATTAAATCCTACCAACCCGGCCCAAAAATATGTAACCCATGTTTTTGAAATAACCATAAATAATAATGATAATAGGATTACATCCATTCGTTCTAAAAACTGAAATTCAATAATACTTAACATCGCTATAACAGGTGAAAAAATATCCAATATTTCATACGGGTTAGCATTAACAAAACTAATAATTGTTACAAATAAATACATAAACGTACTCATCACATTAGCGGTAATTACACCTTTCATTGCTTTATCCTTTTTTTCTAAATATGGATAGATTAAAAATATTATTTCAATACCTAAAAATGACATTGTCGTTGTAGGTACAGCTTTTATAATAGGAAGCCAACCTTCTTTTATAATAGGAAATAGATTTTTAATGTTTGGCTCTTTTAATGTTAGAAATAGAATAACTATAAAAAAAATAATTAGCGGAAAAATCGTTTCAATATATTTCGCTATTAAATGAATACCACCTGTTATTAATTGATAACTAGGAATAAGAAATAAGAACAAAATGATAAAAGCACTAGTATGTTGAAGTAAATAAGTTTGAACAAATAATACAGATAACATTAATACTAAATAAGCAGCATATAAGAAGAAGATTGCTAGTAAGAAGAGACAAATTTTTCCAAGCACATTTCCTAAATAAATCGTAATTAAAGACGAAAAACTATCGTGTGGAACTTTTTGACTTAACTTTATATATAACATACTAAGTAATGTAGTGATTAAACCTCCCAAAATGATTGAAATCCAACTGCTAGTTCCTGCTATTTCAGCTAAATTACGTGGTAGAGATAACATCCCAATACCGACCTGTACACCAAATATTATTAGAACAAATTGATAGTATGAAATGTTAAATTTGCTTACATTCATTTTCTAATCACATCCAATTTTCACTTAACCCTTTTTAATGTTTTTATTTTGATTTTTCCAAAGATAGTTTAATGGCATTCGTATAAATGTATCCTTTAGCTGAGTAAATATAATTGGTGAAAGTGGTGAAGTATACGAAATATTGTAGCTCTTTAATGATAATCCGTGTACGATTAGGATCATCGTGCTTATTACTAGACCAAAAATGCCAAATAAAGATGCCATTAACATAATTGGAAATCTTAATATGCGTAAACTTGATGCCATTTCATATTTTGGAATAATGAAGGAAGAAATAGCTGTCAATGCTACAACGATAACCATAATATTACTTACAATACCCGCTTGAACAGCAGCTTGGCCAATTACAATTCCTCCAACTACTCCTACTGTCGTACTAATGGGTGCTGGTAATCTTATCCCAGCTTCCCTAAGCATTTCTAATGTAATTTCCATAATAATTGCTTCAAATAGTGGATCAAAAGGGACATGAGCACGTGATTCACCAATTGAAAAAAGTAATTTTAATGGAATAACTTCATAGTTGAACGAAACCATTGCAATATAAATTCCAGGTAAATAAAGTGTAATTAAGAATGCACAAACCCGAAGTAGACGATTAAAGGAAGCTACTAAAGTTCTAGAAGAATAATCATCAATACTTGTAAAGAATGATATAAACTCAGATGGTAAAATAATGACTTCAGATGAACGATCTAATATTAGAACGACTTTTCCTTTTAAAATAGACGTAGCCGCTTCATCTGGTCTTTCCGTCGTTATGATTTGTGGGAATGGTGAGAATTGATTTCTCTCCATTAATTGAGCCAATTGATTGGCATTTAACACTGAATCTACTTTTATTTCTGAAATTGTATTCTCTACAGATAATAAGAGATTCTCGTCAACTACACCATCTAAATAAGCAATCGACACGATGCTTCTATTATCATTTCCAATTTCAGTTTGTTTTGTTCGAAAATCTCTATTTTGAATAAATCTACGGAGCAAGGCAATATTATCTTGATATGTTTCAACAAAAGAAATTCTTGAACCTTTCAACGAATTATCGATATTTGGTGGCATGAATGATCTATGAGGTGGATTCTCTGTAGCATAAATAAAAGCAGATGAGATCCCGTCTAAAAATAAAATGCTCTTACCATCTAATACTGCTTTTTCGATTTTAGCAATTCGAATAGTACATTCCGTATTGTTATTCAAGAATATCTCTAAATCTTTTTTTGGCGAAATAATATTATTAATAAATGAATCAATTTTTTGCTCATTTACTAAACCAGATAAATAAATTAAAAGTGCAGCCTTTCCATCAATCATTAAAATTTTTTTTACAATGTCAGAAGTAGGAAAGATTGATTCGATGATTTCCAAGTTTTCATTGATATTTCCATCAGGATTTATTGTGAAATTATGGATATTATTTTTCTTATTTTTTTCGTTTCTTCCATTTATACTATCCACTTCATATTTCATCCCTTCTCTAAAAACTAAGACTATAAATCAATCGTCCATATAAAATTATCTAGAATAGTATGCGCTTTTTTGTACTTTTTCATTATTTTGAGTATAAATAATTATTTATAAAAAAATTTGTTTTCGAGAAGTTTTTATTCAAATAAAAAGGCATGAATCGGAAAATTATTGGATTCATGCCTAAGTTGTAGCTTGCGTTTTATGTTAGTTTATTAACTATTTGTATCTAATATTTTACTTAAATTATTTTTTGTGAAGTTTCTCTTTTGATTGGAGAAACTAGAATTTGTTTATTTTTCACATCATATAATCCACTTGGCGTTATACGAATAAATGGTAAATGGGTTGCAGAAAAAAATAGCAGGGTAAATGCAGGATCGTCGTATTTATACCCTCTTTCTTGTAACAATTCAATCATTTTTTTCTCAATTTTGATTAAACTGTCCATATCTAAGTTAGACATGCTACCTTTTAAAGATAAAGCTATTTCGTAAACAACTTTGTTATCTTCTACTAGTACTATGCCACCGCCGATTTCTTTCATTCTTTCAAAAGCTTTCAACATATCTGATTTTCTTTTGCCTAAGATTAAAATGTCTCCAGTACCAGAATAAGAACTTGCAAATCCCCCCATATATTGAGCAAATCCTTTCACAAGGGTATTTATTCTCCAAGTACCATCTCTTCCAACCATTAAAAGAAAACATTCATCATGTTCGTATGATAGTTCATCACATTCTACATCGATTTTACTTTCATATGGTTTAGTTATCACATTATTTATCAAGTTAATCCCATATGAGTTTGTAAGGCTCAGATCCTCTTTATGTAAAGTCCACTTTAAATCAAGTTTAGAGAAGTGGTATTTCTCCCAATCAATTGACAAATATTCATCAATCATCATTCCATCTCTCTTAATCCATTTACCTTTTGCTATAACGCTAATAGGTGTTGGATTTTCTTTACTATGTAGTATATTAAGATTTGCAATTCTTCCTGTGGCGATTGAACCATGTAAATGTTCCATATTATAATAGCAAGCTACATTATAACTTGCCATATTATATGCATCAATGACTGGTATTTCGTGACGGATTGCTATTTTAATTAATTCATCCGTCATCCCTTTTTCATAAAAATAGGGGTGTGAACCGTCAGTTGTAAAGAAAAATCGATCAAATTTTTGGATGCCTTGCTCTTTAATTTCCTTTAAAAGCACTTCTAAATCAGGTCGTATCGAAGAATGTCTTAATGAAACGATATAACCTTGCATTAAACGGGAAAGTACTTCTTTTCCTGTCATTGCTTCATGATCGCAATCTGCACCTAATAACATTAATTTAGCTAAAGTGCGTTCTGAAGCCCCAGGAAAATGCCCTTCGACTTTCTTATTTAATTTCTTTGTCTCTTGGATCCAGGTAAGCATTTGGTTGTCACCATTTAATAGCTTTGGCCACGCAGTTAATTCTCCACCTTGTAAAACCAATTCATTTTCAAGCCAAGATATTACATCAGTTGAATTAAATAGCTCATCATTATTTGGAAATTCAGATTGTGCATCAAAACGGCACCACCAATACATGCTTGAAGGAATATGTTTAAAATCATTCAATAGTTCAAATGCAGCATGACTAGGCAATTCTAAGAAGAATTTTAGATTATCGCATATTAATGTTGTTGTACCGAATTGTCCAGCATGTTTTGCTAAAGTAAGAGGATTATAGAGTTGATATGGGTGAGCATGAGGCTCAATATAACCTGGCACTATGTATTGTCCTTCACAATCAACCACTTCAATTTCATTTACGTTATTCGGAAGAGCTTCACCAACATAGACAATCCGATCATGATAAACCCAAATATTCGCATGCAACCATTGATTCAAATATGAATTTAAATACGTTGCATTTTTTAAAATGATATGCGGATTAATTACGCCATCAAGAACATTTACTTGTTTTCTAATCTCTTCATTACTCCATCGATAATTTTTCATCATATCACTCCTATTTTGTTAAGAAACTTATTGTACAAGAATCATATAAACAAACGTCACTCCCGCAATTGAAAGAAGTATCATTCACCTTTATAAATAAAGAATCTCAAAAACATAACAATTTCAAGCTCGTTCGTATTGAATTTTACAAGGTATCCAAAAATTCCTCCAATGAGTAATTTTATTTACAGGGAAATAGGATAAAGTCATGTCGTTTAAAGTTTCAACCATTGATTCTTTGTTGAGGGATTTCATGCCCTTTATCTTCTTTTCGACCGATCATAAGCATCTTCCAATCAAAAAACCTGTATAGACTAATTTCTACACAGGTTTACAAATTCCTATTTTGTCGATTAATATCTTCTTCAACATTTAATATTTCTTGCAATTTCATCCTTATTGTCAAAAACTTAAAAAAAACGAGCTACAGTAAATAATAGCTCGTTTTTGATCTTTATTATAATAAACATTCTTTTGATTTCATTATTTTCATAAAAGTAGCTTGCCTGAAATTGATCCTTTTACTTCTTAATTTCAAATGAAAACTCACCGTCAAATAAATCAACTAAACAGACTGACTATGACTTGTTGATATCTCCATTTCCACATTATTTTTTGATTTCCATAAGATAAAGAGTGAACAAATTACAAACAATATACAAAGTAAATAAACATTTCGAAAACCTGCTATTTGTGCAAAAAGACCTCCGCCTAAATTGCCGACTAAACTTCCGATCGTCGAGCAATTCGCATAAATAGATGCAGAAAAGCCAGGTGAGTTTGGTAATAAGTCGTTAAAATAACTTATTCCATTTCCCATAACAATCGCGATGTATGTTGCCTGTAACAACTGTGCAATAATTAATTCCCACGTATGGGTAGATATGCTTAAGATAAGGTAATAGAGTAAACCAATAAAACAGCCGTAGATCATTAATGCATGATTCGAGATTTTTTTAGAAAGTACTCCTAACACAAGCATGATTGGAATTTCCAAACCTGCACATATACTTACGACTAATCCAACATCAGTATTCGTACCATGTAACTCATTGACAATAAATAGTGGTGTGTTGATCCAATTAATCGAACTCACAGCAAATAATAAGATAAAAGCAATAAATGGTTGTCTGAGCTGTTTTCGTTTAGCTGCTGATACATTTGTCTTGTTTTTCTTTTTTAGATTGTTCGAAACTGGCTTTCTCTTTTCTAAAAAGAAGAATACTAGAAGTGTAATCATGACATAAATGCTAGATGTTCCCCAAAAAAGTCCTTCATATCCTCTTGCTCTTAAAATCAATGTGCCTACTAATGGTCCAATTAAAAATCCTAAAGAAACAAGTGATCTTAAAGTTGATAATGCTAAAGTTTTATCTTTAGATAAACTTGCATTTGCCGATTCCTGTGCGGATGCAAAAATTTGTGGCATAGCTGCTGCGCCTAATCCATTAAATACAGCAACAAAAACTAATAATAAATAATAGTTATGAAATATTAAAAAAGAAGCATAGCCAATTGCTGATGAAATCATCGCAATCATTATGAGCCATTTCCTGTCAATCCCTCGATCAGAACGTTCAGCAATAAATGTATTGACTAAAACACCACTTAATGAAATCACTGCCATGAAGATTCCAAATGCTCCAGAGCTCATCCCTATATATTTTGTAGAATACAAGGATAAATAAGGAGTTGTGATTGAAAGTCCAATCCCTACAAATAACAAGCAGATAACAAATAAACTATACCCTTTAATGGCAAATAGTTCTTTAATCCGTGTAACCAATATTTAGCACCCCTTGCCAAATTCTATATTTTAACGAGTAGTTTAAATTAACAAAAAAAACAACCTTGATCATGTATCATACTCACACATTTAACCAAGGAAAACGTTGATTATTTAGATATCTTTTCTATTATAGTACATTTGACTCTGTAAAAATATATTTTTCGAATGCATAAGCTACACCATTTTCATCATTACTTAATGTAACAACATCACTTGAGAGCTTTACTTCTTCTTCAGCATTACCCATGGCAATTGATAAACCGGCTATATTAAGCATCGGTAAATCATTTTTTTCGTCTCCTATAGCTACAGTATTTTCTAATGGAATATTAAAATATGATGCCATTGCTTTTAACCCATATCCTTTATTTCCATTTAAATGTGTAACTTCAAGATTAAAAGGGGAAGAACTAGTAACATAAGTCTCATCTATTAATCTTAATTTTTGTTCAAGTCTCACCATTTGTTTTGGATCAAGAGTTAATATAAGAAACTTTTGAATCGTAAAATGCTCATTATCGATTATTTCATGAACTTTGTTAAAAAATGAATGTCCGTATACCTTTGGAGATGTAGTAAACATTTTAAAGTGTCTGTTTTCAAAGTATTCTTTAGGAACACGGCCTGATGAAACAACTTGTTCAAAGCGTTGTTCCCAATTACTTGGGGCAAATATCCCCTTATTTGTAGAAATATTATACGGTAAGATTTCTTTCTCAACTTCTAAGGCGATTGCCTGAATTTGAGGTCCTCCTAAAGAATTTAATTCTATTAATTCTCCATTAACATATAATGCCGTCCCGTTATGCCCTCCAATTGGACAATTTAAATCATACTTTGAAAGTTCATCTTTTACTGAGTTTGGTGAACGCCCGGATAAAATCATAACGATATGTCCCGCTGCCTGGGCTTTTTTAATTGAGTTTAACGTCTCTTCACTTATAAATTTATTCGTGTTAAGTGTAGTACCATCTAAATCTAATGCAATTAGTTTCATAAGAATCTCTCCCTTAATGGGTTTTAAATTTCTTAAGTAATAGGTGAAATGATATTATTATAGTTTTGAAGATATGTTTATTCTATTTATTTATGCATATAAAAAATCAGAATTTCTTAGTTAAATACAACTTAACGTTAGTTACAAATCTGTTGATACAAATAATTGGCATCTTTTCCAACTCCATAAAGAAGCCCCGAGCCTCTACGAAATTGCCAAGGTAAACCTAGAAAGTATAAACCTTCAATCGTTGTAACTCCTCTTTGATGAATTGGATCTCCATTTGAATCGATTAGATCATCTATTTGAATCCAAGAATACTCCTCCTTAAATCCAGTAGACCAGATTACGTTATCCACATGCAGTTGAGTGTGATCCTCAAAATAAAACAGGTCATTATGTATGGATTGTGTTCTTGATTTCAGTTCGACTGTAGCATTTTTAATCAAATTTTTAAGTTCTAACCCAAAAATAGGATCGTGTCGCTTACTTAAAAACTGACCCACATTTGTATTAATATTTACATTTAATAAGCCTAATTTATCGAACCACCAAAAAGATTTTTTGTACCGATGGTTTGAGGTAAAAACATCATCTTTTGTCCAATTGACAAATACACTTTTCTTTCTTTTGAGAGTTCTACTGCAATTTGTGCTCCGGAATTTCCCCCACCAACTACTAATACAGATCCTTCTTTTAATTGATTTTGGTTTTTGTATTCAGATGAATGTACTTGGTAAACAGTTGAAGAGAGATTGCTTGAAAATTTTGGGATGAATGGTGTTTGAAAAGGTCCTGTTGCAACAACAATATTTTTTGCATGAAATTCCCCGACATTTGTTTTAATCGTAAAACTATTTCCTGCTTTAGATAATTTTTGAACAGAAGTGTTTAATTGAATAGGTAATGAAAAAAATTTTGCATATGTAGACAAGTATTCGACCACTTCATTTTTTGTTGGATAATCATTTTGATTTCCATCAAAAACGAAACCAGGCAGTGAACTATATGATCAAGGAGAAAATAAAGTTAAAGAATAATATCGTTTTTTCCAAACTTCACCAACTTCTTTTATCCTATCAATAATCAGAAATGTTAAGCCAGATTTTTTCAAATAATACCCCATTGAAAGACCAGCTTGGCCAGCACCAATGATTATTACATCATAATTCATCCAGATCACTTCCATTAATCGTAATATATGAATAGTTGTTCATATATTATTATACTTTTCTTATTTCATTTCTTTCAATACAAGTTTGAAAATAAAATAAAATAAAAAGGAAATAGATTTCTCTATCTCCTTTTACATTACTCGCGAAATTTCGCTTTTATATTGTTTATTAATACTTCACAAAGAAAGCAGTAAAATACATAATTAAAAGCCCTATTGTAAAACCAGCCAGATTTAACCAAGAAACAGACTGTTCATTATGTTTTTTATGGTCTTCAATGAGCATTTTCGTAATGACAAAGATTACTTGTAAAATAGCTCCTGCTCCAATTCCTAGGAAGATCGCTCCCCATATTGGTGAGAAGATAAAGCCACCGAACCAAGTTCCCAAAATTGCAGGTGCACCAGCAATTGCTCCTAAAAGGATGAATGTACTTATTTTTGGTTTTGTTTTGAGTAGCGGTGCTGCAATTCCGATTCCTTCTGTAATATTGTGAAGGGTAAAACCGATGATTAAAAATGTACCTAGTGCTGCTTCACCAAGCGCAAATGACGAACCAATCGCTAAACCTTCTCCAAAGTTATGCATTCCGATTCCTGTTGCCATTAACAGTGAAATACCAAATGGTGTATATCCGATACTTTTTTGTCGTTTTTGTTGATACTGATCAAATCCAATTAATAGTAAAAACGAAAGGACTGTACTGATAATCACAACCATATTCCCTTGGAAAACTGCTGGCGCCTCTGCTCCGATTTCAAATCCATCTGCAATTGTTCCGACAAATAGAAATAATAATAGTCCTACGGTAAGTGCTAGTATTGCATTAATCCAACTTCTTTTTAAGCGCTTCATAAATGGATACCATAATAAACCTAATGCGATTGGAACAATTCCCACATAAAAACCTATTAATCCATAATTCATAAAGTTTTTCCAACTTGGTTCGGGAGTTAAAGTTGCTGCAGCTACTTCACCTTCTGTAACAATTCCATTTGACGTAATTAACTTAATCACGTGAGGATCGCCTTCAACCCAAGGATAATAAATCGTAATCTTACCATCTTGAAATCTCTCTAAAGTCTGACTAGGAGTAACCGTAAAATTCCAGACTGAATCATCAACCATCAACTGGGCAATAGTTAGTGATTCAGGTCCCGTATTTTTAACATCTACTTCAAATCCAGCCTTAGTGATTTTTATTTTTTCAATATTTAATACTTCTATTGGTGCAGCAGGATCTTTTTCAACTCCAGCTCCATTCATAAATATCCAGCTTAATACGACAACCAATAAAACGAATGGGATAAGCCCTATCATAACCCCTTTTAGTTTCATCAACATTCACTCCTTTCTATTCAACCTCAAAGAAGCCCATCCAGCCTAATTCTGCAAATTCACTTACGTGAGCATGGAACATATATTTCCCCCTGTAAGGGAATCGAACCTCAATAATTCCTCGCTCTCCTTGACATTGCATGACTGTATCAGTAAATTGAGTCGGATTTTCATTAATTCCTGTTGGAATATAAGTGAAAAAATTCGCATGTAAATGAAACGAGTTTAATAAATCAAATTCAGTTAGATTACTTAAGTAAATACGAACAAGTTCATCTTTCTTTACCTTAATTGGATGATTCATGAATGCAAAAGCATAACCATTAACTGTGTAAAACTCATTTTCGCCATCTAAATCAAGATCGAATCCATTCATAACCATATTAAATTCTTTTGCTTTATCTCTAGGTTTTTTTGGATCAATAATAAAATTCCCATATAATCCCTTATGAATATGGCGTGCTAAAGGGAGTACATGACAATGATAAATCTGTAATCCATAAGGTTTTGCTTCAAATTCATAAGTAAATGATTGTCCAGGCATAACTGGTAATAGGCCATCCATTTTAGGTGGATGTATACCGTGAAAATGAATAGAGTGTGGATGGCTTCCCTTATTTGTAAAATGGAAACGTAAAAGATCACCTTCTGTACATCTAAAAGTTGGTCCAGGAATCGTCCCATTGAACGTCCAACCTGGAAATTTAATACCTTTGGCAATTTCAATTTCTTTATCAATTGCAACAACTGTATATTCTCGCAATGTTTTACCATTTGAAAGTGTCGATACTTTTCCATAATCAAATTCTGTTAGAAGGCGTTCAGCCATTTTATACCCTTCTGTTTTCGAAGAATCGATCATTGTATCGTGATTCATAGAATGATTGTGTTTATGATTTGTATGTTCTGAAGCGTTTACTTTATTAGTAAAAGGACTTAACGCATTTAAATACATACTTCCAGCAATTCCTAGCATGCCAGTTGTGCCAATCTTTAAAATATCACGTCTTGATACTTTTTTATTAGGCATAGTTTGACCTCCCCTAAAGTTTTTCCCAAGTGCAACTTTATTGTATTTGTCTATACTTTAGGATACGGACGGGTTTATTGTCAATAGAAAAATACACATTACATTAAATTTTTTTAATAAAAAAAAGATTGTACTTTTTGTAATCAATACAAAAAATACAATCTTTCAAATTTTTAAGATCATTATATGGAAAATAGTTGGATTCGAAAAATAAAAATCTAATAAAACATGAATACTTAGATATTCCAATCAACGTGAGTCCTTGGTGTTGAAGAAAATACCTGCGTTGTAGGTATAATAACGATTCCTATGATTCATTTAACTAGGACTATTTCTTCTCACTATGATCCTTATCTTCTATAATATCATTTGTTAAACCTTGAGTTGAGCGTTTAAACTCTTTCAGCGTCTGTCCAAAGGCTTTTCCAATTTCAGGTAATTTCTTAGGTCCAAAAATGATTAAAGCCAAAATTAAGATTAGTATCAACCCTGGTATGCCTATGTTTGCCATTACTTATTCCCTCCCTTTATCTTATTTATTAACTATTCACTAATGTACTTATCTATAAGACCATAAAAATAGTACTACAAAAAGATATTCCTCTTTAATCACATAAATTATAAACAGATTTCAACAAAAAGACCAAGATTTTTTTAGTTGATTCATTTTTTAAGTCATAACTTAAGAACTTAATTGAACGGAATTCTTTTACTATTTTTGACTTAAAAATGTACGCCTAACCATGCCCATTCATTATTCCTAAATTTGTATATATTAATTATACATACGAAAATTTGAATTTAGGAGTGATATGATAACTTCAACTAATAAGTTTGATGATTTTTTATTTGGTCGAAATTATGAGAATAACATTCATAAAAATGAATCAAATAGTGAACATGTAAAAGTAAAGGTTAAAGGTTCCCGTCATAAGAATCTAAAAAGTGTTTTTTCCAATCTACCTCCAGTGCCCGTTGAATTGAACCCTATTCCGTATCAAATTACGCCAATTGGTACGATTCCTATCTATTTCAAAAATTGTTAAAAACATATTTACACTTAACTTTTCTTAAAAAAAGTAATTCTAAAAAAATATAAAAGCCTGCGTTTTTTTATTAACGTAGGCTTTTTTAAATTAAGATTATGATCATTAGTTTATTAATCTTTAAGAGAATTATTTTATCAAGTAATGGACTAAGTGAAATAAATATTCTTCAATATTTTCATGTACTAAAGGAGAGTCCTGTTGATATGCGGCTTCAGGTGAATTTACGACAGGAAGGGGTTCGTATTGAATACAGATTAAAGTAGATGCTTTTATTGCAATAGCTTCCGTATCTGCTATGACAATAGCAACTGGCTCACCATAGTATCGTACTTTTTCAAAAGCAAGTAATGGTCGGTCTTTAATCGTTGTTCCTATAAGAAGCGGATAGTCTGTTCCAAATGATCATCCGTACTCCTTTGACCTTCTATGCTTTCTTTATATAAATATCACGTATAATTGCATAAGCATGAGTACTCGTTACGAGTTTGGCATGTAGTGTACCAACCTCTTGAACATCATCAATATATTTTACTCTCCCGGTTACTTTATCCCAACTTTCTTTTTTAGGAACACTTTTCCCAATGACCCTATTCTGCTTCACGACTTCCCCCTCCTTTTTACCACTATAAATTCCAATTAACCTTTGAATGATGGAGAAAGGTTAATTGAAAAAAGATATGTCACCTTACTACATATCTTTTTCAAGTATCTTCTATAATCCAATTCGATTGCCTTTTTCGAGTCTTTGAATCTGTTGTGAACCAACTTCAGCTAATTCTTGAAATTGTAGGATTGTTTGACGCATTTTTGGCAAAGCTTCTTGCTTAAAGATACTAATCGATTCAAATGCTGATATGACGTTTGTGAATGAAGTTTTTAGTGTTTCAACAGAAACTGCTGACTCCATTGCTTGCTTTTGGATCGCAACTCCTTGTTCCTTTAATAATCTAGAAGTGCCTTCAATAATCGTATTTGTTGTGTGATTTAATGCAGTGATTTTTTGTAAAACAATTTTTTGATTATAAAGAGCACTTGCTACAGTTACTGCTGTATTCAGTGCAGAAATCGTTACTGTTTTTGCACGTTCTACACCTCGAATTAATTCGCGATTATTCCGAATTACAACCTCATAAGACAGATCTCCTTGGTGATTGACAACTAGCATTTGCTGTAAGTCCATGACTCGTTGTCGTAACGGGTAGAGAACTTCTTCTGTGATGAATTTTATTTTTTCTTGATCTACCCCTTCGATTTTTGCTTTTTCAATCTGATTTTCAATTGACTCATCCATCAATGTTCCAAGTTTGATTTCTTTTTCTAGTGTTTTTGAAAGCATACGAAGTGAATGTTGTTCAAGCTCTAATGTCGTGTTATCATTTTCAAGAATTTTTTTCCCTTTATCAAGTGATTTTACGATATCTGCGATTGCGACATCTGCTTTTTCAAATCTCTGAAAATAGGAACGAATCGGATTAAATAACTTACCTAATAGACCCGACTTGGAAAAATTAATAACACTTGGATCTAAGTCCTTTAATTGAACTTGTAGCTCTGCTAATCCTTTTGCAACTTGCCCTCCTTCATCTCCACTTTTTGCAAGTTGACCAAGTGAAACCTTAAGAAGCGAATTTTTGTTCGAAGAAGATTTCATTGTCTGTAAACCAAATGATTCAATTGATTGAAGAATATCCTTTCGTTTTTCATATGTTTCCTTTGAAACCGTGTCTAATTCCATAATCATCGCTACATTTGCATCTGCTGTTTCTTTTAATTTCATTAATTCTTCTGGTACTGGCTTTACTTGCTCTTTTATTACCGCCTTGATTTCCTCTTCATTTACAACTTGCATAGAAAATGACATTTTTATATCCTCCTACTACTTAAAGTTGAACATTAAAGAGATTACGAATTTTATAGATTACGTCATCTGAATCTGCATTAATATTTGCCGCTTCGTTAATATTCGAAATACTTTCAAGCGCTTTAATATTAGCGTTATAACCAATCGTATATATTGGAATTTTATATGCTTTTATAATTTCTTTTACATTCTTTAATGAGTGGCCGTAATTGGTCTCCCCATCAGTAAGAACAAAAATGAGCGGCCTTACATTTGGATTTTTTTTCATTTCGTCTTTTAGCATATTAATTGCAACAAGGATTCCATCATTTGTTGCGGTATCTCCGCCTGCATCAAGGCTAGTTACTGCGCCAACAAATTTTGACTGTTGATTTGCATCATATTTTGCGATAGGAAGATTGATCGTTACGTCGGCCGAGTATGAGATTAAGCCAATACTATTATCTCTTCCTAAATATTTTTGACCTTTTAGTAGTGATTCTTTTAGCTCATTTAATGGTTTTCCATCCATACTACCTGAAACATCTGCTACAAAAACGGCAGCAATTGGATTTGAACTATTTTTCTTACCTTTCCAGAGTTTCTGTGCAGCGCTTAACGTATCTCCATCGATCGTTCTAAGCTCCGAACTGTAATTATTCAATCCGTTAAACCCATATTGCTTCGCTAGTGATTGAAG
Organism: Bacillus sp. AFS055030; assembly: GCF_002574545.1. GTDB lineage: Bacteria > Bacillota > Bacilli > Bacillales > Bacillaceae_G > Gottfriedia. Next base: position 121,880 of record NZ_NUGT01000020.1, read on the forward strand.
ATTTGATTGACTAGTAAATTCAGCAAATTTTTTCAATATTTCCATTTTTTCATTTGGTAAATTCCCTAAAGCATAAAGTGGACTATCATGTCGTACACCAAATGGTATAAATTCGTAATTATTTCTTAAATCAGGTGAATTAACAAATGTTTGATATTCTAAAACAAAAGCATCTAAGACGCCAGATTCCGCTGCATCACTCATTTGTAAAGTCGTAGAAGCAGTGAACGGTACATTTGCTTGGAAGCTTTCAAACCCTTTTACAGCATTATCACTAAGTACATCATTTGAATCAAAGGAGTTCAAAGTCGATACTAAAAAATTTAATCCTGTTGAACTTGTAAACGGGTCGGTATATCCCATTGATAGTTCATTTTTCGTCATTGCCTCGATAACAGTTTTCGGATCGACTTTACGATACTTTTTCATTAACTCATTATATTTTGTTTTTGAAATGACAATTCCAGGAACATTCCCAACTAATCGCGAGGATACGACTTTAGTTTTCACACCACTTGCTGAAATCATTTGACCCCAAAGTTCATTAGAAGGTGTAAAGGCATCAGGAACATATTTTCCAGATTTAATAAAGTCTGTTGCCGTACCAGATGCAATGTTTCTAATTTTTACAGATACTTGCATACCATTTAGATTGAATTTCGCATCATTGAACTCATTTGCGACTTCGTTTAACCAACCATTTTTTCCATCACTTGATTTTTCAGTAGATGAAAAAATTTCAACAAAATGATCTGTCGTATTGTCGACGGAAACAGGAAATTTAGAAATATCAGGGAGTTCACTTGCAACATCGGCTGAACTTAAGTCAATTTGACCTTTAATTGGTTTTGCTTTTGAAATATTAATTTTCGAAATCATTTTAGCTAATTGTTGATGTTTATTTTTATCAGTAATTTTTACAACTTTATCTCCTGAAGTCAAATTAACTCCAATATAGACAAGAAGAAAAACTACAACGATCACAGCAATCGATGCAAAAAGAAACTTCCTCATTGTTATCATCCTTTCATTCATTGCCTATAAAATTTTGTTTGTTGAATTAACGAATCGATTTCTTTTAAACATTCCATTTTTTCAATATCATCGATCCCTATATCATCTAGTCTTGAAATTTCTAAAATTAATTTATCAATGTTAACTAAAATCTCTTCATTCGATTCAATTGCTCTTTTTACGAAGTTGATATATTCATTTATAAGATTTGTTTTCTCTTGAATTAATGATTTTGAGTATCGTAAGCCGTCTTTTCCCTTTATTTTTTTATAATCAAGTTCATCAAAAGTACTAATCTTATTTATGATGTTTCTTATTCTTAAATAAAATAATGTCTCAACCTCGTCCACAACAGATGCAAACTTGTTGTATGTAATTTCTGTTTTAGAAAATCGATCGGTTAATAAGTTATAAAATACGCCTTTTTTCATTTTCATTCGTTCGATTTGCCCAATTGAAGTAATAATATCTTCTTTTAGTACTTTATTATTTTTATATCGACTTAAAGCAAGAACAAAATCTTCATTTGATTTTAGTTGCTTAATTGGCTTTTCTTTAACAGGTTTAAAATATAGTTGAAACAGACTAAATAGAAGTACTACCAAATTCGCTATTATGAACGATACTCCAAATGCAGTTTGAAATGCACTCGCATTCATTACTTGGATTCCGATTAAACCTGGAGAGAATACGATCACATTCAAAATTGAAATGAAAGTGATTAGCCCCAAAAATTTTAATCCTTTTTTCATCCTTCACTCCTCCGCTACACTCTATTTATGCTCTATTACTCATTTATATTTATCAATTTGAATTTTTAGTTTAATAAAATAAAAGAAATAATGAATTGACATGAAGTTTTTCGATTAGATTCTTTTAACAAATAAAAAAAAGACTGCTAAACAGTCTAAACGACATTCTTCTAGGGTACTGCGCTATTGGGAGCAAAAAGCAGATCCTTTACACTGTCAATTAAGATTTTGCTTTCTCATTTTTTATTAAATACTTTTTTAAGAAAAAATAAAAACACCATTTTAAAACTCCATAAAAAAAAACGCATTGACATTTTTTTTCAATGCGTTTTAACTATTTATTCTGGATTATTTGGATTAGGGACAATTGGATTTACATTTTGATCTCCATTCTCGTCTCCTGTACCCGGTTTTTGATCACCTGGTTTCGTACCTTCTTCTGTCCCGTTTCCATTTCCTTGTCCATTACCATTTCCCTGTCCGTTTTCAGATCCTTGTCCACCTTCATTTATAGGTGGAGTAATTGGTTGTTCAGTTGAAGATAAATCGACAGTTACTGTAACAGGTCCGCTCTTACCTTCAGCATTTGTAGCGATAATCGTTATTTTTACAATATCACCAGGGACAATTCCATTAATACTAGTTGCAGTACCATGAATTTTTTGAGATTGTCCTGCTACACCATTTACAGTATAACTCACTTCAAATGACGTTTTTTGAAGCAGATTTGGAGGATAAGTCCAATTTATTGAAATATTACTTGTAACAGGGTCATAATTTGCCTTCACATTTTTTACAGACTCAATTACAATATCTTTAGGAATATCATCTACTTTTTCTCCTCGAATGTATAATTCATTTCGAATTTCTTCTACTGATGAAGGTTTTCTAAATACTGCGTTTCGATCTCCATTGGCAGCTAACATATCTCTTGCAATGAATTTTGCAATATTTGTTGATCCTTTACCAAGAAAATTATTCTTTTTATTTTTTTCATAACCTGTCCAAACGGCCATTGTAACATCAGAAGAATATCCGATAAACCAACTATCACGAGTTGCGTTATCAGGAAATCCGTATTTTTGTTTTACTTCATCAGTGTAGTTTGTCGTACCTGTTTTACCTGCCATGTCAAGGCCTGGTACATTTGCTCTTTTTCCAGTACCAAGTGATGTTTTTACTACATCGCGAAGCATGTCTGTTATCATATATGCAGTATAATCACTCATTGCTTGTTTAGGCTCAGTTGCAAATACTTTTTCCGTATTATCTGGATAGATAATTTTTTTTACGGAATGAGGTTTATTATAAATTCCGCCATTTCCAAAAGCAGCATATGCTCCTGCCATTTCCATAGCTGATACACCTGTGAATCCTCCTATAGAATAGGACTCATAATATGTATTTTTCGAGAAATTAAACCCTAAACCATTCGCAAATTCTCTAGAGCGATCACTTCCAACAGCCTGGAATGTCTTTAATGCAGGAATATTACGTGAATCAACTAATGCTAATCGAATTGAAATATCACCTTTATACTTTCGATCCCAGTTTCTAATAGGAGTACCATTAGAATAAGAATATGGCTCGTCAAGAATTTGATGATAGGTTGACCATTTTAAATACTGAATAGCTGGAGCGTAATCAAGGATCGGTTTAATTGAAGAACCCGGCTGTCTTTTAATATCAGTAGCAAAGTTTAAACCGCCAGTACTAGTATTTCTACCAGCGCCTACTGCTCGAATTTCACCTGTTTTCGTATCTAATAATACAAATCCAGTTTGAAATTCATCACTAGGATAAAAGCTTTTTCCTCTATTTAAAATTTCATCTGCTTTATCTTGGGCTTTAGGATCTAATGTTGTTTCAATCGTTAGTCCATCAGTATAAACATTTGCATCGCTGTTTTTTTCCACCTCATTTACGACCACATCGATAAATGAATTGTATTTTGTACCCCCAGATTCATGAACCTTTACTAAAGTTTTCATTGGAATTGCTTTTGCATTTGAATATTGTTCCTCAGTAATATAACCATATTTTTTCATTTGACTTAATACAGTATTTCGACGATTTTGCGACTCAACAGGATGCTTTGCAGGATTATAGTTATTTGGAGCCTTCACCATACCTGCTAAAGTTGCTGCTTCTGGTAAGGTAATTTTTGATAAATCTTTACTAAAATATGTTTCACAAGCTTTGGCTACTCCATATACTCCTCGCCCTTTAAGACCGTTTGAAAAGTAAACTTTATTTAAATACATTTCTAATATTTGATGTTTAGAGTATCTTTGTTCTAATTTAAAAGCTAAATACCATTCCTGAACTTTACGCTTAATTGTTTTTTGAGAAGACAAAAATGAGTTTTTTACGACTTGCTGGGTGATCGTACTTCCACCTTGTGAACCGAAACCTCCAGTAATATTCGCTAAAACTGCACCGAATACCCGTCGAATGTCTACGCCTTTATGCTTATAAAACCGCACATCTTCAGTCGCAATAAACGCGTCTTCTACAACCTTTGGAATTTGGTTGTATGACACTTTTGTTCGTTGTTCTCTACCTAATTCGGCTACGATTTTGCCATCCTTATCAACAATAGTAGAAGATAGCGGTACTTTGAGTTTTGATTCATCTAGTGCGGGTGCCCCGCTCACTAAATATGAAAATATTCCTACACCAATCAGTATAAATACAATTACGATTGATAATAATGTTACAGTAATTTTTTTCCATAAGCCTTCAGATTTATCAGTTACTTTTGAAGGCTTTTCCAGCCGTTTACGTTCCTCTCGCGAACGGTATTCATTTGCCATCTTAGTTCGCCTGCCTTTTTAGTAAAATAGATCTTTTTGGGCAAAAACTATACTTTTTTATAAATAGTAGTATTTTCTACACACACAACTTTCATGTACTGAAGAAAATCTTTACCAAATAAAAAAACAGATTAACCGCTCAGGGGTTCATCTGCTTCATAAAAGCTAATTAATTAATTATTTGGAGAAAACGTCTTTTCGATAAAATCAATTACTTTTTTAGTATATGGTTCTGGTTCTTCAATAAAAGTTGTAATATGTCCATGTTCTGTCAGCCATAATGTTTTATCGTTTTCATTAGGAATTTGATCATAGATCATTTCACTGCTACTAAATGGCACTTTCGTATCGTTCTTTCCATGGATTAATAAATAATTTGTAGAATGCCCTTTTTGAACTGATATGACAGGGGACACTTCTTTTGGGTCAATTTTTAATAAATGCTTCATCGAACGTAAAATGATTGAAGTAAAAGGTTTTTTAGGCAATTTTGACCATACACTTAAATTATCTTCCAAATAAGTTTGTAAATCATGAAATGGACTATCTGCAATAACACCTTTAACTTCCGGATGAAGACTACCAACAAGTAAACAGGTAGCCCCTCCCATACTCCATCCAAGCAAAACAATTTCTTGTTGGTTGCGCTCGTTAATCACATATTCTACTGCTGACGATAAATCATGTTGTTCATAATAGCCTATTCCGGTAGTCCTTCCACCTGATTTTCCACTATTACGGAAGTCAAACATCAGTACATTATACCCACGATCATGGATTGATTGCACAATTCGTAGGCCATTAATCTTTTTTTGACTTCGTTCATCGGTGTATCCGTGTGCAGTTATAACAGTTTTTGATGTTGGATTTTTTGCCGGTATCCACCATCCTCTTAGCACAACTTGATCAAGATTACTTTTAAATTCAACCTCTTCAAATTGCAAATTATAATCGGATGGGGTTTGTTCAGTTTTTCTCCTTAATGGATGCGTTAAGATTAAACCAACAAAGATCGGTATTAAGAAGAATAAGACAGGCGACAAAATTAATATCCAAATTAAAAATTTATTTATTTTTTTCCGTTCCATCTTGCACACTCCTTTTGTCTGCTAGCCAAATAGAAGTTCTTCTATTTAAATTATGAAATATGTTATACTTTGTTATTCTTAATGAACTTTTTATTCTGGCTAATCAAAAGATAGGGGTGCCGAATTTTTAGGCACCCCATTTATTCGTTTAATACGATAAAATGTAATGGCAACGATTTCGATTAATAACTAAATCATTGCCACTTCAACATTACAAATTCAAAAAAGCGTTAATTAATTACTAGCGTAAAATGATCATCGATTAAATTTAATATTAAAAACCGTACCATTTGAACTAGTTGTAAAATCAATTGTTGCATTATTTCTCTTAGCAATCGCATAGCAAATGGCTAATCCTAATCCTGTACCATTTTCTTTTGATGTGACAAATGGGGTTGAAATCCTCTCGATTATTTCCGGTGGAATCCCAGTACCTTCATCAATAATTGACATGACAATCTTATCATCTTCACTATAAGTATGTATTTTTACAATTTTTCCAACATCCATCGCATCTAAAGAATTACTAACCATATTTAAAAGAAGCTGACGGATTTCATTTTGATCAATGATTAAATTAGGAATTTTATTTAGCTCTCTAATAATCAATTTGTCCTCTTTTAATGCCCTAGTTTCAAGTAATGGATATAAAGTATTAATGATTTGATTTAAATTATGTTCTTCAAGTTTGTTGGGTTTTTTCTTTGCGATATCGAGAAATTCAGTAATGATTGAGTTTACCCGATTAATTTCATCGATCATTAGTTCAAAAATTGGACTATAGCTTTCAAAATCTTTATTTTGTAACCCTAATTGTAAAAACCCCTTAACAGTAGTGAGTGGATTTCTAATTTCGTGCGCTACACCAGCAGCCATTTCTCCAATTATTTTTAGTTTTTCATAATATTTTTGCTCTTCTTCCAATAGTTTTCTTTCAGATATATTACTGAAAATCGCCAGTATCCCATTTTGATCGGGTATCACCTTTATTTCATATGGGATAAGTGAGTACTCTGTAATTGTTTCGAACGATTGGATTTTTTGTTCCTTATAGGCCTTATTATAGTAATGATATACATCTGTATCCACATAATTAGGCAACGCATCCCACATACAAACACCAATTAACTCTTTTTTTGGCTTTTCAATCATTGCTTCAGCTGCTTTATTAATGAAAATAAATTCCATTTTCGAATTTAAATAGTAACATCCTTCTGCCATATTATTAAAAACTTCATATAAGTCAACATGATTAATTAATTTTTTTTCTTCATTTAATGGTAAATTACTATTTGAAATCAAATTCATCTTACTCCTTTGATGATTAAATATCTAAACTAATATTTATGAATTTTCAGAAATAATTACTATTTATATTTTTCTCTTAAATATAAAAATTTCCCAAAATAATCTATAAACACAAAAACCCCTTCATATTTACCCTTATTACTTAAGGGGAAAGAAGGAAAAAGTTAAAAACTAGTGTTATTTATTCTTTATCTAATTAAAAATTATATATCACTCTTATTTATTATAGCAATTGCTTTTTGGATCGACTGTATAATTCCTGTGTATCCAGTACATCTAGTTAGACTCATCTTCCGTTGAATTTAACTGACGATGAGTACTTTTACAGCCATAATCAAACCAGGAGTACATTATCCACATTCATACCCTCCCATCTTCTAAAAAGCTTACTTAATTAGGATGGAGTTCTACAACGGCTACCCATTCTAGCCCTAAAAGCTTTTTTAAGAAGGTACATATCCCTTTTCCCAATAAGTTTGTAAAAGGGGTCCACCAGCAATTATGCATGAGTCATTAAGAAATTGTTGTTTTAATATGTACGCTTTTTCAAGTGTATCTGGAAACCATAGAACAGGATAATGTGAGTTTACATGTCCTTGTTTAATCTCCATTAAGTACAATCCCCTTCGCTCTTTCATACGCTTCTTTTGTATCGATATCGAAAAAATCCAACCGATTGTCAAATTCAACTAATAAATTATCTAAATTAGTATGATTCCGAATAATTGCTCTTGCTCCTTCATCAGCATTTAACTTGAATAGACTAGGAATCGTATTTTGCGATAGTATAATTGGGGGTCTTGGGACACCTTGAAAACTTGCTGCTAAAAAAGGAAGTGTTGAATTCTCACTTACGCCCTTTAAATAGTTTCGATGTAATTCATTAATAGTTTGAATTGATAGAAAAGGTTGGTCAGCAAGGAGGATCATGATTCCTAAAGGCTTTGTTTTTTGAGCATGAGTTAAACCACATTTTAAAGAGTATGATTGTCCTTTGTTAGCACTAGTACATGGAACATGTGTCCATAAATCTTTATAATTTTTTTGAAATAGATCTTTACTTATCCAATTTAGTGAATCATTTTCTTTTGTTACGACAAAAACATGGTCGATATTAGAATGGATAAATTTACGTAAACCAAAACTTCCAATTGTAGAATCACCTAATGGAAGTGAAATTTTATTCTGTCCCATTCTTTTACTACTCCCTGCAGCAAGGAAAATTGCAACAATTCTACTATTCATGCTTAGATTCCTTCTTGATTCTTTGTCTTTGAATTAATTCAGCAATAATGCTAATTGCAATCTCTTCTGGACCCTCAGCACCAATTTGTAAACCAGCAGGACTATTTATTTCTGAATCTACTTTTTTCCCATCCATTAATCGCTGGATTCGTTTTTTCCCACCAAGAACTCCTAAATACTTTAGATTAATATTTAATAGATGATTTAATATTTCTTTATCTTTTTGGAATTGATGGGTAATGATGATAGCAGAATCAGAAGTAGTCAATTGAAGTCTTGGTATGATTTCACTTGGAAAACCTACAAAAATTTGGTCTGCGTCTGGAAAGTATTCTCTAGAACATAAATCTGCCCGCCAATCGGTTATCGTTACAAAGAATCCTGCAATTGATGCAAGTTTTACTAAAGGAATTGCATCTTTACCAGCTCCGAAAACGATTAAGCGAGGCTTAGGATGAAAAGTATGTAAATACACTTTAGTTGTAAGTGATTCAATTGCTCGAAGCCCACTTTTATAATGAGTATCATGTAATTCGTTTAAAACACTTTTAAGATGATCTAATATTCGTTCATTACAATTTCCAAAAAAGGTATTTTCATTTACTAAGAACAAAGTTTCAACCTTTTTATTATGATCAAATAAAATTTTCATCATCGATACACTCGTACCATTTAATAAGAATTTTTTTAATTTAGTTAGTAACTCAAACAGACTATCATCAATTGGCTCTAAAAGCACGGTAATAATTCCGTTACATCCTGCACCATTACCCCACGTTAAATCATCCTCTGCACTCATATCATAAGTAACAGTTTGAGGCGTTTTCCATACTCTTGTTTCTTGAACGCGATATGCCAAATCTGTTTCTAGACAACCAGCACTTAATAATCCAACCTCTTTCCCATTTCCCTTAAATAACATAGAAGTCCCTTCTTTCCGGTAAGCAGAGCCTTCAACATGTATAATAGTAGCTAATACATCACCTTCTTTTGATGATGTAATCTCATTTAGTATCTCATGGATACTTTCCATTAGATCCCTCCTAAAACCAATCCAACATTTTTAGTAAATATTAATATATAGTTCTATCATGTATGTGTTATGTCAGGATCCAATATTAATTAATCTTAAGAAGCAACAAAAAAAGATTAACCACAATTATGGTTAACCGATTATCAATATTTTTATTATTTTATACCTAACTTCTTCTTTCCAATATCAGCTAGTACAGTTTGTCCATCAATTGTTGGATGTATATCCCCTTGTATAATGTACGTTTCTTGTTTTTCATCAAACGCTGAAAAAGCGTCAGCTATTTTTACATTTTTGTATTTACTTGCAATGCTAGCAATTGTCGGATTAATAACAAACGATAATAATTGATTCGATAAATTATGCATTGGTTGATTATTTACTTGAAATGGATTATAGAAATTGTATACAACGATTGGAGCATCACTAAGTTCACGAATCTCCTGAATTATTTCATTTAAATTTCCTGCTAATTTTGGCATCATCGTAGCAATTTTTCCAGGTAGTTGCTCTATATTATTACTTTTTTTCAAAATATGTAACAAATCATTATTTCCAATATCCAAAGTTATATAGTCTGCATGTTTGACTGATTGTCTGAAATTAAAATCATTTTTTATAGCTTGCAAAAGATGATCTGATGTCCAACCTGGCACACCTAAATCACGAACTTCAAGGTTTGCGTTTTCGCCAATTAAAAAAGGGAACGCATAATCTGAAGGTATTTTATTAGTATTACCCAAATTGAAACCAAATGTTATGGAATCTCCAAGACTTACAAGATCAGTCTTAGTCTTTTCATAAGTATTTACATTATCAGCTTCTTTTGCAAGTGTTGTAGTTGAAACTAAAAAACATGCTAAAGAAAATGTAAGAACCGTACTAACTATTTTTCTTCTTATCAACAAATACGCCCCCTTAAATAAGTTTATTAAGATACTTAACTTCTTTTTATGGGTATAAAAAGTAGTAATTAAAGACTTAAATTACCAATTTTAAGGATTATACTTTAAATACTGTTTTATTAAATTATTTGTCTAAATGAACAAAAACATGTATCCATTTACTTAGTTTTGAAAATAATAGAAGGATTTTTACGAAAATTTGTTTTCAACAACGTAAAAAAGCTAACTGCATTAGTTAGCTTTCTATGAATTCGTTTAATCTAAATATAAATTAATTTGAAACTCCTATTCTCACACTAATTTAAATCTCAGCAACTTTTGAAGGGTTATTTAATTTATATTTAACTTCTTTGTTTAATTTCTTATCAACAACTTTCCCATCAAATTGATAAGATTTACCTACTTCTAGCTCTGCTGCCTTTAATGTTTTACTCAATGAACACCAAGCATTTCCTATTACTAAATCCTGTTCTCCTTTGACAGCTACATTTTCCCAAACAACAATCTCTTCTTCGCTATCATTAAAATGATTATATTTTGTACTAAATTCTTTAACAGAGCCGTTAAAATGAGATTTATCTGTTGGTAATGTAATTGATACTTCCTCTTTCTTATCAACTTTTTTCTTAGTAGCAGCTTTAGAAGTAGTTTCTTTCACTTTTGTTTCTGATGAATATTTCTTCTCAACACTGATTTTTGTTTCACTCTCGCCAACTGTGTATACTTTTTTAAAGCTTGGAGATTGCATTTCTTTTAAATAAGCAGGATGAATACATGTTAAATTGCCATCTTCAAATTCAATAATAATTGTATGATACTCATCCGTAACTCCATAAGTTTCATAGCCAATAAGTTTTACATTTACTTGAAAATCCTGTCCTTTAAATAAAAAATCATGTTTTGGATTTTTATTAAATAAACCCCAAGATCGTCCTTTTTCTAAATAATCTTCATCAGACAAAAACTTTGTAAATTCCCCTTTTGGAGGTATGTATTTTATTAACTCAGTTTTCTCATTTTGAACTAAATTTTCTGCCATTTTATTTACTCCTTTGGTAAATCTTATTTATTTCCAGTTTTTAGTAGTATTTAAATTAATTATATGTAGAAATTATAGTTTAGTTTGGAACTTTTTGTCCATCTTATCGTGTAAAGAATTAATTTTTGTGAATATATTTCGGTACGTGAAATCATTCAAAACGTCCAACTGTTCATTACATTTATCAAATAGTAACTTTTAAGTTCAATAATAAAATTACGGTAAATGAAATTTTTAAAACAAATCCACTATTTTATACTAAAATACAAAAAACGCCGAGATATTAACCGACGTTTTTAAATACTAAAATTCTACCTTATCAAAATGATAACAATTTGTTAAATAGGATGTTTTTGAATTTACGACTAACTTTTGACAATAATCTTCTAAAACTTTTGGTCCTGTAACAAATTTACTCATTGCAAATGTACCTTTTCGATATCGATCTGTTTTATCTCTTGAACTATCAAATCGGTAATAAATTAATTTTCCGTTAAATTGATACTCCGTAATAACTGGATCACCTTTTGAAGTAAATTCAACAAATCGAATAAAGTCAGGATTTTTATTTTTTACATTCTTAATAAATTTTTGAACTCGTTCATTATGATTAGTTGTTTTTCCTATGATGATATCTCCATTTTTTATCGCATCCTTTTTACTATATGATGCCGGGATTTTGTTCGTTGCTTTTTCTCCGTAATTCTCGATTTCTTTTTTTAACATTTCTTTCGTAAATCCACTTGCTTCTGCTACCATGAAATGATCGAAGGAAAAACCAATAAATAGTAAAAGCATCAACGGTATGATTGATTTATACATATTGCCCTCCAATTTACAATTAATAATATTGGTTAGTTTTTCCAATCTGTAATGACTTATGCAATTAAAAAAGGTACTCAAAAGTATTTTTTGACTTTTGAGTACCTTTTTATAACTTATAAAACTAGTCGATTATAAACCTAACTCACTCTTTACAATCTCTAATGTTTTCGTTTTATATTTACTCTCTGGTTTAGGTGCATTTTGTACGGAAGGATTTTGCATTAAATAGTTCTTTTCTACATATGCAAGATCTTTTGCATCTACTGTTCCATCAAAATTAATATCTGCACTTCGTTTATTTGTTCCCCAATATGTTTGAATAGATAACGCATCTATTACGTCAATTACATCATCGCCATTTACGTCTCCACCAAGAAGTGTAGGAAGAACAATCTTTTTATATTGACCTATTAATTCTCCACTTTCATTTTGCATACCAATTTTGAAATCATAAAGACTTTTAAAATGCCCTGGAACTTTTACAGTCATTCGGAGTGATTTGTCAGTAAGGGCTAAATGTAAAGCTTCAATTTTTCCATACTGAGTAAAAATTTGATTATACGTATTCCCCTCAGCATCTTGTAGTGATACATCTGCCCCTATCTTACTGTAATCTCTCCTACTATCAAACGCTCCACCACTTGTTAATAAACCTTGAGCATATAAAACAGATGTCATTTTCGAATAAGTCGGAACTAAATCAACAAAAGGTGCATTTGCGATAAGAGAATTTGTCATACCTGTTCGATTTATATATGAGCCAGAAGTATATACAAGGGAGCTATCAGGTCTTATGTCGAATTTATAATCCTTTACTTTGTATGTAACTTCCACCAATGGGATATCTCCATTTAAAGTTTGCGTATTAGTATCAGCTGCTTCAACCGTTACACTACTTGCTGAAGTTTTGGTTAGTTTCATTTCTCCTAGTTTACTAGAATCAGGATGCAAGTCAATATTTTCAATATATAAATAATCTGAAGCAACACTTAAATTTATCGTACCCATTTTAAAATCTGCTGCATTTTTCAAGACAATTTTTGCATGAATTAAGTCATCTGGTTTTGCAGTGTCTTTATCTACAACCGAAGTCAAATACGGTGTACCATTTTTCACGATTTTAATTGTCTTAGGTATAATACTGCCGTTACCTGCAGAATCGGTTACAATTAATTGAACCACTTTAGTACCTGTTCCAATCGGTACATCGTATTTAAATGTACCATCTTTATTTACAGGTATTTCTAGTGGTACTTCTCCTTGTGCTAGATCATAGACTTTATTCGCAGACTGATCTATCTTCATTCCAGCAGCTTTATTATTCTCAATATCTTGATCAAATACCGAGCCAGTTATTGTAACTGATTTTTGCCCTTCCTCATATTCAATTATATCTCCTACTGGTCCATCGATTGTATACTTAGGCTTTCTATTATCAACTACTACATCACGAATTTCTGTAAACTGTTTTCCAGTATCAGTTGTAGCAAGCATTTTAATCTTATAAAACCCATCCTCTGCAACGACACTTTTAGCACTTATTCCAGAGTTAACAAGCGGATTATACGTACCATTAAAGAGATACATATTAACTAAATCACCTTCGTTTAAACTAAATCCATCTACTGTTCCAATATACCCTATTTCCTGATTCGTTTTTCCATCCTCTAAAATGAAATCAATATTTCTTACATTGGATTTCATTTGAACTTGAGCAGTTATAGCCTTAATTGTGTTAGGACTTGAAGATCCATCTCTATAACGGTCTTCTGATAACCCTAGTGATGATGTTTCGAATAATCCTATACCTTCTTCAACAGCATGTACAGCAAAAGGAATTTTATAAGTTTCCCCAGGATCATTCTGGTTTGTATAAACGATATACCCTTCATAATTACCTTTCTCTGCTGTTTTCGGTATGTAGATGGACGCCTTCGTATTTTTTTGTGAATTTGCAGCTAGTTTAATAGTTGGTTTAATCGAAACTTTTACGCCATTTTTGTCAGCATCTTTTGATCCTCTTAAACCTGATTGAAATTTAACTGCTACATCAAATGTTTTTGTTTTATCACCTGTATTTTTAATGACAACTTTACGCTCTTCATTAACATCGTCGCTTAAATCCACTGAACCAAAACTTAGCGCACCTGTTTCATCTTTAATGGTTTTTTCTTTTCCATTTTTTAAAATTGGTGTTTCATTTTGAACTTTCATTTCAATCGACGAGTGAACCGCTTTATATATATCCGCTCGACCTGCTCCTGATTCAAATACACTATAGTCCTTACTTAAAGGTTCAGCCGTATTCATAAGAATGGCTTTAACATCGCTTGGTTGCAAGCTTGGTTTTGCTTGGAGTAAAAGTGCAGCCATACCTGCAACATTAGGTGTTGCCATCGATGTACCTGAAAGTCGTTCATATGCGTATTTATAATCATTTGGCGTATTTTTATTGATCATATAAGCTGGAACAGTGGAGAATACGCCAACACCTGGAGCCGTAATTTCCGGTTTAATTTCGTACGTAACACGGGCCGGCCCACGTGAACTAAAATCTGCTAATTCGTCTGCTTTTGTTTGAATTTGACCAAGTTCATTAAACGTAAATGTACTTGTTGTATTGATTTTTGATTTCAAAGCTTGGCCTTGGGCATTCGTTAGTGTGAAAGTTGGAATATAATCTAATCCTTCACCTAAATAAGAAGGGATTAAACCTTCATCTGGATTATTATTGAAAAGTAGCGCAGCAGCTGCACCATTTTGTTTTGCAAATTTTACTTTATCTCCCAAAGCAATATTATTTCCGCGACTTATTAATACAACTTTACCTTTTACATCTTTGTTTTTATAATCAGTCGATGCGCCATATCCAACATCAATAATTGAAAATGATTGGCCATTCAACTGTTCAACATGATCTGTGTAACCTTTCGCCATTTCTTGCAAGTCAGCAGAAGTTGTTTCTGTACCTGATTGAAGTACACTCTTATAAGTATGTAAATTATTTGGTTCATTACTTGCACCTACAGTCAGGGCAAGTGCTGCAGTACCTGGAGAACCTAATGTGTACAGATCATTTCCGTTGTTTCCTGCAGCGATTACTGCTGTAACACCGCTTAGTACCGCTTGATTAATTGCTATACTTGTAGAATAAAGTGGATTATTAATTCCTGCACCTAAAGATAGATTAATTACGTCCATTCCATCTGCTACAGCTTTATCGATACCTGCCAAAATACTAGAATCATATCCAACGCCATAAGGTCCTAATACACGATAAGCATATAAGTCTACATCAGGTGCAATACCTTCCATTTTATAATCGCTATCATTCTTTCCTTGACCAGCAATAATTCCTGCAACATGAGTTCCATGTTCAGTATAATACGATGCCCCATTTGCCCAGAAAAATTCGGCTACACCAGATTTTTTCCAATCTTCATATGTAGCTTCCATCGGGTCATTATCATTACCGACAAAATCGTACCCACCTTTATATACATCCTTTAAATCTGGATGATTATAGTCGATACCTGTATCAATGACTCCAACTTTAACTCCTTTACCAGTAAATCCTTCCTGATGAAGCTTGTTTACTCCTAGAAAAGAAAGAGCTGATTGATTACTCGATCCTCCTGTTTGCATTTTTTCTTGATTATTATCCACTTCAGCATGAACTTCTTCATTACTCCAAATTGCTTTAACAGCTTTCGATTTTAATAAGTTTTTAATTTGATTTGCTGGTAGATTCATTGAAACACCATTAAAAGCATGCCTATAAGATTGATTTACTTTATATTTAACTTTTTTATTATTGTCTTCTGTTAATACTTGTCCTAAATCCCTTGAAAAAGTTGCATGATCTTGATCAACTAAGCTAGTTGCCACAGTCTTTGTTAGCTGTTTACCCTTTAAACTTGATTCGAGCTGGGCGACTTTTGCTGGTTTATTATTAAATTCAACAATAACGCTCGTTTGAGTTGTAGCGTCTAAATTAATATCAGGATTAACCTGTAGTCCTGTCTCATTACTCGTTGAAAGTTGATGAAGTGCTGTCCTCTCGGCTTGTGATAAATTTGCTAGCATTTCATCTATTTTCGAAACTGTTGCAGCTTTTGATACAGTTGTTACATGACTTAGAGAGCCAAGAATAAAGCTGGAAGATAACGCTAATACTGATAAACTTTTAACGAACTTACTTCTAGAAATATTCCTTCCCATTTTCAACCTCCAAATTTTCAAAAAATAAAGTCTCTTTCATTATTTGTTATTCCGAATATTCAGTCAATTTGGTGATTCTTTTCCCTATTCATTCAACTTTTAAATGTTTTTTCAATATTTTTGGATGTTTTTCATCAAAAAATTCAAAAAAAGTTTATTAACTTATTTCCTTTTTTTCTATGACTCTGTTATATTTAAACGCGATAAGAAGAGACTGACCCAAAAAGTCATTTTTCAACGACCTTTTGAGTGCCTCTTTTTCAATCTTTAATTCACAAATCTACTACGAGAAAATATTTAGCCCAAGCTGATACTGGGTAATATGTATTCCTTCGCATTCTTATTTTAATCCTAATTGTGTTAAAATGCTGTCTAAAGTAGTGCCCTTATAAGTTGTCTTAGCCTTAGGTGCATTCGGCACAGAGCTGTTTCTCTTTCCGAAGTTTTTCACTACATAATTCATATCGTTTGCATCAACAACTTTATCGAAGTTGAAATCTGCTGATGCTTTATTTGTACCCCAGAAAGTTTGTACTTGAAGTGCATCCATTACATCGATTACATTGTCTTTATTTACATCGCCAGCAGTTAGTAGTGGCGTTACGTAACGTAATGTTCTGCCAACTGTTTCTCCTCGAACCTGATCAGATAATGTAAATTGTACATATTTTGTGAAATGACCTGGTACATCAACTTTAAATGTGTATGGTTTATTATCGGCTTTTACCCAATCAATTGAGAAAGCACCATTTTTAGAAGTAATTGGTATATCATAATTTGTTTTTCCATCATAGGATTTAAGGGAAACTTTAGCACCTATCTGAGTTTGATCAATAGCATAATTGATCTGATTTGTTGTCGGATTGATTAATCCTTCTAGCTGCATGTTTCCATTGAAATAAGATACTTTCGATGTATAAACATAATTTTCAATATAAAAATTGATATTTTTTGTTTCCACACCAGCTTGGTCGATAAAGTTTGCTGATGCTGTGAAAGGCACTCCAATTGATACAGCTTGATCCAATGTTTTTACATCAAAATTAAATAACTGTAAATCCTCTGGTAATTCTTTATCCCCTAAATAAGTAAAGTTAACAGTATATTTCGTTGTACTAGCAGAAGCTTGTGAAGTTGATACTGAAATTGTTGCGTCACCATATTGTTTTACGGCATCATTTAACTTAATGTTTTGAATTTCACCTTGTTTTGTAGCACAACTGATTACGAATGTTGCTTGATTTAAGTTTTTAATATTATTCGAACGAACTGTGTAATTTACAGAATCACCTGTTGTAGCTTTTTTTTCATTTGCTTTGAAATAGTAATAAGGCGTTGTATTTTTCGTAAAGACTACATGGTCGGTTGGCGTTTGATTTCTTGCTGTATCAAATGTGTAATAACTTACATCTAACCATTTAACTTTATCTGAAACATACATTTGCTCTTTATAATTACCATCTTTATCTGTAAAAACTGGTGCATTTGGGAACGGTGAATTATAGAAAAACACAATTCCATTTTTAGATTGGTCGACATTTATTCCATAACCTTTTGCTTCATCAACTTCAGGGTCAAACACATTAAATGTGTAGTCATAAAGCATTTCACCATTTGAATCTAGCTGACTATCTGAATACTCAACTACTTTTTGATCTAGTAAATCAAAACTTGTTGTTACCTTTGGATCTCCAGATTCAAATAATAAATCAGGCGCAGCCGTGAATGTTTTACCTGAAGCATTTGTCCCAATAAATCGTAATTTATAATGTCCTTTTGGAACTAATGCATTTTCAGAGCTAATTGGATTTTTAGCATCCCCAGTAAATGGGTAATACACGCCTTTAAATACTTGCTGAACAGTATATTCGATGTTTTCCTTTGCTAGACTTGCATCCATTGTACCTATATAACCTATATCATCACCTGTATTTGGATCTTGTAAAACGATATCAATTGTCTTCATATGAGATTGTAATGTCAAATATGCAGTAACAAATGGTTGAGCCGTAGCTGGCCAACGGATTTTATCTGTAAAGATTGGGTTATATAAACTAGCAGTTAGACCTTCTTTTACAACTCGTCCACCAAATGGAATTTGATATGTTTCTGTTGGATCGGCAGTATTAGTGAACGTAATATTTCCTTCATATGTTCCCTTTTCAGCTGTTTTTGGAATGTTTAAGTTAAACTTGATTGATTTCTGGCTAACTCCATTTAACTTTACAGATGTAGGACCTGTTAGCGTTACACTATTTTCAGGCGCATCTTTAGATCCTCTTAATCCAGTCTGGAAATTCACATCAACACTAAATGTTTTCGCTTTTTCACTACGATTCTTTAATATAATCGAACGTGAATCTGCGATATCTTGATCATTAAATGCAAATGAACCAAAGCTCATTGCACCTGTTAATTCTTTAATTGATTTTTGTTTACCATTAATAATAGTAGGTGTTTGATCAACTACTTCTAGCTCTACATTTGAGTGGATTGCTTCATATGCATCAACTCGTCCACTTCCAACTTCAAATACGCTATAATCTTTTGATAATGGATCTGCAGTATTCATTAAAATTGATTTGATATCTTCAGGCAATAAATCTTTATTTGATTGAAGTAATAAGGCAGATACACCAGCTACATATGGTGTTGCCATGGATGTGCCTGATAATCTTTCATATGCGTATTGATAGTCTTCTGGTTTTGAACCATCAACTGTTTTATCGTTTACATAGAAAGGTACCGTTGAAAGAATTGATACACCAGGTGCTGTTATTTCTGGTTTAATATCATAATTTACACGAGATGGTCCTCTAGAACTAAATGATGCTAATTCATCCGAAGCTGTTTGTAGTTTTGTGAAATCACCAAATGTGAAGTCAGTTTTACCAGCTTTAATTGCAGCTAAAATGGTATTACCCTCATCATTTGATACTGAAAATGCAGGGATCGCATCCATTGACTCACCTAAAAATGTTTGAATTGCACCTTCAGCTTTATTTGTTTCATCGTTATACATTAATACACCATTAGCACCATTTGCTTTTGCATTTTTGATTTTATCAATTAATGCAATTGTTCCTCGTTTAACAAACGCAATTTTACCGTTTAGATCTTTTCCATTAAAGTCCACTGGATTAGCTAATCCAACATCAACTAATTGATAAGATTTTCCCTTTAATGTTGTGAAATCATCTTTATAATTTCTTGCTAGCTGTCTTAAAGAATAATTTGTACCGTCTTGAACTCCTGCATATTGATAGACATCAAGTGCAATAGATGACGCTCCAACTGTTAATGCCAAAGCTGCTGCACCAGGTGAACCTAATGTATCCATTTGTTCTCCATTATTACCTGCAGCAACGACTGTCGTTACTCCACTAAGAACAGTGTTATTTACAGCCACTGAAGTCGCATATAACGGATCATTTAATGCTGCACCAAGTGACATATTAATAACATCCATACCATTACTAACGGCTTTATCTAATGCAGCGATTATATTTTCCGCTGTTCCACTACCATACGGGCCGAGTACACGATAAGAATAAAGATCTGCGTCTGGAGCCGCACCTAGCGTTTTGTATTCGCTATTTGCAACGCCTCGACCACCAATTATTCCCGCTACATGTGTACCGTGCTCTGTATAATATGGACTTCCACTTACAATTTCAGCTTTTCCTGATTTCTTCCAATCTGCATATGTCGTTTCCATTGGATCATTATCGTTGTCAACGAAATCATATCCGCCTTTATATGCATCTTTTAAATCTGGATGATTATAATCAATTCCCGTATCTAAAATACCAACTTTAATTCCTTTTCCAGTAAAACCTTCCGCATGTAACCGATCTAAAGCATCATATGGTGTATAGTTTTCAACATTTGCTTCATCTGCTTTTAGTTGATCATTTTCTTTTGGTGGATCAATTTTGAACGTCTCATTACTCCAAACTTTTTTAACTGCTTTTGATTTTAGTAGATTCTGAACTTGATTTGCTGGTAATGTCATCGAAACACCATTAAATGCACGTTTATATGATCGATGAACTTTATAATTCACTTTCTTCGTAGTTTCATTATTTACTAATTCTGCAACGTCATTTGTAAAAGTCGTATGATCTTGGTCAATTAAGTCTGACGCTGTTGATGCAGACAATTCTTTTCCTTCTATTGTAGCCTCTAGCCGAGCTATTTTTACTGGCTTATTTGCAAACTCAACGATAACATTTGTTGGTTCTGCAGAAGATTGATCAATCTCTTCGGAAATTTTTGGCCCTGTTGAATCATTAATTTTAATTTGATTAAGAGCATTTCTTTGTTCAGGCGTCAATTTAGCAAGCAATTCTTTAACATTTGAAGCGCTTACAGCTTTTGAAACAGGTACACCTTGTCCAAGAGAACTTATAACAAAACTTGACGATAATGCAAATACAGCCCAACCTTTTCCATTTTTCTTACGTTTCCCCATTAAAACCATTCCTTCCTCGAAGTCACAATAAATTGCTCGAAAAGATCTATTTGAAATACGAACATAAACATTCAATTTTGTTATGAAAGTAATTCAGTTTAGAAACCTTTACATCATCAATTATTAAGAAAATTCGAAATTCGGTCAATTGGGTTAAAATCGAGGCTCTATTTCAATAATTGCAATATTTTCACTGAAAATTCGACTTCTTTCTACTCAATTGTTTATAAACAAATCACGGACCCCTTCCCCCTTCTCTTGGGAAGTATCAAAAAGAAATGATTTAAATTTAGTTTTGGAGACACTAGAGGAAGTGGTACAAAAAAAAACTGCCTCAAATGTCGTTATCCAACGACCTTTTGAGACAGCCTCTTCATTGTCTTGCATTTCATTTTTTAGGAAGAGTATGAGCTATATGAACTTGAATGGCTGCGATGATGACGTCTTGATGATGAAGAGTGTCTGTAATGATGGTTTGATGATGAGTGTTTATTACGTCTTTTATGTTTTCGGTGACGTCGATGGGAACTTCCAAATATTGATTTAAAAAATCCAAGTTGGAAAGTTTCTTCTTCAAGGGAAAATCGTCCGACGTCAACAATTCGTACTTCACCATCCTTTGATAACAATAAATTATGATTATGTAAGTCGAATGCATATAAGCCTGCATTTTGAGCATCAAAAATCGCATGATTAATCTCTTCTTCATATTGTTTACGTAAATTATTACTATGTCCATCTAATTGGTAAAAAGTTTCACCAAATACTCGATCACTTACCATAAAATCATTCGTAAACGCATGAACTTTTGGGTAATATATACTTCGCTCTAGAAGGTGAAGTTTCATTCCATCATCTCGACTTTTTCCATCTTCTTTAAATACTTTTATAACATAATTGTCTCTAGTATAAACATCCCCATCTTTTCCACTTGCTAAGTATTCAAAATGATCTGCATGTTCTCCAAATAAAGTAAAATCCTGTATTTCTTGCAAAAGTGATTGTTTCATTCATAAGCCCCTTTCAGGTGTTAATAATCTTAAAAGTTAAAACTTTCTTTACAAGATATATTCTCTCATTACATTGTTTTTACCTACCAGCTATTTGAATTACAAAAAAGTTTTCTTTAATTTAGTAATTTGTATTAGCTATGAATTTTTTGGGATAATACTCTACTAACAGAGATGATTGGCATTAAGTAAAATTATGGTTCAAATGATACGAAAAAGCGTTGATAAAAAAGGAGTTAGTAAATATGCATGAAGTAATTATGAGCTTAATTGCAGGTTTAATTGTTGGAGTTGTATTTACACTCATTAAATTACCAATTCCGGCACCACCTGTATTTTCAGCAATTTGCGGGATTATAGGTGTATGGGGTGGAATGAAATTAGTTCAGCTATTTATATAATAAACCTGACTTTTATTTAATGATATTTTTATATTGATTGGAAACAATAAGATTGCAAATTAGAAATTATTCTACAATTTTGTAGTTTGGAGGAAAATAAATGTCATATATTATCTCAATCATTGGCATTATCTTGTTACTTATTATTTGCTGGCTATTGTCTAATGATAAAAAGAACATTAACTATAAAGCAGTTGCAATTATGTTAGTGGTTCAATTGATTTTAGCTTGGTTTATGCTAAAAACCTCAATTGGAAGAACCGTTTTACAAAAGATTGTCTCTTTCTTTAATAAAGTTTTATCTTTTGGTAACGAAGGTATATCATTTGTATTCGGTGATTTATCAACAAAGGGTTATTTCTGGATTAACGTTTTAATGATGATCATCTTTGTATCTTCATTATTATCTATCTTGACTTATACAAGAATTTTACCGTTAGCAATTAAATATATCGGTGGTGCAGTTGCTAAAATTACTGGTTTACCGAAGATTGAGTCGTTCGTTGCTGTAAATAGTATGGTATTTGGTGATACCACTGCAATTCTTTCAGTTAAAACTGAATTACATAAACTAACACCTAACCGTTTATTTGTTGTCGTTACATCATCTTTAGTAGCGGTATCATGTTCAATCTTAGGTGCCTATATGCAAATGATTCCTCCAGAATATGTACTAGTTGCATTACCAATTAACGTATTCTCAGGTTTAATTCTTTCTTCAATGGTATGTCCGGTTACTTCAGAACAGGATGAAGAAATTAATGTAAAAGAAATGATTAAAGAAAAATCATTATTTGAAGCCATCGGAAACGGTGCACTTGATGGTGGTAAAGTTGCCTTAATTGTAGGTGCAATGTTAATAACTTATATTGGTTTACTTGCCATGATTAATTTCGTTTTCAATTCAATTATCGGAATGACATTTACTCAAATTTTAGGATATGTTTTTGCACCAGTTGCTTTCATCATGGGGATTCCAACAGACGAATTAGTTCGTACTGGGTCAATTATGGGTACAAAAGTTGCTGCAAATGAATTTGTCGCAATGCTTGATTTCCAAAAAATCATTCCAACTTTATCAGCAAAAACTGTAGCGATTGTATCATCATTCTTAGTATCATTTGCTAACTTTTCTTCAATTGGAATTATATATGGTGCGGTTGCTGCAATTGATAAAAAACAATCAGAGCTTTTTGCTAAATTTGGGTTAAAAGTATTATTAGTTGCTACGCTTGGTTCAGTATTAACAGGAACAATTGTCGGATTATTTGTTAGATAATTCTTTCGATCACAATGAACGTAAAACAAAGCAGCCAATCTTTTTATTAGATTTACGGCTGTTTTGTTTAATGTAATGAATTTTTTATAACTAAAGAAGGAAATACCCTTAAATACTCACCTTCAAAATAAAAACCTCCTTCATTGTTTAGCATTTTCAATTACTATTTTAACCAAATCTCCTAATACGGTACGTGAAATTACAACTAATTTCAACAACATTTTAATAATTGTATTGTTAGTATTTATTTTGAAATAAATTGTTCAAAGAATAACATATTAAACAAACCAAAATCTCGTTAAAATAATCCAAGTAGAAATCTATTTTTGATATGACTGATTTGATTCTTGTCTTTCATGCTTAGATTTAGATGTATTAATTCAAGTTTTAAGGAGATTTAATTATGCAATTTGTTACTATACTCATCCTATTCTTATGTACTTTTTTCCCAATCTTACATATGGTCAATTCATTTCCGATTTTTTATAATAAGAAACGAAATATTGTACGGACTAATAAAAGCATTAGTATACTTATACCTTGCTTTAACGAAGAAAGTATTATCGAAACAGCTATAAAAGGTATAAATAGATTAAATTACTCAGCAAAAGAAGTTATTTACATTAACGATGGATCTGAAGATGGAACCATGAAAATTTTGCATGAACTTCTTCGCCTTACACCAATAGAGCGAAGAAAATCAAATCAGTTAAAGAGTAATAAAATCAAAAACTTCTATAAATCGACTATTTACCCTAATGTTTACGTAATTGACAAAGTAAATGGTGGAAAACATGATGCCTTAAACGCAGGAATCGAATATTCTAAAAATGAATTAGTTGTAACTTTAGATGCAGATAGTATTCTTGCCAACGACTCATTGCATATCCTGAATGAAGTTTTCCAAGATCCTGATGTATTAGCAGCAGGAGGAATGGTGCATCCTCTTCAAGGTGTCCATTTTAATCAGGAGAATATCGAGCGTACTTTATCGGTAAAGCATGTCATTCGATTTCAAATTTTTGAGTTTATAAAAGGATTCTATATTAATAGAGTTTCTCTTGCGAAATTCGATGCACTCTCCGTTATTTCTGGAGCATTTGGTGTTTTTAATAGAGAAATTTTATTAAAAGTTGGTGGATATAGAAAAACTTTAGGAGAAGATATCGATATTACTTTAAAATTTCAACAATACATTTTAAAAAATCCTGGTAAAAGAATGGTATTTGTCCCAAATGCAGTATGCTATACAGAGTGTCCAGAAACCTGGAAGGATTTATTTAAACAAAGGATTCGTTGGCAAAAGGCATTTATTGACTGTGTCATTTATTATTTTCCGATGCTTATAAAGACCTTTTTATTTCGTACAGTTTCTTTCTTCATGCTAATTGATTCATTTATTTTAGGTACAGTTGCTATTTATTTTACGATTTTTAATTTCGGCTATATGTTATTTACCAATATAGGACATGCTCAAAATCTACTATTATTCTATTTGCTTGGAGTCGTATCGTTAAATTTAATTTATAGTATCTTTGCTATGTATTTAGCTAATTATTATGGTGTTCAATTTAAAAGTAAAGATAAGATTAGATTGACAGTTACAATACTATTAGACCTATTTGTCTATCGTTTTGTAACATTATTTTTTGTACTATTTGGTACTGTTTCTTATTTTATAAACCGTAATGATTGGAACAAAGTTTCTCGATCTGGGAGAATTTATGAGCTAGAAAAGGATAAAGGAATGAAGAACGTTGGATAAAAAACTTGTTATTGTATATGCTGTTCTAATATCATCATTTATGATTGCATATCCGTTTATGAAAAGTAGTGCATCTTATTTGTCGGTAGCTAAACAACCAAATAAATCACTACAAACTACAAATTGTAAAACTTTCCAAAGTAAAGTACAAACACCACAAGAAATTCAAAAAACCCAAAATAAAGCTAACATTATTTTTACAATGGATGATGGGTGGGAAACGCAATTTACAAAAGGTTTTAAAATCTTAAAAAATAATGATATAAAAGGAAGTATTGCTGTCATTCCTTCAAAAATAGGTACCAAAGGATATATGTCATTACGTCAATTAAATACTTTATATCGTTCTGGTTGGGACTTGATGAATCATACATATTCCCATCGACATTTAGCAAGTTTAAATAAACAAGAGCAAAAAAGTGAATTAAACGATGCTCGAAAGTGGCTTAATCAACATTGTTTTACAAAAGCAAGTAATATCGCCGTTTATCCATATGGGTCTTTTAATGATGATACATTGAAAACCTTGCAGGAAGAACAATATCGAAGTGCTCGTACCATTAAGGATGGAATTCAAATTAACCAAATTAAAAAATATGAGGTTCGAACGATTAATTTACTTCCTAGTACAGACATTTTATGGGTAAAAGATCAAATTGACTTAGCAATTAAGAAGAAACAATCAATTGTATTTACTAACCATCGCTTTGAAAAAAAAGCTGATAAAGCGGGGATGAATTTTGATCCAGAAAAGTTTAAAACAATTGTTAATTATGTCGTGAGTAAAAAAGATGAACTAAACATTTTGACCTATTCCGAATGGCTAGATATAAAAGAGATTAAATAACTTTATATATTTAATTTCAAAAAGCTGCTGCGGCAGCTTTTTTTCTTGCAAATACGAATAGATGTGGTGGTATTGAATTCCTTTTCATCAGGGAACTTAATTTTGTTCAAGACTAATTTAAATAAGGAGCCGAAAGATCGACTCCTTTTTTTAACCCTTTTATTTAAGAATTTGGCTAATGCCTCCACTACCAAATTATGATCATCCTCTTGAGCTAAGCCTGAAACGGTTATGACGCCAATAACACCCGATCCTTCAATTTTAATAGGAAATGCTCCACCGTGTGCAGCAAATTCAGACGGACTGGCCGAGTAAAATTCGTTATATGATCTATTTTTCATCTCGTTGTAAAGTCTCATATAATAAGAGCTGACATGATGGCGGAGAACAATATTAGATTTTCTCTTGATCCATAAATCTTGATCTGGCGATGTATGATCCATTGCATAATGAAAGATACTTTGACCGTTTTTCAAAATATTTATAGCAATTGGTTTATCAAACCCTTTAGCTGCCTCTATGATGAGCATACCAATTTCTAAAGCATCTTTGTTTGAAAAACTTTGAAAAATTAGATTTTCTTCTTGTTTCCTTACCTCCTCAAGTTTTTGTTGAATCGTTATCTCTTCCATATAAACCTCCAATTAAAGATAGATTACTTTCTTTTCTTCACTACTTTTAAGTGCTGCTTCAATGATCTTAATAACAGATAAACCTTCTATACCTGTAACAGGAGCATTGGAACCATTTAAAATACTTTCAGCAATTTTCTTGTAATACGTCGTATACGAACCAGGAATTGTTTCAATTGTTTCTTCGATTTCTTTTTCGTCACAAACGGTATAGAGCTTGCCATAGAATTGAGGTTCATCTATTCCCCATGTTTGTTCTGTAGGTTTTTTACCTTCTTTAAGTGCAGCTTCTTGCCCATCTAATCCATACTTAATAAAGCTCCCTTTGTTTCCATGTACTTGGAAACGAGGTCCGTTACTTGGGACAATGGAACCAGAATGTAAGATAACACGTAGTTTGTCATATCCTAAAATGATATGAAAATAATCATCGGTTTCAGCATTTTCTCTTTGTGCTATTACATCAGCTGAAATGAATTGAGGTTGTCCAAATAGGTTTAAAGCCTGATCAATTAAATGTGAACCTAAATCATATAACATACCAGAACCAGGACCTTGTTTCTCTCTCCATCGATTTCTTACTTCTGGTCTATATCGGTCAAAATGAACTTGATAAGTATTGATTTCTCCTAATAAACCATCATTTATTAATTTTTTAATAGTTAAAAAGTCATTATCCCATCTTCTGTTATGATAAACGCTTAATATACGATTCTTTTCATCGGCGATCTTAATTAGCTCTTCTGCTTGCCATGTTTCCACTACCATTGGTTTTTCTAAAATGACATGTTTACCAGCTTCTAAACTTTGTTTTGCCATTTCATAATGCATACCACTTGGTGTAGTAATGACAACTAAGTCAATTAATTCATCTATTAGAACCTCATCTAAACTACTGACTATCTCTACATCTCCTAAATCTCTTTGAACAACTTCTTTTTTTGAACTGACAACTTTTCTTAATTCGAATTCTTCTAAAACACTTATAAATGGTGCATGGAATGTAGCTCCCGAAAAACCATATCCAACTAAACCAACATTAATTTTTTTCATTCGAAACCCTCTCACTTTCCTCTTCTTCTAAACTAATTAAATGAATATTGTATTCGATTATTTTTTGTTTAAATGCTTCATCTGGATCTTTGTCTGTAATAATGATGTCTATTCCCTTAATATCAAATACCTTGTGCAGAAAAACCTTTTCAAACTTTGTATGATCTGCTAATAAGACTACTTGTTTTGCACAACTAATCATTTTTTTCTTTAAAAACGCCTCTTCTTCATCAGGTGAAGTGAGTCCATCTTCACTAATCCCGCAAGCACCAAGAAATAGCTGATCAACTTTGTAGTCATTAAGTGTTTCAATCGTCCTAGGACCAACTAAATTTCTATTTTTACGATTAAATTTTCCAGGAAGCATAAAGGTTTGTATTTCTTCATACTCACCTAATAAATCAACTATATCAATTGAATTTGTAATCACATTTACTTGTTTACCTGACATAAATTTCGACATAAGTGCACAAGTTGAAGATGTATCCATCAATAAGTTACTAGTTTCACGTATAAGTAATGCAGCTCTTTGTGCAATCTTTTCCTTGCCTTTAGTTACGATTCGTTCTTTATAATCAGTTAAGTTTCGGTTATTGGTTGGAAGTGTTGCTCCACCCTTTATTCGTATAATTTCCCCGCGTTCTTCAAGTTTAACGAGATCCCTTCTTGCCGTATCCTTTGAAACGCTAAGCATTTTACATATTTCTTCTAAAGTAATCTTACTATTTTCAGCCAAATACTTTACTATCAAAGCTAATCTTTGTTCTTGATACATAAGTTTAGAACCCCTTTTTATTCCTAAAAATCGATTTCTAAAGATATTATATCTAATTCAAATATGTATTTCCACAAATAAACTTATAAAACTTAATTTAATTACGTTTTTTAAGTTTAGTCTAAATTATAAGCACTTAACATAAAAAAAGACGGTAATTTAACTTAACCGTCTTTAAAAAACTTTATAAAAATTTAATTTGGTGGAATGAATGATTTTTTCCATTCCATTCGATTATAAATTCTTCAATCCCTAAAACTGCAGTTTCAGGTTTTGACACTTGATGATCAATCCATTTTTTAAGTTTAGGTAATACAGCATGATGAAATTGAGATTTTGCCTTCTCTGGATAAATAGTTTGGGAGATTGGATAGAAATAAATTCTAATATCCTTATCTCTATTACAAGTAACTGAAGCTACAACAGTTCCGCTGATTTGTGGTGGTCTTGCGCAGCGATTATCGAATTCAAACTTTCTTGTCAGACCAAATATAACACTTGCCTCTTCTTTACTAGGGAGATTCAACTTAATTTGTTTTCTATTTGCAGCATATGTTTCAATTTTATTAAGATTTCTAAAATAAACGATCCTCAATTTCGCACCTCCTAATAATAGCCACAACAATATAATTTCTACTTCATTTAATTTATGCCCCTACTAATAATCATATTGACCTACTTTGAAATAATCACAATAAAAAAAATCGACAAGAAAGTCGATTAAGTTCAAAGCTATTAAACGATTCGAATATGATTGAAATAAATGAATAAGTAAAATTCCTTCCAACTTTTTTCTGCTTTCCTTAATTAAATGAACAAACTTAGATATATTAATCTATAATAAACATCTCGTAAATTTCTTAAAAAAATAAAGAATCATTACCTTATTCAAATACTAAAAAAAGTAATATTATAACCATAATCTTTTCACTTCAACTAAAGACTCACCTTCAAACGTTAATTTATAAATATCTGGCATCGCAAGTTCACTCCAAAAGTTGAAATCATATTTTAAATCAAAATAATTCATAATTAGGACCATCATATTACCATGCGTACCAACAACAATGTTTTTACCAGAATAATTTTTTAATAGTTTGTTAATTGCTTCTATTCCTCTTTTTTGAGCCGTATAATTTGACTCTCCACCATTTAATGATCGATTAAAGTCCATCCAAACTTCTCTGATTTCTTTTTCAAAATCCTCAACCGGCTCAAGTGATAAGAGTCGTTCCTTAAAATTTTCTTCAATCATCATTTCTATACATAATGATTTGGCGATCCCTTCGACTGTTTGAATTGCACGTTTATATGGGCTTGAAATAACGTAGTCGATTTTTTCATTTAATAGTAGTTTAGTTACCTTAAATGCATCAGTAAATCCTCTTTTAGATAATGGTCGGCCCAGTTCATCAGGAGTATAAATTGAATGCGCATGCCTTACTAAGTATAAGTTTGTTCTCATTTGGCACCACTTTCTATCTATCATAATTTTATCTAATTAAATTTCGATATTTTTTTAACGTTTCCTTGTTTTTTCTCTTGTCAATTAGAACATTTCTTTTCCCTTTATCTTTATATAAATTCGAACATTATTTAAAGAATAAATTAAATTTATTCAACTTAAACTAAACAAAAAAATATTAACAATTTAGGGTGAATAGATGAAAAAAATATATATTACTTCATTATTAAGCACTTTCATTTTTTTTAGTACTTCACAGGTAACAACCCTGGCACAAAAGTCGAATGAAGTTTCTGCAACACTTACAGTTCAAGTTGGACCAGCAGCTAACTCTTTAGGAGAATTTGTTCGACCGATTAAAGGTGCTAGGGTTATTGTAATCAATTCATTAGGTAAAATTTTAAGTACTAAATTAACTGATTCAAATGGAATTGCAAAAATAAATGTAATAGTGAACAAGAATCCTCTTTTTCCAAAGAAGCAAATGGGTGAGGTCACTATTATCACTGTAGCAAACGGATATAATGAACAAATCGACTTTAGTGTTCCAATTAATGAATTCAATGATCATACTGGAAAAGATTCGGTGTCACTGTGGATTGTGGATCCAAAAAGAAGAAATGAACCACGATATACAAACGGTTCTTATCATCGATTAACCGTTTTTGAAATGCTAAATGATTATGCAAAGCAGATCGGATTAACGAGACAAAATATTACGATGGATGCTGGGGCAGAACCACCGTGGGGACCAAATTTGAAAAAACACTAAAATCGAAGAAATTACATCTTCCAAATTTATCAAAAAAGATAGACTGTTCAAATTAACAGTCTATTTTAACCCCCTACCATTCCACATCCTTTATATTAAAACTTACTTCATGCAAGAACTAAATCTGTAAAACAAAATCTAGTTTCTCCCGTATAAACATCAGCAGTTAGCTTCTTTTCTCCAACGTTAAAGTCAATGGGATGATTAAAAATAGGACCATCAAATACAAATGAATGGTATTCTCCATTCTCTCCGCAAGGGTCAACCTCTTTTGGAAGATCATTGATTAAGTTCGAATCTATTTCTTTACCAGAAAATTCTTCTGATAATCTAGTTAAATCAACACATGTAATAATCGTTTTATAGCCTAAGGAAATAAAGCGTTCAATCACAATTGACGTACCTTCACCCCATAATGGAAAAATTGGTTTAATTCCTAATGGTTTAAGCATGTCTTCTCGATACTTTCTTACGTCTTCAAGAAATAAATCACCAAATGCAATATATTCAATCCCTTGTTCCTTTAGCTCTAAATTAATCTTTGTCATAATTTCTTGATATTTTTCGTTCGAACAATTTTCTGGAATCCAAATTTTCTTTAATGGTAAACCGATTGAAGTTGCTTGTGCCTCCAATAATTCAACTCTCACTCCATGAATGCTTGTACGATTATATCCTTCCGTTACTGATGCGATTAGTACGACTACTTCAAATTCACCAGAATGCAAAAGATCATGCAATGCCAAAGTTGAATCTTTACCACTAAAAGATACGGCTATTTTTTTCTTATTAATTGCGATTACCACCTTTTTAAGTTACTTTCCTATTAAATAATCATTTAAAAGTCTCCTATATGACTAGTTTCCATCATCTTCCACAAAAAATTATACCATTTTTCAATTAATTACTATCCATTTAAATAACATAAGTTCAGAAATACGATTAAACTTCAATAAAATAGCTAATAAATAACGAAGATGACTTACAAAAAATAAAATTGACATACAACCATAAGGTGTTATAATTTAAATAACACCTTATGGTTGTATAAATAGTATGGTAGGAGGCAACGAGAATGGACAAGCAAGGTCAAGAAATGTTTTTAAATTTTATTTTAGAAAGAGTTCAAGAAGGTAAAGAAGATGAAGCAAGGGAAATCCTTTTAGAGAACTTTAGAAAACAAGATGAGGGTACTTTTTCATTAGATGAAGTTCAACAATTTGTGCCTAAAATGATCACTTTATTAAAGCCAGAAAAACTTGAAGAAGTTAAAGCAGTTGTCATGCAATTTGCTGGAAATTTTATTAAATAAAGTAAAAAAACTCTGTCTACCAGAGTTTTTTCTTTATTTCACCTTCTACTTCTCTAAATGTCTTTCAAAAACAAAAAATGAATAAAGTCGATACATTATTGAAATAAGAGCTAAAATTGACAAATAGATCATTGTATGATTATCAATAAAAAAGGAAGCAATACAAATCGCAAATACTAGAAATGATAGAAAGTTACCCGAGAAACCATTAATCGGTTGATTATTTAAAAAAAGTGTTTTAGTACAGTTTTAGCCAAATTAGTCACCCCAAATAAATTGAACTTTAATCATTAATTCTTTTTTTAAATTTAATTCCTAGTTAACTTTGAATATTTTCCCAAATTTATATAATAAAAAGAAACAACCTATTGATGCATAATCCAAGATTGTTTCTTTTGATCATTTTATGTTTTTTTGATAGTAGATTTAATCAAGATGCTAATTTATTATTATTAATTTTAGAATTTGAAACCTTTTTATTTTTTGGCCCAGAACTAGTAACCCAGTAAGCTGCTCCTACAAATAAACTACCGCCTATAATGTTGCCAATTGTAACTGGTACTAGATTCGAAACCATTCCAGCTAGTGTTACTGTTTCTGGATGTTTTATAAGTAGTGAAATGGATAATAATGTCATGTTTGCAATACTATGCTCAAATCCTGAAGTAATAAATGCAAACAGGCACCAAAATATCATGATTAATTTTCCTGTTTCTGATTTCAGTTTAAATGAACACCAAACTGCTAAACAAACAAGTATATTACATAGAATTCCACGTACTAATAATTCCAAAAATGGTGCATTCATTTTTACTCCGGCCGCATTATTAATAAATTCTGCCACACCGCCATTAGCTAGTCCTGAGTAGACAAATAATAACGCTACTAATACCGAGCCAAAAAAATTTCCTACATAACTATATACCCATACTTTCATCGTATCGATCCAATTAACCTTTTTTTCTAACATACCAATAGACATAACCATATTATTTCCAGTAAATAAATCCGCTCCTGCAATAATGACTAAACTTAATGCAATCCCAAAGGATACACCCATAATAATTTTCGTACCAGCAAAACCAGTGGGTGCCAGTATTCCACCGATCGTAAAGATTAATATGATACCAAGTCCTACAAAAAATCCTGCCATCATTGTAGGGACCATATATCTTAATTTACTTGATTTAATTTGATTTGTCTTCGATATAGCTGCATTCCCAATTGAATTAATAACTTCTTTCACATTGATCACCCTATATTTAGATTTTAACCTTTTCATGTATTCGTTCGATTAGTACTTGACTCATTAATTCATCAAATTGTAAATTCTCACATAGGTAAAATTTTCCGTTTTCTATCGAAATTCGTCTCTTTATTTTTTCAAGAAGTAATCCTGTAAATAATAAATATGGCATCACATAAATCCGTTCAAATTCTTTACTCATTTTACGAATCAAATCGTCTAATTTAGGTTGACCCGCCTGTAAAAAAGCTGTGCGAAGTGGAACGTTCATTTGAGCTTGTACTACATTTCCAATTTGTTCTAGCATTTCAATCGGATCGGGGTCACTGCTTCCGCGTCCGACTAATAAAATTGCCGAGTTACTATTTCCGTGCGCTGCCTGGGTACGTTTGCATACAAGTTGAATCATTTTTTCATGAACACCAAATGGCTCAGTTATGGTAATATTTACATGTGGAAATCGTTTTAAAATACTATTCAAAACGTCCGGAATATCACGTTTATAGTGTCCGGCTGCAAATAATAAAACTGGTACAATTAAAATATTGCTCGCACCTTCTACTATCATTTTTTCCAAAGTTTGTTGAATTGTCGGATCAACTAATTCTAAAAATGCATATTCTTGTTTTTGAATCGGAATCTCTTTGATTACAGATTGAATAAAGTGTAAAAATTGTTGATTACCTTCTTGCCTACGACTTCCATGCCCAATATATACAACAGCATCAAACATACCTTCACTTCCATTCGCCTAACATTAATTCCTTTTGTAAATCTTCATCAA
Source organism: Bacillus sp. AFS055030 (assembly GCF_002574545.1). GTDB lineage: Bacteria > Bacillota > Bacilli > Bacillales > Bacillaceae_G > Gottfriedia. The sequence goes on from NZ_NUGT01000020.1 coordinate 155,941, forward strand.
CATTCGTAAACCCGCATTTAAATGCATAATCTTTTACTGACTCACCAATATACGCAAATGGTAAATTCATTAATTGACTTTCATTCGTTTTCTTTAATTCTTTCATAAACCACTCAACAGAAGATTGATTTGGAAAAATAATTGATTCCCACTTTGTTTCTTCTAGCATTCTTTGGTTTATTTCATCAAATCGAGTATCTGCAATATTTTCATGTGTAGCTATAAATTGTGAGTTGGCTAATTTTGTATTTTTGTCTACCGATCCTATATATACTGTATTGTTCTGTTCGCCACTTTCCTTTTCTGCCAATATCCCATACTTTTTTAGTTCCTTGCTTGTTTTCGACGATCTATACTCAATTCTAGCTGGAAGTCTACGAACATCGAATTTTGATTCATACATTTTAGTAAAAAATAATTGCACACTTTCTGTTGTACAAAAAACGATTCTTTCTTGTCTTAAAGCATCAACTACTTGTTCATGTTTAATTGGAATTTCAACTGATTTAAGAGTAGGAAAAGTGTACACTTCAGCACCGTTTTCTGAAAGATAAGCTTCTAATCCATTCTTTTCTACTGATGCTGTTCCTTTAGCTAATAAAATTTTTCTACCTATAAATTTCTTCTTTTCAAACCAAGCTATCTTTGAGCGTAATTTGACAACATCTCCAATAATTGTCATAGCTGGATTTGTTATTCCTTCAATCTCAATAACTGATTCAATTGTTTCAATCGTTCCCTCTACAACTCTTTGCTTACCAGTTGTTCCCCACTGTATTACCGCTACTGGTGTATCCTTGGCTTTACCATTCTTTATTAGGTGGGAACATATTTTAGGTAGATTGCTTACCCCCATATAATAAGCAAGCGTATCCCCTAATTGATCAGAACAGTTCGATTCAATAAGTTCTTCATTTTCTATACATTTATGGCCTGTTCTTAACGTAAAACTTGTACTATATTCTCTATGTGTAACCGGGATTCCAGCATATGCTGCTGCAGCAATGCTAGATGTAATACCTGGAATAATTTCAAAAGGTATATTATGCTTTGACGCTTCCTCTGCTTCTTCACCTACTCGACCGAAAACGGATGGGTCTCCTCCTTTTAATCTAACGACATATTTCCTGTCTTTAGCGTAAGCAACTAAAGTTTGATTAATCATTTCTTGACGCATAGTATGTCTGTCCGGAAGCTTTCCGCAGTATATGAATTCACAATTTTCATCCGCTTCACGAAGTAACCTTGGATTAGCAAGTCGATCATATAGAATCACTTCTGCTTCCCTGATACATTTTAAACCTTTTTCTGTAATTAATCCTAAATCCCCTGGTCCAGCACCTACAAATGAAATAAATCCAGATTTATTTGTCATACGTTACACCATCATATATACATAACCGTCGATTACATCAGTTTTATAAGTTTTTACTTTTCCATCATCTGGTTTTTGTACTTCCCCGGTTCGTAATGAAATTTTCCAATCACGAAGAGGGCAGTATACATATTCACCTGAAACAATCCCTTCAGCAAGTGGACCATTTGTCCCAGGACATTTGCTTTCGATTGCACAAACATCTCCATTTGATAATCGAAATAAAGCGATTGCTTCCCCTTTTATAACTACTTCTTTTCCAATTTGAATAGGTAAAGAAGCTAGATCAATAATCTTAATTTTCTCCAGTGTTTTTGTCATTTTGATTGCTCCTTTCAATTTTGAAATTACTTTCTAATAATCTCATATAATTCTAATTGATTGTTAAGCGCTTGGCTCCATGCTTCTTCATATGTTAATCTTGCTTGATCAAATTTCTCTACTAATGCATTTTCTTCTTCCTTGTTTAACAAAACTTCTTTAACTTTTTCCACTCCAATTCGCTCTACCCAAGGAGCTGTTCGTTCCCCGTAAACACCTGTTTGTCGATAATATTGAACGTAAGCCTTTGCCATATGAACTACTTCTTCTTCAGTTGTGACAGTCGTTAAAAAATCGCATTCTCGAACTTCTGTTCCACCATTTCCACCAAAGTAAAGCTGGAAGCCGTTTTCCACACAAATTACGCCAAAATCCTTTGTAAGTACTTCTGCACAATTACGAGGACATCCTGTAACACCCATTTTCATTTTATGTGGCGTATCAACCATTTCAATTGCTTTTTCTAATTGGATACCTAGTCCAAGTGAATCTTGTGTTCCAAATCGGCAAAATCGATTACCGACGCATGATTTAACATTTCTTAAAGACTTAGAGTAAGCATATCCTGAACGCATTCCTAACTCTTCCCAAACTTTAGGTACGTCTTCTTTTTTAACACCATATAAGCCAACACGGCTCGCACCAGTAACTTTTACTAAAGGTACATTAAATTTATTTGCTACTTCTCCTAGTTTAATTAAATCATCACCAGTTGTTACTCCTCCATACATTCGTGGTACGATTGAGAATGACCCATCTTTTTGAATATTTCCTTCCATTCGTTCATTAACGAAACGTGATGATTTATCGTCCTGATAATCATTTGGAAACATCATTCTTAAATAATAATTTAGCGCTGGACGACATTTTGAACAACCTTCTTCATTTTCAAAACCTAATACAATACGAACTTCTCTAGGCGTTTGTAGTCCTTTTTCTTCGATTTCATGGATCACTTCATCACGAGATAATGGAGTACATCCACACATACCAGACTTGGTAGCAGTTGGATCAAATGTATCACCTAATGTAGCAGCTAAAATACTTTCAACCATTCCTTTACATTTTCCACATGATGCACCGGCCTTTGTGCAATTTTTCACATCCTCAAACGTAGTCAGTTCTTGTTCTAAAATTGATTGAACAATTGTCCCTTTCGTAACCCCATTACATCCACAAACTGTATCATTTGCACTCATTGAACGAACAAAATCTTCATCAGAATCCTCACCAGATTTATGAAGAATAGAAGCACTTGTATATTCTTTTATATTTGTTTCATTTTTCAACATGTTGAATAATCGATTTCCATCTGATGCATCTCCATATAACACGACTCCAACAACTTTTTCATCTTTCACAATTACTTTTTTGTAAAGTCCAGTAAATTGGTCATTTACAATGATTGCTTGCATATCTTCTTCTTCATGGATTAATCCAGCAGAGAATAAATCACAGCCAGATACTTTTAATTGAGTAGATAAAATACTTCCTTTATATCCGTTCGTTTCGTTAGCAGTCATATAATCAGCAAGTACAATCCCTTGTTCGTAAAGTGGTGCAACTAAACCATAAGTAGTTTCGTTATGTTCTGCGCATTCACCTACTGCATAAATTGATGGTTCGGATGTTTCCATAAAATCGTTTACAATAATTGCGCGGTTTGTGTTTATTCCTGCTTCTTTTGCTAAAGATATATTAGGTCTGATACCTACTGCCATTACGACTAAATCGCAATCTAATGAAGTGCCATCGGAAAAACTAATCCCTTCTACACGGTCCGTACCATTTATTGAAATTGTTTGCTTCTCCATTAAGAAGTTCATACCTTGTTTTTCTAAATCTTTTTTTAGCATTTTCGCAGCAGTTGCATCTAATTGTTGTTCCATTAAAGTAGGCAGTAAATGAACAACATGTACTTCCATTCCTCGATCAATTAATCCTCTTGCCGCTTCTAAACCTAATAATCCTCCCCCTATTACGACAGCTTTTTTATACCTTTTTGCATAATCCATCATTAATTCAGTATCTTGAATTGTCCTAAAACCAATTACGCCTTGTAGATCATTTCCGGGTATAGGCAGTATAAAGGCACTAGATCCAGTAGCTAAAATAAGCTCATCATACGAAATTGTTTTTCCTTTTTCTGTTTCAACTGTTTTTTCATTAGGAGATATTTTAGTAACTTTTTCGTTTGTAAGTAATGTAATTTGATTCTCTTTATACCAATTCCATTCATTTATATTAATTTCATCGAAAGTTGTTTTTCCTTGTAATACATTTGATAACATAATCCTGTTATAGTTTGGATAAGGTTCATCACCAATTATAGTGATCTCAAATAACTGTTTATTTCTTTTTAGAATTTCTTCTATACAACGCACTCCTGCCATGCCATTACCAATCATCAATAATTTTCTTTTCATCTTTTTTTCCTCCAAGAATAATTTGTGAATTTATTCACAAATATAATTAAAAAAAATCAACTTCATCATTCATTACTTGTTTTTTCCTTCTAAATACAAGTTTAGTATAACGGATAATGTAACTGATTACTGGATAATATTTGACAAAATTTTGAACAAGTCCAAATTCTTTTTTTAAAAAACCTCTAAAGCTAAAATTAGCCTTAGAGGTTTTGAACTTATTTTTTCTTTTTTAATTTTTCTTCAGCTTTTTTTATATCTTCAATCTCTCTATACTTTACAATCTTTTTGATCAAATCAAATGGAAGTGGATCGTTTATTGGAAATTGTACAGATCCTTTAGCGCCTTTATAAACCGACAATTCCTCTTTAAATGCTGCAATTCCACTTGCGCCCGGGTAAAATCCAATATGATTTTTAAATGCAGCAAAATGTAGTAAATTTTTATTTAATACAAATGTAGGCATTTGATAACTAATTCTCTCTACTGCATTTGGTACAACTTCTTTTACAATCATTCTTAAAGCTTGTAATTTTTCCTGGACATCAGGCTGAAATTGTGAAATATATTCATCTACGGTTTCAAATGTTTTTTTAGTATTTTCCATAAGTCTCCTTTAGCAAAATTATCCTGCTTTTTCAGTTTTATCTCCAGTCAGTGAATTAATTTTTCTGAGTGAAGGAAATAAATACATCCATAGTCCTGCAACTAAAATCGTCCCAAGTCCTCCTACAAAGGCCGCTGGTACAGCTCCAATTAAACCAGCCATTGTCCCAGATTCAAATTCCCCTAGCTGATTTGAAGTTCCAATAAATAAAGAATTGACAGCATTTACTCTTCCTCTCATATCATCAGGTGTCTGTAACTGAACAAGCGAGGTACGTATCACTACGCTAACTACATCTGAAGCTCCAATAATAAATAATGCAATTAAAGAGACAACTAAGTTTGTTGAAATAGCAAATAACATGGTTGCTAATCCAAAAATACCTAAAGCTCCAAATAATATTGGTCCAAAAGATTTTTTAAGAGGGAAATAAGCTAAAACAAGAGACATTAATAAAGCTCCAACAGCAGGTGCAGTACGCATCAAACCTAGTCCCCAAGCTTTCGTATGTAATATATCTTGCGCATAAATTGGTAAAAGTGCTGTAGCTCCTCCTAGTAATACTGCAAATAAATCAAGGGAGATCGTTCCTAAGATGACTGGATGTTTATACACAAATTCTAACCCCATAAGCATTGTTCGAAAAGTTACTGGTTCTGATTTACGGATAAATTCACTATCTAACTTTATAAAAAACGTTAAAACTGATGAAAGTAACAAAGCAATTGCTGACGTTGCATATACATATGCTGGTCCTACTGAAAATAATACACCACCAAGAGATGGCCCTAAAATTTGTGCTGTTTGACCTGCAGATGTACTCCAAGAAATGGCTTGTTGTAATATCGATTTTGGCACAACTTGTGGTAATAAGGCCGAAGAAGCAGGACCTTCAAATGATCGGCAAGCACCGAGTATAAAAGCAGCAATTAATATTTCCTCTTTGCTAAGCCAATTAGCAAAATTACCATATAAAAGAAGGCCTGCTATGAAAGCTTCTACCATTTGGCAGATGAAAACAATTTTCCGACGATCAACTCTGTCAGCAACTTGACCAACTACTAAAGTAAGTAAGACCATCGGAATAAATTGTGCCAAACCTACTAGACCTAAACTAAATGCATCATGCGTCAAATCATACATTTGCCAACCAATTGCTACTGAAAGCATCTGAAATGAAGTTGAAGTAAACATTCGTGAGACCCAAAAATTTGTAAATGAGGTCCCTTTAAAGATCGATTTTTTTGAAGCAGACAAATTCAAACTCTCCCCTTTTTAACTCTAACTCATAACTATTGAATATTTATACTGTCAATGAAATTTAAATACAAATCATTATACTATTTTTACTCTGAATTTGTAGATTGATTCAACTTACATTAAATGATTTTTAATAAACTGAAGGCAACTTACAACCTTTCGATTAACTCATGATTTAATTTTTTTTTGCAAAAGATAATAAATATAAAAAAACACTAATCCTTAATAGAAAGATTAGTGAATTCTTTATTTAATCAAGCGAAATCCAATTATTTTTCAATGCAAAAATCACAGCATTTAATCGATCAGATACTTGTAATTTTTGGATTATATTTGAAACATGATTTTTAACAGTTTTACTAGAAATAAATAATTCAGATCCGATTTGAATATTGGAAAATCCTTGAGCTAGAAGTTGTAAAATTTCAATTTCTCTTTTAGTCAAAAGACTATTCATTGCTTCATAATCTTGTTCTTTCTTTATCTTTTCATTGTCATTAAGTCGTGAATTTTCTTGAATGATTAAATGTATTAATCGTGAATCTAAAAAGAATTGACCATTTTGAACTTGTCTTACGATATGAAGTAAATATTGTTCATCAATTTCAGTTAAGCAAATTCCATTTACCCCAATTTCCATCAAACTTTCTATTTCTTGATAATCTATGTTATTTTTTATGATGACTATATTAATGTTCTGATCACGTAACTTTAAAAGCTGAGATTTCAATCCCATCTCTTCATTTTTCACATGACATATAAAAATTTGTTCATTTAAATCACTTGTATTTATTTCATTGAAATCTATTTTTCTAGCATTTAAATTATGATGTATTAAGATTGAACAAATCCCAGATACGAATAGTGTATTTTCAACAAAAATAAATGTTTTATTTTCATGGTGTTTAGATTCTTTGTTAGTAAACATTTTATTCCCAACTTTCAACAGTAATTAATCTCAATTACTGGTATTTCATTGCTTAATCCTAATTAATCCTATAAAATTAAATGGAATTAAGTAGTATTTTACATCGTTTACGTAAGAAATAATATTTCATATATGTTAAGTTATTGTTAAGTAATACTTAACAATATAATGTACTTAAATATATTAAACTATTGATAAGAAAAGTTAGTTTTTATATTAGGAGGTTAATATGAACTTTGAACAACTAGAATATGTTGTAAGTATTGCAAATGAAAAGTCGATTTCAAAGGCAGCGAAAAAATTGCATATTTCTCCTTCTGGGGTTAGTCAAGCTATTAGTCAACTTGAAAGGGAATTAGAAATCAATATTTTTAATCGTTCTAGAGGAGGAATTACCTTAACTTCTGAAGGAGAGGTAGTATTATCTAGGTCGATTGAAATTTTAAATAATTTAAAAGAGTTAAAAGATCAACTTTTAGATTTTAAAGAAACTAGAGTAAAACATATGAAAATTGCATGTGCACCTACGTTTACTTATACAATTCACGATGTTTTAAAAAGATACTCTGGTATTCACAATAGACCTACGATTGAATTAATTGAGCAAGGAACAGCTCAAATCCTTAACAATATAACAAAAGAAGACTATGACTTAGCATTAGTTGTGGCTTCAAAAGCAGAATTAGAAAAGGAAAATAATCTTAATTTCGAATTTTTAAGTAAAGGAAATGTTTGTATTTTAGTAGGTAAAAATTCTCCACTATATGAACTGGATTATGTTACAGCTGAAGATTTACTTTTTCAAAAGGTTGTAATGTATAACTTTTCTAATAAAAATTTTCTCCTATTAACTAAAAAATTTAAAAATGAGATTGTTCTTAAATCAAATCGTACAATGACACTTATAGAAATTATTAAAGAAGGACGTGTATTTACATTTGTACATAATTCTACTTTAAAATATTTTCCTGAAGTAATAAGCGGTGAATTAAAAGTAATTCCAATTCAAGAAACAGATTATATTTATCAGGACTTTTGGGTAATATATCCAAATACAAAAGAGATTACAAGCGACAAAACAGAATTCATCCAATGTGTAAAAGATCATTTAAATGGGATTTCATAATAAAAAACGCTAAATGATACAAAACAAGTTTGTATAATTAGCGTTTTATTTATTATTTAAGCATTAGGAAATATCTTTTTTAAGGATTCCTTCAGATCAGGATTCGATTTAATTGTTGGACGTAAAGATCTAGCCATTTCTTCAGCTTCTTCAATTGTTTCAGCTTTGTTTAATGCAATCAATGCCCCAATTGCCACTGTCCCTGCACGTGTATTACCACCACCACAATGGAAATACACTTTTTGATCATTTTGATAAGCTTCAACTACGTGATCAATCGCTCTTTTTAGTGTTTCTGCTTGTTTTTCTTTATCATCAACAATCGGGCTATGTACACGATTAATTTGAGGATCGACCTCATAATTTTTTACTCTTAAATCAAAAACAATGTCTACATTTTCGTTTTCCATCATGTCTTTCACGTCATCTGCCCCACCGAAAAAGACACGATCTTTTATTAATTCTTGGTATTTCTTATTACTCATATTTTACCCTCCATAATTGCTTTATTTTATTGAATGATTTCACTTAACCTTTCTTTTACATTCCCTTCGAATAATCCCCCATGATAACAAATCACTTTTTCAATATCAAAAGATAATAAAGCTTCAAGTGATTTGATTGATTGTTTAATATCATAAGTGTATTGTGGGTTTGAAGGTTTTAATTGACCATCCTCAACTATTAGTGCATCTCCTGCGATTAATGTTTTCGACTCTTTATGATAAAAGCTTATATGGCCTGGTGTATGACCGGCAGTGTCAATTACAGTAATTCCACCACAAATTGCTAAATTATTTCCTGGTGTAAGAATATGGTTAACTTTACCTTTTGGTGGGTTTTCTAATCTGTTTTTAAATGCTTTTTTAAATTCATCTGGTGTATCTGCTGGCAGTGATGCTACTGCTTTTGCAATTTTTTCTGGTGTAATTTTAATGAGTAACTTTTCACCTTGAATATAAGGTTTTTCTAGTTCACTCGCATACACTTCAATTTTGTTAGTAGACTCTTCTACGATCGCAGAAAGACTGCCAATATGATCAATATCTTGATGAGTAACCAGTATTTTATTAAGTTTTTCAAAGGGTACTCCAACCGATTCAAAGCAATTTTGAAATTCGTTTAATTGTCCTGGGTAACCTGTATCAATTAATACCACATCTTCGTCATCCCAAATAAGTGTTGGATGAATTGTATTCGTCATACCATTTGAATTCATCGTAATACTTAACATTTGGATCTTACTTCTACCAAGCATATCATCACTCCTGAACTATAGTGTGTAATCATTCCCAAGTACTATCGTACCCATTACACCCGAGTCAGTCAACATAAAAATATATTATTATAACATAAATATTTTTATTTGTCAATAGATTAATCGATTTTATGACTTGTAATTTTTAACACTACTCAAAAAAACTAGATATACTAATTCAATGTATATCTAGTCATTTTGTTATAGTAAGAACTTGTTACTTATTCGCAGTATTTGTGTCCACTATTTTTTAAAGTGGGATATTTCCATGTTTCTTCTTTGGTCGAGTTTCACTTTTTGTTCTTAACATTTCTAATGAATGTTTTAAGACTTTGCGTGTTTCTCTTGGATCGATTACATCATCGACCATTCCGTGTGAAGCTGCAACATAAGGATTTGCAAACATTTCTCTGTATTCTGAAATTTTTTCAGCGCGTGTTGCAATCGGATCGATACTTTGATTAATTTCTTTTGCAAAGATAATATTTGCTGCCCCTTCTGGTCCCATTACGGCGATTTCTGCATTTGGCCAAGCGTATACTACATCTGCACCAATAGCTTTAGAATTCATTGCTACATATGCCCCGCCATATGCTTTTCTTAAGATTACAGTAATTTTAGGAACTGTAGCTTCTGAATATGCATATAAGATTTTAGCTCCGTGACGAATAATTCCACCATGCTCTTGGTTTACACCTGGGAAGAAACCTGTTACATCTTCAAATGTAATTAAAGGAATATTAAATGAATCACAGAAACGGATAAATCTTGAAAGTTTGTCAGAAGAATTAATATCAAGACCACCTGCCATTACTTTTGGCTGGTTTGCTATAATTCCAACACTATGACCATCAATTCGCCCAAATCCGATCACGATGTTCTTTGCAAAGTTTGGTTGTACTTCCATGAAGTCTCCATTATCTAGAATTTGCTCAATTACTTTTCTTACATCGTATACTTTCGTAGATTCAATCGGAACTAAGTCAATTAAATCTTCTCTCCAATCATCTTTTTCGAAGAATGGAATTCCTTCTGGTTTTTCATTATTATTTTGTGGTAAAAAGCTAATTAACCTGCGTACTTGTTCTAATATTTCTGGTTCTGATTCTTCGGTAAAATGCGCCACTCCGCTAATCGAAGAATGAACTTTTGCCCCACCAAGGTTTTCCGTAGTAATTTTTTCTCCAGTAATTGTTTCGATTACTTTCGGACCTGTAATAAACATTTGGCTTGTTTTTTCAACCATAAAAACAAAATCAGTAATAGCTGGTGAATAGACTGCTCCACCTGCACATGGACCCATTATGACAGATATTTGCGGAATAACGCCAGAATAAATCGAATTACGATAAAATACATGACCGTAACCGTCTAAAGAAACTACGCCTTCTTGTATTCTAGCACCTCCAGAATCATTTAAACCGATAAATGGAGCACCTACTTTTGCAGCTAAGTCCATCGCTTTTGCAATTTTTATAGCATGCATTTCACCTAATGCTCCACCAAATACTGTAAAATCTTGTGCAAAAACATAGATTAAACGTCCATGGATTTTCCCATAACCTGTGACAACACCTTCACCAGGACTTTCAATTTTATCCATTCCAAAATTCGTAGCACGATGTTTAATAAACGGATTTAATTCGACAAAAGTATCTTCATCTAATAATAGATTGATACGTTCTCTGGCAGTTAACTTCCCTCTATTATGCTGAGAATCTATTCGTTCGTCTCCACCGCCTAGTTCAATTACTCTCTTTCGATCCATTAATTCATTAATTTTCTCATAAGCTGTCGTCATAACTTTATTCTACTTCCTTTCTCAAAAAACACTAGATGATGGTTGGCATAGCTCAAACAATACTTTATTTGTTGAATTTGGATGAAGGAATGCAACTAAGCTATCGTGCGCACCCTTTTTTGGAACTTCATTTATTAGTTTAATACCGTGTTCTTTCATCATTTCAAGCTGCTTCTCACAGTTTTCTGTTTCTAATGCAATATGGTGAATACCTTCGCCTTTTTTCTCAATAAACTTTGCAATCGGGCTCTCAGGGCTTGTTGCTTCTAAAAGCTCAATTTTCACTTCACCGATTTCGATAAATGCTACTCGTACTTTTTCACTCTCAACTGTTTCAATCCCCTTTAGTTTTAAGCCAAGTACATTCGTATACAATTGAATAGAAGTCTCTAAATCTCTTACTGCAATTCCAATATGATTAATTTTTTTAGGACTAGTCTCATTCATTACAGTGTCTCCTTCCTGTTGCCTTCAAAAATGGATAATAAATAGTTTGCAGCTGAAGTTGCTGTTAATTCTCCATTTACAATTGAGTTTTCTATCGTTTTTAAATTTTGTTTCACACTTTCATGATTCATAAAACTTTGTTTCAACTGTTCAAAAACCATGTTGTACATCCAATCAATCATTTGTTTTTGACGTCGCAAAGAAAAGTAGCCAGACTCTGTTGTTAGATCTTTAAACGCATTAATTTCATTCCATATTTCTTCTATACCTTCACCAAGTAATGCGGAAGCTGTATATGCTTTACTTGACCAACCAGGAGTTGAAGGTTGTAATAAATGAAGGATTCGATTAAATTCAGCCTTAGCTGCTTTGGCTTTTAATTTATTTTGTCCATCGGCTTTATTGATAACAATTGAATCTGCAAGTTCCATAATGCCTTTTTTAATGCCTTGTAGCTCATCTCCTGCTCCAGTTAGCATGACTAATAGAAAAAAATCAACCATAGAACGAACTTGTACTTCACTTTGTCCCACACCGACAGTTTCAATTAAAATCACGTCATAACCGGCTGCTTCGCATACTAGCATAGATTCTCTTGTTTTACGTGCAATCCCACCAAGAGATCCACCTGATGCAGAAGGTCTAATAAATGCTTTAGGATTCTTTGAAAGTGAATCCATTCTTGTTTTGTCGCCTAAAATACTACCTTTTGTAATTGTGCTACTTGGATCAATTGTTAAAACGGCTACTTTATGTCCTTGTTCACATAAATATGTTCCAAAGCTTTCTATTAAACTACTTTTACCGGCTCCTGGAACCCCAGTTATTCCAATCCGGATCGAACGACCTGAAAAAGGAAGTAATCTCGTCAACACATTTTGTGCAGACTTCATATGTGATGACGAATTACTTTCTATAAGGGTAATTGTTTGGGCTAAAATAGTTCGATTGCCTTCAAGTACTCCATTTACATAGTCGTCTTCTGAAAGCTTTTTCTTTCTTTTGTTTTCAAATTCCATTTAAATCGAATCCTCAAGACGACGATTAATTTCTTCAATAACCTTTTGTGCTGCAACTGGGATAACAGTACCTGGTCCAAATATTGCCGCAGCTCCGTTCTTCAATAAATACTCATAATCCCCTGCTGGAATTACCCCTCCAGCAACAAGAACAATGTCCTGTCGACCTAATTTTTTTAATTCTTCCATCAACTGTGGCAGTAATGTTTTATGCCCTCCTGCTAAAGAGCTCATTCCGATCACATGAACATCATTTTCAACAGCTTGAAGTGCCGTTTCCGCTGGTGTTTGGAATAAAGGACCGATATCTACATCAAAACCTAAATCAGCAAAAGCTGTTGCGATTACTTTCGCTCCACGGTCATGACCGTCTTGTCCAAGTTTTGCAATCATAATACGAGGACGACGACCTTCTTTTTCTTCAAAATCATCAGCCATTTTACGTACAATCTCTATTTCATCTTTTTCACCGTATTCCGCACTGTAAACCCCCATAATTGAACGAATAACAGCTTTATGTCTACCTACTACTTTTTCATAAGCATCCGAAATTTCACCTAATGTCGCACGAACTCTAGCAGCCTCAATTGCAAGCGCTAACAAATTACCTTCCCCAGACTCCGCTGCTTTTGTAATTGCTGATAATGCTACTTGAACTTTTGCTTCATCTCTAGATGCTCGAAGCTCTTGTAATCTCGTAATTTGCGCTTGTCGAACTGCAGTATTGTCAACTTCTAATACATCTAATGGGTCTTCTTTTTCAAGGCGGTATTTATTAACGCCAATAATGGTTTCTTTACCTGAATCGATGTGAGCTTGACGTCTTGCTGCGGCTTCTTCAATTCTCATTTTTGGTAAACCAGTTTCAATCGCTTTAGCCATACCACCTAATGATTCAACCTCTTGAATATGTGCCCATGCTTTTTGAACTAATTCATTTGTTAATGATTCAACGTAATATGAGCCTCCCCAAGGGTCAACTACATTACAAATTCCAGTTTCTTCTTGTAAATATAGTTGTGTATTTCGGGCAATACGCGCAGAGAAATCAGTTGGTAATGCAATCGCTTCATCTAGGGCATTCGTATGAAGTGACTGAGTATGACCTAACACAGCAGCCATCGCTTCAATACAAGTACGCGTCACATTATTAAATGGATCTTGTTCAGTTAAACTCCATCCAGATGTTTGTGAATGCGTTCTTAACGCCATCGATTTTTCTTTCTTTGGATTAAATGATTTGATCAATTTAGCCCAAAGTAGACGTGCTGCTCTCATTTTTGCGATTTCCATGAAATAGTTCATTCCAATTCCCCAGAAAAACGATAAACGAGGAGCAAACGAATCAATGTCGATTCCTGCTTTTAAACCTGTTCGAACATATTCCAATCCATTTGCTAAAGTATAGCCTAGTTCAATATCTGCAGTAGCTCCTGCTTCTTGCATATGGTAACCAGAAATACTGATGCTGTTGAATTTAGGCATATGTTGTGAAGTATAAGAAAAAATATCAGCTATAATGCGCATTGATGCTTCTGGTGGATAAATATAAGTATTTCTCACCATATATTCTTTCAAAATATCGTTTTGAATCGTTCCTGTAAGTTGTGATTGATCTACCCCTTGTTCTTCAGCTGCAACAATATAAAACGCTAAAACAGGAAGTACTGCACCATTCATTGTCATTGAAACTGACATTTTATCTAAAGGGATACCATCAAATAAAATTTTCATATCAAGAATAGAATCAATTGCAACCCCCGCTTTTCCAACATCCCCTTCAACTCGAGGGTGATCTGAGTCATATCCACGGTGAGTCGCTAAATCAAATGCAATCGATAAACCTTTTTGACCAGCTGCTAAATTTCTTCGATAAAATGCATTACTTTCCTCTGCAGTTGAAAAGCCTGCGTATTGGCGAATAGTCCAAGGTTTGTTTATATACATCGCCGGATAAGGTCCACGTAAAAACGGAGCAATTCCAGAAACATATCCTAAGTGTTCCATCTGATTAAGATCAGTAGAATCATATAATGGTTTTACATCTATTTGTTCTAAAGTTTTCCAATCATCATGATTAACTTGCATCTGTTTAGGAGGTGCTATAGTTGGTGCTGAAAATGTTGTATTAAATGGCATCTTTGTAAAGTCTGTTAGCTTGTTCATTTCAAAATCCCTCCATCCTTTTGAAGAATATGTAACTTCTCGAAATTATTTACATTCATATGAATGAAATCATCAATTCCAACTTCTTTGTATAAATTCATTTCATCAATCGAAGGCTTCCCTGCTAAAAGTACTTTTGTATTCGGATTAATGGCTTTAATCTGATTTGTTATTGAAGGAACAATTTCCGAATATTGATCATCAGTTGAACAAATGACAACAATCGTTGATTCTGATTGCTTAAATGAATCGATTATTTCATCAACAGATGCAAAGCCTTTGTTTTGGAGCACCTTAAATCCTCCGACTTCAAAGAAATCAGTCACAAAGTCCGTTCGTGGTTTATATGCTGCAACTTGTCCAAAATTTGCTACAAACACTTTTGGAAATTCACCTGTACTATTTTTATAGCTTTGAGAATTTCGGCGTAATGATTCATAAGGTTGCGCACCCCGGTGGATGTATAATTGATTAACGCTAGGAATTTCTGAATCTATTACATTCATTACATTAAAAATGTTCGGTATTGTTGCACCATTATTTGCCGCATCAATAATATCTTCAATTGAACCACCGCATTGAAATACGATAGGCTTAGAACTAGCCTCTAAGTTTTCTTTATCCACCTTATCTTCTATACAATCCAATTCTTTTTTCTCTAACTCGTTTTCATTCAGATTTGGATAAATATTTGTCCCAATTAATTTATCTTTTCTATTTTTTATGTTGTTTAATTTTTCTTCTGCAACCTCTCTAACTATTGCTTGTGGGAATCCTTCTTGTATTGCCTTAACCATTCCACCTTTTTCTTCAATCTTTTGGAATAGTTCCCATGCCTTTTCAGCTAAAGAGTAGGTAAGTGATTCAATATACCAAGAACCACCAGCTGGATCAGCTACTTTCGATAAATTCGATTCTTTTTCAAGAATTAAATGTGTATTTCTTGCAATACGTCTAGAAAACTCATCAGATGATTTAATCGATTCATCGAATGGCGAAACATGAAGTGAGTCCGTGCCACCAATCACTCCTGCAAAAGCTTCAACAGTTCCTCTAAGTATATTTACATAAGGATCATAAATCGTTTTCGTCCATGAAGATGTACGCGAATGAATGTTCATTTTTTGAGAAGCATCATTACCACCTAATTCTTTTATAATTCTTGCCCAAATCATTCTAGCTGCTCTTAATTTTGCAATCTCCATAAAGAAGTTCGACCCGATAGAAAACGAGAAAAGTATTTTCGATGCTGCATCATCTAGCGGAATTTGTAAGTTATCCATTTCACGTAAATACTCTAATCCAGTTGAAATAGCAAAGGCTAATTCTTGTACTGCATTTGCACCTGCATCGTGATAAGGGTGTGACTGTACTAAAATATTTCTTAAATTTGTTGTATGTTTAACCGACCATTTTGTGATTTCAGCCATCATTTTGTAAGCATTTTCAAGAGAATACGGAAGTGTCCCATCTTTTACTAAATTACTGATAGGATCCATTCCAATAAAGCCATTTATTTTATTAAAATCATAATTTTGTTGTTGTAAATAGGCGATAAAAGAACCAAAAAATGCTTTCCCGCTTTTTACTGTTTCAATATATAAAGGAACTTCCTCTAAATTTATATTTTGAAAGGCTACTCTAAAATCATTAGTAGATGTTAAAATTAACCCTTTATTATTATTTGTTTCGAAAGATTCGTTAAGTTGAATCTTCAACATCGTTTGCCCTTTGTCTAAATCATGTTTTGCAACACGGTTGAACTCAACTGGCGAAGAACAATCCAATTCCTGACTAATTTCCCACGGCTTTTCTAGATAACCTTGTTCACTTGTTCCTCTAACAAAAGGAAATTCTCCTGGTTGTGAGTTTAAATAAGGATAGTTAGCGATATCTTCTTCCCCATACATTGGCTTCAAAATGATATCTTCATACGTTTTAGTTAAAAGCTTTTCCTCAATAGTGGCTCCTTTTAAGGATTTTTCAACAACATCTCTCCACTCTTGTACAGTAGGCTTTGGAAATTCAGCAAATAATTTCTCTTCCAAGTTATGGTTCGAAGTTTTTGTATTTTCTGACATGTATAAAGCCACTCCTTTCTATCTCTCTTAAAAAGTAAATTTGATCATCGAATTTACCTATGAAATAAAATCGATTTTTCTTTTCATTAAGAATACAAATGCAAAGAATAATTAAAATTTCGACAAACACTTTCAAAAATCCTCTAAAATTATGAAAATTACGTATTTTTTAAATCATCTTATTTATATCTATATTTAGATAATAAATTTAGTAAAAGACTCTATTAAATTGAAAGGTTTGTTTTCGAACTAAAAAAGGCTGTCTAATTAGACAACCTGATACTGAATATTTTTTAAATGAATCCGAACCAACTATGTTTATCCCACACTCAAACATTGTTATGGTCAAAAAGAAAGATGATGATGATTAATACAGTCTATATAAGTACTAAAAGAGATAACTTAAATCTTATTAGGCTTTATAATCATCCAAATAATTTGGTAGATTACTAGGACAGTTTTCTCATAAAAATAAAACAGCTAGTCTACCAATCAAATGGATCGTCTAGCTGTTTTATTTTAATTGCACTCTATATTTCAAGTATTATTTGATCTGATTTTGCCCTAGAGACACAAGTTAAAATCATTTTATTGCTTTTTCTTTGGTCCTCATCTAATAGAAAGTCATGATGCTCAATTTGCCCATCGATTACATTTACTTCGCATGTACCACATCGACCAACTCTACAGGAATATGGTACTTTTAAGCCTTCATCGAGTAAAACATCTAATAAAGTTTTATCGACGGGAACTTGTTTTGTCGTACCATTGGCCAGTTTTACCTCAAAAGGTCTAGCGTTAGCCAATAATTGTGGTGTAAATACTTCAATATGAACACTTGATTTCGGATAGCCAAATGCATATGCTGATTCATTAAATTGAGAAATAAACCGATTAGGACCACAAAAATATACATGAGTTCCGATTGAATGGTCTAAAAGCGTTTCAACTTTTATCCGACTAGAATTAAGTTCTTTCGTAAAGTAAAAAGTTGTCTCTTCTTTATAATATTCATTTAAAAAATCATAAAATGCACTACTTGATTTTGTTGCCGAAGTATAGTGAAGTTCAAACGATTTATTTTTACTTTTTAATTCTTTCATCATTGATATAAATGGCGTTATGCCAATACCCGCTGCATAAAACACATGATGTTTCGCTCTTGAACTTAATGGAAAATGATTTTTAGGATAACTAATCCGCAGTCGATCTCCTACTTTCATTCGTTCATGCCAATATTTTGAACCACCTTTTGATTCCGAACTTAAATGAATCGCAATCTTATATGTGTTATCAATAAGTGAATGGTGAACTAAAGAATAAGGTCTACAAATAATCTCATTTTCTACATCAACATATGTATTGATATGAGAACCTCCACTAAAAGTTGGAAGAATAAATCCATCAATTGGAATGAAACTAAATTCTTTAACCTGTTGTGTTATTTGCTTTATTTCATTCACACGAACTAGTATCGTATTCTCGATCAATACATTCACTCCCATCTACAATTTAGCAACGTTTCCTAAATATGCGTCATAATGGACCGAATAATGGTCAGAAACTGAAAGTAATAAATGACAATTTTCACATGAAACTTCTTTACCTATATCTAATTTTTTTAATTCCGTTAAACTATGACAACGACAACAAAAAACCTTTGAGTTTAATTCACCATAACCAACATATTGCACTTCATCTTCAAAAAATCCAACATCTTCTATAATTGGCCGTAATTTTTTTAGTTCTTCTTTACTTAGTGCTAAATATAAATAGCTACCCATTTTCTGACTTTGCAACCAAGTTTTAAGATTACTTTCCAATTGTTCTGGACTTGAATCAAATCCGATGAATACAAAATCAAAAGAATAGTTTTTCTCAAGTAACTTTTCTATTATTGGCTGAATTAACGACCTCCCTCTATGATTCGAACAAATTAAATACTTTCTTTTTCCATCTATAAAACTAGCTTCTTCAACTATTAAATTATTCATCGCATTCTACCCAACTTCTTCAAGTTTATTTTTCAAATATGTTATTACTTCTTTTTTATATGAAGAGATTCCTTTATAATCTAAAATGAAATCCGGCAATTCACATACTATATTATAAAATTGCTTTAACCATTCTTTATTAAGCGCTAATTTCTCTAGTGATAATAAATGAGTATGAATCGTAAATAGTAGTCCATTAGTAGCAGCCAACCTAAATAACTTTTGAACTTCAACGCGTAAATGAACAAATTTCCCGACATTATCAGTTGTAACTTTTTTTCGTTCCTTACCCCATTGATCGAATGTTTCTAAAGAAGTATCTAATCTATTTCCTGCCATGAGTGACCAATTTTTACGAGTCCAAGGTGCACCTTGTTCAATCGTTTTTAAGAAACGAAGAATTCGATCATCCAATGACTTTTCAGAAAACTTTGGGATCGGTTGATGAATCTCTTTAAATCTCATTCCTAGTTTAAAAGTAAGTGACCAATTCGAAGGAAAACAGAGATGCCCAGCATCTAAAAATAAATCGCCATCTCGTTGACTCATATAAATTAAATCCTCTTGTACATGTCTACCTATGAAATTCAACGGCTTTCCTAAAACTGAAGTTCGATCGCCGATGCGAAATTGTTCCTCCTCCATCAAAAGCTTATTATAAAACGTCCAATATTCATTCCCTTTATGAACTTCAAAATATTTTGGGTAATACGTTATTAAATGATCTAAAGCTAATTCTACAATTTCCCATTGCCCTTCAAAACTAGTAGGAAGTGCTTGATAACAATGGTTAGGTGAATTATGTAACAAGCTTCTTTTTAATTTTATTTCATCCTCATATTTAGGAGTAATCTCAATACTTACAGGTGGATCTAATAGAATAGAATTATTTGAGTAACGAAATATCTCTTCTTTAAACGGATACGGAAAGCTTTCTATTTCATTAACTGGTTTCATCTGAACACCCTTTATAGTAGATTAAAAAGTAAATCGTTCAAATAAGTTAAACTAGCCAAAGATTAACATACAATTAATATCTTTTTTGTTCCATTAGAGTTAATTAATTATAAGAATATTCTGTCTTTTGTGTCAATAGTAAGTCCCATTTATTGTACATAATAAAAGATAGTTTATAAGGTACTACATCTGTAGTTTCACACTTTTATTTCTCTATGAACCATTAAGCATATGTCTTTATTTTGCGTTTTCTCCTTCAAACAATCCTGAATAAGTTGTGATCTTTCCATACAAAAAAAATTGCCTATAATTTTTATAAGCAATTTTAATCATTATGTTTATTCAATTTCTCCTGTCCAAGCAAGCATACCGCCAGTCATGTTTACAACATTAAATCCATGACTTTCTAAAAACTGTACTGCTCGGCTACTTCTGCCACCAGCATGACATACAACGATGTATTCATTATTTTTATCTAAATCGGCCATGCGAAATTCGATTAATCCAAGTGGAATATGCTCAGCACCTGGAATCATTCCGTTTGCTACTTCATCTGCCTCTCGAACATCAATTATATTAACTGATTGTCCATTTTTTAATAGTTCTTCAAGTTTTTCTGCTGTAATTTCTTTCATTTATAACTCTCCTTTATTAAGACCAGGTACTCATTCCGCCTTTTACATTTGTAATATTTGTATAGCCCATTTTTTTAAGAACTTTACATGCTTTTTTACTTCTCATTCCACTCTGGCAAATAATGATTGTTTCTTGATCTTTTGATAGATGATTTATATTTTGCTTTAACAAATGCAATGGAATATTTTTGAATTCTTTAATATGTCTTCCTTTATATTCTGCAGGGGTTCTAACATCAATGAATTGTTTTTCCTTACTTTTCAATTCATTTTTTAGTTCAGTTGTTGAAATTTGCTTAACCCCTTTGATCGGAAGAAAAGTTTGTACTAGAAAATAAGTAATTAATGCGATGATTAGAATATTTAACATTTCAATGAATGTCCTACTTTCAAAAAATTTTTTGGCCTGTAATAGGTTTTACGAAAGATTTTTATCTACTTTTTACTAATAAATTAACTGCTTCTTTTACAAGCTCTTCTGCATTTTCTCCATTTTCATCTGCTAGTCTTACACATTCAATTAGATTTGTACTGACGATCACTCCAATTGTACGATCCATTGCCGCTCTAACTGCCGATAATTGTGTTATAACATCTTTACAGCCCTTATCCTCTTCCATCATCTTTAAAATGCCTCTAAGCTGCCCTTCGATTCTTTTGACTCTATTTTTTATTTGATCATCATAAGTCATACAAATCTTTCCTTTCATTGAAAAATTTTTATATTAGATAAATTGAACTATATACCCAGATAGGTATGATGTCAAATAAATTTGAGTCCATTTTAGATTAGTAGAAAAAGAAGATTAATGTCATATACTGTTGAAAAATAGTCAATTTATTTTTAAACAGCATAAAAGCCTGGTATCAAACGATTCCAGGCTTTACTTCTTCACATATTTATGACTAAGAAGGGTATCGTGATAATTGCTATAATCATTATTAACCAATTATTCTTCTTAATATGAGTGATTTCTTCCTCCAATATGAGCTCTTCACTTTTTTTCATTATATATTCCTACTTTCAGTTTTGATTAATTTATTCTTCTATTTAAGATTTATTTCCTTAAATAAAGCTTAAAATACCTGTAAGTAACAATTTTATTGCGATTTAACTTTATATAATGAAAATGAAAATTAAATGAAAAACCTTATTCGAACATCAATTATTTCCTATTTAATCCATTTTACTTTTCCTTTTAGTGTATTATTCTTACTCGATCAAACGGAAAAAAAACTCCTTCAACTTTACCAACTATTTCAGACTGTTTAATATACCCTAATCCATTTCTACTATCTTTACTATTAAGACGATTATCACCCATTACTAAATAAGATTGATTTGGAACTTTAACTTGATTAAATTGTAAATATTTTTTATAGACATTTTTTAAGTGGTCATTTAGATAATTTTCTGATACTTGTTTTCCATTAATATAAAGGTTTCCATTTGTTAAATGAACCGTGTCATTTGGCAAGCCAATTATTCTTTTGACATAATACTTAGGGTCATTTTGTTTTTTTATGATGACAACTTCACCTCTATTGATTGTTGAAAGATGGAATGAGGCTTTGTTTACAAACAAATAGTCATTATTATGTAGTGTCGGTTGCATCGAAGCACCTTGAACAATAAAGGGTGAAAAAATAAAAACCTTAACAATTAATGCAATCGTAAAAGAATAGATTAATAGTTTAAAAGTTTGCCATGCAGAATCTTTTTTTCGTATTTTCAACTTTGTATCCCCTTTAAATTTATTGTTTCCACACTTTAACATAATACGATTAATTGTTTGAATATTCATTACAAAACTTTAATAAAAAAATAGCAAAGCTTACTAATTCACTTTGCTATTTCTTTAATGTTTAGGAGTTTTAAACTTGATTTTGTGCAGTTTCGATAGCCTGCTCTCTAAGTCGGAATTTTTGTATTTTTCCCGAGGCAGTCATCGGGTAAGCTTCTACAAACTCTATATATCGAGGAATTTTATGTTTTGAGATTTTCCCTCTACAGTACAATCGTATATCCTCTTGTGTTATTTTTATTCCTTCTTTAAGAATAATCCAAGCCATTACTTCTTCCCCATAAACTTGATCAGGTACTCCAACTACTTGAACATCTAACACATCTGGGTGAGTATATAAAAATTCTTCAATTTCTCGAGGATAAATATTTTCCCCACCGCGGATAATCATGTCTTTTAGCCTACCAGTCACTTTGCAATAGCCACTGTCGTCCATGATCGCTAAATCTCCAGTATGTAACCAGCCATCTTCGTCAATTGCATTACGAGTAGCTTCTTCATTTTTATAGTAACCTTTCATTACATGATAGCCTCTAGTACAAAGTTCACCTTGCACTCCACGGGGTACTTCATTAGAAGTGCCAGGTTCTACTATTTTCACTTCAACATTGGGTAATGCCTTACCAACCGTTTCAACTCGTACCTCAATTGGATCATTCGTTCTAGTTTGTGTGATAACTGGAGAAGACTCCGTTTGGCCATATGCTATTGTAATCTCTGAAATTCCCATTTTTTCGATTACTGCTTTCATTACCTCGATTGGGCAGTTTGAACCTGCCATTATTCCAGTTCGTAATGTTGATAAATCATATTTAGAAAAATCAGGTTCATTTAATTCAGCAATAAACATTGTAGGAACTCCATGTAATCCGGTACATTTTTCATCTTGTACTGTTTGAAGCACTCTTTTTGGACTAAAGTCTTGGACAGGTACCATTGTTGCTCCAACTGTTACACAAGCCATCGTTCCTAAAACGCATCCAAAACAGTGAAAAAATGGTACAGGAATGCAAAGCCGGTCATCTTTTGTTAATTCCATACAATTTGCGATGTTGTACCCATTATTCACGATATTTGAATGTGTAAGCATTACTCCTTTTGGGAAACCGGTAGTACCAGAAGTATATTGCATATTAATTACATCATGTGGGCTCATTGTTGCGATTCTTGTATCTAACTCTAAGTCTGAAGTATTTTTTGCTAAGGAAATTAACTCGTTCCATGAAAATGTTCCTGGATATTTTTTATCGCCAAGTACAATAACATTACGTAGATACGGTAATCGACTGCTCTTTAACTCTCCAGGTTCTGCATCCTTTAACTCTGGCACGATTTCATATAGCATTTCAATATATGAAGAATCTTTATACTGATCCATTAATATGATTGTCGTTGAATCAGATTGCTTTAATAAATATTCTAGTTCTGCTGTACGATAATTTGTATTTACTGTTACAAGTACTCCACCCATTTTTCCAGTAGCAAATTGTGAAGTAAGCCATTCAGGTGTATTAGAAGACCATATTGCAATATGATCGCCTTTTTTTATGCTAAGACTCATTAATCCTTTTGCAATTTCTCTACAATAGTTTTCAAATTGCTCATAATTCATCCTCAAACCTCTATCCGCGTAGACAACAGCCTCGTGAGTAGGATGCAATTTCGCTTTTTCTTCTAATAATTTCCCTATCGTTACATCTAGTAAATTTGTCATCTGATCCTCCTTGATTGGTTACCGTTCCAAAAGGACGCGTAATTAGTATTTAAACTCAACATAATTAAGAATATTCTATGTTTTTAGACTTTTCCCTTTTAAATTTATTGTAATTCATTTTCTGTTTTATTAATTTTTTTCAGCATAAAAAAGGAATCTAATTTTTATTAGATTCCTAATTGGTAACTATTTAATCTCAATTTCAAGTACTGCTTTGATATTTCTACTTGTTGCAGTCGACATAAATTCTATTTTATATGTACCCTTAGGTAGTCCATCTACTAGTTTGTAGTAATCTTCATAGTAAACTAATTCTTGTGCTTGCTTTAAAGTAACGCTTTTTAGTTTTTGAGTAGAAACTTCATCCTTTGACCTTTGTCTAAGAACTTTCCCAAAATGGTCTATGATTTTAAAATCATATTCTATGGTCGAAGAAAATACTAGTTTTTCAGGATGTTCATTTTGGTTTTTTAAAGTAAAAATAAAAGATTTATCATGTTTTTCTTCTACTAATTTTAATGAAGGCACAATTCCCATAAAAACAATTCCTTGAGTTTCGATAGGAAGTTCTTTTTTTTCACTCACTTTAGGTTGAGAACAGCTACAAATAAGTGTAAAAGTAAAGAAAATTAGTATAGTAATTTTAATAAAAGATTCAACTCCTTATTAAAAGGATAGGAGCAAAATTGGCTCCTATCTCTTTTATTTGAAAATTTTAAGTAAATTACTTTAATGTCTATTAGCGTTTTTTATTCATATTTTTGTTTTGGTTTCATTTTTTTAGTGTTTACTTTCATAACTGCTGCTGCAGCATCCAATCGCCCTGAACCAAAGCTTTCGTCGTATCCCTCATCACCTAAGTCATGAGCTGATTCTTGTAATATTCTTTTCACTTCTGAAACACTAATAGTAGGTTTTAGAGAATATAATAAACCTGCGACTGCTGACACGTGTGGTGCAGCCATGGATGTACCACTACTATAATAAACATCACCGTTGGCAAAAATTGCTGGAATACGTTCACCTGGTGCTACTAAATCTAGTCCTTTACCAGTATTAGAAGTCTTACTAAGGGCATCACTATTATCAGTAGAACCAACTGAAATAACATACTCGGAACTAGCAGGGTAAGCTAACTTTGTATCAGAATAGTTACCAGCAGCTGCAACAATCGTTACACCTTTATTATAAGCGTATTTTAGAGCATCTTCTACTAAGGGGCTAGTTTGTGATGCACCTAGGCTAATATTAATAACTTTAGCTCCATAATCAGTCGCATAACGAATACCTAAAGCAAGATTTTCGAATGTCCCTAGAGCTTCAGTATTTAATATTTGAATTGGCAAGATTTTTACATGTTGATTGATTCCTGCCATCGACTTCTTGTTATTTGCTAAAGCACCAATGATACTTGCTACTTGTGTTCCATGTCCATTATCGTCTATTGCATCTTTTTCATTATGAACAAAATCATAACCTTGATCCTTTAACACTACTCCTTTAAAATCATCGAAGTCATATCCAACCCCTGTGTCTAGAACAGCAACAATCGTATCAGGAAGATTTTTCCCGTGTAGGAATTTCTCCATTTCTTTATAGTTTATATCGGCTCCTACAATTCCACCAATTGGTCGGTCAATTCCATCTCCTTGCGCAGTATTTTCAAGTGACCATTGTGTTTTATATTGAACATCTTTACTTAGTGCTTGAATTGGATTACTTTGTTTACTTTCTTCTACAAACTCAAATATATTTTCATTTTTCAATTGGTTATATAGTTCCCTTGCATTGCCAGCTACTTCTAAAATAAACGTATTCTCAATTGATGTTACATTATTACTTAAGCCTTTAATTTTAGGTAGATTTGTCAAACCTGTTTTTTGTACAACTTCATTAAGTTGAGATAATGTGACTCCATTTTTCACTTTAACGATTAGTTTATTCGACGAATTTGTTGTCAACCCAAATTCTTTGATGGTTTCGATAAGGCTTTTACCTTCCTCTAACTGTAAACTTTGCCAATATTTATTAAGCTGTTCATCAGATGTTTTTGAAGCCTTTTTATTAATTGTTTCTTTCAGATGCTTTATAACTTCGATATCATTTTTTGTAAGTTTATAATCACTATTTTCGCCATCACTGATCTTTTGAATTTCATTAATAACTCCTGTTAGCTCTCTAAGGTCTTTTGCTACTGAATTTCTGAAATCAGCATCTAAAATAGCATCATCAACAACTTCCTTAGAAATCTTATAATATAATGTGGAAATGCTTTGACCTTTATCAGATTCTTCTAACAAATTATCTCTTATATCTCTTAATCTTCCCAATAAACTAAGAATTGATGGGTTTTGCTTAGCACTTACCTCAAGAGCACAACCAGTTGGCTCGTTATATGGTAGATGATAAGTTGGTTCGCTATTAAAAGTAAATAGACCACCTTTAACGCTTTCTACCTTTATATAAATAGTTGAATCGTTTGAAAGTGGATAAAGAATATGATCAGGGTTCTCTTTGTAATTGAAATAAGCCTTTCCTGCTTCCGCACTTTTTTTATCTCTATATACAGTAATTAGCGGTCCGTAGCCATCACCATGGTCACCTTTGATCGTGAAATTTATATGTGAGTTCGGCCCAAATGCAGAATGAGGATTTACCTTAAACCACTTGATTTCACCTTCTTTTTTAAATTCAAAACTTGTTGGTGTATTTAATTTTACATTTTGGATATCCTTTTCATCAGGCTTTTGGTAGATTCCAACTGCATTAAAAGCATTTTCCACCGATTGTACTTCAGGTGAATTTTTCCCGTATAAATCTTTTGTCGCTTGAATAACACTCAATCGTAATTGGACAAAATCAGCTACGGGTGTTAAATAATTTGTGAGTGCTCTGTAGTAAATTTTACCTAGCTTTTCTTTTCCAATGCCTTTCACATTAACCCCATAGTGTGTGCCACCTTCACTTATTAAATAAGCCGCTTTATTGGAAATCCCACTATTCCAATGTACTCCTCCATTATCCAGTATGCCTCTATATCTATTACTATAGTGATCTGGATTTTCGTTAAGCGTTGGATCAGACATAGAACGTAGAGCATCTCCTGAACGACCAGGCGTGAAAACGTCTTCGCCAATCTGCCAATTATCTTTCTTTTTCGTATCAAATTCGATTAATGTACCAAATATATCTGAAATCGACTCGTTTATAGCTCCCGGTTCACTAGCATAAACAAGTTCTGCCGAATGCTGGGTTACTGCGTGTGTGAATTCATGACCCACGACATCTACTGCACCTGATAATGGAATAAAAGTATTTCCATCACCATCACCGAATGCAAATTGAACCCCATCCCAGTAAGCATTGTTATAGTTCTTTCCGACGTGTACAGTTGCTTTTATCGAAGCACCACGATTATCAAAACTATTTAGATTAAATTTCTTTTTAAAAAAATCATAAGCGATTGCTGTATTGTAATGTGCATCAACGGCTGCAGCATCATAAGTTTCGTTCAAGATTCCGTCATCGTCAACCCAAACTTTCCCTGGAAGAATTTCACTAGATTGGCCATCATAGGTCGTAATTCCTGATCCTCGTGTAAAATCTTGTAAATAATATTTATTTTCAGCTTTATTCGCTAAAATTCTTTTTGTATCTCCTAGAACTCCTTTACCTATTATAGTTGTTTGTTCTCTAGATTCTTGTCCAGCTTCATGAATCGTATTATATTTTTCCACTACTTTTCCTGTCTTTACGTCAATAAAGTAGTACCAGTTTCCTGGCTCTGGTTCTAAGAAATTTAATTTTACAAAATAGACTAAACTCGCTTTATCTTCTTTCATATAGATATTAAGTTCAGGAGTAAGTGTTTTTGTAAATACTGCGTTCATTTTTAAGTCTTGTTTTGCAATATTAATAGCTTGTTCTTTCGTAATATTTTTATCATTATGAATAACTTCTTCTAATAATGCTTCTGGAGCAACAGATCCCGAAAAGGATTCAAGAATTCCGTTTTTAATATGGGCAATTTGTTGGTAGCCAAATATTTTAACCCCTTTATATTCTTGCTGAAAACGAACTAAATGATCTCCTTGATTCCTTACTTCTTTAATGACTTTAAATGATTTTTCTGCATCATTTTTTAGTTTATACATTGGCTTTGAATCATTTAAAAAACTATGAACAGTTTTTTCTGCTGAGTCTGACGAAGGAACTGATAGATTACCAGACATAAAACTAGGGGTACCAAAAGACTTTGAAAGACTCATTGACTCAATGTTTTCATTAGAATAAGCATATTCTGGAGAGGTAATCTCTATATGTGAATGCTTTACAGGAAGGACCTGTGCTTTTGAAACAAAAGGAACGGGCGATTGTGATAGTGCTAATGAAGTCAAAGCTGTTATTGATAAAAGTTTTTTCAACATAAATTAAACCCCTTTAAATTATTGTACACTTGCAATGAAATCCTTAATAAACATCGCTAATTACTTAGAAAACCTCTACAATTATTTTTCTATCAAACTACTAGTTTAATCTAAATTGAACTAGTAAATATGTGGTCTAGGAATGAAAAAACAAAGATCTAATATATTATTTTTGTTAAGATCGTGAAG
Organism: Bacillus sp. AFS055030; assembly: GCF_002574545.1. Classification (GTDB taxonomy): domain Bacteria; phylum Bacillota; class Bacilli; order Bacillales; family Bacillaceae_G; genus Gottfriedia. Next base: position 184,478 of record NZ_NUGT01000020.1, read on the forward strand.
TTCATTTATAAGAACATGTATATGATGTTTCTCAAGTTAATAAAAAAGAGAACTGTAACAATTGTATTTTGATAAAAATTTATCTAGTTACCACTTAAAATCCTCATCACACCCCTCCATTCTATTAATAAATTGTTTGAGTACTCAACGTCTTAATATTATGAGTATTCAAAAATATTAACAATACAGGATTTTCGATTGATTCGATTTATCTATTAGATGAATTCAAATTTTAAGCTTTAAATAGATTGAATATGGTTCTTTTTTCGCAATATCGAATGAAGAAAGTTCCAAAAAAAAATAAAACCACTAAATTCTTTGATTTGCGCACAAAAAAAGGTTGAGGGGCAATTAATAGAAACCTCAACCTTTTTGTCTTTTATGTGTAATTCTTTATAAACTTCTGTAGATTTTTTGTTTTGATCATTCAACTGCAAACAAAAAGAAGAAGCATTTTTAGCTTCTTCTTCTTTTTTAACTATTTAGTTTAATTCATTACATAGCAATATTATTATCATTCTCAACTACTGTTGGTTTAAATACGCGTTCCCATTTAGCAATTACAACTGCAGCTAAAGAGTTACCTACTACGTTTACTGCTGTTCTAGCCATATCAAGAATACGGTCAATACCAGCAATAAATGCTAAACCTTCAACTGGAATTCCTACCGTACCTAATGTTGCTAATAATACAACAAACGAAACGCCTGGTACACCTGCGATCCCTTTTGAAGTAACCATTAAAACTAACATTAGAGAAATTTGATCTGTAATTGATAAATCGATACCATACATTTGAGCGATGAAAATTGCTGCTAATGCTTGATATAAAGTTGATCCATCCAGATTGAATGAGTAACCAGTCGGAATTACGAATGATGAAATAGATCTTGGTACTCCGAATTTTTCTACTTTTTCCATAATTCTTGGTAAAACTGTTTCAGAACTCGCTGTTGAATAGGCTAAGATCAGTTCATCTTTAATTAATTTAATGAACTTAAAAATATTAACTCCTACCATTTTAGCTACTAAACCTAATACTACAATAATAAAGAATGCCATCGTTATATAAACAGTTATGACTAATTTTCCTAATGGAATTAAAGATTCTAGTCCAAATTTTGAAACTGTAACACCGATTAATGCAAAAACTCCAAATGGAGCAAATTTCATAATTTGATTTGTAATGTAAAACATTGTATCAGCTGTACCTTGGAAAAATGCTAATACAGGCTTTCCTCTTTCTCCTACTGCTGTAATACCAAGACCAAACAGCACTGAGAAAAAGATAATTGCTAACATATTTCCTTCAACGAAAGCTGAAAAAATGTTTGGCGGTACGATATTTACAAAAGTATCTGCAAAACCATGACTTTTTACTTCTTTAGCTGTTTCAACATAAGTATTTATATCAGTTTTGTGAAGAATACTCATATCTACACCAGCGCCTGGTTTAACGATATTCGCTACTAGTAAACCGATTAAAATCGCAACAGTTGTAATAATTTCAAAGTACAAAATAGTTTTTCCGCCTAAACGGCCAAGTTTTTTCGTGTCACCAACACTTGCAACACCTACAATAATACTTGAAACAACGATTGGTATTACAATCATTTTAATCAGACGTAAAAAGATGTCTCCGATTGGTTGTAAGTAATCAGCAACCTTTGGATTTCCATAAAAAATTGCGCCCACAATGATCCCGATCACAAGACCAATTAATATTTGCCAAGCTAAGCCAATTTTTTTCATAATAAAAGTCCCCCTTTTAGTAGAATTTTGCCAAGTTTTTTAATTTACTAAAAATAACAAAACCATTTTAATTTTTAAAACGGTTTAAGCACAACTTGGCTTGAGTATGTTATCGATGGAACTCTTATAAATTACCCATCATTTCCATAATTTGCTTTTTTGATTATATTCAGAATTTATAAACAAAAAAGGCTATTAAAAACAGTAGAAAAGAAATCATTACGATTTCAATTTTACTATATTTTCCATATTTCTATCATGGCACATTACAATTTTACTAAAAAACTGAGATTTTGACAAATTTCTCTTTCGTTTTTTTAATTACTTTTTAATTTTTAACCAAATAATTACATATAATTGATTTAAAGTTGAAGGAACAATTCATATAAAACCACTTTGTTTACGATAAATTAAGAAGAAAAAAGTTAAATATTATCAAGACTTTTATTTACGAATCAGTCGGTTTTGTTTATGATATAAGATGAATAATTTGGAAGTTTAATTTATTTTTTAATAATTAATGAAACTGCTTTCAAGATATTTTTTTTGAAAGTGATTTTACATATTTTGTATAATCAGTCTTGATTATTACTAAAATAAGTTAGTAATTTAAGTTTAAGAAGTGAGGTAAATTAATTGAAAACTAAAGTAAACCCAAAAGCAGTTATTGTTATTTTTGGAGCGACAGGAGACCTAGCAAAAAGAAAGCTTTTCATTTCAATATATAGATTATTTTTAAGTCAAAAAATTGATGAAGGTTTTGCGGTTGTAGGTGTAGGTAGAAGACCTTGGTCTAACGATGAGTTTCGTGAAACTGTAAAAAAATCAATAAAATCTATTGCTTCATCTGAGACTGAAATTGAAAGCTTCTTATCTCATTTTTATTACCACCAATTTGAAGTATTAGAACCATCTTCTTATATCGAATTAGGAAATTTATTAACAAACTTGGATAACCATTATGAAATTCCTGGTAATCGTGTTTTCTTCTTAGCAATGGCACCAGAGTTTTTCGGAACAATTGCTAAACAGTTGAAACAAAATGGCTTGGCTGATACGGAAGGTTGGAGTCGAATTGTCATCGAAAAACCATTTGGACATGATTTACCAAGTGCAATGGAATTGAATAATGAAATTCGTGAAGCATTTTCTGAAGATCAAATCTACCGTATCGACCATTACTTAGGTAAAGAAATGGTTCAAAATATTGAAGTAATCCGTTTTGCTAATGCAATGTTTGAACCACTATGGAATAATCGATTTATTTCGAATATCCAAATTACTTCTAGTGAAATTCTTGGTGTTGAGGACCGTGGTAAGTATTATGAGAACTCTGGAGCTTTAAAAGATATGGTTCAAAATCATATGCTTCAAGTGGCAGCACTTCTTGCTATGGAACCTCCAATTAAATTAACAACAGAAGAAATTCGTAGTGAAAAAGTGAAAGTATTTAAAGCACTTCGAAAAATTGATGAAACTGAAGTAAAAGATTACTTTGTTCGTGGTCAATATGATGCTGGTGTTATAAACGGTGAAGAAGTTCCTTCATATAGAAATGAGAACAATGTAGACCCTGAGTCTCAAACTGAAACATTTGTAGCGGGTAAACTTTTTATCGATAATTTTAGATGGGCAGGTGTTCCATTCTATATTCGAACTGGTAAAAGAATGGCGACAAAATCTACTAAGATTATCGTTCAGTTCTCAGATATACCGATGAATCTTTATTACAATACAAAAGAGACGATGTCTCCGAATTTATTAATTATACATATTCAACCTGACGAAGGGATTACATTGCAGTTAAATGCAAAAAGATCTGGCTCAGATGAAGGTTACACAAAGCCAATTCAATTAACATTTAATAATAATTGCGTTGATTGTATTAATACACCTGAAGCTTATGAGCGATTAATTTATGATTGTATGCTAGGTGATGGTACAAACTTTACTCATTGGGATGAAGTAAAATATTCTTGGAGCTTTGTTGATGTGATCACAAAAGCTTGGGATAAAAATTTAGCACCACTTACAACTTATAGTGCTGGATCAATGGGTCCAGACGAAGCTGATACTTTATTGACAGTTGATGGTCATAAATGGTGGCCAGTTACTGATCGATTAAATGAAAATTAATAAAAAGTTCCCCCCTCATCAAATCGAGGGGGGAACTTTTTATTTCAATCTTTAAATTATGTCCACTGAGTATGGAACTTACCTTCTTTATCAATTCGTTCATAAGTATGTGCACCAAAATAATCTCTTTGTGCTTGAATTAAATTTGCAGGAAGTGTTTCTGTACGGTAACTATCAAAATAAGCTAATGCAGCAGAGAAACATGGAATTGGTACTCCAGCTTCAATTGCTACTACGCTAATTTTACGTAATGCACCTTGATAACTTTCTACGATTTCTTTGAAATATGGATCAAGCAATAAGTTAGAAAGATTAGCATCTAAATCATATGCTTCCTTAATTTTTTGTAAGAAGGCTGCTCGGATAATACATCCACCTCTGAAAATCATCGCTATATCACCATATTGTAAATCCCAGTTATACTCATCAGATGCAGCTCTTAATTGAGCAAATCCTTGAGCATATGAACAAATTTTACTCATATAAAGGGCTTTACGGACATCTTCAATCAGTTGCTTTTTATCACCATTATATGTACTAGTTGATGGACCAGATAATAATTTACTTGCTTTTACTCTTTCATCTTTCATTGCAGAAATAAAACGTGCAAATACAGACTCCGTTATAATAGAAGTAGGTACGCCTAAATCAAGCGTGCTTTGGCTTGTCCATTTTCCTGTACCTTTTTGTCCTGCTTTATCTAAAATAACGTCTACAAGTGGTTTACCAGTTTCTTCGTCTGTTTTCGTAAAGATATCGGCTGTAATTTCAATTAAATAACTATCAAGTTCACCCTTATTCCAATCACTAAACACACGGTGTAATTCTTCAGCACTTAAGCCCAGTACATTTTTTAATAAAAAGTAAGCTTCTGAGATTAATTGCATATCACCATATTCAATTCCATTATGAACCATTTTCACGTAATGACCTGCACCATCTGGGCCTATATATGTTGTACAAGGCTCATTATTCACTTTTGCAGAAATCGCTTCAAAAATTGGTTTAACTAGTTCAAATGCTTCTTTTTGTCCACCAGGCATAATTGAAGGTCCTTTTAAAGCCCCCTCTTCTCCTCCTGAAACACCTGTTCCAATAAAATGAATTCCGCTATCAGAAAGCATTTTGTTTCGTCTTTGAGTGTCTTTATAGTATGTATTTCCGCCATCAATTAAAATATCACCTTGGTCAAGATGAGGTAATAACATTTCAATTGTTGAATCTGTTGGGGCACCTGCTTTTACCATTATCAAAATTTTTCTAGGTGTTTCAAGAGAATTTACAAATTCTTCAATTGAAAATGCACCAACTACATTTTTACCTTCTGCTTCTTTTAAAAATTCTTCTGTTTTTTCAACTGATCGGTTATAAACAGAAATTGAGAAACCTCTACTTTCAATATTTAAAGCTAGGTTTTTTCCCATTACTGCTAATCCAATTACGCCTATTTGTTGTTTAGCCAATTCAATTAGTCCTTTCTAATTAAAAATTTGCAAGGGTTTTCAAATTAAAAAATTGTAAAATATTTACTCTCTTTAATATATCCTCCGATTAGTTATGCTATCCTGTAAAATAGTCAAAAGACTAACCAAGCAAAATCCTTGCATACCATAAACTTAAGGTCAATAATGATATTAACATAACAAGCGCGATGAATAAATGTAAACATGATCTAGACATTAAAATTTCATAATTTGAAAAGAAGTGAGACGATGATAAAAAATTACAAGAATAATAAATGGACCCAACTTTTATTTACTTTAACCATTGCAATAATCGGTGGATTTTTATTTCAATCGATTAATCTACCAATACCTTGGCTCCTTGGACCAATGTTTTTTGTCCTTATACTTTCTAAAATAAAAGGGATTAAATTGTATTGGCCAAGTAAAATTCGAGATACAGCCATGATCATAATCGGCTACACAATTGGGCTATCATTTACAGCCTCTACCTTTATTCAAATCGGTCATCAAATAACTTCTATGATTTTGATGACCTTTTTACTCATCCTTTTTACAATTACAATTTCAATCATCATTTCAAAAGTATTTAAAATACATTATCCAACTGTATTGCTAGGTAGCATTCCTGGTGGCCTTAGCCAAATGATTGCTCTAGCAGAAGAAATTAAAGATATTGACTTTACAATTGTCACTTTCTTACAAATTTCCAGGCTAATGATGATTATTTTTATGGTCCCATTATTAATTTTCAGTCCTTTTTTTAATGTACATAAAAGTTCAATTTCAGAAGCCATTCAACACACTTCAGCTAGCTGGCATGGCTTATATCCAAACATCATAATTTTTGCTATTTTTTGTACATTACTTGGAATATTAGGGAAGAAAATAAATTTTCCAACAGCATTACTTTTAGGACCAATGATTGCTACCATTATCCTTAATTTATCTGGACTCCATGGACCTGCATTACCATCTGTTATTCTAGATTGCTCTCAGCTGATGATGGGAAGTTATATTGGCTTATTATTAAAACCAGAAAACTTAAATAACAAATTAAAGATCATTTTCGTTTCAATCTTAAGTGGTATCATTTTATTAACATTTTCACTTTTATCTAGTCTATTTTTAACACATATTCACACCATTGATCTAATCAGTGCCTTACTAAGCTTAGCTCCCGGTGGAATGGATCAAATGGCATTAATTGCGAAAGAAGTAGATGCAGATATAACTGTCATCATGTGTTATCAACTATTCAGAACATTATTCATATTTATCGTAGTACCCTATTTACTAAGATATATTTTTAGGGCAAAAATCCAAGAAAGTAACTTAAAACGAATAAGTAACGAATAAAAAAAAGCAAGGAATATAAACGTTCCTTGCTTTTTACTCTTCATAAATCATTTTTCTAGTCATTCCACCATCAATTATGATATTTTGACCATTTATAAAGTTATTTTCTGGATCAGCTAGATAAATACAAGCTTTCGCTATATCCTCAGGCTTACCTACTCGATTTGACCAATGTTGAGTATGATCAGTTTCTTTTAATTGTTCATTTTCGTCAACTTGTATCCATCCAGGGCTAATGCAGTTTACTGTTATACCATTTGGCTGAAGCGTTGCAGCTAATGAATGGGTAATTGATACAATTCCACCTTTTGATGCTGCATAAGCTTCTGAATTTGGCTCTGACATGATCGCTCTTGTTGATGCCATATTTATGATTCTCGCACCATTATTCATCACTTTGGCAGCTTCTCTAGATGAAATAAAAACGCTCCTTAAATTTGTATTTATTACTTTATCCCATTCATTTGTTGATAAACTCAAAAATGGCTTAAAAGCTGAAATTCCTGCATTATTTATTAAAATATCAAGCTTACCAACTTGATCAATGACTGTGCCAATTAGATTGATAATGTCCCCTTCTATACTAACATCCGTCTTAAAGAATATTGCTCTCCCACCGTTTTCTTCAATTCTCTTTACAACACTATTACCATTTATCTCATCAACATCCGCTATAAAAACAATTGCTCCTAATCTTCCAAATGCAATTGCAATACCCTCTCCAATTCCATTTGCACCACCTGTGATAATAATTGATTTCCCTTTAAATTTTTCCTTCAATTTTCATACCTCTTTTTAAAATTAGTCTATTATTATTATTTCCACCCTTTACAAAAAAAGCCGTCAAATGACATGACGGCTATTAGTATGATTTAATTCGAACTAAGTTATCTCAACATTGAGGTTGATTATTACTTAATCCAATTTTCTTTAATAAATAAATCAACATATCTTTTTCAACTGAATTTAACCTAGAAAATAAGCTATGAATCATTTCACTATGAGCTGGAAAGATACAACTAATTACTCTTCTCCCCTCGTCAGTCAAAGCTGCAAAAATAACTCGTCGATCTGTTGGACAATGAATGCGTTTAATATATCCCCTTGACTCTAATTTATCTAATACATACGTCATGTTTCCACTGGAGATTAAGATTCTTTTTCCAATTTGTTGAATTGGCTGATCTCCTTTATGATAAAGCAATTCTAGCACTGCAAATTCAGTTAAATTCAAACCAAAACATTTGATATTATTAAAAGAAGCATCAGTCAAAAAACGATTTGCTTTACAAATTTCAGAAAATAATTGGAGCGAATTAGTTGAAATTTCATTTTCATCCAATCATATCAACCCCTTTCGATTATCTTGAATTAAAGATAATTTTAAAGTATTTATCGAAAGTAGTCAATTTCGTAGTACAGACTATTTTAATAGAAAAATGACAATTGGTTTACATAATAATATTATTTGATTCACTTTCGAATCTCTTATTGAAGTATGTATTCTGAACCTGTTTTTTAGGAACTAATTTTCTCATTTTTGCTGGTCTCCTTCCTCATGAACCTCTTTTGAGGAACTATATCTCCCATTTTTGCTGGTTTCCTTCCTTATGAACCTCCTCCAAATAACGATCTTATTTAGACTATATTGAAAAGGAAAATTGTGGGTATCCTAACTGTAAGCATCAAATGCATTAGACCACTTAAAATGGTCCTTTAGTAAGCGAGACATTTATATTTAGGACGTGAGATTATGTCAGAGACAGATATGTCAAAATATGAGAAGAAAATTGTAGTTCGAAATATTCGTATGGAAGATATTAGTGAAATTATGAGTTTATCAAATCGTTGTTTTCCTGGGATGGAAGGATGGAAACGGGAACAATTAGAAAGTCATATTCGCATTTTTCCTGAAGGTCAGTTTTGTGTTGAGTATGAGGATAAAATTATTGGTTCTTGTTCAAGTTTAATGGTTGACTTTGACGAATATGATGACCAGCACACTTGGAACGTCATAACTGATAATGGTTATATTACAAATCATGATCCGAATGGATTTAATTTATATGGAATTGAAGTAATGGTTGATCCTGAATACCGTCGTATGAAAATTGGCCATCGTCTTTACGAAGCGAGAAAAGAGCTGGCTCGTCAATTAAATCTTCAAAGCATTATTATTGGTGGTCGTATTCCAAATTATCATAAATATAGAGATGAAATGACACCAAGAGAATATGTAGCTGCAGTAGAAAAACACAGTATTTATGATCCTGTTTTATCATTTCAATTAATGGAAGGTTTTACAATTAAACGGATTAATACGCGTTATCTTCCGGATGATAAAGCATCAGATTCATTTGCCACTTTGATGGAATGGAGTAATATTGATTATCTTCCAAAATCTAAGCGGGTTTATCGCGCATCATTCCCAGTTCGAATTTGCGCAATACAATACATGATGAAAAAAATTGAATCATTCTCTGATTTTACGAAACAGATCGAGTATTATGTTGACGTCGCCGCTGACTTCGGTTCGGATTTTGCTGTTTTCCCAGAGTTATTTACAACACAATTGATGTCTTTTCTAGAAGAAAAACGTCCCGATCAAGCTGTTCGTAGGCTTGCAACTTATACTGAGCAATACATTGAACTTTTTACAGAACTTGCTGTACGTTACAATGTCAATATAATTGGGGGCTCTCATTTCGTCGAGGAAGAAGGTAATATCTACAATGTTGCTTATTTATTTAGACGGGATGGTACGATTGAAAAGCAATTAAAAATTCACGCAACTCCTAATGAGAGAAAATGGTGGGGAATATCAGAAGGAAATGAAATCCATGTGTTTGATACAGACTGTGGAAAAATCGCAATTCAAATCTGTTACGATATCGAGTTTCCGGAACTTGCTCGAATTGCAGTTGATCAAGGAGCAAATATAATTTTCGTTCCATTTTGTACAGACGATCGCCAAGGTTATCTTCGTGTTCGTTATTGCGCTCAAGCAAGAGCAATCGAGAACCAAGTATATACTTGTATCGCAGGAACAGTTGGTAACTTAACACATGTAGAGAACATGGACATTCAATATGCTCAATCCGGTATTTTCTCCCCTTCTGATTTTGGCTTCGCAAGAGATGGCATTGTTGGAGAATGTGATGCCAATGTTGATACGGTCGTAGTAGGAGATGTTGACCTTGAAAAATTAAGACGTTCACGAAATACAGGCTCAGTCCGTCAATTACGCGATCGCCGTCGTGATTTGTATCGAATTGAATTTAAGAATTTAAAGTTAGAATAAAGATCTTGATTAATAAAAAATGATATTAAAAATTAAGCTCAGCCTAATATAGTATGCTGAGCTTATTTTATTATGTAAATTCCTTTTTATTTAGGCACAAGTTTTACTATATTCTACCAATACTATTAGACTCTTATCGTATTCTACTTTATTGTCTAATGGATTAAACAAATCAAACGATTACCCTTTGATCTATATAGAAATAATAATTTGACATATTTAGACACAAACGGAAACATCTACTATTCTAAAAAAATGTTAAACTGAGTAATTTTTACTAAATATCTTTAAAAAGCACAAATTTATGTACGGTTCCGTTTTTTTATGATATGTTTACATTATAATTTGATTATTCAGAAATAATTACAAATTTAAATTATCTGTCGAATTTTTATTTCTAATGAAATCTTTTAGCTATAAGGAGTGAAAGTTTTGGAATTTAATGATGTATTACATGGACACAGATCAATTCGAGAATATGAGGATAAGGAAATAAGCCAAGAGCTGTTAGATCAAATATTAGATGCAGGTATTCGTGCGTCATCAAGTGGCAATATGCAATCTTACTCGATTATTGTCACAAAAGATAAGGAAATTAGAAAGAAATTATATTCTGCACATATGGAGCAATCAATGGTAATTGATGCACCTATTCTTTTAACTTTTTGTGTGGACTTTAATCGAATGAGAAAATGGCTTTCGCTTAATGATGCACCGGTACATTTTGATAATTTCATGAGCTTTATGATTGGTGCCATTGATGCAACATTGGCATCTCAAAATTGTGCATTAGCAGCTGAAAATGCTGGTCTTGGTCTATGTTATATGGGCTCTACACTTGCAAATTGCGATCAAATTGGAGAAATTCTTAACTTACCGCCAAATGTCGTACCAGTTGTCGGCTATTCATTAGGCTATCCAAAAGAAAATCCCCCATTACGTGACCGACTTCCAAGAAAAGGTCTAGTTCATTATGAACAATATAATGATTATTCGGATGAAGATATTCTTGAAATTTATAAAGAAAGAAATGAAAAAGGCTGGCAACGTTATATGGACGTTCCAAAGCTTAAAGAAATGACAGAACAGCTAGGATTAAAGAATTTAGCTCAAATTTATACAATCGCAAAATATACACAAGAATCTCACCATGAGTATTCTCAAACAGTTTTAAACTATTTAGAGAAACAAAATTTTATGAACAATAAATGATCATTAAGTGTAAAAAAGTCGATTTCCAATTGTGGAATTGACTTTTTTATATTTTCATTAGTTTATAGATTAATCGTTATTCTTCTCATTTATAAAGATATACATATAAACTGATCTCCTCTTGCTTTATGTTATAATTCTTAAATTCTGTTTCCTTTATAAAAAATTCAAAATTTTCTTTTGTATAAGCACCTTTTTTCAAGAATGTTTTAAATGCAAATTTTACAAAATACTTATCAAACCCCTTCATTCCAGTTTTTCTAATTTCACTTTCAATATCTTTGGCAGTTGCATTAAAATTCATGTCAATGATCAGTGTTGTTCCTCCTGGTTTTAAAACCCTATACATTTCTTTAAGTGCTTTTACTGGATCCATAAAGTTCTTAAATGCAGCACTGCAAACAATAAAATCAAATGTGTTATCATCACAAGGTAGATTTGCTGCATTTCCTTCTATAAAATCTACTAAAACATTTGCTTGTTTTGCATTATTTTTTTCGATGATAACGAAATCTGGACTTAACTCTACCCCTGTAACAACAAAACCCATTTTTGCAAGTTCAATAGATAGATATCCTGGTCCGGGAGCTACTTCTAAAATCCTTGCACCATCATGAACTAAAGATTTAATTTCAGTTGCATATTCTTGCATTTGTTTCAAACGGCTTTTTCGTGAATTTTTGTCATACCATTTTGCAGTATATCCATAAATACCAACATCTTTTTTCTTGCGCATATTTTTCATCATCATATCCACCCTATCTCTTTTTTATCTTCTCGCTCATTGTTCACATGCCTTATTATTTAAATTTTTATGAATTAACTTGTCGGTTATTTGTTTGACCTTTAATGTAGTTTATATTTCTAGTACAATAAGAGAACAAAACGTCTAACAATGTTAGTTACCTAACACCGTTAGATTAACATCTAACACTGTTAGAGTCAATGACAATTATTAAATTTTTGGAGAGATTTTATGGCGATAACGAAAGAAGCAATTGTAAAAGCATCCCTCGATATTTTGAATCGTGACGGAATAAGTAATTTATCAATGCGCACGTTGGCAAAAGAGCTTGAGATCAAAGCGGCATCTTTATATTGGCATATTAAAGATAAACAGGCATTATATGATTTAATTGCTGAGCAGTTAAATAATGAAATTGTCCTACCTGAAGAATTAGATGATCCCAAGGAAGCTTTAACAGCTCTAGCATTTGAAGTGCGTAGAGTTTTATTAAAAACACGAGATGCAGTAGAAGTTTTTGCGCAATCAATGCCAACTACACCGAGTAGATTGAAAGCAGTCAAATTTACATTAGAAAATTTGACTAAATATGGTGTCTCTGATATGGACTGTTTAGTTGCTGGTAACCTTTTTAACAACTATGTATTATCATTTGTAGCAGATGAACATCGTGCAAAGCAGTTCTCATTCACTCCAGAAGAAATAACGGCATTCACATCATTTTTTGGTGAACAGTATCAGTATAATTTTGATTTTGAAGAACAATTTCTATATGGATTAAGAGTAATATTTGCCGGATTACATACTGAATAAAAAAAGTCACATCATATTTTCGATGTGACTTTTTGGTGTATTATTTAGAAATTACATAAAAATTTAATATTAACTTTCCTTGAAAAAAGATAGATTACATTAAATCGTACAAATCTTTCCCAGACAGATGATTTCCTCTTTAATCAAAACGTACTGTATCAAAACCATCCAAAATGTCTTCTAATTCAGTTAAAAAATTTAATTGGACTGGATCTGGAATTTGCTGCATCCACTTTTTAACTTCAGGTAACTCTTGGGCTTCTTCTATATTTGTTGGTTTTGGATCAAGTGTTTCCCACCATTTCTTCATCTCATCAATAAATTCATAAAAGTAGCGTTCGAATCTTTATGCCCATTCTGCACCTTCATCATCAGTTGTTTTTTGCATCATACTCCAAGCTTCTATTGCTGTTTCAAAGTATTCATCGATCTTTTTCATGTTATTTTCCTTTCTTGTTAAGTACTACTTACTCTTTATACTAGCTCTAATTTTAAACGGTAATTTAAAATCTCGGTCGATCATTATTATGAGTCTGTCTTGTAATTTCTTCATGCAATTTTTGGCTTTCCGTTTTATCTGGTGCTTTTGTTCCAAATTTTTTTTGCATAAAGAAACCAAATGTAATGCTGACAACTATAAATCCCCAAAATAAATAGCCAAATAGTGTCAATTCAATCACCCCTATCTTCAATTAATAGGCAAAATAAAAATCGACTAGTCGTCGATCTTGGTGTTTTATACGTAGCTGCTATCTTGATTATTTTATAACCTATGAATTAATTCATTCAAACCTGGTATTAAGATCATTATGATTGAGCAAGAAATTAAAAGTTTTGTGACTAGTTTAGTTAATTTCTTCCTTCCTTTTCCATTATACCATCCACTGAATTGAAATTTATTTCGATATATGACAAATAGTAATACGAGTATACCAAAATAACACCACCATCCAGTATGAGTAAGATTCACGCCAATTGTATTATATATTTCTGATACTATTGTTGATAAAAAACCACCGAGTAATCCAAAGATCAATATAATTCTAATCACTTCTAGTATTAGTCCGAGTGAAACAGTTAATGCCTTCATTAAGGTCTCCTATCTTCTTATTTTTATTTGTTCCTATATATTACTATTCGATATACGGTATTCTCACCCTTTTTTAATTTTACAAACTTGATAAAAAGATACTATGTAAGGTTTAAGCATAAAGTAAAAATAGTTAGAAAATACTATTGAAAGGTTTTAATGTTCAGGGGGGATACTTTGTTTAGTCAGATTGTAAAATCTATACCGAATTTACTTACAATTGGTAATTTAGTTTGTGGTGTTCTATCGATTACGCTTAATATGAGTGGATTAATCATGTTATCCTCAATTTTAATTTTCATCGCTGCAATTTTTGACCTGTTTGACGGTAGGGTTGCAAGGAAACTAAAAGTGAATAGTGAATTTGGTGTAGAGCTAGATTCTTTAGCAGATATTGTTAGTTTCGGCGTTGCCCCTGCTCTCTTATTTCATTCCATTTCGGCACCATCATTCTTAACCTCACTAGCATTTATCCTTTTTCCTACGATGGGGGCATTAAGATTAGCAAAATTTAGTGCTAAACCTACAATAGGTTATTTTAAAGGTTTGCCTATTCCTGCTGCTGGTTTACCGTTAGCTGGTATGGGAATGTTTTTTTATAGTAATGCATGGATTACTTTAATCCTTGCTTTCTTAATGGTTAGTCCAATTCGATTTAAAAAACTTTAACAATACCAATGTAAAATGCTATTACCTTTTGTAGAGGAGATAGCATTTTTAATTATTATTGAAATACTTTTGACGCATAATATTACTTGTTATTAAATGAGTTGATTGCATTTTTTAATGTGTAGAGTTTTGCTGTGAAAATATAAAGTTCATTATAATTATTTTCAACATATTCATCAATAATGCTTATTCCTTTTATAAAATTCTCGATTAATAAATATGTATATTTTCCATCCCATGCGAATCGATTAATTCTGAATAATTCATCTGCTAATACTTGGAATCTAAATTCTTCTATTAATAGTTTTATTTGATAGATTTTGTCTTTATTTTTTGTTGATGTGTAATTACTATTTTCATAACTATTATGTACTAATTTTACAAATTCATTTATATCTTCAGCCAACATATTCGCTTTTTGCATCTCAAATTTCATATCTCCATCCCCTATAGTGTTAAAAATATACATCACTAGAGTGTATGTTTTTATTTTAAATCATATCACAAACTATCCAATTAATCTTGTTTCATACCATATCCTAAAATAAAATAAGAGATACCCATTCATCAAAGAACGGCATCTCTAACTTATCAAACAATATAAGTAATTGATATTAACCTTATTTAATATAAGTTAATCCAATTCGATTATTAAAAATTTGATTTCGATTTTTGAAAACAAATGATCCATTTACATAATCGATTACTAGTTGGTCTTCGTATACATCTTCAAAATTTTTATTAACCATAAATTCAAATTGGTCTCCAATGATCATTTTTTCATTAGGACCACATTCTCTTTTATTAATAACTTTTATCTCATAAATGTTATTAACAACATCACAGCTTCCACGGTCAAATTCTAATTGAAGTATTTTATTTTTGTCTACTGCGCCAAGTATTTCTTTGGCTGCATCTGTTATTTTAAAATCCATATTAAAAGTCTCCTAATTTAGATTAAGCGTTTAAAAATTTCACACATACTGCTTCAGGCACTTGTACGTCTGAATGAATCACTGTTAATTTACCAGTCGTTTTGTTTCTTGCATATAAAACTAGATTCCCTGACATTTCATTTGAACCAATTAAATAGTTTTCAGATGGATCTAAAACGAAATCCCTTGGCCAATTACCTTCACTTGAAGTGATTTCCACTAATTCAAGTTTACCAGTATCTTGATTTACACTAAATACTGCGATACTGTTATGGCCACGATTTCCGGCATATACGAATTGACCGTCTTTTGAAATATGAATAGCGCTACCTTGATTGTTTTCAGTAAAGTCGCTAGGGATTGTGGAAATATATTGTAATTCTGTAAAGCTTCCATCTTCATTCAATTGTAGCGCAATTACTTCTGAACTAAGCTCAGTCATTATATATGCAAACTTTCCATTAGGATGGAATGAGATATGACGTGGCCCACTTCCAGGTTTTACAGTTAAACTGCTTACTTCAATTAATGAATTGTTTTCAATTTTATAAGTTATTAATTTATCAATTCCTAAATCTACTGCTACTACATATTTTTCATTCAGTGTATAACCAGAAAAATGGGCATGAGGTTTTTCTTGGCGTTCTTTATTCGGACCTGTTCCTTCATGTTGCATAGTTGATTTAACATCACTTGCAAAACCATTTTCTTGATTAATCTTGTACAATTCAATTGTACCTTTATGATAATTTGCAGTAACAATATTTTGTTTACTTGAATCAACGCTAATATGACAAGGTGAAGCGCCTTCATTAAGTTGTTCATTTAATTTTTTCAGTTCTCCACTGTTTTCATCGATCGAATAAACAGCAATTCCACCTAGGTTTCCTTCTTTTGCAACAGCATATAGATTCTTATTGTCTTCACTAATTGTTAAATAAGTTGGATTCCCTAGCTCAGCAACCGGTTTTACATCTGTAATTCTCTCTTTTTCTGTATCAAGCGTAAATTGATAAATACCTCTACTTTCAATTTTAGTATATGTACCTACATAACCAACAAATTTCTGATTCGAATTCATTACTATTTCCTCCTCTATTCCTTGTTTTTATGTAAATACCCCCATTTCATTGCTACAAAATGAGTTTCAATGAAGATGGGGGTTTTATACTGATTAGATATAAAATTTCTTACAAATTATAGTGAAGTTTTTGCCCAGTCAGCAGCAAATTTTTCAATACCTTGATCAGTTAATGGGTGTTTAGATAATTGTTCAATAACACTGTAAGGAATTGTTGCGATATGAGCACCAGCTAATGCTACACGAGTAACATGGTCTGGATGACGAACTGACGCAGCAATGATTTGAGTGTCCATATTATGAACTCGGAATAATTCAGCAATTTTAGCAACTAATAATACGCCGTCTTCAGAAATATCATCTAAACGACCTAAGAATGGAGATACATAAGTAGCGCCTGCTCTAGCAGCTAATAATGCTTGGTTAACAGTAAAGATTAATGTTACGTTCGTTTTAACACCTTTTTTCGTTAAGTAGCGGCATGCTTCTAAACCAGCAAGTGTCATAGGTAATTTAATTGTAATATTTTTATCTCCACCGTTTATTTTAATAAGCTCGTCAGCTTCTGCGATCATTTCTTCAGCAGTTACAGCATTTGGCGTTACCTCAGCAGATACTGATTCTACTTCAGGAACTAATTTTAAAATTTCTTCGATACGGTCTTCGAATTTAACTCCTTCTTTTGCTACTAAAGATGGGTTTGTTGTTACTCCAGATAATACGCCCATTTTATAAGCTTTTTGGATGTCGTCTACATTAGCTGTGTCAATAAAAAATTTCATTTTTAATTTCCTCCAATTTTTAGGTATATTTCCTATTTTATACTTTATTTATTTCTTTTCAACTGCATGTCCACCAAATTCATTACGAAGAGCCGCAACAACTTTACCAGTGAACGTATCGTTATCTAAAGAACGGTAGCGCATTAATAATGACATTGCAATAACTGGTGTAGCAGCTTGTAAGTCTAGAGCTGTTTCAATTGTCCATTTTCCTTCACCAGAAGAATGCATTACCCCTCTAATCTCATCAAGTTTAGCATCTTTAGAGAATGCATTTTCAGTTAATTCCATTAACCAAGAACGAATAACAGAACCATTATTCCATACTTTCGCAACTTTTTCATAATCATAATCGAAGTCACTTTTTTCTAATACTTCAAATCCTTCACCGATTGCAGCCATCATACCGTATTCGATTCCATTATGAACCATTTTTAGGAAATGTCCACTACCAATTTTACCAGCGTATAGGAATCCATTTTCTACTGCAGTATCTTTAAAGATTGGTTCTACGATATCCCAAGCTTCTTGGTCTCCACCAACCATGTAACAAGCACCATTACGAGCGCCTTCCATACCGCCTGAAGTACCTGCATCCATGAATCTAATGCCATGTTCTTTTAATTCATTATAGCGTCTAATAGACTCTTTATAGTGTGAGTTTCCTGCTTCAATAATAATATCCCCTTCTGTTAAGAATGGTTTAACATCATTAATAACAGAATCTACAACACCATGTGGTACCATAATCCATAGAACTCTTGGAGTATCAAGATTTTTAACTAATTCTTCTAAGCTTGAAGTACCAATCGCACCAAAGCCTTTCATTTCTTCTACTGCAGCAGTGTTTAAATCAAATGCTACTACTTCGTGATTATGATCCATTAAATTTTGACCTAAGTTTAGTCCCATTTTTCCTAATCCAATTAATCCAACTTTCATTACGTTATCCTCCCATAATATCTACTGTAATATTAATGTTTTTCTCTAACTAAAAATTTTTATGATAAAAAAATAATTAAAATATGATATGATCAAGAATTTAATAAAGATTTACTTACATTTACTACATTCGTAGTCGTAAAACCAAATAATTCCATTACTTCATTACCTGTTCCAGATGCTCCAAAAGTCTCAATTGAGATTTTTTTACCTTTGAAACCAACATAGCGTTCCCATCCAAGTGAAATCCCCATTTCAATTGAAACACGGTTTAATACATGTGATGGTAAAACAGACTCTTTATATTCATCTGATTGTTGATCGAATAATTCCCAACTTGGCATTGCGACTACACGAACTGATAAGGTTTCATTTTCTAACTCATTTTTACTATTTACAGCAAGTGACACTTCTGAACCTGTAGCGATTAAAATTAAGTCTGGTTGATTGTTTGTTTCTGTTAAAACATATCCACCTTTTGAAAGATTATCTAATCTAGATGCTGTTTCTTCAAATACTGGTAAATTTTGACGACTTAAAACTAAAGCGATTGGTCCATTTGTATTTTGTAATGCATATGCCCAAGCATTAGCTGTTTCATTTGCGTCTGATGGACGAATAACTGTTAAGCCAGGGATTGCACGTAAAGCAGCTAAATGTTCTACTGGCTCATGTGTAGGACCGTCTTCACCAACTGCAATTGAGTCATGTGTGAATACATATGTTACTGGTAATTTTTGTAATGCAGCTAATCGAATTGATGGACGTAAATAATCATTAAATACGAAGAATGTACTTACAAAAGGCTTTACTCCACCATGTAATGCCATACCATTTGCTGCAGCACCCATAGCATGCTCACGTACTCCAAAATAAATATTACGTCCAGCAAATGATTCGACAGCAAATTTACTTTCATCTTTAATATCAGTCATTGTTGAATGAGATAAATCTGCGCTTCCACCGAAAATTTCAGGAACTGATTTAATGTAGTGATTAATTGCCTCTCCACTAGCTACACGTGTTGAAATTGTTTTATTCTCTTCAAAAGTTAATAAATCTTTTGTTTCGATTAAAACTTCTCCTTTTATTGCTTTTTCAAGCTGAGCTGCTAATTCTGGGTAAGCTTCTTTGTATGCATTAAATAATTGATTCCACTCAGCTTCTTTTTCACTACCTTTTTCTTGTATTTCTTTGAAATGTAATTTAACTTCTTCTGGTACAAAGAAATCTTCTTCGTAGTTCCAAGCATATGCTTTTTTTGTTTCTTTTGCTTCTTCAAGACCTAATGGATTACCATGGGCTTTATTTGTACCAGCCACTTTTGGACTACCGTATCCAATAATTGTTCTAACCTCAATAATTGTTGGTTGGTCTGTATTTTGTTTAGCTAATTCGATTGCTTTTGAAATTTCTACATGATCATTTCCGTCTTCTACTCTTAAATATTGCCAGTTAAATGATTCGGCTCTCTTTTTCATATCTTCTGAATAAGAAAGATTTAATGTTCCATCTAATGAAATATCATTTGAATCATATAATACAACTAACTTTCCAAGTTTCATATGGCCAGCAAGTGACATCGCTTCGTATGCTACACCTTCCATTAAATCGCCATCACCAACTAATGCATAAGTAAAGTGATCAATAATAGAAAGATTATCTTTGTTAAACTTCCCTGCTAAATGAGCTTCAGCCATCGCCATACCAACTGCAGTCGCAATACCTTGTCCTAATGGACCAGTCGTAGCTTCAACACCATCAGTATGTCCAAATTCAGGATGGCCAGGTGTTTTACTATTTAGTTTACGGAAATCTTTAAGGTCTTCAATTGAAACATCGTAACCTGCAAGATGTAATAAACTATATAACATACTTGAACCATGACCAGCAGATAAAACAAAACGGTCACGGTCAAACCATTTTGAACTTTTTGGATTATGCTTTAAATGCTCAGCCCATAATGCATAGGCCATTGGTGCAGCACCCATTGGTAATCCTGGATGACCAGAATTAGCTTGATTGATCGCATCAATTGAAAGTGTACGGATTGTATTAATTGATAATGTAGAAATTGAACTCATAATTTAAATACTCCTTTTTAGATCTGTTTTGTTGTTTTCATTTTCTTGTACAAAATCTGTATCTAACCACCATTTGAAACCATCTTCTGCTAATAATTGATCAGCAGCTTCTGGACCAAATGAACCGGATTTATAAGTATGAAGTGGTACTAAATTTTCTTCAAATGCTTCTAAAATTGGTTGAACCCATTGCCATGACAATTCTACTTCATTCCAATGAGCAAAAAATTTCGAATCGCCACGTAACGCATCATAAACTAATAATTCATACGCTTCTGGACGTTCTTCTTTATTCGCAAAATACTCAGCTTGTACTGGTTCTATGTTACCTTCTACGTTTTTGCTATTTAAATAGAAAGAAACTCTTTCATTAGGATTAATTTCAATAACCAGTAAATTTGGACCATTATTTGTTCTGTTCTTTTTAGAAAGGTTTTGAATCGGACTTTTGAATTCAAATACGATTCGAGTCGATTTTTCTTTCATTCTTTTACCTGTACGGATATAGAATGGAATTCCCTTCCAAAAGTCGTTTTCGATTAATACTCTAGCAGCTACATAAGTATCATTTTGTGATGAAAACTCAATTCCTGGTTCTTGTCTATATGCAACTACTTTTTTACCATTTTGTTCACCAGAACCATATTGACCTCGAACTACATGAGAAACAACATCTTCTTTTGAAAGTGGTCGAAGTGACTCAAGAACTTTTTTCTTCTCTGCTCTAACATCACTTGCAGAATTTTGGTTCGTTAAATGCATAGCAGACATCATTAACATTTGTAACATATGATTTTGGAACATATCTCGAATTGCTCCAGATTTATCATAGTAACCTGCTCGTTCCTCAACACCAACTGTTTCACTTGCAGTAATTTGAACATTTGCAATATATTGATTGTTCCATAATGCTTGTAAAACTGGATTAGCAAACTCTAAGGCTTCTAAATTTTGAACCATTGGTTTGCCTAAGTAATGATCAATTCGGAAGATTTCTTCTTCTTTAAATGACTTACTTAATTTTTCATTTAAATCTCTAGCAGATTTCAAGTCACGCCCAAAAGGTTTTTCGATAATTAGACGCTTCCAACCTTTTGTCGTACCTAGTCCACTTTCTTTAATATTTGCTGCAATAATTTCAAAAAATTCCGGTGCAACTGATAAATAAAATAATCTGTTTTCAGGTATCTGTAATTCCTGTTCTCTTTCTTTGACTAAATTTAATAAATCAACGAATCCTTCTTTGTTCGTGATATCTAGCTGTTGATAACGAATTGAATCTAGAAATTCTTGGACCATTTTTTGATCTTCTAAAGAACGTCTTGAAAAAGTAATTAGTGATTGCATTACTTGATTCTGAAATTCGTCACTTGAAAAATCTTTCCTACCAATTCCAATAATTGAAAAAGACTCGGGCATCTTTTGATCAATATATAAATTATATAAAGCAGGGAAAATTTTTCGTTTTGCTAAATCGCCTGTGGCTCCGAACAAAACAAATGACATAGAATCCATTAACTAAACCTCACCTTCGTCGAACCTTTAATAGTAGATAATAAAAAATATATTTTCAAACGATCCTTAATTTATATTTAGAGCTAATGTTAGTTCAAATAATTCATTCCAATCATTCATTTAGAAAATATTTTTTACACAAACTTATAATACATGAAAAAATTTTTTATTTCCATTAAAATGCTTATATTTCTAGTTATAGGATTTTTTTATTTCATTTAAAGAAAATTCACTGATTGGCAAGGGTTTAGCTACTTGCACTTCTACTAATGTATTAAAAATGCAAAAAAACCTTAATTAACTTTTTTAAGTTAATTAAGGTTTTAATTAGGAATTATTATTTGAATATTATGCAAAAATCAATCTTGCACTAGTCAGTACTAATCCAATTATAAATCCACAAACAGCTCCATTCACACGAATCCAAGTAATATCTTTACCAATTTTATTTTCCAATAAATCAGTAATTTCTTCTGTAGATAATTTTTCAATATTAAATCTCACTAAATCACCAATCTTATGGTGATATTTTTCAATCGTGTTAATTAATAATTTCTTAAAACTTAGCTCAACTTGATCAATCCAATTAGAGTTTTTAATAAAATGGATTATTTGTTGGATCGTATTCAAGATAAAATCTTTATCGTTTATTTTATTTCTGAATAATTTTATTGCTTGTTCGACTACATATTCATAGCCCTTATTTTTCCATTCATCTAATTGGCGAATAATATTTTCATTTGATTTATTTTTCTCGGCTTCCATACGAATAAAAGACAAAATAAAATTCCGTCGATCACTATTAGGGTCTTTTAGCTCTGATAATAAATCTACTAATCCACTATGTATAAATTCAGTTATTTTTTCTTCACCAATCATAGGTAGAAAAGCTTTAATCATAAAAAACTTCCGCTCAATAAACTGAATTACTTCTTTACCAATTAATTCTTTAATATGCGGTATATTTATAGTTTCTTCAATTTTATTAATTAAAAATTCATAGGTTAATGCATCCCATTCTTTTTCAATGACTGTGTCTACAGCATTGCTTAATAACTTTTGAGAACTGATCGATGTTACGGCTGGTTTAAATGTATTATGTAAAGTTTTTTCAATCGTTTCATCAGGAATTGATGCTCCAAATTGTTGAATTGATTGAATGATTTTAGTTCTAGACTCATCATTTTCTAGCATCTGTTCAAAAGCAGCAATTCCTTGATGAATCCAGTCCCTTTCTTCAACTTTTTCAATTAAGCTCTCTTTACTTAACCATTGATTATTCAGTGTATTTAAAATTCCGTCGGTAATCTTTGCTCTATTTTTTGGTAATAACGCAGTATGGGGAATTGGTATACCTAGTGGGTGACGAAACATTGCAGTTACAGCAAACCAATCCGCAAGACCTCCGACTAATGCTGCCTCAAAACCACCAGATAGTATTTGCAATAGTTTAGATTGAAACGGCACTGTAGCAGCAAACCCACAAGATGCCACTATTAACGAAATATTGGCTAGCCGTTTTGAATTCTTTTCTTTCATTTACTAAAAGCCTCCTGTTTCTATTTGAAAATAGTATATCATTCCTTTAATTTTTTCTAAAATCAATTCTAATTTATTTCAAATTTATATTGTTTTTTTAACTTACTAACAAGAAAAAGACTGTTTTTACAGTCCTCGTGTATTCTGTAATTCTATCTAATTTTGTAGCAATTGTATTCCCGCTGATTTCATTAAAAATTCAATTGAAAATGATGACATGATATATTTAGATTATTTTTTAGATAAAACCGATGGGCATCGTAGCGATGTACCCCTGAATCTAGATGGAATTGTTCACAATTATTTTGTTTTGCTTCATCGATTAACCAGTTCCACAAAGTTTGAGCATATCCTTTTTTACGGTGATTCTCACTTGTGATTAAATCGTCAACATATAAATATTTTCCCCATGCTAATGATTCAGTCATTCGATAACCAGCAACGGCTGTAACTTCTTCATTTTCGATCACAGCCACAAGATGATAATTATTTGTGTTGATTAATCTGTTAATCGTCTGAACAAACTCATCTTCTCGTAAATGTGGACGTAATTGACTGACTGTTTGAAACGTTTTCAAAATATCTGAACTATTTTTCATTCTTCTTACATCTGCCATCTTTTTTCTCTCCAATCAGAAATAACATTCTACAATAAAAATACCATAGTTTTTATTGTAGAATGTTAGCAATTTTTACGGTTCGAAACCTTTTTGACTAATAAAAAGCTGATCTTCTGAAAAATAGTTTTTAAAGCGTTCATAAACTCGTTGATAAGCTTCAGGTCCATACCATTCCTTTAGATTAAGCTGGGCATATTTTTTTTCAATACCTAAGCGACCGGTTCGTTTACCTCCGCTTCCGTCACCCATGAAAAAATCATCAATACAAACTCTATTGACAATTTCTAATAATTTTTTCGGAAAATCCTCACTACTAGGCAAAATAGGTGCAATTGTAGCTTGAGTTGGAATTCCTGCTATTACAAGTTCTTCTATAGTTTTGAGACGTGCATTAACAGAAGGTGCATTTGGTGAAAAAGACTTTCTTATCCCATCCAAGTCTGTTTCAATCGTCATACTGACTCGTACTTTCTCCTTAAATTGCTTTAAAAGATCAATGTCTCTTTTTACAAGTGGACTTCGAGTTTGAACAAATAAAAAATCCGGTTGATTTTGCAACATGACTTCTAATAAACTTCTAGTCAATCTCTCTTTGAATTCAATCGGTTGATACGGATCTGTACTAGAAGACATAAAAATAGTAACTTTATCTTTCTTTTTTGCCTTTTTCAATTCTTTCTCTAGCAAAATAGGCGCACTTTGTTTAATGTCAACCCAACTACCCCATTCTTGTTTTCGAAAAAGTGAAACAGGCATTTGCCTCACATAACAATATGAACAGGCAAATGAGCAACCGGTATAAGGATTTAAAGAGTGAGTATATCCTGATAGATAACCTGTCCCTTTATTTAGAATGGTTTTTGGATTTTTATAAACTATTTCATTTTTCATCCAACTACCTCCTAATGATCATCTTAAGTTTCTAGTTTCAATTTTTAATAGGCTTTTTTTCATTTCTAAACCACCACGATAGCCAGTTAATGATCCATTCTTTCCAATTACTCGATGACAAGGAATGATGATCAATAGTGGATTTGCACCAATTGCCCTCGCAACTGCACGAACAGATTTTGGCTTATTTAAGTAAATCGCAATGTCGGAATAATGTTTCGTTTCTCCATAATCAATCGAACAGAGCGCACTCCAAACTGATTTTTGAAAATCTGTGCCACGAAAATCAAGTCTACTATTAAATGTAATCCGCTCACCCTCTAAAAATTCGATGATCTCTTTTTTATAAGTTTCTAATTTTGTCTCATCCTTTTCCATTATCATTTTTGGAAAGTATTTATCCTTAAATAATCGTAATTCTTGAATGGTTCCGTTATGTGAACCTACAAAACATAGCCCTTTTATAGTTGCAGCAATATGAATCTTCCATCCTTTATGTTCGATTAAAGTCCAATATAAATTTTCAGTTGAATGCAATCTAAATTCCCCTTTGCTTCATTTTCTTATTTAAACTTTATTATAGACTTAATGAAGAAAAATGGAGTGTTATTAGAATGAAAGAGCAAGAATTTGAAAAAAAACTATCATATGAACAACATATAAGGAAAAGTGTACTGCCAATTAGATTCAAGTTGCCTTTTTTTCATTTAACAAAATAAATGAAACAGCCCCTTATCCATCTTTTTATTTCTGCTTCTCAATCATATCCATCACTAACTTTTCAGCTGCATTTTTATATAAATTACTCATATGAACAAATGAAGTAATTAAGAGTAATTGCTCTATATATTCCTTACTTTCATCATCAATCTGTTCAATTTCTTTGTTTACATTTTCACTAGATTGCAAAAGTTCTGTTTTAAACTTTTCGAGGTTGAGTTCATTTAAATGTAGGAAACTTGAATAAAGATCATCAATATTCATTTCGGTATTTTCAAGGATTCTTTGATTTAATCCATTTAAAGTTTCTTTTATATCATTAATCGAAAGTGCACCTTTTAAATGATAAATTAAACTGATTAAAATAATATGATTCTTTGTGTATTTCTTATTTTTAATTGGGAAAAGTAATTTAGCTTTTGCGTAATTATTAATCATTGTTTTTGTCATAACTTTTTCATTCGCATTCGGTTTTGCAAACTTATTATCAAATAGTTGGATTACTTGATCCATATATAAATCTAGATTAGGAATATCTTCTAATAATATTTGTTTATCTAAATCTATTTGTTCAATTAATTCATTAATCTTTTTCATTTTTCATTCCTCTTTTTTTGTAATTTACGTGTTCATTTTATCATAAAAAAATTGTTCTATAAACACTTGACTATATAATATAGTAGATGATAACTTTATATGTAGTTATCAATACTACATAACAAGGTTGGAGGAGATAAACATGGTGAACTTTATGCGTGAGCCTATTAATTCCATGACACATTTAGTCGGAGCTGTATTATCATTATTTGGGTTACTAGCGATGGTTTTTAAGTCTACTTTTTCTGGTGGAAGTATTTTACAAACATCCGCGGTTATTGCATTCGGTGTAAGTATGATTCTTCTTTATTTGGCTTCAACAACTTATCATATGGCAATAGCGAGTGATAAAATAATCGCTTTTTTAAGACGAGTAGACCATTCAATGATCTTTGTCTTAATCGCAGGTACATACACGCCTTTTTGTATCATTAGTCTTAAAGGTACATTAGGATGGATTATCTTTTCGATCGTATCTTTCATTGCATTTTGTGGTGTTTTGTTTAAGTTAATTTGGTTTAACTGTCCTAGATGGTTATCAACCGCCCTTTATATCGCTTTAGGATGGGTCATTATACTTGCTTCTGCACCTTTATCTGATGCGATTAGTATGAAAGGTATGTTCGCTCTAATATTAGGTGGAATTTTTTACACGGTTGGAGGAGTAATTTATGGAATAAAGCCAAAATTTTTATCTTTTAAAAATTGGGGATTCCATGAAATTTTTCATATTTTTATTATGTTAGGAACACTTTGTCATTTCATATGCGTATATAATTATGTCATCTAAAAACCAAAAACCATCCTTTACTATCAAAAAAAGGATGGTTTTCATGATTTTTATTTTAAAATACCCGTGCCTACAATTTTCACTTCAACTTTTGGTTTAATTGTAATTTTTGCATAGTCTTTGTTCCAATCTAGTTTTTTCCACACTTCTGGATGGAATGAAATTAATTCTCTGCCTATTCCTAACGCATCACAATTTGATTCTTGAATTGTTTTAAAGATTTTTTCAGCTTTTTTAGTTAATTGCTTCGATAATATTTTATTTAACTTATCAATTTCTTTTTTGGAAGTTAATTCATTATGTGCGTATTCAAGTGTATCAACGTCCAATTTTAGATTTAAATTGACTGTTATCTTATTTTCTTTTGAAACATTAATTTGCATTTCAGGCTTATTTTTTTTCACTTGTATCGTTATAAATTGTTCTCTAATATCTTTTTCTTTCGGACTAACTTTTACATTAAATCTTGCGTACTTCTCCATTTCATCTTTAAATAAAAGTAACATAGTAGGATCATCACCTAACAGATTATACCCTGTATATTTCTGACCGTTAAATAATGCAACCCCTGATATATCGATTAAATTATCATTATCTTTTTCAATTAGTGGCAAAAAAATATCTTCACCTGGGTCGAACATAATTGTACAGATTGTTTGAACATTTTCAATAGGAACATTCGTATGACTTTCTGCGTTCATTACTAAATCTAAAATTTCTTCACTTACAAGGGATTCCTCTACTTTGCTTAGTTTTAAAATATCTTCAGCCCGCCCCTTAGTAATAATAACTTTAGCACCTAATGAACTTCTAGGGTCTCTGTATACAATATCAAATATAGGATAAATATCCTTTTTAGATAATTCATCTCCAATTAATAAAACCCTTGTTTTATTTGTAGTAAAATCTCCTGCTACTTTTCGAGTCACTTTTAATCTTGCATCACTAGATGTTTTTCCAGTAGAGGTAATGATGACATTTGTTGTTTTGACTTGTGTAGGATCACTTCCACCTTGACTATTTGTTTTAATGACTGCCGTTACTAGCATATTATTATCCTCTATTAAATCATATCCAGCACTATAAACTAGTCTAGACTCCTTAAGTAGTCTTTGATCCCAACAACTAGTTAAAGGCAAAATACAAATTAACGAAATCAACACTAATTTATATTTCATATGAACTACCAAGTTCTTTCTTTTTTCTAATAACTGAAACGATTAATAAAATCAAAGGTAATACGAAGATAAAAAAATAACTCGTAAAAGAAAGAAATGTACCAAATTTCATAATAAATTCTTCAGTTTGTGGAACTAAGATACAACAGATCGCAACAGCAAGTCCTGTAAAAATAGTTGTTTTACTGTGATTTCTAAACTTTAAGAGTTTGCTAATTCCGAAACTTGTTAAATATAAATACGTCACTAATGAAGTTAAGATTGGTACAACCCAAATTGAAAGAAAGACAAGATCTAATCTTTCAATTACTTCATATGATAGAGACTTTAATAAATATAAAATTGGCTCAGGTACGATTTCAATTTCTGCCTTGCTAAAACTCATATAACTTGTAACTAAAAAAAATGTATATAAAATCGTTACAAAACTAATCGAAATCGTTCCTGCTTTTAATATTTTGGTTGGCTTACCTTTTATATACGGAAATAATACTAACATAAATTCAAACCCCATCATTGAGATTAACGCATCGTGAGCTCCAAGAAGTATGTTTTTTACACCAACCTGTCCAATTGGAAATAAATAGCGATAATTTACATTATTGAAAGAACAGAATTCAAAGAAAATCAAAAATAATATTAAAATACAGACGAAAGTAAAAAATCGTCCAATTACTTTCAAATTTTCTTTCGCTAAATATACTCCTGTACCAACGATAAAAATAACTAATACATATGGTGGCGTAAATGTCAAAATCCATTTTTTAAGTGTTGAAATCGTAAGCGTCACAACATAAATTGAAACTAGAAAGAAAAATAAAATATAAAGATACGAAATGACGATTCCTATATATTTCCCTACTATTTTCGTTGAATAATCATAGATCGTATCTTTTGGGTATCTCTTACCGAGTAACCACATGATAAGTAAGAGTAAAAACACTCCGATGCCAGCAACCAATACAGAAATCCAACCATCATGACCAGCATGTTTATGCACAATATATGGTAGTGAGAGTAATCCTACACCAATTTGAGATTGAATAATGACGAATGTGAATTGTGTTATTGAAAGCATCTTTTCATTTTTCATCATTTTCCCATCCTCTAGAATTATTTTCTCGATTAAAGTTCTTTGGTAAAGCTGCAAATGGCCGTTTTTTCATTTTCCAATGAGGTGCTCGAACAACGGTATCTTTTAAATCTGATTTTCTAAATGGAGCAAATGGTGCAAAATATGGAGACCCGAACGATTCAAGTTTACATAGATGGATTAGGATAATACTAAGTCCAAATACAATCCCTATTAATCCTATTAACGATGCTGCAAACATTAACGGAAATCCTAGTAATCGTACAGATGTACCAATTTCATTATCTGGTACAACAAATGATGCAATTGCAGTAAGTGAAATGACAACAATCATCGTATTTGAAACTAAATTTGCCTGTACGACTGCAGTTCCAATTACTAACCCACCAACAACACCTAGTGTTTGTGCAATAGGATTCGGTAGTCTAATGGCTGATTCTCTCAGTAATTCTAATGTTATTTGCATAAACAGGGCTTCGATTAAAGGTGGGTATGGAACGTTTTCTAATGAGCTTTTTACATTAAACACTAAATCGATTGGAATAATTTCAAAGTGAAAAGAAACTAATGCGATATATAATGCCGGTAATGAAATAGAAATTAAAAAACTAACCAATCTTAATAAACGAGCAAATGATGCGATCATCCATCGGCTATTATAGTCATCAGGTGATTGATAAAACGTGAAAAAAGTAATTGGAAAAACAAGTGCTGAAGGACTACCATCAGTCAAAATAGCAACTTTTCCTTCCATTAAATTACCCGCTACTCGGTCAGATCTCTCCGTTGTTAATAGTTGCGGAAAAGGTGAATATGGGTCATCTTCTATAAATTCCTCAAGATTACCAGGAGAATGGATAAAATCAACATTTATGTATGAAAGTCTTCTATGGACTTCCTTCACTACCTCCTCATTTGCAATCGTATCAATATATAAGACAGCTAATCGTGTATCAGATTCTACCCCTAGCGATAACGTTTTTACAACAAGATTAGGATTACTAATTCTTCTTCTTATTTGATTAATATTTGTCAGTATACATTCTACTAATCCATCATGGGAGCCTCTGATTGTTTGCTCACTACTAGGCTCTTGAATTGATCTATTTTGAAAGGAAGTCGTTTCTAATATAAATACATTTTTTTCATCTTCAGTGAAAATGAGCGTGTTTCCTTTTACTATACTGAGAATACACTCGTCAAACGAATCAGAACTCTTAACATCATTAATTGAAACAGTATTTGGAATTGTATCTTTTGGATTATTAATAATTTGTTGAATGATTTGAACTTCAAGAGCTTCCCTTCCTATGATCGTACTAATATAGGCAACTGCTATCTTTTTATGATGAAACATTAAATGCCTAATCGTTAAATCACTTGTATTAATTAATGATTTCTTTACTCGCTCTATATTACAATCCAAATCTGGACTAATTTCTATTTTTGAATTCCGATTACTTTGGTCATGTTTATTTGAACGCATTATGCATTTCACCTAATTTCCAAACTCATACAATAAATTAGAATTATTTTGTGTTAATTTAGTCTTATTATTCACTTTGAAGTTCCAGTATTTGTAAAACGATTAACTTTTTGAATCGTAAAAGGCGACCCTATAAGTCAATTTATGACCTTAAGATCGCCTTTTTATTTTACTTCATTATTTTACTCTTTTTTTCCAAATTCCAAGCATAATCGCTGTAATGATTGAACCTATTAATATTGCTAATATATACAATACTGGTTTATTTACTAACGGAATAACAAATGCTCCCCCATGTGGTGCTGGTAATGTAATACCAAATGCCATTGCAAGACCACCTGCTATTGAAGAACCTACAACAGAACTAATAATTACTCTTACTGGGTCTGCAGCGGCAAAAGGAATTGCTCCTTCTGTTATAAAAGAAATTCCCATAACATAGTTTGTAATACCCGATTTTCGTTCCATTTCAGTAAACTTTGATTTAAAAAGTGTAGTAGCTAAAGCAATACCTAATGGAGGTACCATACCACCTGCCATTACAGCAGCATGTGGTGCAAAATTATTAGCTGCAATTGCAGCTATACCAAATGTGAATGCCGCTTTATTAATCGGTCCACCCATATCGACTGCCATCATTCCGCCAAGGATTAATCCTAATAATATAGCGTTTCCACCATTTAAACTACTTAACCAATGAGTTAAACCTGAATTTAAATAAGTTACAGGAGGATTTACAACTAATTCCATTAAAATACCAGTAATTAATAATCCAAATACAGGATATAAGAGAACCGGCTTAATACCTTCTAATGAATTAGGTAACTTTGAAAATACTTTCTTAAGCCCAAGTACAACATAACCAGCTAAGAAACCTGCAATTAATCCACCTAAGAATCCTGCTCCAGCACTTGAAGCTAAAAATCCACCAACTACCCCTGGTACAAATCCAGGACGATCAGCTATCGAACTTGCAATAAAACCGGCCAATATCGGAACTAAATAACTAAAAGCACCAGTTCCACCAATTTTCATTAGTAATTCAGCTACTGGACCTTTTGTATGAATTCCTCCAAAAGCAAATGCTAACGCAATTAGAATACCTCCACCAACTACAAAAGGTAACATATTACTTACACCATTCATTAAATGCTTGTAAATACCAGAACCTTGATTAGATGAAGAACTTCCACTACTAGTATGATTAGCATGGAATATTGGTGCATCTTGTTTAACAGCTCTTTCAAGTAACTCTTTAGACTTACGAATTCCATCTGCTACCGGTACTTGGATGACATGTTTTCCATCAAATCGATTTACATCTACTTGTTTATCCGCTGCTACGATAATAGCTGTTGCTCTATTAATCTCGTCTTTAGTTAATTCGTTTTTTATTCCAGTCGATCCATTTGTCTCAACTTTTATGTCAATATTCAATTCTCTTGCTTTTGCCTTTAATGCATCTGCGGCCATATAAGTATGTGCGATACCTGTTGGACATGCAGTTACTGCAAGGACTAGTGGACGAGAAGAATTTTCTATTACTGTATCTTCATTTTCATTAGTTAATGATTTTTCTTTTTGATCGATTAATTGAATAATTTCATTTGCGTCTTTTGAACTTAATAATGAGCTACGAAATTCTTCATCCATTAATAGTGAAGATAATCTAGATAATGTTTCCAAATGCGCATTATTTGCTCCTTCACTAGCTGCAATCATAAAAAATAAATGCGCTTTTTGACCATCAAGTGATTCATAATCAATTCCCTCTTTTGATCGACCAAATGCAATTGCAGGAGTCTTAACCGCTTGTGTCTTAGCATGTGGAATTGCAATACCTTCTCCAATTCCGGTTGTACTTTGACCTTCACGTGTTAAAATCGCTTCTTTAAACTGTTGTTTATCATTTAATTTCCCTGCATGATCCAGAACCTTTATTAATTCATCAATTACTGACAATTTTGATGTTGCATTCAAATCAATGAGAACTGTATCTATTTTTAATAATTCTGTGATTCTCATCATTCGTCCCCCTAGTCTTTTTCAATCTTTACTTGATTAAGTAATTCTTCAATTTTCTCTCTTTTTGTTAAATCTTCTGAAAATGCGGTAGCACTGCCTGATGCTACACCTACTTTAAATGCAGTTTCAATATTATTTGTTTTTACATAAGTACCAATAAAACCAGCCACAAGAGAATCACCTGCACCAACTGAATTAATGACTTCTCCCTTTGGAACATTTGAAATATAAATAGAAGACTCAGTAATAAGTACCGCTCCATCACCAGCAAACGATATTCCTACATTTTGAGCACCCATTTCAACTAATTTTTTACCGTACGGGATTGCTTGTTCAATTGAAGTAATTTTGACATCAAACAAGTCACCTAATTCATGATGATTTGGCTTGATAAAAAATGGACGATGTTTAACCACATCTAAAAGTACTTTTCCACTTGCATCGACTATAATCTGAATCCCATTTTCGTGTCCCCACAAAGCCAATTGCTCATATAAATCAGCTGGTAATGTATTAGGGATATTACCAGCTAATACGACATAATCACCTTTTTTAATTTGTTTTAGTTTATAAAAAAATTGATCTAGTTTTTCCTTTGAAATTGCAGGGCCTTGTCCGTTTATTTCCGTTTCTAATTGAGATTTTAATTTTATGTTAATCCTAGAATCGCCTTCTACTTGAACAAAGTCAGATGTAACTTTTTCATTCTCCAACACATTTTTAATAAAATCTCCTGTAAATCCTCCAACAAAACCAAGTGCAATGCTTTTTACATCTAATCGTTTCAAAACTCTAGAAACATTAATTCCTTTACCACCTGGAAATTTATTTTCCCTTTTCATTCGATTAATTTTTCCTAACCGAATATCGTCTACTTCAACGATGTAATCAATTGAAGGATTAAGTGTTACTGTATAAATCATGATTTCACTACCTTTATCAAAGATGTTTTTTCCCCATATTGTTTGGCTAGAACATCATCTATTTCGTCTGTTAAAATAATTGCTTCTTCAATTTCACCAATCTTTGCAAAACTTGTTTCGCCAAATTTACTATAATCAGCCATAATAAATACTTTCTCTGACATAGAAATTGCTGTTTTCTTTACAAACGCCTCTTCAGGATCTGGTGTGGTATAGCCATACTTGAGATGGATTCCATTTGTTCCGATAAAGCACTTATCAAACCGATAATTCTTTAAACTTTCAGAAGCCATGCTCCCAATCAATGCTTTTGTATGCCCTTTCATTTTTCCGCCAATAAGATATGCGGACACTTCATTATCGAAAAGCGCTTCAACGTGCATCAATCCATTCGTTACGACCGTTACATTCAAACCCTTTAATAAAGGAATCATTTCGAATGTAGTACTACCAGCATCTAAATAGATACAATCGCCATCATTAATTTGAGTTACTGCAAGCCCAGCGATTAATTTTTTACTTTGAACGTTTTTGGATGTTTTTTCAGTCATACTTAATTCAGTGGCTTTGCTATTAATTGAAGCTGCTCCACCGTGAACTCTTTTTAAGAGATTAAGAGACTCAAGCTCCACTAAATCACGACGTATTGTCGACTCAGAAGTATTTGTCGCCTCAACGATATCCCTTAATTTCACAATACCCATTTTTTTTATCATATCGATAATCAATTGTTGTCTTTCAGGAGTTAACATAAAATTCATCCTTTCACTAAACCAAGTATAAGACACAAAAAATGAAAAATCAATCATTTTCTTTCAAAAACATTCAATAACATTCTGAACCATTCAAAATCGTTCAAAATCATTCGAATTTGTAAATAATTACAAACCACATTAAACTAAAAATAAGAATTTAAACTTGTTTTTTATAGTATTTCTTATGATTACTCATAATATTTATCTAAATAAGTAATACTCAAATTTTAGATTCATAGAGTGATGTAAAAAATTAATAATGTAAATTGAAAAGGGGAATTTCTTTTGAAGGAAAATATCAAAATTCGTGAAGAACTAATGGAAGTTATTGATCATTTAACAGACGAGCAATTAAATAGAAAGATAAATAATGAAAAATGGTCCATTATGCAAGTACTTGAACATTTATACTTAATCGAATCTAAATTAGTAAAGCTGATGATACGAACATTCAATGAAGCACCTAGTGAAGTTATACAAGATAAGCCAATTCATCTAGCAATTGATCGAACGAAAAAAATAACCGCTCCACCCCATTTTGAACCAACGGATCAATTTATGACTAAAAAAGAAATAACTGAAAAATTAAACCAATCAAGAAAATCACTAATTGACTTTGTTGAACTTACGAAAGATCAAAAATTAGATGATAAAGGAATGCCACATCCGATTTTTGGACAAATCAATTTAAAGCAATGGATTCCTTTTATAGGTGTTCATGAAAAACGTCATATTGAGCAAATTAAAGAATTAAAAAACGAATTATTCATTAAATAAACACAGCTGTTATGGAAATCAAAAACGTGAAAAAGAGCTTACAACGCGTAAGCTCTTTTTCATATTGAAGCAATTCCCTCTAATTCCTTTTTGTAAAGACTAAGAATTTGATCTTTATGTACTTCTAGCTGATTTGACACTTGTGAAATTGAATAGCCAATAAATAATGGAGATACAACAAATCTAGGAATAATTTTACAAATTATTTTACCCTTCCATTTATAAAAAAATAAATTATAGCTTTGAAGTCCTTTATAAAAATGATTAAGTAAATAATGAGTAACCATTTGTAGGTAAACGGCCATTTGTGGAATAAATTTCCGATCATCAATTAGTATATTGAATTCTCTAAACCCCATAATTGGATGAGTAGAAATATTTAATTCATATCCAATATCCGACGAAATGTTTATCCCTTCGAAATACACATCTGTTACCTTTTTGTTGTAATCTATATTTTTTAATCCAACTATTTGCATATGTGGATGACTGAGTGTTCCCCCTGATAATGGGCCATGATTTTTATATAAAATGACAGATTTGAATTCTCCAGTCGATTCCATTTCATCCCATTTATCAATCGCAAAAGTTAATAATTCTCTCAAATGTGTTAAAGAATATTTCGAAGGATCTCCTTTGCAATCATCACTTTCTATAATAACAGTTTGCAAAGTATCTTCTAATGTTGGAAATTTATTTTTCAAATAAATGATCGAGCCGGATGTATCAATAATATCCGTTAAGTTTTCACGATCACAAAATGGGCATTTAACTTCTTTATTTTTAATACTATCAGGTTTTTTAACACCAATATCCATTTTAAATTGTAAGACCTCATTTTGAATATCCATCACGGTTTCCCCTTTGAGTATATATGTTTTTAAATTAATAACGACTTTAATTCATTACCTCTTTTTAAATAATTATCTAAATGAGGTTTTAATTTATTTTCATTTGAATTGATTAAATTTGAAGTTTTTTGATAGAATCCCCAATTTATGCATCCAGAAAGCCAAAGTAAGGAAGAAAGGCGATCAATATGCTCTGATCCAATTTGAAAAAAGTTACTATATTTATTCATAAATTTTTCAGCTAAATTCTTTGACATTGCGATTGATTTATTGTCGCTTGTT
Source organism: Bacillus sp. AFS055030 (assembly GCF_002574545.1). Taxonomy (GTDB): domain Bacteria; phylum Bacillota; class Bacilli; order Bacillales; family Bacillaceae_G; genus Gottfriedia. Next base: position 220,884 of record NZ_NUGT01000020.1, read on the forward strand.
TTTGAATACCATTTAATTAACCATGCTTACCCCTCAATTCGATCAACATAAGTAATCGATTCAAAATCAATTATTCCTTTTATAGTTGAGGCATCATGATTCCAAATAATATTTAATGGATTCAAATCTGATTGAATAATAAAATCAAATTGATCTGTTTCTGCATTCTTTAAATGCAGTTTGGCCATTTCTAAATATTCATTTAGTAATGATTTATTTTCTTTCAAAATATCTTTTGAATTTAATTCGCCCTTAAGCCTATTCACAAATCCTTCATATGCAATTAAATGGGATGTTTTAGGAAAAGAATTACATGAATACCGAGTGGCAGTCTTATGAAAAACAGCTGCCATATTTCCAACTTCTTCGGTGATCACTTGATTAAATTTAGTCATATGTATACCATCTATCCATTTAAATAATATAAAACGATACGGTTGATTATCAATTAAAACGCTCAAAAAACGTTCATTCTTTCTAGATTTAACGATCTCCATAAAAGGAATTCTATTTTCAACTAGAAATTCTGTAAATTTTATTTGTTCTTCAATTATTTCATCTGAAAGTTCACCAAAGAATTCATTATTCGAGCGATGTAAACTAATAAATCTAGCTGAATACGCGTAATTGTTAATTAAAATTTTAAAATGCTTATCGTTATGCCAATTTTTTCTGTTTAAGTTCTTTACAATTTCAATTAATATAACGGAATTCTTCCATCCTTTATATCCTTTCAAATCAAATAATGTTTAATATTGAACTTAAAAGAGTCCATAAAAGGTAACTGATTCCTTCAGGATAATTTCATTTTAATTTTAGTGGCTAATGTTCTATTCATTAAAATACAAGTTAAAAAAACCTAAATCTAATTTAGTGCTTTAAAATTGTATCTTTTTCGTTTATTTTTCAAATACTAACAACGATATTCGACTTGAATATCAAAGATATCCTAAATTATCTTAGAGGTGAATCAAACATGACCATAAAAAATCATTTAGATCCTCAATCTCAAAAATTTTACCACAATTGGACTAGACCTAAACATGCTAAATCACAAGTCAATGGACAAACTATGGAGTCTCAGAATACAATCATTTTAAAAAGCAACGCTAAGGCACATAGATGGTAAAAAAGGATAATTAAGGAGCAGGAAGACATTTAGTTGTCTTCCTTTCTTTTAACAAAAAACTAGCCACAGGCAACCGCCATGGCTAGTCATACTCAATTATTTATTTGTTCCATGTTGTTTAGTAGGTAGTTTTTCATTTGGTGTTCCATTACCTTGGTGTTCTTTATTTTTTTGGTCTTTTCTTTGTTTTTCATGTAATTTTTCGACAAATTCATGCGTATCTTCCATTTTTTAAGCCTCCTTGTAAAGAATCTAAATGTTACTTTAACCAAACAAGGAGGAAAAAATTCATATTAGCATAATGTAGAAATTACATGAGAATTTTTGTCAAGTCTAATACAGACCTTATAATTAAAATAGTTTGTGCAATACCAAATAGTAATCCCGTTATGAAACGTAAAAAATTATTACTTTCTCTCCAATTCCATTTTTGTGTAAACCCGTCAATCAATAAAGGGAACATTAAAATTGGAATGTACCACCAATAAAGGAATGATGCGATCATAAATAAAAATGGAAGAAACAAATAACCAAATAGAATTGCCGTACATCTTGCACAAAGTGGAAAAGTATATGAACCTATGCGATATGATCTGTCTTGCCTTCTATGACAAGGAATCCAATTTAAAATCAAATTTAATCCTCCTATTAGCTTGGACAATCTGGACTACAATCGCAATCCGGTGCGCAATCTGGCATGTGATGATGACAATCAGGGAGGTCACAATCTGGAACATAACCAAAATCACCGCAATCACACCAATCGCACGCTTTTCTTTTTTTTCTTCTCCGCTCATAATAAATAATCATTATAATTCCAAAAACGATACTTGCACTAATTAATAATAGTCCTTTAAGTAGAAAACCCTTCACAATTAAAACGATACCAACAATAAGAAGAATGAAAAATCCACTGATTAAGAAAAAGACCAACTTTACCACTCTTTCATAAAAATAATGAAAGACTAACTCGATGTTAGTCTTGTAATTACCAATTAAATCTTACTATCCTTTTATTTAGAACGACCAGTTGCTGCACCAATCAAAATAAAAATGGCTGATAAAATATGCATGATCATGCCTAAAACAGGAATCCATGCAAGACAAGATGTGATGATTCCAAAAATATTCCCATTAGCAGAGACACCAGCTTTTTTCGCTAACACGAGTGTAATAATGTGAAGAATTAAAGCGATAAATAATGGCGTATAGCCAAAACCAATAACGATCGAACCACCTAAAACAGGAATACCGAGTAATGCTTCAAAACCACCCGAAATCCATTTCATATTTTTAACGTTTGATCTCATATATTCTCCTTTTCAACTTAAAAATGTAAATTTTTTCTAATAATCCTATTGTATTCTAAAAATTCTTAAACGAATAGTTTTTATTAGAAATTTGATTTAAATTCAGTCTCAAGAATGAGAATCTTCAAAAATTAAAAAGTAAGAGACAATAACGGTCTCTTACTTTATTAATTAGTTATATTGTTGTAAAAAAGCCCTAACTGAGTTTGCAATAGTTTGAGCATCTTTAAGTTGTTCATTTTTAAAGTTAAGAGATGTTTTCTTTTCATCCAATCCGAATGATTCTTGAAGTAAACCTGCTAAACCACGATGTGAACCTGATTTATCTACTTGAACCCTCATAAACAGACCATCTTTATTCGGTTCAATCATACATTCAATTTCATCAAATCGCCATTCCCTCTTGGAGTTTGGAACAAATTCCCACTCTTGATAGAAACGACCATTTTGAGCCTCCACCTCAACTTGACGTAAACGGAAGCCAAGTATCGTAAATGCTTCTACAAAGTTTGCTAGTTCTTCATGTGGATGAACTTTTAAGAAATCAGTATCTGTAGGGTCTATACTTAAATCGATATCTAAATCCGTCTCAATCCAAACTTGGCCATGTCCGATTGTAATCGGTGTGTAATATGGCAGTTGGAACGTAAAAGGAATGACTTTTTGTTCATTCGCTTCAATTTTCATTTTGCCAGAAACACGCTCTTCATGTAATTGGATTTTTACATTTACCTCATCGTCTCCACTTTTCTTTTGAGCATAAGACTTTAACTTAAGGCCAATATGATTAATTTCTTGCGCAACTGATCCACCCTTAATTTCAACTACACCTTCAACATTTTTTCCTGGATATAAATCTCTCGTATGGATAATTGTATTTACCGTAGCAGCTCCAATTCCTAGTCTAGCTAGTACTTTTTTAAACATTAGATCCCCTCCAAAGAAATTACTATATTTCCATTATATAGTAGATTTCTAGTGTTGAATAATCCAAATTTAAGTATTTAATTCCTTCTATTAGATTATGAATAAAAGAAATAATTATGTATTAGACAAGTTATTAAAAGGTTGAGCATATTTTATAATAAGAAGTTAATTTTGGAGGTGTTTTATGCACTTTATTTTTATTAAGAAAAAATGGTTATTAATTTGTTTTCTTCTTGTTGTTATTGGAGTAAGTGGTTGGTATTATTTAACACCAAAATCAGTTCAAACTGCAGTCCAGCAGCATGTAAAAACGTTCGACATCGATATGATCACAGCCGAGTTTAGTACAAAGCTAGATGATGGAACGGAAATTGAAGCTTATAGATGGGATCCAGGTACAATCGTTATTGATAAAAACAAAAAAGTAACTTTAAAAATTCATGGAATAAATGGAAAAGAACATCATTTTCATATCGAAGGAACGAATATTACCGGTGTGGTAGCCAAAGGTAAAACGACCGAGGTACCTTTATTTTTTAAAAAAGAAGGTACATACCGTTTAATTTGTGATAATCATTCTCATGACGTGGCACCTATGATTGGTTATATTGTTGTAGATTAATGATTTAAGATTAGACAACCAATTAACTTTCATAGAAAAGATAGTAAAAAATTATCTTTACTAAATTTTACTATCTTTTTCTAATTCATCTTTATCTAATTGATACTTTACGTTCATTTTTACCTTTTATTAAAGTTATTTGTTTACTCCAAGTACCTTCCATTGGCAGTTCTAAACTCACTTCATATATACCTTTATTTATTTTCTTCATACTTGCTTCAACATGATGATTCATACTTTTCATTTCCATTTTAAAATAAACCGAATCTACATCTACTTCATTTCCATCGGTATCTACTAAATTTACTAAATACACATGTGTTTGCTTTTTATTTGTTAATTTTTTTTCATTAATAGATAATTGAATATGATCTAAAAAAGGACTCGATTTAATTTCAGCCTTTTTTCCGCAACCAGAACATAGTACTAAACTACATAATAGGGTTATGAATATGTAAAACACTTTCTTCATTAACATCACTCCTATTTTAAGATAACCTCACTCTAAACTGACTTAAAAAAAGAAATGAAAATTTGATTACACAAATAAAAATAAAATTATTGTTATCACATTCATACAATTAAGCTTTTTCAACATATAATTGAACGTTATAACTCAAACAACTAAGGATTCTACATAGGGAGGGAGGAGTTTAACTGAATGTTCTTAGAATGGGCTAGCATTGTCTTAACTGTTCTACTCTCATCATATGTCATCATCATCACTAATAGAAAGAAAGAAAAACTTTCTTGTACAGTCGGAAAAATGATCAGTATGACGAATTCAATGATGACAAGTGTCACCGTGGGTACAATCTTTGGTATTTTTTTTCGGAATACTGATTTAACCATTCCGACAATTCTTTCCATGACAGCAGGCATATTAATCGGATACTTAACTGGTAAACCTTTATCACTAATGGCCGTATTAGAAGGGATAACTGCGGGAATTATGGGTGGAATGATGGGAGCAATGCTTGGTATTATGCTACAGGAGACTTATTTAAACATCTTAATCTATTTTATAGACGTCGTATTTGTATTAGTTACAATCCTATTAATTAAAGTGATTGATCAAGAAGTTAGCAAATTCAATAAAAATGAAAAATCCCTCCATTCAATTTGAACATAAAAATAGCCTACCTAGTTTAAATTAGGTAGGCTATTTTATTTTTGTAAGAACATTAAATACGATTCAAATGCGTTGTATCGCATAGTAACATAAAGTCCAACTCTTTCTCTTCTCCAAAATTAATTATCGTTAAACTTGTTCCGTGGACATAAGGTAGATCCCATAATTTTTCAATTGGTGATTGTTTTAAATGAGCTACAATCGCTGCCAATACAACTGCATGTGTAACAATTAATATATTACCTTCTTCATTCGAATTTAAAATAGTTTGGATGACATTTCCTACTCTTTCTGTTAAGGCGAGTAAACTCTCACCTTGATGTGGACGATGGTCGTATAAATGAGGTGTTTTCCAAAGAGATTCAAATTCATTTTCAAAACAATCATTTATTTCTTTTTTCGTTTTACCTTCCCACTCACCAAAATTAATTTCTTTTAAATCATCTTCTTCAATAATTGGAATCGATGAATTGTTTCTTAAAATATTTGCAGTTGTTACTGCACGTTTACTCGAACTAGTATATATTTTACTAAAACTCACTTTAGCTAATTTATTACTTAATAATTTAGCATCAATAATCCCGCTAGCAGTAAGTTCGGAATCTTTTGATCCTTGTAATCGATTTTCGATATTCCACACCGTTTCACCGTGTCTTGTTAAATAAATTGTTAACAACTTTGCTCCTCCAGCTTTCGTAAATAAAACTTCTCCGCTATTATTTTTGAAATAAATCCAAACAATGTTTAGGTATTTCATATATTCCAATTGGTGAAGTTGAAGTAAGAAATTCTTGATGACTTTCTTCAAATAATTCACCTAATTGAGCCCTTTTCTTTTTTGCATTCAGATGAAGCTCAGATTTCCTGATCATCTTTTCAATCTGCTCATTCTGTTCTATACTTTCATATTGCCAAATCGCTTCAATTTTATCATTCGATTCGTTAACCCACCTACCAATTAATTTAGCACCATGCTTGATTTGATTTGGGTATAAATAAAAATGAAAAAAATCATTAAATTGTTCTAATTGATCTGGATTTATTTTATAAGACTTTTTCCTATAGATCATTTTTACCTCTACTCCACACTGTGGATTTAGACAAGCGTTTTTTTAGTAAATTGTTTTACTTCCTTCAAAAACAGTTCCTTCTCTTCTAAAAATGGATAATGATTACTTTCATGTAAAATGACTAATTTTGAATTTTCAATTCCTTCAGCCATTTCTTCTGAATATTCGATTGGACATTGTACGTCATGTTTGCCACAAATAATTAGAGTTGGACAACTTATTAATGATAACTTTCTTGTTACATCGTAAATTTGCAATTCCCTATTGAAATAATTTAGTCGAATTGCTGACATTTTTTTAGAGATTGGTAAATTAAAATATTCGTGATATCGATTTGGCTTATGCAAAGATAACTTTGTCCGTTCAATTGATAGAGCTTCTCTTTCTTCATTAGATATTGTAGTATCTTTTAACTTTTCAATTAATTCTTGCATGATATTATATTGCGGATGAGCTTTGTTATAAATACAGTTTTTTGAAAACGTTGCATAATCTCTCGCTGCAGCTCCAACAATCAAATTATGATTTAAAGAATTTGAAAAATAGATTCCATAAATAATTCCAAGCATTCCACCGGTAGAATGACCGGCAAAACTCCAGGATGAATAACCTAATGTTTCCCTAATTTCTTCTAGATCAAATATTGTTTCTAGCATACTTAATTCATAAGGAGAATGTGCTTTTTCAGAATTACCAGTTTCTCTTAAATTTATTAAAAATACTTTAAATAATGTAGTAAATGAATTTGCAAAATAATCTCCCGAATCATTAAATTCAGAGTAATTATGAGTGATACATAAAGGCTCTCCTTCACCTTTACAAAATACTTCAAATGTCCCTCTTTTCGTATTAATTAGTCTCCGTTCCCATTTCTCCATAACGTAAAAACCCCTACTTTTTGACATACTCTACTATTTCTTGAAAACAGGTTCTAATTCCTATCTTCTAAAAAATTGTTCACATATTATCCATAAATATATATCCGTAAAATTTAGTTATCTTTGAACAATATAATACCAAACCTCTTCTTCTCCAAAGTAGTTACCAGTCGGAATAAAACCTAATTGCTTATATAAATTCATAGCTAATTTATTATCTTTATGAACTGTTAATCGAATCTCTTTACATTGCTGGAATTTATTCCCGATCCACTTAATCATTTCAACAAATGCTAATTTACCATATCCTTTACTTTGAAACTGTTTATCAATTAAAAACCCGTTGATCCAATAGCTATTTGTTGTATGTTCTTCAAAAGCATGCATAATAAATCCAACCATCGTCTGATCATCATAAATGGCAAATGGGATATATTCCACATTTTCACCATCTGGTTTTATATATACTTTTGCAAGTGATACTGCAACCGTGGGAACAAAATTCAATTGTTCACTATTTACTTCAAGTTTAATAGCTTCTTCCCAATTTTCTCTTGTTACGATTTTTAAATGAATCATCATCGTTCGCTCTCCCTTAAACTTAAAAATTAAATCACTTTTATCATATCACTTTCTTTGTTAAATTCTGAAATTTCCGACATTTTGGTAAATGAAATTTTTAAAAAGACGAATATTTTTTAGTCTTTAGGATATAACAACCTTGAAAAGCAATTTTTCATATTTACTAACTAATTTTTACTTAGCTAGTACATTTAATATAGATGAAAGGAAAATAGTATGAAAAAAATTGTTATTATTCTATCTATCTTTTTTGCATTTGCCTTTGGTTCCTTAGCTGGCATAGGCTTTAGTAAAGCCGAATTCGCAAGGAGCACACAAGAACATAATGTTATGTCTACTAATTGGTTTCAAACCTCTGCGGAAAACAAGGCTTTGCAAATTCAAATCTATAACCAGGCAAAAGAAGAACTGGCTGAAACAATGGCTAAAAAGAAAGCAACTGATAAATTAAAAAATAAACCAAAACCTGCTGCAGTTGTTTTAGACATTGATGAAACAATTCTTGATAATTCCCCTGATACCGCATGGTCGATCAAAAATAATGCTTCCAATCCACAAGGATGGGATGAATGGATTCATATGGCAAAAGCCGAACTAATCCCAGGTGCAAAAGATTTCTTGCTTGCAGCGAAAAAAATGAATGTAGATGTTTTTTATCTTACAAACCGCCCTGAAAAAACAAGAAATGATACAATTAAAAATTTAAAATTACATGGATTACCGAATGTTGACTCAAAACATTTATTTCTTAAAACAGATACAGCTCAAAAAGGACCAAGACAAGCCCAAATTGCAAAAACACACGAAATTGTTATGTTAATAGGCGATAATTCAAATGATCTATCAGATATTTTTTATAAAGCGGATTTGAAAACTCGAAAAGATAATGTCGATAAAATTTCAAAAGACCTTGGGGTAAAATATATCCAATTACCAAATCCGATGTATGGAGATTGGGAAGACGCGATCTATCATTATAAAATGTCAAAAACTGCTGATGAAAAAGCAGTCGATCGATACAAGGCTTTACAACCAATGAAATAGGCTTCTTTCTTAGGTTAGATAAGTTAGTTTTAACTTATCTAACCTTTTTTCTATCTTAATCCTCACATATAAGAATGGAAAAATACTATTTCCTAAGATTTTTTCATTCCTTCTATTTTCCAGCTCATACTCTTCCGCCTTCTTTTCATTTCGATATGATTTACACATCTAATATTCAACAAAACTCCCAAATTACCTCAATTAAAACAATACAAAGTCAATTTTCGAAAAATTCTTGTAACAACAGTCTGTCTGGCTTTGATTTAAGCAGGAAAATGTCAACACAATGAGGAATTTATTCTAAAAACATAATTTTTATCTGATAAATCATTTTAAATTTTAGTTCTTTTCTACAATGTGTTTTTCAAAAGTTCAACGTAATGTGCCTATCAATTTTCCTAGGATATAGATGACAAAATGTACAAGGAGATGTGACAAAATGTTAGAAGTAGGAAATTTAAAGGAAATCGAACAAACCATTTTTAATCATACTGGTCAGATAATCCAAACAATTGATCGCGAGGTTGAGATTCTTACTCGGCAAGAGGAACCATTAATTGTCTTACTTAATAATGTTTTAAGTGATGAAGAATGCGACGATTTAATTAACCATTCGAAATTACGCATGAAACGCTCAAAAATAGGGTTAACTCATGAGGAAAATGATATGCGAACAAGTAGTGGGATGTTTTTTGAGGAAAGTGAAACGGAACTAATTAAACGTATTGAAAAACGAATCGAAACGATCATGAATATTTCAATCGAACATGCGGAACCTTTACAAGTGCTTCATTACGAACCTGGGCAACAGTATAAACCACATTTTGATTACTTTTCCAACCATCGAACAAATAATAATAGGATTAGTACACTCATTCTCTATTTAAATGATGTGGAAGAAGGCGGCGAAACGATTTTTCCTGCGCTCAATTATTCTGTTTCCGCCAAAAAAGGCACTGCCTTATACTTTGAATATTTTTATCAGGACGAAGCAATCAATGAACTTACAATCCATGCAGGTAGCCCTGTTATAAGCGGAGAAAAATGGGTTGCGACTCAGTGGATGAGACGACAACGTATTCGCTAGAATAATTTGCATCTTTAGGACCATATATTTCAGATAATTCCAAAAATATCTGGTCCTATTTTACTTCCTCATGCAGACTATATGAGTTACTATTAATCAATTTTGTCCCCTTTTACATCCTCATGAACTCTCCAGTGGTACTAAATCTCGATTTTTTCCGATTTTACTTCCTCATGAACTCTACATGAGATACCAATCCTCATTTTTTCCCTAATTAACTTCCTCTTCAACACCCTTTAAGATACTAAAAACCACATTCCTCCCTTTCCAATCTCCTAATAAGCACTCCAAAACTAACGAAATCAATCTATCATCAAAAAAACGCAAGGGATCAACCTTACGTTTCTCAATTTCATTATTTATTCAACTTCATTCAAAAAGCTTTCAACTACTTGTACATATTCTTCTGGCTCTTCAATGTAAGGCATATGTGCACTTTGCTCAAAAACGTGGAATTTTCTATTTGGCGTTAGCTCACTGAAATATTCTGTTGACTTAGGTGTTGCTTCATCGTATCTTCCGCAAGTATACAATGTAGGGATTTTGATCTCTTTTAACTTAGAAGTGCAGTCAAAATCTTTTAAGTTTCCAGTAACATGAAACTCGGATGGCCCCCACATAATATTGTAAACTTCTGGATTTCTATAGTGTTTTCCTTTTTTCAGGAATTCTGGATATGGGTCTAATCTGCAAACAAAATGCTTGATAAATACAGCGTTAGCATTTTTGTATTCTTCTGAATCTGTTGTTCCATTTTCCTCGCACTTTATTAATGTTTCTTGTACATCAGGTGGGAGTAGTTTTCGATTTCGATCCTGATCTTGTGCCCATAATGGTGCGCTTAAGCAAGGGCTTGAAAAAATGATACTCCGCACTCCAACTGGTCTCGATAAATAATAAGCTGCAGCTAGGGTTGTTCCCCATGAATGACCAAGAATATGAAACTCATCCAGCGAAAGCGCTTGTTTGATTTGTGCTAATTCTTCAACAAATCGATCAATATTCCATAAAGAATGATCTGTTGGACGATCAGACTTCCCACAGCCTAACTGATCATAAAAAATAACTGGTCGATCTTCTGCTAATACGTATAGACCTTGCATTGAATAATGCGATGATCCAGGCCCTCCATGTAAAACAACGACAGGGATTTTAGATGAATTCTTATTATGAAACTGATACCATACCTTCCCGCCTGTTACTTCAATAAACCCCTCTATCACGTTCATTTATTTCTCTCCTTTTTATTCAAAACAATCTATTAACTAGGAAAATAACCACCCGTCTCAAACATCGGTTTTTTTAATAATATAAGCAAGTATTAAAGGAATCATTGGAAAAAATACAACTACCCTCAACCAACTCTCCGCCCCACCAAAATAGAATGTTGGTAGTATAAATACAATCCCGCTCACTATTAATGTTTTCCAGGATTTTTTCCATAGGCCCCATACTAAAAGTAAGATTCCTGAACTAATTAACATCCAAAAGATTAACCCTACCCAATAAAATCCTGCGTATTCCATTTATTCTCACCCGTTATATGTGTTATAGGTAATCATTCCAGTAAAAATAAACGATAGGTATTACTTTTTATATATGCTTGGATCATTTCTATATTTATCTGAATTTTACCACATTTTTATATAAAAAAGAAAAACATTATGAATTTCGAGTTAAGCATTACCTATTTAGTTTTTTAACAACCTTATTCAAAGAAATTGTGAATAGTCATGAATTATTATGTGTTGAAATAATATAGGAAAGTAAGACATTTAACAGCCAATGGGGGCGATTAAATTGGCATATGTGGAACTTGATTCACATACAAAGCTCTATTATGAAGATCACGGAGAAGGTCAAACGGTTATTTTTGTTCATGGTGTTATGATGAGTAGTAAGTTTTTTCATAAACAAGTACCATATTTTAGTAAAAATTATCGCGTTATTACTTTAGACTTACGAGCACATGGGAAGTCTTCGAAAGTTCAATATGGGCATACAGTAGCACAATACGCTCGTGATTTAAAATGCTTTATAGAAAAACTAAATTTAAAGGATGTAATTTTAGTAGGCTGGTCAATGGGAGCTTTTGTATTGTGGGATTATGTTAATCAGTTTGGGAGTAAAAATATTAAGGCGCTAACAGTAGTTGATCAATCCGCATCCGATTATATTTGGCCAGATTGGGAGTTTGGAGCATTTGATTTTATGATTTTAAAAAATGTAATGCAGTCAATTCAAGAAGATCAGAACAAATTTAATAGTGATTTTATATATGGTATGTATAAGGATCAACCTGATCCAAAAGAACATAAATGGATATTAAAAGAAATGAATAAATTACCTGCAGCAATTGCAAGTACAATCGTATTTAATCAAACTGCTGTAGATTATCGAGATACGCTTTGTCTTGTTGATATTCCAACATTAATTTGTTTTGGTAGCCATGGATTTTTCCCATTAGCTGCTGGTGAATATATTCAAAAAAATATAAAAGATTCCAAATTTGTTCCTTTTTATAATAGTAGTCATCTTTTATTTTTGGAAGAAACAGATAAATTCAATCAGGAGTTAGACGAATTTTTTAAAGAAGTGCAAAAATCTGGAAAAAGAAAAACAAAATCTAGAAAAAAAGAAAAAAAAGAAGCAGGAAACTAAATGATAAACAAGGAATGCAGGATTTAGGCATTAAAGGATTGAAAGATTTTATTGTCAATTCTCACCCTACCTGCTTTTCTTGTGTTCATTCCTCCTGCCAATAACTTCACTTAAACCAACCTTTTTCTTTCGATTGTTTTATTGCTTCGATTCTATTTTTAACTTCTAATTTGTCTAAAATCATCGATATATAATTTCTCACTGTTCCTGTTTTAAGACGCAATTCATCCGCAATTTCTTGCGTGTTCTTACCATCAGCAACTAGCTCTAAAACTTCTTTTTCACGGTCAGTTAACGGATTCGCCTCGGCGTATACATCATCCATCAGTTCCGGAGCATAGATTCTCTTCCCAGAAATAATACTTCTAATTGAGCTAGCTAGCTCTTCACTTGGGCTATCCTTTAATAAATAGCCTTTTACACCTGCTTTTAATGCTCTTTGAAAATAACCAGATCTTGCAAAAGTTGTTAAGATAATCACTTTACATTCTAAAGGTTTTAATTCTTCTGCAGCCTCCAGTCCAGTTTTGCCAGGCATTTCAATATCCATTATACAAATGTCAGGTTGTAATTGCTTGACTAGTTTAACTGCTTCTTCTCCATTTGCAGCTTTACCAACAACTTCCATATCATCTTCTAAATTAAGTAAAGATCCAAGCGCACCTAATAGCATTCGTTGGTCTTCAGCAATGACGATTCTAATCATATTAGTTCCTCCACTTCAATTTGTTTTACATCGATCGGAACTTTCATAATTAAAGTCATTCCGTTTTCACAGTATACCTCTAATGTTCCATTAACAAATTCGAGTCGTTCCTTCATACCGATTAGGCCATAACCTGATGAGAATTTTTCTAAATTACATCCAACTCCATTATCGGTTACAGAAAAAATAATTTCATTTTTCATTTGTTTAATTGATATTTTACATAAAGTAGCATTGCTATGTTTTACAACATTCGTTACGGCTTCTTTTAAACACATACTGACAATATTTTCTGTAAGTAATGATACATTTGTAAGTTGGAAGTTATCGTTACATTCAACTGTAATTTCAGCAGCATGCAGTATTTGCTTAATTCTGATTAGTTCATCTTTTATTCGAATACCTCTCATTTGAGATACTATTTTTCGAACCTCATTTAAGGCTGTTCTAGCTGTTTGTTGTACATCTTTTAATTCATTTTGAGCTAAATCAGGATCTTTTGAAATCAACTTTCTAGCTAAGTCACTTTTTAAGCCAATCAGTGAAAGTTTTTGACCTAACGTATCATGTAAATCACGAGCAATTCTTTGACGTTCTTCTAGTTTTACAAGATCTGAAATACGTTTATTGGCATCTACTAACTTTTCTTCCAATTGCCCTCTTTCATTTCGACTGTATAAACTAAATGGTAACAAAATAACGCTAATCCAAGTAATGATAATAAAAGGAAGCTGCCTAATGATTAATTCTTCTTGAAGGATAATCGTGATGTTGATGGAAATTGTAGTGATGACTAAATGAAGTATATACAAAGTTAAAAATGTAACTCGATTTTTTCTCTTTCCAATCATATACGCTATAAAAAAAGCAAAATATACATAACTAAAGAGTATATTCATTGTAGTGGATAAGATGATTAAGATGGATGACCATAGAAAAATTGACCACCCTTTTGATCTGTATGCCAATCGATAAATGATAAAAAATGATATTGTTAGTAAAATTCCAATAATGATTCTTAAAGTAGAATGTGCAGAAAGAAAAATAAAATAAAATGGAGAAATTCCTAAAACTGTCCAAATATATGGTGAGATTCCTGTACTTTTTAGGAAAACTAGATATCTTTTAAACATAATTTTACCTCATTTAATTCAAACATTTTGTGGCCTTCTTTAACAATCTTATCATATTTAATGAAATTTAATCTTTATAAAAATGTAAATAAAATACATCAAAAGTTCAGACAGTGTCTGAACTTTCGCGATTTACTTTATAGACTGTTTTTAGATCTTTAAATCTTACAAATTGTTTTGTTTCTTCATCCCATAATTTGAATTTTAAAGATGTTAAACTTGTTTTTAGTGTAATCGTCGGTACATTTTGTAGTGGCAGCGTATTATTATGAACAGTCTCCAAATTATAATTCGGCACACGTGGACTTAAATGATGAACATGATGGTATCCAATATTACCAGTTATCCACTGTAATAGTTTAGGAAGTTTATAAAAAGAGCTTCCTTCAACCGCTGCTTTAACATATTCCCAATTCTCATCTTCTTCAAAATAAGTGTCTTCAAATTGGTGCTGTACATAGAAAAGCCAAATTCCTAATACTGCCGAAATGAAAAAGATTGGACCTTCCACTAATAAATAATTTTGCCAACCTATTGTATAGCAAAATAATGCTGAAACCCCAACAATTAAACTATTCGTTAAATAAGTGTTCAGTCTTTCTTTTAATTTTGCATTTTTCGTATTGAATCGATTTGATATTAGCACGATATAAATTGGTCCTAATCCAAACATGATTAATGGATTACGGTATAGACGATATTGTATTTTTGTAATGAGTGGTGCTGCAATGTACTCTTCAACAGTTAAAACCCACATATCTCCAATTCCGCGCTTATCTAAATTACCACTTGTCGCATGGTGGATTGAATGACTATGCTTCCACTGGCTGAATGGAAATAAAGTAACAACACCTGTAATAGTGCCTAGAACTTTATTTGCTGTTTTATTCTTAAAAAATGATTGATGACAACAATCATGGAAGATAATAAAGATCCTTATTAAGAATAATGCAGCAACAACATCGATAAAGATCGTTAATACGACTGAAATAGAAATACTTTTATAAGCAAGATACCACAACAATATAAATGGAATAAAAGTATTGATCATTTGCCAAATACTAGCTTTTAAATTTGACTTTTCATAAGGAATAATTTGTTTTCGTAAACTTTTTTGATTTTCTTTTGACATTTAGAAGTTCCTTCCTAATGTTGTAACTTTTCATTACTATATTATCCTAATTATATAAGTTATTTTTCCTAATGGTAGTAGCAGGCGTCATATGGAAAATATGACAAATGTCATATTCGATGAAACGCTTACTTACAATCTGAATGCAATAAAACACATTTATTAGAATGTTTCATTTTTTGGTAAATATTATCTTTTTTTCATAAAAAAAAAGTAATACTCAAATAGTATTACTTTTAATCAGTAAGGGCTCCAAAAGCAACATTTTTTATGGTTTTGCCACTTTTTTATTCTTTTTTATTTTTCCAAAAGGTTTAAAATACGTAATGAAGGTCATAAATACTAAGCAACTTAAGTTAAAAATACCTGATATTATAATCGAAATCCAAGTTGACTCAAATTTATTTTCATTAAGTGCACTTGCACCTAATCCTTCTGCAGTTTTTACTAAAAAAGAGAACCAATCATTTATAAAAAAGATGCCAATCAAAATGACTAAGACTGTTAAAACGAGTTTTATGACAACCCAATAATACTTTACTAATCCCCACTGCGTCCAAACTGAAAGTAAAATTCCAGTAAATAAAGTTGCGAGTGCAGGATATTTTAGTAAATTTTCATCAATGATATGCATACTTGAAAGTGTATAAATTAGTTGCTCTGAGTTTTGCGCATTTTTCAAATAGAATCCTAAAAGTAATAAACTTAAAGTACCCCCAAACCAAGCACATATTGCTAAAACATGTACACTAACTAATATATTTTTTTTCGTTAAATTTATTTTCTTTTTCGCCACTACCCTGTTCCCTCCGTTTTCATTAATATTATACTTTTCATCATAGTGGTAAGATATAAAGCTACTATTATCAATTTCTTAAATAATTCTTAAATCAACACGAAAGATAAATTATTTGCCTGATTTATACTCAAGAAAACTAATTATTTTCATAAAAAAGAGTCATCCTATAAGCCAGTTACTTACTCACAAGATCACCCTTTTATTTTTATTTAATTTTAATCTTTAAACCGATATCCCGCTCCCCATACGGTCTCAATATAATTTGGGTTGGATGGGTCAACTTCTATTTTTTCTCGGATTTTACGGATATGAACAGTTACAGTTGAAATATCTCCAATTGTTTCAAATCCCCAAATCCGATCAAATAATAACTCTTTACTAAATACTTTATTTGGATTTGAAGCAAGGAAGGTAAGTAAGTTAAACTCCTTCGTTGTGAATATTTTTTCTTCTCCATTTACAAGAACTTTTCTAGAATCTTTTTGGATTGTAAGTCCTTTTACTTGAATTTCTTCTTCATTTATTTGGCCTTTACTTGCTAAACGTTGATACCTTGATAGATGAGCTTTGACTCTGGCTATTAACTCACTTGGACTAAATGGTTTGACGATAAAGTCATCTGCCCCTAGACCAAATCCCCTAATTTTATCAATATCTTCTGTTTTAGCTGAAACAATTAAAATCGGAATGTCTTTACTTTCCCTTATTTTTTTACATATTTCAAATCCATTTATTTCTGGCAACATTAAATCGAGAATGATTAAATCATATTCCTTTGATAAAGCTTTTTGAAGTCCGTTTATCCCATTGGATTCTATTTCAACTTCAAAATCATTTAGTTCTAAATAGTCTCGTTGTAATAATGCAATACTTTGATCATCTTCAATAATTAAAACCTTTTTCATTTCGTCACCTTTGATATTGATTTCTTATTTAATGAAAGAAAAATATTTGTATATTCACCAATTTGACTTTCTGCCCACACTTCTCCATCGTGCTCTTCAATGATTCTTTTTGCGATCGCTAATCCTAAACCAGTCCCACCTGTTGATAGATTTCTTGAAGGATCAGCTCTATAAAAACGATCAAAAATAAACGGAAGCGCCTCTTTAGATATTCCCTTACCGTTATCATGAAATTTTATTGTTATTTTTTCTTTGTCATCCATTAATTTTATAGAAATCCGTTTTTCATCTTTATCCATGTATTTCAAACTATTTTGAATGATATTTGTCATTACACGTTTGAATTGTTCCCGGTCTATCATAACAATACTATTTTCTTTGTCCACATTTTCACAATAAGTAATACTGACATTTATCGGTTCTAAATCAAATTTTAACTCCTCAATCCGATCGACTAAATAATGATGAATATTTACTTCTTCAAAATGAAATGGTACACGTTTTAAATCTAGCTTTGAATAAAGGAAAAGTTCATTAATCAACTGATCCATATCCAAGGTTTTCAGATAAATTGTTTCAATATACCTCTCCATTTTTTCAGGTGTATTCGCTACGCCATCTTTAATACCTTCAATATAGCCTTTTATTGATGTAATTGGTGTCTTAAGGTCATGTGAAATATTAGCGATTAATTCTTTTCGATTTTCTTCGTATTTTTTCTGTATTTCCGCTGCCTCTTTTAGATTTTTCCTCATACTTTCAAAACTAATTGCTAATTGACCGAGCTCATCTTTATTTGTTGGTTTAACTTCAAAATTTAAATTTCCTTCACTAATTTGTTTAGCAGCATTTGTCAGATTTTTTACAGGTCTTAGTATGCTTCTTGAAACAAAATATGATAGCACACCATTTGTAATTGCAAAAATAGGGACAATGATTCCGAATCGAAAAAAATAAAATGAATGAGGTGGATGACCATTAAATTTAGGTTCAAAAACCTTATAGTAAAACACACCGAGCAAAATCTCGATGAGGATAAAAGAAATGATTGGAATAACAATCATAGCAATATTAGATAAGATTAACCGTTTTCGAATCGACAAGATATACTCCAACTTTCAGTCAAATGATGAACTATTACTTTAGATAGTTGTTTGAGGCAAAGTATAATTCAGAAATATTAATTGCCTATTATTAAATTCTTAAATAATTCTTAAATTTTATACTATCATCTTCCAAAAAATGATATTTTAGTAAAATTAAAAAGTGTGACACATACTTAAGCATCACACCGATTCATAATATAATGATACTTTTCTACAAGCTACCAATACTATTCGCAAATATCCCCAGTTAAAACTAGATATTTACCTATTTGCCCAAACAAAAAAAATTAATTTTCATACTTTAATAAGGATTAAACTAAAAAGGAGTTGATAAAATGAACTTTTTCCCTCAATATCGCACATTCCCAGGTTTTCCAGGATTCCCAGGCCAGCCAGGTGGATTTCCAGGGCAACCGGGTGGTTTTCCAGGATTTCCGGGACAACCGGGTGGCGGAGGCCATAGTCAAGGGAGTCAACCGACTGCACCACCACCTTCATTCACTCCAACAATGTCTCAAGCAACAGCATTCGCAATAGATCCAGGTGCGATCGCTGGTTGTCGATTTAGAAATACTTATGTTTGGTTGAATAATGGAGAACAATTCTGGTACTTTCCAACCTTCGTCGGCAGACATTCAGTAGCAGGCTGGAGATGGAATGGCTGGAGATGGGTTTTCTTTGGAATTGATACAAATCGAATTAGATCATTTACGTGCTTCTAAAAACTATAAAAGCCTTGTGATTAACATTCACAAGGCTTTTTAACGAAAGACATTTCAAACTTAATTGAATAAACACATTCTTGATTTCTTCCATTCATTTTCGCAAAGTACAGAGCTTTATCGGCAAAATTGATACCATCTTCTAGTTTAATTGAATCATTTGGCACTAAAATTACCAACCCAATACTAGCACTTACATATGAAGAAACGAATTCTATTCATTCGTGTGGTTATAATAGAGAGTTTGCTATTTAATTAGCAACCCCATCATTAAAGTATTACAGTACTTTCCATTAATATAAGTATCTTCTTTCATAACACCTTCAATTTCAAATCCTAAATTTTTATACAATTGAATAGCTTTAAGATTTTCTTCATTCGTTACTAATTGAATTCTTCTAGTTAAATCATTTTGTTTAGCCCAATCAATTAATGATTTCATCAATAACTTCCCTAAACTTAAACCCCAATATTCTTTTTTAATGACAATGCCTAGTGTACCTACATGCTTTGTACGCTCCTTTTGACTTGAATTGATCGAACCGATACTTATTATTTGATCATTGATCGTACCTAATAATATTATCGAATTTTTTTCATTGAAGGTTTCTTCTAAAAAAGTCTGATATTCTGCTTCATTTCTTTTAAACTCGTTTTCTCCAAACGATAAAAAGTTTGTTTCTCCACCTACTATATTATAAAAATCTATAATTGCTTTAGCATCAGTTCCTGTTGCTTGACGAACTTTTACTATTTCTCCATTTTTTAATTTTAATTCAAACATTCTATTACTCCTTTACAATTTTAAAACAGATGAATAAGCAGCCATTTCTGACTGCCCGAAAACGCTCGCTTTCTTGGTTTACTTCGCCTAATTTAGCGATTCTCATTATCGTCTAAGAAAAATCCGCCCCTCTAGGGATAGCGTTTTCAGCCATTCTATCATTCAATATTTTTCAAATTTGTCTACAAAATGAAAATAGCTACAAAAGTAGCTATTTTAACATTTACATAATATTATACTAATATTCTAAATACATTTTATCATATACCATTTAAAAATCCATTTTATTCTCAACAATTTTTCTTTTCTCACTAGTAAGAACAACTAAAAGCGCTCCACCTAAAACAATCGTACCGCCAATCATTTGAAGTAAACTCATATTTTCATGAAATAGAATGGTCGAAAAGGTAATTGTCACAACAGGCTCTACCATACTTAATACTGCTGCTTTTGTTGGTCCAATTCGTTTTACACCAGCAAAAAAGGCTCCCATTGAGATCACACTAGATATAATTGAAATACCTAAAATTGAAATCCAACCAATAAATTTAAAATGAATGTGAATCGTGCTTGTTGATATGCCTACTAGTAAAAATGAAATTGATGCAAATAAAGAAATATAGGCACTTGTTACTAAAGGAGGAACATTCACTGTTACCCTTCCACCAACAATTATGTATATTGAGTAAACGATTGCCGCTGCTAAAGCTAATATGATTCCGAATGGTTTTATATTTTCTGCAGGAGCTCCTAGCACTAGTACAATTCCAAGCAACGATAATGTTATTGAAATCATAATATTTTTTGTTAATTGCTCTTTATTTACTAAAAAAGATAGAATAGCTACAAAAATAGGGTATAAATAAAGAATCAGTGCCGCTAAAGAAGCAGGAATATACTTAACAGAACTGAAATAAAAACTTGATTGAAGCATATACAATACGCCACCTAGTAAAGCAAATAATACTAATTGTTGTTTCGTAATTTTAACTAATTTTTTACGAACTACTAAGTAACTAAAGAACAGTATTGTCGCAAATGTAAACCTTAAAAATAATAATGTATTCACACTGACATTTTGACCATAAGCATATAAAGCAAAAATAGGCATTAAACCAAAAGCTATTGCAGATATTAAAATTAATAAATAACCGAAATACAAAGCCTTTTCCCCCTTCTGTACCATTTATCTGAATAGTATAATTATTAGATAACAGTTTAACATAAAACGCTACCTCAATCTCTAGTCATTTGCAAAGTGTACATATAAATAATAATTTTAAGGGAGTGATGAAAGTGGAATTATTGGGAATTCATCATGTTTCACTACTTACTACAAATGCTGAAAAAAATTACGAATTTTACACGAAAGTTTTAGGAATGAGACTTGTTAAGAAAACTGTAAATCAAGATAACACTTCCAGTTATCACTTATTTTACGGGGATGCAAAAGCAAATCCTGGGACAGAAATAACATTTTTCGATATCCCTCATTTAGGAAATACATACCCGGGTCACTCGATCGTCTCTTCAACTTCATTAAGAGTAGCTACAACTGAGTCACTACATTATTGGAAGAATCGCTTTGAAAAACTTAATATTTCACATGATGGAATAGTTAAAAGAGCAAATCGAGATACACTCGCATTTCAAGATTATGAAGGTACAAAATTAATCTTAGTAGCAGATAATGGTGAAAAAGGTGTTTCACCGGGTACGCCTTGGAATAAATCAGATATCCCAACTGAACATGGAATTCTTGGTTTAGGTCCAGTTACACTTACTGTAAAAGATTCAGTTCCTACTAGTAAAACGTTAACGGATGTTTTAGGATTTAGACTTGCTGGTACTTACCCCTCTACAGAAGAGAACTTTGAAATTGAAGTTTACCAAACCGGATTAGGTGGTGCTGGTGCTGAAGTGCATTTAGAAGTAAGACCAGACTTACCAAGAGCTAGACCTGGACGAGGGAGCGTGCATCATGTAGCTTTTAGAGTACCGAACATAGAAGAATATGATAAATGGGCTGACAAATTAAATTCACTTGGGATTACGAATTCAGGAAAAGTAGAACGCTACTATTTTAAAGCACTCTATTTTAGAGAACCTAATCATATTTTATTCGAATTATCAACTGATATCCCTGGATTTGATGTAGATGAACATATTGAAACACTTGGTGAACGCTTAGCATTGCCTCCATTTTTGGAACCTAAACGTACTGAAATCGAAGCGAGCTTACGTCCATTAGACTTTGAATAAAATTAATTATTAATAGCTTATCATCTTAAATTTAAAATGAGGGCTTCTCAAAATATGAGCATCCTCGCTTTTAATGGCAAATAATACTCAAGTTGAAGAAACATCAAAATGGAAAACTACCTATTCTAACAAAATACTAAAATCGTTTATCGATCTATAAAAAAAGAGGCGCTTTTCGTGTCAGTTAACCTGACTTTCTAAGACAGCCTCTTCCTTTATTCTTAAATAAAAATGTCTAATATTAATGTAAGTCCAAACGCAACAAATGAAAGAAGCGTTTCCATTACAGTCCATGTTTTAAATGTTTCTTTGACAGTTAATCCTAGGTATTCCTTTACTAACCAGAAACCTGCATCGTTTACATGTGATAACATTAGTGAACCTGCGCCAGTTGCGATAACAAGTAATTCTAAGTTTACACCAGTCATATGTGCCACTACTGGAGAAACAATCCCAGCTGCTGTTGTTAAAGCAACCGTAGCTGAACCAGTCGCTATTCTAATTAACCCTGCTACTAAGAATGCAAGTACGATTGGTGATAATGACAGTTGCTCAGCCATTGTAGCAATGGCAGTACCTACACCACTTTCAATTAGAATTTGTTTAAATGCTCCACCTGCACCGATAATTAATATGATTGAAGCTAAAGGTGTTAAGCATTCGTCAGTTAATTTTTTGATTAAAGTTTTGTCCATTCCTTGGCGATACCCTAATAAATAATAAGCTGCAAAACAAGAGATTAATAGAGCAATTACAGGACTACCAATTAAAATTAAGAATTTAGCAATTGCACTAGGTAGAGATAAGTATGGTGTAATGACAGTTAAAACCATTAATAAAACTGGAAGTAAGATGATGAAAAATGATACACCTGTACTTGGTAATGCATTTGACTTTGTTTCAACTCGAATTAATTCTGGTTCACCAATTGGTGTTACACGTTTGTGAATCCATTTTGAAAAGATCGGACCTGCAATGATTGCAGTTGGAAAAGCAATGATTAATGAATAAAGTAACACTCGTCCTAAGTCTGCATTATAGATACCAATCGCTGTCATCGCACCAGGATGTGGTGGGACTAGACCATGTACAATCGATAAACCAGCAAGTACTGGAATACCAATTAATAGAATATTTGAATTGGTAGACTTACGAATTGATATAACAAGAGGTAACAAGATTACTAGGCCTACCTCAAAAAATACTGGAATTCCAATAATAAATCCTGAAAACAACATTGCCCATGGAAGGTTTTTTACGCCGAATTTTTTAATAAAGAAATCGGCTACTTGCATACCAGCTCCAGAATCTGACATCATTTTTCCTAAAATCGTCCCTAAAGCTAAAATCCCAACAAGATGTCCGAGAACGGCGCCTACTCCTGTTTCATAAGCAATGACAATTTTATCCATTGATACACCAGAAAAAACGGCTAAGAAAAGACCAGCTACTGATAAACTAATAAAAGCATGCCATTTCCACCACGAAACTCCCAAAATAACGATAACGATTGCTACTAATGTAATTCCAATCAAATATAAATCCATTTTTGCACACTCTCCCTTAGTAATCGCTTACATTTTATACAATGAAGATAAATTACTGCGATGAATCATTGTACGTTACAACATAATTTTGTTTGGCCGTATTATAGTAACCTTCACTGATTTCTAAAATATTTCCATCTTCATCACTAGAACGACGTATTCTTTTTAATGTGGTAGTGCCTTTTTCTAAATTTAAAATCTCACAAACATGATCTGGAGCAACTGCTACTGCAAATTCATCTCGGAAAGATTCTAATCGAATATTATTTTCTTCTAAGAAACGATACAAGGAGCTAATCTGTATGTCCTCTATTTCTTCTTCCGTAACGTCAATTGAAATATAGTGCGTAAAGTGAATATATGGTTCATTTTCCAGTAAATAAATTCGCTCAATTTGGATATATTTATCTCCAAATACAGAATAAGGGATTGAATCCGCTATTATTTCTGGCTTTTTTATACTCAACACTTTTTTAGTAATATGATGTCCTTCCTCAACTAATATCTCTGTAAAACGTTTCCCTTTTGAAAGTTTTGCGTTCGTAACATTCGCTATCACTTTTGTGCCTTTACCACTTTTCTTTTCTAAGTATCCTTCTTGAACAAGCTCTTTTATGGCATTTCTAATCGTAATTTTACTAACACGAAACTCTTCTTCTAATTGAGGTTCCGAGGGAATATTTGTGTGAATTGGGTAGACTCCATGTAAAATCCGATCCTTTATCATCTCTTTAATTTGTAAATACAACGGTCCTTTTTTACGATTCACACTCATTCCCTTAAACTCTCCTTTTTTAGCGCTTAATATCATCAATTGTTCCAGCCATAGCTGATAAAATTTCTTCCTCAGTTGACATTGGTGTATCTCCAACGATTGTACATGCTAACATACCTGCTGCTTGAGCAAAGTGAACGGTTTTTTCTGGTGAAAACTCACTTAATACACCATGTAGGATACCGCTTGTATAAGCATCTCCAGCTCCAATTCGATCGTATACGGAAAATGAAGTATTTTCCGAAAAGTGAAACTCTCCATTAGTAAATAGATATCCACGTAATGAATGTGAATTGTCACGATTAATTGCTCGGTGCGTTCCAGCAACAATTTGTATGTTATATTGATTTGCAACTCTAGGAATAAGATCTTTCAGTTGTGTTTCCCTAGATGTTTCTTTCGTCTCCATTCCTAAAACATAGATCGCATCTTTCTCATTCATCATGACGATATCAGCTAAAGCTAACATTTCTTCATAATGAGGTTTTGCTTCACGATATCCTCCTTCCCATAAAGAAGGTCGGTAATTACAATCGAAACAAACTAATCCGCCATTTTCTTTTACATTTTTGGCAAGCATTTTCATCGTTTCTTTTGTGTCATCTGTCATCGCTAGTGTAATACCACAAAAATGGATAACGTCTGCTTGATTTGCAATTAAATCAAGATCATAATCATTAAAAGTTGCCGTATTAAAGCTACTTTCTAAACGATTAGTATATGTCACACGACTTGAGCGCTGGCCAAAACCATTTTCTAAAAAATACAACCCGAGATATTTTCCGCCTCTAGTAATATAATTTCGATTAATTCCTAATCGTTGCAAGTAAGCAATTGCAGCATCCCCTAATGGATTGTTCGGCAATTTTGTTACTAAGTAACCATCATGACCAAGTTTGGTCATCGCCGACGCAACGTTTACACCAGTTCCTGAGAAAGAATATTGTAATGCGTTTGCCTGTGCCAGTAGTTCATACCCTGGCACTTGCAATCGCATCATTACTTCTCCAAAAGCAACAATTTGTTTACGCATATTTTTCAACCAAACTTTTAGTGATTGCTAATAATTTTCTTACATCTTCAGGATTAGTTTTTCCAGTTTCTTCATTAATAATAGAAGAATATACGTGTGGGATAATTTTAGGTACTTTTTCTTCCAATGCAATTTCTAAAATCTCTGCAAAATTATCTAAATCAATCCCACCAGTAGGCTCTAAAGCAAATCCTTCTTCTCCACATGCTTTTGCTACAGCTTTGAACTCTTCTATATGTTTTAAGCCTTTCATTGGGAAGTATTTTAATGCATTCCCACCCATATCACGAACTAACGCAATCGCAGATTTGATTGGAACAATCGCTGTTTCACTAGCAGCACTTACAGGTCCAGTCGAGATATTTACATAGCCTACTTTACCAGTTGGAGATACTAGAGAATTAATCCAGCTATCTTTTTCACCTAAGTTAGCGCGTGTTGCACCTACTGCAGGAAAGACTTGATTGATATGACTTCCTGGGTAATGTTTAGCAATTTCTGCTACAACTGCTGCTTGTCTGTTATCACCAGCACCAAGACCAATCGATACTGCTTCATCAATTTGAGCACCATATTCTTTCATTGCTGTAACAGCAGCCTCTACCGTTGGGTAATCTTTTGAAAGAACGCCTACTAATACGTGACCTTCTGCAGCCTCAAAAACTTCAACTGCATTTTCGATACTATTAGCTAAAACATTTAATGCTACACGGTTATTATAAAAACGTTTTTCAATATTTGTCATTGTTCAGTTCCTCCTAAGATTGCTCTAATTTGTGCTTCGATTACGTAAATATCATCTGATTGTAGTGGTCGTGGATCAATATCGAAAAAGCCTTGACGAACTCCATAATCACGGGTATAAATCGCAATATGACCATTCTTTAGTCGATCATTGACATCCTTTGCTGTCATTTTTGTTACTAGCGGATCAATTTGTATTCGTGCTCTAAATATTGCTCGTCCCGCTTCATCTTGTACAATCGTTACTTTAATACCATCAATCGATTCTAGTGATTTTAAAACTTCTAAACTAGCTTTTTCATTTTCACTATTGTCTTTTTTGACAAAATACTCATCTAAAGCTTGCAACAGACCAAAAGTGGTTTCTTTACCAACTTTCATACTTCTTCCAATACAATGTAATTGCACTTTTAACCACTCGATATATTTTTTTCTACCGGCAACAATCCCTGAAGTAGGTCCCTCGATTGCTTTCGAACCACTATATATTGCTAAATCTGATACTTTGACATATTTTTGCAAATCCTCTTCAGCGGCAGCATCAACGATTAAAGGTACATTATTTGCTTTTGCTACTTCCCATGCTTCTTCAACTGAAATCATATTTTTTTGAACAGCATGATGGGATTTTACATATAGAATTGCTGCCGTTTTTTCATTAATTGCCTCTGCAATATGCTCTACTTTCCCCTCATTTGCATAACCGACTTCTACTAATTTACCTCCACCAAGGAAAATCATCGTTTCTACAGGAGCACCATACTGAACATTATGCCCCTTTAACATAATGATTTCATTTTTTGGAATTGGCTCTTGGTGTAATCTTTCGCTTTTACGTCGGTTACCTTCTGTAACAATTGCCGCTACTGAAAGGGCAATCCCACTTGAAGCAGAGTTAACAACTACAGCTGCCTCGGATTGAAGAAGTCCAGCAATATGATTTCCCGCCTTATCAACTAAGTCCGATATTTCAACATAATTTTGACCACCAATTTTCATCGCTTCCATGACAGTATCTGTTGGAGCGGAAACACCTAATATACTCATCCTACCGCTTGCATTAATTACTCTTTTTAATCCATACTTAGCATTCAATGTGTTCTCCATTAATAACGACTCCTTTTACTACGATTTTTTGTTTAGCTTGACGTTCTTCTCCTTCAGAATCTAGTAAGGTTGTCACTTCATCCTCAACAGTAAATAAAGTGAGGTTCGCAAGATTTCCTATCGAAATTCTTCCAAGTTCCGGTTTATTTAGCCACTTTGCCGCATTCACTGTAACAGCATCAATAATTTCTTCTAGTGAATAACCTAAATATAAAAATTTTGATAAAACATGTGACATACTATAAACTGGTCCATTCAATCGATTTTTCCGATAAATATCAGTACTTATCGTATCGAATTTAATTCCATGTTCTTTAGCTTGCAAAGCTGTTTTAAACGAAAAACTTGCATTTCCGTGCCCAACATCTAAATGAACACCTCGATTAATTGCCTTTAGAAAATTCGGAAGTGGTCTTCCTTTCTCATCAAACAAATTATTTGCTTTACCATTTAAGTAGTGAGTAATTATATCTTTTTCTTCAAGTAGGTTTAGAACATCATTTATATCTGGTGGTCCTGAACCAATATGAACCATAAGTGGTAAGTTAGTATCGTTAGAAAACTGACGTGCTATTTTTAAAGGTTCTACACCATTTTCACCTACAACACTTTTGCTAATCCTTGCCTTCAGTCCGATAATAAAGTCTTTATGTTCTGCAATTGTATTTTTGAGTTGATCTTCATTTAACCAAGTCAAATCAGATAACTCGTCAATCCGTATTAAGCCAATTCGTGAAATATTTAAAAATGCGAAAACATTTGTTTTTGACTTTTTACAACTACTTACCAATTTGGACAAATTATCAGCACCTGTACTACCCGCATCAACAATTGTAGTAACACCCGTTTTATAACCAATCTCGTAGACATCATCACCATATGGCTCAAATTCTGCATATGCGTGAACATGCATATCGATCCAGCCACTAGAAACAAATACATTATGCTTGTAATCTACTAATTTCTCACCATAACCGCATCCAGCAGCTACAATGTCTTTAATCCTTTTATTTTCTACTATGATATCAACAGAACTTCCGTCTATCATTTTTACATTTTGTAGTACGAAATGATCTTTCATTTCCACTCATCCTTTTTTCGTAAACAAACTAAATTGTTTAATGTATTCGTTTACATCTATCTTGTTTATTATTCCAATGTAGAATAACATCTAATTTTCCATTAGTCAATATAACGTTATAATGTTTAATTAATTTTTTTTTCTAAATTCTTAAAACTTTCCACGAATAAACGTCGTTAAATAGTTCAATTTATGACCTAAATTCTACTTACTATTTACCTAATTAATTATTTTTATGGATACAAAAAAAAGCTTGTAAACATGGAGAAAACTCCATTGTCTACAAGCTAAAGAGAAAGTGAACTTATCGCATACATTACCATACGCAGTAAAATTTAGTTTTAGTTAATACTTATTTCTTTCTTAAAAACTTTTTGTGATTTTGTGTTTTCAAAACCAATCTTTTTATAAAAAATAAGTGTATCTACCCTAATTTCATTTGTCCGTACCCTTATTTCCTTAAATCCCGATAATTTTGACCATTCTTCACATCTTTTCACTAGCATCTTACCAATTTTTTGACCCCTATATGTACTGTCAACAACCAAACCACCAATTTCAACATAGGGTGGGGACTCAATCAAATAACGTCCGTGAGCATGAATCCATCCAATCAGATTACCTTCAAACTCTGCGACAAGTACAACATGATCTTTTTGATCTATTATTTTAATTAATCTTTCAAAGACTTGATTTTTTTCAACATTGTAACCAAATTGACCCGATAATCTAGCAATTTCTAAACTATCATTTGTTGTAGCAACTCTATATCTAATATCCATATTACACTTCCCATTTAAACTTAAATTAATAAATGCACTCATATTCTCATTAGTATCTAAAATACTAATTCAATTGTTGAATGGATTTTAAAATGTTAATCTAATTTAGTTTTGCATAGATGCAAGTATCAGTTAGTTTTTTCCCGTCAGCTGACAGATCTTCATTACGTAATACCCCTTCAAGCTCAAAACCTAGTTTTTCAGGAATCGCACGACTTTTAATGTTATTAAATTCACATCGTATGCCAATTCTTCTAAATTTAAGTAGCGAAAAGCCAAGGTTAGTTAACTCACTTACTACCTCTGTCATATATCCATTACCACTATATTGCGTGTTAATCCAGTATCCAATTTCACCTTTAGGAATCTTCCAATTAATTCCGTGAAGGCTAGCAGTTCCAATAAAATCATTAGTATCCTTAAGATAAATAAGATAACGAAAGCTTTCTCTTTTTAGAAAATCGATATGGGCATTTCTTAGAAGACTTTCCGTTTCTTCAACAGAAGGAATTGACTGGAATAAAGACAACCATTGCTTTAATTCACTAATTGAATCCTTAATAGCTTGCTGTACAACTTTCCCCTCTCCAGCTTGAAGAGGTGCTCGCAGAATTAATCTGTCTGTTTCTATTTGGAACGGAACATCTAATAAAATAGGATTCATATCATTTCCCCTCTCGAAAAAACTTTAAATGATGAACTAATAAAACTTTGTAAAAAATCTTTCACCCAAAAGAAACAATCCTAGAGTGAGAGTGACATTTCGTGAGACCACCTAATCCGAAATTATGAATTACTTGATAAACATCAATACAATAAAGCTGTTCTCATTAAAAGGAATTTCTATTAAATTGGAAAATAAAAAAACTTGGTCAACTCTAAATAATTCTATATTATTAAAGAAATTCCTCTATGATGATTAAACTAAACTCGGATAATGTTGAATAAATCAGAGCTGACAAAGTCACTTATGTTGTTGAATTAATCTGCATTTTTCTTAAGTAAAAGGACCGACAAGCAATTACGATGAGTACCCTTCGTCGCTGCAAATTTACACTTTCTTAAAATGCAAAAAAGTGTAAGAAAAAATATTCCCTACACTTTTTTTTATTTTTATATCCTTATTACTGAACAGTAACTGTTTTTGGTTTTACAGATACTTTAAATCCGTCTCTACTAAGGTAAAAATGCTTGTTAACTATTCGTTAATTGACCCTTTATTAGAGCTTTATCTAATTCTCGTACTTTATCATATGAATGTAAGAGTTGATCAGGGACCAATGTTCTCCCATATTCCCATGCATTTGTTTCTATTTCAGACTTAAGCTTTGCGATTTCTTCATCTTCACCATACATTAGAATTCTTAAATCATGTTTGTTTTTCTTAAAATCTAAGTAATAACCAATCACGTGAAAAAGAATAATTTTTACAAAGTTCTCATCTGTTTCTTTAATTCTAAGATTACTGATATAACCGTTAACTTGAAGATAATTAAATTTTATTGTATTAGTCGATACGTTATAGCTCATAGGGACAGTGAGATTATTGTTAATTTCAAAGTCAATATTTAAATCGTGCTGTTCTAAAGTATCTTTAATGATTTTTTCTATATTCCATATATAAATCATTTTACTTTCACTTCCCTCCAAATATACTTTGTCATTGATATTTACAGCCAATTATGTACTGTATAATCCCTGCTAAATGAACTTTAATTTGCTATTATGCGTCAATCAGCCCAACAAACTAAATTAACACCTCTACATACAAGTATAAACTCATTTTTTCCACCTATCACTATAAAAAATTTTTTACCTGTTGCAGAACCTGCATTTGCATTGTTTTTAATCGGTAGCTGCATAACAATCTTTTATACTAATAAAAAAAGTGCAAGAAATTTTTACATCCCTACACTTTTCTTAATTGATAAATTATTTTGGATACAATTATTGTTTTGGACTTGTCGTAACTTTAAAGCCTTGTGGTATTGTAAAGGTTTCCTTTTTTAACATATATTAAGCTTTTACTTTTGAGGTAGATTCATATAAATCTACTGCTTCATTTACTGTGAATCCTTTATGAACGATGGAATGTATTGCTTGAATCATTGCAAGAGGATGCTGTGATTGCCATATATTTCTTCCCATATCCACACCAGCTGCACCTTGCTCCATAGCATTATACGTAATTTCTAGCGCTTCACGAATTGTATCAAATTTTGGGCCACCTGCAATAACGATAGGAACCGGGCACTTACTCGTTACCTGTTCAAAGTTGTCGCAGTAATAAGTCTTCACAATATCAGTACCCATTTCAGCAAGAACTCTTGAAGCTAATGCTAAGAACCTGGCATCCCGTTTTTCAAGCTCTTTTCCGACAGCAGTAATCCCAAGTACGGGTATTCCGTAATCATGAGCATCAGTTACAACATGAGCTAGATTTGTTACTGTTTGTGTTTCATAGTCAGATCCGATAAAAACCGAAACCCCTACACCAACAACATTATGGCGAATTGCTTCTTTTATTGAAGTAACAATCGTTTCATTCGCTAAATCCTTCCCTAATGTTGTAGGGCCGCCCGAAACACGAAGAACCATT
This sequence comes from Bacillus sp. AFS055030, assembly GCF_002574545.1. GTDB lineage: Bacteria > Bacillota > Bacilli > Bacillales > Bacillaceae_G > Gottfriedia. The sequence goes on from NZ_NUGT01000020.1 coordinate 252,543, forward strand.
GGTTTTTCCGTATTTTTCGGAATACATGCTGCAAGTGTACCTCTTGTTAAATATAGTGAATCCGTGTATGGAAGTAAGTCTCTGACAGTTTCCTCAGGCTTTTCTAAGCCTCTTATTGGCCCTAAGAAATAGCCATGATCTATCGCAAGCATTACAGCCCTCTTATTTGGTAATATTTTGTTTAATCGATTTTCAAATCCCCAGCTCACTATCTATTCACTCCTTAACTTGATTTCTGGATTCTTTATATTAACAACATCTCTTTCTAAAGTATGCGGAGATTTAATGAAGAGGGCTTTAAATGTTTTGTCTGTTTGATTGATAAGGTAATGAGCATCGCCTGGGTTGCATTGAATCATATCACCTGGTATTGTAGTCACCTTATTACCATTAATATAGAAATCTATCTGCCCTTCGAGAATATAGAAAATTTCTTCGCAAACTGTATGATAATGGTTTTGGAAGTCTTGACCTGGTTTCAAAACAACCACACCAATATCTACGTTTGGACCTTTTGATAAATATTTCGGCCCGTTGTCACCAAACCGATATTCGAAGTCATTTTCGTGAACTTTCTTCATCCCTTCACACCCTTTCACATTACTTTAGACCAGGTGCCTTCCACATATGAGTCGTTAAACCACGATCAGCAAGTTGAAGCTGTTCTACATATACACTTCTCCATTTTTCATAGATTTCTAAGTATTGATCATGGTTTTCATTGTTAGGTATATATGTCCTCTCCCACTTTATAACTTGTTTAACTGCTTGATGGATATTCTCATAAATTCCTATCCCAATCCCCGCATATAATGCGGTGCCTAATGCTGCTGCTTCTTTAACTACAGGTACTTTCACTGGTACTCCAAGGACATCTGCAAGTGTTTGGCTCCAAAGCTTTCCTTTCGAAGCACCACCTGTAAAAATAACTTCACTTGGATAAAAACCAGTTTCTTCTTCTATAGTCTTTAAGTTTCCTAGTGTGATAAGCGCAGCATTTTCTTGAATCGATTTAAACATTTCTTTTTTACCAGTCTTTAGAGGATCTAGAGTGAGATTAATAAATGATGGAGATGCATGGCGCCAAGCGCTATAATTCATCGTATCTGAAAAGATAGGAATAATCCCATTTGCTCCGATTGGAACATTTTTTGACTTTTCTTCTAAAATTTCGTACGGGTCTTTACCAGTCACTTTTGCTTCTGCTTTTTCCAAATCACAAAAAGCATCACGAAACCACCTCATTACAAGCCCGGGGAAAAAAGCAATGGTTTCTAACTGCCATAATTCAGGCACTGCATGGCAGTTAACCCGTATACGGCCACTTTTGTCAACTAAAGGCTGTCTCACATTGACTTCCTGTTGCCAAAATGATCCACCTGATACAACAACTTGACCCGCTTTTACCGCACCGACACCAACAGAAGCCATTTGAGCATCCCCGCCTCCACAAATAACCGGAGTTCCTGAATTCAAACCTGTATACGCTGCTACCTCATCCGTCATGTAACCGATAACGGTACCAGCTTCATTTACCAGCGGAAATAAATTATTTTTTAGTCCGCACATTTTTACTACATCACTTTCCCAATTCCTTTTCTCAATATCAAATATCCCTGTAGTACACCCATTTGAAGGATCCACTTGTAGCTTCCCTGACAATTTATAAAGAATCCAATCATTAATCATCGTCATGTGAGTGGCTTTTTCATAAATCCCTGGTAAATGATTTTTTATCCATAAAAGCCTAGGTAGTGCTCCTAATGCAAACATTTGACCTGATAACCTATAAATCTTGTATTCTAATTCAGAATCTAATTCCTTTAATGCTTTGACTTCAGCAGAAGCTCGAGCATCTACATTTGCACAAGCCCAAATCTCCTTACCCGTTTCATCATAAAGGACAATTCCTTCCCTCATACTTGTAGCACTTATCGCTTTTATATTTTTTGCGTTAACTCCTGTTTCTTCAATAACAGACTTTACACACTGAACGACTAATTTCCAGTTTGTTTCCCAATCAAAATCCATAGATCCTGGATACTTTTCATTTGATAAATGGTTCCATTCTATTTGTGAAAACCCAACTTGATTTCCTAATTGATCAAATAAAACAGCGCGGATACTACCGGTACCAGCATCAAATGCCAGAATATACACCATTAATTTATTTCACCTCCATATTGAGTAATGAAATAACTGTAGCTTCATCTGTAATTAACGTCTTAATATAGTTATCTTTTAATCCTCCATAGATGGCATCAATTTTTTTCTCTCCACCAGGCAAATCACTAACATTTAAAGATATTAGGGTTTTCAAGTCCGTTCCGACTAACCTTTTTTAGTTTGCAAAACAATAATTTAGCCGTTTTGATCGTAAAATTGACCAAAAATATCGCCGACTGTATTCAGCACCCTTCAACCTTGGCCCTTGACAATTCTAGTAAATCAGAGATCTCATTATAAGTTAAGTTCTCTTTATAGTAGTTACCAGGCTACGTTCTATTACTACACCCCATAACACAATGAAAAAAATTGTTCAGTTGCTTATTAGAAATATATCCGTAATTTTGATAATAAGACCTTTTAATATAAGTTTACGGCCATTCAATAATTTATTTCCTACTGGTATTATTTTTTTAATTTTGCTGTAAGAATATTGACCTCTTCTTGCTATAGCAAAGTGTTTGATTATGCCCTTTCAATTGGCACCAAGAAATATAATTAAAAAGAAAGAGCCTTACATTAAATCTCAAGCTCATTCGCGGAAAATGGGCCAGGTTGTAAATAGAATCGGTGACATAACTAAATAGAGCAATTTTGTTTTAAATAAAAAAAAGCATAACCACCAGTNNACTGGTGGTTATGCTTTTTTCAGAGTCATGTCATTCGATTGTCGTTTTAGAAATTAGATTTTTTAGCTTACTTTACTTTCATCTACAGCATGTTGCCAACTTGGGTAATAATACAAAGCACTCCTCATTAAATCAGGGTAATTTTGTTTTACCTCTTTTTTACGTAGAGAATTCCCTTCGTTATGTAACTTCTTGATCTGAGTAATGACTTCCTTTGATGTAAATTTGACATCCATTCTTCATTCCTCCCTTTCAAAGTTATCATGATTATCTTTCCCTTTGGCTTACAATTTTAAACGATAAACATAGTCACAAGTTCCTTATAACTATATTTCTGAAAATTCTAACATGTAGAATGTATATTGTGAAGTAATTTGCTCCTGTTGGATGTTAAATAAAACAAACTACCTACCCTAGAACTATTTTTGATATTACTTAAGTCCTGTCAACTATTAGGACTAGTTCATTCTATTATTCTGTTAACTTAGTAAACTATCGAAGTGCTTCAGTTAAATTAATCAAGTAATTTTCTATTAATAAATAAGTACACCATTGTTAATAAAATCAACATTATTATGATAAGAACCGTTATTTCATAAGGATAATCCATAAAACTATTGAAAATTACTAACAAGCTTAGAGGAAGAAAAAAACCTCCACCTACAACTTTACCTAACAAGGACTTATTTTTTATCATTTTCTCATTAAAACCAGCTAACAACCATGTTTGTTTTTTTACAGCGACTAAGTAAGACACAAGTAAAAGTGCTATCCCAATAATCAATAATTCGTAGTCCATCAATTCATCTCCCTGTTTACATTTTTTTCTATAATATGTTAATGATGGAATTAAATGATATTCCCTTCAAATAATTGATCCGTATCTAATTTATCTGCCATTTTGTTCAACGATCGCTGGGGTTAGTTGAACAGCATTTCAATACATATAGTAACTTTGCAAATTTATCCATAAACTCAAGGACTTTAATTACTTTCATTGTTGTTATCTTTCTTGAACTTACATCAAGTTCAATCTCACACGTCCTTTTCCGTAAAAATTTAGGAAAATTAAAATTAATCAATTATACCGACATTAATAGAATCAACTTGCTTACCTTTTTCAATAACTTGTATTGGTCGATCTGTGCCTTTCTCATCTTCCGAACAAATGACAAATAGTGAATCCGCTTTATATCCTTTGATTTCCTCTGATTTATAAGAAAGTGTAATGGTTTCGTTGCTCGTAGAAAATTTAATCTCGTGGAACTCTTTATCTAAGCGATTAGATAAATAAATAAAATTGATTTTTCATTTTCACTTCGTAAGAATAATGGTCCACTGTGGTCACGATTTAATTGAATAGTAGTTTTTAACCATTCTTTTTCTACAAGGTCCACGCTCTATTCTTCAATACTGTATCCATCACCTAAACTAGTTTTTGATATCACTAGTAGATTATCTCCTGATTCTTTTTTTATAGATTTTTCTTTTGCTACACTTACTTGTTCTTTTTTTGGTTTATCATTATCGTTTGTACATGCTGATAAACCAGACATTCCAAGTATCAATACACTAATTGAAACTATTGCAAACATTACTTTCAAAAACAATCACTCCTTACATTTACCAACGACTCCAGGAGGCAAATATTTACGCTCCAGTACAGGCCTAATGGTATGGCGTTCATTTTATGACAAATTAGTTTTTTCATTACTTAATAAAATATATTTCTATTTTGGTTATCCTTATTTCTATTAGCTATTTTAATACTGTTATCCTGTTTATGATTTTTAAAGTTTAATAGAAATAATTGAAAAAAGTAAAAAAGATCTGAATTGATCCAGATCACCCTTGATAAAAGACGTATTTTTCTTTTGAGATTAAAAATGACTATTGAAGTAATCCATATGTTGTAAGTCGGGTGGTAAAACTGCGATTAACTTCTCGTTTAATCTTATAATGAAACTTCCGATGATGACCCAGTCTTTTTTTGTATCCGAGCTATGGCAAATGATAGCAATGCAGAAATTGCTATTAATACTGATCCAAAAATGTACACAGATCTGATTCCAAATTTATCTGCAATAAAACCGATTAGCGCTATTGAACAGCTTGTAATGGTTGATAAAACGATACTTCTTGAAGCGTATACCTTTGTTAAGACTGCACTATCCACACTTGTTTGAAACGCCGTTTGTTGAGAACATCTCGAAATTGATAACAGGACCCATCGCAATACATAGTAGTAATGAAAGATAAGGTGTAGAATTTAATCCATATAAAAAAGTGAAGAAACTAAATAGTAATGAACCAATTGCCATACTAAGGATTAGATATCCTAAAAAAATTATCTAAACCGTTAATTCCTTTTTCAACTAAAATCCCATTTACATCCACAAAATATAAATAAACCATCACATCTAAATCAAAAAACCTATCCAAAAGGGATAGGTTCATAATTTAATTGATTCCTAAAGACTTCTTAATGGAATCAATTGTTTTTCCATTATACTCTTTAACACCAGTAGGAGTATCTAATACATAATCATTCTCTTTTAAATAATTTGTTTCAAGTAACTTGAAATCTAATGAGTCAACTTTTCCATCAAAATTAATATCAGAGTTTCTGTTATTCGTTCCCCAATTTTGTTCTAGAAGTATTACATCATAAATATCAATTACATTATCTTTGTTAAGATCCCCAGCATTTTCTCTTACTGTAGGATAAGAAATACTTTCTCCAATAAAAATATCACGATCTTTTCGGCCGATTTCCATAGGTGTGTATGTTGTAAAATGACCTGGGACATCTATGATGACTGTATATAACTGTTCCGTAATTGGAAGTTTATTGAAGACTATGTTTCCATTCTTTTGGATTTCACCAGAATAGTATTCACCTTTGGAATCTCTTGCTTTTGCTTGTGCACTGATAGTAGTGTAGTCAATGGTAAAGTTAAAACTGCCATTTGCATTTAACAATCCTGCTGCGTTGATTTTTGCGGTAGCATCTGAATAAGCTGGGTAGCTTGGTAAATAACCAACCTGTGTAAACGGGTTTACTGTTTTACCGTTTATATCTTTATACGAAGAAGAAGTGATATAGAAAAAAGAACTATTAACGTTTACAAATACATCTTTGTTCGTATCTACTTTCATATCAAACAATGGAATATCACCAGTTATACCGTCTCCAGGTGCCTTTATATTAATTGTATTTGATTTGCTAGAAGTTCCTGTTGTAGTAACTGTAAATTGAGTGTCATCAGATAAAGCTTTATTTTTATTAAATTCTACTGAATTAAAAAATCTTGATGTGTAATCTAGTTTAATTGTTAGATCTTTTGCATTCTGTAAACCATGTGCATAGTACGTATATGTTATTTGATCACCCATCGAAAAGGATTCTTTATTTGGTTTGGCATAAATATATTGTGCTCCTGGTTTCATATAGTAAACAACTTTTGCCATCGTTGAATTACCAGCTCGATCCGACGCAACAAATTGGAGCATATTGACTGGGTTTGGAGAATCCACAGATATTTCTTTCGTAAACTTACCATTAGGATCAGTCGCGATACCAATAGCTGGAGAGTTAGGACCATACCAAGCTTTATTAGTCGCTTGGGTTACATTCATACCCGAATTTTCCATTTCATTTGCTTCATTATCTAAAACACTCCCAGATAATGTGACTGTTTTTTGACCTGGTGCTAATTCAACAAATGGCAGATCACCTTTAGGTAGTGCATTAGTATCATCTAATGTAAAAGTTGGACGATTATTATCAATATATACTTGGTCTATCTTTGTATACTGTTTACCATCTAAATTTGTACCAATAACTTTCATTTTGTATAACCCTTCTGTTGCTAGGATTGATGTGTAGCCAACCGGTTTCTTTGCATTACCTGTAAATGGAAAATATCTACCTGTAAAGGCTTTTTGAATGTAGAGATCCTTATCAACTCCTGCACTTGAAACGTTAATTGTACCGATTATTCCTAAATCTTTATTTGTTTTTGAATCTACTAAAATAAAATCTAATGTTTTCATTGGCGAATTTAATTTAAAATCTAAATCAGACGCCTTAACGCTATATGGTGCATTATCACGAGTTGTAGAGATGCTTGGAGAATGGACTTTGAAATATTCAAATCCTTCTTCTACTAAACGAAAGCCAAATGGAATTTGATAATTGTCATCTGGATCTTTTTCATTCACAACATGAATATAACCTTCATATGTTCCTTTACTAGCAGTTGTTGGGATCGTAAGTGTTGCCGGAATCATCTCCTGGCTATTCTTTTTCATTTTAATTTCATTAGGTATTGTTATTTTAATTCCGTTTGCTTTAGCATCTAAAGACCCACGTGTTCCAACATTATACTCTAACGAAATATTATATTTTTGCATTTTATCTGTATGATTTGTGATTAATATATTTGTAGTTTTCGAAATTGAATTAATATCTACTGGAATAAATCCATAGCTAAGTCCACCCGTTTGTTCATCTATATTTACTTTTTCATTATTTTTAATAAACGGCGTTGTATCTTGAACTCCAAGTTGGATGCGTGAATAAATCGCTTCATAAGGATCTACTCTTCCTGCTCCAACTTCAAACACACTGTATTTACTTCTTAACGGATCCGCTGTATTCATCAATATGGTTTTAATATCAGCAGGAGTATAATCAGGATGTGCTTGTAATAGTAATGCAGCTATTCCAGTAACATGTGGAGTTGCCATTGATGTTCCAGACATACGTAAATATGCAGATGAATAATCTGTTGCATCATTTTTATTATTGATATACGCAGGAACAGTCGATAGTACATCAACACCTGGTGCTGTAACTTCAGGTTTAATATCATATAAAGTTCCAGATGGCCCTCTAGAGCTAAAGCTAGCTAAATCATCACCTGTAAGTTCAGACTCCCCAATTTCCCCTAGTGTAACTGAAGTAGTACCCTTACTCAATAAATCGTTTACCGCCAAGCCGTCTTTATTCGTCATGGAAAATACCGGGATATGATCATTACTTTCTCCCAAATAATATGGTATTTGTCCTTCAGTGACATTGTTGTTGTAAATAATTACACCAACAGCTCCATTTTGTTTTGCATAGTTCATTTTATCAACGAGCGCATACGTTCCACGTGCTACAAATGCAATCTTACCTTGAACATTTTTTCCTGTATAATCTGTTAGACCACCTTCTCCAACATTTACAATATCAAATGTTTTTCCAGACATATTCGTAAAATCATCTGTCCATTTTTTAGTCATCAATTGTAAAATACTATCCGTACCTTGACCGTTTACTAAAAATTTACTCCTAAATGTAGTAACTTTACTAGGAACAGAACTCGCACCTACAGTTAATGCAAGTGCTGCAGCACCTGGAGAGCCTAATGTGTACATACTATCACCCGAATTTCCTGCTGCAACGACAGCCGTAACACCATTTAAAACTGCATTATCAATTGCTAAGCTAGTTGCTTCTAGTGGATCATTCAAAGAGGCTCCTAGCGAAAGATTAATTACATTCATTCCATCAGCAACCGAACGATCTATCCCTGCAATTACTGCTGAATTCGAACCAGAGCCATAAGGACCCAATACACGATATACATATAAGTCTGAATCAGGCGCTACTCCAGTTACTTTATAATCAGAACTATTTTTCCCTTGACCAGCAATCGTACCAGAAACATGCGTACCGTGATCAGTGTAATATGAGTTCCCATTAAGAAATTCTGTTTTTTTCGAAGCTTTCCATTGATCATAAGTAGCTTCCATCGGGTCATTATCATTATCTACAAAATCATAACCACCCTTATATGCATCTTTCAAATCAGGATGATTATAATCAATACCCGTATCGATTACGCCAATCTTAATATTTTTACCTGTAAAACCTTCCTCATGTAATTTATCAATCTTTAAAAATGGTAAACTATCAACTTTTGTTTGTTCCTTCTCTTTTACTGGTTCAACAGGTGGCTTAATTTGTATTGTTGAATCGCTATAAACAGCTTTAACTGTATCCAAGTCTAGTAAATCCTTAATCTGATTTGCTGGAAGTGTCAATGAAACGCCGTTAAAAGCATTCTGATATGTATATTTAATCTGAATTTCTTCATTACTTGCTTTCACTTTATTTCTTAATTTTTCTTGTAATTCTTGTTTAAAGTGAGCATGAGACTTTCTTACATTTTCTTTCGCCTTTTCTAATGAAATTGACCCTCCTTCTACAGCCTTCTCTAACTGGGCTACTTTGGCTGGAAGTTCTTTAAATTCAACAATTACAGAAACTTCTTTATCACTTGATAAGTCGATGTCATCAGATAATTGCAAACCTGTATTTGATTGAGCAAGTTTTAATTGATTCAAGGCCTCCCTTTGTTCTGGTGTAAGTGATTGAAGAATACTTTCTGCTTCACCTGAGTTCGCACTTGCTGTCTTTTTACTAATCATAGTCGATCCCAAAATTGTACTACTAGCTAAAACCAGTACAGATGTAGTTTGAAAAAACTTACTACTTAACCCCTTCATTAAATAACCTCCAACTTTTTCTAAAATGAAAGATTGCAACGGAATTTGTAATTTTTCAGAAAAATCACTTAACTTAGATTATAGCTAGAGTTTTTCATGAAAAGTATTGGGGGAATTTTCATTAGCGTAGGATTTTGTACCATAAATTAAATGTCGATATTAGTAGAATCTCACAAAAAGTTCAAGCATTACTTATATAAAGATGTAGAATTATGTAATTTAATGAAAAAAATCCGTTAACTAACTTGGGGGAAATCAGTATCTTTGACTTATATAATTGTTCTAACTTAATTCTAAATTAAAAATTTTTAACTATTAAGTAGAACATATGCGGGGCAAGGCAAAGGAGGAAGTGCGTGGCATCTCAACTTCTAGGATTGTTTTAATAAGGACTAGTATTATAAAAAAAAGAGTTCTCCCAAATAAAACATTAAAGAAAACTCTTTATCTTACTAAAATTTATTCACCAATACTTTTCCATCAAATCTTTTGACCAGTCTGCTTGTTTGATCTCGCCTTTCGGAAGAAATTCTTTCATAATTGGTTTGATGTCAATGATCGGCGTACCATCGATTGCATCCAACCCTTTCACTGTAAGAATGCGGCCACTATGTTTTAAAAGTTCTACTGATGTTAACCCTAATTTATTGGGCCTGTTTTTACCCCTTTGAACAAAAATTCCAACCTTTGGATAATGAGTATTATTTCTAGGATGTCTAGCATTGTATTGGATCGCTTCATCATTCACTTTATCGAAATAAAAAATAATCTCTAAATGTGAAAAATCACTTATTCCTCTTAATGCTTCTTCATTAAACTCTTCTACTAATTCGATTTCAGAAATAATTGAACCCCAGTTGTCGTCTTCAATTTCTTTTCTTGTATTTTTAACAAAAGCAATCGGATTAATTGTAAATGACATCATTTCATCTCCTAAAAATTGTACTTGTGTATATTATACAGAATTATTCGTCAACTATATATAAAAGAAAAAGTATGCAACCATCACATACTTTTTCTTGAATCGATATTAATTTCTACCTTTCATTTTTAAAGGTGCATTAATCATCATTGGAAATGTAAATAATTGTAGTACTACTCCTAACAATCCAATACAAGTAAATAAATTGATTGGTTTAATCTTTATAATCCAAGTAAAAAAGTCTGAACTAATACCATTTATTGATAAGAAAGTTAGTAAAATACTTAGTAAAACTAGTGCAATCAGAAAATAAAGGATCCCCAATCTTCTAACTAATACAGCAATAAAAGAAGAAAGTCCTAGTATCATAAATCCAACCATTAGGTCGATCCAATAATACGTAAAGAAATGATATTTTAATGAAACTAATTCCGCTGGATGATAAAGACGAAAACTATTTATTCCTTTATCTAATAATACTTTCATAATGTAATATATTACATTTAAGTAAGTTATGCTTGTAATTACCATTAAAACTGACATTACATTATAAGATTTTAAAAACTGAGTTCTTGTACTACCTAATCCGATGGCGACTTGGAAAGGAATGACCAATCCTGCAACCGCAAATGTACTAATCCCCCCATAAATCGGTCCAAACAAAGCTGCTCCACTTTGTGAAGGGATGTTAAAAATTATGCTAACTAATATATAAACAACTGATAGCAACAACGTAATTAAAGAAAATATTTTAAAATACCATTTCAATTCATCGAAAACTAATTGATAAGTGCCTCTTATCGAATTCATCTTTTCACCTCTTTATTTTTTGTTTTATTTATTAAATAGTCTTGAAGGGTAGCTTTTTCAATTCTAAGCTGGTATTCTTCAGCGATTTTTTTCCACTTATTTGAAAATAATTCATCGACCATTACTTTTTTAGTCGAACTGATTTTGGAAGATTCAAGGATCGAAATATTTTTCGTTACTTGTTCGATTGAATCGATATTTCCAGAAAGAATAAATCCTTTCTCCCGCATAACTTCCATTTGTTCATGAAATAGTACTTTTCCATCATTTACTACAACTATTGTTTCACATAATGGTTGAATTTCTTCGATATGATGTGTTGAAAGTAAAATGAGTCTCGGATTTTCTTCATAACTTTCCATTAATGCTTCGTAAAACTGGTTTCTTTTAACTGCATCTAGCCCATTAGTTGGCTCATCGAGAACTGTAATTTTTGCGTTACTAGCTAATCCTAAAATGATTTGAGCTGCCGTTTTCATACCTTTTGAAAACTTAGTGATTTTTTTATTTTTAGGTAATTCAAAAACTTGAACTAAATGTTCTGCAAATTGTTGATCCCACTTAGGATGAAAATACCTTCCGTATTTTAACAAATCATTTATTCTCCAGTTATGACCAAATGGATGATTTTCTTGGATATAACAAATATTCTCTAGTACATTTAAATTATTATAAGGTTCTTCTCCTAAGACTTTCATAGAACCTTCGTTTGGTTGATAATGCCCAGCAATTAAGCTCATCAAAGTTGTTTTTCCTGCACCATTTCTTCCCCATAATGCAATAATACTTGGCTCTGTTTCAATTAAATTGAAATCTGTTAAAACTGGTGTTTGCTTGTATCCATATGTCAAATTTTTTATTTCGATCAATTTTTACCCCTCCTAATTCGAGTCGCTTTTTCTCTTTATTAATTCAATTACCATTTCTTCATTTAAATGAATTCTCTTGGCTTCTTTAAGTAAAGGTGCTACATAGTCTTCATAAAACTGCTGTTTACGTTCTAAAAGTAACTTTTCTTTTGCTCCTATTGAAACAAACATACCTACACCTCTTTGTTTGAAAATAATTTCCTTATCAACTAATGCTTGAAGACCTTTCCTTGCAGTTGCCGGATTAATATTAAAAAAACGAGATAATTCATTTGTTGAAGGCACTTGTTCCCCTTCTTTAATTCTTCCATCTATAATTTCGTCCATAATCATAACCGCAATTTGTTGAAATATTGGCTGTGATTCATCTAATGTCGGTTTCATTAGCACCTTCCTTTCATGGTTAGTTATTCGGTTAGTTACTTATGTAACTAACCATACTACTAATTTAATCATATGTAAAGTGATTTTATTTAGTACGCCTATTTTTGGATGATATAAAAAAAGCTTAATGCGATTAGGCAATAAGCTCATGTTGAACTACTATGTGTTTATTTTTTATCGAAAATTTTACCAGCTATACAATATTTTCCTTCTAAATAGATTTCGGATTGACCAATTTGTAGTATGCTCACAGATTTAATAAATTGGCTAGTATAACTACTCGTATTACCTGGTAACACAGTAATTATATGATTAATATCGCTATTTACTTCGATTGTAATCGGTCCAGTACTGCCTTCGCTATTGTATACTGAAATCGTTGCTAACGCAGCTAAATTTCCACCTATGCTCCATAGTTCTACTGGTTTTTCATAATTATTTTGAATCAAAATATTTCCACAAAGATCAATTGGAATACATGAATCACATTTTGTAGGAATTGGTACTGGTGGGGTAGGTGGTGTTGGAGGAGGTACTGGTCGTAAAGATGATGGGGAGGAAACTGGTAATGTAATACTAGGTAAGTTTGATACATCAGGTCTTTTCTGTTTCAATTTTTATCCCTCACTTTTTAAAATAAAAAACTATGTACTTGAAAATATTGGAAAGTCCTATTTTTAGTATATAAATCTTAAAAAGAAAAGTGACCACTATTAAGCTTTTTCAAATAACTTGTAGTCACTTGTCAAATTTAAAAAATTATAAATTATCCTACTCTAACAATGGAAATTGTCGCAGCGGTCGTACCAGCTGCTAACGATACTGTAGCCGCTAAAGTAGCAGACACCATTACTTGGACCGTATCACCTGCATTTATATTAATAATCACTTGATTACTGACTAAACTTAAACCAATTGCAGCATTAATATTTGTCCCCGCAACCCCAACCCCATTTCGAAATAATTGAAAAGTCGTTAATAATGTCAATGTAGGATACACTTGATAAGTTATCAAATATCTACCACTCGTATTAATTGTAAAGATGGTGGCTGTTGGATTGTTTACTGAAATATCTGCTGATAAATTTTGGGCATTGGGAAATGGTATAGGTGAAGGACCTAAAATTGAAATTGCAATAGTTGCTCCAGAAGTATTAGCTGCTGAACCAGATGTATTAAAACTTGATCCGGTTGCTCCGGTTGGGCCAGTTATTCCTGTTGAACCCGTTGCGCCGGTTGCTCCGGTTGCTCCAGTTGAACCGGTTGGGCCGGTTATTCCAGTTGACCCCGTTGCTCCGGTTATTCCTGTTGCGCCGGTTGCTCCCGTCGCTCCGGTTGCTCCAGTTGCACCCGTTGGACCCGGTTCTCCAGTTGCTCCGGTTACGCCCGTCGTTCCTGTTGCACCGGTTATTCCGGTCGGACCCGGTTCTCCGGTTGCTCCGGTTGCTCCGGTTACTCCCGTCGTTCCAATTGCTCCCGTTATTCCGGTTGGACCCGGTTCTCCGGTTGCTCCCGTCGTTCCTGTTGCTCCCGTTATTCCGGTTGGACCCGGTTCTCCGGTTGCTCCCGTTATTCCGGTTGCTCCCGTTATTCCGGTTGAGCCTGTTTCTCCTTCTGCCCCGGTTGGACCGGTTAGGCCTGTCGTTCCAGTTATTCCAGTTGGACCGGTTACTCCAGTTGTGCCGGTTGAGCCGGTTGCTCCGGTTACTCCCGTCGTTCCTGTTGGGCCTGTTACTCCAGTTGTTCCTGTTGAACCGGTTGCTCCGGTTACTCCCGTCGTTCCTGTTGGGCCTGTTGCGCCGGTTGTTCCTGTTATGCCGGTTATTCCCGTTGAACCCGTTGCGCCGGTTATTCCAGTTGACCCCGTTGCTCCGGTTGGACCCGGTTCTCCGGTTGCTCCGGTTGTTCCTGTTATTCCCGTTGTGCCGGTTGGACCTGTTGATCCCGGTTCTCCTGTCGGGCCGGTTATTCCAGTTGACCCCATTGCTCCGGTTGGACCCGGTTCTCCTGTCGGGCCTGTCATTCCGGTTGTTCCCATTATTCCGGTCGGTCCCGGTTCTCCAGTTACGCCCGTCGTTCC
>NZ_NUGT01000002.1 GCF_002574545.1 Bacillus sp. AFS055030
GCCCCATATATGCTGGTAATGTTTGTGGGAAGTTTTCATTTGGCCCCATATATGCTTGTAATGTTTGTGGGAAGTTTGCGTTTGGTCCCATATATGCCGGTAATGTTTGTGGGAAGTTTGCGTTTGGTCCCATATATGCCGGCATTGTTTGTGGGAAGTTTTCATTTGGTCCCATATATGCTGGTAGTGTTTGGGCTGCGTTTGGATTTGGGCCTGCATACGCTGGTAGTGTTTGGGCTGCGTTTGGATTTGGGCCTGCATACGCTGGTAATGTTTGTGGTGAATTCGGTCCTTGGAATGCTGGAAGTGTTTGTGGTGCATTATTTGGCCCCATATATGCTGGTAATGTTTGAGCTTTATTAGTAGCTGCTGGTGATACTTGTGCATTTGGTTTTCCTGTTGCTGCTGGTGACACTTGCATATTTGGTTTCCCTGTTGCTGCTGGTGACACTTGCATATTCGGTTTCCCTGCTGAGACCGGTGATACTTGCATATTCGGCTTTCCTGTTGCTACTGGTAATACTTGCTCTTTTGATTTTCCAGTTGATACTGGTGATACTTGCACTGGTTTTCCTGTTGAGATCGGTGATACTTGTTGATTTGGTTTTCCTGTTGTTACTGGCGACACTTGTTGATTTGGTTTTCCTGTTGTTACTGGCGATACTTGTTGATTTGGTTTTCCTGTTTCCACAGGAGATACTTGCGGATTTGGTGTTGTCGGAGATACCAATGATCCTGGGAAGTAGTTCTTTTTCTCTGACATGCTTTGTCCTCCCTTGGTGTTCACATTTGATTTATTATCATTTATCAGATTTTTAACTGCCACTGGCGAAACAACTTGCGGTATGCTCGCATTTGGTTTTCCAGTTTGAACAGGAGATACTTGTTGATTCGCATTATTTGTCGCAGGTAATACAGTTGGTTTCGCAGGTGGAATAGGTACTTGAATTACAGGTTTTACTGTCGGTGTAACCTCTACATTAATATTCAAATTATTATCAACTGGCTTTGTATTTGGCAAGACAACAGGTTGTGTCTGAACTACAGGTTGAACTTTTCCTTCTTTTGCTTCCAAATCAACACTTGGCTTAGGTTCTTGAGAAAGCTGTACCTCCTTTTTAGAACCTAACGGGGCTGGTTTTTCTCCCCTTTCTGGCACTTTTATTTTCATGCCAGGATAGATCATATCTGGATTACTTAGTTGGGCATTTAATTTAACTATTTCTTCATAGTCGATGTTATATTTTTGAGCAATGCTCTTAAGGGTATCGCCCTTCATTACTATGTGAATTCTCACCTTTTCCCCTCCTGACCAATTGCCTCTACGTTGGATTGTACATTAGTACCTCACAACAATGTATGTCTGAATATTTATTTTTATGATAGAAGGTAGTTTAATTTATGACGAGTAGGCTTGTATAAGTATTTACTTTATTCTTGTTTTTTCTATAAAAAAATCATTTAGCTCTGATTGAACTAAATGATTTTAAATTTAAAGATATTCTATTTTTAAGCAAGCTCTAGCATTTTATCTAATGCTTTAATGGCATCTTTTGCAGTTTGTTTATCAACTTTAATAATATTTTGGATGTTACCTTTTTCGATATTTTCTAAAGACCATAATAAATGTGGTAAATCAATGCGATTCATTGTTAAGCATGGACACATAAACGGATTTAATGAAATAATCTCTTTATCAGAATGATTTTTAATAATTCTTTGAACAAGATTCATCTCAGTTCCAATTGCCCATTTACTTCCTGCAGGAGCAGCTTCAATTTGGTCAATAATATATTTAGTGGATCCATTATCATCACTTGCTGCTACAACTTCTCTTGAACATTCTGGATGAACAATAATCCTCATATCTGGATGATTTTTTCGCACATTCTCAATATTTTTCACTGTAAAATTCTCATGAACAGAGCAGTGACCTTTCCAAAGTATTACTTTGATGTTATTTAGATCGCCCTCGTATTCTAAAGTATCTGTTATTGGATTCCAAATTGCCATATGTTCTAAAGGTACACCTAATTCAAATGCTGTGTTTCTACCTAAGTGTTGGTCTGGTAGGAATAATATACGTTCTTTTTGTGTGAAAGCCCATGATACAACCTTTTTAGCATTAGATGATGTTACGGTTGCACCATCATTTCTACCAACAAATGCTTTAATAGCAGCAGTTGAATTAACATATGTTAAAGGTAAAATTGTGTCACCGAAAAGCTTCTGTAACTCTACCCATGCACGATCTGTTTGATGGTGATCTGCCATATCTGCCATTGAGCAGCCCGCTCTCATATCAGGTAAAATAACAATCTGTTCATCTTCCGTTAAAATATCTGCTGTCTCTGCCATAAAGTGTACTCCACAGAATACAATATATTTTGCTTTTTTATTATTAGCGGCAACTTGAGCAAGTTGTAGAGAATCTCCTGTCGAATCTGAGAAAACAACAACTTCTTCTTTTTGATAATGATGACCTGGAATGAAAAGAGCATCACCTAATCTCTCTTTTATATCTTTTACTCTTTTTTCCATTTCCTCAGTTGATAATGTATAGTATTCATCAGGAATTTGATATCCTTCATTTTTTTGTATCATATCTAAAACGTTCATGATCCCCACTCCAATCCCTACTATTTTACAAATAGAAGCTTATATCTAATGCTTTTGCTGAATGTGTTAAACAGCCTAAAGAAATTACGTTTACACCACAGTTTTGAAAACTTGCTAAATTATCTAAAGTAATACCACCAGAAGCTTCCGTTACAATCGTTTCTGGTACAAGCTTAACGAATTCTTTTATTTCATCTGGAGTACGATTATCAAACATAATGACATCTGCACCAGCTTCAATAGCTTGAAGAACTTGATCTTTGTTTTCAGTCTCGACTTCAATCTTGATCATATGACCTAATTTATTTCGTAATGAATCTACTGCATTTTTAATAGAACCTGCATAGGCAATATGATTATCTTTCAGCATCACTGCATCATATAAACCGAAACGATGGTTTGCACCACCACCACAAGTAACTGCATACTTATCAAATAAACGTAAACCTGGCATCGTTTTTCTCGTATCGACAAGTTTGATTTTCTCATCGTTTAAAGTTTCAACTGCTTTTGAAGTAAGCGTTGCAATCCCACTCATTCGTTGTAGAAGATTAAGCATAACTCTTTCGCCAGATAATAGCACTTGAACTGGACCTTCTACTTCTGCAAGTAGTTGCCCTGCAATAACAGATTCTCCATCCTTAACGTGTAGTGTTACATTTATATCTTCATGAAGTAACTTATAAGTTACTTCGATTAATTCAGTACCCGCAATTACTCCATCTGCCTTAGCAAGTACTTTTCCAGTTGTTCTTTCATGCATTGGGAATATATGAATTGAGGATAAATCCCCTTCTCCAATATCCTCTAGTAAAAATTGCTCAATCATTTTTTTAGCTTTTAATGTATTCATGAAATTCTCTCCTCAAATAGTAGCTGGATGGTCTATATATTCTATAAAATGTGAGCCGATACTTTCTTTTCTTCTTATAGCAGCTTCTGCAATTAGTTTTCCAGTAATTAGCATATTGTATTTTTCGAGTTCCTCACAGTTCATTGGCCGTGAATCAACTGTTTTGGATTCTAAGAAGTAAGAAAAATATGTGATTGCTTTATTTAAATCTTCTTCATTCCTTACAATACCGATATACTTCATCATTATTTCTTTAATTTCATCTTTTGTAGGTAACAATCTAAATCTTGGAATCATATATTTCGATTGATTCACATTTGTTTTTGTTAACGGAAGTTCTGCAATATATCTTGCAACCTTCTTACCAAAGACAATCCCTTCCAATAAGGAATTACTAGCAAGTCGGTTCGCACCATGCACACCCGTACAAGCAACCTCTCCTACTGCATACAATCCTGGAATTGTCGTTTCCCCATTAACTGATGTTTTTACGCCACCCATGTGGAAATGTGCACCAGGAACTACAGGAATCATTCCTTTTTGTAGGTCAATTCCGTTTTTAATAAGATTGGCCGTAATTGTTGGGAAACGTTGTTCAAATCCATTTACCATTTCGATGGATAAATAAATTTCTTCCCCTTTTTGCATTTCATTAAAGATCGCCCTACTAACTACGTCTCTTGGTGCTAAATCTTCAAAAGGATGAACTCCTTTCATAATGCGACGACCCGTTTTTGTTACTAAAAAGGCTCCTTCACCTCTAACTGCTTCTGATATTAGTCCTTTACACTCCCCATTAATATAAAGCATGGTAGGATGAAATTGAATAAATTCCAAATCAGCCATCTCACAACCCGCTCGATATGCCATAGCTATGCCATCTCCGGTTATCACATTATTATTAGAACTAAATTGATACATTGCCCCAATACCACCTGTTGCAAGGAGTGTTGTGTTGGCATAACAAGATTCTAATTCATTATTTTTATTAAGAATATAAACACCCTTACATATTCCATCTTGTATAATGAAATCAATTACCATTTCATGTTCAATTATTGTTAGTTTATCTTTTATTCGATTATAAACTGTTTCAACTACATGTTTTCCAGTCGCATCTCCGCCAGAATGTAAAATTCTATTTTTCCGATGCGCTCCTTCTCTACCTAGATGAAACTTGCCTGATTCATCTTTATCAAATTCCATGCCATTAGAAACAAGATCCTTAATGGACGATGTTCCGTTTTTTACTAGCTCTTCTACTGCTTCTATATTATTTACATGACAACCCGCTTCGAGCGTATCTTGTTTATGAAGTTCAAAAGAATCATCTTCAGACATTACAGCTGCAATTCCACCTTGTGCAAGCATCGAATTGCTATCCCAAATTTTTTTCTTTGTGAATAGAATCACATTTTTAGACTGACAAATTTCCTCAGCAGCCATTAAAGCAGCAATCCCACTGCCAATAATGACAACGTCTGCAGTTCGCATAGTTGCCCCCTCCATTTAATGTATATCTATTTAAATTTTATCTTATAGATAAAAAAGCTGTCTTGACACCTATATTTACATATATTTAAACTAATGACAAGAAATTTTTTTTTAATGAGTAAAAAAGGAGACTTTAATTTGATTTATTTAGACTATGCTGCTACAACTCCAATGAGTGAAGAAGCCATTGAGACATTTGTGACTGCCTCTAAAAATTATTTTGGAAATGAGCGCAGTTTACATGATATTGGCTCAAAGGCGTCACTTTTACTTGAAGCATGCCGTAAGCAATTGGCTGAATTTATAAATGCTAGTCCCGCTTCAATTTACTTTACAAGTGGAGGAACTGAATCAAATTTAATTGCCATTCAAACCCTCTTGAAGAGTACAAAAAAAGTCGGAAAACATATTTTAACAACAACATTAGAGCATTCTTCAATTAGTAATTATTTAAAAGTACTAGAAGATCAAGGGTATGAAGTCTCTTATTTGCCGGTCACAAATAGCGGGATTATTTCATTAGAGGTGATTGAAAATGCAATTCGTGAGGATACTGTATTAGGCATTTTTCAACATGTAAATTCTGAAATTGGAGCCATTCAACCAATTAACGAGATTGCAAATTTATTTATGTCTTCAAATATTTTACTTCATTGCGATTGTGTACAATCATTTGGAAAAATAGAGATAGATGTCTCAAAATATGAAATTTCTAGTATTAGTATTTCAGGTCATAAATTATATGGACCAAAAGGAATCGGAGCCCTATATTTAAATCCCAAATTAACTTGTCAACCAATCTATCCTGGTACATCTCATGAAAGTGGGATACGACCAGGTACTGTTAATGTTCCAGCTATTGCATCATTCGTAACAGCAGCCGGACATATAATAAAAAATCAAGACGAAGAACAAAAGAGATGTCATTATTTAAAAAATGTTTTAAAATCACAATTACAAGATGTTCATCATCTTGTAAAATTCGAAAGTTCCGATAATGATTGTATTCCAAATATAATTGGAATGAGGATCATTGGCCTTGAAGGTCAGTTTGTCATGCTTGAATGTAACCGACATCAATTAGCGATTTCAACGGGTAGCGCTTGTGCAATTGGCATGCAGAAACCTTCAGAAACGATGTTAGCAATTGGAAGAGACCCTCATGAAGCAAAGCAGTTCTTTAGAGTGTCAGTCGGGAAACAGACGACAGAAGAAGACATCATCAAATTTTCGTCTGTGTTAAAACTAATCATAAATCAAAATTTTTAATCGAGGAAATTAAAATGAATAAAAAACTTTTAGGAGAAGAAAGAAGAAAGAAAGTTTTACAATGGTTAAAGGAGTCTGAATCACCTTTATCAGGCAATTCCTTAGCTAAAAGAGCGAATGTTAGTCGACAAGTTGTAGTAGGTGATATTACACTTTTAAAAGCGAAAAATGAACCGATACTAGCAACTGCCCAAGGATATATTTATATACATCCTAATAAGGAATCTGACAAAATTAGAAAAGTAATCATTTGTCACCATACAGCTGAAGAAACTCAAAAAGAACTTGAAATATTAGTCGATCACGGTGTTACAGTTAAAGATGTAATGGTTGAACATCCCGTCTATGGATATATCACAGCTCAATTACAAATTTCAAACCGTTTTGATATAAGTTTATTTCTTCAAAAAATGGAAGAAACCAATTCCGTCCCGCTATCAAATTTAACAAATGGTACACATCTTCATACAATCGAGGCAGATAGTGAACAGCAGCTAGAAAGTGCCATCTTACAGTTAAAAAATGAAGGACTTTTAGTAGACCAGCCATAAGTAAAGTTAAATTTCTTTTTGAGCTAAAGTCAGGATTTAATTTTGAATAAATAAAAAGAGGGTGCCTAAAGGGGCTGTTGACAAAAAGGGAAAGGAGATTTAACTCCTTTCCCTTTTTGTTTTTTAGGTTAATAAATTGTGTTTTAACTTGTTCTATTCACATCATCTAGCTTAATTTATTGCTTTTACCATCCTTTTTAAATTTATAGCCATCGCTGAAAAGAGGCATTGTTCAAGAATTTTTTGAATGCCCCTTTTATAAGTTTTATATAAATTATGTTTTGTTTTCATCGTCCCAAAAGTACCTTCACACCAAACTCGTCTTTGTTTTTGAACTTGTCTATATTTTTCTGTCTTTGTTCTCTTTAGATTTGCTTCAGTTAATTCATGTGCGATTGGTCTTTCAATGGTTCTCTTGCTTGAAGTTTTACCGAAGCATTTTTCTCGAAATGGGCAGATTTTACACTCATTCGTTTTTGCTGAATAGACTTTAGTAAATTGTCCTTTACTTTTCTTTAAATGAGTAAACGAAAGTTCTTTATTGTTTGGACAAATATATCTGTCTGTTTCATTGCTATATCTAAATTCTCGATAAGACATAGTGTTAAAAGCTGTTCCACTTTTGATTGGGCTAATATAACCCGTAATTTCTAGTTTCTTTAAGCCATGATGAATAGGAGCTGTATCGTACCCGCGATCTGCTCCGACATTTTTTATATCTAACTCAAACTTTTCTTGGATGACATTTTATCTTTCTACAAGTGAGGTCCTGAAGGTTTTCCAGGACGATTTAACACTCCTGAATCAGAATCTGTTCGAACAATTGAGGTTGTACTTAAAGAAGGTCCCTTTGGTTTTCTTCCTCTCTTATTCTTTCCAGAGTCTATTCTTTTTTTTCTTGTTCTGCTTCAATTTTTTTTGCTTCTTCTTCAAGGGTATTTAAGTATTGTGAAGGTGATTTTTCTACAGCCACTTGTTGAACTTTCTCTTTTGCCGCACTAGCTTTTATATGCGTCGAATCTGTCACAATCACATCTCCAGTAACGAATCCTTTTTCAATACAAAGTCTAATAATGTGGTCAAAAATATCCTGAAATACTGTACTATCTTTAAATCTTCTTCGTCTATTTTGGCTAAATGTTGAATGGTCTGGCACGGGATCAGATAGGTCTAAACCTAAAAACCAGCGATAACCGATATTTAAAATGACTTCCTGTTCAAGTTCACGCTCTGACTCGATATTAAATAGGTAGCCAATTAATAACATTTTATATAAAAGGACAGGATCCAAAGATTTTCTTCCTAATTTTGAATAATACTTTTCCATTTTCTCATAGATAAAAGTGAAATCTATCTTTTCTTTAATTTGACGTAAAATATGGTTACTAGGTACAAAATCATTTAAATCAATAAACTCTAATTTATTTTGACTATCTTCTTTTCGACCCATCATAAGAATTCCTCCAATAAAAAAACCTGTATAGATTAATTTCTACACAGGTTTACAAATTCCTATTTAATTTGTCAACAGCCCCTAAAACCACCCTCTTTTATATACTCATTATTAATCGATAAATTCGAATTCGTATTCAGAAATTTTAACGATATCTCCGTTTTTCGCACCGCGTTGACGAAGTGCCTCGTCGATCCCCATTCCACGCATTTGACGTGCAAATCGACGAATTGACTCTTCACGTTCAAAGTTAGTCATTTTGAATAGTTTTTCAAGCTCTTCCCCTTTAACGACAAACGTTCCATCACTTTCACGAGTAATTTCAAAAGTAGGTTCTTCTTTTTGATATTTATATAATACTCGTAATGGTTTGTCTTCTTCTTCATCATGAAGTGGGAATTCTGGAGTTGATTCAACTAAATCTGCAACGGTAAATAATAAATCACGTAAACCTTGACGTGTTACCGCAGAAATTGGGAAAATTTGAACTTCATCTCCAACTTGTTCTTTAAATTTAATTAAGTTTTCTTCAGCTTCTGGAATATCCATTTTATTTGCAACGACTACTTGAGGTCGCTCAGTTAAACGTAAATTATATTCTTTTAGCTCTTGATTAATTGTTAAGTAATCTTCATATGGGTCTCTGCCTTCAAGACCTGACATGTCAATTACATGAACAATTACACGTGTTCTTTCGATATGACGTAGGAATTGATGTCCTAGTCCGACACCTTGATGTGCTCCTTCAATTAGCCCTGGTAAATCTGCCATCACAAAACTACGATTATCTTCAGTTTCTACAACACCTAAATTAGGAACAATTGTTGTAAAATGATATTCAGCGATTTTTGGTCTAGCAGAACTTACAACAGATAGTAAGGTTGATTTACCAACACTTGGGAAACCAACTAATCCAACATCAGCTAAAACTTTAAGTTCTAGTTTAATGTTTCTTTCTTTACCTGGCTCACCATTTTCAGCTATTTCTGGAGCCGGATTTGCAGGTGTTGCAAATCGACTATTTCCACGGCCTCCACGGCCACCTCTTGCAATAATGGCTGTTTGACCATCCATTGTAAGGTCAGCTATTAATTCACCTGTATCAGCATCTGTTACAATCGTCCCAGGTGGTACTTTTACAATCATATCTTCAGCATTTTTACCATGTTGATTTTTAGACATACCATGTTGTCCACGATCTGCTTTAAAATGACGTTTATAACGGAAATCCATTAATGTTCTTAAGCCTTCATCTACTTGAAATACAACATTAGCTCCCTTACCACCGTCTCCACCAGCAGGGCCACCTTTTGGAACATATTTTTCACGACGGAAGGCTACCATACCGTTTCCACCGTCTCCACCTTTTACATATATCTTGACTTGATCAATAAACATAAATCCACCACTCTTTTATTTTTCCATTTTAAATTCGATACTGCACTCTTCTGTCTCACAAAAATAAGACATCATTCTAATTTTTGAATTGTCATTTGATGATGAAACAATCCACTTCAACATATCTTCTTTCTTTGTTAGTTTACCTCTGAAGTCAAAAAAGAAACTAACTGTTTTATCATTTATTTCAATTGTTAAACTAACAAAATTTTCCTCATAAATATGTACCCAAGATTCTAGTTTTTCTAAAAAATTTTGAATCCATACTGTCATCACTTCGTCTAAATTTTTAAGTGAACATGGTTCTCCTAAAATTTCATAATCTAGTACAATTGTACGAGGCTTCCAGTTATAAGTAATGATAAATTCTGCAAACGCTGGAATTTGTAACGAACAAATTTTAGCTTCATTCAAAGAATCAGCAACAATTTTCGTAATCGTTTCTTCTAACTGGTCAGATTGACCTGTGGCCATGTATCCTTTTATTAATTGAATTCGATTTAACCAATCATGACGTGAATGTCTTAATACCTCTAGAACGTCCCATTTCTCTTGCATTGTATTCTCCTATAGGTTTACATTTTTGGTATTTATGAAGGTAATAAAATAGTTAGACTCGGCATTTTGATTGATCATTTTGTAAATCTCAAACTAGGTGTAGCTTGTAAAATGCCGAGTCTTTGGAGCATATTGTTTGAGAGGTTACTATACCAACAATTTTTTATATGTTGATCAGCATTTATTATAAATAAAATGTCTTAAGTACAGAAAAACTCTAACCTAAAAGGTTAGAGTTTCTAAGTTAGTTTCTTAAGCTTCTTGAGCTACAGGGTATACACTTACTTGTTTGCGGTCACGGCCTAAACGTTCGAATTTAACTACGCCATCAACCTTCGCAAATAATGTGTCATCTCCACCACGACCAACGTTTACACCTGGATAGATCTTAGTGCCGCGTTGACGGTAAAGAATTGAACCACCAGTTACGAATTGTCCATCAGCACGTTTAGCGCCAAGACGTTTTGACATTGAGTCACGACCGTTTTTTG
This sequence comes from Bacillus sp. AFS055030, assembly GCF_002574545.1. Lineage (GTDB taxonomy): Bacteria > Bacillota > Bacilli > Bacillales > Bacillaceae_G > Gottfriedia. The sequence goes on from NZ_NUGT01000002.1 coordinate 10,687, forward strand.
TAGAACCTACTCCCTTTTTAGAAGCAAATAACTGAAGATTTAATTTTAACATGGTTACACCTCCTGTTTTACTCGTTTATAGTGACATAGTCACCGTAACTTGCAGCGATAGTTTGTAAAGATACGATCATCGCTTCAAGGATAAGTTGCGCTTTTTGCATATTATCTTCATTTAAATTAATCGGTAATTGATACTTCAAGAAAGCTTTCTTTTCATCGATTACTGTATTTAATTCGGAATCTATACGGCAAATTGCTTCCAAAGCATTTACAGTTCCTATTGAAACTGCTGATATACCGGCACAAACAATGTCAGTACCAGCATCAGAAAAAAATGCATGTCCACTTATTTTAAAGGAACTTATACGTCCATCTTTTAAACGTTCAATTGTTATTTTAGTCATTGCTTTAAATTAAGCGTTGATTTTTTCGATAACAACTTTAGTGTAAGGTTGACGATGACCTTGCTTACGACGGTAGTTCTTTTTAGATTTGTATTTGAATACAAGAATCTTTTTAGCTTTACCGTTCTTTTCAACTTTTGCAGTTACAGTAGCTCCTTCAACAGTTGGGCTACCAACTTTGATGTTTTCGCCACCTACGAATAAAACTTTGTCGAATGTTACAGTTTCACCTGCGTTAGTATCAAGTTTTTCGATGTAGATTGCTTGACCTTCTTCAACTTTGATTTGTTTACCACCAGTTTCAATAATTGCGTACATAATTGCACCTCCTCAATAGTCTAAGACTCGCCATAAATAGGCATGCTAAGAATAGCAATTTAATACCTACTATGTGCGGTTGTAGCACGGGTGCGCTACAAACAATAACATTATGATGTTAACACGACCCATGTCGAATGTCAACAACTACTTCAGTTAATCATTGTTTCTAAATAGCTTGTTATTTCCTTCGTCGTACCAGTTCTAACAATATTATAAAATGGTGATTTTGAAGGTCTTATTTTTATACAAATTTTTATAAACATCGCTTTTTCTAATCTTTGTACATGTTTATTTTGATCTCCATTAAATGCTTTTGCAACATCTTCACTACATTCAATAAGTAAAGCCTCAATATCATTACTTGCAGAAAGTTCCCAAAGTGCTCTTTCAAGCTCAAAAACTGTCTGAACTGTGTTTTTTACAAGTCCACTACCATTACACTCGGGGCACTTTTGATGTGTTGCTTCGATATGTGAATGAGCTGTTCTTTTTCGTGTAAGTTCAAATAAACCAAGGTCTGAAAATCCAAAAAGCTTTGTATAAGCTCTGTCATTTTTAAATGTTTCCTTTAATAGATCTCCTATACTTTTTTGCTGTTCAATGGACTTCATATTTATGAAATCAATAATAATCATTCCTCCAATATCACGAAGTCTTAATTGGCGGACAATCTCAATTGCAGCTAATTGATTTGTATGATAAACAGTTTCCTCACGGTTATTTTTCCCGCTAAATTTCCCTGTATTTACATCGATAACTGTCATAGCTTCAGTTTGCTCGATTAATAAAAATGAACCATTTTTTAACCATACAATTTGTTTAAAAGATTTCTCTATTTGTTCTTCAATTTTATACGCCACAAAGATATTTTCATTTCCTCTATAACTAGTTATTTGTAGATCTAAAGGCAAATAATTTTTATAAGCAGCTAAATCATCTATGATTAACTCACTAATTGTATCTTTAGGATGCAATTTAAAAAACTTAGTAAATAAGGAATTCGTTTCCCATACACAAGTAATCTTCTTTAAACTTTGGTTTTTTAATGACTCATAAAATGCTTGAAAGCCTTTTAACTCATTTAAAATCTCATCTGATTTTGCATTTTCACATGAAGATCTGAAGATTACCCCCTCATTACCATTAGTGTAATCTCGACCTAATGAGTATAATTTATTTCGTTTTGATTCTCTTTTTATTTTATTTGATACTGCAACTTGTTTTGTAAGAGGAAAATAGACTACATAATCACCTGAGAACTCAAGATTATTTGTTAACTTTGGACCTTTCTCATCAAAAGCATCCTTTATGACTTGAACCAAAATATATTGTCCTTTTTGGAACTTTTTTCTTATTAATTCCTCTTGATTCATTTCAGATTCTTTACCCTCGATTGTATCTTCCAATCTCATGAAGCCATTTTTAGTTAAACCAATATTTACAAAAATCGCATTCAATTTAGGCATCACTTCTTGGATTTGTCCGACATATATATTTCCCACATATGTATTTTTGTCTGCCGAAGAAAACCATTCAACTAGCTGGTCATTTTCGATTACAGCAATTCTTTTCTCTGAATGTTTGACATTCATAATAACTTTCTTCAAATTCATCTTCCTAACTATGTATAGTACCTATCATTTTATTCATTTAAATAGAAAAAAGCTAGTTATCATAATCTAATTAGTTAGTCTACTCACATGAATAGTAAAATTTGAATATTATATTTAGATTTCTATTCTATTCTTCTTTAAAGAAACGTTACTCCCCCTATTTTCTTTTCGTGTATCACCCTTTCTTTTACTGAATCCTGATTGAGATTGGAGCGATTAAATGGATATCATTCTATCAATTCTTATTCCAAGCGTCCCCGAAAGAATGGGATATTTAAATAAAATTATGAATGAATTAGATAAACAAAGTAAGCCATATCCTGTTGAAATATTAGTCCTTTTGGAAAATAAAAAAAGAAGCATCGGTGAAAAAAGGAATGTACTCATTGAACAAGCAAAAGGAGATTATGTAGTATTTATAGATGATGACGATCGAATAGAACCAAATTACATCGAATTATTGTGCAAAACAATCAATGAAACGCCTAATGTTGACTGTATTGTATTTGACGTTTTAGTAAATTTTAATAACCAATACTCCAAAGTTTGTAAATATGGGAAAGAGTTTGCACATGGGGAAGATGAAAATTATTACTATCGAAAACCAAATCATTTAATGTGCTATTCAAAAAAGATTGCCTTGGCACATAAATTTCTCAATATCAGTTTTGGAGAAGACGATGAATGGGGCAGACGAGTTTCAAACGATATAAAAATTCAAAAGAGAATCCCTTCTATATTGTATTACTATGACTATATCCCAAAAGACTCATCGTGGTATGTATAGAAATTAAAAAATGGTCCCCCACTTGAGACCATTTTTTAATGCTGGTGAAAAAAGAATTTGTCAATTGAAATATTGGAATATCTAATCATTGAAAATAAGATGTGTCTCAGATTTCCACTACAGGTTGCTCGCTTTCCATGGGGCGAGATTCTTTGCCTCCTCGGCGTTGCCTTGCTGGGTCTCAGCCTTCCCGCATCTCCCATAGGAGCCCGGCACCCTTTCGTTCCAATCATTTTCTTTATGAAAAATAATAATCTTAAAAACAACAGAATAGTCAATTAAAGAATGAATTACCATTATTCATTAATATCAAAATGAAACTAATGATGATACTTACACATCTTTAAAATATTGATTGTAAAAAAGAAGATATTTTTATTTTTGACAGTTAGTTAAAACATTTATATTCCAACAAATAGCACTGGTTTATCAATAAGATGATAAAAATAATAAAAATACTATTTTTCCTTTAAATTCATATAGTGTTCCAATTTTTCGATATTGATAACAATTTATTTCAACACTCTGAAAAGATGGTCTCAACTAAAGACCATCTTTTTTTGTATAAAATTTTAACTCTAACAATTAAAGCTAATTGTTATTTGACTAACTCATTTAATTATTAATCCACCTTGAGTTTATAGAAAAAATTTAACATAAAATCTAACTAATTAGTTCTTCAAGCGAATAAGTTGCTTTCTTCTCAGTAAAGTAAGCATGTAATAATTCATTTTCATCTAACATTTGTTGATTTTTTTTATCAAGAGAAAAGACAACGTTGTATTTGTATCCTTTTTGAAAGTTAGAAAAAACTTGAAATAATTTTGTTTCTTTATTCAAGGAAATTGATTTGATTTTCTGAATATATTGTTTGTCTCCATAAAAACGTTCCATTAAAAATCGGATAACAACGAAATGCCTATTTTTCCATTCTCCCCATAATGAAACGACTAAAAATAATAAACAAACCCAAATTGTAATATTCATAGGCTGAATGATGATCGTAAGTATAGAGGATAATGCTAAAAATCCAAATGATGTGTACAAGCTATATATATGAGCCCTAACGAACGGAAAAATCAAAGAAAATAACTGATAGATAAATTTGCCACCGTCTAGAGGCCAAATTGGTAATAAGTTAAAACAAAGAATACTAATATTGTAATTGATAAAAAGCGTATAAAGGTTTTCAGGCATTAAATTCATTTTAAATAGGAAGTTAGCAATTAGATATAAAGTTAAATGTTGAATAGGACCAGAGATTGTCACAATAAACTCCTCATAAATTGGACGATTTCCATGTTCATCAAGATCTACAACTCCCCCAAACGGAAGTAGCGTAATTTTATTGATTCTCCAATTAAATGAAGTAGCTGCAATGGCGTGACCTAATTCGTGGCAGAAAATAATAATGGATACAAATAGTACCGACCAAAAATTAGCTGTCAAAATACCAATACAAGCAATTAATAAATAGAGTGGATGAACAGATATTTTGGAAGGAAGACTTAACCATTTATTCAAATGAGATCACCTGTTTCGGATCAATAAATTTTTCCCCCATTTTTATTGCAAAATAATAAGTACCAAGATTCCCATCATCACTAGGTGATACTGTTCCGATCACCTTTTTACTATCCACTTCGTCATAAACTTTTACATTAGTTGTTCCTAATTTTCCGTACCAAGATTCTGAACCATCAGCGTGTTGAATAATAACCGTATTTCCTAAATCATCTTTCTTTCCTACAAAAAGTACACGTCCTTTTTTGATTGACTCTACTTTTTGATTAGCTTCAGTTTGGATCAATATCCCTTGACCGTCCGTTTTAAAACTTTGAAGTACTTTACCGCTAGCAGGAACAGCATAAATATCATTTCCAACATTCTCTTTTTGATCGTTTAATTGCGGTAAAAAAGCAAGAGGGCTTCCAAACCGATCTTCATACCATTTCTGTAATGAAGCAAATTGAAATTCATTTTCATAAACTAGTGATAGTCCATGCCGAACTTGAGTTGCAATAGGTGAGTTACTTTTTAAGATGATAGCCAAAGCTAGTACAATAATCGCGCATAATAAACTTCTAAATATAAAGTTAGAGTTATTCATCATTTTATTACCTTGCTCTTCAACCAAGTCATCATAAGTATAAGTGTATCCGCCCTCAGTATTTTGCACTTCTTTTACCGGAAATTTGCTCATTAATTGATTCGGATTACCCCATTTTTCTTCTTGTTCACGCCGTTTAGCGATTCGCTTTCTTATTTCATCTACGCGCTTACTCAAAGTGTCACCTCTCCTCGCAAACTAGTTAATTAATTTATATGATTCGGTAGGACAACTTATGAGTAGATAATTTTAAAAGTGGACAAAGCTATTAAGCTGGATTATGGAATTGATGAAAGAGGACATTTGAAAAATTCGGCAAAGAAAAAACACTTCGTTTTTTACGAAGTGTTATCGGATACCAAATAATTTTTTCACTTTAAAGAAAATACTCTTTTCAGTTTCTAATGATTGTAGTGGTACAGATTCTCCTAGCACTCTTCTTGCAATATTTCTATATGCAATAGAAGCTTTGGAATTTGGATTCATCGCTACAGGTTCACCACTATTAGTTGCCTTAATAACGTTTTCATCATCTTGGACAATTCCAATTAAATCTACAGCTAACATCGACGTAATTTCATCTACATCTAAGCTGTCTCTATTTTCCATCATATGACCTCTAATACGATTGATTACTAGTTTAGGAGGTTCAATATCCTCTTGATCTAATAATCCAATAATTCGATCTGCATCACGAATTGAAGAAACTTCAGGAGTTGTGACAACGATCGCTTTATCTGCACCTGCTACTGCATTTTTATATCCTTGCTCAATACCAGCAGGGCAGTCTATTAATATATAATCATAGTCTTTTTTTAATTCATCTACAAGCTCTCTCATTTGTTCAGGAGAAACAGCAGTTTTATCGCTTGTTTGTGCAGCAGGTAATAAATATAAGCATTCAAATCGCTTATCCTTTATTAGTGCCTGGTGCGTTTTACAGCGACCTTCAACAACGTCCACTAAATCATAGACGATGCGATTTTCCAATCCCATGACAACGTCTAAGTTACGTAGGCCGATATCAGTGTCAATTAAACACACTTTTTTTCCAAACATCGCTAATGCTGTTCCTAAATTTGCTGATGTAGTTGTTTTACCAACTCCACCTTTACCAGATGTAATTACTATAGCCTCTCCCACAGTTACATCATGCCCCTTTCTAACCTTGTCAAACTAGGTCTAAGATGAGTCAGAAATTGTATGCGATCGACAATGATTTGGCTGTCTTCGTTTATATACGCGCATTCCATCTCATTGCCTTCATCACCATAATGATCCGGTGCTCTGTTCATTATGCTGCAAATTCTCAACTGCATTGGTCTCATTATCGATGCCGCAATAACTGCCTCCTTATTACCATTAAAACCGGCATGAGCAGTACCTCTTAGTGCACCCATAATAAAGATATTTCCACCCGCAATAACAGTTCCACCTGGGTTAACATCACCGATTAACAGTAAATCACCTTTCACTTGGAGAATCTGACCGGATCTTACCATTCTACAAATAGGTACAATTTCCTCCCTTTTCATCCATTCAATAGCATCTTGCTTGGAAATCACATTACTTTCGATTGCTTCAACCACAAGATTATTCTTTTTACGAACAATTGAACGAATAATTTCATCTTGTTCAGGAGTTAAAAAACGATTTCCTATTTTTAATCGAACTGCAAGTAAGGGACGATCATTGCTCTCAAACAAGTGGGTAGACAGTCTTTCTTCAATTTCATCTACTAGAATTTGAAAAGAACATGTATCATCGAGGTGCAGTGTTAGACCATCTTTCGTTCCTTTTATTGTAACATATTGTTGCCTCTGTTCCATGATAAGTGTTCACCCCGATTGTATAATTCGACATGCACCCGAAAAATCCTTTATTTTTCCTCATTATTTTCACGAATCGTTCTTAATAATGATGAGAAAGGATATGCAAAAATTAAGATAAATAGTGCATTCAGTAATAGTGTCGGAAATAATCGATGATTCAAAAAGTATGTATTATTCATATTAGTATATCCGAATAACGCATTTAAGCCGTATACTAAATATTCTAAAGCTGCTGTCCATATTAAAACAAGAATACTTCGAACGAATAAATTCGCGTAAAGTATTTTAATTGCTTGACTTATTAAAAAGACAAATAACGGAAATGCAGCTAAATAGATACCTATAATCTCTGTATAAACAATATCATAAATGAGCCCAAAAATAACACTATAAATAAGCGCCCTCTTCGGATTGTAATATAGTGTAATAAATAATAAGCCAAAAAATAAAAAATGTGGAACAACTATCGCATTATGTCCTAGAATGTTTGGCGATACAGTTGATACATAAATATTTTCTAAAATAAACAGAATTGTTAAAAGGAGAGGTAAACCATACTTACTCATTTACAAATTACTCTCCTTTCTGAGGCTGATCAATTGAACGCTTAACAGCTAATACATGATTTATGTCATTAAAATCTGCTTGTGGCTTAATATAAGCTGTTTGTGTTAGTCCATGTTCATCAGGAACAACTTCCTCAACTTTTCCTATTACTAGATTAGCTGGAAAAACACCGCCAAGACCCGAAGTCACAACTGTTTGTCCTTTTTTTACTTTTGCATTTGATGGAATTCGTTTAAATAATAAAGCTTGTTTCTCAACATCAAAACCTTCTATCAAACCAAAAACCGTATCACCTTTTTGCTGAATTTTAGCAGAAATTCGATTGGTTCGATCTGAAGAACTTAATAATTGTACAGTTGATGAAAATTTAGAAACATTTTTAACTTTACCAATTAAGCCTTTAGAAGTGATTACTGCCATTTCTTTTTCAATTCCACTTAGCGATCCTTTATCAATGGTAATGATTTGTTGCCATTTATCTGGATCTCTTATAGTAACTGTAGCTTGAAATGTATCATAATCACTTAAGCTTTTTGTGATTCCAATCATGTCTTTTAATTCTTTGTTTTCTTTTTCTAATGCTTTCTCACGTACAGATAATTCAACATATTTATCGAGCTTACTTTTTAAAACTTGATTTTCATCATATGTATCTTTTAAGTCCGCTATATTATTAAATAAACCCGCAATAAGTTGTGCGGGCTTATTAAATACTTTTTCAGTCAAACTTACTGTATCTTTAATAAACTGCTCAGGAATTGAAAGGTTTCTATTACTTCTTAAAGAATAACCTAGAAGTGCCACTAGTAAGATAATAGCAGCTAAGACAATCATTAAACGTTTATTTTGAAAAAAATGTGGCATTCTTACACCCTCTTATAACAATTCAACTTTTTGTTCTAACGATTTCATGAATGTAATCCTCACTAAACGTAGTGAGGATTACCTATTTTTAACTAATCTTCTTATTAAAGAACTAATATAGTAGTTCAACTATTTAGATCACTAGACAAATTTTTATATGACAAAGCAATTTTATCGATATGAAGATCCTGAAGAAGAATAATTCTTTTTGAAAATATCGATATTATCTAATGCTTTACCTGTTCCCATTGCAACACAGTCAAGAGGGTCTTCCGCAACAATTACAGGCATATTTGTTTCTTCAGCAATTACTTTGTCAATATTACGAAGAAGTGCTCCACCGCCAGTAAGAACGATTCCACGATCAATAATATCCGCTGCTAATTCAGGTGGTGTTTTCTCTAAAGTATTTTTTACAGATTCAACGATTGCGGCAACTGTATCACTTAATGCAGCTGCAATTTCTTCTCCGTGAATTGTAATTGTTTTAGGTAAACCTGAAATTAAATCACGTCCACGAATATCCATTTGTTCATCTGATTCAGTTTTAATAGCTGAACCAATTTCAAGTTTTAACTGTTCGGCAGTACGTTCACCAATAGATAAATTATAGTTCTTTTTAATATATTGAATAATCGCTTCGTCCATATCATCACCAGCAGTACGAATTGATTGGCTAGTAACAATTCCACCTAGAGAGATAATAGCTACTTCAGTTGTTCCTCCACCAATATCAACAACCATACTTCCAGTTGGCTCCATAACCGGTAAATTAGCACCAATAGCTGCGGCAAAAGGTTCTTCAATTAAGAAAGCATCACGTGCACCCGCTTGTCTTGTTGCATCAATAACAGCTCTTTTTTCAACAGCAGTAATGCCTGATGGCACACATACCATTACATAAGGTTTACGTGAGAAAAATCCGTTACTCTTTTGAGCTTGATCAATATAGTGTTTCATCATTGTTGCTGTTGTTTCAAAGTCAGCAATAACTCCATCTTTCATTGGTCTAGTTGCAACAACATTCCCCGGAGTACGACCAATCATAAGCTTTGCTTGGTTCCCTACAGCAACAATTTGTTTCGTATCTGTTTTTAAAGCAACAACAGAAGGTTCTCTAACTACAATTCCTTTTCCTTTTACAAAAACTAAAGTATTCGCAGTACCTAAGTCTATTCCTAAATCTCGAGTAAATCCACCTAATCCAAACATATGTATCTTCCTTTCTAAAACGTACAACTAATATTCAAATTTAATATATCTATTCTATATTCTCTTATCGTTAGTAAATAACAGGTTTTTATCCATAACTTACATTATAAAACAATTAGCTAATAATGAACACCCTTAAACGTAACCTTTTTCTTTTAAACTGACATACTTATGTTCACCAATTATGATATGGTCTAGTAATTCAATTCCAATTATTTTTCCACATTCAACTAATCGTTTTGTAACTTCGATATCTTCTCGACTCGGAGTTGGATCCCCACTTGGATGATTGTGTAAACAGATAATCGAGCTTGCAGATCTTCGAAAAGCTTCTTTAAAAACTTCACGTGGATGGACGATCGAAGCATTTAAACTACCTTTAAAAATAGTTTCGCGGGCAATAACTTGATTTTTCGTATTTAAGTATAAACATACAAAATGCTCTTGTTCAAGAAATCGCATTTCATCCATCATAAATTTAGCACAATCATCTGGACTTTTAATACTAAATCTTTTGTCATATTGAAGCCGGTTAATCCTTTTTCCTAATTCAAAGGCAGCAAATAACTGTACGGCTTTTGCTTCACCAATACCTTTAATATTTGATATTTCTTCAACAGACGCGTTCATTAATAATCTTAGTCCATCAAATTTCAATAAAAGTTCATTTGAAACTTTTAAAACCGATTCATTTTTTGTCCCAGTTCTTAATAAGATCGCAAGTAGTTCCTGATTAGTCAAACTACTGGGACCAAATTTTAACAATCGCTCTCTAGGTCTTTCATCTTTTGGAAAATCTTTAATGAGAAGCGAATTTGACAAAGTACCACCTCAAATCAAAAGTTAAAAATTTAGTTCATTTAGTTTTCTCTTAACTTTATTGATCGGAAGTCCAACTACAGAATAGTAGTCACCCTCAATTTTCTCTACAAATGTACCGCCATATCCTTGAATACCGTAAGAACCTGCTTTATCCATTGGTTCATTCGTATTGATATAGTCAATTATTTCTTGATCACTTAGTTCACTAAAGGTAATTTTAGTACATTCATAAAAGCTACTACGTTCACCGTTATTAATAATTGAAACTCCAGTATAAACCTCATGTGTTTTTCCAGATAGCATTTTTAACATGGCAAATGCATCTTCTTTTGAGGTAGGTTTACCTAGTTTTTTATCATTATAAGTAACGATTGTATCAGCACCGATTACTACTGCATTTGGATTTTTATTGGACACATCTATTGCTTTTTCTTCCGCCAATTTCATTACAATCTCAGAAGACTGCAAGTTCTGCTCCATTACTTCTTCAACATCACTAGTTTCAATGATAAAAGGGATATTTAACATGCTAAGTAGTTCTTTTCTTCGAGGAGATGCAGAGGCTAATATAAGTTTTTTCATTTTATTCACCTAATTATTTTATTTAAAGGAAGGATACATGACTATCCTACCCAGATAATCACTATAACACAAATTAATAAAAAACACTTTTCGTTGCCTATTCGTTATTAAAATGTAATAAAAATGAAAGTTTTGTTAAGTATTAAAATACCCTAATAATAAAATTTCATTTTTAAATATTTTATGTCTAAATCTAGTCTTTTCAGGTTAAAATTTGCTTAAAATTTTAATAGATCTAAATTACAATAAGACATTCTTTATGATAAATATTAATTTCTTTCATTCGATTTGTAATAAAAAATACACTAACAAAATTTAATTTGTTAGTGTATTTTTTTGTTCTTTTAATATTTTAAATAAGGATAGTAAATCATATTGGACCGATTGGGTTACCTTTGTTAGATTTTGTTTACTACTTGAGGACATAATTTTTTCGATGTTTTGTAAATGCTTAAGCCCCTTTAGTAATTGTTTATTTTTAATATAGTCTTTTTGGTTGCTCAAGATTAGTATTGTTGAACTTATTTGTTCAAGTTGTTTCTCATTATTAAAGTTTTGATCTGTTAAATAAGATAGCATAAAATTAAATGTTTCGACTTCGGCTTTGTACATATCTACTGATTGTTTTGGACCTTTGTATTCTTGCCCACCAACTGTTTCTTCTTTTAAATAAGTACTTTTTAATTTTTTCTTAACTTCATCTGTTAAAAACGTGCTATCTTTCCCACTCAGAGCAATAACGACAAAATAATTATCATTTTTTTCATAAATGACTGGGGTTAAGCCATTTGTAGATACTTCTTTTACATTTTTCTTTGCTGACTCGATACTTTTATACATTCCAACTTGTGCTAAATCAAATTTCACTGCTAGAATCTTCATTTGTACTTGAGTAGTTGTTGTACCAGAAACCGATACACTATTTTTAGTTGGGCTCAGCGCATCTGGCTTTGATTGTTTAAATATCCCTAAAAATACAAATCCAAAGCATAGCCCTATTAAACTTGCACCTATAATTGAAATAATAATACTTTTTGAAGGTGACTTCTTTGTGAAAAAAGTAATCTTCTTTTTCTCCTTTATTTTTTGCACTGGCTTAATCTTTTTCTTTTTTTTAACATCATCTAAAACGATTACTTTTTTTCCTAACCCGTCTGGAGTAGGTAAAACCCAACCAAATTCCTCGTCCTTCTTTTCCTGTTCGTGAGAAGTCACGGCACCTTCTTCAAACGCTTTTTCCTCGCCATTAATTTTAATTGAGATCTTTGAGGACTTGTCCATATGAATCCTCCTACTACTTTATTTTAAAACGTAAAAAAATACTAACATATAATTCCAGAAAAACACGCCGACATTTGTCGAGGACATACAGGTATCGTGCAACAAAAAATTACAAAACTTGCCCATACATAAATAAATAACCACCGTAGTATTCCCAGTGGTTATTTTCTATATATTGCCACTTTATTTCTTCCAGCATTTTTTGTAATTCTCAAGCTTAGAATCGAATAGGCTAATTAATTTATTAAAAGATCAGCAACTAATAAAAGAAATGTAGCATCATTAATTTTAATCGGCTAAGCGAATTTTTTTAGCAAATATTTTCTTACTACTGAGATAAAATATAGTGAACCGGTAATTAATAATATTTCGTTTTCCTGAATATCCTTTATATTCTCATCTATTGCATTAAATAAATCACTTTCATATTTAATATTAAGTTTATTTGCATTCGAAATTAATTCATCTTTATTCATCGCTCTTGGAAAATCAAAAGTTGTCATTAAAATATTATTAGTTATTTCCTGTAATCCTTTTACCATCTCTTCAACATTTTTATCTTTTAATGCGGAGAAGAGAATTTTTATTTTCTTATTATAAAAACGATTATTCATCGTCTCCACTAAACTTTTTATTCCTTCAACATTATGTGCACCATCAATATAAATGACAGGATTAAAAGCTATTAGTTCTAATCTACCTGCTTTTTGAGCTATTTTTAATCCCCTTTTGATATGATCTTCACTAAACTTCATTCCATATTTATTTTGTAATAATTGAACTACACAGATGGCGCAAGCAGCATTCCTAATTTGATGGTGTCCAAGCATTGATAACTCAATATTTTCAATCAGCCTTTCAAGTCCTTTATAATTAAATTTTTCATAAAGTGAATCTTTCAATGGAGAAGCAAAAAAATGCTTACCATATTCAAAATACTCAGCTTCATTGTTGATTGCGGCATTTTGAATAATCGTTAAAGCTTTTTCTTTTAATTCTGCTGTAACAATTGGAATTCTCTTTTTAATAATTCCTGCCTTATGTTTCGTAATATCTTCTATTGTTTCACCAAGAATTTGTTGATGATCATGGCCAATACTCGTAATAATACTAATTAGAGGGATCATTACATTCGTGCAATCCTCTAATCCACCTAAACCTGCCTCTACTAAAAAGATGTCATGTTCTTTTATTTTACCGAAAAAGTAAAAAGCCATTGTTGTAATGATTTCAAATTCAGTTGGAGCACCACAAGGTAATTGTTCAACTTCTTCAACAATTGGAATCATACAGTTTACTAGTTCAATAAATTCTTGTTCACTAATCATTTCACCGCAAAACATGATTTGCTCACGATAATCTATTATATATGGTGATGTAAAAGTTCCTACAGTATAACCAGCTTCTAATAAAATACTTTGAAGAAAAGAAATTGTAGAGCCTTTACCGTTCGTACCCGCTACATGAATTGCTTTGACACTTTGCTGTGGATTTCCGAGTCTAACAAGCATTTCTTCCATTCTTTGTAAGCCAGGTACAATACCAAACTTTGTTCTGTTATACATCCATTTCAGTGCTTCATCATATGTATCAACCATCTTAACCCTACCTTTATAGTAAAAAACGACGAATCTTTAACTCAATTCGTCGTTTTTATCATACTTACTTTTATTACAGTCAATTAGAACGACTGCTTGAACTACTTATTTACTTAATTCTGCAATTCGAGCTCTTACAGATTCTTGTTTTTCAAGATAATCTTTTTCTTTACGACGCTCTTCTTCAATAACTGCTGCAGGAGCTTTCGCCACAAACCCTTGATTACTTAATTTCTTTTGAACTCGCTCAACTTCACTAGTCCATTTTTCTAATTCTTTCTCTAAACGTTTTTTCTCTTCTTCAAGATTAATTAAACCTTCTAGAGGAAGATAAAGCTCAGCACCACTAATTACTGCTGACATTGATTTTTCTGGTGCAGTTAAGTTAGTAGAAATTGTTAATTCATCTGGATTACAGAAGCGCTCGATATATGAACGGTTTGCTTCTAATGAAGCTGCGATCGTTTCATCCTTTGCAGAAATCATTAGTTGAACTTTTTTGCTCATTGGCGTATTAACTTCTGCACGAATATTACGAACTGAACGAATTAACTCAACTAACATTTTCATTGTTTCAGAAGCTTCTTTATTTGTTAATTCCTCTTTAACTGTTGGCCAAGCAGAAACAGTAATAGACTCCCCTTGATGAGGTAGAGATTGCCAAATTTCTTCCGTAACGAATGGCATAAACGGATGTAAAAGCTTCATCGTACTTTCTAATACGTGTGCAAGAACCGAACGAGTCATATTTTTTGCATCTTCGTTGTCACCATATAATGGAATCTTTGCCATTTCAATATACCAGTCACAAACATCGTCCCAAATGAAGTTATAAAGTACACGGCCTACTTCGCCAAATTCATAACGATCGATTAAAGCTGTTACACTTTCAATTGTTTCATTTAAGCGAGTTAAAATCCATTCATCAGCAACAGATTTTTCCTTCGTTAAATCAATATTTTCATATGTGAAACCTTCCATATTCATTAAAGCAAAACGAGAAGCATTCCAAATTTTGTTTACAAAGTTCCAAGTAGCTTCAACTTTCTCAATGCTGAAACGTAAATCTTGACCTGGTGAGCTACCTGTTGTTAAGAAGTAACGTAACGAATCTGCTCCATATTTCTCAACAACATCCATTGGGTCAACACCATTACCAAGTGATTTACTCATTTTACGGCCTTGCTCGTCACGTACTAAGCCATGAATTAAAACATCGTTAAATGGACGTTTACCAGTAAATTCAATTCCTTGGAAAATCATTCGAGATACCCAGAAGAAAATAATATCATAACCAGTTACT
This sequence comes from Bacillus sp. AFS055030, assembly GCF_002574545.1. Classification (GTDB taxonomy): domain Bacteria; phylum Bacillota; class Bacilli; order Bacillales; family Bacillaceae_G; genus Gottfriedia. Next base: position 25,983 of record NZ_NUGT01000002.1, read on the forward strand.
AATACATTTGTTGGGAAGTAAGCTTGGAAATCCTTACTTTCTTCATTTGGCCAACCTAAAGTTGAAAATGGCCATAATGCTGAACTGAACCAAGTATCTAAAACGTCATTATCTTGATTCCAATTTTCTATATCAGCTGGTGGCTCTTGATTTACATAAATCTCACCAGTTTCTTTATGGTACCAAGCTGGAATACGATGTCCCCACCATAATTGACGTGAAATACACCAGTCACGGATATTTTCCATCCAACGTAGATACGTTTTTTCAAAACGATCTGGTACAAATTTTACGCTATCGTCAGATTTTTGTAATGCAACTGCAGCATCAGCTAGTGGTTGCATTTTAACAAACCATTGAGTTGATAAATATGGCTCAACAACTGCTCCGCTACGTTCACTATGACCTACAGAATGCATATGTTCTTCGATTTCAACAAGAACACCCATCTCTTGTAAATCTTTAACGATTTGCTTACGGCATTCAAAGCGATCCATACCATTGTATTTTCCTGCTTTTTCATTCATCGTACCATCTTCATTCATTACAAGAATGCGAGGTAAGTCATGACGGTTTCCAACTTCAAAATCATTAGGATCATGGGCAGGAGTAATTTTTACAACCCCAGTACCAAATTCCATATCAACATATTCATCTGCAATAATTGGAATTTCACGATTAACGATCGGAAGAGTAACAGTTTTACCAACCATTGATTTATATCTTTCGTCTTCTGGGTGAACCGCAATTGCAGTATCTCCAAGCATTGTTTCAGGACGAGTAGTTGCAATTTGAATTTTTCCAGTTCCGTCTGTTAATGGATATTGCATATGGTAGAATGCACCTTGAACATCCTTATAAATAACTTCGATATCTGATAAGGCAGTTTTAGTTGCTGGATCCCAGTTGATGATATATTCACCACGATAGATCAATCCTTTGTTGTACAGCTTTACGAATACTTCTTTTACTGCATCAGATAGACCTTCATCTAATGTGAAGCGTTCGCGAGAGTAATCTAAACCTAAACCGATTTTTTCCCATTGAGAACGAATGTGAGAAGCATATTCTTCCTTCCATTCCCAAGCTTTTTCTAGGAATTTTTCACGTCCCAGATCATATCTTGATAAGCCTTCTTCTCTTAATTTCGCTTCAACCTTTGCTTGTGTAGCAATACCAGCGTGGTCCATACCTGGTAAATACAGTACGTCATAACCTTGCATTCGTTTAGTACGTGTTAAGATATCTTGTAATGTTGTATCCCAAGCATGACCTAAATGTAGTTTTCCAGTTACGTTTGGTGGAGGAATTACAATTGTATATTTTGGCTTTTCTGATTCCACTTGTGCTTCAAAGAATTTCCCATCTAACCAAAATTGGTAACGATCTTTTTCAACTAAATTCGGATCATATTTTGTTGGTAATGATTTTTTTGTTGTTTCCATTCGGATTCATCTCCTCTAATAATTATTTAAAAATAAAAAAACTCCACTCATCCTTGAAAAGGACGAATGGAGTTGAATTCGCGGTACCACCTTTTTTTGTCAGTAAAAACTTGTGTTTAACTGACACACTTAAAAAAGATAACGGATCATCCGGTAACTTCTAATCACGAAAAGCTTTCGAAGTCACTGCTCAAGGGCGACATTCCAACTCTATTTTCTAGAAACCTCCCACCAAATGGTTTCCTCTCTGAAGAACTAGTTCGTTGTACTCTTCCCTATCATTGCATTTCATTATGAATATATGTAATAGTCTACAAAATTTACTTAAGCTTAGTCAACATTATTTCTAATTTCTTTCTAGAATATTCAAGATGTGTCAATAAAGTACCACATTTTTTAATGCATAAAAAAAATACGAAAAATAATTGTAATGATTATTTAACATTTTGGTATACTAGTACTTATTTAATTATGCGATAATTATATAGTATGTAGATATAATTTTAGGGGGATATTCATGGGTTTATTTAAAAATACATTAGCTCGTGTTCTCGGAATCGGTGGAACGAGAATCGATACGAAGCTTGAAAAAAAAGAATATCAAGCTGGTGAACGAGTAAAAGGTGAGTTATATATAAAAGGTGGTCGAGTTAAACAAGAACTAGATTCCGTCTTTTTACATGTAATGACTGAATATCAAGTTGAATCAAATGATAAAATTATAAACAAAAATGGTACTTTACAAAAATTTATCGTATCAGTTGACCAAATAATTAATGCAAATGAAGAAGTTGTTATTCCTTTCTTTTTCACCTTATCTGAAAATACACCGGTATCACTTCATAAATCCCATATTTGGATTAAAACTCATTTAGAAATAGAAAAAGCCGTTGACCAATACGATGCTGATGGCGTTCAAGTAGTTCCTTCAATAGGATTAAAAACGGTAATCCAAGCACTTCAAGAAGAAGGATTTGTATTAAGAGATAGTGAAAACAAAAAGAAATATGGGAAAATTATTCAAGAATTTGAATTTTACCCAATGAACGGTGAATTCCGCGGAAAATTAGAGGAGGTTGAAGTTAACTATATAAGCTTTGACAAAACGGTCGACGTAATTCTTCAGCTAAATCAAAAACAAAAAGAAACTACAGGTAAGTTTGCTAAGTTCTTTAGTACGGATGAAAATAATGTTCGAATTTCTTTTTCAAAAGATCATATTAAAGACAAGGATTTTGTACGTAAAAGTATAGTAAACGCAATTAAACGACATGTAAAATAATTAAATTAAAAAACATCTATCCATGCTGCTTATATTAATGCGGTGATCCATTTTTTGGATAGATGTTTTTAATTTTTTTCTCTTAATTAAGCAATCTAAAATCATAAACCATCTATCGATTTCGCTGCTTCAATATCTTCTTGTATTTTAGAGACAAAATATTCAATATTAATCATATGCCAGTATGCATTTAATAAATCTCTCACATTGTCTTTTTCATTATTAACCCCTTTTCGCTTTAAATATTTAGAGATTTTGGAAGAAAACTGAGTTGGATATGCCATATAGCTTAAAAATAACATTCTTTCCTCTTCTCTTAATGAAAAATTCTTTTCATACATTTTAAGCCAATTATTACGATCAGGTTGCTGTATAGGGTATGTTTTAAAAGAATTCTTGTAATAGTTAGTTAAATCTTGAATTGGAGTAGTTTCTTGTGCATTTTCTAGATTGATATAGACACCTTCACCTCTCTTATTTACAAGAAAGTGAGAAATAGATAAATTTCCATGATTCATGACAACTCTAGTATTTTCAGTTTCCTTCATTTTTTTAAACCATTCTTCTAACTGTCCCTTAGCAAATTGATGTGCACTTAATATTTTATGAAAATACGTACAATAACTTAGTTCATAAGGTGACATATACCAATTTCCTTCAGCAACTTCAATGAAGTTTTCCAATACTTCTTTATCTTTACTCCACCTTTTTGTTAAAGTATCATAATGGGTTTGTAATTGATCTTTATCTACCTTTTTCTCTTTTTGTGTACTGTTGTGCATTTTACCTAGTGAAGTAAACATTCGTTGAAAATGTAAATTCTCATCTGACTTTTCATCAACACTTTCAATCCACGGCATTAAATAGTAATGCTTCGTATTAAATTCAACAATATAATCTCCACTCTGGGTATGATAGATTGGTACAACATTTCGAAAACCTTTATCTTGCAGGGAACGAACATTTTCAATCAAATTATTTCTATAAACTCGATTCACATTAGCTTCTTTTAGTGCAAATACACCTTGATTCGTATAGATTTTAACGACCTTACCGACCTTTTCAAAATAATTTGGAACAATGTGATACTGTGCTAAAATGACGCTTATTTCATCTTTTGGTTTTCTATACAAGATGCGTCACTCTCACTTTCTAAATGCGTAAAAGCCTTGTATTAGTAGACAAGTGTGCTAACTAATACAAAGCTCTCACCATATTGTTATTGTTTTATAGCAGATACAGGAATATAAATGATTTGCCCTTCCGATAAAAATTCATCATTCAAGTTATTAACGCGATTTAACTGCTGTGTTTGTAGGTTGTATTTTTTAGCTACGGATTCAATTGTATCTCCAGTTTGAGCTAAATATAATTTTAGTTTAGTATAAGAATCTTCTCTTCCTTCACCAGTAAACAAACTTGAAAGTAGATTGTCACTTTTAACGCTTCTTGCTTCGCTTACTTCTTCTTTTACTTCTTCATTTACAACTGATTCAGCTTTTATTTCTACTTTTGGCAATTCAGGTGGTGCTTCTTGCTGCTCTACTTGAGCTTGATAATAATCCGCATAATAAGGTGGTGTTTGACGAACATCATTTGGATTCGCCACAGTATTCTCTTGATTTACTGCAGGGAATGGATTTTGATAGAATTGTTGCTGATTTTGATTATATGCAAATGGTGCTTGCTGATATTGTTGGTTAACATACGGTTGATAGTTTTGCTCTAAAGATCGATTATATAGTTCCTCATATTTTTCGATTTCTTTTTGTGCATTGCTTTCGTTAGTAGCATTTTGCAAAGTGCTAAAATCATTATCTAAGAAACTAGGTCTACTATTTAATGAATTGTTTAAATAACTGTGTACATTAAAATCATTATTCAAGAAACTAGGTCGCTCATTATACGTATTATTTACATTGTTAGATACCTGTGTATCATTCTCACTTTGACTAGATTCTGCTTGATTATTATTCATTAAAAAGCTCGGGGTTTTATCCACTGCTTGTGGCTCTAATGCCTCAGTTGAAATATTAAAGCCCCTAAATACTTCTTCATATTCTTCTACCTCATGAGCTTCTGACTGTTCTTCCAACTGTTCTGATTGCTCCGACTGGGCCATAATTTCAACATTAGAATGTTCTTCTTGTTGTTCCTCTTCAAAACTTTGATCAAAACTTTGTTCATTACTTTGTTCATTATTTTGATCAAAACTTTGTTCATTACTTTCTTCTAACTCATAATAATGTTCAGCTTCATTTTCAACTGCTTCGACGCGATCTTCAACTACTTCTTCAGGCGAAAAGACCTCTAAGTAAGTAGGTTGCCCTGGATATGTGTCTTGTTCTTCTTGCTCATCTTCCTCCTCAAGGGATTGAATCCAATCACTACCGTAAAGATTATCTTGTTCACTTGTTTCTTGATTTGAAGTTGGTTGATGGAAGTACTGGAATTGTTCTTCTTCTTCCCTTTCTTCTTGATACTCATTTGCTTCATTACTTGAACGGTAATCATTTTCGTATGAGTAGTTATTATATTGCTCATACCCTCTTTGTTCTTGATAAGTTTCTACTGCCCTATTATGATCATGAAGACCAGAAATACATAAATCAGCAGCAATTTGAATACTGCCTTTTTCAGCCAGTTGATAATCAAATGTCTCAACAGAAACACATAGATTTTCAAGATCAGTAATTCTAGTTAGTGGAATTGAAATATCTACAGGGAACTGATGATTCAAATCACAACTTCCATCTTCAAGAACGATTACATTTTCGATCATTCTTGAAGGTGCTAATTCTCTTAATGAATAATAATCACCTTGATTCTCCAAATCAGGTGTGTAATTACCTTCTAAGGTTAAGACACCCTTCACTTGAACATATTCTTCAAATTGCTGTATAGTAATGTCTGGATTTAACGAGAGTGACCTTACCTCTTTAACTTCCTGTCCTTTTTGGAACCAGACAGTTTCTTTCAATGAAAAGCGAATGTTTGTTTGATTTTCTGAAGACACCTTAATGTCCTCCTCTCATCGTCCAATTTGGTCTATGACATTACATTTTTATGAAAGAAACGAAAAATTTATGAAGAAAAGATTGTTATTTTATATTTAGAAAGGATTAAAAATCGCAGAATGAAGGAAAAACAGAAATCAAGATTATGATTTAGTAAGCAATGTACGAATAGTATCACGAAAAAATTTCTTCGTATTTTACATGCAGGGTCCTTTTCAATATTGGGTGCAACTTTTTTCGATATCCAGATACAGCATGAAGCATCGATAATTCTCAACATCTTTTCTCTAAGCTTTACCAACACTATTTCGATAACAAAAAATGGCGCCCTAAAAAAGGACACCATTTTTATTTAAACTAATTGCGAAAATGCGTATTCAGCAGCTGCAATCGTTTTTTGAATATCTTCGTCTGTATGTGAAGTTGATAGGAATAAACCTTCGAATTGTGATGGTGGTAAGAAAACACCTTGTTCAGCCATTAGTTGATAGTATTTAGCAAACATTTCTAAATTAGAAGTTTTTGCTGTTTCGTAATTCTCAACTTTTTCATTAGTAAAGAAGAATCCAACCATTGATCCTGCACGATTAATACAATGTGGTATATTGTATTTCTCAGCTGCAGCTTTATAACCAGCTTCAAGCAGATCAGCTTTACGGTTAAATTCTACATAATCTTCTTTTGATAGCTGACTTAATGTTTCGTAACCAGCTGTCATCGCTAAAGGATTTCCTGAAAGAGTTCCAGCTTGATAAATCGGGCCACTTGGAGCAATTTGATTCATGATTTCAGCTTTACCACCGTATGCACCTACTGGTAAACCTCCACCGATTACTTTTCCTAAACAAGTGATATCAGGTGTTACACCAAAATGACCTTGTGCACAATTATACCCTACACGGAAGCCAGTCATAACTTCATCAAATATTAATAATGTACCGTATTGAGTCGTAATTTCTCTTAAACCTTCTAAGAAACCTTCAACTGGTGGAACGACCCCCATATTCCCTGCAACCGGCTCAACAATAACCGCTGCTAGGTCATCTCCAAATTGTTCAAACGCATATCTTATACTTTCTAAATCATTATAAGGGACAGTGATTGTATTAGATGCAACGCCTTCAGGTACACCAGGGCTATCTGGTAATCCAAGTGTAGCAACACCAGAACCTGCTTTAATTAATAAAGAATCCCCATGCCCATGGTAGCATCCTTCAAATTTTAAGATTTTGTTTCGACCAGTATAACCGCGTGCAAGACGAAGGGCACTCATAGTCGCTTCTGTTCCTGAGTTAACCATTCGAACAACTTCAATCGAAGGCACTCTTTCGATAACAAGTTTAGCTAATTCTGTTTCTTTTAATGTTGGTGCCCCAAAGCTAGTACCAGTTTCTGCTGTTCGTTTTAAACCTTCAACTACACGCTCATTTGAGTGACCTAAAATTAGAGGTCCCCATGAAAGTACATAATCGATATACTCATTTCCATCAATATCATATATTTTAGAGCCTTTTCCATGACTCATAAAAATTGGTGACATATTAACACTTTTAAATGCACGTACCGGACTATTTACTCCACCAGGAAGTACTTGTTTTGCCTCTTCAAAAGCTTCAATTGACTTGTTATATGATCTCATTTATTTTTACTTCCCTTCTGATAACCATCTGCAAGCATCTTTAGCATGATAAGTCATAATCATATCTGCACCAGCACGTTTCATACTGATTAATTTTTCCATTACAACTTTTTCTTCTTCAATCCAACCATTCAAAGCAGCAGCTTTAACCATTGCATATTCTCCACTTACATTATAAGCAACGATTGGTTGGTGATAGTTATTTCTAATATCACGAATGATATCTAAATATGATAGAGCTGGTTTAATAATTAGGAAATCTGCACCTTCAACTGTATCTGATTCTGCTTCACGGAACGCTTCTAAACGATTTGCTGGGTCCATTTGATAAGCTTTACGATCACCTTGTCCAGGAGCACTTTGAGCTGCCTCACGGAATGGTCCATAAAATGCTGAAGCATATTTTACGGCATATGACATGATTGGAATATTATCAAATCCAGCTTCATCTAAAGCATGACGAATTGTTGCTACAAATCCATCCATCATATTTGAAGGGGCAATAATATCTGCGCCAGCCTGTGCTTGACTTACTGCTGTTTTTGCTAATAGTATTAACGATTCATCATTATTAACATACCCATCTTCTAAAACTCCACAATGCCCATGATCTGTATACTCACATAAACATGTATCTGCAATCACTATCATTTCAGGATATTGTTCTTTCGTTTGTGAAATCGCGCGTTGAACGATTCCAGTTGCACAATAAGCTTCTGAACCTACTGCGTCTTTTACATCAGGAATACCAAAGAATATGACAGATTTTATACCTAATGATACAATCTCATCCATTTCTTTTTTTAATTCATCTAATGAAAATTGAAATACACCAGGCATTGAACTGATAGGATTTTTTACACCTTGTCCTTCAACTACAAAAAGAGGATAAATAAAATCTTCTTTATGTAAATGTGTCTCTCTAACCATAGAGCGTAATGCTTGTGTTCTTCTTAAACGACGGTGACGATCAAACGGAATAGAATAAGTCATTTTTTTCTCCTTCTTTTTAAAGACAATCTGATTAACCAAGATCATCTACTAATTTTTTTATTAAAGCCTCAGTTGTAAATTTACTAGGAACAATAATATTATTCAAACCTTTTTCTCTAGCTTTTTGTGCGGTTACTTCCCCGATACAAGCAATTTGAATGTTTTTTAAATCTCCCATACTAATTGCATTTTCTATCAAATAACAAAACTGTTCTACACTGAATGGATTCAAAAATGTAATCACATCTAACTTATTATTTACTAATAGGTTCAACAGTTCATTTTTTATACTTTGATTTGCAATGGTCTCGTAAACAGTTAATAAATGAACAATATGACCATTTGCTCCTAGTATTTTTGGTACGTTATCACTCGCTAAAGAGCCACGTATAAATAAAAATTTTGTTCCTTTTTCTACTATGTAACTTAACTCAGAAGCAAATGTTTTACCAGTAAATTGACTTGGAAGGAACGCTACTTCAAATCCTTCTTCAATTAATCGATTCTTTGTTTTTTCGCCGACAGCAGCAATTTTTTTTTGAAGAATTTTTTCTTTAAGCTGCTTTGTAATACATTGCACAAAGTAATTGACTGAATTTACACTTGTGAATAAAATCCATTCTGAATCAAGAACTAATTTTTCCAATTCATTAATTGAAATATCAATTTTAACTATTTTTTGAAGTGGAAGATTAATAGGACATCCACCAAACTGATGAATTAATTGATTAAATTCATCAGCTTGGTGCGCTGCCCTTGTCACTAATATTTTCATTCCATTTAAGGAATTATTCATCCGCTGCCTCTTTTACAGAATCTATAATATCCTTTGCTCCACGTTCAATTAATAGATTTGCAGCTTTTTCACCAATTTCAGTTGGATTAGTACCTTTTACTGTTTCTTTTAAAATGATTGTTCCATCCGGTTTAGCTACTAATGCAGTTAACGAGATTTCATCTTTCTCATCGATCGTTGCATATCCAGCAATAGGAACTTGGCAACCACCTTCCATTTTATGAAGAAATACACGTTCAGCTTCTACAGTTGTATATGTTAATTCATCATTAAGTCTATTTAGTAATTCACGGATTTCTGTATCATTTTCACGACACTCGATAGCAAGTGAACCTTGACCTACTGCTGGTACACAGATTGTTTCGTCAATGTATTCAGTTATACTTTCCTCTGCCCAACCCATTCTTGTTAATCCAGCTGCAGCAAGTATAATCGCATCGTACTCATTATCCTTTAACTTTTGAATACGTGTATCAATATTTCCACGAATCCATTTAATTTGTAGATCTGGTCGAACTGCTTTTATTTGAGCACTTCTCCTTAAACTACTTGTCCCAACAATTGATCCTTCTTCAAGTTCCATTAATCCTTTGCCACTATTTGAAAGTAGAGCATCTCTAGGATCAACACGTTTTGGAGTACAACCAATCATCAAACCTTCTGGTAAAATAGCCGGCATATCCTTCATACTATGTACAGCTAAATCAATTTCACTCGTAAGCATTGCGTGTTCAATTTCTTTAACAAATAAACCTTTTCCTCCAACTTTTGACAAGGTTACATCAAGTATCACATCACCTTTTGTAACGATTTCCTTTAATTCAAATTCATAATCAGGTGCTACTTCTTTTAGTTTCTCTACAAACCATTTCGTTTGTGTTAATGCTAGTTTACTTCTTCTTGTACCAACTATTATTTTACGCATTGCTACATCTCCTTACGTACTCCATAAATGAAACTTTGAATATAGATTTGAAACAACATAATTTCCGAACAAAACTAAGAAGCAACAGATGTTAAATATGCAAAGAGATTTGCCATAAAAACGGTTGCTTACCTTTAAATACATAAATGTACTATACATGATTAAAACAAAAAATGAGCCTATCACTTTCATATCATACCAAACAAAGGTATGTACTCGAATACTTGCCCAAATCACACCTAAAATAAGGGAAGTTAGCATTAGTGGAACCCCGAATAAATTAAATGTAATAAACATTTTTTCCAGCTTGCCTAAACTCCCCAATTTCTTTAAATGTGTAGACCATTTCTTCTTTTTTAATAAAACATATTGAAAAATGTACATAACCGAAAAAATAAAGGACAGTGTAAAAGCGCCGTATGCTAAGAAAGCAAGTCCAATATGGATATATAATAACTCCGATTTTAACTGGTCAACTAATGTTGCAGTCTTACCCGCTTTCGGAATTAAAATTGATAATGAAAAAACTAAAAATGAAACAACATTTGTAAAGAAAACTAAGTACTCTAGCTTTACTACCCAATTAATAACCATTGATAACGATATGATAATCCATACATAAATATATAGCCCTTCCCTGGAAGTAATAAAGGAATATAAGCTATAATGGCTAACGGTGTAAATCATTAAAACAGAAGAAAACACCCAAACAATTGCTAGCAAATAAAATGCTACTCGACTTGCCATCCTATTTGTATCTATAAAATCTATAAAAGAAAAAACGATACTCCATGCAAACAATAAGATTAATAAGTGATATATAAAACTACTTTCCAAAAGCGCCACTAACTAAACCTCATAAAAAACCTAAATTTTGTTTTAAAGAAATAGTCTCTTTTTCTTGGTTAGTTTGCATGTGTTTTTCTTCTTTTGATTCTTGTAAAAGTTCATCTAGACTAAATATTTCTTTAAAAAGGGCAATTTGTGCTTCTGAGTGTTTAGATGTACCCATTTCTTTTGCTTTCATAATTGGATCGCGTAAAAGTTGATTTACGATACTTTTTGTGTGCTTTTGAATAATTTTTAAATCTCTTTCAGATAAATGAGGAAGTTTTCTCTCTAGGCTACTCATTGTATCTGCTTGAATATCTAACGCCTTTTCACGTAACGCAGAAATGACTGGAACAACACCTAGCATTGATAACCAAGTTTGAAAATTATCAATTTCTTCAGATACTGCCTTCTTAATTTTTACTGCCTCACGTTCACGCTCTGCTAAATTCTCTGCAACAATACCTTGAAGATCATCAATATCATACAAAAATGCACTATCAATATGGTGAATTGAAGGTTCAATATCCCTTGGAACAGCAATATCAACTAAGAATAATGGGTTACCTTTTCTTGATTTTTCAATTCGACGAATCATTTTTTCAGTAATCACGTATTCTTTTGATCCGGTTGAACTAATAACGATATCAGCTTCTTTCAAAGCGTTTTCAAGTGATTCTAACCCTTTTCCAATTCCATTAAATTGGTCTGCAAGTCTAATAGCATTTTCAACAGTACGGTTTATAACTGTTACTTTTCCTACACCTTGAGCATACAAGTTTTGTAAAGCTAAGTTACTCATTTTCCCTGCTCCAACAATCAGTACATTGCATCCTTTTAAATTGCTAAATATCTTTTTTGATAGCTCTACAGCAGCATAACTTACAGATACAGCATTTTCACCGATTCCAGTTTCTGAGTGAACTTTTTTAGCAAATGTAATGGCTTGCTTAAATAATTGATTAAAGATCGTACCAATTACATTATTCTCCTGAGCAAGTAAATAACTATCCTTTACTTGTCCAAGAATCTGAGTCTCACCTATTACCATTGAATCTAAACCACTTGCAACAGTGAATAAATGATTGATTGCATCATTTCCAGTTTTAATGATTAAATATGGCGATAACTCTTCATCTTTTAAGCCGAAGCGTTGTAATAAAAAGCGTTTCATATAATATTGACCAGTATGAACTTGATCAACAACTGCATAAATCTCCGTACGATTACAAGTAGAAACAATAATGTTTTCTAAAATGCTTTTTTCATTTTTTAATGAGTTCATTGCGTCCTGTAGTTCATTTGGAGCAAATGCTACCCTTTCTCGCACTTCAACTGGGGCAGTTTTATAATTAATCCCTATTGTAATGATGTGCATGCCCTAAAGCCCCCCTAAAAACTTTGTACAAACTTGTGTTTTTATCTCTATCTTTGCTAAAGCAAAATATCATATCTATGTTCTACATCAATATGCTATCATAAATGTAGTATTTTGTAGAATTTTTAATCCGATTTATACTATTAAATGTTCACAAATTTTATTATACAATAATTTTAAAATAAAAGTGATTACAAATAATGTTAAACAGGAGTTGCAAATGAAAAAAAATCGATTATTTATTGGAATCCTATTAATTGGCTTTGGCATTTATTATCTTATTTCAAAATGGCAAGTCCCGGCTTTACAGATTTTCACATTTTGGACGACTCCGATCTTGATTACTGGTATTGCACTTTTAGTTCAAGCTTTTAAAGGAAGAGAAACCCACTATGTATTTCCCGGAATTGTCGTCCTAGGGTTTGGAGTTCATTTTTATGCGATCGAGCACTTTCAAACTTGGCCAAACCACTGGTCCGTACTTACACTCATCATTTCAATCGGAATGTTACTACAATCTCGAAAAGGAAAAGGTGAGGTATTACCTGGTTTACTATTATTTATTATGTCTTTATTTTTCCTTTTTAATGAAAAGCTTTCAACAATGCTTGGTTCACTCCAATCACAAGTAACTTATTTTCAACAATATTGGCCAATTTTAATTGCTGTTATCGGTCTATATCTTCTATTCTCAAAAAAATAAGCATACCTTTTTATACATAACTAGCAGTTTTTAAAGGAGGCAGAACTTTGTTATACTTCCTTGTGCTATGGAAAAAATTTGTCTCTTTTAATTAGATTTCAACTTTTTTTGATGGAAGCAATATACATGGCATACAGCCTAATAAAGAATGGAAAACGCATGAAGATGCCTTACTACATTTATTTGAAAAAGGAGCAACCTTATTAGCGATAAATGAACAGTTGAATATTCAAAAGCTAAAAGAGTGATTCTACTGATCGTTTATATTATTTATTGTGAAGAGTATTTATTAAAAGCAATCGGAAAATAAGATAGAGATGTGTTAAAGATTAAAAGCTGGCGGATTATAAATACCCTATAGAATAGACTTTTATTAAGTATCTATTCTATAGGGTATTTTATTTAAGATAATGGTCTTATAGGTAAGTACTTAAATGCGCGATAGCGGTCCAACGTCTATAATGAATATTCAAGTTCAAGTTCAAATTTCACAATTTATCATTTAATAAGTTGATCCCCAATAAAACGCATCCTTTTATTTATCTGACCTTTCTTACTTTTATCATATAAATCGTATTCTTTTTCTGGTTTCGCATCTGACCAAACGATATAGGCAATTAGATCATTCTTATGATGTTCTAGTCGATCTGTATTCATGTAACTTTCATCCGGCTCCCAGTCGCTTGGTAAATCCTTACTTTCCCTATAGAAGGACATTTCAAAGATCCTATTTTCACCTTCTATATCCTTCTTTTCTTCATCAATTGGATGTTCCTTACTGTATTTTTCAATTATTTCTTTCAATTCTTTTAGATTTTTTGGTGGATTTAGAATCATATAATGCTTTTTATAGCGTACCTCTTCATCATTCTTTTTTCCTACGATTTCTTCTGTATTATTTATTTCAAAAATCTTTATTTCTCCACTTGATTCCTCATTCTTATTACATCCTATTAAGGATAATAAAGGTATAAATATAATAAACATTAAAACGATCATTTTAACATTAAACTTAATCACTTAAATTCCCCTCAAATGGTATATCCATTTCCATTACAGTAACAAATGGCCTATACTTCCCATCATAATCATCATAATGCTGTAAGACAAACCAAGAACGGAATCCTGCTAAGTTGACATACACCTTCTCCACATCTGGCTGATCCAACCCGAAATGATCATATAAACGAACACGCATAACACCTTTAAAGTGATTATTCTCTACAGAATAGTTTTTTACGGTGATGGTATTTCCCCAAGTATCATTTACTGTAATTGTAAGTCCACCTACTCGATCACTCCATGTGCTAAACGTCGGATAACTAGCATTTCTCTGTACAAAATTATAAAATTCATTTGTATTCTTTGTACTTTTATCAAACTTAAGTGCGGTCAAATTCCCTCCATTAGTCTTTAGCTCATCAACTAATGCATTTTTGACAAATTCAATATAGGATTTCGTTGTTTCATGCTCACTCGCTTCTTTCGTTAATGTCTGGTTTCTATAATCTGTTCCAGTTCCATCTTTAAAATGATCAATCATATCTAAAACAACATCTTCCATATCTCCCATTGAAAATAAACTTGTCGACATATCCTTGAACTCAGAAAAGAGTATATTCGGGAAATAAGATTCAAGTAATTGAAGTCTGAACATCCAGCTAATGTCTTTTAATTCATCTTCTGTATAATCATTTGTTGTCATATCGTTCGCTACATTTCCATTTTCATCATAGCCTGCTGGCCTATCTGACTGAAACACTACTGTATCGGAATATTCAGCATAAAACGGACTTGAATCCTCTTTATCAGACTTTCCATCTCCGTCACTATCTTTTCGGTCTGGGAAACTTGTTGGAAAGAATCCTTCAAAATGAATCGTTATGCCAAAAATTACGATCGTAAAAGATTTTAATTGCCCCATTTCTTGACCATCAGTTAATCCATCTCCGTCAGTATCTTTCTTATTAGGGTCTGAGTAAATTATACCGTATGGTGTTTTCATTCCTTTAATTTCATAGACGTCGTATAAACCATCCCCATCAGAATCTTTCGGTTCTGTACCTCCATCATCTGAATCATCGCTAGTAACAATGCCATTTGATTTCTCGTTGCTTTTAGCTAGATAATTTTCTAGGCCAGTTTTCATTGTACTGTTTTTAAACAGCATTTCATTTGAAATATCAGGTTTTGAGTAGTCGATTTCTCTCCCCCAAAGTTCCAACCATTTTTTCTTATCAACCACCATAAATTCGCCAAAATGAGTAGTTTCCACACTTATTGTATTTTCACTTGTATTTAACTCAGCTTGAGGGCTTTCATACATTTCTTCATCTGCGTTGTACCAAACAATGGCTAGATCCTTTTCCGAAGAATCTTCTAATTTCGTTTCATCATACGTAAACTTAATACTTGCTTTTTCAAATTTCGAGTACGTATTGATGCTTACAGGAGAACCAATAATACCTTGTAAATTAGTTGTTTTAATATTTAGATTGTTAGAGTTACTAATTCTAGTTGTTTTATTAATGTTATCATTTGTTCTAAACTCAACTTCAACGCTTTTAATTTCTGATTGATCAGGTTGAATCAATGATTTTCTAATTGATTGTGTAAAGAGTTCTTTTGTATCCTCGACTCCGTTATTGTCGCTGTCTTTAGCATTCGGATTCGTCTTAAGCGCATATTCATCTCCATCACTTAGCCCATCGTTTTCTGTATCAAATGTATTAGGTAATGATTTGAACTGGTGTACTTCAAATCCATCAGTTAAACCATCTTGGTCTGAATCTCCCTTAATTAAATTAGTTTGATAAGATTGCTCATCTATATTCCTTAGATCGTCTTCATCGATATCTTCATCTGCATCACTTATACCATTTTGATCTGAATCGTATTTTGTTGGGGAAAGAAATGATCTGACCTCATATTCGGTATGATCTTGCAACCCATCACCATCTGTATCATTTTTAAATGGATTCATTCCCTCTCGGAATTCTATTCCATCTGTTATAGAGTCGCCATCCGTGTCTGAAGTAGATTCAAAGAATTTTGTGTTAAATGAATAGCCGGCTTTCTCAAGTCCAAATAAAACTTGTTTATATGCATTTTGATAAGATTTTGCTGCAGGGATTGCAAGATCTTTTTCTAAAAATCCGTTAGCTTTTTCAGACATTTTCACAGCGTTATTCAAATGAGCTTTTAGTTTATTACCGTTGTGTTCTACATGATCTGATATATCTTTGAAGATGCCTATAGCATTTTTATTGACGATTTTATCAGATAAATAAAAATTAAAGAGTATATCTGAAAGGAGTACTTCAGTTGGTACATTAAAATCATTTTTTGTTACATATCCCCAAAGACATATGGTTAGCTTATGTTTGATTTCCATAAGCCGATCACTTTTAAGAATTTCTTCTTGTATGTATTCCTCTTCAATAGCTTGTTCATATTCATTAATCAATTGTTGAAGTGTATCAAGTTCATTTATATCCCTTTGTTTTAAGTCTTTGGTATCATCAATTTGCGCGATCAGTTTGGAATCAAACTTAGCATTAGTTTCTTTTATGACTGGTACGAAGCGCTTTAATTCATTAATTGCAGTCTGATCGTAGATTTTTGCTATTCTAGTATCTTCATAGAATTCATATTCACTTAACCACTGCTTCACATTTCGTTCACTAGAATTTGTATCCCCCCCTTGATTAGCAACGTTTTTACTCTGGGCATACACAGCTTGACCAGATCCGCTAAGAATCATTACAAAGATCAATAAAAAATTCATTAGTATTCTCACTTTATTTGCCATCATATTTGTCTCCTCTATTAAAATAGTAATTTTCCTAAATACGATATCTCGAGTTCTATTCCAAAGAAATATTATCTAAATCCTAAAGATAACTGATTAAATCTAACTACATGTAAGTGTTTTTTTGTAATGCAAAATGCAACTAGTTAGTAAAAGTAAGTGATAGTTGAATTTTATATACAAAACAATATGAGTGCGGAATTTTCTGTGAAATAAAAAGTAAGCAGACAAGAATAGTTAAAGTTAATTATTTTTTAACTTACTAGATATGTTTTTCTGTTAACAAATTAATGGATCTTGTTTGGCTCCTAAGTGTTTTTTTGAAGCATGTTAAGGGATGATTGGTGGTTCTTGGAATGCGGAATAATGTCAAAAATATTGTAGAGGTTAAAAAAACAGTATTAGCTCCTATCGTTCTAGAGGGAAAAATCCATTTCTCTCCTTTCCTCCCAAAAAAATAACTAAGTAATAGTTTACAGATTAAAAATATGGAATAAAAGGTAAATTTTCCCTAAAATATTATTATCCGCCATATGTATAATGAACTTTCTTTAGCGATTGAACCTATATATAGTCAGATTCCTTTAAAACTTTTGTTTATGTAAATGTAAAAAATTGGAAACAATATTTTCATTCTTTGAGCCTTCTTTTTCTATTAATCGAAGAATTGAAGTTAAGAAAGTAGCGGTTTGAGGCACAAAAAAACTGGTGGAATGTTCTCCACCAGTTTTTTTATTTACACATACGATCAATTACAGACCATGCTTTTTCTTTCCCCATACCAGTTTCAGATGAGAATAAAATTAATTCATCTCCTTCTTCAATCTGTAACTTTTCACGAACTACTTTTGCATGTTTATCCCATTTTCCTTTTGGGATTTTATCAGCTTTAGTAGCTACTATGATGACTGGGATCCCGTAATGCTTTAAGAAATCATACATCATTACATCATCTTCTGTTGGTGAATGACGTAAATCTACGAGTAATATAACAGCTCTTAATTGCTCACGAGTTGTTATATATGTTTCGATCATTTTACCCCATGCTTCTCTTTCCTTTTTGGAAACTTTCGCATAACCATAACCTGGTACATCAACGTAGAAAAGCTGTTCATTAATTAGAAAGAAATTTAATGTTTGAGTTTTTCCAGGTTTTGATGATGTTCGGGCTAATGCTTTACGATTTAACATTTTATTTATAAATGAAGATTTCCCAACATTTGAACGACCTGCCAAAGCGATTTCAGGAAATTGTGTATCTGGATATTGATTTGGTCGGACTGCACTTATGACAATATCCGCTGTTGTTACTTTCATTTTTTCACTCCTACTATTGCATGCGCAAGTACTTCATCTAAATGTGAAACAGGAATAACAGTTAAACCTTCTTTCACCAATGGTGGAATATCTTCTAAATCTTTTTCGTTCTCTTTTGGTATGATAACAGTCGTTAAACCTGCACGATGCGCACTAAGCATTTTTTCTTTTAACCCACCAATTGGTAATACGCGACCACGTAATGTGATTTCTCCAGTCATTCCAACCTCTTTACGAATTGGTTTATTTGTTAATGCCGAAATCAATGCTGTAGCCATCGTTATACCAGCTGAAGGACCATCTTTTGGAACAGCACCTTCTGGAACATGAATATGAATATCATATTTCTCGTGGAAATTTTCGTCAATATTCAGCTCTTCTGCTTTTGAGCGAATATAGCTAAACGCAGCCTGTGCTGATTCCTTCATTACATCCCCTAGCTTACCAGTTAAAGTTAGTTTACCCTTTCCTGGATATAGTGATACTTCAATAGAAAGTGTGTCTCCACCAAATGCAGTATACGCTAAACCAGTTGCTACCCCGATTTGGTCTTCACTTTCCATTTGACCATAAGAGAATGTTTTCTTACCTAAAAATTCTTCAATATTTTTATCGGTAAAGATTATTTTTTGTCTTTCGTTTGAAACGATCAACTTAGCAGCTTTTCTACATAATGTAGCTAAAACTCGCTCTAAAGACCTAACTCCAGCTTCTCGTGTATA
This sequence comes from Bacillus sp. AFS055030, assembly GCF_002574545.1. Classification (GTDB taxonomy): domain Bacteria; phylum Bacillota; class Bacilli; order Bacillales; family Bacillaceae_G; genus Gottfriedia. Next base: position 44,842 of record NZ_NUGT01000002.1, read on the forward strand.
ATGACGAATAATTGTAACCAATGCACTTTCACGAATTTGTACAGTAGATTTATTTAAGCCATGCTCAGCTAATTTTTTAGGGAATAAATGTTTTTTTGCTATATTAACTTTTTCAAGTTCAGTATATCCAGATAAAGTAATAATTTCCATTCGATCACGCAATGGACCTGGAATAGTTGATAAATCATTTGCAGTAGCTACAAATAATACTTGAGATAAATCAAATGGCTCTTCGATGTAATGATCACTAAAAGTATGATTTTGCTCAGGGTCCAAAACTTCTAACATTGCTGAAGCTGGATCTCCTCTAAAATCGCTAGACATTTTATCAATTTCATCTAGTAAGAATACAGGATTATTTGTTCCTGCTTTCTTCATACCTTGGATAATACGACCCGGCATAGCTCCAATGTAAGTTCTTCTATGTCCTCTTATTTCTGATTCATCTCTAACGCCACCTAGAGAAACACGTACAAAGTTTCTAGACAAAGCGTTTGCGATTGATTTCGCTAAAGATGTTTTACCAACACCAGGAGGACCAGCTAGACATAAAATTGGGCCACGCAATGAATTTGTAAGTTGTTGAACAGCTAAATATTCTAAAATTCTTTCTTTTACTTTTTCAAGACCTTCGTGTTCATTATTTAGTATCTTTTCAGAACGATGTATATCTAGTGTGTCTTCTGTTTGCTTAGACCATGGTAGTGCTACCATCCAATCTAAATATGTACGAACTACACCTGCCTCAGCAGCATTAGGAGGAAGTTTCTCATATCTAGCTAATTCTTTTAACACTACTTCCTTCGTTTCTTCTGGCATATTAGCTTCTTCAATTTTTGTTAAAAACTTATCAACTTCTTCGGTCTTACCTTCACGATCACCTAGCTCACGTTGAATTACCTTTAGTTGCTCTCTTAAGAAATATTCTTTTTGAGTTTTATCAATATTTTTCTTAACTTGTAAACCAATCTTTTCTTCAAGCTTTAATAATTCTTTTTCATCTTGAAGGAAATTTAAGATAATATGTATTCGTTCTGTAACATCAATTGTTGCTAATATTTTTTGTTTTTCTTCTTCCCTTAATGGAATTGAATCGATCATTGCATCTGCAAGTTTACCTGGACGGTCTTGCTTAACAATTGAAGCAATCGTCTCTGGTAAGATACGCTTTGATAATTTACTGTATTGTTTAAAATGCTGCAATAAAGTTCTCATTAAAGCACGTAGCTCTTTAGATTCGTCTTCTACATCTGGATATTCTTCTACCTTTGCAGTTAAGAAATCATTTTGATCAATAATTGATTTTATTTTCCCTCTGTGTAATCCTTCTACAGTGATACGAACAGTGCCATTTGGAAGTGTAATCTTTTGTGTTAATTTAGCTAAAGTTCCAAATTGGTACAATTCGTCAATCTTTGGATTTTCTGTATCTGCATCTATTTGAGTAACAACAAAAATTAAATGATCTAACTCATCAGCTTCTTGTATAGCCTTTATCGATTTCATTCTTCCTACATCTAGATGTGCAATAGTGGCAGGAAATACACTAATTCCTCTTAAAGGTAGGAGGGGTACAACTTTTTCTTTTGTAACATTCATTACGTTACACCTCCATGTTTTTCATTCTATTTAGTTATTTTACCTTAACATATATATCATTTACAATGATATGCATTAAAAGAAAAAAAGAAGCGACAAAATCCATCAAAAACTGTCTAGAACATAACATAAATAATTGTTTTTAGCGATTTTATTGATTAACACTAAAAGCAAATCATTTCTACAAAATAAAAAGTGTTCGATCAATTCATTGAAAAATAGAATGCAAAAATAGTTTGTATTCTTTATTTATTCAATATGAAATGATTCGAACACTTCTTTTTATCTACATAGATTGCGATTGATTCTCTTCAAACAATGTTAATTGCTGGAAATCATTTTTTGTTTGAGTTGGTAATTCAAATTTCCAATTATCTTTAAAGACTTCGTGGAGAACTTTTTCAATGCGATCTACTGCTAATATTTCTACATCTTTATACTGATGTATTGTAGCTTGATCGTTGTCTTTCGGTACAATAATTTTAGTTGCTCCTGCTTTAACCGCTGCCTTTACTTTTTCTGGAACACCACCAACTGGTTTGACATCGCCTTGAATACTCATTTCACCAGTCAAAGCGATTGTATTTAATACTGGGACATTATTAACAGCTGAAAAAATACCTACTACCATGGCAATCCCTGCCGATGGGCCGTCAATTAATGCACCACTCGGAAAATTAATGTGAATCGTATAGTCATCGATTGGTACACCAATTTTTCGTAAGACTGTCGTAACGTTTTCTAATGAGCCTTTTGCCATACTTTTTCTGCGAATCGATTTAGCTTGATTACCTAAGCTTTCTTCTTCAACAATTCCAGTAATTGTAATTGTACCTTTACCGATTTCTTTTGCTTTCATTGCACTAACTTCAATTGGTAGTAACGCACCAATATTTGCTCCATAAACAGCTAAACCGTTTACCAATCCTACAGTAGGAGCTTCTGGAATTTTGTTAACAAGTCTTGGTGATAAACGACTGACAGATACAACCCACTCAATATCATCTTCAATTAATTCTTTTCGACCAGAAGTTAAAACCATACCACCAGCTAACTGAATTAAGTTTATCGCTTCACGACCATTTTTTGCATATGTACCAACTAATTCTAACGCTTTTTCTGAAAGACTTAATTCAATTTTTTCAGCAGATCGTTTAGCTACTGCTTGAATTTCATCTTGTTCTAATTCTCTAAAAAATATTTCTAAACAACGTGAACGAATTGCCGGCGGGATATCTTCCGGTGATCTTGTTGTTGCACCCACTAATCTGAAATCTGCTGGTAAACCGTGTTTGAAAATTTCATGAATATGTGCGGGGATAGAAGGATTTTCTTCTTGGTAATATGCACTCTCAAATTTCACTTTACGGTCTTCAAGTACTTTCAGCATTTTATTCATTTGAATTGGATGAAGCTCACCTATTTCATCAATAAATAAAATACCTCCATGCGCATCGGTTACAGCACCTTTTTTAGGTTGAGGAACACCCGCTTGCCCCATCGCACCTGCGCCTTGATAGATTGGATCGTGAACTGAACCAATTAAAGGATCTGCAATTCCTCTTTCATCAAACCTAGCAGTTGTTGCGTCTAATTCGATAAATACTGCATCTTGTTTAAACGGTGTATTCGGGCTCTTTTTCGCTTCTTCTAATACAAGTCTTGCTGCTGCCGTTTTTCCGACACCAGGAGGCCCATAAATGATCACATGTTGAGGATTCGCACTGCAAAGTGAAGCTTTTAATGCTTTTATTCCATCCTCTTGGCCAACTATATCATCAAAAGTGGTTGGTCTAACTCTTTCTGCTAACGGAACTGTTAACGAGATTGACTTTAATTTACGTAACTGCTCCATTTCTTTTTTAGATTCCCTATCAATCGAAACTTTAGTTGTTCGTTGACCTTTTAATAAATGAATAAAATACAATGCAACGATTGTACCTAATGCTAATTGAGCTAATAAAATAATAGTTGTTAAACTCATTCTTTACCCCTCCACTGAAGTAGAAATTACTTTTAGTATCGCCCTTAAAATGGAAGGATAAACCAATTTTAAAAATTAAAGACATGGTGTACCTAGTAAAATCCCAATGCATTTATAAAAAATTCAAAAAACTCACTAAAAAAAGGTGAAAATAAAAAACCAAATGCAAATGCATTTGGTTTTTTATTTATGCTAATTTATTTGCTTTTTTCTTTAACTCTAATTCTGTTCCATCTTCTAATACAAGCTTTGGAGCTGCACCAGTTTTAACAGTTTCTGCTGAGATAATACATTTTTGAATATCCTCACGTGAAGGTAATTCAAACATAATATCTAACATAATCCCTTCAATGATCGAACGTAGTCCACGAGCTCCAGTTTTACGCTCAATTGCTTTTTTAGCAATTTCAGTTAAAGCGCTATCCTCAAACTCAAGTTCAACTTGGTCAAGCTCTAGCAATTTTTGATATTGCTTAATTAAAGCATTTTTAGGTTTAGTTAAAATTTCAACTAATGATGCTTCATCAAGTTGCTCTAAATTAGCTAAAACTGGTAAACGTCCAATGAACTCTGGAATTAAACCAAAGCGTAATAAGTCTTCTGGTAATACGTGGTTTAGGATTTCTTTTGAGCTTAAATCGCTCTTTTCAGAATCTCCACTGAAACCAATTACCTTTTTACCTAAACGACGTTTGATAATTTGTTCGATGCCATCAAATGCTCCACCACAAATAAATAAAATATTTGTCGTATCAATTTGAATGAATTCTTGATGTGGATGTTTACGACCACCTTGAGGAGGTACACTTGCAACAGTTCCTTCAAGAATTTTTAAAAGTGCTTGCTGAACACCTTCACCTGATACATCACGTGTAATTGATGGGTTTTCAGACTTACGTGCAACTTTATCAATTTCATCGATATAAATAATACCTTTTTCAGCACGTTCTACATCATAATCAGCTGCTTGGATTAATTTTAAAAGAATGTTTTCAACATCTTCCCCAACATATCCAGCCTCTGTTAATGAAGTTGCATCTGCAATCGCAAATGGTACATTTAAAATACGTGCTAAAGTTTGAGCTAGTAATGTTTTACCACTACCAGTTGGCCCAATCATTGCAATATTACTTTTTGATAACTCAACCTCATCAATTTTACTGTTTGAATTAATACGTTTGTAGTGATTATAAACAGCAACTGATAAGGCTTTTTTTGCATTGTCTTGACCAATAACATATTCATCAAGAATTTCGCAAATCTCTTTCGGTTTCGGAACGTCTTTAAACTCTACTTCCTCTTCTTTTGCTAGCTCTTCTTGAACAATTTCAGTACAAAGCTCAATACATTCGTCACAAATATATACACCAGGTCCTGCCACTAATTTTCTAACCTGAGACTGTGACTTCCCACAGAACGAACATTTTAGCTGTCCTTTTTCTTCGTTAAATTTGAACATATGTTCACTCCCTCTAAAAATTTCTAAAAAACACTCAATATGTATGTAATCCCAAAAAAATATGTATCTTGTAGCTATATAATAGCATACAAAACAAACAAAGCAATTAATTACTACTCTAAAATTGTTTAAATTTTTAGAATATATATATTCTAATCTAAAGTCAATAATCCTTCTTTTGAAGAATTATTTTTAGTATAGCCACAATAATTTTTTAAAATCTGTATAACAGATTCTAACATATGTATATGTGTATTTTAAAGGAAACAGTTCACTTTACCAAATATTTCTTTATTTAAAAACAAGGCACGAAAAATCTCGCGCCTTGTTTTAAGTGAATATATGTTTATTTAACGCTTATTTTTTTCTGCTATCTACTAATAACTCAACAGCTTTACGGATTTGAATATCGTCACGTACAGCGTCAGTTCCACCTAGCATTGTTACTAATTGCTCAGAAGGAATATTGTACATTTCAGATAAACGAGCTAATTCTTCGTTCATTTCTTCTTCAGTTGCCTCAATTTTTTCAGCTTCGATGATCGCATCGATTGTTAAGTCGATTCTTACACGAGCTTCAGCATCTTGACGCATTTGAGCACGAAGATCTTCTTCTTTAGTACCAGTGAATTGGTAGTAAAGCTCTAAGTTTAATCCTTGTTGTGCAATACGTTGTTCAAAGTCTTTAACCATACGGTCAACTTGGCTTTCGAACATTACTTCTGGGATTTCAATTTCAGCATTTTCAGCTGCTTTTTGAACTAAAGCATCACGTAAGCTACCTTCAGCTTGAGATTTTTTAGATTCAACTAAGTCATTTTTGATTTTTGCTTTAAGTTCTTCTAAAGTTTCTACTTCGTCATTTACATCTTTAGCAAACTCGTCGTTTAACTCAGGAAGTTCTTTAGCTTTGATTTCATGAACAGTTACTTTGAAAGTAGCAGCTTTTCCAGCTAATTCAGCACTGTGGTATTCTTCAGGGAATGTTACATTTACATCTGTTTCTACTCCAGATTTAGCACCGATTAAAGCTTCTTCAAATCCAGGAATGAAAGAACCTGAACCGATTTCTAATGGGTAGTTTTCACCTTTTCCACCTTCGAAAGCTACGCCATCAACGAAACCTTCGAAATCAATAACAGCTGTATCACCGTTTTCAACAGTACCATCTTCTTTAACTACTAACTCAGCTTGACGCTCTTGTAATTTAGTTAATTCAGCTTGTACGTCTTCGTCAGTTACAGTTGCATCCATTTCTTCAACTTCTAAGCCTTTGTATTCGCCTAATTTTACTTCAGGTTTTACAGTAACTTTTGCTTTGAAGATTAAAGTTTTACCTTTTTCCATTTGCTCAACGTCAACTTCTGGACGGTCAACTGGCTCAATACCAACTTCTTCGATCGCTTTGCTGTAAGCTTCTGGTAAGATTACATCTAAAGCATCATTGTAAAGTGCTTCAACGCCAAATTTTTGTTCGAAAATTGGGCGAGGTAATTTACCTTTACGGAATCCCGGTACATTGATAGTTTTTACAACTTTTTTGAAAGCTGCATCTAAACCTTTATCTACTTCAGAAGCTTCAACTTCTACAGTTAATAGACCAACGTTAGCTTCTAATTTTTCCCATTTAGCAGTCATTGTTAGTTCCCTCCAAAATTATCTAAAAAAATATATGTGTTTACGTATTTTCGTACTATACATGCCTGTCCATATTTCATATAGAAAATTCATGTATAATTAAGTAAATAGTCGTTACAACCATTCTATTATAACACATTCCTTTTTTGTTTCAATATTTCCTATTTTTATAAGGAGAAAATATTAGGATTTTTTAATTGGGAACGGAAATCGTTTCTACTACTACTTAGAAAACTGATCTTCATTTTTGATGACTACTCTTTTCGAGGGATACCTAGTCACGTTTACCTATACGAATGCTTGGTCTTCTTACATCTACTATAAAAATGACTCCCCCATCTCCAACATTTTTAATTCTTTTAACGAAAAAAACATAGAAGCCCGATTGGATCATCTATGTTTTTTCCAACAATTTCATATTATTTTATATTAAAATATCCTTCATCTTCAAAGCGCTTCACTAAAGCAATTGCACTTTTTACAGGAAAATATTCTACATTAAATATATCTTTTATTTCCTCTTCATCTACACTGCGATCAAAAAATTGTTGGACGATGCAATAGAAACAGGCTGCCCAAATATTTCGATCCGCTGGCATTGGGATAAACGGGAAGTAAATTGTCATAAAATGTTGGAAATGCGTTTTTGCGATTTCGAAAGCTGAAGGATCTTCACTTTCTAATACGTCACTTAATTTTTTTAATATAGCATCTACAAAATTTTTATGTTCTTCGACTGAAACTGATGTATTCCAAATCATTCGTTGGTTGACTTTGTTCAGTTCAAAATCTTTCTCGATTGATTGTTCCTGTAGAATAAACAAAATAAAACTTTGAATTAACGGATTTGCTTTTGGACTTTTTAAAATTTCGCTAATTTGGTCGATAACTAAGTTACAATCTATTCCCCTTAATTCATTAATTAATTCAAGCTGCTTATCAATCGGCACAGAATTTCCAACGATCTTATGTAAATTAACAACTTCACCCTTAATGCCTTCACGATCTGAAATTACTTTATTTGATAATGAGAGCATTGCCTGAAACTTATTCAATTGATTTTCATCAATCCGTTTTTGAGCGAGTAGTCTTTTTATATTTTTTTGTATTTCTTCATATTCTTTTAATTGGAATAAAATGCTTATGTATACTTCAATTGCTTCATCACTCTCAAATGGACCGAAAACTAAATACTCACATCTTTCCTTAGCTTCCCTAGCCCGATTTCCTTCTAATAGACACGCGACTGCAGCAAGCTCTGTTTGAGAGTTATGCTCATTCATTTCTTTTAATTGATTACATAACATTAAAGCTTTACTAAAGTTTTTTTCTTCTAATGCTTTTTTACCTAAATTTATGATCCGATCCTTCAGTTTAGGAAAAAAGACAATATTGTCATCCATGTTACTCTCCCCTAACATTTGTTATTTCCTGCACAAACTAATTATGAAAAAGTGTATCATGAATTAAAATTATTTAAAATATTAATGATACGAGTATAGTTGAATCGTTTTTATGATAACACTGCATTTGGCTATTTTTAGTACCCTAATGGTTTATTGCCAAATCTTTTCCATAACTTTGGAAATTTAGCTTTTAATTCGTCTTTTGATTTCCAATCAATTGTTAATTGTTGTTGAGGATATTCGTAACCTTTGTTTTCGATCAGTGAATTGAACTCATTCCACAATTGATCATCCCAATCATCATCGCCTTTACGCTTGATTGAATATGCTTGTAAAGCCAAATCTAACATATCTTCTAATTCTGGCGTAAGTCCTTCTTCTTCATAAATAGGAAAAATGTATTCAGCTAAATAATCAGGGTCATTTAATGTTTTCTTGTAAACTTGTTCTCCTTGACCGATTAACCAAGCCCTAAAATGGGCAAACGAATCCTCCGAACAGCCGTCCATAATGATCCATGCAGCTCCTAAAAGATTTGCGGTATATGCTTTGGAAAATAAAGTTTCAAATTGAATTTCAAAACTAGCTATCTCATCATCAGATTGTTTAGCTAAATGATTGATTACCCATTCATATGGTTCTTCAACAATATGCATTTTAGATATTAGGCTCCAAAATTCTTTTTCGTTCATTTATATCACTCCACTTTTTTATTTATATTTTAGAATAACATAACTAGTATAAATTTTATGATGATCAAAGTTTTCTATTTAAGAATCGGAATATGTACTAATTTATATAGTAAACGTATTTCATCATTTTATTTCTTAGGTCATTTCATTAAAATACAAAAAAAGACACTTATTTTACATTAAGTAAAACAAGTGTCTTTTGGACGTCCTGAGAGGGATTCGAACCCCCGACCGACGGCTTAGAAGGCCGTTGCTCTATCCTGCTGAGCTACCAGGACATATGGAGCGGGTGATGGGAATCGAACCCACGACCGAAGCTTGGAAGGCTTCTATTTTACCATTAAACTACACCCGCATATTTTTCATTTTCTTGATTCTTTTTTATTTCTTGGCGACATCACCCTGTCGACATAATTTATTATAGTCACTATGCAAAATAAAGTCAACACTATTTTTAAACTTTTTTTCCAAAATAAAGGAAAAAATTTTAAAGTTGTATAATTACCTTAGTTTATTAGGGTTTTCAAGCTTTTATTACTCCGAATTATTTTGTTTCTATATATGGTTAGTAGCGTCATAAGAGCTACTAACCACCTTTTATTCATGATAATTCAAATGTAGATGTTAAAAGCTTTGTTCCATCTGTATGATAGAAAGTAACACTAGCTTTATTTTCAATTGTTTCAAGAATTGCATAAGTCTTTTCTTTTCGCATTCTCGGTAGTAAAATGCTGCCAGGATTAATAAAAAGCACGCCATCAATTAATTCTGCTCCTAATACATGTGAATGGCCGAAGCAAGCAATTGTAGCACCAACTTCTTTACAACGATAATACAGCTTTTGTAATGACTGTTTTATTCCATGTAAATGACCATGTGTTGCAAAGATAGTATATTCATTCCCACGGTGAATAAATTCCTCAGGGAATTCTCCCCTGAAATCACAATTTCCTCTTACAACATGATAACCCTCTAGTTCCTTAGCATTAACTTCTAATTCCGAATCCCCACAATGGATCATTAGATCTACTCTGTCACGATATCGATCGGCGATTTCTTGCAATGGTTTTGTCAATCCATGACTATCACTTACGATTAGTACTTTCATTAATTTGAACCTTTAAATAATAAGTCTTTATCTTCTTTATTGATTACATTCATTAATGATTTGATTGCATTTGCGCGATGACTCAAGCCACCTTTTTCATCTTTTGTTAATTCAGCCATCGTTTTATCCAATTCTGGCAAAAAGAAAATCGGATCGTAGCCAAAACCGTTTGTTCCTCGTTTTTCGTTAGCAATATACCCTTCAACTGTACCATGAACAGTAATCGTTTCTTTACCTGGAACTGCTAAAGCTAATGCACAATAAAATCGCGCAGTTCTTTCGCCAGGAAAAACGCCTTCTAATTCACTTAAAACTTTTTGCATATTATCTTCGTCACTTTTATGTAATCCAGCATATCGAGCAGAATAAACACCTGGTCTACCTTCAAGTGCATCCACTATTAAACCAGAGTCATCTGCAATGACTGGTGCATTTAACTCACTCGCTAAATACTCAGCTTTTAAGATCGCATTTTCTTCAAATGTAGTTCCTGTTTCTTCAATTTCTTGAATTTCAGGAAAGTCTTTTAAAGATTTAACTTGAAATCCCATTGGGTTAAAAAGCACTTCAAAATCCTTCACTTTGCCTTGATTATTTGTCGCAATAATGATTGTTTCCATCCTTAAAGTTTCTCCTCGAAATGATTATTGAAATTTAATACCTTCTTGTAATAACACTTCTTTTTGTTTTTCAATTAGAGATTTAATGCCTAATTCACCCAAAGATAATAACTCATTTAATTCTTCTCTTGAAAAAGTTGATTCTTCACCAGTTCCTTGAAGTTCAACAAACTGTCCTTTTCCAGTCATAATAATATTCATATCAACACTTGCAGCCGAATCTTCTACATAATATAAATCTAGAACCGGTCCAAGGTCTTCTAAAATACCAACTGAAGTTGCTGCTAAATAATCTTTTACAGGATATGATTTCAATTTATCCATTTTAACTAATTTATCAAAAGCGAGCATCATTGCAACAAATGCACCAGTAATTGAAGTTGTTCGTGTTCCTCCATCTGCTTGGATGACATCACAATCGATCCAAATTGTCTTTTCGCCAAGTGCTTCTAAATCGACAACTGCTCTTAACGCTCTTCCAATTAATCGTTGAATTTCCATTGTTCGACCAGTTACTTTACCTTTAGATGATTCACGTATTGTACGCTCTTGAGTAGCTCTAGGTAACATAGAATATTCAGCAGAAATCCAACCTTTTCCACTATTTCTTAAAAATGGTGGTACACGGTCTTCAACTGTTGCATTACAAATTACCTTAGTATCACCAATACTTATTAGCACAGAACCTTCTGCATGTTTTGTATAGTGAGTAATAATCTCGATAGGTCTAAGTTCATTATTTAATCTTCCATCTGTTCTTGTCATGATTGTTCCTCCTACAAAATCTTCCAAATACTAGTATAGACAAAAATGTGATTTCATTTCTACTTATTGAGTAAATTTAAAGATAAAATTAAAAACCTTGTACAAAAATCCTCACAATTTTTGTACAAGGTTAATAGGATCTTTACATAACAAAGGCTTACAATTTTTTCGTATTTACATCCTTAGGTCTAGAAACTGGTTGGCTTAAAGGCTTGCCTTGCTGGTCGATCGCAGTTAATTTACCATTGATTTGAATTTCAATGGACTTCACACCTTTTTGCTCAGTTAAAGAAAGAACTAATGGCTGTAATACATCATTATTAATCATATTTTTGGCAATATTTCCATAGATACCATCGTTAAAATTAAGGACTAGCTTACCGCCTTTGAATACAGGTTGGCTAACTAGTTTCGTATCACTTCCAAAATCGGAAACTAAATTTGAATATTCAGAAGGACCTTTTACAAGTTCATTTACAATTGCTGTATATGGATCTGTTTCAGCATTTGAAATCCTAGTCGTTACAGGTACATAATAAGTGTCTCCCATTTCCCCTTGAGATACATAATATAGGGTAACTGGTCTGGAGTTCATAATATCTACAATATCACCTTTATCAAAGTTTATTCCATCATCTCTTGTTAACCCATCACCAATTTGAGCCTTATTTGCTGGCATCGATGCTAGTTCTTTTCCGTTTACTCGAATTTTCACCTTTGTCACATTTTCAAATTGAGTTAACGTCCAAGTAACAGCTTGAAATACTTTTAATTCATCTTCAGCACGATATTGTTTAAATTCTGGTGAAAAATCAGCAATGATTGTACCATCCTTTTGAGTTTGAACACCTAGAACTTCTGTATTTGGAGGTAAAACTGCTTGGAAACCATTCGGTAATTCGTCTGTAACAGGACCATCTTTTACTAAGTATTCTAACGCTTGTTTAGCTAGGCTGGTAGATTTAGGTAATTGGAAGGTTTGTGGTACAACATAACCATTACGGTCAAGTAAATATAATTCCCTTTTTACCGTTTCTTCCTTCTTTGCTACTTCTTTTGAAGGTTGATCACTTTTATAAACTACAGTTTTAGGTGGATCAATATCAGTTGAAGATTTCGTTGGGACCAAACTACATCCACTCAAAGTTGCGATTCCACATACCGCTGCCGCTGTTACTAACAATCTTTTTTTCATCAACATACTCCCCCCACGCTTTTTTACTATTTATACGAGCCTGTACATTTTTTAGAACAAGCTAAATAGAAAAAAATAAATAATTTAAATCTAGCTCTAAATTTACTGGAAATATTCACCTAAAAGACCTATCTTTCATATGATAAAAAGACTAAATGAATACCCATCCGAAGAACAGCTCGGTCAAGCAAGGAGGGTTAGCACAGTTGAAGGATAGAGACTATCAAACAAAGCACACACTCACAAAGCGTGAAAAAGAAGTATTCGAGCTTCTTGTTCAAGATAAGACTACAAGAGAAATTGCTGAAGAGCTTTTTATAAGTGAAAAAACTGTGAGAAATCATATTTCAAATGCAATGCAGAAGCTTGGGGTTAAGGGGCGATCACAAGCAGTTATAGAGCTTCTTCGTATGGGAGAGCTTGAATTGTAGTTATTTTGTAGAAATACTTCTACAAACCAACATACTGCCGGCATTCTAAACGACATGCCGGTTATAGTATTTACATTGAAACTAAAGATTTACATTTCTCTATTTTCTTGCCTGTAAAAGAATCTGATTATCTAAATTTTGAAAGTTTTACTTTATATCCTGCTTATAGTAGATAAAAAAGCCTATCTGTAAATTAAGATAGATTCTCTGCTATAGGGGGATTTTATTTTAGAACTTTTTTACCTATAAAAAAACAAAAAGAAAATCGTTTCCAGTTAGAAAACGATTTTCTTATTTCAAATACTATAAAACTTCTTAGTATTTTCATATAAAGTTTTATATGCTACTGATAAATCTATGTCTTTTAACTCAGCGATCTTTGCAACTGAATGATGCATAAATTTAGGATGTGTAAATTCATTCGCAAAAGGCCCTTCAAATGGCCAAGGACCATCTGTTTCTACCATCATTAATTCTAAAGGATACTTTTTTACTAGGTCTTGAATCTCATTTTCATATAAAACATCTGGTGTGATTGAGATAAAATACTCATTTTTTATCATCCGTTTAATTGTATGATCATCCCCTTTAAACCAATGAAAATGAGCTTTTTTAATAATATATTTTTCTAATAGATTACATACAGTTTCAGCGTCCTCATACACTGCATGTAATATGATTGGTTTATTTAACTCTTTTGCAAGTGAGATAAATTTTTCTAGTAATTGAATATAAGGGGCGTAATCAATCTGTTCTTCTAAATTCTTATAATATGGTAATCCAACTTCTCCGATTGCGACCATTTCATCCTTATGAATCATAATCCATTCAATTAATTTATCAACTTCCTCATCAGAAGGAATTCGTTGTTCAGGATGAAATCCAAATGCTGGATGTACACGATTATTTTGTTTTTTTAACGCTAAATTTTCTTTACTAGATTTTAAATCCATTGAAACAGAAATAATTGCTTCGATTTCATGTCTTTCTAAATTAGATAATATTTCTTCTCTTTGACTAGTATCATAAGAATCTAAATGAATATGAGCATCTATCATTTTCATCGTATTACTCCTTCTCTAAAGCCAAATAGATTTTTCTTTTATATTCCGTAAATTCGTCACTTAGTAATAATTCTTTTTTGCGTGGCCTTGGAAATGGCACAATAATTTCTTCTTTTATTTTGGCGGGTTTATCAGAAAATATATAGATTCGATCAGACATTAACAACGCTTCATCAATATTATGCGTAACTAATAAAATTGATCTTCGTTGCTCTTCCCAAATTGATAAGAGCCATTGTTGCATGTCTAGTCTAGTAAATTCATCTAATGCCGAAAATGGCTCATCCATGCACATAAACGACTGCGGTGCTAGTAATGACCTTAAAAATGAAACTCTTTGTTTCATACCACCAGATAATTCATGCGGGTAAGCATTCTCATAGTTTTCTAAACCAGTTCTTTTAAGCCAGTCTCTTGCTAATTTTTCATCGGGTTTATGTTTTAACTCTTGTGATAAAACAATATTTTTTAAGACTGTTCTCCAAGGTAGTAATGAATGATCCTGTGGCATAAAACTAATATGGCCAAGTTCTCCATTTATGATTGACCCATTTAGCTTAACTTCACCAGAATCGGGTTTTAGTAAACCGCCTATAAGGTGAAACAACGTACTCTTCCCACTACCAGATGGACCTAAAATTGATACAAATTCCCCCTCATTTACATAAAGGGAAATATTATCTAACACTTGATGACTACTATAACTTTTTGTTAATTGTTCCACTTGTAATGTCATTTTCGATTCTCCCCTTTAACTTTCCATTTAACAGTAACTCGTTCAATTACGACTATTAGGAAGAAGAAAAGCATACTTAAAAACATAATAATAAAAATTGAAACAAATACTCGATCTGTTCTAAATGAAGATGAAGCTAAAGTCATATACACTCCAATTCCAGATTTCGCTCCTAGCCATTCTGAAATAACTGCCCCCATTACACTATATGTCGCTGAAATCTTTAAGCCAGAAAAAATCGAAGGTAAAGAAAAAGGCAACTCAACTTTCCAAAAAATTTGTGATTTGGTTGCCCCTGCCATTTTCATATAATTTATTAATTCACTTGGTGTTTGTCTAAAACCATCCAATGCTGAAACTGTAACTGGGAAAAAACAAACAAGAGAAATAATAATTAATTTAGGTAATACACCAAACCCAAACCAAATAATTAATAGCGGTGCCAATACAATAATTGGTACATTTTGAGAAAGAATTAATAATGGGTAAAAAGCTTCCCTAACGCCTGGGATTAAATGCAATAGAAATGCTATTAAAAATCCTAATAAACTACCAATTAACAAACCAATAATCGTTAATTGAATTGTAGAAGAAATATGAGGAAGTAATGAACTAGTTGATTTCATTCCTTCTTTAAAGATTGCGATTGGTCCTGGCAATAACCAAGATTCAATTTTCCAAACTTTAATACTTAGCTGCCAACAAATTAAAAAAAGCAGGATGACAACAATTGGTTGCCATCCTTTTATATGTTTAGATTTCATTAACGATACTTCTCCGTTAACACATCCATCGTAATACCTTTTGGTTGATAAAGTATTTTCATTTGAGTAATAACATTGTGGCAACCTATTTCAATCATTCTTTCATTCATTTTTTGAACAACCATTAACAATTGATTCAAGTCACCTTCCATAGTTGTTTCCAATGGTTGAACTTGATATTTTACACCTGACTCATCAATAATTTTAATTGCTTCATCCACTGCTGGAATAACATCCTCAATATTATTTGTTTTCGGTATAATTTGGACACTCATTAAAGTAGTTTGCATTTTTGCTCCTCCTTATTTCGCTGGTAAGAAATCATTCGTAAATGCTTCTTTTGGCTTAAAGTTTCCTTCTAACAATTTATTTTCAGCTAAGAAATCTGCATAGTTTTTCCAAACTGATAACTTTTGCTCACCCCATCGGTCTGCATCATCTTTATATTTAGATGCTAACCATTCTTGGCTTTTTTCCACTAATTTTTTATCTAAATCTGGATTATCCTTTATTAAAATCGAAGCGGCTTCTTTAGGGTTATCGATCGCAAAATTATATCCTTTTGATGCTGCAGCCACAAACGCTTTTACTGTTTTAGGGTTTTTACTAATCATTTTTTCGTTAGTAGCTAAAACTGGCGTATAGTAATCAAGTTTTTTACTATAATCAGTTAAATAGATCATGTTTAATTTTTCACCGCGAAGTTCTGCTTCAATCCCTGTCCATCCTTGATAAATCCAAGCAAAATCGATATCTCTTTTTACTGCAGTAAAGAAATCAGCATCACCCATATTCACAATATTCAACTTATTAACATTCGCATTTTCTTCTGCCATAAGCGATTTTAAAATTGCCTTTTCAACAGGTGAACCCCATCCACCATATGTTTTTCCAACGAAATCTTTTGGAGACTTAATTTCTTTATTCACTGGTGATGCAAATCCAGAAGTATTATGTTGAATAATTGCTGCAATTGATACAATTGGTACATTTTGAACTCGCGCTTGTGTAATTGACTCCTGATAAGAAACGCCAAAATCCGCTTTACCAGATGCCACCAATTGATCTGCCCCTGTTTCTCCCGGGCTGATAATATCTACATCAAGCCCTTGTTCCTTAAAGTAACCTTTTTCCTTAGCAACAAAAAGCCCCGTATGATTTGTATTTGGCGTCCAGTCTAGTACGACAGTCACCTTTTTTAATTGCTTTGTCTTTTTATTAGTGGCAGTTTTGTCTTGAGCACATCCAGTTAACATTAAACAAATAGCCACTAAAAATACTACTAGTTTTTTCATTATCTATATCCCCTTTTGGTTTTTGTTTATAAAAAAAGAAAACGTCCGGGTACGAACCCGGACGTAAATGCGCTGTAAAAAACATATCTAAAAAGAGATACTGTTCCCTACGCTGGCATCACCCAGATCAGGTTCTAAGAGTCAACATCTTAAGGATGCTATCTCAGCCAGCAACACTGGCCCCTCCACATTTTTCTCATATATAAACTTTCCTCATTAATATAACAGATAATGATTGTATTTACGAATTATTTTTAACTAGTGTTTAAATGTTTTAATACTCTGTTAATAAGCGCAATGAAACTATGAAATTTTAATATTTATTAAAAGAGAATGATAAACAAAAATATCATTTCTTATAGTAAAATCTTAAATGAATAAAGAATATACTACATCAACAAATTTTTTGTAAAATGAGGGGATTTTTTGAATAAACCAATCGGGGTCATTGACTCAGGTGTTGGAGGCTTAACAGTTGCCAAACAAATTATAAGACAATTACCTAAAGAGGACATTTTATACTTAGGCGATACAGCAAGATGTCCATACGGATCACGACCATATACAGAAATTAGAGAATTCACTTGGGAAATGACTAATTTTCTAATGGAGAAAGATATAAAAATGTTAGTCATCGCCTGTAATACAGCAACATCAGTAGTCTTAAATGAAATGCGAGAGAAACTTCAAATACCAGTCATTGGTGTTGTCCGCCCAGGAGCCAGAGCAGCAATAAAATTAACACAAAATGATCGAATCGGTGTCATTGGAACGAATGCTACCATTAATAGTAAAGCATATCATTCTGCACTAAAGCGGATTAATGATAAAGTACTAATCGAAGGATTGGCATGCCCAGAGTTTGCTGGAATTGTTGAAAATGGGGATTACAATAAACCTGAAATATTTGAGATTGTTAAACACACCCTTGCACCACTTATCGATTCAAATATTGATACTTTAATACTTGGTTGCACGCATTACCCATTACTCGGTCCAATCATTCAAAAAGTGATGGGACCATCCGTCCAACTGATCAGTTCGGGCGATGAAACAGCTTTAGAAGTAAGTGCAATACTTGATCAACAAAATATTTTATCTAACTCTGAAATCACTTCACATGAATTTTTTACAACTGGGGATCCTACGATTTTTCGTAAAATAGCTTCATCTTTATTCCAAGAACCACTGGAAAACGTAAAGTATATTAAACTATAAAAGTCTATAGAACATATAAAATGAAGAAAACCAACAAAGTACATCTTTGTTGGTTTTTGTGTTTTAAAATTTATTCTTTACTTGAAAAGTAATCTTTAAGCATCGCATTGTTCTTTACGATATCATCTAGTGTATATTGATCTAAAACTTTTAAAAATTGTTCTAATGCATTGTTGAATATATGTTTTAAAGAACAAACAGGTGTAATAACACAAGTATTGCCATGTTCAAAACATTCTACAATATTAAAGTCCTCTTCAGTTTTACGAATTATTTCACCGATATTTATTTCTGTTGGCAATTTAGCTAAACGAATTCCACCGTTTCTACCACGTATAGTCTCAATATAGCCCATCTTACCTAAATTATAAATTATTTTCATTAAATGGTTTTTAGAAATATCATACGCTTCAGCGATGTCCTTAATATTAACTAATTTTTCACGTGGCTCTGAGCTTAGAAATATTAGTACACGAAGAGAGTAATCCGAATAAGTTGTTAAACGCATAACTTGTCCTCACTGTCTTATTTATGATTTATCATAGCATAATTGTGAACATTTTTTAAACTTTTATGTCTTTTTGCGAAAAAAACCAAAAAAGATGTATTTCGTATATTGCTTTAAATTAATTCTAGGTCTAAGATAAAGATGTATTTACAATACTACTTTAAAACGTGATTAGGGGGATTTTTCATGCTATCTCAAAAAACAATTGATATTATTAAGTCAACAGTTCCTGTCTTAGAAGTAAAAGGTACAGAAATTACTAAAGTATTCTATAAAAATTTATTTACTAATCATCCTGAACTATTAAATGTATTTAATCATACAAATCAACAACAAGGTAGACAACAAACCGCTCTTGCAAATACTGTTTTAGCTGCAGCACAGAATATTGATAAACTAGCAACAATTATTCCGGTAGTAAAGCAAATCGCGCATAAACACCGCAGTCTTGAAGTTAAACCAGAGCACTATCCAATCGTAGGGCAACATTTACTAGGGGCAATTAAAGAAGTACTTGGTGATGCTGCAACTGATGAAATACTAGGTGCTTGGGCAGAAGCATATGGAATTATTGCTCAAGTATTTATCGATATTGAAAAAGAAATGTATGAAGAAGCTTCTTCTCAAGAAGGCGGTTGGACTGATTTTAAAGAATTTAAAGTCATTGAAAAAGTTAAAGAAAGCGATGTAATAACATCATTCTACTTAGCTCCTAAAGATGGTTCATCAGTTCCTACTTTTTTACCTGGTCAATACATTACTGTTCGTTCACAAATTCCTGGTGAAGAATATTTATCAAACAGACAGTATAGTTTATCTGATGCACCAGGTAAAAATCACTTTAGAATTTCAGTTAAAAAAGAAGCTGAAGAAAATCAACCACTAGGTAAATTCTCAAACTTCCTACACAATCAAGTAAACGTTGGTGATACATTAGAGATTACTGCTCCAGCAGGTGAATTTACTTTAAATACTGCCATTGATTCAGATGTTGTTTTCTTAAGCGGTGGTGTTGGAATTACACCATTAATCAGTATGGCTAAGACAATTGCAAGTAATCAGCCAAATCGTAAAGTTAGCTTCATAAGCGCTTCAAGAAACGGTAAATTACAAGCATTTGCAAATGAATTAAACCAATTAAAAGAGCAATTAACAAATTACAATTTATCATTTGTTTATGAAAACCCTTCTAAGGAAGATCTTCAAAATAATAACTTTAAAAAGCAAGGTTATATTGATGCAGAATGGTTAAATAACAATGTTAAATCTGACAATGCAGATTATTACGTATGTGGACCAGTACCATTTTTAAAAGCGATTATAACAAACTTAAAAGAATTAGGAATTAAAGATACACAAATTCATTACGAATTCTTCGGACCAGCAATGAATTTAGACACTGAACCTAAAAACACTGTACATCAAGGTTAATATTTAGAAAGGATGCTCTTAATCGAGCATCCTTTTTATTTCTGCTCCAATAATATAGCCATTCTTTTTAAAACTGTCGGTATTGTGAAGCTACCAAAAATTGCGATTAGATCGCTTGAGTAGTATTTTTTTAGTGAACCATATACTAAGCCGCTTATCATTAGATCGTACAAAAAAAACCGACCAAATTCACGTTTAGTTATGACCATAAAGATGATCGGTGTATTTCTTGTTGTAAGAATAAGCCCACCTTCTTTTAAAAGAATTGATCATTCTATTAATTGAAAATCTTAATTTATTTTTTATCTATTATCCAATAATACTTTTCAATTTCTTCTTTTACTTTTATCATGCCAATTTTCTCTAAAACTCTAATAGAAGCATGGTTATAAATGGAACAAATAGCAGATATTCTTTTCACATGATTTTGCTGCAAACCCCACTCACAAAAAGCCTTACCCATTTCAGTTGCATACCCTTTTCCTTGATAACTAGGTGCAATGCTATAGCCTAATTCCATAATCCCAGTTTCATCAGGACCACCTTTAAATCCCATATCACCAATAATTACTCGATCTTTTTTATGAATGATAATCCCTTCATATTTTTCTTCAGAAGGATGCGTTTGAAAACGAGAAATCTTATATGGGAAAAGATTTTTATATACTTGAATTGGCCACCCATTAGCGAATGGATAAAATTGATTTTCAAACTCCAATTCTTTACATCCACTTAAAACAGAAACCATCGCTTCTTTAGTAAACGTCATTAATAGTAAGTTTTTAGTTTCAGTGATTAGCATTAAAATACTCCTGTATACTAAATTTTATTGTTTTTGACTATTACTTCCCTTAAAAAATATTCTAGAAATAACTAATCCAATCAAGCCAAGTAGTATAAATAAACCAGCTCTAACCATTAATGTAATATTTGGTAAATCTATTAATACAAGTTTTCCTAGCGTCAGTAATAATAAACCTATCCCAGTATAAGTCCATACTTTAAACTTTTTCATATTACCAAGTATCATAGCTACAATTGAAAGCAAGATCCAACTTATATTAATTAATAATCGAATCATATTATCAGATAGATTTACTGCAAGAATTTGAACAATTTGTGTAATAAAAGCAATCAATATTACCGTAATTAATAAAGAACTGCTTAATAAAATAAATTGTTTTTCGTCTTCTTTTTTATAAGCCAAAATTGTAATGACAATTAGAGCTATAATTAACACTAGCCAATTCAATGTTTCAACAGACCAAAAAGAATCGATTCCAACCGATAAAATGGATATCCCTACAGGAATGAATGTAAGGGCAGCTATAATTAATTTGAGTACATCTCGATATCTTAAATAAAATATATAACTTGATACTGCTTGAATGATTAATACAGTACAGAGTAATTTTACTGAAACACTGTCCAAACATAAGAATGAAAGAGCTAATATAAAATTCGTCGAAAATCCAAAGAAAAAATCCGATTTCTTTTTATAATAAAAAGTAAGGAATAAATAGCCTACACATAAAAAGATTAAAATCAATGTTCTAGTCTGATCTTCAAATGCACTAAAGATCCACCCAATAGTTAAAATAAAACTAGTGTGAAGAATTAATACTTGTTTTTTAATAGTAAACTTAGATTTTATCAATATAGCTAGCAAACTAATATGTTGAACGATAATACTTAATGCGAAATACTCAATTCCATTCGTATTAAAATTAACTACAGCAACAATTAAATAAGATAAATGTAATAATATTGCAGACGAAAGATAGATGAATTGATATTTCTTAAATGTCGCATAAAACATAAAGCATAAGTAAATTACGGTTTCATAGATTGAAAAAAATAAATAGTTTGGCGAATCACTTTTAACTAGAAATGGTACAAAAACAGCCCCTATTATACTTATTAATCCAATAACTTCTGATTTATATCTATTCATAGAATAAAAACCAATACATACCCAAACAATTAGAAAGGAAAATGCAACTGTTGACCCGACCATATGATATAAATGATGCATAGCAAATGTAGTTAAAAATAATACAGGTAACACGCCACCAATTAATGATTGGCCGAGTGTTGATCGATTAGCTTTCATTTGACGATTACCGTACCAGAATAAAGCGATTGCTATAACAAATCCAATCCCTACTTTTGCATATTTGTTTAAAACCCCATAATCTGATGCCGCTTTAAACCCCCACATTACTCCAAGAATGAAAATAAATATAAAAAATCTAGGTAACCACTTTTGAAAAATAAGCGCTTCATAGTCAACCTTTTCAGTTTCTACTGTTACTTTTACCTGTCTACTAACTGTTTTTTGTGGTTTAGGTTTATTTACTTTAGGTTGATTTATTTGTTTAATTTCGTCTGAAGTTTCCTTTGTGATTAAGAGAAATTCAATTTTTTTCTTCATCTCTCTCACTTCTTCTTCAAGCTTTTCTACCTTTTTTTGAAGATCTTGATTCTGATTATCCAACTACATCACCTCTTAACATACCTATGTAGATTATTAAGACTAAATAACTGAAAAGACATCCTTCATATAAGTTCGATATTTCCTGAGATTTATCCTATATATTAACTGTTAATGAAGTATGTTTTTTTCAAATTTCGTCATATTTCCCGGTAAATAAAGGCAATCAGCTCTACTGGAAAACAATCATTTCTAATTATATCGGTCAAATAAAAAAATCCTCCATATTAAAAATGGAGGATTTTTCAAATTAAAATAGAACTTTTTCTAAATTTTGTTGTTTAATCATTTCTAAGAAGCTATCGAATGGTTGAGTACCAATGTCACCTTCGCCACGTTTACGAATAGCTACAGTATTATTTTCAACTTCTTGATCACCAACTACTAACATATAAGGTAATTTTTGAAGTTGAGCTTCACGGATTTTATATCCAATTTTTTCACCACGTAAATCAGCTTCAACACGGATTCCTGCAGCTTTTAATTGTTCAGCAAGCTTTTGTGCATATTCATTGTGAACACTTGAAATTGGTAATACCGCTACTTGAACCGGTGCTAACCATAATGGGAATGCTCCAGCAAAATGCTCAGTTAAAATTCCTAAGAAACGGTCAATTGAACCGTAAATTGCACGGTGGATAACAACTGGACGTTCTTTTTGATTATCTTCATTAACATAAGTTAAATCAAATTTCTCAGGCATTTGGAAATCTAATTGAATTGTAGCACATTGCCAGCTACGTTTTAGTGCATCTTGAATATGGAAATCGATTTTCGGACCATAGAATGCTCCATCACCTGGGTTTAATTTAAAGTCTAAGTTCTCAGATTTCAGAACATTTTCTAACGCCTGCTCTGCTGAGTTCCATAACTCTTCTGAACCCATTGAATCTTCTGGACGAGTTGATAATTCTACTTTGTAAGTGAATCCGAATACGCCGTAAATTTCTTTAATTAAGTTAATTACTTCGATAATTTCGCCTTCAATTTGGTCTGGACGACAGAAGATATGTGCATCATCTTGAGTAAAAGTACGTACACGCATCATTCCATTTAAAGCACCAGAATATTCATGACGGTGAACTTGACCATTTTCACACATACGAACTGGTAGATCACGGTATGAATGTAATTTATTTTTATAAACTAACATATGCCCTGGGCAGTTCATCGGTTTTAATGCGAATTTAGTTTCATCAACCTCAGTAAAGTACATGTTTTCATGGTAGTGATGCCAGTGACCTGACTGCTCCCATAATCTTTGATTCATAATAAATGGTGTACGAACTTCTTTATAATCTTTTGAAGTTTGTAATCCACGCTCATATTGTTCTAATTCATTACGGATAATAGTACCTTTTGGTAAGAAGAATGGCATACCAGGTGCTTCTTCAGAGAACATGAATAATTCAAGCTCTTTACCTAATTTACGGTGATCACGTTTTTTAGCTTCTTCTAATAAGTGTAAATGCTCTTCTAATTCTTTCTTACTTGGGAACGCAGTACCATAAACTCGTTGAAGCATTTTATTATTTGCATCGCCTCTCCAATAAGCACCAGCAACTGATAATAATTTAATCGCTTTTACACGTCCAGTTGTTGGAACATGTGGACCACGGCAAAGGTCTACGAATTCACCTTGATTATACATTGAAATAACTGCATCTTCTGGTAAATCACGAATTAATTCTAATTTAAACTCATCGTCTAGTTCAGTGAAGAATTTAATTGCCTCTTCACGACTAACCTCTGAACGAGTAATCGGTAAGTTTTCTTTAATAATTTTTTCCATTTCTTTTTCAATTTTCGGTAGGTCTTCTACTTTAATTGAAACAGGAAGATCAATATCATAATAAAAACCATCTGCAGTTACAGGTCCAACTCCAAATGCAGCTTTTTCGCCTTTATAAAGACGTTTTACTGCTTGAGCTAAAATATGAGCTGAACTATGACGCATCATTTCTAAGCCTTCTTGATCATCTTGAGTAATTATTTGAACTTCACAATCTTCAGTAATAGGTGTATTTAAATCCACTAATTTACCATTAATTTTTCCACCAAGCGCTTTTTTCTTTAAGCTAATGGAGATTGAACCCGCGAAATCTTCAACTGTTGTATTTTGTTCCACCTCGCGAATTGATCCATCTGGTAATTTAATTGAAATCATTTAAGTTCACTCCTTTTTCAAATTAATTTTGACAATAAAAAAAGAGCACACTCGTAGGGACGAATGTGCTCGTGGTTCCACCCTAATTTAATGTACACAAAAATAAGTATACAAAATCTCAACGTTTTAACGGTCTACACCGATAGTAGATACTTGTAAAAAATTACGTTCCCCACTATAGCTACAAGGTGGTAAGTCATTCAACGTATAGAGAATTCTCGCACCAAATGAATTCCTCTCTTACTATCGTCTTGAACGCTCGTGTCCTTGATCTTTGCTTTTCCTTATTCTTATAAAAGTATTATATAGAATGTCATTGAATTCTTCAAGTACTCATCTTAAGATTAATTTAATTGTTTATCATTCTATTCAATCTTTATTCAGTATGTGACAACATTACTTGTTTTAAACATTCACAACTGAATTCTTTGTTTCATTTAATAATTTTTCTTTCCACTCATTTTTCCATTGTTCACTTCGCCCTGTTTGACGATTTATATTAACTAAAGAATTTCGACCGGTAAAGCAAATTTCATTTTGAGGATTAATCCCCATATAGTGTATATCAATTGATGAATTTCCTACTTTTGCAATTTTTACGTACACATCAATTATTTCATTAAAAAATACTTGTCGTAAGTAATCACATTGTAAATCGGCAACAACTGGAATAAATTCACTATGATTTGCCGTCCATTCTTGCATAAACCCTAAATGTTTTAAATACTCAATACGTGCTTCCTCAAAATAAACGAATGGAACTGTATTATTCATATGACCAAACATGTCCGTTTCACTAAATCGAACTTTAACTGTAATCTTAAAAGAAAACTCAGATTGCCACTCCTCTATATTAGATACATAATTCATTTTTCCCATCGAATTTGCCCCCTTACTAGCTTTATTATATCATTAATTCTACTAGAGAATGAATAACCATTCATTTATTGAGGGGGGCTTTCTATCTACTCTACTTACTTTTCCCTAATTCGGTTAGGTCATAAAAACTATACTAACCATTTAATAGTTTTGATGAATATAATTCCCATGTTTGAATGTGATTCTTTTAAAATGGTTGTTTCGCATCCAAGCATCTACACGTTTTTCAAAAAGCTCTCCCCCATATATTGGGTATCTTTCTGATATAGGATTTTTTTCATTATATATCTTATTTTTAAAATCATCTGTCTTAATTAAGTAACATTGATCTGAAAATCCATAGCCAATATAAAAGTTTTCGTCTTCATCTATTGATTCTTGTTTTGCCTCAAAAATTTTTCTATTCCAGATTGGATTTGCTACTTTGATTTTTTCATCATTTTGTAGTTTTTGTATCGATAAATCAATCCAATTAAAAGGTTTCTCTAAAATAGAATCACTTGAAAAATGAAGTAAGTAATCTGTATTACAAAGATAAATACTTACAAGTTCTGAGATTGAATAGTAATAGCCACCTTTGAAGCTTTCCTTAGTGATTTCAAAGTAATTTAGAGCTTCTTTTGAAAAATCATCAACTATTACATATGAGGATAATACATCTCTATCGACAAGCTTATCTGCATGACGACTAACTTCCTTTACATCTTGTACGTTATTAATATATAAAATTCTTTCTTTAAATTGAAATTGATTATATTCAATCATTTTTTCGATCCGATCTGTCTTTAAAAGTATTGCCCAATCTTTTTCGTAGCATTTCGTTTCAAATGTGACTTCAAACTGTTGCATTCTAGTCAACCTCCGTCCGAAAGCAGTGAGTTGTTCGATTCCGAATCCGCCTTTACTATTGATATGATTTTAAAGTGGAGTTTATTAGAAGATGTTTGTTTAAAAATATAAAAAAAGCATGTCCCGGGAACATACTTTTTCACGCTGTTGAAAAAAGAATTTGTCAATTAAATTGTAGGAGGATCATTGATAGGTAAGAAGTGTCTCGTTGATTTCCACTACAGGTTGCTCGCTTTCCATGGGGCGAGATTCTATAGTCTCCTCGGCGTGCGCCTGTGGGGTCTCAGCCTTCCCGCATCTCCCATAGGAGCCTGGCAACCTTACGTTCCAATCAAATTCTTTATGAAAAATAATAATCTTAAAAAACATTAGAATATGCAATTGAACGAATGAATTCCATTTTATTCTTCAATATTAAATTGAAAAAATGATGACAGCTTACACATCTAGAGTAATAATTAATGTGAATTCTATCTTTTTTCCATTTTAGGTAAATCTTTAGTGGTACGCATATATTCTTTTATTTCATCAATTGTAATCATAGTACAGTTTCCTTTCGCCAATTTTTTTATTTTCCTTAAACTTATCGCTTTTTTCCATTCATATATACTTAATTGATTCAGAGCTTCTTTCTCACCTACACTTCGCATTCTAGTACTACTCTTCCGTTCACTTTGAATAGTTTGTAAAATTTGGAGATTTACTTTATTAAGATTTCCCTCGATTCTCTCATCGATCTCACCTAAAGAAATTTTTCTCATTTAAGTATCTCCTTTCTGTATGTTTTTCCTAACTATACATTAACACAGTTATACCTGCTTATTTCGTTTACCATTATTTTCGGTTATGCTTTACTTTTTGCTCTGAGAAATTTTTTTTGATAATCAGTTAATCGACAATAATTTTTTTCTAACTATAAAAAAAGCATGTCCCGAAATAAAATGTACCCTTTGTAA
>NZ_NUGT01000021.1 GCF_002574545.1 Bacillus sp. AFS055030
ACAAAAAAACATCAGCTATTAGGCTGATTTTTTTTTGTATTTAAATTTGAAAATATTAACTCTTACCATAACTTTAACGACAAGTTTTATGAACACCAACAAGTTCACTTAAAAAATATTTAATAATGGAAACAATAATATTCATGCTGGGCAAACACCCTTAATTATAAATCTACATAACCTAGATTGAATGGAGGGAAAAATATGAGAGGAAGAATACTCAATTATTATGCAGGTGGTAATACTGCAAAAGGGTTTTATAATCTCTATGACTCAGCTTTAGAGGATTTAGATAAATTATTCATTCTAAAAGGTGGTCCAGGTACAGGGAAATCAACTTTAATGAAAACAATTGGAGAATTGATTGTAAATAAGGGAATCGATATTGAATATTTACATTGTTCTTCAGATACTAATTCAGTTGATGGCTTAATTATCCCGAAATTTCAAATAGGTATAGTGGACGGAACAGCGCCACATGTAATTGAACCAAAAGCTCCAGGGGTTATTGAAGAATATGTGAATTTAGGAGTTGCTTGGAATTCTAAGAAATTGGCCGTGCACAAGGAAACCATACTATCACTAAATGATGAAATTTCTAAGAAGTTTCAAAAAGCGTATGACACATTTGCGGCTTCCTTAAAGGCTCATGATGAAATTGAAGAGATTTATATATCGAATATGGACTTTTTAGAAGCTAATAAACTAACTGACGAATTGATAGCGCTATTTTATGGCAATGAAAGTAATACTGAAAAAGATTCCAAAGTAAAGCATAGATTTTTAGGTGCAGCAACTCCAAGTGGTGCGGTTGATTATATTCAAAATTTAACAGAAGAAATCGAAAAGCGATATTTTATTAAAGGTAGAGCTGGTTCTGGGAAATCAACAATGTTAAAGAAAATAGCAGCAGCAGGAGAAGAAAGAGGATATGATGTAGAGATTTATCATTGTGGATTTGATCCAAACAGTCTTGATATGGTAATTATACCTGAAAAAGGTATTGCAATTTTTGATAGTACAGCACCACATGAATATTTTCCTGATCGTGAAAATGATGAAATTATTGATATGTATGAAAGATGCATTACACCAGGAACAGACGAGAAATACGCTACTGAAATAGAAAGAACAACGAATTCATATAAAGATAAAATGAAAGAAGCGATCTCTTATTTGGCTGAGGCTAAAGTTCTTAGAGACAAATTAGAAGCGATCTATGTTGGCGCTATGGACTTTACAAAAGTTGATAAGATTCAGTCAGAATTAATAGAGGAAATTGAAAGTATAATAAAAAATTAGTATTATTTATTTTGAAAAAGGTGTATCTACGAAGGTACACCTTTTCTTATTTCTGAAGAAGAGATTTATTAGTTCTTTTTAATCATTTATTTCTACTTTATTCTAAACGTATATAGAATTAATTGAATTTTCTCTATATTTTCGCAAGTTCTGATTTAAAACATGCGATTGAACTAAAATAATACGACACGTTTTTATTTATTTCATTTTATTATTCAAAGTTTCTACGTTTAAGAATAACCAATAATCATTTTTTTTGTTATTAATTGTAGAAAAATGTCAACTCAATTCGTAGGAAATTCCCCCAATTTACTTCAGTATATGATGAATGTACATTTAGATTGTATTTATTTACTTACATAATGGTAAGGGCTTAAGTTTAAGCAATTTGATCATCCTAGATTTATTAAACTACTAACCTCTTAATCATAGTATTAAAGCAAATACATAATAGAAATATTACGTCCATAATAAGGAGAGGGATTTCATGAAACTTCGTAAAATTTTACCGTTTAAGGTAATGTCCACAGTAGCAATCTCATCTTTGATTTTCTCATCATATACAGTACTTGCTGAAAAAAGTGATATAACAACTCAAGCGATAGAGGATCATGTTCCACAATTGCTAGATCAAAGTTCGAAAGGTAAAGTGGATTTATACAAAGATCATCAAAAGGAGGAGTCCGAGAAAACTTATAAACCTACTGATAAAGTTCGTTTTATAGTAGAAGTTGATCAACCTTCAACTTCTGAGACTTCAGCGTCAAAGAAAAAATCCTTATTTAAAGAAAAACAAAATAAAGTAATTGAAGAAATTACAAAGAAAAATAGAGCTAAATCAAATTCACCTAAATTAAAGCAACGTTTCTTTGAAGGGTTTAATGGATTTAGTGTTGAGACAGAGTATCAAAATTTGGATGAAATCAAGTCTACACCAGGTGTACTTAACGTAAGTGTTGCAAGAACATTCCATGAAACAATGGCAGCTAGTAAAGAGTTAGTACAAGCTCAAAAGGTTTGGAATCAATATGGCTACCAAGGAGAAGGTTTACTTGTTGCAGTTGTTGATTCTGGTATTGATTATACTCACAAGGACATGACGCTAACTGAAAAGGGGAAGCAAAAAGAAAAGTTAACCCAAGCTGGTATAAAAACTAAATTAGACGGTACTTCTGTAAATGATGTTTGGTACACCGATAAAGTACCAACAGGTTATGATTGGGCTGATCATGACACTGATATTATTCCTCGTGGTGATGGAAGTCCTCACGGTACGCATGTTGCAGGTACTATTGGTGCTAATGGTGACGAGGCAAATAGTGGTGTTCAAGGAATCGCTCCGGGGACTCAATTATTAGCTGAAAAAGTATTCTCCGATGTAGGTGGAGGTGCTTATGAAGATGATATCATAGCAGGAATAGAGCATGCAGTAACAATGGGTGCTGATGTTATCAATATGAGTTTAGGTGTTGATTCAGGATTTGTAGGTGAAGATTTTGATCCGGTTCAAAAAGCAATACGTGTAGCAACGGAACAAGGAACTTTAGTTGTAGTTGCTGCTGGAAACTCAGCTTACAGTACGAAACACAACTTATTATATCCTTCTGCTTATCAGCCATATGCTGAAAATCCAGATATTGGAACAGTAGGTGCACCTGGAGTAAGCCCTTTTGCTCTATCAGTTGCTTCTTATGAAAATACAAAAGTGCACTTAAATACTTTAGGAGATGTTAATGGTTTTAAACTTCCTTTCCAAGACCAAACGCAATTTGCTCCATCAAAAAACTTTAAACTTTCTAGAAATTTAACGCCTAATCAAGAATATGAAATGGTATATGTAGGAGAAGGTTCGAAGCCTACTGATTTTACTAATAAAAACGTAGAAGGAAAAATCGTCGTAGCTAAAATGAATAACCAATATACATCGTATTCGTTTGTTCAATTTAATGCGGCAAAATATAAAGCAAAAGCTGTAATTGTCATTCCACCTAGTAATATAGTAGATTATCCGATTTTAAGATTCAGCGAATTTTCAATTCCGGCTGCGACAACTGGTAAGGCTGTTGGTCAAGAATTAATAAATAAATTAGATAATAATCAAATTGTAAAGATGAAGTTAGACGGAGATACATGGATTGATAATCCAGATCAAAATATGATGTCTGATTTTTCATCATATGGCGCGCCAAGTACATTAGATTTTAAACCAGAAATCTCTGGTCCTGGGGGTAATATCTACTCAACTGTACCTGGAAATGATTATGAAGTGATGAGTGGTACGTCAATGGCAACACCTCATGTAGCAGGTGGTTCGACACTAGTATTACAGTCTCTTTATGAAAAAGGATTACAACATTCAGAAGATACAGCTCTAAAGGCTAAAATTGCATTAATGAATACATCGAGTGTTGTGATGGACCCTAAAACAAATGGAGAAGTGCCATATTCACCACGCATTCAAGGTTCTGGTTTAATGCAAATTCAGAATGCAATTAAAACACCCGTTATCGTAACAAGAAAAGATACTCCACTTGAGCAAGCAGGAGCAGTAGCGTTGAAAGAAATTAAAAACGATCGAGCGATTTTTAAATTAAATGTAGAATCTCTTGAAGCAAAGAATCCTAAAGAAGAATATGAGTACACAGTTAATGTAGACCTATTGACAGATGCAACTGAAACAAAACAATTTGACTTAGATGGCGATGGAACTTTGGATTCAAAAGATTATTTAACATTAAATAGTAAAAAAATTGAAGGCGCATCAGTTTATGTAAATGATCAAAGGATATCTAGTACAGATGGTGCTAAATTTAAAATTAAACCAGGACAAGAGAAAAACCTAACTGTAGAGATTCGTCTTCCTAGAACATTAAATGAAAATGCGTTTGTCGAAGGATTCGTAAGACTTGTTCCTAAAGATCAAACAAAAGCAGTACCTCTCACAATCCCATATATGGGCTTTAATGGTAGATGGGATGCGCCAAGAAATATCGATCCACCTGCATGGGAAAAAGATGCATTTTTAGGTTATACAGCATTATGGGATGGAACATCAGAACGTTATCCAAAAGGATATAATTCAACAACGGGTACTTTTGATCTTAACAAAATTGCTATTTCACCAAACTTCCATTTAAATGGAATTTATTCTTCATTTACAGCTTTAAGAAATTTAGCTAAAACTGAAATCTATATCGAAAATCAAAAAGGCAAAATGGTTAAATACCTTGGCGACTTTAGTGAATTTAATGGAACCCCATATAAATTTAGAAAAAATGTCATGTCATTTGGGGATACTAGCTACAACGAACTTTACGCTTGGAATATGACAGATGAAAATGGACAAGTTGTTCCTGATGGTGTTTATCATTACGTTATTCGTACAACTTTAGACTATCCAGGGGCAAAACCTCAAGAAGTAAAAATGCCAGTAAAAGTTGATTCGATTCTACCTAAAGTTACAGATATTAAGGTTACACCAAAAGATGGTGGGAAATATGAAGTTTCATGGAAGGGTACTGATGATGAAACTGGTTATGCTGCTTCGGTTGTCTGGGTTAATGGGAATTACTATTCACCAGGCGCAGCGCAAACATTACTAGTAAATGTTGAGCCAAAGAGTATTGTAATTGGTGGAGCTGACAACGCATTTAATCACTCTTATGCTACTTGGGGAGATCAAAGCTCCAAATATATGAGTGAATGGATGGTTCTGTCAAATGGTAGTATTTATCCTACTACAAACTTAAATAAAAACAGAGTAGCTTCAGTTGATTACTTTGCTCAAAACAGAGTAGATTGGACATTTAATGTAAAAGATGTAAACGGAAATATTGTAGATACTTTTGGATTTAAAAATGAACGAGAAATTCATATAAAATGGTTCCCAAAAGCAGATCTACCAAACGGCACATATTATATTTCTGCTGACGTAGTAACTAAAGATGGATTTAAAATAACATCAACTCCGACTAAAGTAACGGTTCTTCAATAAAAGTCAATAATTGAAAAAGCTATCTTTCCTATTTATGATAGGGATAGATAGCTTTTTGTTTTTCATTTCTTATTCGATAATTGAAATCCGAATAACAAATAAAAAAATTACAGTTGCTATCGGTAATTTAATAAAAGTAGGCATCATAGAATGTACAAAACTGAGTAAAACACGAACATTAAAATATTTTTTAAGAAAAACATTCATATTTTATTGAAAAAAGAGTAATAAATTGATACTATAGAGATAGGAATTTTAGCAAACCTCATATAAGTTTGGGAATATGGCCCAAAAGTTTCTACCTAGTAACCTTAAATTACTGGACTATGAGGGGAAGTTAATCACACGTGTACGTTATTAGTATACGCCTAAGTAGATTATCTTTCTCGCCATAGAGGGATATTTCTATTTAGGCGTTTTTTGTTGGAAATTTATTGTAAAAAATAAAAAAATAGCGATAAACTTGGGGGAAAAGCAGATGAAACCGGTAGTTGGTGTCATTATGGGGAGTACAAGTGATTGGGAAACAATGAAAAATGCTTGTGATGTGTTAGATGAGCTAAATATTAGCTATGAGAAACGAGTTGTTTCGGCACATCGTACACCAGATTTAATGTTTGAGTATGCAGAATCAGCTAGAGAACGTGGTATTAAAGTAATCATTGCAGGTGCGGGTGGTGCTGCTCACTTACCAGGAATGGTAGCAGCAAAAACGACACTTCCAGTAATTGGTGTACCAGTACAATCAAAAGCTTTAAATGGATTAGATTCATTATTATCAATTGTACAAATGCCAGGTGGAGTACCTGTTGCAACTGTTGCAATTGGTAAAGCAGGTGCGACGAATGCAGGCTTACTTGCAGCTCAAGTATTAAGTATCCAAGATCAAGACGTTTATTTAGCATTAGAAACTCGTCGTGAAAACACTACTAAACAAGTTCTAGAAAGTAGTGAATCATTATGAATAACAAAGTAATACTACCAGGACAAACAATAGGGATCATCGGGGGAGGCCAACTTGGAAGAATGATGGCGCTTTCAGCGAAAGAAATGGGCTATAAAATAGCTGTTTTAGATCCTACTCCAAACTCACCTTGTGGGCAAGTATCTGATATAGAGATTACAGCTGAGTATTCTAATATAGAAGCAATTAAACAGCTTGCGAAAGTAAGTGATGTAATAACATATGAATTTGAAAATATTGATGTAAATGCACTTGAGTATTTAGATGAACATTCCTATTTACCTCAAGGTAGTGAGTTATTAAAGCTAACAAGAAATAGATTAACTGAAAAAACTGCTATTCAAAATTTAGGCATTAAGGTTGCTCCATTTCGATTAGTTGAAAATGAAGAACAATTTTCGGAAGCAGTTACGAATATAGGTTTACCAGCTGTGTTGAAAACGACAACTGGTGGTTATGACGGAAAAGGGCAAGTTGTATTAAGATCTGAAGAAGACTTTGTTGAAGCGTTAGAACTTGTAAAA
The DNA here is from genome assembly GCF_002574545.1 of Bacillus sp. AFS055030. GTDB lineage: Bacteria > Bacillota > Bacilli > Bacillales > Bacillaceae_G > Gottfriedia. The sequence continues at coordinate 6,785 of NZ_NUGT01000021.1, forward strand.
AAACAGCAATGTATTCTTGAGGGCTGGGTTCCTTTTGTAAAAGAATTGTCAATAATTGTCGCAAGAAATAGTAATGGAGAGGTTAGTACGTTTCCAATCGCAGAAAATGTTCATATAAATCAAATTCTGCATACTTCATCTGTACCAGCAAATACCTCAAAATTAGTAATAGAAACAGCTGAGAACTATGCAAAAAAAGTAGCTAGCTCATTTCATCTTGTAGGTGTATTAGCAATTGAGTTATTTGTAACAGAAGATGAGCAGGTTTATATTAATGAATTAGCTCCGCGTCCACATAATACAGGACATTATACGATGGAGGCAGTTGAAACTTCACAGTTTAAGCAGCATATTCGAGCTGTTTGTAATTTACCATTAGGTAACACGGAATTACTAAAACCAGTTGTAATGGTGAATATATTAGGTGAACATGTTGAAGATGTATTGAATGTAATGCAAAATGATAGTACATTAAATGTCCATCTTTATGGTAAAGAAGAAAGCAAAAAAGGCCGTAAAATGGGACATATTAATATAATGGCAGCATCAACAGAACTAGCGATGCAAAAAGTACAACAGTTAGGGATTTGGAATCAAAGCCCGGTGGAGGTAAAAATATGATTGAACGTTATTCACGCCCAGAAATGGCAGCAATTTGGACAGAAGAAAACAAATTTAAAGCTTGGTTAGAAGTTGAAATCTTAGCATGTGAAGCATGGGCTGAATTAGGAGATATTCCTAAAGAAGACGTAAAAGTGTTACGTGAAAAAGCTTCTTTCGATATAAATCGAATTTATGAAATTGAAAAAGAAACACGTCATGATGTAGTTGCATTTACACGTGCAGTTTCTGAAACTCTAGGCGATGAGCGTAAATGGGTACATTATGGCTTAACTTCAACTGATGTAGTAGACACAGCACTTTCATACTTATTACGTCAGGCAAATGACATCTTATTAAAAGATTTAGAGAACTTCATTGGAATTCTTGAAACGAAAGCTAAAGAACATAAGTACACAGTAATGATGGGACGTACTCACGGTGTACATGCAGAACCAACTACTTTTGGATTAAAACTTGCTTTATGGACTGAAGAAATGAAACGTAACTTAGAGCGATTCAAGAATGCGGTTGAATCAGTTCGAGTAGGTAAAATCTCAGGCGCAGTTGGAACATACGCGAATATTCCTCCTTTTGTTGAACAATATGTTTGTGAAAAGTTAGGGATTCAAGCAGCTCCAATTTCAACTCAAACTTTACAACGTGATCGTCATGCTCATTACATGGCAACACTATCTTTAATTGCAACTTCAATTGAAAAGTTTGCAACTGAAGTACGTGGATTACAAAAAAGTGAAACACGTGAAGTTGAAGAATTCTTTGCAAAAGGTCAAAAAGGTTCATCTGCAATGCCTCATAAACGTAATCCAATCGGATCTGAAAATATGACAGGTTTAGCTCGTGTAATTAGAGGTCATATGGTAACGGCTTATGAAAATGTATCACTTTGGCATGAAAGAGATATCTCACATTCATCTGCGGAAAGAATTATCTTACCGGATGCAACAATACTTTTAAATTACATGTTAAATCGATTTGGAAATATTGTTAAAAACCTTACAGTTTTCCCTGAGAATATGAAACGTAATATGGATCGTACTTACGGATTAATTTATTCTCAACGTGTACTACTTGCTTTAATTGAAAAAGGAATGTCACGTGAAGAAGCTTATGACACTGTTCAACCAAAAGCAATGGAAGCATGGGAAACTCAAGTACAGTTTAAAGAGCTTGTAGAAGCAGAAGAAAAAATTACTTCTTTATTATCTCAAGAAGAAATTAATGATTGCTTTGACTACAGCTATCACTTAAGTCAAGTCGATACAATTTTTGAACGCTTAGGATTAAATTAATAAATGATTGTTTGGCTAAGATTAGAGAAATAAACTCTTAGCCAAACAATTCAAATAACTTAAAAAAGCATAAATTCTATTGGGTGTTTAAATGAGGATATGGGAGGCATTGTTAGCATGGCAGAGCAAGTAATGTTGTATGAGGGAAAAGCAAAAAGAATTTTCTCAACTGAGAATCCTGAAATTGTAAGAGTTGTATACAAAGATTCAGCAACTGCATTTAACGGTGAAAAGAAAGCAGAGATTGCTGGAAAAGGTCGCTTGAATAATGCAATTACTAGTTTACTATTTTCAAAGTTAATGGAATCAGGTATTGCATCTCATTTCGTAGAAAAAACATCAGAACTTGAACAACTTGTAAAACGAGTAACAATTATACCAATTGAAGTAGTTGTTAGAAATATCATTGCTGGTAGCTTATCGAAACGCATGGGATTAGATGAGGGAGTTAAGTTAGAAAAGCCAATCATTGAGTTTTATTACAAACGTGATGATTTAGGTGATCCAATTATTAATGAAGATCATATCGCTGCACTTAAACTAGCAACACCAGAAGAACTTGAAACAATTAAAGAGATTGCTCTCCGTGTTAATGATGTACTAGTAGAACAGTTTGATGCATGTAATGTTCGATTAGTTGATTTTAAATTAGAGTTTGGCAAATTAAATGATGGAACAATTTTGTTAGCAGATGAGATTTCACCAGATACTTGCCGATTATGGGATAAAGAGACAAACGCGAAATTTGATAAAGATGTATTCCGTAGAGATTTAGGTAACTTAACAGATGGATACGAAGAAATTTTAAAACGCTTAGGGGGATTATCATGTTCAAAGTAAGAGTATTCGTTACATTAAGAGAAAGTGTTTTAGATCCACAAGGAAATGCTGTTAAAAACGCACTTCACAGCATGAATTTTAGCGAAGTTCAAGATGTTCGTATCGGTAAATATATGGAATTATTAATTGATAAAAATGTTGCAGATTTAGATACAACTGTAAAAGAAATGTGTGAAAAGTTATTAGCAAACATCGTAATTGAAGATTACCGTTATGAGGTAGAGGAGGTAGTCGCACAGTGAAGTTTGCAGTAATTGTGTTCCCGGGCTCAAATTGTGATGTTGATATGTATCATGCAATCAAAGATGAGTTAGGCGAAGAAGTAGAATACGTATGGCATGATTCAACGAATTTAGATGAATTTGATGGTATCTTATTACCAGGTGGCTTCTCATATGGAGATTACTTACGCTCTGGCGCAATTGCAGGCTTTGCCAACGTGATGGATGCCGTGAAGAAAGCTGCTGCTGAAGGTAAACCAGTATTTGGCGTTTGTAACGGATTCCAAATTCTAACTGAAGCAGGTCTACTACCAGGTACTCTTAGACGTAATGAGAAATTAAAATTTATGTGTAAGCCTGTTGAGCTAGTTGTTGAAAACAATGAATCAATGTTTACAACTGGTTATGAAAAAGGTCAAGTAATAACAGTACCAATCGCACATGGTGAAGGAAATTACTATTGCGATCAAGAAACATATGAAGCACTTAAAAGTAATAATCAGATAATTTTCCGTTATCAAAATAATCCAAATGGTAGTTTAGATGATATCGCAGGAATTGTTAATGAAAAAGGAAATGTATTAGGAATGATGCCACACCCTGAGCGTGCAGTTGATGCATTATTAGGCTCAGCAGACGGACTTCAACTATTTCGTTCAATTGTAAGAAACTGGAGGGAAAACCATGTCGTTACTTCTTGAGCCAAATCCAATTCAAATTGAAAATGATAGAATTTATGCCACTATGGGCTTAACTGATGAAGAGTTTCAATTAATCAAATCAATTATTGGTCGCAATCCGAACTATACAGAGCTTGGATTATTCTCAGTAATGTGGTCAGAACATTGTAGTTATAAAAACTCAAAGCCTTTATTACGCAAATTCCCTGTAAGTGGTGAACATGTTTTACAAGGACCAGGTGAAGGTGCGGGTATCGTTGATATTGGCGATGAGCAAGCTGTAGTATTTAAAATCGAAAGCCATAATCACCCTTCTGCAATTGAACCATACCAAGGTGCTGCAACTGGTGTAGGTGGAATTATTCGTGACGTATTTTCAATGGGAGCACGTCCTGTTGCACTTCTAAATTCTTTACGCTTCGGTGAATTAGAAACGCCAAGAGTTAAGTATTTATTTGAAGAAGTAGTTGCAGGTATTGCTGGATATGGAAACTGTATTGGTATTCCAACAGTTGGTGGAGAAGTAAACTTCGATCCATGTTATGAAGGCAATCCTTTAGTAAATGCAATGTGTGTTGGATTAATTAATCATAAAGACATCAAAAAAGGTCAAGCGCATGGTGCTGGAAATACAGTAATGTATGTTGGTGCTTCAACTGGTCGTGATGGAATTCATGGTGCAACTTTTGCTTCTGAAGAGTTATCTGATGCATCTGATGAGAAACGTCCAGCGGTACAAGTAGGCGATCCATTTATGGAGAAGTTATTACTTGAAGCATGTTTAGAAGTAGTTCAAAATGACGCTCTTGTTGGTATTCAAGATATGGGTGCAGCTGGATTAACATCTTCATCTGCTGAAATGGCTTCAAAAGCTGGAATGGGAATTGAGATGAATCTTGATTTAGTTCCACAACGTGAAGCTGGTATGACAGCTTACGAAATGATGCTTTCAGAATCACAAGAACGTATGTTATTAGTTGTAGAAAAAGGCAGAGAGCAAGAAATCGTAGACTTATTTGAAAAGTATGATCTACATGCAGTATCTGTAGGCCGTGTTACTGACGATAAGATGCTTCGCTTACTTCATAAAGGTGAGGTTGTAGCTGAATTACCTGTAGATGCTCTTGCTGAAGAGGCACCTGTATATCATAAACCATCAACTGAACCAGCATATTATGGTGAGTTCCAAGCGATGGAAAACTATATTCCTGAAATTAATGATTCAAAAGAAACGTTAAAACAATTACTTTCTCAACCTACAATCGCAAGCAAAGAGTGGGTTTACGGTCAGTATGATTATATGGTTCGTACAAATACAGTAGTTGCTCCAGGTTCTGATGCTGCAGTAATCAGAATTCGTGATACTAAAAAAGCTCTAGCAATGACAACTGACTGTAATGCACGCTACTTATATTTAGATCCTGAAGTTGGTGGGAAAATTGCAGTAGCAGAAGCAGCACGTAATGTAATTTGTTCAGGAGCACGTCCTCTTGCAATTACAGATTGCTTAAACTTCGGAAATCCTGAAAAACCTGAGATTTTCTGGCAGTTAGAAAAAGCAACAGATGGTATGAGTGAAGCTTGTAATGTATTAAGTACTCCAGTAATCGGTGGTAACGTATCATTATATAACGAAACAAATGGTGAAGCAATTTACCCAACTCCTGTAGTAGGTATGGTAGGTCTAATTGAAGATGTTGATCATATCACAACTCAAAACTTTAAAACTGCTGGCGATTTAATTTATGTAATCGGTAATGCAGAAGCTGAATTCGGTGGAAGTGAGCTTCAAAAATTATTAAATGGCAAAATCTTTGGTAAAGCACCAAGCATTGATTTAGCTGTTGAATCTAGTCGCCAAGAGCAAATTCTTGCTGCTATCCAAGCAGGTGTAGTTGCTTCAGCACATGATATTTCTGAAGGTGGTTTAGCTGTAGCGATTGCAGAAAGCACATTTGGTCCGTCAGAAGTGGGTGCAACTATTACAATCGAAGGAAATGAAGTTGTTTCATTATTTAGTGAAACTCAATCACGTTTCTTACTTTCAGTTAAACCTGAACATAAAGAACAATTCGAAGCATTAGTAGATGCAAAGTTAATCGGTACAGTTACAGAAGAAACATCAGTAACAGTTCGTAATGAAAACAATGAAACAGTTCTTCATGCTTCAGTTGAGGAACTGAAACAGTCTTGGAAAGAGGCGATCCCATGCTTGCTGAAATAAAAGGACTAAACGAAGAGTGTGGAATATTTGGAATTTGGGGGCATACTGATGCTGCCCAAATCTCCTACTATGGTCTTCATAGTTTACAACATAGAGGCCAAGAAGGAGCTGGAATTGTTGTAACGAATGGAAATGAGCTTGAAGGTGCAAAAGGACTTGGTTTAATAACAGAAGTTTTCAGTAAAGGTCAATTAAATGATTTACACGGAAAAGCTGCTATTGGTCATGTTCGTTATGCAACTGCAGGCGGAGGCGGATATGAAAACGTTCAGCCTCTACTATTCCAATCGCATACTGGAAGCATAGCTCTTGCTCATAATGGTAATTTAGTAAATGCTTCAAGATTACGTAAAGATTTAGAGATGCAAGGAAGTATTTTTCAAACGACTTCTGATACTGAAGTACTTGCTCATTTAATTAAACGTAACGGTTCTGCTCCATTAAAGGATAGCATTAAAGCATCTTTAAATATGATCAAAGGAGCTTACGCTTACTTAGTTCTTACAAAAGATGCAATGTATGTTGCACTAGATCCTAATGGCTTTAGACCATTGGCGTTAGCTAAACTAGGTGACGCTTATGTAGTAGCTTCAGAGACGTGCGCATTTGATGTAGTCGGAGCAAAATATATCCGAGATATTAATCCGGGAGAATTACTGATTATTTCAGACAAAGGAGTGGAAACTGATCAGTTTACTTCTTCAGTTAATCACACAATTTGTAGTATGGAATATATTTATTTCTCTCGTCCTGATAGCAATATTGACAATATCAATGTTCATGCTGCACGTAAAAATATGGGGCGTGTATTAGCTAAAGAAGCTCCTGTTGAGGCAGATGTAGTAATTGGTGTTCCTGATTCAAGTATTTCAGCAGCAGTTGGTTACGCAGAAGAATCTGGTATTCCATATGAACTTGGATTGATTAAAAATCGCTATGTTGGTCGTACATTTATTCAACCTTCTCAAGAACTTAGAGAGCAAGGGGTTAAAATGAAACTTTCTCCAGTACGTTCGATCGTTGAGGGGAAACGTGTAGTAATGGTAGATGATTCAATCGTTCGTGGAACTACAAGCCGCCGAATCGTACAAATGTTACGTGATGCAGGTGCAAGTGAAGTTCATGTTCGTATTGGTGCACCACCATTGAAAAATCCATGCTATTACGGTATTGACACTTCTACAAGAGAAGAGTTAATTGCAGCAACTAATACAATAGAAGAAATTTGCGAAGAAATTGGTGCAGATTCATTAGAATTTATTAGTCTAGAAGGATTACTAAATGCTATTGGTAGAAATCATGAGGGACCAAATAGAGGTCAATGTACTGCATGCTTTACAGGGAAGTATCCAACAGTAATCTATGATGAAAATGAATTAGTACATTCTCATAATTAAAAAAATCGAGGCGGTGAGCAGTCGCCGCCTCTTTTCAATTGAATCTATTCATAAGGACTGAAAGGGGAAATCATCACATGGCGAATGCATATAAACAAGCTGGAGTAGATATCGAAGCTGGCTATGAAGCAGTGAACAGAATGAAAAAACACGTTCAAAAAACAATGCGTCAAGAAGTTCTTGGTGGATTAGGCGGATTTGGAGGAATGTTTGATCTTTCCAAATTCAACTATAAAGAACCAGTTCTTGTATCAGGTACAGATGGAGTAGGAACAAAATTAAAATTAGCTTTCCAAATGGACCGTCACGATACGATTGGCATTGATGCAGTCGCGATGTGTGTGAATGATATTGTGGTTCAAGGTGCGGAGCCTTTATTTTTCCTAGATTACTTAGCAGTTGGCAAGGCTGTACCTGAACGAATTGAACAAATTGTAAAAGGTGTATCTGATGGTTGCGTTCAAGCAGGCTGCTCATTAGTTGGTGGAGAAACTGCAGAAATGCCTGGTATGTATCCAGAGGATGAATATGATATTGCTGGTTTTGCAGTAGGGATTGTTGACAAACCGAAGCTTGTAACAGGACAAAGCATTAAAGAAGGAGATATCTTACTAGGAATTTCATCAAATGGGATCCATAGTAATGGTTATTCTCTAGTTCGTAAGGTTTTATTAGAAAAAGGTGGCTTAACGCTTGATCAACACATTGAGAAATTAGGTCATACTTTAGGCGAAGAACTACTTCGTCCAACTAAAATTTATGTAAAACCAATCTTAAATGTCCTTAAAAAGTTTGAAGTAAAAGGTATGGCACATATTACTGGTGGTGGGTTTATTGAAAATATTCCTAGAATGCTACCAGAAGGAATTGGTGCAGAAATTGATTACGGTTCATGGCCAATCCAACCAATCTTTGATTTATTAGAAGAGATTGGTGAATTGAAGCGCGAAGAAATGTTTAATATTTTTAATATGGGAATTGGTATGGTTCTTGCTGTTAGTGAAGAGAACTTACATGACACGATTAAACTATTAGAAGAAGACGGTGAAAAAGTATTTATTATCGGAAGAACAAAAGCAGGTGAAGGTGTAACCTTTGGTGGAGGTTCTCTGTAATGAAGAAGATTGCCGTATTTGCTTCAGGTAATGGCAGTAACTTTCAAGCCATTCTTGATGCAACTCTAAACGGAGAAGTGAATGCTGAAGTGAAACTACTTGTTTGTGATCGTCCAAATGCATTTTGTATCGAACGAGCAAAGCAAGCAAATATTCCATCATTTATATTTTCAGCGAAAAACTATGAATCAAAAGAGCAGTATGAAGGTGAAATTATTGCTCATCTCAAAGAGTTAAATGTCGAATTTATCGTTTTAGCTGGCTATATGAGATTAATTGGTCCGACAATTTTAGACTCATTTCCTGGGAAAATTGTAAATATTCATCCTTCATTTCTACCATTATTTCCTGGAAAAGACGCAATTGGTCAAGCTCTCCTAGCTGGTGTCGAATCGACTGGTGTAACGGTTCATTATGTCGATGAAGGTATGGATACTGGTCCAATTATTGCACAAGAAGAAATTCTGATTGAAAAGGGAGATTCTAAGGAGTCTCTTGAGAAGAAGGTTCATAGTGTCGAGCATGTTTTATATGTGCAAACACTAAAAAAATTGTTTAGTTAACTAGATTAGAGAATAGCATGAAATCGATTAGTTGGGGGAATGGATCGTGAAAAAACGAGCTTTAGTTAGTGTTTCAGATAAACAAGGAATTATTGAATTCGTAAGTGGATTAATTAAACATGATTTTGAAGTTATTTCAACAGGTGGAACTTTTAATTTATTAAAAGATGCTGGATTAAATGTAATTGGTATTTCAGAAGTAACTAACTTTCCAGAAATTATGGACGGTCGTGTAAAAACATTACACCCTTCAATTCACGGAGGTTTACTAGGAGTTCGTTCAAATGAAGAACATATGCGTCAAATGAACGAGTTAGGTATTCAGCCAATCGATTTAGTTTGTGTAAATTTATATCCGTTTAAAGAAACAATCATGAAGCCTGATGTTACATTTGAAGATGCAATTGAAAATATCGATATCGGTGGACCTACAATGCTTCGTTCAGCAGCTAAAAACCATGAGTTTGTATCGGTAGTAGTTGACCCGACAGATTATGAAGTAATTTTAGCTGAGTTAGCTGAAAATAATACAGTTTCGATTGAAACGAACCGTCGATTAGCTGCTAAAGTTTTCCGTCACACTGCAGCTTATGATTCACTAATTTCTAATTATTTAACAGAGCAAGTAGGAGAAGAAAATCCTGAAAGCTATACTGTTACTTACGAATTAAAACAATCTTTACGATATGGTGAAAATCCACACCAAAAAGCAACATTCTATCGTGCTCCAATGCCAACAGTTTCTTCTATTGCTTATGCGGAGCAATTACATGGTAAAGAGCTTTCTTATAATAATATTAATGACGCTAATGAAGCCTTAAATATTGTACGCGAATTCTCAAATCCGGCTGTTGTCGCTGTAAAACATATGAATCCTTGTGGAGTAGGAGAAGGAACGACAATTGAAGAAGCTTATGATCGTGCTTATACTGCTGATCCAGTTTCAATTTTTGGAGGAATTATTGCGACAAACCGTGAAGTTGATGCTGCAACAGCTAAGAAAATGCACGAATTATTCTTAGAAATTATTATCGCTCCTTCATTCAGTGAAGAGGCTTTAGAAATCTTAACTAGTAAAAAGAACTTACGTTTATTAACAGTAGACTTAGAAACTAAACCTACGTTTGCACCTAAATTAACGACAGTTCATGGTGGCTTATTACGTCAAGATATGGATACGTTTGGATTAGATGATGCTCAAATTACAGTTCCTACAAAACGTCAACCAACTGAAGAAGAGTGGGAGAACTTAAAATTAGGCTGGAAAGTTGTAAAGCATGTTAAATCAAATGCAATTGTTTTAGCAAAAGATCATATGACAATCGGTGTTGGCGCAGGTCAAATGAATCGCGTTGGAGCTGCAAAAATTGCAATTGAACAAGCTGGCGAAAAATCAATTGGCTCAGCATTAGCTTCAGATGCATTTTTCCCTATGAATGACACAGTAGAAGCAGCGGCTAAAGCTGGTATTACTGCAATTATTCAACCAGGCGGATCAATCAAAGATGAAGATTCAATTAAAAAAGCTGATGAATATGGCATTGCAATGGTCTTTACAGGGGTTCGTCACTTTAAACATTAAGAAATAAGGAGATGACAAGATGAAAGTATTAGTCATTGGTCGCGGAGGCCGTGAGCATACAATTGCTTGGAAGGTAAATCAATCGGAGAATGTAACAGATGTATTTGTTGCTCCAGGAAACGATGGGATGATTGATGTTGCAACACTTGTCAATATTGATGAAAGTGACCATGAAGCACTTATTGCATTTGCAAAGAAGGAAGAAATTGATTTAACAATCGTTGGTCCTGAAGTTCCTTTAATGAACGGAATTGTAAATGATTTTCGCGCTGCTAATTTAAAGATTTTTGGTCCAACTAAGGAAGCGGCAATTATTGAAGGAAGTAAAAGCTTTACAAAGGATTTAATGAAAAAATACGCTATACCTACTGCAGCATATGAAACATTTACTCAATTTGAGGATGCAAAAGCATATGTTGAAAAAGTTGGTGCACCAATTGTAATTAAAGCTGATGGATTAGCAGCTGGTAAAGGTGTAGTTGTAGCGATGACAGTTGAAGAAGCAATCATAAGTCTTCATGACATGCTACTAGATGAAAAGTACGGCGATGCAAGTGCATCTGTAGTAATCGAAGAATATTTAGAGGGCGAAGAATTCTCGCTAATGTCGTTTGTTAACGGGAATAAGGTTTATCCGATGGTAATCGCTCAAGACCATAAACGTGCTTATGATGGAGACAAAGGACCTAATACAGGTGGTATGGGTGCTTATTCTCCAGTACCACAAATCTCAGAGTCAGTTGTAGAACAATCTTTAAAAGAAATAGTCATCCCAGTTGCAGAAGCAATGATTTCTGAAGGAAGACATTTCACTGGAATCCTATATGCAGGTTTAATGTTAACAAGCCAGGGACCTAAAGTAATCGAGTTTAATGCAAGATTTGGGGATCCAGAAACTGAAGTTGTATTACCACGTTTAGAAAGTGATTTAGCTGAAGTCTTATTAGGGATATTAAATGAAGAAGAAATCCAATTAGAGTGGTCAGAAGAAGCTGTAGTTGGAGTTGTGCTTGCTGCAAATGGATATCCTGAAGTTCCTGAAAAAGGCGCAGTAATCACTGGATTAAATAATGTAAGTGAAGAAACAATGGTTTTCCACGCAGGTACAAAACTTGAAAATAATGAATATGTTACAAATGGTGGAAGAGTTTTAATTATTGCACATAAAGGAAGCTCAATTAATGCAGCTTGCGAAAATGTTTATAAGCAAATTGATACGATTCAATCAACTGGCTTATTCTATCGCCACGATATAGGACATAAAGCAATTAAAGTAAATAATTAATAAGATAAAGGTCGTCATTAATGTTCAATGGCGACCTTTTTTCTTGTTGGAATAAGAACTGGTGTTCTGTTTTGTCTATACAATCTACTCCATTTTTGATAAACTACTCTATGAAGGTTGAATGTAATCTTCGAATGGATCTTCCTCGTTGTGTTTATCTGCCATAACCTTACATTTCTTACCTAGTGCAGTCATTGGGCAAAAACGTAATATTCCCTCTGCAACTTTCATGGCACCGATTATGATCAAAATAATGACAGAATTACTACATCTTCTGCGTGTAAGTTTAGCTGTGCCGTAAGCTAAGAGTGTAAAGCCAGCAGTTATACGTATAAGTGCATTGATTATGCTAATATTTGGTCTCAACAGTAACTCCCCTTATAATAAGTATCAGTGACTACATCACTCTTTACCATTTTTCCCTCTAATTGTTTCATTATCATAGGAAACAATTAGTATTAGTTACTTAAAATGGGGACGTAGGGTTACTTTTCCTTTTTAAGTAAGATACAATACATTTATATTTTTGATAAAAATACTTAATAGATATAGATAAATTAATGAAAAAAACAATTTCGGAGGACAAAATGTACGATTATTCACAATGGAATCACATATTTAAATTAGATCCAAACAAAGAAATCACTGATGATGATTTAGAAAAAATTTGTGAATCAGGAACGGATGCAATTTTAGTTGGTGGAACGGACGGTGTAACGTTAGATGCTACGATATCACTTCTTGTTAGAATAAGACGTTACGCAGTACCATGTATTTTAGAAGTATCAAATCTAGAAGCCGTAACTCCTGGTTATGATTTTTATTTTATCCCGACAGTATTAAATAGCAATGACCCAAAGTGGATTGTCGGAATGCATCAACAGGCAATGAAAGAATTCGCACATTTAGTTCATGCTGAAGAATTGGTAATGGAAGGTTATTGCATATTAAATGAAAATTGTAAGGCCGCAAAGCAGACAAGTGCAGTGACAGATCTTTCAATCGAAGATATTGTCGCTTATGCGGAAGTTTCTGAGCAATTATTAAAATTACCGATATTTTATTTAGAATATAGCGGCATCTATGGTTCACCACAGGTGGTAGAAGAAGTATCAAAAGTATTAAACAATACGAAATTATTCTATGGTGGAGGAATTTCATCAGCTCAACAAGCAATTGAGATGAAGCAATTTGCTGATACGATTGTTGTTGGGAACATTATCTATGATAACTTACAAGAGGCTTTACTTACTGTGAAAGCTGTGAGAGAAGGAGCGACGAAGTAATGAAAACAGCAGAAGAATTATTGCAAGGTTTAAATCCAATGCAAAAAGAAGCCGTTAAAACGGTTGATGGTCCTTTATTAATTATGGCTGGAGCAGGTTCAGGTAAAACTCGAGTACTAACACATCGAATTGCGTATTTATTAGGCGAAAAAGGTGTAGCTCCTTGGAATATACTTGCGATTACATTTACAAATAAAGCAGCTAGAGAGATGCAAGAGCGTATTTTTAATCTAGTTGGAAAAGATGCAGAGGATATTTGGGTTTCGACATTTCACTCAATGTGTGTAAGGATCCTTCGTAGAGATATTGATCGAATTGGCTTCAATAGAAGCTTTTCTATTTTAGATACATCTGACCAATTAACAGTCATAAAAAATATTCTTAAAGAGAAAAACTTAGATTCTAAGAAATTTGATCCACGTAGTATTTTAGGGACGATTAGTAGTGCAAAAAATGAACTACAAACTGCTGCTGATTATACAAGAGATGCTTTTACTCCTTATGAAAAAGTTGTTGGAGAAATTTATGCATCTTATCAAGATCGACTACGCAAAAATCATTCTTTAGACTTCGATGATTTAATTATGATGACAATCAATTTATTTGAACGTGTTCCAGAAGTACTACAATATTATCAACGAAAATTTCAATATATTCACGTGGATGAGTATCAAGACACAAACCACGCTCAATATAAAATTGTAAAATTACTTGCAGAGCAATTCAAAAATATTTGCGTTGTAGGTGATTCTGATCAATCAATTTATCGCTGGCGTGGAGCAGATATTTCTAATATCCTTTCATTCGAAAAAGATTACGAAAAAGCACAAGTTATTCTGTTAGAACAAAACTATCGTTCGACTCAAACGATACTTGATGCAGCTAACGCAGTGATTACGAATAATTCGAATCGTAAAGCAAAAAAGCTATGGACAGAAAATGGACAAGGTACGCCGATTCATTATTTTAGAGCTGCTTCCGAACAAGATGAAGGCTATTTCGTAGCTGGTAAGCTTGCACAGTGGAAAAAAGAAGGCGTTCGTCAATATGGCGATGTTGCAATTCTATATCGTACAAATGCACAATCACGTGCAATGGAGGAAGTTTTAGTTAAGTCTAATATTCCTTATAAAATGGTCGGCGGAGTAAAGTTCTATGATCGTAAAGAGATTAAAGATGTACTTGCTTACTTAAGGTTTATTGCCAATCCTGATGATGAAATCAGTTTTTCAAGAATTATTAATGTACCAAAACGTGGCGTCGGAGCGGCATCTGTAGATAAAATTATTAACTATAGCATAATGAATGACTTATCTTTATCTGATACTTTAGAGCAAATAGATTTCGTTGGATTAAGTGGGAAAATTACGAAAGCAGTTGGAGATTTCCATGCTATGACAAAAAACTGGCAACAGATGCTAGATTATTTATCAGTAACTGAACTAGTTGAAGAAGTACTTGATAAAACAGGCTATATCCAAATGTTAAAAGATGAAAATACAATTGAATCTGCTTCTAGAATCGAAAATATTGAAGAGTTTTTAACTGTTACAAATGCTTTTGAAGAAAGTAGTGAAGATAAAAGTTTAGTATCATTTTTAACTGATTTAGCCTTAGTTTCTGATATCGATCAAGCGGACAAAGAAGAGTCACAAACAGATGAAGTTATCCTTATGACGCTTCATTCTGCAAAAGGATTAGAGTTCCCAGTTGTCTTTCTAATAGGTTTGGAAGAAGGTATTTTCCCTCATAGCCGATCTTTAATGGACGAAGAAGAAATGGAAGAAGAAAGAAGATTAGCATATGTAGGTATAACACGTGCGGAAAAGGAGTTATACATTACAAATGCTCAAACACGTACACTTTATGGGCGTACAAGTATAAACCAAGAATCTCGCTTTATTAATGAAATTCCTGATGAACTTTTAGATCGTGCAAATAAGAAAGTAGTAACTGAGCGCCGTGCTGTATCGAGACCAGTAGTAGCAATGAAAACAACGGGTGGCGAGTCACTTGGTTGGAGAGTTGGAGATAAAGCTTCTCATGGTAAATGGGGAATTGGTACAGTTGTGAGTGTAAAAGGAGAAGGCGAAGCAATGGAGTTAGATATTGCATTCCCAAGTCCTGTTGGTATTAAGCGGTTATTAGCAAAATTTGCTCCAATTACGAAAGCATAGAAGGGATGGAGAGCTCTTGGATCAAAAAATCATTGATAAAGTTGAAGAACTAAGAACAAAATTAAATCAATACAACTATGAGTACTATGTGTTAGACCAGCCATCTGTGCCGGATGCCGAGTATGACTCATTATTACATGAATTAATTGGATTAGAAGAACAATATCCTACTATCATAACACCAGATTCTCCATCTCAACGTGTAGGTGGACAGGCAATTGATCTGTTCGAAAAAGTCGTTCACAGTCATCCAATGTTGAGCCTAGGAAATGCGTTTAATGAAGAAGATTTGAGAGACTTTGACCAAAGAATAAGACAGGATTCAGCTCGCGTTTCTTATGTTTGTGAACTAAAAATAGACGGCTTAGCCGTTTCACTTCAATATGAAAATGGATTGTTTGTCAAAGGTGCAACTCGTGGTGATGGTACAGTTGGAGAAGACATTACGCATAATTTAAAGACAATTAAAGCAATACCATTAAGACTTTCAGAGCCAGTTACAATAGAAGCTCGTGGTGAAGCATTCATGCCAAAAGCTAGCTTCGAAAAGGTTAATGAATCGCGTGAAAAGAATGGGGAAGAACTATTTGCAAATCCAAGAAATGCAGCGGCTGGTTCATTACGCCAACTTGACCCGAAAATTGTTGCTAAACGAGATTTATCGTTCTTTGTTTATGGATTCCCTACAGCTGAGGAGTTTTCAATTCAAAAGCATAGCGAAGCACTAGACTATCTTCACAAACTTGGATTTAAAACAAATACTTTCCGCAAAACATGCCACACAATTGAAGAAGTAATTGAATACGTTCATGAATGGAAAGAAAAGAGACCGTCATTACCTTATGAGATTGATGGAATTGTCATAAAAGTGGATGAATATAGCATTCAGAAAAAGCTAGGTTCAACAGCTAAAGTACCAAGATGGGCTATTGCATATAAATTCCCTGCTGAAGAGGTAGTTACAAAATTAGTAGATATCGAATTAAGTGTAGGGCGTACAGGTGTAGTGACACCAACTGCAATTTTAGAGCCTGTTCGTGTTGCAGGTACTGTAGTAAAACGTGCATCGCTTCATAATGAAGATTTAATTAAAGAAAAAGATATTCGAATTGGTGATTCAGTCGTTATTCGCAAGGCTGGAGATATTATTCCTGAAGTTGTGAATGTTCTATTAGATCGTCGTACTGGTGATGAACAGCCTTTTTCTATGCCAACTCACTGCCCTTCATGTGAGCATGAGTTAATAAGAGTGGCAGGTGAAGTTGCACTACGATGTGTAAATCCTTTCTGTCCATCTCAAATTCGTGAAGGATTAATTCATTTTGCGTCCCGTGATGCAATGAATATCGAAGGTTTAGGCGAAAGAGTAGTATCACAATTATTTGATGCTAATTTAATTAAGACTTTTACAGATCTGTATCTTCTAACGAAAGAACAATTATTATCTCTAGAACGATTTGGAGAAAAGTCAGCGGATAAATTAATTTCTGCAATTCAATCTTCTAAACAAAATTCACTTGAAAAATTATTATTTGGACTAGGCATTCGTCATGTAGGAGCTAAAGCTGCAAAGACATTAGCACAACATTTCCAAACAATTGATCGATTAATGGAAGCGACGGTTGAGGAAATAACCGGAGTTAATGAAATTGGTTCTAAAATGGCGCAATCAATAAATGATTACTTTTCACAAGACGAAGTAAAAGAACTTATTGCAACCTTTAAAACAGTTGGAGTAAATACTGAATATAAAGGGATTCAAGTAGAAAATATGAATTTGGATTCTCTTTTTGCTGGTAAAACAGTAGTATTAACTGGTAAGCTAGAACAGATGACTAGAAGTGAGGCGAAGAAGCAATTAGAAGCACTTGGTGCAAAAGTAGCAGGAAGTGTTAGTAAGAGTACTGATTTAGTCATTGCAGGTGAGGCAGCTGGATCGAAATTAGACGCTGCACGTAAATTAAATATCGAGATTTGGGATGAAGAGAGAATGATTAAAGAGCTTCAACCACAATAATAAATTCAATCAATTAGAGGGCGGATTAATGAGGTATTAGTTCGTTCGCTTAATAAGTAGAAGGTGTGAGTTAGATGAAAAAACCATTAGGAATGCTCCTATGTTGTTTTTCGCTCATCTTATCTGGCTGTTCATTATCAATAAAGAATGAAGATAAGGTTGTACAAGAGGGCAGTAACAAAAAAGGGGAAGACGCAATCATACCCCGTTATTCAATTTCAAATGATTACTACAAGACAATACTTCCGTTTAAGCCGAGTAATACAAGGGGTGCTGTCGTTGCAAATATTGATAATAGACTAGATATTAGTGAATTTGAATTAGGTTTAATGCGAATTGTAC
The DNA here is from genome assembly GCF_002574545.1 of Bacillus sp. AFS055030. GTDB lineage: Bacteria > Bacillota > Bacilli > Bacillales > Bacillaceae_G > Gottfriedia. The sequence continues at coordinate 24,427 of NZ_NUGT01000021.1, forward strand.
AAGAGCAATATTCAACAAAAGATTACTTGTATCAAGAAGGACAATTATTAAGTAAAAAAACAGTGGAATCTTGGCTAAAAAGGAAGTACACTCCATCACAATTTAAACAAAAACAAGATGCACTTGTAAAAGCAAATTTAAAAAAGAATTCGATTACAAATGATGGTTTGAATCCAATTCAAACAGACACAAAAAATCTTACTGAAGATGAAAAGGCTAAACAAGCTCCGATTTTTTTAAATTCTATTTTAGAGCAGGATTATCTAAAAAAGGATGGGAAAGAAGTTAAAGTTGAGGGAGTAGCAATTGGTTTAGCAATGAACTCTGTTTATTATTATCAAGAGGAACATGGCTATCCAAGAGAGCTTAAAATTCCTCAAGATGAAATGATTAAACAAGGTAAAGCGATCGCTCAAGAAATTTTGACGCGAGTTCGAAAAATGGACGAATTTAAAGATATACCGATTACATTTGCTATTTTCCGTCAGCAAAGTCAATCATCTGTAGTACCTGGAAACTATGTTGCTATGACTTCAGTTTCCGGAAATGACTTTTCGATTAGTAATTGGGATAAAATTAATGAGAAGTACTATTTATTCCCTTCAGCTGCTGCAACTGCAGATCACCGAGATGATGCGATGAAAATGGTTAACTTTAAATCCGATATAGAAAATTATTTTCCGAATTATACAGGTGTTGTAGGCACTGGTTTTTATAAGGATAATGAATTAATACAACTAAAAATTGATATACCTATGCAGTTTTATGGTAAGGCAGAAGTCATAGCTTTTACGCAATATGTAGCGGGACTTATGATGGACCATTTCCCTTCATACTTAAAGGTTGAGACGAATATATTCTCAACAAATGGACAGGAAGCACTTATCGTAAAAGAAGTAGATGCTAAAGAACCTAGTGTGCATATTTATAACTAAAAGGAAGAGGACAACTCTTCCTTTTTTCTATGTTACGGAAGAATCTGTAAGCGTTTCATATTTGAAGAAAATATAGGAATATTGTATTATGTAAATGTGAGTTTTTTATACAGTAGATAATTCTACTAGCAATTGACTGAAAACACTGATAGAAAAACGGTTACAGTTATTGCTATTTTCAAACTAAAGGGGGATTTATTCAATGGTTATACCTTACAAACATGAGCCATTTACTAACTTTGGCTTAGAGGAAAATCAAGAACAATACAAACAAGGATTAGCACTAGTTTCATCATATTTAGGTGAAAAATATCCACTAATCATTGGTGGAGAGCGTATCTTTACAGAAGAACAAATCGTATCTGTAAATCCTTCAAATCACAAAGAAGTTATTGGTTCTGTATCTAAAGCAAGCCGTGAATTAGCTGAAAAAGCTATGCAAGTTGCTGATACAACTTTTAATACATGGAGAAAAGTTAAGCCTGAAGTTCGTGCTGACATCTTATTCCGTGCGGCTGCAATTATTCGTCGTCGTAAACACGAATTCTCAGCTTTATTAACGAAAGAAGCTGGTAAACCTTGGAATGAAGCTGATGCTGATACAGCTGAAGCAATTGATTTCTTAGAGTTCTATGCTCGTCAAATGTTACAATTAAAAGACGGAATTCCTGTTGAAAGCCGTCCTGGTGAATATAACCGTTTCAACTACATTCCATTAGGAGTTGGTGTTGTAATCTCTCCTTGGAACTTCCCATTTGCAATTATGGCTGGAACAACTGTAGCTGCTGTAGTAACAGGTAACACTGTACTATTAAAACCAGCAAGTACAACTCCAGTAGTTGCTTACAAATTCTTAGAAGTATTAGAAGAAGCTGGATTACCTGCTGGAGTAGTAAACTTCGTACCAGGTAGTGGTGCTGAAGTAGGAGATTACTTAGTTGATCACCCACGCACTCGTTTCATCAGCTTTACTGGTTCTAAAGAAGTAGGTATCCGTATTTATGAGCGCGCTGCAAAAGTTAACCCAGGTCAAATCTGGTTAAAACGTGTTATCGCTGAAATGGGCGGTAAAGACACAATCGTAGTTGATAAAGAAGCTGATTTAGAATTAGCTGCTAAATCAATCGTTACATCTGCATTCGGATTCTCTGGTCAAAAATGTTCAGCATGTTCTCGTGCAGTAATTCACCAAGATGTGTATGATCAAGTTCTTGCTCGTGCAATCGAATTAACAAACGAATTAACTGTAGGAAACCCAGAAGATCGTTCAACTTACATGGGTCCAGTTAATGACCAAGCTGCATTCAATAAAGTAATGAGCTACGTTCAAATCGGACGTGAAGAAGGCCGTGTAGTAACAGGTGGAGAAGGAGACGATTCTACTGGTTGGTTCATCAAACCAACAATCGTTGCTGACGTTGCTGAAGATTCTCGTTTAATGAAAGAAGAAATCTTTGGACCAGTTGTAGCATTCTGCAAAGCTAATGACTTTGATCATGCTTTAGAAATTGCTAACAACACTGAATACGGTTTAACAGGTGCTGTTATCTCTAACAACCGTGCAAACATCGAAAAAGCACGTGAAGATTTCCACGCTGGTAACTTATACTTCAACCGTGGATGTACTGGTGCAATCGTTGGTTACCAACCATTTGGTGGATTCAACATGTCAGGTACTGACTCTAAAGCAGGTGGACCAGACTACCTAGTTCTTCACATGCAAGGTAAAACAACTTCAGAAATGCTTTAATTAATAGAGTAAAGGTTTGTTTTAGACATCCTTTATATAGAAGAAACCCCACAGAGAATATTCATTCTTTGTGGGGTTTTCTTTGTATTTATTTGCTATTATGATCAATTAAAAAAAGAGCGTATGAATTTTATGCTTTTCTTCTTATTTCACTACTTCACTATCTAAACCTTTCCTTATATTATTATGCTATAATTTTATCATAACGATTGAGAACAGAGAGAAGGGATACCATGCAAATTTTACAGAGAATTATTCAATTAGTAGATTCAATACCATTAGGAACTCGTGATGATTGGGACTCTTATTTTTTAGGACAAGCATTTATAACTTCTCTTCGTTCAACTTGCGGAAGTAGAAGGGTAGGAGCAGTTATTGTTAGTGATAATCGAATAATTGCTTCTGGGTATAATGGATATCCAAAAGGAGCTAAGCATTGTATTGATGGGGGGTGTCCTCGCTTTGCTGCTCGTCAAGAAGGTTTAATAGATAGTGGTAAATACTCAGATCAGTATCCTTGTGATGCTTTCCATGCTGAAGAAAATGCAATTTATCAATTAGTACAATCCGGAATTCAAAAAACGAAAGGTGATAAATGGACAATCTATTGTACAACTGCACCGTGTCGAGCTTGTGCAAAAATGATAAATGGAGCGGGGATTACTAGAGTTGTCTATAATGTAGGCTATCCGGATGATTATTCAATTGAGTATTTTAAAAAATATGGAATTGAACTGACAAGAATCCCTGCCGAATAAATTTTAGTCCAAATTTAAACAAACGTTTGATTATATGTAGGAATGTGTGTACAGACTGTTTGAAAGCGAATGTCTTTCGAGGTTCATTTAATCTAATAAAAGCGAAGTTATCCTATACGATCATTTAGCTTCAATTAGGTGAAGTAACGAAGAAAGAGACCGTTTGGCGGACAGTCTGTAATTATTTTACTTGTATTTAAGTGGAATGTTGCCCGACACATGGGAAATTTGGTATTATCAGTATATTGTATGTTGTGCGAATAATATGGAGGTGCAAATAAATGTCAAAGATTACAATGGAGCAAGTTAAGCACGTTGCTCATTTAGCGCGTTTAGCGGTTACTGAGGAAGAAGCTGAGAAGTTTTCTAAACAGCTTGGAGCAATTTTAGATTTTGCTGAGCAGTTAGGTGAACTTGATACAACAAATGTAAAACCAACTACACATGTCCTAAAAATGCGTAATGTATTACGTAAAGATGAGCCAGGTAAAGGTTTACCAATAGAAGAGGTACTGAAGAATGCACCAGACCACAAAGATGGACAAGTTAAAGTACCGTCAATATTGGATTAAGGGGGGAAATGAGAGTGTCATTATTTGAATATACAGTTTCAGAATTACATAGCAAATTAAAATCAAAAGAGATTAAAGTAGAAGAATTAGTAAATGAATCTTATGAGCGAATCGCAGCAGTTGATGGTGAAGTAAAATCATTTTTAACTTTAAATGAAGAGCAAGCACGCCTTCAAGCAAAAGCACTTGATGAAAAGCCTTGGGATGAGTCCCGTGGAATTCTTTCTGGTATGCCTATTGGTGTAAAAGATAATATCGTTACAAAGGGTCTTCGAACTACTTGTGCGAGTAAAATTCTTGAGAACTTCAATCCAATATACGATGCGACAGTTGTAACGAAATTAGCACAAGCTGAAAGCATTACGATCGGAAAATTAAATATGGATGAATTTGCAATGGGTTCATCTAATGAAAATTCTGCGTTCGGTGGTACTCGTAATCCTTGGAATACGGAATACGTACCAGGCGGAAGTAGCGGTGGGTCTGCAGCTTCAGTTGCTGCTGGAGAGGTATTATTCTCTTTAGGCTCTGATACAGGTGGATCAATCCGTCAACCAGCTTCATTTTGTGGAGTTGTTGGTTTAAAACCTACATATGGTCGTGTATCTCGTTCTGGTTTAGTAGCATTCGCTTCTTCTTTAGATCAAATTGGCCCAATTACTAGAAATGTAGAAGATAATGCTTTGTTATTACAAGCAATTTCAGGATTAGATGCAAATGACTCAACTTCAGCAAATGTAGAAGTCCCTTCATTCGCTAAGGCGTTAACAGGTGATGTAAAAGGTCTTCGTATCGCTGTACCGAAAGAATATTTAGGTGAAGGCGTTGGAGAAGAAGCTCGTGCATCTGTTATGGCTGCTTTAAATTTATTAGAAAGCTTAGGTGCTACATGGGAAGAGGTTTCATTACCACATTCTAAATATGCATTAGCGACATATTATTTAATTTCTTCATCTGAAGCATCTGCTAACTTAGCTCGTTTCGATGGTATTCGTTACGGTCATCGTGCAGCTGATGTAGAAAACTTAATTGATCTTTATAAGAAAACAAGAGCTGAAGGCTTCGGAGACGAAGTAAAACGTCGTATCATGTTAGGTACTTATGCATTAAGTTCTGGTTACTATGATGCTTACTATAAAAAAGCTCAACAAGTTCGTACTTTAATAAAAGAAGATTTCGAGAAAGTATTTGAAAACTATGATGTTATTATTGGCCCAACTACACCAACTCCTGCATTTAAAGTAGGCGAAAAAGTAAGTGACCCAATGACAATGTACGCAAATGATATTTTAACGATTCCTATTAACTTAGCGGGTGTACCTGCGATTTCTGTTCCTTGTGGTTTCCATAATGGTCTTCCATTAGGATTACAAATTATCGGTAAACATTTTGATGAGTCTACAATTTACAGAGTTGCCCATGCATACGAGCAAGCAACTGACTTTACAAAACAAAGACCACAACTATAAGGAGGCGCGGGAAAGATGAATTTTGAAACGATAATCGGTTTAGAAGTACACGTAGAATTAAAAACAAAATCAAAAATCTTCTCACCAAGCCCTAATGCGTTTGGTGCAGAACCAAATACAAACACTGGTGTAATTGATTTAGGTTATCCAGGTGTGTTACCAGTATTAAATGAAGAAGCTGTAAACTTTGGTATGAAGGCAGCAATGGCATTAAATTGTGAAATTGCAACTGAAACAAAGTTTGACCGTAAAAACTACTTCTATCCTGATAATCCAAAAGCTTACCAAATCTCTCAATTTGATAAGCCGATTGGTGAAAATGGATGGATTGAAATAGAAGTTGGTGGCAAAAAGAAACGAATCGGTATTACTCGCGTTCATTTAGAAGAGGATGCTGGAAAGTTAAATCATACAGATGAAGGATATTCATTAGTAGACTTTAACCGTCAAGGAACTCCATTAATTGAGATCGTTTCTGAACCGGATATGAGAACTCCTGAAGAAGCTTATGCATATTTAGAAAAACTTAAGTCAATTATTCAATTCAGTGGCGTATCTGATGTAAAAATGGAAGAAGGATCACTTCGTTGTGATGCTAATATTTCATTACGTCCATTTGGACAAGAGGAATTCGGTACAAAAGCCGAATTAAAGAACTTAAACTCATTTGCTTTCGTTCAAAAAGGGCTAGAGCACGAGCAAGTTCGCCAAGAAAAAGTATTATTATCTGGTGGAGTAATCCAACAAGAAACACGTCGTTACGATGAAGCTACAAAGACTACAATCTTAATGCGTGTTAAAGAAGGATCGGATGATTACCGTTACTTCCCAGAACCAGACTTAGTTGAACTTTACATTGATGATGAGTGGAAAGAACGTGTTCGTAAAAGTATTCCAGAGCTTCCAGATGCTCGTCAAAAACGCTATGTAGAGCAATTAGGTTTACCAGCATACGATGCAATGGTATTAACTTTAACAAAAGAAATGTCTGATTTCTTCGATGAAACAGTAAATAATGGTGCAGATGCAAAATTAGCATCTAACTGGTTAATGGGTGAAGTTTCTGCATACTTAAATAAATCACAAAAAGAACTGCATGAAGTTGCTTTAACGCCTGAGAACTTATCTAGTATGCTTAAATTAATAACAGACGGTACAATCTCTTCTAAGATTGCGAAAAAAGTATTCATTGAATTAATCGAAAACGGCGGAGACGCAAATGAAATTGTAAAAGCAAAAGGTTTAGTACAATTATCTGATGAAGGCGCTCTTCGTAAAATCGTTATCGAAACACTTGATGCGAACCCGCAATCAATTGAAGACTTTAAAAATGGTAAGGACCGAGCTATTGGTTTCCTTGTTGGTCAAATGATGAAAGCGACTAAAGGCCAAGCAAATCCACCACTATTAAATAAGATCTTAATGGAAGAAATTCAAAAAAGATAAGATTTTCAATAAAAAAACTACGAACTATAAAGCTCGTAGTTTTTTTGTACTGTTTGAGATTAAAATGACTCAATAATATGGTTGGCTTGCTGGTGCATACAAAAAGAAATCCACTTTACCGTTGGGTCGTTATATAATCCTGATATATGTATTAATAAAGAAAAAAATCCAGCACCTAGTATATTTCCAATGTAAGTAATAAGCCACAAATTTAATACCTCTAGCCAATTCATTTTTCCTCTAACGGCAATATAGGCAAAATAAAATATGTTACCTATAAATAAGTCAGCACCACCGTATGCAATTAGAAGAATGGCGACAGTGATTGTTATTACAGCCATCGGGTAAGCAAAAGGTGTATACGCGGCATGAAAGAAATTACTTGATTTAAATGCCACTATAACTCCGAAGCCTATAAACATACTAGCCATTATAGCTCTTAATAAAAAACGCAAAACACTATCTCGATAAATCTTTAACTTTTTTAGAGCAAAATACTCTACATTCACGAACGGTTTGTTTCCCATCTCATTATCAATCCTTAATTCTACTTTAATGTATTTATCATCAATATGTACTATAATGATTAAGTTGTTCAAAACCATTGAAAAATATAGCTAAGAAACGAATGTAATATAAATTTAATATAATATAATATTACTTTTCAATCTCGGTTTTCTGGGTTTGAACATGCTTTAGATAGGTAAAAATAGATAAGTAAATGGAAAAAGTTTACTATAAAAACTTTTTAGGTTAGGATATAAGTTAGAGAACTTAAATAAATAAGTAGGATGGTTAATGATGAAACGTGCTAGAATAATCTACAACCCTACTTCTGGTCGCGAAATTTTCAAGAAAAAGCTTCCCGATGTTTTGGAATTGTTCGAGCAAGCGGGCTATGAAACTTCTTGTCATGCAACAACCGGTGCAGGAGATGCGACAATCGCAGCAAGAGAAGCATGTGAACGAAAATTTGATTTAGTTGTAGCTTGCGGTGGAGATGGAACACTTAATGAAGTCATTAGTGGTTTGGCAGAACAAGAATATCGACCAAAGTTAGGATTAATCCCAGTAGGGACAACAAATGATTTTGCTAGAGCAATCGGTGTGAATGTTTCAATTATGGAAGCAGCTGAAGTCATAACAAATGGGCAAACTGTCCCCCTTGATATTGGAAGAGTTGATGATAAATATTTTGTAAATATTTTGGCTGCCGGTAAAATTACTGAATTAACATATGAAGTACCTAGTAAACTAAAAACAATGTTAGGACAGCTTGCGTATTATTTAAAAGGTATTGAAATGTTACCAAGAGTTAAGCCTACACGATTAAAAATTGAGTATGACGGAAAAATATTTGATGAAGAAGCATTTTTGTTCTTATTATCGAATACAAACTCTGTTGGTGGTTTTGAAAAAATTGCACCCGAGGCAAGCATTAATGATGGACAATTTGACTTATTAGTATTAAAGAAATCAAATATAGCTGAAATCATTAAAGTATGTGCTCAGCTATTAAGAGGTCAGCATGTACAAAATGAACATGTTCTTTATACTAGAGCAAGCCATTTGAAAATTATGTCTGATGAAAAACTACTATTAAATATTGATGGTGAGTATGGTGGAGAAACACCATGTACAGTCGATATGCTTTACAATCACCTAGAAATCTTTGTACCATAATAAGTGAAATAGTAGTAAATACTAGAAAAAGTAACCACGGTAGTTAACGTGGTTATTTATTTTGTATAATGAAATGGTTTAATAAAAGGTTGAAAGGTAGGTAAGGGACTTGTCGAAAAGAGTATTACCTGTAGAAAAGAATCAATTTATAGATGTTGAATTTATCGATTTAACTCATGAGGGACATGGAGTTGCAAAGGTAGATGGATATCCGATCTTTGTACCAAATGCACTTCCAGGTGAAAAGGCACAAATTAAGGTGCTAAAAACAAGCAAAGGCTTTGGTTTCGGTAAAATTATCGAATTCCAAAAAGAAAGTGATGTTCGAGTAGAACCAATCTGTTCGATTTACAATCAGTGTGGAGGCTGTCAAACTCAACATATGAGCTATGAAGGCCAGCTTGAAGCAAAACATAAACAAGTTGTAGAAGTTGTAAAACGAATTGGGAAACTTGATGATGTAATAATCCATCCGGTATTAGGAATGGAAAATCCATGGAGTTACCGTAACAAAGCACAAGTTCCAGTAGGAGAACTTGAAGGTGGACTAGTAGTTGGTTTCTATCAAAAAAGAAGCCATGAAATTATTCCAATGAATGAATGCTACATTCAAGGAAAAGAAAATGATGAAATGATACAAGCTGTTAAAGATCTTTGTGATGAATTAAAAATAGAGCCATACGATGAAATTAACCATAAAGGTCAGTTACGTCATATCATGGCACGTTACGGATACTATACAAATGAATCAATGTTAGTTCTTGTTACTAATAAAGTAAACTTTGCTCAAAAAGATGAATTAATAGCTAGAATTGTTAAGAAATATCCGACAATTACGAGCATTATTCAAAACGTAAATAATGAAAAAACAAATGTGATTCTTGGAAATCAAACAATTGTATTATACGGAAGTGAAACAATCAAAGATAAAATTGGAAATATTACTTTCGAAATTTCAGCACGATCATTTTATCAAGTAAATCCTACACAAACTAAGGTTTTATATGATAAAACACTCGAGTATACAGACTTAAACGGTAGTGAAACCGTTATAGATGCATATTGTGGAATCGGATCAATATCTTTATTTTTAGCACAAAAGGCTAAAAAGGTTTATGGTGTAGAAATTGTACCTGAAGCCATTGAAGATGCGAAACGAAATGCAATGATTAATGAAATGACAAATGTTGAATTTGAAGTAGGGAAAGCTGAAGAGGTTATTCCTAATTGGTACAAGCAAGGAATTACAGCTGATGTATTAGTAGTAGACCCTCCAAGAAAGGGTTGTGACGAGGCTTTATTAAATACAATCATTGATATGAAGCCAAGCAAAGTAGTTTATGTTTCATGTAATCCTGCTACATTAGCAAGAGACTTAAGAGTTCTTGAAGACGGCGGATATAAAACAGTAGAAATACAGCCGGTAGATATGTTCCCACATACAAATCACGTTGAAGCTGTCGCGAAATTAGTACTTAAGGAAGGGAATTAATTTTCATTACTAAGACTTTTAGTAACTTGAACAGTAGAATGCTGTTGGCCGGAGATAATAATTTTAATTTTGGGCTAAAAGGTTTGAATTTTTTAGCCCATTGAGAGGATTTGAATTTAAATATGGCAGATAATTTTTGGCGTGATTTACCACGACCATTTTTTGTACTTGCACCGATGGAAGATGTGACAGACGTTGTTTTTCGCCATGTGGTGAGTAAAGCGGGTAGACCGGATGTATTTTTCACAGAGTTTACAAATTCCGATAGCTATTGTCATCCAGAGGGCATGAAAAGTGTGCGTGGCCGTTTGATTTTTACAGAAGATGAACAGCCAATAGTGGCACATATTTGGGGGGATAATCCTGAATATTTCCGTCAAATGAGTATTGGCATGGCAGAACTAGGATTTAAGGGAATCGATATTAATATGGGTTGCCCTGTACCGAATGTGGCATCAAGAGGGAAAGGGAGTGGACTTATTCTGCGCCCTGACGTTGCTGCAGAACTAATTCAAGCTGCAAAAGCAGGTGGACTTCCTGTTAGCGTGAAAACGCGACTCGGTTTTAAGGAGGTAAATGAGTGGGAGGAATGGTTAACGCATATTTTTAAACAAGATATTGCCAATCTTTCTATTCATTTACGTACAAGAGAAGAAATGAGTCAAGTAGATGCACATTGGGAGCTAATTCCGGAAATTAAAAAATTACGTGACCGCATCGCACCGAATACGCTTCTAACAATTAATGGAGACATTCCTGATCGTCAAGTTGGCCTACAGCTTGCCGAAAAATATGGTATTGATGGTGTTATGATCGGCCGAGGCATTTTTAAAAATCCTTTTGCTTTTGAAAAAGAGCCAAAAGAGCATAGTAGTAAAGAACAACTCGATCTTTTAAGACTACATCTTGATCTTCAAGATCAATATGCTGATGTATTGCCACGTTCAATCACAGGGCTTCATCGCTTTTTCAAAATTTATGTCAAAGGATTCCGCGGAGCTGGTGAACTAAGAAATCAATTGATGAACACGAAATCAACAGATGATGTACGTGTAATGCTTGATAACTTTGAGTCAAAGAATCTTGATGGAATCGCTGAATTGTAAACGTGACATCCGTTGTGTTGTCAATGATTATCCGTACATGTAAAGATGTTAAAAAAGTACTCTCTAGAGTAGACTCTTTAAAAGTCTAGCTATAGGGTACTTTTTTTATTATACAATCCTCAATCTTTTAGCTTGAATTTAGTTGTTCTTATTGAATAAGTGGTTTTTTTCCTTTACATGAAGAAAATATCCACCTAGTAAATGAGAAATGTTTACTTTACAATTAATGCAACTATAGATAATGAACATTTTTTAAATTGAGAAACGTTAAATAGAATGAATCGATAACTTAACATACGAAATCAACGAAAGGGAGGATAAACACATAATGAATAGATTGATAATTGGAATGGATGGCGGAGGAACGAAAACGAGAGTTCTGGTCAAAGAACGACTAGATGGAGAAACGTTATTTGATCAAAATTTTGGCATGTCAAATTATAACAACATCGGTGTAGAAGGGCTTATACCAGTATTTAGTGAAATATATGAATCGCTATTTTCATATTTTGGAGAGCGTTTACAAAATGCGATTCTTGTACTAGGTTCTGCAGGAGTAGATCGTCCTAAAGATATTGATATTTATTTAGATGCATTAAAAGAAAGTGGTTTTACTTGCCAGCTAGAAGTAGTAAATGATGCGGAAATTGCTCTTGTTGGTGGCAACGGAGAAAGAAAAGATGCTTTGATAATTGCCGGAACAGGTTCGATAGTTATGGGAGTAGATTCAAAAGGAAATACACTACGCTCAGGAGGATGGGGCGGATTAATAAGTGATGAGGGTGGAGGTTTCCAGATTGGTTTACATGCAATTGCTGCTGTTTTGAACGAGTATGACAAAGTGATTGCTCCTACATCTTTTACCGAAAAATTGCTCGCTCATTTTAAGTTGAATTCTCCGGAAGATTTTATGGATTTATTATACATGGAAGATACAATTCCGGTAGATAAGGTAGCTTCTTGTACCCCAATCGTTTTAGATGCATGGGTAAAAGGTGATGAAGCTGCCCGTTCAATTGTTGAAGGTCAACTAGATAAGTTGGTTCGTTTAGTGATTGGAATTAGTAGACAAATGGGTTCAATTAATTTCCGCCTATCTGTGGCCGGAAGTTTGCTGACGAAATCAGCTGAGTATTTCGATGCATTAAAAGAAAAGTTAAGTGTGGCTTTACCTCAAGTTGAACTTTCTGCACCTCTTTATGATCCAGTTTTCGGTGCCATCATTATTGGCGAGAAATACAAGTAATTCAAAATAAAAATAGTAAGGAATGGCGATTGAATATGCGTGAAATAGGAATTAGTGTGTATCCCAACTTTTATCCTTTAGATCAAATTAAAGATTATTTAGCAAAGGCTAGTTCATTAGGTTTTAAAAAAGTATTTGTTTCGCTGATTTTAAATAATCATGGTTTCGAAGGTGCACTAAATGTAAATGCGGAAACTTGGAATGAATTATTTTGTTACTGCAAAGAACTTAATATGACTGTGTCAGCTGATATGAATGATGAAGTTTTCAATGAGTTGGGTTGTACATTAACCGACCTTACAGTGTTACAAAATATGGGCATCACAAGACTCCGAATTGATGGAGGATTTACGAGTGAAGAAGTTGCACTTCTTTCAAAAAATAAACAAGGGATTCAAATAGAAGTAAATGCTTCAATGTCCTCTTCTGATAATCAAAATGGAAACGCTTTACGGGAATGTCGCGAGTTTTTAGAAACAATAGAAAGAGAAGGAAATATTGAACAATTAACAGCTTGCCATAATTTTTTTCCTCTACCAGATACAGCACTGTCTTTAGAAGACTTACGCTCAATTAACAATCTGTTTGCTTTATTCGGTGTGCCAGTCGGAGGATTTGTCGCTTCGCAGCTTTCGCCAAAGGATTTACACCACTTAGGTCATGGAGTTTGTACAATTGAAAAACACCGTTTCTTGCCTAGCCATATTGCCATGCTAGAGTTATTTGCAAATGGTTTTAATGATGTATTAATTGGTGACTCATTTGCAGATTTTACAGAGCTCAAAGAAATGGCTAGATGCTACAAACAAGATTATATAGAAATTCCAGTTGTTTTTAATCAATATGTACCAGAGCAAACAAAGTTGAAAATAAGCGAGCAGGTTCTTATTTCAAGAGTTGATCAGCCGGCAAATCTCATTCGTGCAACTGATACTAGGGGAATGAAAGTACCTCATTGCTATTGTGCACCAAGAGAGAAATATACAGTTTCTATTTTAAATAATCGAAGTGCACAATATGAGGGAGAGGTACAAATTTCATTAAAAGATTTAGGACAATCCGTTGAACATAATGTCATTGGATTTGTTCATCCTTTTGCATACGATTTAATGCCGTATCTTTTAGCCGGCAAAAATAAATTTCGATTAGTTGAATATAAGTAAAAAATTTATATAGTCGAGGTATCAGAATGGTAAAAAGTGCAGTAATTCTTGCAGCAGGCAAAGGGAGTAAAATGAATCCTTTTAGCGCAGTTCGCTCCAAAACAGCAATAAAAATCGCTGGTAAGCCATTAATTCGTTATAATATTGAATCCATTGTAGCAATGGGAATAGAAGACATTGTTGTTGTTGTTAATGAGGAACATCAAAGAGAAATTGAGAATCTTCTATTCGACATAAAGAATGTTAAATTTGTAGTAGATCAATCAAATATAGGAAGTGCGGAAAGTTTAGTAAAAGGGGTTGAGAAACTTTCAAGTACTGAGGAGTTTCTCGTTCTTTACGGCGATACGATTGTCGAACGAAAGGATCTGGAGCAATTAGCTAGTTCCAACAAACCTACCGTTTTGTTGAAAAAATTAGAAGAGTCGTCAAGGAATTGGATCGGCGCGAGTATAAAGGATGGATTTGTTCTGTCAATTGGAGCGCACTACCGTGGCGACAGTATTACCCATCAATTCGCAGGATTTCTTTTTGATGAGTTATTACTGGAAGAAGTGAAAAGAACGCCTGATTATTTTCCGAATGTAAAAGTAGGAGTGGGTGCTCCGAAAGAACAATACATCGAAGCTGCACTTCTAATATCACTTGAGAAAACAAAATTACAAGCGATTGAGTGTAATGGCCATTTCTTTGATATAGATAAGCCATGGCATATGTTAGAAGCGAATGAATATATGGTGAATCATTTTTGTAATGCATTAAAAGAAAACGACCTAGCGGAAGGTGCAACAATTTCTGAAAATGCAACCATTCATGGTCACGTAAAGCTTGGTAAGAATTCCTCAATTGGTGATCGAGTTGTCATTCACGGTAACCTAATTGTAGGTGATCATACAATTATTGATAATGGTGCGATTCTTAATGGAAATGCGGTTATTGGTGATCATACTGCCATTCGTAATTATTGTATGATTTATGATGGAGTTTCAATTGGGTCGCATTGTATATTCGACCATTGTGCAGAGTTCCTTGGCGGAATGGTAATGGATAAGGTATATCTTTACCACTATGGCGAGTTTTATGGTGCAATAGGCAGTTATACGGATATCGGTGCAGCAACGGTTTGTGGAACATTACGCTTTGATGATGGGGAAACTGAGCACATTGTAAATGGACGGAAAGAAATACCTTTACATTTTTCAAATGCAGCGTATCTTGGTGATTATTGTAGAACTGGTGTGAACACGATTATTATGCCTGGATGTAAAATAGGTGCTTATAGCGTGTTAGGAGCAGGTGCAATCATCGATAAAGATATTGAACAAAATAGTCTTGTTTTCGTAAAACAAGATCTCGTTATAAAAAAATGGAGTGAAAAGAAGTACGGTTGGTAATTTTATTAAATCAATTAAAGAAGGTATTCATTTATGGAGAATTATTTTAAGTATGTAATGGCAAATCTCGAAAAACTATATACGACACAGAATCAAAAAATAGATGAAGCGGCAACTTGTATTTTTGAAGCCATTCAAAATGGTGGTCGCTTCCTTGTTACAGGTTCGGGTCATTCACATATGTTTGCTGAAGAATTTTATGTAAGAGCGGGTGGATTTGCGGAGGTCTCACCAATTTTGCCGAATGAGTTTTTTTTACATGACCATCCATTAAAAAGTACTGTGATCGAACGATTAGAGGCTTATGCAAAGGTAATTTTCGATTTATACAAAATAAGCTCAAAAGATATTCTTGTGATTGCTTCCAATTCAGGGAGAAATGGAATGACGGTTGAACTTGCAAAAATGACACAGGAATGCGGTGCAAAGGTAATTGCTTTTACAAATCCAAATCATCCAGAAGGTTCTAAATCAAGACATAGTAGCGGAAAATACCTTTGCGATTTTAGTGATGTAGTCATAGATAATTGTACCGGACCTGGAGATGCTTCCTTTTATGTAGAAGAAGCAAATACAGGGATGGGGGCAACTTCAACAATGGCTGGAGCCTTTGTTGCGCAATCAATTTCTATATTATTAGCAAAAAAATATCATCAAGCTGGATTAAAACCACCTGTTTTTAAAAGTTCTAATGTAGATGGTGGAGATGAGTGGAATAAAGAATTATTTGCAAAATACTATGGTGTTTAATTTATGCTTTTTAATGTTTCTCAAAATTTAACAAAAAAATAAGATTAATCGACTACCCTTTAAGATCTTTGAATTTAAGAATCAAAAGGTATGCTTTTAAAATTCACTGATTCGTTTTTGCGTTCCCAGTTTATGGGTGCGCTTTTTCGCGTTTGACAGATTAAAGTGCTAACCACGTCTTACAGAATTTCTAATACATTGTTAAGAAATGCTTAACTCAATAAAATGCGGAATCCCTTATTTTTAGTACTTTTGTTGTAAGATAAGGATTTTTTTTGTATTCAAAAAAATAAAAACGAATGTTGTTAGTAAAATGTTCCTGTATTTTATAGCAGGTCTTAGGTCGTATTATAACATTGGAAGTTCGCATGACTTATGAACTAGGCTTATTTGTTTTAAATTGCGAACTATTTTGGAAAAATTCAAACTGTTAAATAGATTTACTGGAAAGTAAACTTAAAATACTAGATTAGGCATCTAGGGTGGTGAGGTAATATATGCGAAGAGATTTAATTTTGCAATTTTTGTATCAAAAAGGAAAATCACTAACTTCACAAGAGCTTGAATCAGAATTCGCTATTTCAAATCGTACATTACGAAATGAATTAAAAGAACTAAACGCGATTGGAGAAAAGTCCGGATTTGTGATTCAGAAAAAACGTGGTGAGGGCTATTTACTTCATATCGAAAACCAAGAGTTGGTTCAAACGTATATGAATGAAATAGATGGAGCATTGGCACCAGATTTACCCCGTGTTCGAGTGAATAATATTATTATGCTTTTACTTCAAACAACAGAGTTTCAAACGATCGATATGTTTGCTGATAGTCTAATGATTAGCAGATCGACAGTTTTTACCGACATGATTGAAGTTGAAAAGCAAGTAAGGATTTTTGATTTAAAAGTAGAAACAAAATCACGCTATGGGGTTCGTTTACTTGGGGATGAAACGAATTTTAGAAGAGCGTTTTCCTACTTCCTAAGTCAAAAAGAAACAGGATTGTTAAAAAAATCAAATTATCAAACTTTTGAGAAAGCGTTTCCATTTGAGGAAATTCGAGCTGTTTTGAGTGAAGAAGTACAGAATAATCAACTGAAATTAAGTTATTTTGCACTTGAGAATATTTTATTGCACATCCAAGTACTCTCTTTTCGAGTAACTCAACACAACTTTATCTTGCCTAATCAAGAAAAAAAATTAGATGTTTCTCTAATCAAACCATCGTTTATGAATATAGCAAAGAGAATTTGTGAAATTCTTTCTGAACTATATCATGTCGTATTACCAGAAAGTGAAATTATCTATTTAGCTGCACATATAAGTGGTAAATCGAGTGTTGACGATATTGAGGAACATGAAAAAAATGACTTGAAGCAAAAACTAACGAATTGTTTGGAAAGATTAGATCAAACATTTTTAACTCAGTTTTCAGGTGATCAGCAACTTTTAAATACGATGATCATGCACATGTATCCATTGTTAAGAAGATTATATTTCAATTTAAAGCTTACGAATCCATTGATAAATGATGTATATAGTAGGTATTCAGACGTGTTTATGATTGCCTTAAATTTTTCTGAAATGATTAAGGAAATTTGGGGATTCGAACTTTCTAGTGATGAAATGGGTTACATTACAATGCATTTAGCAGCTCACGTAGAAAGGGAGAAACAAAAACAACTAAGTTCCTACAAAAAAATTCTACTATCGTACGGATTGGGAGCGGGATCGGCCGATTTAATGAAAATGAAACTTGAAGCACTTTTTCAAGGGGCAAAGATTGATGTCGTTCTGTACAGCGAGCTTCAGTTAATAAATCTTGAAGAATATGATTTATTAGTTTCATCGACTTCGATTCCATTTGATACGATTTCGATTCCGTATATTCAAGTAGCACCAATACTTACTGAAACGGATGTTCAAAGAATTCGACGTGCGCTTACTAGATACCCGGCTAATAAAGTTAAAGAAGATGTACCAACACTTTTATCTTTATTTCATACAGATTTGTTTTATATAGAAGAAAGCAAAGAGTTGTTTGACTACAAAGCCTTTATTAAAGAAAAGGCAAAAAGAGTGGTTGAACTAGGATTTGCACCACCTAACTATCCTGATTTAGTTGTCGACCGTGAAGAAAAAATATCGACGATACTACAAAACGGAATTGCAGCGCCACATGCATTGAAAATGGTTGCGATCCAAGATTCAATCAGTGTGGTGATCTTTAAAAACCCACCGATAATCGATGGAAAAGTTGTACAAATCCTATTTTTAATTAATCTTCGTGCCGGAGACTTGTTTTTACACAAAGAGTTAAGTCGATTATTTTTACACTTAATGGATTACCCCGAGACGAAGCAGAAAGTATTAAAATCAAACAATTTCAACGATTTTCAATATGAAATCTCTAAAATCTTGTTTCAGTATGGTTCGTAATGAAGTAGCGATCATTCTAAAAAAATCAACCTAGTGGGATGGTCGCAATCATATGCGAATCAACATTCATATTATCATTTGGCTTTTGTAGATAATGTTGAAAACGGTTACTCACAAAAAATAATAAAATAAATTATTTCGGAGGAAGATTAATGAAAAGAAATAAATGGTTTTTGGGTAGAGCTTTACCAGCATCAGTATTAGTAGCTTCAATGTTTGCAGGTAGTTTTAATAGTGTAGTAGTTAAAGCTGCTCCTACTGTTTCAACTCAATCTACTGTAGCTCCAATTTCAACCGGAACTAAGATTTATATGACAACGACAGAGATCACTCATGCAAAACCAGCTAATTTAGATACAACAAAGCCAGTAAAATGGACAACATCTGATCCATATGTTGCATATGTTGATATGATTGGAAACGCGAAAGGAGATTATAGCGGAAAAATTTTAGGGATATCTGGTGGTACGGCAAGAATCACTGGTACCGGAGTAGATACGAATGGTAATGCAACAACTGTGAATATTACTGTTACTGTAAGTGAGACACAGTCATCTACTAATCTTGAAAAAGTTGTTTACTATTATAACGCTGGGGATTCAAATATTCCAGCAGCACTAAAAGATTCAAAATGGGAAACAACAAATATTCCTACCGCACCATCAGGAGCTAAATTCCCATCTAAGAACTATGTTGGCTACGTTAATGGAGAAAATGACGTAAAATGGTTGATTTCTAAAGATACTTTAATCAAGTCAAACGATAAAATTATTCTTGGTGACGAAAAACCTCATGGCGTAATTACTGGTATCGTATCGGATGCAATTACACTTTACGATCCAAACTTAGCACCAGCAGATCAAATTCAGTATCTACAAGGTGGAAGATATATTCCTCAAACTGGTGGATCTTCAGGTTCTGGTACTAATAATTCAGGTGCAGCTGCAACTTATAACGCCAAAGAAGTGATTACAAACATTATGCCAGATGGAAATAATGGACTTTGGGTTCTAGGTGAAAAAGGTAATGCAACGCATATCGTTAGAAAACAAATGTCGCTAATGGGTAAATCGTTATTACAAACCGAGGTTTCTAGAAACTACACGGATCGATTTGGATTCCAATCTGGGAATATGAGATTCAATTCACAAGCGGATATGATTAAAGCGCTTATGACTGCTGATAAAGATGCAGGCAGAGGCAACTACGATACAGATAATGATGGTCTTTGGACGACAATGTATGCTTCTGGAGAAATCTGGAGATACAACTACATGAAAGAAAACTTTGGAGAATCTGATGCTAGAACAAAAGACGCAAAAGCATCTGCTATTCGTGCAGTTGAATCAATCGTAACGCTTGGTTATGTATCTGGTACCCAATTAAAAGTTACATCTAAAAACAATGTAAATGACTATGTGTATGTTGTTAACTCTTATGGTGGAAACGTATCAACAATCGAAGAAGCAAAAGCATGGCTAGCTGAAAACGAAGGGAAGCCAGTTTATGTTGATGAAAACGGTAAGTATACATTAGATCACACAAAAAAACCTGCTGCATCTGGTTTCTTTGCAAGGTCATATAAAGTTAACACAAGTAACAATGGTGCAACAACTCCAGAAGCTGAAACTTGGGATAATGCATGGATAAAAAAGAAGGTTGGACAAACAACAGATATAAATGGAAAAACAGTTTACTACAATGTCGCAGGAGCTTTCAAAAATGGAACTAATCCTGCTCTTAAAGCTTATGACACAGTTGCTGTACCTCCACGTTTAACAAATATATTTGCAAGCCAAAATGAAGGTTTAGATGCTGATACAAAAGCTTTAGACTCAAATAAAGTCGTTTACAAAGCAACAACTTCTACTGATGAATTAGTAGGTCATTATTTTACGCTTGATTTAGCATATAAAGCGTTCAAAGATGAAGATCCAGAACTAGCAGCGTTAATCAAAAATAATATGATTAACCATACAAATGCATTAATTCTAAATAACTATTTCCAATTGACTGTAAATGGCGAGAATCCAACTGAATCTCGTTTTGATGAGGGAACGATTCGTGGAAATGGATTAAATGTTCCAAATGCTCCAACTAGATGGGCAAATTTGAATCCGGAATACCTTGATGGTAATAAAGATGCATGGGGAAGAGACGCAGACTATGAAGATGGTCCATTAAATGCACAATTACTTTTACAAGCACTTGCAGTCGCAAAAGATTTTGGCGGGTATACATCTAAAGAAAAAGAACTCCTTAAAGCTCAGGGCATAGATGTTGTTGAACCACTAGATTTTGCAAACGAATACAAAGTAATGAATGGCCAAAAGGCTACAAAAAAAGCTAATGAACACAATGATTTTGAAGTAAGATACCCAAAAACACACAACTCGAAATCGATGCTTGATATGTCATTGCAATATCTTGCAAGATACTTTGGTATTGCTGCTCATAACGGAGATGATATTGGTGTTAGCGGTGTAACTCATGAATCATACATGAACTATTCTGACGAAGAAGAAGAAGCACTAGCTTATTACACATTATCTCACCATGCTGATCAGTTTAACGGAGACGAAATCTTAGAAGGTATGAATCAATGGTGGACAAATGAAAAGAGAGAGAAAAACCCATTTATGACAACTTTCTATGCAGCTTCTCTAGGTGCATTGAAAGCTAAAGGGATTGATATCGGAAATGCACAAGTTGACCTTGCTGGTTCAGAGTGGCAAATGTCTCGCATCCCTAACAATTTCATGAACTTTGATGTATTATCAGCAAACAGAAATGACGTAACACATGTAGCGCCGAATCTTATGGTTGATCAATTAATTCCACGTGATGAAGTTATGATGTCTAAGTACAACACGAATATTTTCGGAACGATGGATCGTAGAACGATTGACTCTGGTAACAGTTTAACAATGGAATCTTCAACTGTAATCTCAATGCCATACTGGATCACTCAAAATCCTGAGGATGTTGCTTATGTAGAAAAGTTAGGTTCAAAAGTGACTAAACCTGTAAATAAAGGTACAGAAAGCTTAAGTTATCCAACGAACATTGCAAAGATGAATCCTCATGCGAAATATAATGAAGACACACATACATTTACGATTAATGTTGGTGAATCGGTTAGACTTGATGCAAAAACAACTGGCTATACTCGAAATGTGTCTTGGGCAACGGATGCTTGGGATCAAGCAGGATACAAAAATGGATTACCATCACAAATCAATGCCAAACCAGATGTATCACAAGTGATTGACCTAAGAAATATAGCAACTTATGGTGATGAAGGTAATGTAAAACCAACCGACTTAAGTGTAAATGGCGAGTACTATGGGGCATACGCAACAGGCTTAAAACCAGGAACTTGTACGGTATCGGCATATGTTATTGATGGTTTCTTTAGAACACCGAAAAAAATCACTTATACAATCAATGTTGTTGATCCGATGAAATCAACTGGTAAAATTGCTCCTACAAAGTTGGACAAGAACTCTTTTGCATATCCAAGCTGGTTAAAAAATGCAATGGCTGAAAAAGGATTAAATACAGATGGAAACAAATTTATAGAAGTTAGTTACGAATCATCATCTCCAGACGATGTAGCTGTTGATGCGGATGGAAAAGTAACATATAAAACAAATAAATCAGCTACTATCACTGCGACGGTTGTATACTCTGCAATGACATTGAATGGAGATCCACAATTTGCAAATGATAGTCACGTGATGACGTTTGTACGCACAGTATCTAAGGATGCTAAATAAAAGTATCTGTTATTAAATTCAAACATTAAAGATTATTTACTAAAAGAAATAAATTCTAAAAGGATCTTGGTATATGGGAAATTCATGATTTACCAAGATCCGAATTCCTTAGAGAGGGGATAACGAAATGAACAGTAAATTTTTTGAAAAAAAATTCTTACCGATCGCTTCGAAAATAGGTAATCAAAGACACTTACTTGCTTTGCGTGACGGTATTATGTTTGCCATGCCACTAATGATCATTGGTTCATTTTTCATTATCGTAGCTTGGTTAGAAGCAGAGTGGTACCAAAACTTTATGTCAAAAGTGTTTGGCGAAAATTGGAATGCTTTTGGAGATATCGTTTATAACGGTTCAATGGGGATTATCGCTTTAGTTGCAGTATTTGGCGTAGCTTATTCCTTAGCAAGTAGTTATAAGGTCGACAAAAAGAATATTGATGGAGTTCCAGCTGGAGTATTAGCATTAGCAAGTTATTTAATTGTTAATATTATGAGCACTTTCAAAGATGGTAAGGAAACTGTATCTGCATGGTCACCTGATCTATTTGGTGCACAATACTTGTTTGTTGGATTAATCATTGCCATTATTACTGCTGAAATATATCGTTACTTCTTACAAAAGAAGATCATCATTACGTTACCAGATACTGTACCGCCAACAGTTTCACGTTCATTTACGGCGCTTATTCCTGGTTTTGTGATTATCCTTTTCTTCTTACTAGTTCGATACGGATTTAGTCATACTGGATGGGGAGATTTTGCAACGTTTGTTCATAAAGTTGTAACACAACCATTTACAATTTTAGGTTCAACTTATATTGGTACACTTGTCGCTTGTTTAATGGAACATCTTTTATGGAGCTTTGGGATCCACGGTTCTTCGATTATCACATCTGTTATGGAACCAATTTGGATTACAAATGCTGATGCGAACTTGGCAGCAGTTAAAGCAGGTAAAGAATTACCACATATTATTACGTATACATTCTATGAGAATGGGATCTGGATGGGTGGATCTGGAGCTACTTTACCAGTAGCAATCTATATGACATTTTTAGCGAAGTCAAAACTTCTTAAGAAGGTAGGACGTCTAGCGATTGGACCATCGATCTTTAACGTAAATGAGCCAATTATGTTTGGTGTTCCAATTGTTTTAAATCCATTTTTAATGATTCCTTATATTCTAGCGCCAGTAGCAGTGTTAACAGTGACTTACTTTGGTACGGCAATGGGAATATTCCCACATACGACTGGAACGATTATCCCGTGGACAACCCCATATTTCATAAGTGGTTATTTAATGACGGGTGGTAAGATTATGGGTGTAGTCATGCAATTAGTAGCTTTTGCAGTGGCTTCGGCAATTTGGTTCCCATTCATTAGAATGTGGGATAAGAAAAATTTAGAATTAGAGAATACTAGTAAATAATTCGACAGCAATTAAATGGATAATTGATTAGAAGAAGGGACTAAAACTTATGGAAAATCGACAAAAAATACTAACTTCGTTTCGATTAAAAAGAATCGGTGCCTTTGCCATTGATGCAATAATTGTTTCAATCATCTTGTCAATTGTGTATCGAATCACGGGACTTCCAAACTTTCCAGGGGTCTTAGCAAATATGATTGAGCTTCAAAAATCAACTGCTAGTCAAGATGCAACTGTAAAGGTAATGGCTCTTTTTAATGAAGCATTTCTACAATCGCTTATCATCTATTTTTGTTATGAAGTTGCTACAACTCTATTATTGAGAGGGTCAACAATTGGAAAGATGATCTTTCGATTAAAATTAACACGCATTAATAACAATAAGGGAAAGCTTCCTTATATATTTCTAGTGATTGTTAGAAGTTTCTTTAAATTTTTGACGATGTTTATTTTTCAAGGTATCCCTTTCTTCTTATCCGTTATTAGCATGTTTGCTAATCAAAAATCATTGGCTGTACACGATCGAATTGGTCGATTTGTCGTTATGAATAAAAAGGAAGCATAAAAACTTACTAAAGAAAGAGGAAATCATCATGAATATCTTACTTTGCTGTGCTGCAGGCATGTCAACAAGTCTAATCGTTTCTAAAATGGAAAAAGTTGCGGAATCAAAAGGTATTTCAGCACGTATATGGGCAGTTTCTGAATCAGTTGTTCGCTCAGAAATCGAAGAAGCTGATGTGTTATTGTTAGGTCCACAAGTACGTTTCCTTTTAGAAGAAATGGAAGAAATCTGTGAAGAGAAAAACATTCCAGTTGAAGTAATTAATATGATGAATTATGGCATGTGCGATGGTGAAGCGATTTTAGAGCAAGCGATCAGTTTAATTGAAAATAAGTAGTAACTGTCAAAGAATTGACTCTTTTCAATCTTTGCCCAAGAAAAATATGATAAATACCTTAAAGGTTTATACATTTTAAAATTAATAACCGTGGGAATATGACGATAAAAAAATTTTATGAATAAAAAAGAGAGGAGGTCAGTTTTATGGTAAAAAATGAAACAGAAATTTTCACACTGATCCTTCACGGTGGAAATGGTCGAAGTGCTGCAATGGAAGCGATTCAAGCAGCAAAAAAACAAGACTTCGATTTGGCTCGCAAGAAATTGAAAGAATCAGGTGATGCTTTAAATGAGGCACATCATATTCAAACAACACTTATTCAGTCAGAGATCGGTGGTACTCCAACTGAGATTTCACTTTTAATGATCCATGCCCAAGATCACTTAATGAATGCAATGACTGTAAAAGACTTGGCAAAAGAGTTCGTTGACATGTATGAAAGGGGCCTAAAGTAATGTCAAAGAAATTTAAAATCGTTACAATAGGTGGAGGCTCAAGTTATACGCCAGAATTGGTTGAGGGAATCATTAAGCGCTATGAACAAATCCCAGTAACTGAGCTGTGGCTTGTTGATGTCGAAGCTGGACGAGAAAAATTAGAAACAGTTGGTGCACTAGCAAAGCGTATGGTCAAAAAAGCTGGAGTACCAATGGAAATTCATCTTTCGTATGATCGCCGTGAGGCCTTAAGGGATGCTGATTTTGTTACAACACAGCTTCGTGTTGGACAACTAGCTGCACGTGCACTTGATGAAAGAATTCCGCTAAAACATGGCGTAATCGGACAAGAAACAAATGGTGCAGGTGGATTGTTTAAAGCCTTACGTACAATTCCAGTTATTTTGGATATTTGTAAAGAAGTGGAAGAGCTATGTCCAAATGCTTGGATTCTTAACTTTACAAACCCTGCCGGAATGGTAACAGAGGCAGCATTAAGATATTCAAATATTAAGAGATTTATTGGTCTTTGCAATATACCGATTGGAATGGAAATGGGTGTTGCAAAACTATTAAATGTAGATCATTCACGTGTACGTATTGATTTTGCAGGTTTAAATCATATGGTATATGGTATAGAGGTTTATTTAGATGGAGTTAGTGTAAAAGAACAAGTACTTGAAATGATTATGGATCCTGCGAATGCTAGTTTTGTAAAAAATATAGATGCTGAAGAATGGGCACCTGAATTCTTAAAAGCAGTCAATGTCATTCCTTGTTCATATCATCATTACTATTACAAAACATCGGAAATGCTTGAAAGAGCATTAAAGGATTTTGAATCGAATGAAACGCGTGCAGAAGTCGTGCAAAAAATTGAAGCTTCTCTTTTTGAAAAATATAAAGATGAAGCGCTAGATATAAAACCACCTGAATTAGAAAAACGCGGTGGAGCTTACTATTCTGATGCGGCTTGTCGTTTAATTTCATCAATTTATAATGATACGAGAGATATCCAACCATTAAATACAATGAACAAGGGAGCAATCTCGGGCTTACCGTATGACGGGGCAGTAGAAGTTAGCTGTGTTATTACAAAAGATGGTCCTATTCCACTAACAATCGGGGAATTACCAGTGCCAGTTCGAGGATTAATTCAAACGATTAAATCTTTCGAACAGACAGCAATCGAGGCTGCTGTAGAAGGAAGTCGTGAAAAAGCAATTCTTGCCTTAACGATTAACCCGCTTGTAGCTAACGATAAAGTAGCTGTAGCCATCGTTGATGAAATGCTAGAAGCGCATAAAGAATATTTACCGAGATTTTATAAATAGGAAATATGTTTACGGCAGCAAATCCTTTAGGATGCTGCCTTTTATATTTTTATAAAGATATTCTGATATTTTAATAGAACCACTACCTAGTCTAGGACTAGCCTAAACAATTGTCGAATAATCAATACAAAAGTCTTAGTAAGGATTTTTTCATCATAAAACATTTTATGATGATCTATCTAGATGATAAATATATCTAGAACTTTATAACTATAAAAAAATGCTCCAAAACGATAAATTAATACATAAAATTACATAATTTTATTAAAAACGCAAAGAAACTTTAAAGATTTTAAAATATTTGGAATTTTATGAAGGAATTTTGACTCAAAAAAAGAATTAGTTAATTTATCTATTATTCCTTAAAAACTTTATTAAAAATTATTTAGAAAGTATAGGCATTAATAGGTTCAAAAAAGATGAAAGGAGATATTAGGGGGCCATCTGTGTAAAGTTTTTGAGGTAATTTGGCATGTTCTTTATTGAGAAAAGAATTTGTCGATAATCCTCGAATTGCTGAATTAAAAAACAGGGGAAGTTTTTTAAGAAAGTATGTACTAATTTATTTTATTTAAAATTATCTTGGAGGGAACGGAGAAATGAATAATAAAAAGAATCGTAAAATTACTACATATGCATTAGCATCTGCTCTTGCTCTTTCTAATTTTGCATTTGTTTCACCAACTTCAGCAAAATCTTACCGACCAGGTGATTTAGCATCTAAGTTGGAGCAAATTAAACAATCACAAAATAAAAATAAAGTATCTGAAGCGAAAGCAAAATTAAAAGCTTCAGATAAAGTACGTGTCATTGTTGAATTAGAAGGGCAGTCACCAATTGAATACGCAACTAAACAAGGTAAATTGTTTAAGGACTTGTCTCAAAGTCAAAAGTCTAGTCTATATGCAAAAGTTGATAGCCAACAAAGTTCGGTAAAATCAAAATTAAAATCAAAAGGTATTAACATTAATTATAAAAAACATTTTACAACTGCATTTAACGGTTTCAGTGGTGTAGTTGAATTTAGTGATGTAGCAAAAATTGAAGCTACTTCAGGTGTAAAAAACGTTTATTTAGCAAATGAATACAATCGTCCTACATCTGAACCAACTACACCAGATATGACGAAGAGTCATCAATTTATCCAGTCTAAAGAAACTTGGAAAGACACTGGATTTGATGGTAAAGGTATGGTTATCTCTATTATCGATACAGGGATTGACCCTACACATCGTGACTTTAAATTAACTGATCCTACAAAAGAGGACTTAACAAAAGATTCTGTGGCTAAAATTGTAAAAGATAAAGCTTTACCAGGTAAATTCTACACTGATAAGGTTCCTTATGGTTATAACTACTATGACCAAAATGATATCGTTACAGACCTTGGACCAGGTGCTTCAATGCATGGTATGCACGTAGCAGGTACTACAGCTGCTAACGGTGACGAAGCAAACGGTGGTATTAAAGGGGTTGCACCAGAAGCGCAAGTTCTTGCGATGAAGGTATTCAGTAATGACCCAAGCTATCCATCTACATGGTCTGATATTTATCTTGCAGCAATTGATGATTCTATTAAACTAGGAGCAGATGTACTAAACATGAGTCTTGGTTCTGTAGCATCTTCTTATGAGCCAAATAGTGCAGAAGATCTTGCAATTACTCGTGCAGTTGACAACGGTATCGTCTGTGCTGTTTCTTCTGGTAACTCAAACCATATTGGTTATGGCTGGGGAGATCCTCTATCACAAAACCCTGATATCGGTGTAACTGGAGCTCCAGGTCTTAATAAAGACACGATCTCAGTAGCTGCTTCTGGAAATGAAGCTTATCTTTATGAACATGCGATCACTGTGGATGGTAATAATGATCTTACTGTTATTGGTAAGGGAATCGATGCTTGGAAGAATTTATCAGATAAATTCGGTGGAAATATTCCAGTTGTAAATCTAGGTAAGAACGCTGATGGAAGCTACAAACTAGGTGGTCAGGATGATTATAAAGGCGTAGATGTTAAAGGGAAAATCGTATTAGTCGCACGTGGTACGTATACTTTTGCTGATAAAACGAAATATGCCTCTCAAGCTGGTGCTGCTGGTATTATCGTTTGGAACGCTACAGCTGGTGCTCAATACGCTGACCAAGGCGGATGGGAAGTACCAATGATGCTTGTTAACTCAAAAGCAGATGGTGAAGCGTTAGCGAATGCGATTAATGGTTCAGGAACAATTCATGTTAACCAAACAGCAAAAAATGAAAGTCCAGAAATGGGTCGTATGACTGCATTTACTTCATGGGGAGTTACACCTAGTCTTGAGTTAAAACCTGAAATTACAGCTCCTGGTGGAAATATTTATTCAACCGTTAATAATAATCAATATGAAGTAATGAGTGGTACTTCAATGGCAGCTCCACACGTAGCTGGTGGTTCTGCATTAGTACAAGAGTACTTGAAAAGTGATAAACGTTTCAGTTCGTTAAGCTTAAGTCAACGTACTCACTTAGCAAAAGTATTACTAATGAATACTGCAAAAGTTATTAATGACTTAGATGGTCATCCATTCTCACCACGCCGTCAAGGTGCAGGTATGATGCAAATTGAAAATGCAGTTACAACACCAGTTTACTTCTACAGTAAGGCAACAGGTGAAGCGAAATATGAATTGAAGGATTTCCAATCTAAACAAGTATCGATGACGTTCACTGCAAAAAATATTTCTGATAAAGATGCTGAATATAAAGTTGATGCAAATGCGTTAACAGATGAATTCTATCAAACTGCTGACGTTGATCGTAATGCGCTTCAAACAGGTGCATTAAAAGGTGCAAAAATAGATGCTCCTAAAACAATTAAAGTACCAGCGGGTCAATCTGTTGATTTCACTGTGAAAATTGATTTAACTAATGCAAAAATTCCTGGATTCGATAAAGCTGGTAAAGAAATTCTAGCAGATCTTCATGACAATATTTTCGTTGAAGGTTCTGTAAATCTTATCGGTACAAACGGTAATCCAAATTTAACGGCTCCATACGTAGGCTTCTACGGTAAGTGGGACAGTCTGCCAATCGTTGATGGATTCAAAGATCTTGGTGAAACTCGTTACTTTGATTTAGCAAGAGCTTATAAAGGTGCACATGACATGGCATCTGATTACGATAGTACATTCTGGGAAGCTGCGCCTGGAAAGAATGGAGAGAAATATTACGCATTTTCACCAAATGACGACAATAATGGTGATGATATCAATGCGCTTCCATCATTCCTAAGAAATGCATCAGAAGTACAATATAACATCCTTGACAAAAACAATAAATTCCTTCGCCGTTTAAGTGCTCAATCGGATGTGACTAAAAATAACTTTAACAATGGTAGAGGCGAAATCATGAAGGATAGCGAGTCTACTATTTGGGATGGTAAAGTGAATGGGCAAGTTATGCCAGACGGTTTATACTATTACGAGATTAAATCTGTAATTGGCTATAATAATGCAAAGTGGCAGTCTAAAAAGATTCCAGTATATATTGATACTAAAGCTCCAAGTGTTAAAGCAACTTATGATCCAGATAAGAAAATTGTATCTTGGAAAGGTTCGGATGATGCATCAGGAGTGCAAGTATACGGTATTTTCGTAAATGGTAAATTAGAAGGCGTAACTGATAATACACAAACTTCTTTTGATCTTTCTAAAGCTCCTGCTAAAGCTATAGTAGAAGTACTTGCTTTGGACTATGCAGGTAACGCGGCAGAAGATGTTGCAACGATTGGTGACGTGGATCTTCCGCTAGTATATATCACTGACGGATCAAAAGATTCTACAGGTGAATATATTCCAAACTCACCAGAACCATGGGGAGCTTACAGTGATAACACAGTTCCAGTTAAAGGTTTCGTAACAGATGATATTGGTATTAAAACTGTTAAGGTTAATGGTAAAGAAGTACCGGTTGATTTTGATTCTAAGACTGGACACTACAACTATTCAACAACTGTAACATTTGACAAAGATGGTCCATTCACTGTTCAAGTAGAAGCAACAGATTATGCAAACAAAAAATTCTCAGTTGCGCGTCATATTTATGTTGATACTCACGAGGCAGAAATTAATGTACTAAATGCTCCTACTCGTGTGGATAAAAAAGTAGATAAAGTTACATTTAAAGTAAATTTAAAAGATAACTACAGCTACTTAAACTTCTTCGTTGGTGAAAACCATGAATTTGAAGTTCCATTAATTAGCCCAGTGGATGTTGTAAAACCATTAAACAAAGATTATGAAGTAACTGTACCGTTAAAAGAAGGAAAAAATACAATTACGTTAAGAGCGACTGACCTTGCTGGTAATGAAACAGTGAAGACAGTAGTAATTAATCGTGCAGATGCTGCAATTAAAACTGGTTGGGTTTTAGAAAACGGCAAAAAATACTACTACAATAGCAAAGGTGTTAAAGTAACTGGATGGGCTACAATCAGTGGTAAAAAATATTACTTCGATAATAACGGAGTAATGAAAACAAGCTGGTTAACTTACAATGGTAAGAAGTATTACTTCGATAAATATGGAGTAATGAAAACAAGCTGGTTAGAATTAAATGGTAAGAAGTATTACTTCGATAAATATGGAGTAATGAAAACAAGTTGGTTGGAATTAAATGGTAAGAAGTATTACTTCGATAAGTATGGAGTAATGAAGAAAAGCTGGTTAGTATTAGGAAATAAACACTATTACTTTGATAAATACGGAGTAATGAAAAAGAGCTGGTTAGTATTAGGAAATAAACACTATTACTTTGATAAATACGGAGTAATGAAAACTAGTTGGTTAGTATTAGGGAATAAACATTATTACTTTGATAAATATGGAGTAATGAAAACTGGTTGGTT
Source organism: Bacillus sp. AFS055030 (assembly GCF_002574545.1). Taxonomy (GTDB): domain Bacteria; phylum Bacillota; class Bacilli; order Bacillales; family Bacillaceae_G; genus Gottfriedia. Next base: position 55,398 of record NZ_NUGT01000021.1, read on the forward strand.
AGTATTAGGAAATAAACACTACTACTTCGAATCAAATGGAGTAATGTTTAGTAATGGTTGGAAAAAAATAAATGGTAAATATTATTACTTCAACAAATCCGGAGTAATGGCTGTAAATACTACAATCGGTAAATATAAAGTTGGAAAAGACGGAGCAAGAAAGTAAGATTTTTGATTTAATAGCTTACTAGATTTAGAAAAATTTTTTAGCACGTATTCGATTTGAAAAATCGGATACGTGCTTTTTTGATATGTAAAAGTGGGAACACAGCCTATTTTTCTGGGGGGGTTCTCATAAAAAAGCCACAAGGAAAACCAATTTCCTTGTGACTTTTTAATACTACTTTAACTTATTTTCGTTTTATTATTGTTATCTGTTATCCCAAGTGTACTTCTTTTCTTACCGTATAAACCATAAACAAGAAGTCCTATAGCCATCCAAACGATAAAACGAATAAATGTAATACTTGGAAGACTAGCGATTAGATAAGCAGAAAAACCAATTCCAATTAATGGAATAATTGGTACTAATGGTGTTTTGAATCCTCTTTTTAAATCAGGACGTTTTATACGTAATACAATAATAGAAGAACAAATTAAAATAAACGCTGTTAACGTTCCGATATTAACTAGTTCTGCAACTTCGTTAATTGGCGTAACACCAGCTACAAAAGCTGTAATTAAACCAATTAATAAAGTAGGACGATAAGGTGTTTTATATTTAGGGTGCAATTTTGTAAACCATTTTGGTAATAAACCATCTCTGCTCATTGAGAACCAAATACGTGATCCAGCAAGCATAAATGAGAACAATACTGATAGAATCCCTGTAATTGCAGCGGCAGAAATGATTAACGTAATCCACTTCATACCAATATTACTAAAAGCTTTTGCTACAGGTGCTGCGTTATTAAGTGTTTCATACGGAGCCATACCTGTAATAATAAGTGACATTGCAACATACAAACATAAAGCGACAGCTAATGATATGATAACTGCAAGTGGTAAATCACGTTGCGGTCTTTTTGCTTCTTCAGCTGCTGTAGTTAATGTGTCATATCCGAATACAGCAAAGAATACTAGAGCTGCACCACTCATTACGCCATGAAAACCAAAAGGCATGAATGGGTGCCAGTTAGCTGTATTTATATGAAAACTTCCAACGCCAATAACTAAAAGTATAATACCTAATTTGATGATAACCATTAATGAATTAAATTTAGAACCCATTTCAGTTCCTAATGTAAGTAAGCCAGCAATTCCAAGACTAACTAAAACGGCAATTAAGTCAACTTTGTGACCTGCTCCAGTACCAGGCGCACCTTGTGCCCATACAGGAAGGTGAACTCCCATTTGTAATAAAAACTCTTGCATGTAGCCAGACCATCCAATGGCTACTACTGCAACAACTAAAGCATACTCGAGTAACAAATCCCACCCGATTAACCAAGCTGTACCTTCTCCTAAAACAGCATAGCTGTAAGTATAAGCACTTCCGGCTACCGGTATTAATCCAGCAAATTCTGCATAACACAATGCAGCTGCTGCGCTAGCTAAACCAGCAATAATAAACGATAAAAGAACTGCCGGACCAGCATGTTCAGCTGCTGCTACACCGGTTAATACGAAGATACCTACACCAATGATCCCGCCTAAACCAATGGCAGTCAGTTGCCATAAACCTAGAACACGGTTAAGTCCGGTATTTTTAGCCCCATCCTGTTGAAGCTGTTCAATCGACTTTTTCCTGAAAAAAGCATTCATCCAAAAACTCCCCCTTTTTTAAGAATAATCTGTATTTTTAGTAAATAAATACACACTGTTTAAAATAGTGCGTAGTAACTAATCAATTTGCAATGGAAGAGTTTTATCATTTCTCAAATTTAAGTAAGCGTTTACTAATGCATATAAAAAATAGTAGTAGACTTAAATAGTAAGAGAATTATTCTTTTCTTCAAAGATTTTTTTGTATTGTAACATAGTTCGATATTACTATGCAATAATAGTATGAATGTTTTAAATAGTATACATTGAGCTAATAAAATATAAATTTTAAATTAAATTAATAAAAAGTATGTGCGAAATTACATAGATATATCAAGGGATTCTATGCCTTTTTTAGTAGTCTTTCTTTCTAGTAAAACTTATTATAAAGAAGCTAAAATTATTTTTCGAAATAGAATTTAGAATATTCTGAAATAATTTTCCTACTCGGATTATACTTTAGTAGATAAATAAACGGCTTATTAAAAAAAAGATATTAAATATTTATGATTTTCTAAAAAATCTCCTTGAAACCCTTTTTAAAACAATAGACAATAGACATAGGAGAAGTCGTAATAAGTTTTTGGCAAGATAAGGAAGGGGCAAAAGTTTTATGGAAACGGCGAAAAGAATTTACGAAGAAAAAGAACGAGTAATTACGCCACGTCAGAAGAAATTTATTGTAATGGGGATCATTGTTCTTTTAATCGTTTCTGTGGTTCTTAGCGTAGCGGTAGTAGAAATTAAAAAGAGTAAATCTAAAACATTACAGTTTATCAGTCCAACCGTAAAAAGTTTTACGAAAACTGAAACTGTGTCTGGTCATGTAGTACAAAGTCATACGGAAACAATTTACGTAAATCCAACAAAAGGTTCGATCAATGAGATTTTTGTTAAAGAAGGTGATACTGTCACGAAAGGGCAAAAACTCTTTTCTTATGAAGATCCAACTATAGCAGCTGAAATAGGACAAGCAGAAGTAAATAAGAAACTAGCAGAAACAACTGTCACACAGAAAAACGACCAAATTTCATCATTAGAAAAAGATATTCAAAATGCTATTTTAGCGTCAACATCTAATTCAACTGATGCAACTAATCCAGATAGTAATGTGACAAATACAACAAATACACTGGAGATTCAGTCTTTGCAAGTTGAACTTAATTCTGCAAAGGAAGAGCTAAATGCTGCACAGCTAAAAGTAGAAAAATATACACTTGAAGCTGAACAGCTAAAAGCACAACAAGAATCATTAACTGTAAACAGTAATAATGATGGGGTAGTACTTAACTTGAATAAAAGTATCGGACAAGGTTTTAAAGCAACAGATAAACAGCAAATCTCAATAATGCAAATTGCTTCAAACGAACCATTCCAAATTGAAGGAAAGCTAACTGAGAAAGAGAAAGCAAAAGTTGAACCAGGCCAAGCAATTAAAGTCAGTTCAAAAGTTGTTGCTAATAAGAGCTGGAAAGGAAGTATTTCAGAGGTAAGTAACTATCCTATGAATAATCCTTCCACTAATCAAGATAAGAAATCAACAAAAGAAGCAATACCTTATTACTCTTTTAGAGCAACACTAGATTCACAAGAAAAACTATATCCTGGTTACGAAACAAATCTTGAAATAGTAGTACAATCAAAGGATTTGTTAGCAGTACCTGCGACGAGCGTTAAAGGGTCAGGAAAATCAAAATATGTTTATGTACTTAAAAAAGGAACTATTTATAAGAAGAATGTAAAAACTGGCCAAAAACAAGGGAAATATGTTGCCATTCTTAAAGGATTAAAGGAAGGGGACAAAGTAGGTAAAAATCCTTCCTGGACTGTCCGCCCTGGAACTAAAATTGATTTAAAAAAGTAGTTGAATAGATGATCACTATAGGGAAAGGATTTTGCGATAGTGATCGTCTATTAATTTTCATAGAAACAAAGGTAAAAAAGGCATCTAAAAAAGTCAGGTTACCTGACACTAGATGCCTTTTTAATATGAAAATAGTATAGTCAAAGTTAGTAATTCCCCCAGGTCATACCTTTAAAGCGTTTTCAAAATAATGAATTGATTTAAGCATTAATTTTTTGTGGAGGTAATGGAACAGCGCGTAGTTCTGTTGCTTCTTCCTTAATAGAAAATAAATAAGCGATTAATCCTAAAAGAGCCGTAATAATCAGCATAAAAATGGAAGTTGTGAAGTCGCCACCTGATGAGTCACGCAACCATCCCATAATATAACTAGAAAAACCACCCATTAGATTTGTAAATCCGATTAATCCTGCAGCCCGTCCAGCTGTTTCCTGTGTAGAGTATTTTACTAAGAACATATTACTTAAATGGAAAACACCACCTTGGCAACCCATAGCTAGCCCCATACAAACGCCTGCTAAAATCGGGTTTGGAACAAGTACTGCAGTTATTAAGAATAGTATCGTTAGTGAAAATAATATTGTTGCCATTAGACTTGGGCGTCTTGTTTTATCAGCAAGAAAACCACATGCGAGAACAAATCCAAGTGCAAATAACCACGATAAGGAAGTAATGCTTGTCATACCTTCGCGCTCAAAACCTTTTGCCTCAATCAAGTATGTTGGCAACCAAATGCTGATCCCAAAGAAAAGGAAAGAGCAGACTAACATCCCAAACCATACAATCCAAAAACGATAATCTTGAATAAAATTCTTATTTCCATTCGAACTGCTAACTTTTTCTTCTGTAGGATCAGAATGGTTAATTAACGCTAACTCTTCGTTACTTACCCAAGGATGTTCTGCAGGTGTATTTCTTGTAAGAAAAATAAACATCGGGATATTAATTAATAAGTTAAAACCAGCGAGCATAAAGAAGGCAGCTTGCCAGTGAATTGATGAAATAACAAGTACTAAAATAATTGCCCCTATTGCTGGTCCTAAATAGTTACCTGTAAGCCAAGAAGCTTGAGCACGCCCTAGCTCACGTTTGTTGAACCAAGCAGAAATAAATTTCCCCGAAACAGGAATCATCATCCCTTCCCCAAATCCAAGAATAATTCGACTAATAATAAATGCTTCATATGTAGTGGAGAGACCAGATGAAAACATAGTAAGAGACCAAACAAATAATCCAGCTATGGCCGTTTTTCTCGCACCAAACTTATCAATAATGAATCCCCAAAATAGATTCGAAACCCCATATGCAATCGTAAAAACAAATGAAAGAAGACCAATTTTTGCATTTTTGTCAACACCAGTCATACCGAGTGCTTTCAAAAACTCTGGGTCTGTTTGTATGACAGAAATGCCAACTTTATCAATTTGTCCAAAGAACCAAAAGAAAAAGATTGGTAAAGCAATAAAAATCCATCTTTTTTGTTTATGTAGCATTAAAATTCTCTCTCCTTTTAATATCAAGTAATGGCGTTTAAAATTTGGAAGGAAAAAGCAGAAACTACGTTTACCTAATAGGTATTGAAGTTCAAATAATCTGTTTTGATACTTCAAGTTTTAACTTTGGCTCAACTTGAACGATCCACTCCTTTCAATAAAAGTGTTAATGTTTTAAATATAAAACACTGTTTCGTAATTTAACGATGAAACTCTTTTAAAGATAAAATAGTTAGAAAAGTTTGTCAATTGTGATTTTGCAGAAAAATTTTCCAGTTATTATGTTTCGATAGTATAATCATGTATTTATCAACCCTTTGAAAAAATAGTATTATTGACAATAAATTCTGACAAATCTATAATTCAAGTGGAAAACATGTTTTTTATATAAAACATTATGTTTGTTGATATTTAGGTTTTGAAAGATCGAAAATAGAGTGGAGGGTAATACGGATGCCAATAAGTCATTTAAAAGAGTTATCGATTCATTATAAAGAATCAGGTGAAGGACAAGCACTTGTCATTTTACATGGATTGGGAAACAATTCTCAGTCATGGAAGCATCAATTAAGTGAATTGAAGGAACAGTATAGAGTAATTGTTTGGGATGCGCCAGGTTATGGTGGGAGTTCTGATCTACAAAAGGAGTTCCGTGAATTTTCCGAGTTTGCTAATGTTCTTAAAGAGTTTTTGGATAGTCTAGGACTAGATTCTATCTATTTACTAGGTCATTCAATGGGATCAGCAATTGCAATTGATTTTACGAGCCGTTTTCCACATATGGTCGATGCGTTAATTATTTCAGATGCAACACGTGGAGCAGCTGGGTTAAGTAGAGAAGAAAACGAGATAAAACTTCAAAATAGGTTAAACTCCATTGAAAATCTACAACCAAGTGAATTAGCAAGAAAAAGAGTAAAAGCATTACTTGCGCCAAATGCATCGGCCGAGGTGATAAAAGAGGCTGAGCGTATCATGTCACAAGTACGTCTATCTGGTTACCGTTCTGTTTCCTACTCTTTATCAAACTTAAACCAAATGGAGATTCTTCCTTCAATATCTGTTCCAACACTTGTTATGTGCGGGGAGTTAGATCAAGTAACCCCAGTAAGTGAATCACAAATATTTCATGAGTTGATTCCGAATTCGGAATTTGTTATTGTACCAAATACAGGCCATTTATGCTATCAAGAAGATCCTAAACTATTTAATCAATCCGTGTTAAACTTTTTAAAGAAACAACCGATTAGTCAAAAATAGAATTGAATCTATGTATTAGGAGAGGTTTGCTCGATGGATAATGTAGAAAAAGAAAAATATAGCGCCAATTCTTTAGTTAGAGGATTAGAAATTATTAAGCTTTTTAATGAGGAACATCCTAGTTTGTCACTTTCAGAGATTGCAAAAAAGTTAGGGGTAAGCAGAACAGTACCTTATCGATTACTTTATACACTGCAGTCGATTGGATACTTAACACAGGATGAAAATACGAAGCAATATTCGTTAACGCCTAAAGTTCTTGAATTAGGTTTTAGTTATATAAATAGTTTGAAAGTACCTGAAATAGCACAACCATATATGGAATCATTACGTGATGAAATAGGTGCTTCATGTCATTTGTCAATTTTAGATGGGCATGAAGTAGTGTATGTGGGGAGTGCTCCTGTTAGAGGGGTATCAGCAGTCAATGTAAATATTGGTTTAAGACTACCAGCTCATGCAACAGCAAATGGAAAGCTACTTCTTGCATACGAGCCAAAGGAAAGTCTTATGCAACTGTTCCAAGTTACAAATTTAACGCCATATACAGATAAAACGTTAACAACGCCTGGAGAGTTTATGGACCAATTAGAAAAAATACGCCAAAATGGCTACTCGATGACAAGTGGAGAATTTCATCAAGGTATTCATTCAATCGCTGCACCAATCTACGGTAGAACAGGAAAAGTATTAGCAGCATTGAATATCGTAGCGACTGAAATATCATATCAAGAAGATTACATGAATAAAGTTGCATTACCTAAACTTCTAGATGTCTCTGTTTTATTATCAAACTATATGGGTTACAACGGCAGAGTTCCAAATCAGGTTAAATAGTTCAAGTTAAAAATATGGATTCCCATACTAAGGGAATTCATATTTTTTTGTAAAAAAAACTAGCTATAAACGCTGAAAATACAATGTTTTTTTATATTTTACTTTTATGACATATCTAAATTTTCTAAAAACTATGTTGACACAGGAGATAATCCATCCTAGAATTATTTTATAGATAAAACACTGTTTTGTATATAAAACAAACAAAAGGTTAAATACAAAACATTTTTTTAAAAAAAGGAACAACAATACAAGGAGGATTTTTAAAATGACAAATGAAACTTTTTCAGTTGAAGAATTTGAAAAGAAGTACGTGGCTCGATTAGAAGATCGTACGCTAGATTGGAATGTTTTAAAATTTCAAGAGGAAATTGATCCAAGATATAAGCGTGCTCAAATGCGATACATTGGACGTGGGGCGACAGCGAATAATGATTCAAATGTTATTACAGCAGAGCATTTTACATTAAGTACAATGGTTCTGCCTCCTGGTTGCATTGGACCTTTACATCTTCACGATGATGTAGAAGAAGTATTTTTTATTCTTGAAGGAGAGGTTACTGCTTTAATTCAAGAAGTTGGTAAAGATGAAGTACATGAAATTAAATTAAAAGCTAGAGATTGTATCAGTTCTCCTCCTGGCATTCATCGAGGTATTAGAAATGATGGTGATACTGAAGCACGTATGTTAGTTATGCTTGGTGCAGTGAAACCAAACCTTCCAACCTATCCAGAAGGTAGCGCGCTTGAAGAACTTCGTAAACAACGTGCTAAAGAGAGAGAAGCAATCATTAAAGGTTAATGAAAAAAATCAAAAAAGGTCAGCTGCATTTTGAATAAATTGTAGCTGCCTTTTTCAATAGAGTTGATAAAAGAAAGCGCTTTATATAGGTGAATGGGAGGGATTGTTGATGCTAGGAATTACTCATTTAAGACATATAAGTTTGATTACACCAAACTTCGATGAGCAAGTGAACTTTTACGAAAAGGTTTGGGGTTTAGATCGTGTAAATGTTTCAGATGACAATATTGCATATTTTCGAGGAGCGGGACCTGAGCATCATATACTAAGTCTTCGAAAGGGAGATAAATGCGGTTTGCATCATATCGCATTTGGAATGGTTGATAAAAATGCAGTTGATCGCGCGGCTGAAATTTTACATTCAAAAGGCGTACATATTGTAAAAGAGCCAGGTTATTTAGATGAAGCTGGTGGAGGATATGGACTTCAATTTGTTGATCCAGAAAACCGTGTAATCGAACTTTCAGCTTGGGTAGAGGTGCAAACATCGATTTGGACTAATAAAAACGTTGATCCTGTGAAATTAAACCATGTAGTGATGAATACAAAAGATTTAGATATGATCGTGGAGTTTTATACTGATGTGCTTGGATTCAAAGTGACTGATTGGAGTGAGCACCAAATGTCCTTCTTAAGGTGTAATCGAAAACATCATTCGATAGCTTTTAATCAAGATGCACACGCTTCAGTTAATCATATTGCTTACGAAGTTGATTCGGTAGATGAATTAATGCGAGGTATTAGTAATGTTAGAAAAGCTGGACTAAATGAGTTATGGGGTCCAGGTCGACATGGTCCTGGTAATAATATCTTTTGTTATTTTCAAGATCTCGGTGGTTTTGTCATGGAATATACATGCTATCTTGAAACAATTGAGGATGAGGCAGAGTGGAGAGCACGAGTATGGAAACGTGTGCCACACTTAATGGATCAATGGGGAATTGCTGGTCCACCAAAACCAGAAGCTCGTAAAGCAATGGGCGGAGAACCGGATAATGGCTGGGTAGATAGAACGGTTGTACGTTAAAAAGTTTAAGTAATCATGCTTTAAGATACGAACTATGAAAGCTTTAATAAGGGGTGACGGGATGGATCTTGGGTTAAAAGGAAAAGTTGCGGTAATTATGGGTGGCACCTCTGGTGTTGGACTGAAGACAGCTGAATTATTTTTAGGTGAAGGTGCGAAAGTAGCAATTTGCGGAAGAAGTAAAGAGCGCGCAGATAAAGCTTTCAATCATTTACTCTCATATGGTGATCGAGAAGATATATTTGCTTCGACTTGTGATGTTACATCAAAAGAGGAAGTTAATACGTTTATACAACAGACAGCAGAAAAGTTTGGTGGAATTGATACGTTAGTGAATGCAGCTGGTCAAAGTGTTATGGGGCATTTTTTCGATATTACAGATGAACAGTGGCAAGAACAAATTCAATTAAAGTATTTCGCAATTATCTATGCAGTTCGTGCAGCTCATCCTTATTTAGTGAAAAGAGGAGGGGGCCGAATTATTAATATAAATGCAACGCTAGCAAAAGAGCCGGAGCGTCATATGGTCGCAACAGCAGCGACACGTGCAGGACTTTTAAATTTAAGTAAAACATTGTCTCAAGAATTAGCATCCGACAATATTTTAGTCAATTCAGTAAGTCTTGGTTTAATTCGAACCGATCAATGGGAACGTAGAAGACTGAAAAATGCTCCTGATATGGATCCCGAAGAATATTATAAAGATTTGGCGATAAAAAGAAATATTCCACTAGGCCGCGTAGGTGAAGCGGAAGAAGTTGCTAGTGTTATTGTGTTTCTTGCTTCAGACAAAGCGAGTTATGTAGCTGGTTCTACAATTGAAACTGCTGGTGCAATAGGTAAAGCACTTTAAATAAATTATTAGACAAAGGTAGGATACTAAGATGAAAAATCAAGAAGAAATCGTATTTACTACTGCGGATGCCGTCGTAAAAGAGTTAGTTCAAGCAGGCGTAGAAGTCGCTTTTGGAATCGTAAGTATTCATAATATGCCCATCTATGACGCGATTTTAAGGGATGGAAGTATCAAGCTAATTTGTTCACGTGGCGAAAGTGGAGCAGTCAATATGGCAGATGGTTATGCACGTGCGACAGGAAAATTAGGTGTTGTTATTACTAGTACAGGAACAGGAGCTGGAAACGCTGCTGGTTCATTAGTAGAAGCATGGGCAGCTGGAGTTCCACTACTTCATCTGACTGGAGAAGTAGCATCACCTTATCTTGGTACAGGTAAAGGATATATACATGAATGCAAAGACCAGCTATCAATGATGAGCGGTGCTTGTAAAAATGCTGTAAGACTTAGAAGACCAGAACAAACAGCTGGTGTAGTAAGAAATGCAATTGAAGAAGCACTAACTGCTCCAACTGGACCAGTTAGCTTAGAAATTCCAATCGATTTTCAATCAGCAATTATTGAGGATGTTTCAATTGATAAGGTACAGGTTATTAAACCGCAACTTTCTACCGTAATACCAGCGTGCGCAATTTCAAAAATTTCAGAAGCACGTCGTCCAGTTATTTGGGCTGGTGGTGGAGTTATCTCTGCCAATGCCTCAAAAGAGTTAACGAACTTAGCAGAAATTCTTGGAGCTGCTGTCATTACAAGTCAATCTGGAAAAGGTTCGATACCAGAAGATCATGAGCAATGTATAGGTCATTTTGCAGCCAATGAGTCGACAAAAGAGTTTTTAAGAAATGCAGATTTATTGATTAGTGTAGGTGTACGTTTCAGAGGGAATGAAACTTCTAACTGGAAAGTCACCGTCCCAGAAGAACATATTTCGATTGATGCAGATTTTAATGCAATTAATCGTAATTATAAAGCAACAGTTGGCTTAGTTGGAGATGCAAAAGATATTTTATCGGCTCTAATTAATAAAATCGATGAAAAGTCTACTTCAGTTTCACCTACTTATATAGAAGAAGTACGTTCATTAAGAAATGAAGTGCGAGAACAACTTCGTAAAACATTGGGCCCGTTTGAACAATTTGTAGATGGGATGAGAGAGATTTTACCGAGAGATACGATTTTAGTTCGAGATGTGACAGTACAAGCAAATGTCTGGGGTAGTAGAATATTCGACATTTATGAACCGAGAACATCTATTCATGCATCCGGTGGCGGGATTGGTCAAGGCCTTCCTACCGCTATAGGCGCTCAAATGGGTTGCCCACATCAAACGGTCGTATTAATGGCTGGAGATGGTGGATTTATGGTTAATGTAGGGGAAATGGTGACTGCCGCTGAAGAAAATCTTCCAATTATCGTTGTGTTATTTGATGATTCTGGCTATGGGGTTCTTCGTAATATTCAAGAAGCGGCATATGGTCGCCAAGTAGCAGTGAATTTATTAAGTCCAGATTTTGTAAAACTGGCTGAGTCTATGCATTTTGAAGCAGTACGTATTGGCTCAGGAGACGAATTTGTAAATGAATTAAAGAAGGCAACAGAAAGAAGAAAGCCAACAATGATCGTTGTAGATATGGAAGCAGTTGGACCTATGGCAAAACCTTTTGGTGGACCTCCAGGAGCAGCTGAAAGCTTTAAGCCAAAAAAATTATAAAGGAGGTTCAGGTATGATTTCGACATATCCAGTTGTATCAGGAAGATATCTCATAAATGGTGAATGGAAGGATAGTATTGAAACATCAGATATTATGAATCCCGCTAATCATTCGGAAGTAATTGGAAAAGTTGCATTATGTACGGAGGAAATCGTAAACGAAGCAATTAATGCTGCAGCGAATGCATTTAAACTTTGGTCACAGAGTGGGATTGAGGATCGTGTAGAAAGAATGAAAACGGCAGCTGTGGAACTTTCTAAAATCATAGAAGAACATGTTTCATTATTTGTTCGTGAAAATGGAAAAACATTAGTAGAAGCTAAAAAAGACTTATTACGCTGCGTTGAAGTAATGAATGGTGGATCGGATGAACTATTAAAATGGTGGAAACCAGAATTACTTCCAGGAAATCAAAAAGTTCAAGTAAGAAGAAGAGCTAGAGGCGTTACTGCAGTAATTACTCCTTGGAATTCTCCTATGATTTTAACTTTTAAGCGAGTGATTCCTGCCGTTTTAGCTGGTAATACAGTTTTAGTGAAACCTGCGACAAATTGTCCACTAACCATTATGGCTTGTTTAAAAGTAGTGGCAAAACATTTTCCACCTGGTGTCATTAATATCGTAACAGGTTCAGGAAAAATGATCGGTGACAAGCTTTGTTCTGATTCACGTGTTCGTACGATTGCTTTTGTCGGAAGTACACAAACAGGTAAAGATATTATGAAAAAATCTTCAGGAAATCTTCAAAAAGTATATATGGAACTTGGTGGGAATGACCCAGCAATCATTTTAGAAGATGCAAACTTAGATGAAGAAGCAATTAAACGATTGAGAATGAGTATTTTAAGAGCGGCTGGCCAAGTATGTTCGGCTATTAAGCGCGTATATGTACATGATTCTAGATATGCTGAATTAGTCAAAAAATTACAGAAAGAATTTGAGCGTATTGTTGTAGGTGATGGTATTCAACCTGATGTAACAATGGGCCCGTTAAATAATAAAGCACAGTACGATTATGTTAACGGATTAATCGAACGAACTGAAAAAGCAGGTGCAAATGTAATAACAGCCGGTATCCAACTGAATCCTGAAATGTGGGATCAAGGATACTACATCTTACCAACAATCGTAACAGGTGTTGACCAGGAAAGTGAGATTGTTCGTGCAGAACAATTTGGACCAGTAATTCCTATTTTACCTTTTTCAACGATTGATGAAGTTATTAAACTAGCAAATGATAGTGAATTTGGGTTAAGGGCTTCTGTTTGGACTGAAAATGAAGAATTAGCAATTGAAATGGCAGATCGATTAGAAGCAGGCGCAGTTTTTCATAATAACCATACCATCTTTAGTGACTTAGCATTGGATTTCCCAGGGTTAAAAGAAAGCGGTGTTTCAAGAGAAACAAGACACTGTGGATTGGAATTCTTTGCAGATTCATACGGATTTGCAAATTAAGGATGGTGGTTCAGTATGAAACTAGGTCTAATCGGCTGTGGAAATATCGGCCAATTTCTTCTTCAAGCAATTAATAAAGATGGAATGTTACCAGGAGGAAAGATTGTTTCAATTTATACCCGTTCTGAAGAATCAGGTATTCGACTTGCTAAAGAATTTGAAACAGAAGCTTATGAAAGTGTAGAGGCACTACTTCTATCAGATATCGATCTAGTCATTGAAGCTGCAACGGTTGAAGCTGCAAAGGAGTACGCTATAAAAGTTCTTGAAGGTGGAAATGACTTATTGTTAAGTAGCATTGGGGCTATGGCTGATGCCACTTTTGAAGAAGTGATTCGAGAAGTTTGTACAAGAAATAGTGTAAATATTTTCTTACCTTCAGGAGCAATCGGTGGACTGGATATTTTAAAGTCAGCAAAAGCTGTAGGTGGTCTAGAGGCTGTCTCAATTACAACTAGAAAACCACCTGGCGCATTATCAAAAGAAGTATTAGATAAAGAAACAATTTTGTTTGAAGGCTCTGCAGCTGAAGCGATTAAGCTATACCCTAGAAATATTAATGTAGCAATTGTATTATCCTTAGCTGGACTTGGTGCTAACAATACGAAAGTGAAAATTATTGCTGATCCAGTTGCGATAAAAAATACTCATTTAATTGAAGCATCTGGAGCGTTCGGAAAACTTAAACTTGAGATAGAAAATGACCCAATGCCAAATAATCCTAAAACAAGTTATTTAGCAGCATTAAGTGTTTTGGCAACATTACAAAACAAAGATAAATATGTACAAGTTGGGTAGAAAGTCAAAATACGAGGGGAGATAAGCCGAGCATGATTAAAGAAAAAACCTTAGATGAAATGTCAAAAGAGCAACTAGTAAATTACTTAAACGAAACGGTCAAACCAGATGAAGGAGTCATTCCTGCATATCTCCTAGGTGATAAAGCAGTTTACGAATTAGAACATGAAAAAGTATTTTTAAAAACATGGGTTTTTCTAGGACATGAATCAGAAATTCCAAATCCAGGAGACTTTATGACGCGTGAGCTTGCAGGATATTCAATCATTATCTCACGTGAAAGTATGGGAGAAATCAATGCGTTTTATAATATGTGTACACACCGTGGCATGAAGCTGTGCCGTGCTGATAAAGGAAACAAGACTTTATTTACATGTCCATATCACGGATTTAACTTTAAAAATACAGGTGAGCTTGTTGGAGTACCGCTCCAAAAGGATATTTATGGCGACCGACTTGACCGATCAAAAATGGGTCTACACAAAGTCAAGCTAGAATCATATAAAGGACTTTTATTTGGAAATTGGGACGAAAATGCAGAGCCTCTTGAAGAGTTTCTCGGCGATTTTAAGTGGTATTTAGATATCGTAGTAGGGCGTGCTGAGATGGAAGTAATTGGAGCTCCGCAACGTTTTATTGTTAAATCTAACTGGAAGGTCGGTTCTGATAACTTTGTCGGTGATTCATACCACACGATGGTTACACATGGTTCAATTGCTAAATTAGGCATGGTTCCTAATGCAACATATTCGAAGCGCGGTTTTCAAATTCATACTGAAAACGGACACGGATTGAACCTTGGAACACCAAACCCAGACTTTGCTTTCCCGGAAGAATTGAAGGATGAGTATAAAAGTAACTTGTCAGAAGAACAATATGAAGTTCTATCAAACTTAAAAAATATGATTGGAAATGCTTTTCCAAATATGTCATTTTTAATATCTCACACAAAAATTAAGGGCGAATTAATTTCGAATACTTCGATTAGAATGTGGAGACCAATTAGTCACAATGAAATGGAAGTAATAGCATGGTTGTTAGTAGAAAAAAATGCTTCTCAAGAATGGAAGAATCGATCAAGAGATTCGTTTATCTTAACGTTTAGTCCATCTGGTATTTTTGAACAGGATGATACTGAAGTATTCACGGATATAACGGAAGCAGCTCAAGGTCCAATGCCATTTCAAAAGAATTTAACGTATAACTATACGATGGGGCTACATCGTGAACCAGTCGATTTTATCGGACCTGGAGTAGCCTATGATGATAAATTTACTGAAGCGAGTCAACGTAATTTTTATCGGTATTGGCTTGAATTAATGACAAAGTAACAAAGGGGGGAGGAAGTAAAATGAATGTTGAAAAATTATTAGCGAAATTAGAATTTGAACAGTGGTTAATTGATGAAGCAAAATTATTAGATGATATTGAATTTGATGATTGGTTTCGTTTAATGCATTCGGATTTAATCTATCAAATGCCTGTACGCGTAAATAAAGAAGGAACTGAGCGCCCAGACTATTCTACTGAGATGTTTACCTTTAATGATGATATTGAATTATTAAAGCTTCGAGTAGATCGATTAAAAACTGACTATGCATGGGCTGAAATTCCTCCTTCAAGAACCCGTCGTTTTGTAAGCAATGTTAGTGTGAAAGAACTAGTGAAAGAAGAGAAGGCAGTAGTTAATAGTTATTTACTAATCTATCGTAGCCGTAGCACAGATATTCACCATGATCTAATTTCTGGCGAACGTCATGACGAGTTTACATATGAAGATGGAAAGTGGAGGCTTTCCAAGAGAGTATTTATTGTAGATCAAACAACAATTAATACTAGAAATCTTGCAATCTTTGTTTAATAGAAGAAAAAGGAGGCTAAGTGATGTTATTAAAAGATAAAGTAGTGTTAATTACAGGAGGCGCATCTGGAATAGGCGCAGCTGTTACAAGACGATTCATTCAAGAAGGGGCAAAGGTAAGTATTATCGGTCGTTCACTTGAAACACTAGAGCAAATGAAAGAAGAATTTAATGACAATCTCCTTATCATTCAAGGTGACGTAAGCAAATATGAAGACAATGAACGGGCTGTAAAAGCGACTGTTGAACAGTTTGGTAAACTAGATGTGTTTATTGCAAATGCAGGCGTTTTCGATGGCTTTGCAAAATTTGCTGATGTGACTCCAGAGGCTCTATCAGATGCATATGATTACCTTTTAAATATAAACGTAAAAGGATCATTTTTTGGTGTAAAAGCAGCCCTAGAGGAATTACAAAAAACAAATGGTAATATTATTTTTACTGTATCTGGTGCAAGCTTCTACCCAGACGGTGGTGGAGTTTGGTACACGGCTAGTAAGCATGCTCAAATTGGATTAATGCGTCAGCTTGCTTTTGAATTGGCACCAAACATACGAGTAAATGCAGTTGCACCAGGCGGGACTTTAACAGCACTTACTGTCATTCCACCTTTACGTACTTTTACTAAATCCGTGGATAATGATACAAAAGCAAGCAATATAAAAAGAAGAAACCCACTTCAACTAGCACAAATGCCTGAAGATCATGTTGCAGCCTATGTACTTTTAGCATCCGATCAGTCACGTGCAATAACAGGTGAAGTCATTTCAAGTGATGGTGGATTATCAGTTCGTGGACTTGGTTAAGAAAGTTTTAATAAAGCATAGGGTGTCTTAAAAAGATTACTTTTTTGGGACACTCTCTTTTTTTTTTGCTATGTGCACTGCGTTAGTAGTATTAGAACAATTCAAGAAAATAAGAAGTTTACAGTTATTAAGCCTAAAATTGAAATACCATATAGCGCCCAAGCAATTCTCTTATTACCTTTTGACACTTCTTTATTACTAAAGACTCGATTAAATTTGTATGTTAAAAATACTAGTGCCGAGATTGAGAGTAATGTCAATTCGTTCATTTCATGACCCTCCTCTTTTAGTATTTTTAGCCCTACCAACCTGTGTTTTTAGTACTTAATTTAACATACGAAGGAAATAGAAGAATAATTAACACACCTAAAAAAAAGGATAGCGAACATAAAGTAATAAGAATCTGTGTATTAAAAGAAATGAATTGTTTTTGATCACAATTCGAACAATTCACGCCTTCCTTTGATAAAAAAAGCTTCCACAATGTTTTCTTTTCCCATTTGTGATCGCAGTTTTGACACTTTGCCATCCTATTCCTCCTTTTTTATTTTTAGCTCACGTATATGAACTAAAGCAATGCGTTAGTTCATAAAGAAAGTATAAATCGAAACGAATAGATTAAACCCAGATACAAGAATAAGTGAATAAGTGAGAGGCTTTCGTTTCTCTTGTAACCCCATTACTAATAACATTACTCCTAAGGAAAATATCATAAATGGCATTACTATAAATCTACCAGTAATTAAAGCATATACTGCTAAAACGAATGCAAGTAGACCAAAAACACTTTTTAATAGTTTTAACAACGTATATCCTCCTTAATAATAATTCCTATGTAGTACTTAATTAAAATTTTACCATATAATTCCATATTTGTGTGATTCAATTCTGCCATATAAATAAAAGGAGTCTTTCATCATTGAGTCCTGAATTTGTACATCTAAAGCATGAGTAAGTTATATAAAGTTTTCCCATTATATTCTCTATAGCTATTAATAAATCGGCTTAAGATTTTACATATTGACATTTATTTAAAATAACTTTAACATGAAGTAGACTTCACGTGAAATAAACTTCACATGAAATGAACTTCACTTTTTACATGGTTAATAGGTTAGGAGAGATATTTTTGAAGAATATGTTTAGGGATCGCTTTTTATTGTCAATAGTGCTCATTGCATTTGGGAGCATAAAATTAATTTTCAATAAATCGGAAGGCTTTAATTTTGGGTTTATCTTGTTATTAATCGGCGGAATACTTTTGTTATATTCAATAGCGTCTTACATTAAATCTAGAAATAACACTGAATTAGAAATGGAATTATCAAAGGAGTATGACGAAAGGGATATGATAATTGATGGAAAAGTCGCCCATTTTTCTTTGAATTTATTGGTATGTGAACTATTAATTATTATGTTTTTATCCAATTATATTGTAATTTCAACAAATGTTGCATTATTTATACTTTTAGTTTCATTGATAATAAGCGATATGGTATCTAGAAGATTTTATAATCATGTCCTTTAATTAGGAGGAGTTATGATAAATATAGTGAAAGAACTGAGAATGAAACATGATTTAACACAACAAGAACTAGCTGATAAAGTAGGTGTATCTTCAAGAACAATCATCTCATTAGAAAAACAAAAATATAATCCATCTGTACAACTTGCATATAAAATAGCTTCAGTTTTCAATTTATCAATTGAAGAAACATTTATTTTTGATGAGGATGACAAATAGTTCATATAGTAACATCGGATTAAACAAACAACGGAGGATCAAAAAATGCTAATCATGTCATTTATTTTTGGGGTAATTTTAATTACTTGGGGTCTATATCTTATGAGAACAGAAAGAGGTTTATTTGGAAAAAATCGAAAAAGTAAAAATTTATTCAATTTATTATTAATGGGAGAAGCATCAGGATTAGGGCAGTTTTTGGGTGGAGTTTTATTTATCATCATAGGTATTGTCGCATTTTTTATTTAGTATTAACAAATTATCATTTAACCATAATATCAATCCTTTTTCGACCGAATTATTATCAAACCGGAAGTCTGTGAAAAGGTCCAATCAAATAATTAACTTAATCCTAAAGAGAAGTTAGTCGATTTAAAAGCATGTTTTGTTCACTTATTTCAAGACATGCTTTTTCATTTTTTTATAATGCTTAAATATGTTACTTAAATTATAGTCAGGTTTCAACATTACTAATTGATCATATATTTTAGTCACTTCTTCTAAATGTTCTCCCGACTCTAATGACCCACCAGGTAATCCCCAAGTGTTATTATCTTTTCTTAATTGTAATAACAATCTCTTTTGTGAATCTAGTAGTATAACATTTGCTCCAGCCATTAGGAGTGGACGACTACCTACAACTTTTCTTAAATCCATAATATATCCCATTAATTATCTCCTTAAAAACGATAATCCTATTTTATTCTACTAATTTAATGTGTTTCCTTTTAATCTCCCAATAATAAAATAGAAGCCGATCAAAGTTAATGGACTCCCAAGTGATATACAACTACTGCAGTGCTTAGTTGAACAACAAAAAACTACATCAAGACTACAGCCCTTCCAAAGTGTACAAGCCTGAATATTATAGAGTATATAAATATCAAAGAGGTGCTTACTATTGAGTGATCATAAAAAATGTTCTAAATGCAATTCAAAACCATGTTGCTGCAAACTTGAAAATAAAAACAAAATCCAAAACAATCCAATCAATACGTTCAATCCAACAATTAACATCCCAGAATTGCCAGGGTCCTTTTCACCAGCATTTGGAAATTTCTTCAGAATTGGTTTTCAGACAATTCCTCCAAACACTGCTATGATCTGGACTAATACTGGTGCATCATCTGGAGGGGTTTTTTTAGCATCCCCTAATCAAATCGGAGTGACTCAAGAAGGGTTTTATTATATTCATTACACCGTATCTGTCGAAATGTCTACCCTAACAAATATAATGGCTCTGATGGGAATATTTATAAATAATAACGAAGTCCCAAATTTGCAAAGTAGAAATGCAGTCACTAATGTCGAGGCTGATAGAAGTGAGTGTACTAATCTTACAGGAGGTACCATTGTGTTTATTCCAGCAAATGCATTAGTTGAGTTAAGAAGCATTCTAAATACAATTGAAACTTGTGCTGGATTTGATATTGCTGGTGCAATAAATTTAATTAAATTATCTTAAACTATGAATTTTATCCAAAAAGACGATTGTTTAAATACAGTCGCTTTTTTATATTAATCTAAATAAATTTAGGAGTTAAAGTACAGGTACAATGATGCCGCTGACTTTTGCTAAAAGGACCGCCAGACAATGTATATAACGATCAATTGGGGCGGGTAACTATTTGTACAAATCTTTTGTTGAGAAGTTAAAATAACTAATTAAATTTTGAATACAGAATTTAAGTAAAAAAAATAAAAAGGAAGTATCCCAGAAAGCAAGAATACTAAAAATACCCCTATTTAAATTTCCAAGATTTAGTAGTGTGACTTTTTTTCGTTTTACATAAGGAAGGGTTGGGATGAAAAATGGAAAGAGATTATTTAATTAAACCATCACTTGGCCAGCATTACCCTATGATTTCGCATGGAAAGGGTGTGTATCTATTTGATCAAGATGGTAATAGGTACATTGATGGTTCATCTGGTGCAATTACAGTAGGAATTGGTCATGGTGTTGAGGAAATCATTGATGTGATGACCGAACAAGCAAAAAAAGTTTCTTTTGTTTACCGTTCACAGTTTACTAGTGAACCTGCTGAGAAGCTAGCAAAGAAGTTAAGTGATATCACTCAAGGTGATTTAAACTGGACGTTCTTTGTTAATAGTGGTACTGAAGCAACGGAAACTGCTATGAAACTAGCGATCCAGCATTACCAAGAAAAGGGAATGAAAGGAAAGAATAAAATTCTATCACGCTGGATGAGCTATCATGGCATAACTATTGGAGCACTATCTATGTCAGGTCATCCTTTAAGACGTCAACGTTTCGTTCCAATCTTGGAGGATTATCCTTCAGTTTCACCGCCGTATTGTTATCGTTGTCCTTTCAACTTAGAACAGTCATCTTGTGAATTGGCGTGTGCATCTGAATTAGAAACAGCCATTAATCGAATTGGCCCTGAACATATTGCAGCATTTATTGCCGAACCAATTATCGGTGCTGCAGGAGGTGCAATTGTACCATCTAAAGGTTATTACCAAAGAATTAAAGCGATTTGCGAAAAATACAATATTTTACTGATTTCAGACGAGGTTATGACTGGTCTTGGACGTACTGGAAAAATGTTTGCAATGGAGCATTGGGGTGTTCAGCCTGATATCGTTACACTTGGAAAAGGATTAACATCCGGATATACTCCAATGGCTGCAACGATTGCTAGTGATCGAGTGATTGAACCAATTATGCAAGGTTCAAAGATTGTAATGAGTGGACATACATTTAGTGCTAACCCATTATCAGCTGCTGTTTCTTTAGCCGTTATTGAATATGTTGAAAAACATAATTTAGTACAAGCAGCAGAAGAAAAAGGTAATTACCTGATGAATAAGCTCCAAGGATTGATGGAGGAATATCCATTCATTGGAGATGTAAGAGGAAAAGGTTTATTAATCGGTATCGAATTTATTCATGGTATAAAATCAAGTTCCTTTGTTCAAAAAGTAATGCGTAAAGGGTTACTTTTATACCCTTCCGTTGCTGGAAAAAGCGGAAGAGAAGATTCAGCTTTCATGATTGCTCCACCTTTAACGATTACTTATGAAGAATTGGATGAATTGCTTCAAATCCTTAAAGAAGGTTTAAAAGAATTGGAAATGGAACAATCCCTTCTAACGAATACAGCTAAGGGGGAACTCGTATGAATTTAGTTGAAAATACTTATAAAAAAATAGTAACAATCGAACAAATTCTTCAATTTTTCCATGACGACATGACACTAATGGTTGGAGGATTTGGAGGGGTCGGTTCACCACCAACTTTACTTCAAACGTTATTTGATAGTGGAGTTAAGGATCTTCACTTGATTAGTAACGATACTGGATTTCCGGATATCGGCATTGGAAGAATGGTAAGGAATGAAAGAATCAAGTCAATTGTGACATCTCATATAGGTTCGAATCCATTTGCAGGAAAATTAATGACGGAAGGTAAGCTTGAAGTAGAATTTTCCCCGCAAGGAACTTTAGCAGAGCGTATCCGAGCTGGAGGAATGGGGCTTGGAGGAGTTTTAGTAGATGTAGGTCTTGATAGTATGGCGGAAATTGGTAAAGAGAAAGTAAGTGTAAAAGGTAAGCAATTTCTTGTTGAGGAAGCTCTTAAAGCAGAAGTTAGTATTATTTTTGCAAAGAAAGCGGATCCATTTGGAAATTTAGTTTTTGATAAAAGTGCAAGGAATATGAATCCTCATATGGCTATGGCAGGAGATATTACGATTGTAGAAGCGGAAGAAATCGTTCCACTTGGCTCGTTGAATCCTGAGGAAATCGTAACTCCAGGTGTATTTGTTGATTACATAATTTCATCAGAAGGAGTGAACTGGAAATGGGCATGGGAATAGACTTTCGTCAAAAAATTGCAATGCGGGCTGCTAAGGAAATAAAAAACGGAATGATCGTAAATTTAGGGATCGGAATTCCATCCATTGTTCCTGATTACTTACCAGAAGATGTACACGTTATGTTCCATGCGGAAAATGGCGTTATGGGAATTGGACCGAGTCCCGAAAAAGGAAAAGAAGATGAAAATTTATGTAACGCAGGTGGTTTCCCAATAACTGTTTTAAAAGGTGCTAGCTATTTTGATAGTGCTACTGCTTTTGGCATTATACGAAGAGGTTTACTAGACTTAACGGTACTAGGGGCATTACAAGTTAGTGAAAAAGGAGATTTAGCGAATTGGATTGTACCTGGAAAACGTGTACCAGGAATAGGTGGAGCGATGGATTTAGCTCAAAAGGCTAAAAGAGTAATAGTCGTTATGAACCATACCGATAAAGCTGGGAATCCAAAAATTGTGAAAGAATGCAGTTTGCCATTAACTTCTAAATCTTGTGTAGATTTAATCATAACGGAAATGGCTGTTATTGAAGTAGTCAATAACACTTTAGTGCTTAAAGAACTAATGAGTCCATATACTGTAGAGGATGTTATCGAAAAAACTGGTGCGAAACTAGAAATTAGTACTGATTTAAAAATGTTCATATAGAAAAGGGTGAAGAGGATGAATCATTACAAAAAAGTTATTCAAGATTATATAAGCGAACATAAAGAGGAAATTATCGATCTTCTAAAACAGCTAGTAATGGAAAATAGTGTTTCTGGTAATGAAAGTAAGGCACAAGCAATTGTCCTTGAAAAATTAAGAGAACTTGAATTGGATTTGGACGTATGGGAACCAGATCTAAAAGAAATGAAAGAGCATCCTTATTTTATCTCAACAAGAGACAGTTTTACTGGTAGTCCTAATATTGTGGCTACACTTAAAGGAACGAGCGGAGGAAAGTCCATGATTTTAAATGGACATATAGACGTTGTTCCAGAAGGAAATATTCAACAATGGACGTACCCTCCTTACAGTGCAACAGTTGTAGATAACAAGCTTTATGGACGCGGGGCAACTGATATGAAAGGCGGAAATGTTGCGCTAATTTTAGCAATTGAAGCAATAAAACGAAGTGGAATTACACTAAAAGGTAATGTTTATTTTCAAAGTGTAATCGAAGAAGAAAGTGGTGGTGCTGGTACACTTGCTACAATCTTGCGAGGATATACAGCAGATGGTGTCATTATCCCTGAACCAACAAATATGAAGTTTTTTATTAAGCAACAAGGATCAATGTGGTTCCGACTTAAGGTAAAAGGTAAGGTAGCTCATGGAGGTACTCGTTATGAAGGTGTAAGCGCTATCGAAAAAAGCGTACTCATCATTCAACAAATCCAAAAACTTGAGCAATTACGAAATGAGCGAATAACTGATCCGTTATATGATGGAGTACCGATTCCAATTCCGATTAATATAGGAACAATTCATGGTGGAACATGGCCATCTTCTGTATCTGATTTAGTGACTTTAGAAGGACGATTCGGAGTGGCACCAAATGAAAGATTAGAAGATGCAAAAAAAGAATTTGAGAATTGGATTAGTAATATTAAAGATCTTGATGATTGGTTCGTAGAAAATCCGATAGAAGTAGAGTGGTTTGGTGCAAGATGGGTTCCTGGTACTGTTGAAGCTGACAGTGAATTAGTGCAAACCTTGCAACAAAACTTTATTGAAACGATGAAACAACATCCAGTAGTGGAAGCTGCACCATGGGGAACTGATGGAGGATTATTTACACAAATTTTAAATATACCAATGATTGTATTTGGACCAGGTGAGACAAAAGTAGCTCACTACCCAGATGAATTTATTGATTTAGATCAGATGTTTTTAGCAGCAGAAATCATTGCCCATACATTAATTGATTGGTGTGGAGTTGAAGGCCAACAACATGAAGGTGAGGGAGCATATGAAAACGAAAAAGTATTATGAAACAATTAAAGTTCAACAAGAAAACTATTATTTCGAAGGTGCTTTAGATTATTTTAATGAGCGAATTCGAGTTGATTTTTACTTAGGGAACGTGTCACATCTAATCGAAAGAATAGAAAAACTAGCAAAAGCAAACAAATTTACAAAGCTGATTATTAAAGCAAGAAGTGAACATGTATATTCCTTTTTACAATCAGGATATATGATTGAATCTGTACTGAAAGGCTATTTTCAAGGTAGTGATGGCTTTTTTGTTACGAAATATACTAGCCAAGATCGAAGAAATAGTCTATATTGGGCCGCTGGGGATGACATTTTAGATGCTGTTTTAAAGAGTGATAAATCAAAAGAAAAAGTAATTCCTGAAGGTTATGTTTTACGGAGAGCTGAAAAAACTGACTCAACGAAACTTGCTAAATTATATGGTCAAGTTTTTAAGGTATATCCTACACCTTTAAATAATTCCACTTATGTTGAAAAGACGATGGATGAAGGAACGATTTATTGGATTTATGAGAAAGATGGAAATATTGTAAGTGCAGCATCTGCTGAAGTGGACTTTAGTCAAAGAAATGCTGAGCTAACAAATTGTGCAACACTTGAAGAGCATCGTAAGCATGGATTGATGAAGGAGCTAATGAAAAAGTTGGAACAGGATTTAGTAAGCCAATCAGTTTATTGTTCTTATACGATCGCACGAGCATTATCATATGGAATGAACGCAGCCTTTCATCAATTAGGGTATAAGTATACTGGAAGAATGACAAACAACTGCTATATCTTTGATAAATTAGAAGATATGAATGTATGGGTGAAGGATCTTTCAAAAGAAGTCTTTTAATGTCAAACTGCCGAAAAATGAGCGCTGAATTGCTAAGTTTTCGGCAGTGAAAGGATGGTTATGAATGAACGCAACAATTCCAACTAATGAAATGATTAGTGCCATATTAAATAGTATCGATGAAGCAATTCACGCAGTCGACAAGAATGGAATGACGATATTTTATAATCAAGTTGCGGCTGACCATGACGGTGTTTCAGTTGAAGAAGTTCTGGGGAAGCATGTACTAGAAGCTTTCCCTTCTTTAACGAAAGAAACAAGTACCTTATTGAAAGTATTAGAAACAAAGCAGGCAATTATTCAACAGCCCCAACGCTATGAAAATATTAAAGGCCAATTCATCGATACGGTTAACACGACAATTCCAATCATTTTGGATGATCAATTGATCGGTGCTGTTGAAATTGCAAAGGATTATTCTACAATTAAATCGCTCGGTGAGAAGGTTTTAGACCTACAAGCAAGAATTAAACCGCAAGTAAAAAAAGGAAAAGCTAAACAAGTTCACTCTTATACGATCTCAGATATCTTAACAGATGACCCTGCATTAATGGCCGTTAAAAATCAAGTTGAAAAGGTAGCAAATGCCGACTCAGCAGTACTCGTAGTTGGTGAAACTGGAACTGGGAAAGAACTTTTCGTACAGTCAATTCACCATTGTTCAAACAGAAGTGAAGGGCCTTTTATTGCGCAAAACTGTGCTGCTTTACCAGAATCATTACTGGAGAGTATACTATTTGGTACGACAAAAGGTAGTTATACAGGAGCGATTGATCGAGCAGGATTATTTGAACTTGCTGATGGTGGAAGCTTGTTTTTAGATGAACTAAATTCAATGCCATTAGAGCTCCAAGCCAAGCTACTGAGAGTACTAGAGGATGGAGTTGTTCGACGAATAGGTGATCAAAAGACTCGTAAAGTTAATGTAAGGGTAATCGCTGCAATTAATGAATCACCATTAGATTGCGTTCAAAACGGGATTATGCGTCCGGATTTGTATTATCGTTTGAATGTGTTTTCTTTGTTTATCCCTCCGTTAAGGGAAAGGAATTATGATATCGAGCTACTCACGTCCCATTTTGTTGAACAATTTAATGAACGCTTTTCAAAGAATATCCGAAATGTAGAACATACTGTATTTGAGTTATTCCACCAATATAATTGGCCAGGTAATGTCCGAGAACTAAAGCATACGATTGAGCACGCTATGATTATGGCAGAAGGGCATACGCTAACAGTTAAACATCTTCCGATTCAATTACAACAAATTAAGAAAAGTACTGAAACAAAAGGAGTTCAGCCTTTACGTACTGCAATGCAGGAAATGGAAATTTCACTTATTAAACAAGCATTGCTACAAACGAATTCTAATATTCAACAAGCTGCAGCACTACTTGAAATACCTAGGCAAACCCTTCAGTATAAAATTCAAAAGTTAAATATCGTAGTATAAACTACATTTTATTCTCTAAAAAAACTAGTTTTAGCACTTCATTCAATAACCAAGCCGCCTAATTTTAGGCGGTTTTATTCTGTTTGATTCATCTTTAGTAGATCCCAACGTAAGAATTTAACTTTAAAAAATAAATTAACAGGCTGAATAGTTTGAATTTTCTATATTTGTGACGTTTTTACAAAAGTTTTGTAAATTTTTGGCACGGGTCTTGCTACATATAAAGCAAACAGTTTGAAAGGGGATGTAAGTATGGTAAATGCAGTCTATGCTCCAAAAAGACATTGGAAAGAAATTGAATTATGGAAAGATGTAACAGATGAACAATGGAATGATTGGGTTTGGCAACTTACAAACACCATCAAATCATTGGATGAGTTAAAGCAAGTAATTAATCTCACGCCAGACGAAGAAGATGGGGTACGAATTGCGACAAAAACAATTCCACTAAACATTACTCCATATTATGCATCGTTAATGAATCCGGATGACCCACGTTGTCCAGTTCGTATGCAGTCAGTTCCGATCTCTGCGGAGATTCATAAAACTAAGTATGATCTAGAAGACCCTCTTCATGAAGATGAAGATTCTCCTGTACCAGGTTTAACACATCGTTATCCAGATCGAGTTCTATTTTTAGTAACAAATCAATGCTCAATGTACTGTCGTTACTGTACTAGACGCCGCTTCTCAGGACAAATTGGAATGGGAGTGCCAAAGAAACAGCTTGATGCTGCTATTAATTACATTAGCAAAAATCCGCAAGTACGAGATGTACTTATTTCAGGTGGAGACGGTCTTTTAATTAACGATAATATTTTAGAGTATATTTTAAAAAGTTTACGTGAAATTCCACATGTGGAAATTATCCGTATTGGTACTAGGGCGCCAGTCGTATTCCCACAACGTATTACTGAAAACCTTTGTAATATCTTAAAGAAATATCATCCAGTTTGGTTAAATACTCACTTTAATACTTCAATTGAAATTACAGAGGATTCAAAACGAGCTTGCGAAATGCTTGCGAATGCCGGTGTTCCATTAGGAAACCAAGCCGTAATCTTGGCTGGAATTAATGACAGTGTACCAATTATGAAAAAGCTAATGCATGATTTAGTTAAAATTCGTGTTCGTCCATACTATATTTATCAATGTGATTTATCAGAAGGAATTGGACACTTCCGTGCACCTGTTTCAAAAGGTTTAGAAATTATGGAAGGTTTACGCGGCCATACTTCTGGATATGCGGTACCAACATTTGTAGTAGACGCACCGGGTGGCGGAGGAAAAATTTCGCTTCAACCAAATTACTTAATTTCTCAAAGTGCTGACAAAGTAGTTCTTCGTAATTTTGAAGGTGTTATTACTACTTATCCGGAACCACAAAATTACGTACCAGGTCGAGCGGAAGCTTACTTTAAAGAAATTTATCCTAATATGGAAGAAAAACGTTCAAATGCAGGTATTGCTGGATTAATGAATGAAACAAAATTCAATCTTGTACCTGAAGGATTACAACGTATGGAAGTTCGTAAAACATACTCAACAAACCCAGAGCATGCTTCTTTGAAAGATAAGCGTGAAAAACGCGATGAGTTAAAAGAAAAGAAATTCCAAGCACAGCTTACAAAAATCCAAGTTAGTGAAAAGCTAGTAGGAAGTGCGCAAGGAGACGCTGAATGATGAAATGTCAGTGGTGTGAGTCTGCTAACATAGTTGAATCAACAAATACGGTCTACTGGGAACTACCAGATGGTACAAAGGCAATTGAGATTAAAGAAACACCATGTATCGTTTGCTTAGATTGTAAAATAACATATCAAACAGATGACACTGTTAATGCAATTGAGGAGCAATTATACTTAATCGACACGAAGCTACTTGGTAAAACAACTTCGTATCATGGACTGCTTGAGCAACAAAGATTATTAAAGAGGAATTATTTTGACTTTTCCAAGTAAGAAATGAGAAGCGATATTCGCTTCTCATTTTCTCTACTGTTCAAACTTTTCCTGATCAACAGATAGATGTTTGAAAAAAGCAGAAAAATTATCGAATCCAAAAAACGACTGAAAAGGAGTATTTTAATGAAAAATACGGTAAATACAATAACAGTCATTGATTCAGAGAATCATATTCCTTCTATGCATCAAGAGTTAAAGCGTGGATTAAAACCTCGTCATATTACAATGATTTCACTAGGAGGAACAATTGGAACAGGTTTATTTTTAGCAAGTGGAGGAGCAATCCATAATGCAGGACCAGGTGGAGTTCTTGCAGCTTATATAGCGATTGGAATCATGGTGTACTTTTTAATGACAAGCCTTGCTGAGATGGCAACATTTATGCCAGTTGCAGGATCTTTTAGTACATACGCAACAAAATTCGTTGATCCTGCACTTGGTTTTGCACTTGGTTGGAATTACTGGTATAACTGGGCAATTACAATAGCAGCAGAATTAGCTGCAGTTACGATGGTTATGAAATTCTGGTTACCACATACATCTTCACTCTTATGGAGTTCATTATTTTTAGCGATTATCTTTCTATTAAACTATCTGTCTGTTAAAGGGTTTGGGGAGTCTGAATACTGGTTTTCGATCATTAAAGTTGCTACAGTCATCATTTTTTTAATTTCGGGATTTTTAATGATTTTTGGAATTATTGGTGGAGAAGCAGTAGGGTTTAAAAACTTTACAATTGGCGATGCTCCTTTTCATGGAGGATTTATGGCGACACTCGGAATCTTTATGGCAGCTGGATTTTCTTTCCAAGGTACCGAGTTGCTAGGTGTAGCAGCTGGTGAGAGCGAAGAGCCAGAGCGAAATATACCTCGGGCGGCTCGTCAAATATTTTGGCGTATTTTATTATTTTACGTCTTGTCTGTATTTGTAATAGGTCTACTAATACCATATACAAATGACAATCTAGCAAGTGGCGATGTAGCTGTTAGTCCATTTACATTAGTTTTTGATAAAGCTGGCATTGCATTTGCAGCGTCTGTCATGAATGCAGTTATCTTAACGGCGATTTTATCAGCTGGAAACTCAGGAATGTATGCTTCAGCACGAATGCTTTGGGACATGGCTCGTCAAGGGAAAGCTCCAAAAGCATTAGGTAAGTTAAATAAAAGGGGTGTACCTGTTAATGCACTAATCATTACAGCCGCAGTCGGTACATTAGCTTTTTTAGCTTCTCTATACGGTGATGGGGTTGTTTACATTTGGTTACTTAATGCATCAGGTATGTCTGGTTTTATTGCATGGCTTGGCATAGCGATTTGTCATTATCGATTCCGTAAAGCCTTTGTAGCACAAGGGAAGGATTTAAATGATCTACCATATAAAGCAAAGTGGTTCCCATTTGGACCAATATTTGCTTTCGTACTATGTGGGGTCGTTATACTTGGACAAAACTATTCAGCATTCATGGGAAATAAAATTGACTGGAACGGAGTACTTGTTTCCTATATAGGTCTGCCATTATTCCTTGTTTTGTTGATCGGATATAAACTGATAAAAAGAACAAAAATTGTTCCACTTAGCGAGTGTGATTTCGAGAATTAAGCATGACGGCAGAGTTTTATAGATAATGGAACTAGCTTTTAATCGAATAGTAAATTGTATGGAGATGTAATTCGTATTTGAATTAGCATCTCTTTTTTATCTGAAAATTCAGTATCCTGCATAACTCTTATGGTAAATATGAGAACGCTGAGACATAACAGGAAAGAAGGTGACGGGAAATTCAATTATCTCGCCAAATGGAAAGCAAGCACCCCAAGTGGAAATCATCCTGAATAGACTCCTTATACGAAAAATTGGTTTATTTTTCAACAGAGTAAAAGCCGATCCTCTATATAGTGAGAATCGGCTTTACTTTTGTAATAACTTACTTTACGTGTCTAAATCCTTCTCTAAATGAATACCAATTTTACCTTCCTGTATTCTAGATCTGAAAAGAGCCCAATAAATAACAATTCCAGCAAGAAATAAATAAAGTATTACTTTAGTTGTTGGTAAAAAGTCTTTTGGAAGAGTTAAAATACCAACTTCAAATACTAACCAAATAATCGCAAGAATCGTAACAGGCAGTCTCCATTTTCCTAGCTTAAAACCATCTGTATCCGGTAAGGTCTTAATTTTAGTAGCGTATGCGATTACAGTAATTAAGTATATGATGGCTGGAAGTGCCGCAGAAGTACCGATCAATAATGATAGCTTACCAAAATAGAATACAGCTATAATGCCTAATACAGAAACTAAAATTATCGCATTGTACGGTACATTATGTTTTTTATCTACCTTTTTAAATACATTTGAAGCAAAAAACACATTGTCTCTCGAAAGGGCGTAAATAAGTCGAGATGCAGAAGCCATAATGATTAATCCGCAAGCAAAAATCGAGACAATCACTAATGCAAGGAAGAAATCAGCAACTGCAGTGCCCAAACGTGATTGTAAAATATCAGAAATAGGGGAAGCGGAAGCCATGATGCCATTAATATCTTTAATACCTGAAGTAACAATGATCAAGAAAATAAATCCAATTACACCTGCAAGTAACATTGAGAAAACAATGGCTTTAGGTACTGTTTTATTCGCATCAACTGTTTCTTCTGCTAGATTTGCTGCTGCTTCAAAGCCTACTAATGTATAAGAGCCCATTACGACTGCTAGTACAAATGCTGTAAAATAGCTACCATTTGAACCGACCTTGTGAGCTGTATAAGTTAATAATGAAAAATCTGCTCCTTTGAAAAATAAGACAAAGCTTAAAATAATAATAATGCCAATAAATCCGATTACTTCTGTATAGACAGCTGAATTATTAATGATTGTAGCAATCCTTACTCCGTAAATATTTAATAATGCTTGAATAATGATTGTCACGATTACGACGGTTGTAAGAACGGTAGTAGTACTCTTAATTCCAATTAAATCAAGAAAAATTGGGGCTACTCCATAATCGACAGTTGGTACAACAATAATTAAATAACATAAAGCTGCCCAACCTGTAAACCAACCAAATCCCCGATTCGTTAAGCGACTAACCCATTGATAAACATATCCACTTAAAGGAATTTTGCTAGATAAATCTGCAAATATTAAAGCAACAAGTAAATGTCCCACCATGACAAATGGCCACGTCCAAATTCCAGCAGGTCCTGCTGCTCCTAAAGCAAGACTATAAGAGCTAAAAATACCAGTTGTAATCGAGATAAATGAAAACGCAACTGCAAATGAACTGAAAAATTTTAATGATCGTTGTAATTCCTGCTTGTAGTTAAACGATTGTAAAGCATCTGAATCAATACCTTGTTTACTCATAAATCATCTCCTCCAAAATTTTATTTACAGAATTTTCTTATAATTAAACTCATAGTTAGTCCTTTTTGCTTAACTAAAAGTTTTATTATCGATTAAATACAAAACCTACATATTCTATTCGGACCTAAAATTGGGCAGAATTGGTATTTTCTATTTAACAATGCAACTTCCATGCCAGTCTAATAGATATAAGTAATTTAAGAGATTTGTATAAATAGAGACGTAAATCTTATGAGGACTTGAATAATGTATGCAGTAGTGAATAACAACCAGGGTGATCATAAACGTAGGAATTAGTGACATTCACTTTGCTTTTTCGATTGAAATTAATCATTTCAAAGCTATAGCGGGTGTTCTTTATAACGTTTACATAAAATTAATAATTTGGCATAAAACTTGCAAATTTAAAAAAAAGACTTGTTTAAATATTCAAAAAAAGGAGGTTTCTGTCGGGAAAGTAAGAATTAAAAGGAAGAATCAACAATATTGTAAGCGCTTATTCTAAAACGAAGGGGATATGATAGGTGGAAAATAAAACACAGTTAAAGAGATCCTTAAAGTTATGGCAAGTAGTTATGATGGGGTTAGCTTATATGACTCCTATGGTAGTTTTTGACACATTTGGAATTGTATCTGATATCACTGATGGTCACGTACCAACTGCATATATAGTAGCTCTAATTGGAATGTTATTTACAGCGGTAAGCTATGGCAAACTTGTAAGAGAATTTCCTGAAGCTGGGTCTGCATACACATACACCCAGAAAGCGATTAGTGGGCACTTAGGTTTTCTTGTTGGATGGTCATCATTATTAGATTACTTGTTCTTACCAATGGTAAATGCTCTATTAACGAAAATTTACTTAAATGCACTTTTTCCTAATGTTCCAACATGGATTTGGGTAATTTTATTTGTTGGATTAGTTACATTATTAAACTTAAGAAGTATCAATATGCTCGCCAATTTTAATACTCTCTTTGTATTAGTTCAGCTTGCGATCATGGTTGTTTTTATCATTCTAGTAATCCAAGGTCTACATCATGGTGAAGGATACGGTGGATTCAGTATCCAACCACTTTTTAATGAAGGAATGCATTTTGGCACATTAGTAACAGGTGCAACGATTCTTTGCTTCTCATTCTTAGGGTTTGATGCCGTTTCAACTTTATCAGAAGAAGCAATAAACCCTGCAAAAACAATTCCTAAAGCAATTCTATACACAGCGCTTTGGGGAGGCGTAATTTTTACAGTTACAGCATTTTTCATTCAATTATACTATCCGGACATATCTAGATTTAAGCATCCAGATGCTGCATCGCCAGAGATTGCATTATATGTCGGTGGTAAATTATTTCAATCAATATTCTTATGCATTACTTTTATTAATACACTTGCTTCTGCATTGGCGTCACATGCGAGTGTCTCGCGTTTGTTATATGTAATGGGGCGCGACAAGGTTTTCCCAGATAAATGGTTTGGATTCGTTCATCCAAAATGGAAAACACCAGCATTTAACGTTATTTTCGTTGGGGTGATTTCATTATCAGCAATCTTTTTCAACTTGGTAACAGCTACTTCATTAATTAACTTTGGTGCATTAATGGCATTTACTTTTGTTAACTTATCTGTTATCAACCATTTTTACATTCGGAAAAAGCATAGATCAGTCAAAGGCTTCATTTCTTACTTGCTTTTACCTTTATTAGGAGCTGCATCTGTAGCAATCCTATGGTTTAACATTGAAAAAAGCTCGTTAATAATGGGATCAATTTGGTTCGTAGTTGGTTTAGTATACTTAATTTATCTTACTAAGGCATTCCAAATTGCACCTCCTAAATATGAAGAAGAAGTTGTGGTGTAATAAACAATATGACCAAAAGTCACAAGGTAATTTAATTTCCTTGTGGCTTTTTTTTTGAATCATTTCAGGATACTTTGCTCGTGAAATGAAGGAATTCAATTTTGAATAATGTTTAATGCAAAATTGAATAATTCATGCATCTAATCATATTTCCTCTATTGGATTGAATCTAGTTACCTGAGAAAAAAACGATATATAAGTATTACTTGAAAAAATAAAAAGGAATCAAAGCCTTGTAATAGCCTTTCTAAATAAGCTTTTGTCAATTTTACTACTTCACAAATTAATGGATTCAATTCAAGTTGGCACAGGATTTGCTATTACATTTTTAAAAATAACTAATGAGGTGTGTAAAATGAGTTCAAAATTAACTGAAGTAGAACAAAATGAAAAGAGTAGTGAACAAGTAGAAATAGATGATTCGCTTCAAGAGTTTAGAGAAACATTAAATGAAGCAATCGGCATAATGAACTATCCGAGCCAAGTATTTGATTTTCTTAAAACACCAATGCGATTTTTAGAATTTAGTATTCCTGTTCAAATGGATAATGGGGAGACGAAAGTATTTCAAGGGTATCGAGCTCAACATAACGATGCACTAGGACCTACAAAAGGGGGAATTAGATTTCATCCTGATGTAACGCCAGAGGAAGTAAAAGCATTAGCTGGTTGGATGAGTTTAAAGTGTAGTATTACTGATTTACCTTATGGTGGAGCAAAAGGTGGAGTTGTTTGTGACCCAAGACTATTAAGTATGAATGAACTAGAAAAGTTAAGTAGAGGTTATGTAAGAGCTGTCAGCCAAATTGTAGGACCTACTAAAGATATTCCTGCACCTGATATGTATACAAACGCACAAGTAATGGCATGGATGCTAGATGAATATGACCATATTAGAGAGTTTGATTCACCAAGCTTTATCACTGGTAAACCGATAACTTTAGGAGGTTCAGTAGGTCGAGAGACGGCAACATCAAAAGGAGTATTTTATGCTCTTGAGCTAATTAGTGAAATACAAAAAATCGAAATTAAAAATATGAAAGTCATTATTCAAGGATTTGGAAATGTTGGTAGTTACTTAGCACAATACTTATATGAAGCTGGGGTAAAGGTTGTCGGTGTTTCAGATGTACTTGGAGCAATCTATGATCCTAAAGGTTTAGACATTCCATATCTATTAGACAATCGTGATTCGTTTGGGGTTGTTTCTAACCTATTTAAAAATGCGATTTCTAATCAAGAGTTATTAGAAAAAGAATGTGATGTCTTAATACCAGCAGCAATAAGCGGTGTGATTAATAACCGAAATGCAGATAAATTGAAATGTAAGATTGTTGTTGAAGCAGCGAATGGACCGACTACTAAAGAAGCGCTAGAAATCCTTGAT
The DNA here is from genome assembly GCF_002574545.1 of Bacillus sp. AFS055030. Classification (GTDB taxonomy): domain Bacteria; phylum Bacillota; class Bacilli; order Bacillales; family Bacillaceae_G; genus Gottfriedia. The sequence continues at coordinate 90,371 of NZ_NUGT01000021.1, forward strand.
CAAAAAGAGATTTTAGTCGTTCCCGATATTTTAGCCAACTCAGGTGGAGTAGTTGTTTCCTATTTTGAGTGGTGTCAAAATATGCAAGGTTATTATTGGACTGAGAGTACTGTAGATGAGAGATTAAAAGAAAAAATGACAGATAGCTTTTTAAAAGTTTATAAAACATCACAAAAATATAATGTAAACATGAAAATAGCAGCTTATATCGAAGGAATTCGTAAAATTGCTGAAGCTTGTCGCTTGAGAGGTTGGGTAAAATTTTAAAACAAAAGGAGAGATCTAGAATGATTGATATTATTTCTGAATCAACGGAAAGACAACTTGCACACCATTATTGTTTATTAACGCAGAACAATCGTTATGATTTATCAATTGCCTTTTCAAGCCACTTTTATGGTAAATCAATGGTCACATCAATTCAATCTAGTAAAATGGCGTTATTATGTTTAGAAGATCTTCATTCTGAACATTATTGGGCTCCTAAGTTAGGTATTGCCGAGGAGGATATTTCTGAAATTCAACATTTCTTTAGCATGGTTTTACCATCAAAACAAATTTGCGAGTTATAAAATCAGGCCATATATTTTAAGAAAACTCGCCGATTGTTAAGTTTTAATAGAAGACAAACGCGAGTCACCTTCTTCGCTGAAAAAAAGGAGTGAGTTTTATGTATTATGGAGTCATTGTCAGTGACTACCATGGAACAGTTGAAGGAACTGCTATTGAGAAAGAATCGAGAATTTATGAATGGGAGCCGTTATTCTTTATTAAAACGACAGATGGAACTACAAAAGTTATTCATCAAGGAATAAGTGGTGAAGTTGTTTCATTAGAGGTCTCAGTTGGGGACAAGATCGTTCCTGGGATGGTTCTTGCGTATGTTAAAGAGGATTTGTTTGTTACTGCTAGTGATTGAATAATGCATTAGGCAAGGATGATATATTTAATTCTAAGAAGCATCCTCTTCTCTAACAAATAAAGGGTATCTCTGGTCGAATAGACTTAAGAGACTGCCCTTTATTTTTGCTTTTATAAAATAGATTAGTAAATTATAATTTTAGATTTTTACGATAAATTAAAAAACTCTGTTAAAATAGGAATGTATAACGGTTTAGACATAAGGGGGGAAAGTAGTGTTATCAATAAATGAGAAACAAATAAGACCAGTCATCACAATTGATATCGATCAATATAAAGAAAATGATGAAATCGATTTATCCAATATAAATGAACCCTTTTTATTTTTACGTAAACAAAATCAGATTTTTGGTTATGTTCAATTAAATAATATTACTCAAGGTAGTAATAAAAAGAAAAATATAGCAATTTCTAAGATTACTAGTTCTTCTCAATCAATAAATAGTGTTAGTCGCTTAAGTGGGCAAATTTCATTAACGACTCTTTTTCAAATTATTGGTGAGCCGATCTCGATTGTAAAAGAAGAGGAAGATATGCCAATAGGTTACATACTTCGTGAAGATATATTAGCGGAGTTGTTCAAACAAGAAAATAAAAGTGTAGATTTATTGAAGAGCATTTTAACATCGATACCGATGGGAACGTTTGTAGTTGATAAAAATAAAGTTATTGTAAATTGCAACGACGCCGGATTAAAAATGATTAAATCAACATCGGAAAAGGTCATTAATACAAAGGCTGAAACTATTTTTAGTGGTGAACAAGTTGATCATGTATTTGCTACAGGTAAAACCATTCTTAATCAGATTCAAATTAGTGATGATATGGGTGTTCTTGTTGATTATAGCCCAATTTTCGTAGACAACGAGGTTGAAGGAGTGGTTATTGTCGTACAAGATCTCCCAATGGTGGAAGAAATGGCCTCTGAAATTGAATATGTAAAAGATTTAAATAAAGATTTGAATGCCATTTTATCAAGTATTTATGATGAAATACTTGTAGTAAATCATAAGGGTGAGCTAATTCGTTACAGTGAAAATATCATTCCTGGATTTTGGAATGTAGATTTAAAGGAATTGCTTGGAAAGAGTATTTTAGAATTCGAAAACCAAGGACTTTTTACGCCATCCGTTACAAAACTAGTATTAGAAAAAAGGAAGAAAGTATCGATCGTTCAAGAAACAATTAATGGACGTAAAGTACTTGCGGTAGGAAATCCTGTTTTTGATGAGAATATGGAAATTGAGCGGATAATTATTGCTTCTAGAGATATTACAGAAACTTCACGTCTTAAAACAGAATTAAAAGAAATGAAGAAGATTTCTGAGCAATATAAAAAGGAGCTTGAAGATATAAAGAGTAAGGACCGTTTTGTTAAAAAACTGATTTACTGTAGTCCTAAAATGGAGCAAATTATTAATCAAGCGAAAAAAATAGCTGATTTTTCTTCCACTGTATTACTGCACGGGGAGTCTGGTGTAGGAAAGGAAGTCATTGCACAGGCTATTCATCAATTAGGAAACCGTTCTTCAAAACCGTTTTTAAAATTAAATTGTGGTGCAATACCTGAAAATCTATTGGAAAGTGAGCTTTTTGGCTATATAAAAGGAGCGTTTACAGGGGCAGATCAAAATAAGGACGGCTATTTTAAGCAAGCAGATGAAGGCGTTTTATTTTTAGATGAAATTGGTGAAATGCCATTACATTTACAAGTAAAACTGCTAAGAGTCCTTCAAGAACAAGAAGTTATTCCTGTTGGAAGTACAAAGCCTATTAAAGTAAATGTACAAATTATTGCAGCTACAAATAAAAGATTAGAAAAAATGGTTGAAGAACGCACATTTAGAGAGGATTTATATTATCGCTTAAATGTTATACCTTTAAATATTCCACCGTTAAGAGAAAGAATTGAAGATATCTCATTATTATCATTCCATTTCTTACAGCAATTAAATGAAAAATATAATAAGAGTTTTCATCTTACTCCAGATGCAATTAACGTTTTAGAATTTTATTCTTGGCCGGGGAATGTCAGAGAACTTCAAAATATTATCGAAAGATTAGTCGTCTCTGCAGAAGATCAAATTATTAATGCAGAGGATGTTAATCAATTCTTACCAAATAGCTATGACTTTAATAAATCTAAACCAGTCATTAATAAAGTAATCCCTCTCCAAGAAGCGATTGATTATGTTGAGGAGCAACTGATTATGCTTGCGATGAAGCAATATAAAACTACAACGAAGGCTGCACAAGTTTTAGGCATAAGTCAGTCCTCGGTTAGTCGTAAGTATCAAAAAATAATGAATGAAAAGAATATGAATAGTGACTTTATGTCATTTAAGTAAAAAAACGCACAGGGTGCGTTTTTTTTTTACGTTGTTGAAAAATGAGTTTGTCAACTCCACCCATTTGTGGTTGATTTCCACTAAAGACTGATATGAGTAAGGCACCTTCTAATCTTTGCTAGTTTCCTTCCTCATGAACCTGTCATGAGGAAGAACCTTTCTATTTTTCGCTAGTTTCCTTCCTCATGAACCCGTTATGAGGAAGTATCTTTCTATTTTTCGTTAGTTTCCTTCCTCATGAACCTGTCATGGGTAAGTATCTTTCAAATTTTTGCTCAAATATAAACTTAGACTTCTGTTGTTCTATATTGACAATGCTTTATTTCTCTAAATCTCCTATATTTTCAACATGACTATCAATTACTTCCGTCATACTAACTTGATCCCTCGAGATACCAAATGCCATGAATATGATGATGAGTCCAACTGCAATACATGTTCCTGCAAGCAACATACAATTTCCTCCTTTCATGGTGTTTTAGCCTATGCGATGAACTTTCATAATATGTCGTTTTACGCAAAATAGTTTACAGAAGTTTTACTAGTTTCCAAGATTATGCACAGCGTAATAGTGTTATGCAAATTTGAATAATAATGTACAGGTTATGGAAGGAAAACCCTTATAAATTAAGTGCATTAAAGTTGGCACAGTTCTTGCAATCTAATAAGTTGTGAAGAAATTAAGGAGGGTTTATATACAATGGTCGATGTTCAATTTAAAACAATTGATTTAAAGATGTTTATTAATGGCGAATGGAAAGATTCTAGTAATCATGAGAAACGCCCTGTTATTAATCCAGCGAATGGAGAAATCATTGCATATGCTCCCGAAGGTACTGTTGAAGATGCGAAAAAAGCAATTGATGTTGCTCGTAAAGCATTCAATGATGGAAGATGGTCTGATTTATCTGCTCAAGAAAGAGCAACTTACTTATTTAAAATTGCAGACAAAATAGAAGAGTATCAAGAAGAATTAACGAAACTTGAAACATTAGATAATGGAAAAACAAATCGTGAAGCAGGATTTGATGTTGCTGATGCGGCAGCTTGCTTTCGTTATTATGCAGGATTGATTACAAAGCCAGATGGATTTACTTACCATGTAGCAGATCCAATGCAGGCTATGGTTGTTCGCGAACCAATTGGAGTATGTGGATTAATTGTTCCTTGGAACTATCCATTATTAATGAGTGTATGGAAAATTGCTCCAGCACTAGCGGCAGGTAATACAATTGTTTTCAAACCTTCAGAGGTAACACCAGTGACTCCTAAGAAATTATTTGAAATTTTTGAAGAGGTTGGTCTTCCACAAGGTGTAGCAAACATGGTAATGGGAGCTGGTCCAGTAGTTGGAAATGAAATCGCTGCCAACCCTGATGTTGATATGGTTTCATTCACAGGTGGAACAAAAACGGGCAAACATATTATGAAAACAGCGGCAGATACAATGAAAAAAGTATCACTTGAGCTTGGTGGGAAATCTCCGAATATCATTTTTGCAGATGCAGATTTCGAAACGGCTGTCGATTATGCTTTATTTGGAATCTATGCAGGTTCAGGTCAAGTTTGTTCAGCTGGATCAAGAATTTTAGTAGAAGAATCTATTTATGATCGTTTTGTAGATCGTTTTGTAGAGCGTGCTAAGAAAATCAAAGTAGGTCCTGGGAATGTAGCTGAAACAGAGATGGGGCCACTAGTTAGTAAAGAGCATTTAGAAAAAGTTTTAAGCTATATACAAATAGGCAAGGAAGAAGGCGCAAGACTTGTTTGCGGAGGAAATCGAATCGAAAAAAATGGTTTAGAAAAAGGTTATTTTGTTGAACCGACTGTTTTTGCAGACGTTGAACAAAATATGCGCATTGTCCAAGAGGAAATTTTTGGTCCAGTCGTGTGTATCCAAAAGTTTAAGTCTGAAGAAGAAGCGTTAAAACTTGCCAATGGCACTGTATATGGTTTAGCAGGAGCTGTCTTTAGTAAAGATGGAGCGAAAGCATTAAGAGTAATTAAAAAGCTACGTTCGGGCATTACTTGGATTAACTCATACCACCCAACATACAATGAAGCACCTTGGGGCGGCTACAAACAAAGCGGTGTAGGACGTAGCTTAGGTACATTTGGGTTAGAAGAATTCCAAGAAGTTAAGCAAATTAACATTAACTTACAAGTTGAACCAATCGGATGGTTTGCAGAATAAATTTTGGCAGTTATAAGAAGAGACAAATAGGGAAGAAAAAAATAGATAAAACGACTATAGGAGTGAACAAAATGAGTATCAACTTAAAAAACGAATTAAAAAGTGAAGAAAAAAACGTAACCGAGTACATTAATAAGGTTTTAAGTTTAATAGAAAAAGAGTCTGTTACAGAAGAAGACGCTGCATGGATCACTAAGGAAACAGTTGATGGTTTTAGAGAACATGTTAACCCAGGTTTCCTTGCTTACCGTAAAACTGTTACAGAAGGCGGTCAATTCGCAGCGGTTGAATGGTCTGATAGCGGCTCATGTTTTAAAGACGTAAATGGTAAAGAGTATATTGATTGTTTAGGCGGATTTGGAATTTATAATGTTGGGCACCGTCATCCAAAAGTTATTAAAGCTGTGACAGATCAGTTAAAAAGACAAGCACTTCATAGCCAAGATTTATTAGATCCATTACGTGCTATGCTTGCTAAAATTTTAGCTGAAATTACACCTGGTGATTTAAAATACTCATTCTTTACAAATAGTGGTACTGAAAGTGTTGAAGCGGCATTAAAGCTTGCAAAAATGTATAGTGAGCGCAGTACATTTATCTCAACAACACGTGCATTCCACGGAAAAAGTTTAGGTTCTTTATCTGGAACTGCAAAAGGCATGTTCAGAAAACCGTTTTTACCATTAATTCCTGGATTCCGTCATGTACCATTTGGTGACATTGATATGATGCGAAAAACATTTGAAACTTGCTCTTTAGTAGGTGAAGATGTTGCGGCAGTTATACTTGAGCCAATTCAAGGTGAAGGTGGAATTATTCTTCCTCCTCCAAACTACTTAAAAGAAGTTCGTGAACTATGTGATGAGTACGGAGCTCTATTAATTTTTGACGAGGTTCAAACAGGTATGGGACGTACTGGTAAAATGTTTGCTGCTGAATTATATGAAGTAGTTCCAGATATTATTTGTCTTGCTAAAGCATTCGGTGGCGGAGTAATGCCTGCTGGAGCTGTAGTTGCAAAAGAAGAAGTATTCAAAAGCTGGTTCCCAAACCCATTTATGCATACAACAACATTTGGTGGAAATCCATTAGCATGTGCAGCTGCTATTGCTACAATCAGTGTTCTTCTTGAAGAAAAATTACCTGAAAGAGCAGAAGTAGTTGGAGCTTACTTCTTAGATCAATTAAAAGAAGCAGCAAAAGGACATGAAGACAAAGTTTTAGAAATTCGTGGTCAAGGTTTAATGATTGGAATTGAGTTCCATCAGGATGAAATTGGCTATGAAGTTTCTAAAGGAATGTTTGATAAAGGGATCCTAGTTGCTGGTACGTTAATTAACTCAAAAACAATTCGTATCGAGCCTTCCTTAAAAATTAGCTATGAAGAAGTTGATACTGTAGTAAGTGCATTTAAAGAGATTTTATCTACTATTGAAGTTTAATACCTTTCGCATGTCATGACTTTAATAATCATGACATGCTTTCATTACAAAAATCGTTATAGATAGGATGGTGCAATTATGGCAGATCGTAAATTCGTTAAATTACAAACGTCAATTCCAGGACCAAAATCACAAGAGTTGGTTGCTCGAAGAAATAAAGTGGTTCCAAAAGGGATTAGTAATAATAGCGCAGCATTTGTAAAAAAAGCAAAGGGTGCATTAGTAGAGGATATTGATGGTAATACGTTTATTGACTTTGCAGGTGCAATTGGAACGATAAATGTGGGCCATTCCCATCCTAGAGTAGTAAGGGCGCTTCAAGCTCAGGCCGGTGATTATATTCACACAGGTTTTAATGTCATGATGTATGAATCTTATATTCAGCTCGCTGAAAGATTAGCAGATCTTTCACCTGGAAGTTTTGAAAAGCAAGTAGCATTTTTTAATAGTGGCGCAGAAGCTGTTGAAAATGCGGTGAAGATCGCAAGAAAGTATACAAAACGTCAAGGAATTATTTCTTTTACTAGAGGATTCCATGGTCGAACATTAATGACAATGACGATGACAAGTAAAGTTAAGCCTTACAAATATGGATTTGGACCATTCGCTCCTGAAGTATATAAAGCACCATATCCATATGTTTACCGTCGTCCAGATCAAATGGATGAAAAAGAATATAGTAAATTTATCATTGAACAATTTGAACAATTTTTGATTGCAGAGGTTGCACCAGAAACGATTGCTGCAGTCGTGATGGAACCAATCCAAGGCGAAGGTGGCTTTATTGTACCTGATCTTGACTTTGTAAAAAGGGTTAGAGAAATCTGTACACAATATGGCATATTATTTGTAGCTGATGAGATTCAAACTGGTTTTGCTAGAACAGGTAAATATTTTGCAATTGAGCACTTTGGAATTGAGCCTGATTTAATTACAATTTCAAAATCAATGGGTGCAGGAGTACCTATTAGTGGCGTAATCGGTAGAAAAGAAATTATGGAAGCTTCTGATGCTGGTGAAATAGGCGGAACATACTCTGGTAGCCCTCTTGGATGTCGTGCAGCATTAGCAGTACTTGATATCATTGAGGAAGAAGAATTAAATGAGCGAGCTGTTGTAATCGGCGAAAAGGTTAATGAAGAAATGCATAAATGGGCTAAACAGTTTGAACAAATAGGTGATATTCGCGGAATTGGCGCAATGTGTGCGATGGAGATTGTAACAAATAAAAAAGATAAAACACCAGATAAAGTGACAGTTGGAAAGATTGTAAAAGAGGCGAACAATAGAGGGTTAATGTTGTTAAGCGCAGGTATTTTTGGCAATGTGATTCGTTTGTTAATGCCGCTAACGATTACAGATGAACAGCTTGAAGAAGGACTTGATATTTTAAGGGAGTCAATCGAAGCTGTATTAGTACCAGAATTACAATTGGAGGTAAACTCATGAGCCAAATTAAAGAGAAATATGAAGTATACCCAATGTATATAGATGGTACATGGGTTGGGAATGATCATGAATATTATACGAAGGTTACAAATCCTGCAACTGGTGCAGTCATAGGAGCAATTCCAACAGGTGGTACATATGAAGCTAAATTAGCTGTTGATGCTGCACATACAGCATTTAAAACTTGGTCTAAAAAGACAGCAGAAGAAAGATATCATTTATTAATGAATTGGTATCGTCTCATTGACGAAAAGAAAGAAGAAATTGCTAGATTAATGACAATTGAGCAAGGTAAACCATTAAAAGAAGCGCTAGGCGAGACTGCTTATGCAAATGGATTTATTTCTTGGTATGCAGAAGAAGGCAAACGTGTATACGGGGAAACAATTCCTGCAACACAACCTAATAAACGAATTTTAATTAGAAAAGAACCTGTAGGAGTTGTAGCAGCAATTACACCGTGGAATTTTCCGGCTGCTATGATTACTAGAAAAGTTGCTCCAGCACTTGCAGCTGGTTGTACTACGGTTATTAAACCAGCTACTCAAACACCTCTAACAGCATTAAAGCTTGCAGAACTTGCTCATGAAGCGGGTATTCCAAAAGGTGTAATTAATGTCGTTACTGGTAAGTCATCTGAAATTGGCGATGTATGGTTAAAAGATCCAAGAGTAACAAAGATTACTTTCACTGGATCGACAGAAGTAGGTAAAACACTAATGAAAGGCGCAGCAGAGAATGTCAAAAAGGTTTCGCTAGAACTTGGTGGAAATGCACCGTTTATTGTCATGGATGATGCTGATTTATCAAAAGCAGCGGTTGGTTTAGTTCAGTCAAAATTCCGCAATGCAGGTCAAACTTGCATTTGTACAAATCGTATTTATGTACAGGAAAGTGTAGCCGAAGAATTTACAGCGTTATTTACAAAAGAGCTAGAAAAATTAAAAGTGGGTAACGGTTTAGAAGAAGGAATTGATGTTGGTCCACTAATTGATCATGCGGCTTTAGAAAAGGTAAAAACGCTCGTTGAAGACGCTACTAAAAATGGTGGGAAAATTGTCTATAGTGGTAATAAACCTTCAGAGGAAAATGGATATTATTATGCACCTACTATTTTAACGGGTATTACGGATGAAATGGCATGTATGAAGGAAGAAATATTTGGTCCACTAGCTCCAATTACTACATTTAAAACGGAAGAAGAAGTAATTGAGAGAGCAAATAATTCAAATTACGGTCTGGCGGCGTATGTGTATACGGAAAACTTAAGTCGTTCATTCCGCGTTACAGAAGCACTTGAGTACGGAATTATTGGATTAAACGATGGCACACCTTCTGCTGTACAAGTTCCATTCGGTGGTTATAAAGAGAGCGGTCTTGGAAGAGAAGGCGGTCACTTTGGAATTGAGGAATTTTTAGAAGTTAAATATATTTCAATTGGGTTAGACATCTAATATATCTACTGTTCATACAAAGCGCAGTTGTAAGCCAGTTAAACATTCAATTCAACTATTGTGATTGATCGTTTTACTGGCTTATTAACTAGATTAATAGAGGTGGGAAAATTGCCAGGTGCATTACATGGAGTAAAAATCATTGACTTAACAAGAGTACTAGCCGGACCCTTTTGTACGATGATCCTTGGAGATTTAGGAGCAGAGGTTATAAAAGTAGAAAGCATAAATAATGGCGATGAAACAAGGGGATGGGGGCCACCTTTCGTTGAAGGTGAAAGCGCTTATTATTTATGTGCCAACCGCAATAAGCAAGGCATTACTTTGAACTTAAAAAGTGAGCAAGGTAAAGAGATTTTAAAAAGGCTAGTTTCTGAAGCTGATGTAGTCGTTCAAAATTTCAAACCTGGAACAATGGAAAAATTAGGATTTGCCTATGAAGATTTAAAAAAAATTAAAGAAGACATCATACTAGCGTCTATTAGTGGGTTTGGCAGTGAAGGGTCGAATTCAAGTTTACCAGGATATGATTATATCATCCAAGCGATGTCCGGATTAATGAGCATTACTGGTGAGAAAGAGGCAGCGCCAACAAAAGTAGGAGTAGCCATTTCGGATGTTTTAACTGGTCTATTTACATGTATTGGGATTCTTGCTTCTCTTTTAAACCGAGATCGTACAGGAGAAGGTCAGGAAATCGATATTTCATTGTTTGACTCTCAGCTAGCTGCTTTAGTAAATGTAGCTAGTAATTATTTATGTAGTGGAATTGTTCCAGAACGAATGGGGAACCAACATCCAAATATCGTTCCATATCAAGTCTTTACTGCAAGTGACGGTGAATTAGTCGTAGCGGTAGGGAATGATGAACAATTTAAAAGGTTTGCTTTATTAATTGATGAACCCAACTTATTGGATGAAAAATATAAGACAAATACTGGTCGATTACAGCATCGAAAACGAATCGAGCAATTAATTCAAAATAAATTAAAGTTGAAAAGTAAAAATGAGTGGAAGCAATTATTAGATGAAATAGGGATTCCAAATGGTCCAATAAATAGTGTAAGTGAAGCTCTACAGTCCAAACATGCTAAATCGAGAGAAATGGTGTTGGACGTGAACCATCCTTTTATAAAGGATCTAAAATTAGTCGGATCACCATTAAAATTATCAAAAACACCAATTGAAGTATTAAGACATCCACCCTTACATGGTGAGCATACAGAAGAAATAATAAGTAAACTAGGATTTTCTCAAAATGAAATAGAAGAAATGAAACGAAATAAAACAATTTAGGAGGAAATAGAAATGGATTTTTCACTATCAGAGGAACAAATTAGTGTCAGGAAAGTAGTTAGGTCATTTGTAGACAGAGAAATTATCCCTTTCATAAAGGAATGGGATGAAAAAGGTCATTTTGAAGCAAATATTTTAAAACGACTAGCAGATTTACAACTAATGGGTGTATGTATTCCAGAACAATATGGTGGAGTAGGAATGGACTATAACACATTAGCAATTGTCTGTGAGGAATTAGAACGAGGAGATACCGCATTCCGTACTGCTGTTTCCGTACATACGGGTTTAAATAGTATGACATTACTACAATGGGGAACAGAAGAA
>NZ_NUGT01000022.1 GCF_002574545.1 Bacillus sp. AFS055030
ATTTGGCTGATGCTTTTTTTTGTTTACAAATTAAAGTTAAATAATGTGAAACTTTACATTTCGATTTAACCAAAGCTAATTTAACCGCTTGTTCACTTAATCGTTTTGTTTAAGGGGATATTCTGTAAAGGTACGGGGTTACTCCATATAGCAGTAGGTGAGTACCAAGACTCAGGAAAAGTAACGAAGATAACGAACGTTTGGCCGGTAATTAAAGACTACAAACTAAACTAATTGTAGTCCTTTTTTAGTAGTTAAAAGGAGCAATCATAAGATCAAGTCAGGAAAGTAATATCACATTAGAAAAAAATTTAAAAATATAGAGCACAAAATTAGAACTATTTTCATATATTACAAAAAAATAGGCCCTAAATTGTATAAAAAGTTTTTAATATGCAAAACTAAATAATAAACGAAATTGTTTAATCAATCTCAAATTACATTGGAAAAACACTTAGAGGAGGAATAAAGGTGAATGGTTTATCAAAGTGTATAGTTTGTGAAGAGAAAAAGGAAAATGGCATTCATATTATTAAAGCATTTGTATGTGAAGAGTGTGAAAAGAAAATCGTAAAAACCGAAACAGATTCACCTATATATAATTCCTTCGTAGAGAAGTTAAGATGTATTAGTACAGTGAAAGAGGAAATTGCAAATTAGGGATAAGTATAAACGTGATAGACTAATAGTAGTAGTCTAATAAGTTTTTGTAAGTTAAAATAAGATATATAGTGTAGGACCGATTCTATATACAGGTACCTCTGCCATAATTTATTACTGTTTGGTCTCCTCTTTAGTGACTGAACCTTTAAGTAATGGAGAGAACTTGTAAATACAATCGGTTTTTATATTGTCTAAATTAAAAATTCTATAAAAAATAGACTAGTAAGCGACATAGATAAATAACTTACATAAATTAAAGGAAGCGTTAATGATGAATGAAATGCCATTACTAAATGCACTGAAACAGTTCGTTAATAAAAAAACAATATCTCTACATGTTCCAGGTCATAAAAATGGAAAACACACTTTTATAAATGAATTAGGACTACCAAATATATTAAATTATGATGTGACAGAATTAAATGGCTTAGATGACTTACATTATCCTTCAGAGGTGATTAGTGAGGCTCAAGAAATGTTGGCTAGTGTATACAAAGCAGAAGAAAGTTTCTTTTTAGTAAATGGATCAACCGTGGGTAACCTCGCTGCAATTTTAGCGTTATGTGGCGAAAATGATGAAGTATTGGTACAACGCAATTGTCATAAGTCAATTTTTCATGGTCTTTTACTAGCTGGTGCTAAGCCGATATTCTTGCCATTAGATATCGACGAAGAGCTAGGACAGCCACTCGGGATAAACACTGAACAATCTTTGCATGTAATAAAAAATTATCCAAAGGCAAAAGCAATGATTTTAACGAATCCAAATTATTATGGAATGTCTCAGAATTTAAAAAGTATAATTGAGTTCGCACATAGTATGGAGATTCCAACGATCGTGGATGAGGCTCATGGAACACATTTTATAGTTGGGGAGCCTTTTCCTAATGACGCACTCTCTATGGGCGCCGATATTGTCATACAATCGGCGCATAAAACTTTACCCGCAATGACAATGGGGTCATATTTACATATAAAATCAAAACTTGTTTGTAAAGATAAAGTTAGAGAAATGCTGAGAATGTTACAAAGCAGCAGCCCATCTTATCCAATTATGGCTTCCTTAGATTACGCAAGAAGTTTTGTTAAAACATTTTCCTTAGATAAAGTAAAAATACTTCAAGAGAAAATTGCCTTATTTAAAGAAGAAGTAAATAACTTATCTAGTATCCGAATTGTAACTTCAAGTCATATAAACTATAGACAAGATATGTTAAAAGTAATCGTAAAAAGTAAAAAAGGCCATACCGGTAAACAATTACAGGCAATATTTGAAACGGAGGGTATCTATTCAGAGCTATCAGATTGGGGACATGTTCTGTTTATCCTTCCACTAGATGAAAGAATGAATTTTAATGATCTTATTCATCGTATAAAAAAAGCAACGGAATCGATGGTATATATTGAAAATAAACAACCTAAACTTAACGTACCTAATTTTACGAGTACAGTTTTACACAGTTACGCTGATTTAAAGAAAAAAAGGAAGTCGGTAAAAGATTTGGCAGATTCAGTAGGAGAAATCTCGGCGGAAAATATAGTTCCTTATCCACCAGGCGTTCCAATTTTACTAAAAGGTGAACTAGTTACTACTAAGCACGTTGATTATATTCATGATGTATATAAATATGGAATGACGATTCAAAATCTGATTGAAGATAAAAAATTACAAATAGAAGTATTGATTTAGGAGGAACACATTTGAAATCTTTATTCATTACATTTGAAGGACCAGAGGGTGCAGGGAAAACAACAATTATAAATATGATATCGGAGGAACTTCGTAAAAGAGGTGTAAATTTTATATCTACTCGTGAACCAGGTGGTATACGGATTGCTGAAAATATTAGAAATATTATATTAGACACAGAGAATACTGAAATGGACAAGCGTACGGAGGCATTACTTTATGCTGCAGCAAGAAGACAGCATTTGGCAGAGAAAGTCATCCCTGCATTGGCTGAAGGAAAAATCGTGTTATGTGATCGATTTGTAGACAGTTCGCTTGCCTATCAAGGTGTCGGTAGAGGAATCGGAATAGATGAAATTTATAATATTAATCAATTTGCAATAGATGGTTTAATGCCTGATTTGACAATTTACTTTGATTTAGATCCTAAAGTTGGATTAAATAGAGTTCACCAAGCAGATAAGAGAGAAATTAACCGATTGGATTTAGAAGAATTAGACTTTCATTTAAAAGTCCAAAGTGGATATGCTGAAATTATGAAGAGAGAACCATGGCGCTTTAAACGAATTGATGCGTCAAACCAGATCAATCAAGTGTTTAATGATACTTTAAAGGTTATTTTAGAAAAGATTGGAGAAATTTAATTTTTTGCAAAAATTGATTACATGAACAATAACATGACGGAACTGGTATAATAGATGAAAGGATACTTTCGGAACTTAACTGAAAATTATTTGTATCAAATATAATAAAATTAGGTCATAAGCCAGGTTAAAAAAATTGATTAATTTATAGATATGAGTAGGTGTAAATATGAAAACATCTTGGGAGAAACTAAGCGAGCGTCAGCCAGTTGCTACAAAAATGTTAAAAAATGCAGTAATTAAAAACAGGGTAGCTCATGCTTACTTATTTGAAGGCCCAAGAGGAACAGGTAAACGCGAACTTGCATTATACTACACAAAAGTATTACTATGTGAGAATGTAAGTGGCGCTACACCTTGTGGAGCTTGTCGGAATTGTAAGCGTGTTGATTCTGGTAATCACCCAAATGTTTATCTAATTGAGCCCGAAGAAGCCTCTATTAAGAAACATCAAATTCAACAATTACAAGAAGAATTTTCTAAAACAGCTGTTGAATCGAATCGGAAAATTTATATAATCGACCATGCTGATCGAATGACGACAAATGCAGCTAATTCTTTATTGAAATTTTTAGAGGAGCCGGTCTCAATTACAACTGCATTTTTATTAACTGAACAAGTACAACAAATATTGCCAACAATACAATCACGCTGTCAATCAATCCATTTTAATCCATTACCAATAAAATACTTTGAAGAACATTTAGTTAATATCGAGCTCCAATCAAACTTAGTACCGCTATTGGCAAGATTAACAAATAGTGAGGCAGTCGCACTCCAAATTGCTGAAGAAGAATGGTTTGCACAAGCTAGAGATTTAGTGATAGAATTATATGAAGCATTATTAACGACAAAAAAAGATAGTCTTCTAGTCATACAACAAAATGTTTCTCGTCATTTTGATACGAAGGAACAGTTACAAATGATGCTTGATATGCTTGTATTAGCCTTTAAAGATATGTTATATATATATGCTGAGCAAGAGCAGAACGTTGTTTTTAAAAATGAAGAACCATTAATGAGACAAGCATTAAACCGTATTTCATTAGAGAAAATAACTACTTGTTTAGAAATTATTCTTTTTGCTAAAAAGCGGTTAACATCCAACGCAAATATGTTAATGGTTCTAGAGCAAATGATTATAGAGCTACAGGAGGGATTGTAGATTGTGTACGAAGTAGTCGGAGTACGTTTTAAAAAAGCTGGTAAAATCTATTATTTCGACCCAAATGGATTAGCAATCCCTAAAGATACTTTTGTCATCGTTGAGACGGTGAGAGGGATTGAATTTGGAAAAGTAGTGGTACCAAACAAAAAGGTCGGAGAAAATGACGTAGTCCTTCCATTAAAAAAAGTTATGCGATTAGCTGATGAGCATGATCGTATGATTGTTGAAGAGAATAAACAATCAGCTAAAGAGGCTTATGAAGTTTGTTCTAGTAAAGTTATGCAACATGAACTAGACATGAAATTAGTTGATGTCGAATATACGTTTGATCGAAATAAAGTCATCTTTTATTTTACAGCAGATGGTAGAATAGACTTTAGGGAATTAGTAAAGGATTTAGCTGCGGTATTCCGTACTCGAATTGAACTAAGACAAATAGGAGTACGTGATGAAGCTAAAATGCTTGGTGGGATTGGACCTTGTGGGAGAATGTTGTGTTGTTCAACGTTCTTAGGAGATTTTGAACCAGTGTCTATTAAAATGGCTAAAGATCAAAATCTTTCTCTTAACCCGGCGAAAATATCAGGACTTTGTGGCCGATTAATGTGCTGCTTAAAATATGAAAATGATGAGTATGAGGCCGCAAAAGAACAACTTCCAGACTTAGAGGATATTATTAAAACAGCTGAAGGTCCAGGAAGAGTAGTAGGATTGAACATCTTAGAACGAGTTATTCAGGTAGAATTGATTAAAAAAGAACGCGTTGTGGAGTATACCCTAGATGATTTAATTCACGAGGGAGTCGTGTCAATACAAACCACAGATTAAGAGGTGGTAAGATTGGACAAGAAGAATATATTCTTATCTCTTTCCAATATGGAAGAACAAATTCAAGATTTATCAACACAGCTTAGTGACTTAAAACAATATATTGCTGAGCTACTAGAAGAAAATCACTATACGAAAATTGAGAATGATCACTTGCGAGAAAGATTAGGTCTAAATAAACGTATAGAAGAGAAAGAGCAAATAAAAGACTCAAAGAAGAAAAAAGTACAAAAGGATAAGGATCTTGGGGAAGGCTATGATAATTTAGCAAGATTGTACCAAGAAGGTTTCCATATTTGTAATCTACATTATGGAAGCGTACGTCATGGCGAGGACTGTCTGTTTTGTTTATCCTTCTTTGATAAAAAGTAATGGTAGGCTATTCCGGAAGAAGCGAGCGATTACCTTTTTAATACCCAGCTTTTAAATAAACTGGTAAAAAAGGTAAAGTACGCGCACTTCCAATTGGAATAGCTTCTTTTTATGCAATGTTAGTTAATTGTTATACAATTAGGCAATGCTAAAAGATAATATTGGTGTGAATTTGAAAGGAACTAATTATGCTTAAAGGTGACGAACGATTAGATTACTTATTAACTGATGATATGAGGATTATTCAAAGCCCATCTGTTTTTTCATTTTCATTAGATGCAGTCCTTTTATCTAATTTTACATATGTCCCAATCCAAAAGGGTACGATTGTTGACTTATGCTCTGGTAATGGAGTGATTCCATTGATGCTACACCGCAGATCTAATGCAAATATAATTGGTGTAGAAATACAAGAGCGATTAGTTGATATGGCTAAAAGAAGCATTGAATATAACAAGTTAGCTGAAAAAATATCAATGATTCATGATGATTTAAAAAATGCACCAAACGAAATAGGTAGAGAATTTGTAGATGTTGTTACGTGTAATCCACCATACTTTCAAGATATTCCGACTTCTGAACAGAACATGAATGAGCATTATGCAATTGCAAGACATGAGATTAAAACGAATTTAGAGGAAGTAATTAATGCAAGTAAACAACTCTTGAAGCATGGTGGGAAATTAGCGATGGTTCATCGTCCAGGACGTATGTTGGATATTGTTACGACAATGCGTAAACATGGTATCGAGCCGAAAAGAATTCAGTTTGTCTATCCTAAAATGGGTAAAGAAGCCAATACACTTTTAATTGAAGGTATTAAAGGTGGTAAGGCAGACCTTAAAATTTTGCCTCCAATCTACGTTTACGAGGAAAATAACGAGTATACATCAGAGTTAAAGGAAATTCTATATGGAAGATCATAAACACTATTTATATGTGCTAGAATGTTCTGATGCAACTTTCTATGCAGGATATACAACAAATATTGAGCGTAGAGTAAAACAACACAACGATGGTAAGGGTGCAAAATATACTAGGGGGAGAACACCTGTAATTTGTATATTTTTTGAGAAATACCCGACAAAAAGAGAAGCGATGCAGGCTGAATATGCTTTTAAGCAATTATCAAGAGAGAACAAAGAAAAATATATGAGAGGAGGAACAAGCAATGATTAAAAGTCAAAAGAGTTTCTTAAATGAAGAATTAGGCTGTCTTTATTTAGTACCAACACCTATTGGCAACTTAGAAGATATGACGTTTAGAGCAGTACGAATACTAAAGGAAGTAGATTATATAGCAGCAGAGGATACTCGTAATACGAAAAAGCTTTGTAATCATTTCGAAATACCAACACCATTAGTGAGTTATCATGAGCATAATAAAGAAAAAGCAGGATTAAAACTTGTAGAAGACTTAAAACAAGGATTAAAAATTGGATTAGTAAGTGATGCAGGTATGCCGTGCATAAATGATCCAGGTTATGAGCTTGTAAAACTTTGTTTGGAAGAAGGTATTTCTGTCGTCCCATTACCTGGAGCAAATGCTGCCTTAACATCTTTAATATCATCTGGACTACCTACCGATTCATTTTTATACATAGGTTTCTTGTCTCGTCAAAAGAAAGATAAGAAGAAGCAATTGGAACCGTTAAAGGGGCAACGTAGTACAGTCATTTTGTACGAGTCTCCACATCGTTTAAAAGAAACACTACACGTTATTCTCGAAGTATTAGGTGACCGAAAAGTTGTACTTTGTAGAGAATTAACAAAGAAATTTGAAGAGTTTTTACGAGGGACAGTAAGTGAAGCAATAGACTGGGCAACGAATGAAGAAGTACGTGGAGAGTTTGTAGTTGTTTTAGAAGGGGCATCAGAAGAAGATGTGAAAAACAATGAGGAATGTTGGTGGCAAGAACTATCCATTAACCAGCATGTCGATTGGTACATAAATGAAAAAAATGAAAAAAGTAAAGATGCAATAAAACTTGTTGCGAAGGATCGTTCATTAAATAAAAGGGACGTCTACGCAGAATATCACGAGATTTAATCTAGTTTAAAAATGAAGTTAGGCTGTCTTACTTATTTGTAATTCTCTACTCATTTTTACTTGCTTTTAATTTAGAGAATGCAATTAAAATAAGCAGCCTCTTCGATTTAATTATTATTAGCTATAAATTGTTCTATCTCGAATTTTAGAAGCTCAGCGCCTTTTTTACTTAAAACAATTTTACCATCAGCAACCTCAAGATTATTTTGAGAAATTTCTCCCGTCATCATACAAGTCATATTTGGCTCATACTTTTTTAGGATAATTCGATCATCTTGAACAAATATTTCAAGTGTGTCTCTTTCAGTGATATTTAGTGTTCTTCTCAGTTCAATTGGAATTACTACACGGCCAAGCTCGTCTACCTTTCGGACAATTCCTGTAGATTTCATAATTAATCCTCCTATTATAAAGTTTTTATGAAAATAAATGTAATATGTAGTTCAAAAGAAAGAGCTACGTAATGCTACTATGCCAAAATGGGTTAATTAAAGAGAAAATGTATGTATAATTACGAGAAATAATAGAAATAGATGTTACTATTGTGTAAAATTTAACTTATAAAATTAGTATGAAGTTGTAATAGTAGATGGGTATATGCAGATAACTCATTTTTCATTTTATAATGAAATACAAAATCATGCGAATAATTTAGTGTCAATATTTAGAAATTTTTGAAGGAGGATTTTTGGTCAATGAGTAATAAAACTTTTTATATTACAACCCCAATATATTATCCGAGCGGAAAATTACATATAGGTCATGCTTATACGACTGTTGCTGGGGATGCAATGGCTAGATATAAAAGACTTAGAGGTTTTGATGTTTTTTATTTAACGGGTACAGATGAACACGGTCAAAAGATTCAACGTAAAGCTGAAGAATTAAATGTCACACCTCAAAAATACTTAGATGATATCGTTGTTGGTATCAAGGACTTATGGACGAAATTAGATATTTCATATGATGACTTTATCCGTACAACAGAAAACAGACATAAAGAAATTGTTGAAAAGATTTTCAAGCAATTACTTGATCAAGGTGATATTTATCTGGACGAATATGAAGGATGGTATTCCGTACCGGATGAAACGTTCTATACTGAAACACAAATTGTAGATCCTTTATATAATGAAGAAGGAAAAATTATTGGTGGAAAAAGTCCCGACAGCGGTCATCCAGTAGAATTAGTTAAAGAAGAGTCTTATTTCTTTAAAATGAGTAAATATGCCGACCGTTTATTGAAGTATTATGAGGAAAATCCAGAATTTATTCAACCTGAATCTAGAAAAAATGAAATGATAAATAATTTTATTAAACCAGGTTTAGAAGATTTAGCAGTCTCCCGTACTTCATTCGATTGGGGTGTAAAAGTACCTGGTAATGCTAAGCACGTTATTTATGTATGGATTGATGCTTTATCTAATTATATTACAGCGTTAGGATATGGTTCAGATAATGAAGAGAACTATAAAAAATATTGGCCAGCAAATGTTCATTTAGTTGGTAAAGAAATTGTACGTTTCCATACAATCTATTGGCCAATCATGTTAATGGCATTAGACTTACCATTACCTAAAAAGGTTTTTGCCCACGGTTGGTTATTAATGAAAGACGGCAAAATGAGTAAGTCAAAGGGAAATGTTGTAGATCCAGTAGTTTTAATCGATCGATACGGCTTAGATGCTTTAAGATACTACTTATTACGTGAAGTACCTTTTGGATCAGACGGAATATTTACGCCTGAAGGATTCGTTGACCGTATTAATTTTGATTTAGCGAATGATTTAGGTAACTTATTAAATCGAACGATTGCAATGATCCAAAAATATTTTGATGGTAATATTCCTGCAGTTAATGGAACAGTAACGGATTTTGATGCAAATCTTCAACAGGTGGCAAAAAACACGAAAGAAACTGTAGAAGAAGCAATGGAAAATATGGAGTTTTCAGTTGCGTTAACAAATATTTGGCAGTTCGTTAGTCGTACAAATAAATATATTGATGAGACGCAACCGTGGGTACTTGCTAAAGACGAGAGCCGTGTACAAGAACTAGCTTCAGTAATGGCGCATCTAGCGGAATCTTTACGTCAAGTTGGGATTTTATTAAAACCTTTCTTAACTCAAACTCCAGCAAAAATTTTCAATCAATTAGGACTAGTTGATGAGAAAATTCTTTCATGGGATAGCTTGAATGAATTTGGAGCAATTCAAGAGGATACGAGAGTACAAAAAGGTGAACCAATTTTCCCAAGACTCGAGACAGAGGTTGAAGTTGCATATATTAAAGAACAAATGCAAGGCACTGTTAAACCAGTGGTAGAAGAGAAAGTGGAAGAAACTGTTCCTGAGATTACAATTGATGATTTCTTTAAAGTTCAATTAAAGGTAGCTGAAGTAAAAGAAGCAGGTGCAATAAAAGGAGCAAAAAAACTTCTAAAACTTCAATTAGATTTAGGGAATGAATCAAGACAAGTTGTTTCGGGTATAGCGGAATACTATAAACCAGAAGACTTAATCGGTAGAAAAGTGATCTGTGTGACGAATTTAAAGCCTGTTAAGCTTAGAGGGGAATTATCCGAAGGGATGATCCTAGCAGGAAGTATTGAAGGTAAGCTATCACTTGCAACAATCGATCAATCATTACCAAACGGTACGATTATTAAATAATGTTACTAGGAAAAGTA
Organism: Bacillus sp. AFS055030; assembly: GCF_002574545.1. Taxonomy (GTDB): domain Bacteria; phylum Bacillota; class Bacilli; order Bacillales; family Bacillaceae_G; genus Gottfriedia. The sequence continues at coordinate 10,105 of NZ_NUGT01000022.1, forward strand.
TTTCGTGTAAAAACTAACATGAAATGCTTTTCTTTTTTTATTTGTTTTATTGGAATAATTGTTGTATTGTGCAGAAAATTGTAAAAATAACATAAGAATCACAAATATGATAATATTTTGTTGATTTATGGCAGGTGTTAACAAGTTATTGTTAGAAAATGTCATTATATGAAGAAAATATTACAGAATGATTACAATAGTAAACTAAAAAAATTATCAGAATTTAGTTTAAAAAGGTAAAAAGTCTTGATATAACATGGAATTAATTTAAAACATTTTAAAAAAACTATTAGAAACTGCTTAAATTTGACTGTTTCTTTTTGTAACGGAATTGTTAACTGTGCGTTAGGTAAGAAATTTTACGGTATGCTAGACTAAATCTCAGATGAGCAAAGGGGAAGTAAAAATGCTTTTTGATACACATGTACATTTAAATGCAGATCAATATAAAGAAGACCTTGAAGAAGTAATTAATAGAGCTTTAGAAGCAGGAGTTGTTCATCAAGTAGTTGTTGGTTTTGATCGACCGACAATTACGAAAGCAATGGAATTAATCGAGAAATACGATTTTCTTTATGCAGCGATTGGCTGGCATCCAGTTGATGCAATTGACGCAACTGAGGAAGATTTTGAATGGATTAAAGAATTATCAAAACATCCTAAAGTAGTAGCAATTGGTGAAACTGGATTAGATTACTACTGGGATAAGTCTCCAAAAGAAATCCAAAAAGAAGTATTTCGTAAACAAATTCAATTAGCAAAAGAATGCGGACTACCGATTGTCATTCACAATCGAGACGCAACAGAAGACATTGTAACTATATTAAAAGAAGAAAATGCATCAGAAGTAGGTGGCATTATGCACTGCTTCAGCGGAAGTGTGGAAACGGCAAAAGAATGTATTAAAATGAACTTCTATATTTCACTAGGAGGACCAGTTACATTTAAGAATGCAAAAAAACCAAAAGAAGTAGCGACAGAAATTCCGTTAGAAAATCTATTAATCGAAACGGATTGTCCATACTTAACACCACATCCGTATAGAGGAAAAAGAAATGAACCTAGCTATGTATCACTTGTTGCTGAAGAAATTGCACGTTTAAAAGATCTATCAGTTGAAGAAGTTCAAAAACGAACTTTTGAAAATGCGTGTAATATTTTTCAGATTAACAAATGATCTTATGAACTAGTACGAATAGATCATATTTGTCACAGTTCACGTATGAAGAGTTGAAGAATTTGTCGAAAGAAAACTCTTCTACTTCTAAATCTAGTAAACATACATTCAGTAGAGTAGAAGCACTAGTTAATAGGTTTGGAGCTAGTCAATCTTTTTTCTCAGGCAAAAAGGAGGAGTATAATCGTGATAGACGCGAATAGGTTACTTTCTAGACTTGGGAGTAGTAAAAAACTAGCAGTACAACTTGCAGGAGCTTTAGTTTTCACTGGATCAGTAGGTACAGGAGCATATGAGGGACTTAAAGAACAAGTAACTCTTGAGGTAGACGGGAAGGAACAGGTTATTCAAACACATGCAAATACTGTGGCTGAATTATTAAAAGAACAAAATATTAATATTACAAATGCAGATGAATTATATCCGTCAGCTAAAACGAAAATATCAGATGATATGGATATTACAGTTCATTTAGCGAAACCTGTTAAACTTACGATCGATGGGCAAGAAAAAGTCATTATGACAACTGCTCAAACGGTAAAGGAATTATTAAAAGAACAAAATATTAACATCAATCCTGATGATGTTATAATGCCTGCACTGTCGACACCATTAGAGGAAAACGGTAAAGTATCTTACGAAAAATCATTCCCAATGGTATTAAATGACGGAGGAGTTTCTAAAAAAGTATTTACAACTTCGACTACTGTCGCTGACTTTTTAGAAAAGCAGAACATTACTTTAAACGAATTTGACCGAGTTGAACCAGGTGCTGGCGAAATGATCAAACAAAATGATACAGTTCGAGTTATCCGTGTCGAAAAAGTCAACGATGTGGTGGAAGAGCCTGTAGATTTTAAAGTAAAAGAGCAAAAAGATTCTTCTATGCTTAAAAATGAATCTTCGGTCATTTCAGAAGGTGTAAAAGGACTTGTTAAACGTAACTTTGAACTGATCAAAGAAAATGGTAAAGTAGTTTCTAAAACACTAGTGGATGAAACTCTATTAAAAGAACCTGTTGATCGAGTAGTTGCAGTAGGAACTAAGTCTGTACCATCATCAAGTGCTTTAGTAAAATCTAGTACGTCTAAATCTAGTGCGCCTAAATCAAGTAGCAAAGTAAAAGAAATGTATGTTGAAGCAACTGCATATTCTCCTTATGATGCTGGAATGTCTGGTATAACAGCTATAGGTATTAATATCCGTAAAAATCCGAACAAGAAACTGATTGCAGTAGATCCAAAGGTTATTCCTTTAGGTTCTAAAGTTTGGGTTGAAGGGTATGGCGTTGCTATTGCTGGTGATACTGGTGGAGCAATTAAAGGCAAAAGAATTGATATTTTAATGCCTACAAAAGACGATTGCTTTGATTTTGGTCGTCGTACGGTAAAAATTCGTATTATTAGTTAATATTTTTTAAATAGATCGTTGTTTGAAAGAAAGTGGAAGGATAAGTCCTTCTGCTTTTTTTATACTACTTTTAAGAGAGTATGAAGTTTTATTATCCTTATGGTATGATTACATATACTTGTATTGGTTGGAGGAACAAATGAAAATTAAAGAAATTATTGTTGTTGAAGGTAAAGATGATACGGCGGCAATTAAAAGAGCTGTTGATGCAGATACAATTGAAACAAGTGGTTCTGCTATAAATAAGGATACTTTAAATTTAATAAAGCATGCTCAAAAGACTCGAGGCGTAATCGTATTTACAGATCCTGATTACCCTGGTCAACGTATTCGCTCGATAATTAAAGAGCATGTACCAGGATGCAAACATGCGTTTTTACCAAAGGAAGAAGCTGTTCGTTCAGGTAAAAAAGGATTAGGAATCGAGCATGCTACTAGAGAATCTATTCGAAATGCTTTAATTCATGTTAAGCAAGAATTTATCGAGGTCGAATCAGAAATTACAAAAGAAGATTTAATAGATGCCGGATTAATTGGACATCCCTCTTCAAGTAAAAGGCGAGATCAACTTGGTAAAATTCTTAATATAGGTTATACAAACGGTAAGCAACTAGAGAAAAGACTGCAAATGTTTCAAATATCAAAAGATGAATTTGGGCAAGCAGTAAAAAAAGTTTTAATGGAGGAAAAATAATGAAGGATATCGCGACACCTAGTCGAACGAAAGAAATATTAGCCAAGTACGATTTCTTCTTTAAAAAAAGTTATGGTCAAAATTTCTTAATTGATACAAATATACTAGAAAACATTGTAAGTTATGCAGATTTAACTGAAGAAAGTTGCGCAATTGAAATTGGACCGGGAATTGGGGCATTAACAGAGCAGATTGCTAAGCGTGCTAAGAAAGTATTAGCTTTTGAAATTGATAATAGACTAATCCCAATCTTAGAAGATACACTTTCCCCATATGATAATATACAAATTGTTAATGAAGATGTACTAAAGGCAGATGTTGAAAAAGCGATTAATGAGTATTTGCCTAATGAATCAGATATAATGGTAGTTGCAAATTTACCTTATTATGTAACAACACCAATTATCATGAAGCTATTAACAGAAGGTTTACCAATTAGAGGAATTGTTTGTATGCTACAAAAAGAAGTAGCTGACCGCATCGCCGCAAAGCCGGGGACAAAGGATTATGGTTCACTATCAATTGCAATACAGTTTTATACACATGCCTCAACGGTTATGACTGTACCTAGAACGGTCTTCATGCCACAACCAAATGTGGATTCCGCTGTTATCAAGCTAGTAAAACGTGAAGAACCAGCAGCAGAGGTAATTGATGAATCATTCTTTTTTGAAGTAGTTAGAGCGAGCTTTGCTCAAAGAAGAAAAACATTAAATAATAATTTATTAAATAATTTTTCTCAACTGAAAAAAGATAAGGCAATTCTTGAAGCTTGCCTTCAAGAGGCAGGTATTGAAGGAACGAGAAGAGGCGAAACTTTATCAATTCAAGAATTTGCAACATTAAGTAATAGTCTATATAAGCAAGTAAAATAATGAAAAGATGATTATAAGCTAATTTAACAACTAGTTTGTAATCATCTTTTTTATTTGATATTTTATTTTAGTTCTGATGCCCTACAAAAGTTCAATAAACCTTCTTTTCACCCTTTTTTTTGTCCATACATAATCTAAAAAAAGAGAGCGAACTCGTAGTGTACTTAAGCTTTTTTGGAGGGGAAGGCATGTGAATATTAATGTAGGAGATATAGTAGAAAGAGCATCTTATAAATATGACCTAGTTTTTCGAGTAGTGGAGGTAAAACAAATCGGGGATGAAGTCATTGCTGTCTTATATGGTGACGATTTTCGTTTAATTGCTGATGCGCCTTTATCCGACCTGCGAGTAATCATTGAATCAGAGTATCGAGAAAAAGGTAAAAGATCATCTGTTCAAATTGAGGAAAACTACAAACTATTTAAAAGAGAAGCTATGGAACAAAAAGAAAAAAGAAGATTTCAAGCAACAAATGGATTTAGAACAGATGTAAATCTTTTTCAAATACCAGGTCGGGTTCTACACATCGATGGGGATCCAATTTATTTAAAAAAATGTCTTGAAATGTATAATAAGATGGGTGTTCCCGTTGAAGGGATTTATTGTAAGGAAACAGAGTTACCAACGAAAATTGGTTATTATTTAGATCATTATCGCCCTGATATATTAGTTATAACTGGTCACGATGCATACACAAAAGCAAAAGGTGTCGTTACTGATTTAGATGCTTACAGACATTCAAGATATTTTGTCGATGCTGTAAAAGAGGCACGAAAAAAGGTTCCGTCTTTAGACCATCTTGTAATATTTGCTGGAGCATGTCAATCTCACTTTGAGGCGATTATACGTGCAGGAGCAAACTTTGCAAGTTCACCAACTAGGGTAAACATACATGCGTTAGATCCTGTTTATGTAGTTGGAAAGATAAGTTTCACTTCATTTATGGATCGTGTAAATGTATATGATGTGGTTCGTAATACAATTACAGGTGAAAAGGGACTAGGTGGAGTAGAAACAAAAGGAATTTTAAGAACAGGACTGCCATTCCAATCGATGGAAGAGGAGTAAGGAAAAGATTTTCTACATTAACGAGAGAACTCGTATGTAGAAAATCTTTTTTTTCATACATAAATTTTCAGATTTTCACAAATAATAAACAGGTGTTGCAAAAAAATATTGACAGGTAGCCAGTAACGTTGGTATAATTTTATCTTTTTTGACTTAGTTTACATAAGATGGTATACTTGTCTTAGTGAGGTGGTATGAAATGGCAAAAAAATTATCTGAAATAAAGGATACTTTAGATAGTCATGTTGGACAACGACTTACATTAAAAGCAAATAGCGGACGTAGAAAGACTGTGGAACGTTCCGGTGTATTAGCAGAAACATATCCATCCATATTCGTAGTACAATTAGATCAAGAAGAGAACGCATTTGAACGCTTATCTTTTAGTTATGCTGATATCTTAACAGAAACAGTTGAATTGTTTTTCTGTGATGACCATACAAGTGGACTGATGGCGAATGGACAGTAGAATTTTCTACTGTCCCTTTTCTTTTTATAATTCATGAAATGAAACTGATTTACACATACTAACAATGTCGAAGTGGAAAAAGGGGGTTGCTTTTTTTGGGTAGAAGAAAAAGAGGTATAATGTCACAGAGCTTTAAAGAGGAACTTGCAAAAGATCTTGGTTTCTATGACGTCGTTCAAAAAGAAGGCTGGGGAGGCATTCGAGTGAAGGATGCCGGCAACATGGTTAAAAGGGCAATCGAATTAGCTGAGTTACAATTATCTAATAAGCAACAATAAACAATCTTCACTTCGACAAACGAATTTGTCTACACATCAAACCGAAGCATTTTGCTTCGGTTTTTGTGAATCTTCCATAAATAAAATAGAATGATTGGAGCTCACATTCATTGGGGTACATTTTTCTTATGAGTTAATTATGATACAATAGCAAAAAAGTAAGTGTTCATAAGAAGGTGAGAATAGTGAAATTAATGGTGAAGGCTCCCGCGAAAATAAATCTTTCATTAGATGTAGTAGGGAAAAGAAGCGACGGATATCATGATGTAAAAATGATCATGACAACGATCGATTTAGCTGATCGAATTGAATTAGAGCTTATTCAAGAAGATAAGATTGTCGTTACATCACATAATCGTTACGTACCAGATGATCAACGCAATTTAGCTTATCAAGCTGCAATGCTACTCAAAGAAATGTTCGGAGTTAAATTAGGAGCGCATATTTTTATAACAAAAAATATTCCTGTAGCTGCTGGTTTAGCTGGAGGTAGCTCAGATGCAGCGGCCGTACTGAGAGGTCTAAATAAGCTTTGGAATTTAAATTGTTCGTTGGATGAATTGGCGGTAATTGGTTCAAAAATCGGGTCGGATGTATCGTTTTGTGTTTATGGCGGAACTGCTATTGCTACAGGTCGTGGCGAAAAGATCAAACATATTGATACACCACCACCTTGTTGGGTTATTTTAGCGAAACCAACACAGGGCGTTTCAACAGCTACTGTTTATCAAAAGCTAAAATTAGATAATATTCAGCATCCTGATGTAGATCGTATGGTCGATGCCATATCGAATAAAAATTACGATGAAATTTGTCTATCTTTAGGAAACGTATTAGAAACTGTTACACTGCAACTACACCCTGAGGTTGCAATGATTAAAGATCAAATGAAACGCTTTGGTGCAGATGCCGTTTTAATGAGTGGAAGTGGTCCTACGGTGTTCGGATTAGTTCGCCATGATTCTAGGATGAATCGCGTTTATAACGGTCTAAAAGGTTTCTGCGATCAAGTATACGCCGTTCGGATGTTAGGTGAAAGGGAAAAACTTGATTAAATACGAATATTATTATAAAATTTTTATAAAATATTCGTGATTTGAGGTGCTGCATGAAAATTAGAAGAAGCTCTCGTCTTGTAGGTATGACACACTATTTGTTGCATCATCCACAACAATTAGTATCATTAACTTTTTTTGCTGATTTATATGCGTCTGCTAAATCATCTGTCAGTGAGGATTTAGGTATTATTAAGCAAACGTTCGAACAGCAAGGTATTGGGACACTATTGACTGTCCCAGGAGCAGCTGGTGGTGTAAAGTATATTCCTAGTATTAGCAATCAAGAAGTAAATACAGTAATTGAAGAATTATGTGATCTACTTCAAAAACCAGACCGAGTGTTGCCTGGTGGATACTTGTACATGACTGATATATTAAGCAATCCTAACTATGTTAATAGTGTAGGACGTATGTTTGCATCAATATTCAGTAATCAAAAAATAGATATCGTTATGACAATCGCAACAAAAGGAATTCCTTTAGCGTACGCAGTTGCAAATTTTTTAAATGTACCAGTTGTAATTGTTCGTCAAGATAACAAGGTTACAGAAGGATCAACAGTAAGTATTAACTACGTATCTGGATCAACAAAACGTATACAAACAATGTCATTGGCAAAAAGAAGCATCGAGGCAGGTTCAAATGTTTTAATTATCGATGATTTCATGAAAGCTGGTGGAACGGTTACTGGGATGAAAAATTTACTGAAGGAATTTCAGGCAAATGTTGCAGGAATTGGTGTATTAGTTGAAGCAGTAAATATTGAAGAAAGATTAGTTGAAGATTATATATCACTTGTAAAGTTATCTGAGGTAAATGAAAGAGAACAGCTTATTCGTGTCGAAAGAGGCAATTTCCAAGAAGAGTCATTTATTAAAACTGAAAACTGATAGTTGCTTATTGAATAAGCTACCTAAATATAGTGAAGAAGGGGAAGATACATAATGCAATTAATTCATACTGATCATGCACCAAAAGCAATTGGACCATATTCTCAAGCAATAATCGCTAATGGATTATTATACACTTCTGGTCAAATTCCATTAACTGCAGAGGGAAATCTTGTAGAAGGTGGAATTCAAGAACAAACAAAGCAAGTGTTTGCGAACCTTAAGGCTGTTCTAGAAGAAGCTGGTACAGACTTGTCAAAAGTTATTAAAACAACTGTATTTTTAAAAGACCTAACAATGTTCGTTGAATTTAATGGTATATACGAAGAATTTTTCAATGGACACAAGCCTGCAAGAAGCTGTGTGGAAGTTGCAAGACTACCTAAAGACGTGCTAGTTGAAATCGAGTGTATCGCAGTTGTATAAGCCAAAAACCTGAAACTTTTTCAGGTTTTTTTATATTCGTTAAAATCCAATTAAAATATTCCGATAAATAAGTTGAGGACTTTAATTTAGTAAACATTTGTAAAAATTAAATAATTTAAATAAAAAATTTTCCAAAAAGAAGGAAATTATTGATAATTGTTGAAACTTACTAATTATGGTTTAAGTTGATAAAGGTGGTGAACAAGATGGAAGTGACAGACGTAAGACTACGCCGCGTAAATACGGAGGGTCGAATGAGAGCTATTGCATCGATTACATTAGATCATGAATTTGTTGTTCATGATATTCGCGTAATCGATGGTAATAACGGTTTATTTGTAGCAATGCCAAGTAAACGTACTCCGGATGGAGAGTTCCGTGATATCGCTCATCCGATTAACTCTTCAACTCGTAGCAAAATACAGGATTCTGTATTAGCTGAATATCACCGAGTAGGTGAGTTGGAAGAAGACTTTGAAGAAGCAGGTGCTTCTTAAAAATATGACCAAAAAGAACCCATTAATGTATAATGGGTTCTTTTTTTATGGTATAATAAAATGGATGTATTTTGTGGAAAAATATTAAAATTAGCATTTTGAGCTAACAGGTATAGGTATTTAGATTGATGGAGGATGACTATGTCAAGTAAATATGCGATTGTTCTAGCTGCAGGAAAAGGTACTAGAATGAAATCAAAATTATATAAAGTACTTCACCCTGTTTGTGGGAAACCTATGGTTCAACATGTTGTAGACCACGTAAAATCAGTAGGTGTACAAAATATTGTAACCGTTGTAGGTCACGGAGCGGAACTAGTTAAAACACAAATAGGTGATCATAGTGAATATGCTCTACAAGCTGAGCAATTAGGTACTGCACATGCTGTTATTCAAGCAGCGCCAATGTTAAAAGATAAAGAAGGCACTACTTTAGTAATTTGTGGTGACACACCTTTAATTTCACCAGAGACAATTCAAGCGTTATTCGACGAGCACGAAAGATTAAAGGCAAAAGCTACAATATTAACAGCCCATCTTGAGGATTCAACTGGTTATGGTAGAATAATTAGGGGCGAAAATGGGTCTGTATTGAAAATTGTTGAGCATAAGGATGCAAGTCCTGAAGAGCTAACAGTTCAAGAAATAAATACAGGTACATATTGCTTTGATAATAAAGCATTATTTGAAGCATTAAGCGAAGTAAATAATAATAACGCTCAAGGTGAGTATTACTTACCAGATGTTATAGAGATACTAAAAGCAAAGGGCGAAATAGTAGCTGCATATAAAACGGCAAATTTCGATGAAACATTAGGTGTAAATGATCGATATGCATTATCTATTGCAGAATCAATCATGCGCAAAAATATAAACAAAAAGCATATGTTGAACGGTGTAACGATTATTGATTCAGCTAGCACATATATCTCGGCAGATGCAAAAATTGGTTCTGATACAATTATTTACCCTGGCACAATGATCTATGGAAATAGTATAATTGGAACGGGTAGTACAATAGGCCCAAATACTGAAGTTATCGATAGTGAAATTGGTAATGATACAGTGGTTAAACAATCTGTTGTACATGAGAGTAAAATTGGTCATTCAACTACAGTGGGACCATTTGCTCACATTCGTCCGGCATCAACTTTAGGTGATGAAGTTCGAATTGGTAATTTTGTTGAAACTAAAAAAGTTACTTTTGGTAACGGAAGTAAAGCATCACATTTAAGCTATATTGGTGACGCGGAAATTGGTCAAGGTGTTAATCTTGGTTGTGGCTCAATCACTGTGAACTATGACGGTAAGAATAAGTTTAAAACAACGATAGAAGACAACGTCTTTGTTGGGTGTAATTCAAATTTAATTGCACCTGTAACGGTTAAAAAAGGTTCATATATTGCAGCAGGTTCAACGATTACTCATGAAGTTCCAGAAGATTCACTAGCAATTGCAAGAGCAAGACAAGTGAATAAAGAAGGTTACTATAAAAATTAATTATAGACAAAAGAAAAGAAAAAAAGCGGAGGGTACACGAAACATGCCTAATCATTATCCAGACAAGCATTTAAAAGTATTTACTCTAAACTCGAATCCTAAATTAGCAGAAGAAATTGCAAAGCACATTGGTGTAGAGCTTGGTAAATGTTCGGTTTCTCGTTTTAGCGATGGCGAAGTGCAAATTAACATAGAGGAAAGTATCCGTGGTTGTGATGTGTTTATCATTCAATCAACAAGTTTCCCTGTAAATGAAAGTATTATGGAATTATTAATTATGATTGATGCTTTAAAACGTGCATCAGCTAAAACAATTAACATCGTAATTCCTTATTATGGTTACGCTCGTCAAGATCGTAAAGCTCGTTCACGTGAGCCGATTACATCAAAATTAGTTGCAAATCTTCTTGAAACTGCGGGTTCAACTCGAGTGATTACACTTGATTTACATGCTCCACAAATTCAAGGATTCTTTGATATTCCGATTGATCACTTATTAGGTGTACCTATCCTTTCAGATTACTTTAGAAAAAAACAGCTTGAAGATATCGTAATTGTTTCTCCTGACCATGGTGGAGTAACAAGAGCTCGAAAAATGGCAGATCGCCTAAAAGCTCCGATTGCTATCATTGATAAACGTCGTCCAAAACCAAATGTTGCTGAAGTTATGAACATCATCGGTAATATTGATGGTAAAACGGCTATCTTAATTGATGATATTATTGATACAGCGGGTACAATTACACTTGCTGCTAATGCATTAGTAGAGCATGGTGCAAAAGAAGTATATGCATGTTGTACACATCCTGTATTGTCTGGACCGGCAATTGATCGTATCGAAAACTCTTGTATTAAAGAATTAGTTGTAACAAATTCAATTTGTCTTACTGAAGATAAAAAGACTGATAAACTTGTTGAATTATCAGTTGCTGGCCTATTAGGTGAAGCGATTATTCGTGTATATGAAGAGCAATCAGTAAGTACTTTATTTGATTAATATAAAAATTACATCTTTGCTTTAAAAATTATAAGAGGACGTAACCAGAAGTGGTTACGTCTTTTCGCAATATAACCAAGTGAGTTAGAATGGAGGATCATGAAATGAAGTTGTTTGTAGGATTAGGCAACCCAGGTAGAGAATATGAAAGAACGCGACATAATATCGGGTTCATTGCAATCGATGAATTAGCTCACCGATGGGGTTTATCGTTAACCCAACAAAAATTTAATGGAATTTATACTTCAGGAATTGTGGACGGAGAAAAAGTTTTCTTATTAAAACCTTTAACATATATGAACTTGTCAGGTGAATGTGTAAGACCATTCATGGATTACTTCAATATTGAAATAGAAGATCTTGTTGTCTTATATGATGAAATGGATATTCCAACAGGGAAGTTACGTTTACGTACAAAAGGAAGTGCCGGGGGGCATAATGGTATAAAGTCATTAATTCAGCACTTAGGAACTCAAGAATTCCAACGTATTCGAATTGGTGTTGATCGTCCGTCAAATGGAATGAGTGTCGTTAATCATGTATTATCAAACTTTTTTGAAGAAGAAATTGCAGAAGTAGTTGCTGGCGTAAAAAGAGCTGCAGATGCATGTGAATATTTTTTAAAGCATTCATTCGTGGATGTAATGAATCAATATAATAAAAAATAAAAAACAGGAATTTAAGCTTTCACATTGAATAAGTATAGTTAGTACAATCCATACTGTATATATGAATTTTTTTGTAGTATGGAGGAAGTAATGGAAGTATTAGATTGTCAGTGTCGGTATTGTAAAAAACAAATGGGTAGTATTGAAAAACAACAATTGTTACAAGTTTCATCTTCGTATTGTCATTCTTTCGAGGAAGAATTAAGCGATTTTGTAAATTTTATTCAATCTCCTAATCAAGTAATTTATATTGTGTGCGAGGATTGCGAAATGACTCTATCTGAGTTTCCACATTATCATGAATATAAGAATTTCATAAATTAAATTGCCTTTGGTTTATAACTGAGGCGTTTTTCTGTTTTTTTCTAGACTCTGTTAAGATTTAGTATGTTTAGCTATGAATGATACTTAAAATGATAAAGTTAAAAAAATTATAAATATAAACTTCAACTAAGATTAATGTTACTTAGATTGACTGTTAGGGGAGATTGACTTCGTGATTGGTTTAATTGAACAATTTAACCAGTATAAAGATATTAAGAAAGTAATAAGTGGCCTAAAAAATGGGCTAAGAGAACAATTGGTTACAAATTTAACGGGGTCTGCGAAAACGTTGCTTTCTGGAGCCGTTTTTAAAGAAACTGGGCAAACTCAGTTAATTGTGACAAATAATCTTCTTCAAGCTCAAAAAGTATCGGAAGACTTAAAATCGGTTGTTGGGGAAGATAAAGTTTTTTTATATCCTGCAAATGAATTGATTGCTTCAGAGATTGCAGTATCAAGTCCGGAGCTTAGATCACAAAGACTAATTGCGTTAAATAGTTTGATGTCAAAAAAACCGTCGATAGTCGTTACGCCTGTTTCTGGATTAATTGGCTATTTGCCATCTCCAGAGTTATGGTCTAACAACCAGATCAATTTTGAAATTGGTGAAGAAATCGACTTATCGAATTTGATTTCAAAGTTTGTTCAAATGGGCTATGAACGTGTTGGGATGGTTGAAAGTAAAGGGGAGTTTAGCGTACGCGGAGGAATTCTAGATATTTATCCGCTAACGTATGAAGACCCTATTCGAATTGAGCTCTTTGACACAGAAATCGACTCAATCCGTTCGTTTTCTCCTGATTCTCAAAGATCTATTACAAAATATGAGAGTGTCCATATTGGTCCGGCGACTGAAAGGATTATTTCAAAAACTGATTTGCAATTAGGCGTTCAACGAATCGAACAAGCATTCAAAACAACTCTATCAAAAATAAGTGATCAACAAGTAAAAGAGTTATTGGTTGAAAAGGTAACTTATGATCTTGAACAACTAAAACAAGGGCAATTGATTGATCAAATATACAAATATTTTGGTCTAATCTATGAAAACCAATTTAGTTTACTAGATTATGTTCCTATGGAAACTGTCGTTGTTATTGATGAGATTTCGAGGGTTCATGAAATTGTAGAGCAGCTTAAAAAGGATGAAGCAGAGTGGTATACATCCTTACTAGCTGAAGGAAATGCATTACATGGAGTAAGTTTTTCACATGACTTTTTTGATTTACTGCAATCAAGAAAGCGCCAACAAATTCACACGAGTCTTTTTCCAAGAAGAGTACCTCATACGCATCCTGAACAGGTAGTCTCAATTCAATGTAAATCGATGCAAGAGTTTCATGGACAAATGAATCTGTTGAAAAATGAATTAGATCGTTGGAAGAAAAATAAATATACCATTGTTATGCTCGGCGAAAGTGAAGAAAGAACAAGTAAAATTGAAAATATATTAGCAGATTATAAAATTGAGGGTAAAATTGTTTCTTCACTGGAACAAATAAAAAATGGTGAAGTATACATTATGAAAGGTGATCTCCGTTCTGGGTTCGAACTTCCTTTAGAAAAATTTGTTCTCATAACAGAGCGTGAGTTATTCACAAAAAAAGCTAAGAAGAAAAAAAGAGTCAATACAAAATTATCAAATGCAGAACGAATAAAAAATTACTCAGAATTAAAAGTTGGAGATTATGTTGTTCATGTAAATCATGGTATTGGTAAATTTTTAGGAATTGAAACACTAGAGATTAATGGAATTCATAAAGATTATTTACATATTCGATATCATGGTGATGATAAATTATTCGTACCGATTGAACAAATTGATCAAGTACAAAAGTATGTTGGATCTGAAGGTAAAGAGCCAAAGATTTATAAGCTTGGTGGGACTGATTGGAAAAAAGTTAAGAAGAAGGTTGAAGGTTCAGTTCAAGATATAGCTGATGACTTAATTAAGCTTTATGCAGAACGCGAAGCATCAAAAGGCTATGCATTTTCACCTGATGGACTCGAACAACAAGAATTTGAAGCTTCATTCCCTTATCAGGAAACTGACGATCAACTTAGATCAATTCAAGAAATTAAAAAGGATATGGAAAGAGAACGTCCAATGGATCGACTGCTTTGCGGTGATGTAGGATACGGAAAAACAGAAGTAGCTATTCGAGCGGCTTTTAAAGCAATTGTTGAAGGTAAGCAAGTTGCTATACTAGTTCCTACTACAATTTTGGCACAGCAGCATTTCGAAACATTAAGAGAGAGGTTTCAAGATCATCCAATTAATATCGGTCTGTTAAATCGTTTCCGAACTCGCAAGCAGCAGCTTGAAACGATGAAAGGCTTAAAAGAAGGTTCTGTCGATATAGTAGTTGGAACACATCGTCTATTATCAAAAGATATTGTATATAAAGATTTAGGACTTTTAATTATTGATGAAGAGCAAAGATTCGGTGTATCCCATAAAGAAAAAATAAAACAACTAAAAGCAAATATAGACGTTTTAACGTTAACAGCAACTCCAATACCTCGTACATTGCATATGTCGATGCTAGGAGTAAGAGATTTATCAGTTATTGAAACACCGCCAGAAAATCGTTTTCCAGTTCAGACATATGTAGTTGAATATAATGCTGCATTAGTGAGGGAAGCGATTGAAAGAGAGCTTGCTCGAGATGGACAAATTTATTTCTTATATAATCGAGTGGAAGATATTGAACGTATGGCTGAACAGATTTCAATGCTTGTACCAGATGCAAAAGTAGCTGTAGCTCATGGTCGAATGAATGAAGGGGAACTAGAATCAGTTATGTATGCCTTTTTAGATGGCCAATATGACGTATTAGTCAGCACGACGATTATCGAAACAGGTGTAGATATTCCTAATGTTAATACATTGATTGTATATGATGCAGATCGAATGGGGCTATCAACTCTTTATCAATTAAGAGGGCGCGTAGGACGTTCGAATAGAGTGGCATATGCTTACTTCACATATAAACAAGATAAAGTGTTGACTGAGGTTGCCGAGAAGCGTCTGCAAGCAATTAAAGAATTTACAGAACTAGGTTCAGGTTTCAAAATCGCTATGCGTGACTTATCAATACGAGGTGCAGGGAATTTACTAGGTGCACAACAGCACGGATTTATTGATTCGGTTGGTTTTGATTTATATTCTCAAATGTTAAAAGATGCAATTGAGCAGCGTAGAGGCGTTAAGAAAGAAGATACCATTTCAATTGAAATTGACATTGAAGTAGATGCTTATTTACCTGATACGTATATTCAAGATAGTAAGCAAAAAATTGAGATGTACAAGCAATTTAGACGTATTGAAACTTTTGAAGAATTAAATGATTTACAAGATGAATTAATGGATCGTTTTGGTGATTTCCCGCTAGAAGTTGGCTATCTATGTCAAGTTGCTCATATTAAACTTTTAGCTATTGCAGAGAAGATTGAACTGATTAAACAAGTTAAATCAGAAGTAAGTGTCTATTTTTCTGAAAAGGCAAGTGCTAATATCGATGGCGGGAAGTTGTTCCAACTATGTAACTCATTCGGTCGAGGTATTGGCTTAGGAATGGATGGATCAAAATTAAAAGTAACACTAGACGTTAAAGGAAAAAATCCAGCTGACTGGCTTACTACACTAGAAGGTTTAATTAATGGGTTAAAGAACGTTAAAAAAGAGAGCGTAAATGCTTAGGAACATAATCTGAATGGCTGCTTTAATATTGCGATAAAGTATTTATAAGTTACCAAAAAGTGCTTATAGTACTATATTTTTAGTAAAGGTGTTAAAAAATCTCACTTATTTTGTATAGAACTTTCGTTGTGTAGGATACTATCATTAATTAAGGGTGACCTTACCTCATTGTCACTCGGATATCTTTCATCAACGTAGACATGCAAGTAAGTGAGGAGGCGCTTTACAAGTATGAAAGCAACAGGTATTGTTCGTCGAATTGACGATTTAGGTCGAGTAGTAATACCAAAAGAAATTAGGAGAACTTTACGGATTCGTGAAGGTGACCCATTAGAAATATTTGTGGACCGAGATGGAGAAGTCATTTTAAAGAAATATTCACCAATTAGTGAATTAAGCGATTTTGCGAAGGAATACGCTGATGCACTTTACGACACACTTGGACATACTGTCATAATAAGTGACCGAGATTCTGTTGTAGCAGTTGCAGGGGCTTCCAAAAAAGAATACTTAAACAAAAACATTGGTGATATTATCGAGAAAACGATGGCAGAGCGTAACTCAAAAGTAGTTAGCGATCCTGGGGAAGCTTCATTTATCGAAAGTGTAATTGAAAAATATCAATCCTATGCAGTAGGAGCAGTCATCGCAAGTGGGGATCCAATTGGAGCTGTTGTTATCTTTTCAAAAGATAAAACTATTTCCGAAGTTGAAAAGAAAGCGATCGATACTGCTACTAATTTCTTAGCTAGACAAATGGAGCAATAATCATATATGAAGTAAACATGGACCAGTGAGGAATAATACCTTAACTGGTCTTTGTTTTTTGAGGCTATTAACGACAGGATACACCTTTAAACAAAACCACTACTTGCCAAATTTGGGAAAGGGAGGGTTTTTCTTTTGGCAACTCTTTACATAAGCCCTAATTATGTAATACATTAAAGGGTGAACCGTCTAACAAAGGAGTTGTTATCCTTTTGCAAAAAGCCAAGCAAAAAGCAGCCCTACAAGGGGCATTGTTCATAACGATAGCATCATTATTATCGAAAGTATTAAGTGCGTTTTATAAAATTCCGTATCAAAATATTGCCGGCGATTTAGGTTATTATATTTACCAACAGGTATATCCAGTCTACGCGATTGCTCTAGCTTTTTCTACATATGGCTTTCCATTAGTTTTATCGTCTTATGTTGCTGAAAGATTGGCGAAAAAAGATGACAAAGGGGCTAAAGAATTGGTTTATGCAACATTTATGATGTTGTTAGTCATTGGGTTGTTGTGTTTCTTTACTTTATACATAGGAAGTAATAGTATAGCAAAGTTTATGCGTGATGATCACCTAGCGATGTTAATCCGTGTTGTTAGTGTTGGCTTTTTATTTGTTCCAATAACTTCAGCATTTCGAGGATATTATCAAGGTTTAGGTGATATGGGACCTACTTCAGTTAGTCAGGTGATTGAGCAATTAATCCGAGTTATTACGATTTTAGTCTTATCTCTTTATTTAATGCAAACGACCGACAATCTTTATATTGTAGGTGCAGGGGCTGTTTCAGGTTCGATACTAGGTAGTATAGCAGCGATAATGTACTTCTTTTATTGGGTTTCTTTTCGTGGCTCTGGATTAACCATACCATCATTCGGTTTACTAAAAACCTATCGTTTAGAATTAAAAACAATTTTGTATCAAGGGATCTTACTAAGCTTAAGTAGCTTAGTACTTGTATTCATTCAGTTTATCGATTCACTCACTTTTTATCCGTTACTAGTACAATATGGATATCATGTTGAAGGTGCTAAGCTAGTAAAGGGTATATATGACCGTGGATTTCCGCTAATTCAATTAGGCTCTGTCATTGCTTCATCGTTTTCACTTGCTTTAATTCCGTACTTATCTAGTGAATTAGTTCGCAAAGAACATCTTTCTATTAATAATCGAATCTCAGGTGCCATTAGAGTAAGTATTGTAGTAGGTGCAGCAGCCACAATTGGTTTAATTTCAATTATTCATCCAACCAATATAATGCTTTATCGAAATGATTTAGGGACGGATGTCCTTGCTGTTTTATGTATATCGATTTTCTTTGCAGGTGTATCAATTACGACATCTTCAATCGCGCAAGGATTAGGTAAAAGTTTAATCCCGGCTTTAAATGTAATTGCTGGAGGATGTGTTAAATTTATTGGAAATGTTATTTTAATGGAGCAAATTGGATCAAAAGGAGCAGCTTATTCAACAGTATCTGCTTTAATTATTGTTACGATTTTGAACTTAGCTTATATATATAAATTGTCAAAAGTAACATTTTTTGACGTTCAGTTTATTGGAAAATTACTAGTATCTGTAGCCATTATGTATGGTTGTGTATATGGTTATGAGTACATTTTTGAAAAATATGCAATGTTTATTAATCCGCTCCGTTTAAGAATGTTAGTCGAGGCACTATCTTCAGCGGTTGTAGGTGCAATCGTATTTGCGGTTGTGTTAATAAAAATTAAGTTATTTACAGTAGAAGAGCTATGCTCAATCGTTAAAAGCAAAAAACTGCAGAAATGGCTTTCTTAAAAGAACAGGAGGATCAAAATGAACAAGATTACAGTTTTAGGTTTAGGAGCAGGTGACCTTAATCAGCTTCCGTTTGGTATTTATAAATTGTTACAAAAAACTGACAATCTTTATTTACGTACAAAAGACCACCCTGTTATAAGTGAATTAGAAACAGAAGGATTAACATTCCTGTCATTCGATGAAATATATGAAAAACATGATCGCTTTGAAGAGGTTTATCAAGAAATTGTTCAACTATTGGTGAAAGCCTCTGAAAATGCGGCAATTACATATGCTGTTCCAGGCCACCCACTTGTAGCGGAAAAAACTGTTCAGCTTTTAATAGAGCTTGCAGAAAAAGGCAATATTCAGCTAGATATCAAAGGTGGACAAAGCTTTCTAGATGCAATGTTTACTAGTTTGAAGATTGATCCAATCGAAGGCTTCCAGTTTGTTGATGCAACAGACTTAGAAGAGGAATCGATTACATTTAGACAGCATTTAATCATTTGCCAAGTTTACGATCAAATGACTGCCTCACATGCGAAATTAAAGCTAATGGAGCAGCTTCCCGATGATTATGAAGTCGTAATTGTTACAGCAGCAGGTAGTTCGCATGAAATAATAAGAAGAGTACCATTGTTTGAGTTGGATCGTGATACATCCATCAATAATTTGACAAGTGTTTATGTACCGCCAGTTAAAAATGAAGAGGATCTATATCATCAATTTGAAACACTTCGCTCAGTCATTGCAACCCTAAGAGGCCCTAATGGATGTCCATGGGATCAAAAGCAAACCCATGAATCGCTGAAGAAGTATTTATTAGAAGAGGCTTATGAGCTACTTGAAGCAATCGATGAAGAAGATGACGATCATATTATTGAAGAGCTTGGAGATGTATTACTTCAAGTCATGTTACACGCCCAAATCGGAGAAGATGAAGGTTACTTCTCAATCCAAGACGTAATTCAAGGATTAGTGAGTAAGTTAATCTATCGTCACCCGCATGTATTTTCAACAGTTCATGTGAATGATGAGGAAGACGTATTAAAAAATTGGCAAGAATTAAAACAAGCTGAAAAAGGACATGTAGTTGAGTCGGTTCTTTCAGGCATACCAAAGGATCTTTCAGGATTATTAAAAGCAGAGAAACTGCAAGGCAAAGCTGCGAAAGTAGGGTTTGACTGGAAGGAACTACCGCCAGTGGTAGATAAGGTTAAGGAAGAGTTAACCGAAGTTCTTGATGCCATCAAATTGAATGATCAATCTAAAATGGAAGCGGAACTTGGTGATTTGTTATTTAGTATTGTTAATTTAGCACGTTTTATTGATGTAAACCCTGAAGAGGCGATTTTAAAAACTAATATGAAATTTACAAATCGTTTTCAATATATTGAATCAAGACTTCGTGAAATAAATAAGACATTTTCTGATGTATCTCTTGATGAAATGGATGAGATATGGAATGAAGCTAAAAAATATGAATAATGTCTAATTGAATGAGAATTGAGGAGAATAAATTATGAGACTTGATAAATTTTTAAAAGTATCGAGAATTATTAAGCGTCGTACTCTTGCTAAAGAAGTAGCTGACCAAGGAAGAATAACGATTAACGGAACAGTTGCAAAAGCATCAACAGAAGTTAAAGTAAATGATGAATTAAAAATTCGTTTCGGACAGAAAATTGTTACAGCAAAAATTAATTTACTTAAAGAGACCGTTCGAAAAGAAGAAGCAGATTCAATGTATACGATCATAAGTGAGGAAAAACTGTCAGATAGCTTGTTCTAAAAAAGTTGTCCCTTCATATACTTGTACAAATAACACTGTATTAGGAATCGATTTACTAGAGGTACAGTTTATGTAAATGGAGGGACTAGTATGAATAATCCGTATGAGCTAAATGCCAAAAATACAAGCCAAATAATCGAGCAAGATTTATCGTTAAAAAGTAGAAGATATCTTGAAATTACTGGAGTTAAACAGGTTGAGAGCTTTGATAGTGAAGAGTTTCTATTAGAAACAGCTTTAGGTTTTTTGCATATTAAAGGTCATAATTTACAAATGAAAAACCTCGATGTAGAAAAAGGTCATGTAGCAATAAAGGGAAAGATTAATGAACTTTGTTATATTGACGAATACAATTCAGGGAAAGCTAAAGGAATCTTTAGCAAGCTATTTAAATGAGCTTAAACGTTCAGTTCTACTCAATGATAGCGATGGTTGGTATGGGTGCATATCTTGGTATGGCACTAGATACATACCATCGTTTTTTATATCGAGGTACTCGTAATCGATTGATTGTATTTGCAACTGATATTTTATTTTGGGTTTTTCAGGCTCTATTAGTTTTTTATGTATTATACTTAGTTAATGAAGGTGCACTCAGGTTTTATTTACTATTAGCCTTATTATGTGGTTATGCGGCATATCAAAGTCTTTTTCGAACGATTTATAAAAAATTATTAGAACTTGTTATTAAGCTGGTTATTAGCCTTTACCGCATTATTGTCAAGTTAATCGTAATATTTATTGTAAAACCTATAAAGTGGATTATTCAGGTAATAATCATTATTCTTTTGTTTATTTATGGACTCCTTATTCGACTAATCCGTTTAGTTTACAACGTTGTACTATCAATTCTTTTGTTTTTCGGCAGAGTATGTTGGTTTTTTGTGCCAAAACGAGTCAAAAACTATTTAATGCAATTTAAAGGAGTTTTCGGAAAATTCAAGAATATCTTCCTTACTACTATTAAAAAAGTAAAGAACCTTTTAGATAGGAGGAAGAAATAGGTGGAACATGCGAGAAAGTTGGATTTAACTAGACAAGTTCAAGATAAACAAAATATTACTTTAGTTGAGGAGCGTAGTGTTAAGCCTAGGAGAAGGAGTTTTAAAAAGTTTTTAGTGCGTATTTCATTATTCTGCTTTTTAACTGTCCCCCTATTTTTTTTATTACAGTCTCATTTAGAAACACAACAACATGTATATTCAACTAAAGTAAAACAATTGAAACTAGCAAAGGCTGATCTAAAGAAAACAAAGAGTTCGGTAGAAGATTCGAAGCGTATGATTGAACAATTAAACGATGATCAATATATTATTGAGTTAGCTAGAAAGAATTTATTTTTTTCTAAAAAGGGAGAAATAATTTTTCCAAATATCAAGTAATTATCGTTTCATTGACACTTGTTTTTATAATTTTATATAATATAGTAAATCCAGTTAAACATTTTTAAGGAGGAGCATTTTTTTTATGTCAATTGAGGTAGGCAGCAAAGTTAGTGGGAAAGTTACAGGAATTACAAATTTTGGTGCTTTTGTTGAGTTACCAGAAGGAGTAACTGGACTTGTTCACATTAGTGAAGTAGCTGACAACTATGTTAAAGATATTAATGAACATTTAAAAGTTGGCGATGAAGTAGAAGTAAAAGTAATCAATGTTGAAAAAGACGGTAAAATCGGCCTTTCAATTAAAAAAGCGAAAGAACGTCCACCAGTAAAAGAGGGAGAGCGTGAGCAAAGACCTCGTCAAAGCAGACCTTCATATGGAGGCGGCGGTGGTGGAAACCGTGGAAAAAATCAAAACCGTTCAGATCAACGTCCGGTTAAAGAAACATTTGATCAAAAAATGAGTAAATTTTTAAAAGACAGTGAAGATCGTCTAGCTTCATTAAAACGTAACACAGAATCTAAACGTGGTGGTCGTGGAGCTCGTCGAGGCTAATTTCCTACCTTGTCAGGACATAAATAGGTATATAGAACACGCACTCTTTGATGGGGTGCGTTTTTGTATGAAAAAATAATAAAATAACATTTAAAAAAACTGTTGACGATAAATTAGTACCATGATATTATAAATCTTGTCGTTTAAAGATAATGGCGGTGTAGCTCAGCTGGCTAGAGCGTACGGTTCATACCCGTGAGGTCGTGGGTTCGACTCCCTCCGCCGCTACCATTCCCTTTAACGGCCCGTTGGTCAAGTGGTTAAGACACCGCCCTTTCACGGCGGTAACACGGGTTCGAATCCCGTACGGGTCATACAAAAACGTTTAGTCTCTTTAAGAGAGGCTAGGCGTTTTTTTTTTTGCCCTGAGAGTTGGTATATAAGACGTTGTTATGGTTGTAAATGTGGTAAGCTCTTCTTTAGAAAGCAATTCGTTTGTCTCCAGCTATAAAAAAGGCTCAATCGATCATAGCGATTTAAAGTAAAGTTTTAATGAAACGAGCGAGATTTTCGGGGTATCTCATATGACAGCAATTAGAAGGTTTGTCAGATTTCAAGGGAATAAATTGTCATCATGGGCATGAGCCTTTCATTTGAAGCTGTTGTTCATGAAGCGTTAGTGGAAACCAGTAAAAGGGTAAAGAAAATGAATCGAAGGATATTCTTAAAACGAAAGAAGCAATCGAATCGTTCTACTAAGAAGTAAAAGAAATTGATATTCCAAAATTTAACCGAGTAATAAAAACGTTATAAAACTGGCAAAATGAAGTATTCAATTGTTTTGCATATTACGAGTCAAATGGTTTCTTGAATAAATAACGAATCATACAAAAGTCATAAAAAGAAACGCTTTTGGATTTAAGTCCTTCAAGCGCTTTCGATCAAAGATAGTTCTAGCGCATCAGTATTAGATATTGGAAATTATATTGGATGAAGTGAATGGTCATCTCACCTAACATTTTACATAAACTTTTTTCTAGGAACATGTATCCATCCTCTTAATCCTATTCTTCATTCCAACTGTTCTCTCTTTATTCTGAATTTCGATTGACATAAAATTTAATAATTGCGTTTCTTTTACCCTATTAGAGAAATTATGCTGCAAGCTTTCCTCATATTTTGTAAAACAGTTGTACGTAGATGCTTTTTCCGTCGAAGAAAACTTTTTTTTGCCTTTGTCATTTTGACATATTCCTTCAATTGGACAAGTTAAAATATGTTCAATAAACCAAATCGGATGAGGTGGAAATATGACGAAACTACAAAGAGGATCTTCTAATTCTTCAGCAAGCTTGGTCCCTACGAATGGATTTCAATCAGTATTTCGGCAATCTTCTAAATCAATTAAATCCAAATTAGAGCGAGCATTCTTTGACTTTGGGCTACTAATCTTTTTAACGGGATTTTTATTAGGACGAGCGTTGATACTATCTCATATACTCCCGTTTGTATTACCGTTTTTTGCCTCAGTTTATATGATGAAGCGCGAGCGAACAGGAATAGCCTTTGTTGCTCTTATGATCGGTTCATTAACTGTGTCAGTTGAAACGGTTAGTTATGCATTCGCCACAATTATCCTATTTTTTATCCTTAATATATTCTTCGCTAGAGTTAAGAGACATTATATAGGTCTTGTACCTTTTCAAGTTTTTTTATCCGTATTTATTAGTCACCTATTAATTGCATATGCTTTTCAACAAGAAGTTCTGATGTATGATGTTTTGATGGCTTCAGTTGAAGCAGGGTTGAGTTTTATTTTAACGATGATCTTTTTCCAAAGTGTACCTTTACTTGCGGTTCCTAAAAGAAAACAGCTTTTAGGTGTTGAAGAAATCGTATGTTTAGTTATTCTTTTAGCTTCGGTTGTGACGGGGACAACTGATTGGTATATTCAAGATTTATCTATTCAGCATATCGTTACTAGATATATTGTCTTGCTATTTGCCTTTGTAGCGGGTGGAACGGTCGGTTGTACAGTAGGAGTTGTAACGGGTCTTATACTAAGTCTAGCCAGTGTTTCAAGTCTATATCAAATGAGTCTATTAGCATTCTCTGGCCTACTTGGTGGCCTTCTTAAAGAAGGAAAAAGATTAGGTGCGGCAGCCGGACTATTAATAGGGACATGCCTAATCAGCTTTTATGCTGAGAAACAGTCAGATATCATTTTTTCAATCATTGAATCTGTGATTGCGATTGTCTTATTCTTAATTACCCCATCATTCCTACTAAAACAATTGGCTAAACTAGTACCGGGAACAGAAGAACACTCTACAGATCAACAACAATACTTGCGTAAAATCAGAGATTTGACAGCTAATCGAATTACTCAATTTTCAAACGTGTTTGAAGCTTTATCTGCAAGTTTTTCACAGCCTAGTCAGTATGCACAAATTGAAGACGAATTAACTGATGAAGAACTGTTCATTTGTAGTATTTCAAACAAGTGCTGTAATAGTTGTATGAAAAAGGACCATTGCTGGTCAAACAACGGAGACCGAACATATCAATACATGGAAAATATGATGCATTTAGTTGAAAAGGATCAGCTCATTAAAAATGGCCAATTTATGAGAGAGTGGGAAAAATATTGCCAACGTTCTTCAAAAATGGCAGATTTGATGAAGCAAGAGGTTTTCTACTTCCGTGCAAATCAAAGACTTAAAAAACAAGTGCAAGAAAGTAGAAGATTAGTGGCAGAGCAATTGCGCGGGGTTTCAAAAGTTATGGTCGATTTTGCAAAAGAAATTCAACGAGAAAAAGAAAACCATCAATTACAGGAAGATCAAATCTTACAGGCTTTATTAAACTTTGGAATTGACGTTAGCCAAGTAGAAATTTATAACTTAGAGCAAGGTAATATTGATATAGATATATTAATACCGTTTGAAAACGAGTATGGTGAATGCCAAAAGTTAATCGCGCCGATTCTATCAGATATTTTAAAAGAGACAATTGTTGTATTAAAAGAAGAGGCAGCTACAATACCAAATGGAGGTAATTACTTAGTTACTTTTGGATCAGATAAAGCCTTTGTTATTGAAACCGGGGTTGCAACTGCAGCTAAAGGTGGAGGCTTTATTTCAGGAGATGCATTTAAAATAATGGATGTAGGAGCAGGAAAGCATGCTATTGCAATTAGTGATGGAATGGGAAATGGAGAGCGAGCACATATTGAAAGTAATGAGACACTAAAACTACTTCAAAAAATATTAAACTCAGGTATTGAAGAAACAGTCGCTATTAAATCGATTAACTCGATTCTATCTTTACGTACTACTGAGGAAGTGTTTGCTACATTGGATTTAGCAATGGTTGATTTACACGATGCTTCAGCAAAGTTCTTAAAAATTGGTTCGTCGCCAAGTTTTGTGAAACGAGGCAAGCAAGTTATTAAGATTGAAGGGAGTAATTTGCCAATCGGGATTATTGATGAATTTGATGTAGAAGTAGTAAGTGAGCAATTAAAAGCTGGAGACTTATTAATTATGATGAGTGATGGTATTTTTGAAGGACCAAAACATGTTGAAAATTACGAAATGTGGATGAAACGTAAAATAAGTGAATTTGAAACAGATGATCCACAATCAGTAGCAGAGCTGTTACTGGAGGAAGTAATTCGTTCGAATACAGGTGATATTAATGATGATATGACGGTCGTGGTTGCGGTTGTTAAACGAAACTTGCCAGAATGGTCGTCTATCTCATCATATAGTGCGATGGCATAGTAAAATAAAATAAATAAAGGTTTATCCCCTCCCGTAATTGGACAAAATGGTAACAACTTTTACGCGGAGGGGATTTTCTATGTATAAAGGAAAGTTAAAACAAATTCTACTAATAACTGATGGATATTCTAACCATGGTGAAGATCCGTTAGCTGTTTCAAGCCTGGCACAAGAATATGGTATTACTGTAAATGTAATTGGAATATTAGATGAAAATGTACAAAGTGGCGACGGTTTAAAGGAAATCGAGGAGATTGCTAGAGCAGGTGGGGGAATTAGCCAAGTCGTTTATACAAAGCAACTTTCTCAAACAGTCCAAATGGTTACTAGAAAAGCGATGACACAAACAATTCAAGGATTTGTTAATAAAGAATTAAAGCAAATTTTAGGCAATAGCAATTCGATTGAATCACTCCCTCCTTCAAAGCGAGAAGAGGTATATGAGGTTGTAGAGGACATCGGTGAAACTGTAGGGTTAGAAGTTATTATTTTAGTAGATACGAGTGCTAGTATGAAAGACAAGCTAGAAACTGTTAAGGAATCATTATTTGATTTACAAATTAGTTTAAACTCAAGAACAGGAGAAAATGCCTACTCATTATTCATATTTCCTGGGAAACACGATGATGTAGACAAATTATTAGATTGGACACCTAAATTAGAAAAACTAAATACAATTTTTCCTAAGTTAACGATGGGTGGTATGACACCAACTGGTCCTGCTTTACGTGAGGCTTTAAACTATTTTAATGAACAAAACTACAATAGAGGTATTAATGGTGATGATGAACAATCAATTGAATGGGCAGATTAATTTAGCGCCTGGGACTCACATTACTGGAAAGTGGAATAAAAACAAATACGAAATTAAGAGTTTACTTGGAAATGGAGCAAATGGAACAGTTTATCTAGCTTCTGGAAAAACTGGAGATGTTGCTATTAAACTAAGTAAAGATTCTACTAATATCACGAATGAAGTAAATGTTTTAAAAAAAATCACACAGGTCCAGGATTCATTCCTTGGGCCTTCTTTTATCGATGTAGATGACTATATAAATCCAGGTACAAATGAATGCTACTATTACTATGTTATGGAATACGTAAATGGTGTAAGTTTACCAAAATTTATTGAAAGAAACGGAATGGAATGGAGTAGTATTTTTATCATACAAGTTTTATCATTGTTAGATAAATTGCACCATAAGGGCTATATTTTTGGAGATTTAAAAACAGACAATTTACTAGTTACGAAAGAGCCGAATAAAATCCAGTGGATCGATTTTGGAGGGGTTACTCAAATTGGCCGTGCTGTTAAAGAGTTTACGGAGTTCTTTGATCGTGGCTACTGGGGCTTAGGTTCTAGAAAAGCAGAAGTTTCCTATGACTTATTTGCTGTTACGATGATTTTTATCCACTTGCATTGTAAAAAGCAATTTTTAAAAAATGGACTAGGTATAAAACAATTGGAACAAGTAATTAGTCAAACGCAAACCCTTATTCCATATAAAGAGTTTCTAATGAAAGGTTTAAAAGGTGAGTATGTTAGTGCAAATGCCATGAAACAGGCTCTATTAATGTATGAGCAATTGATAAATGCTACAAAAAAGAAGAAGAGTAAAAAGGTTCAAACTACTACAGCACAAACAAATTCAATGAATCAAACAAGGCAATCAAAAAAGCAAAATCAGACAGCTAATCAAACATCACAATCAAACAAACATAGTCAGCCAGCAAATCAATCTAGAAATTCAACTAGTCAGAATCAAAAATCTAATCAATCGACACAGACAAGATCAAGGAACAATGTCCAAGTAAAGCAAAAGAAGAAAAGGATTCATTGGTTCGAAACATCGACCATTCTCATATTAATGGGCTTGGCTTATGCATTATATTTTTATTATCAAATGTAAATTATAGTACTCCAATAGTGTGAATGGTAACATATATATATGAATTTTACTTTCATTTAGGAGTATAGATAAATGGTAATTAATCAATTAAAGGAATTTCTAAAACAAAACAATATTATTAGAAATAGTGTAATTGTGATCGGTGTTTCTGGAGGTCCAGATTCAATGGCGTTAGCTCACTCTTTATTATCAATTAGAGAAGACTATGGGTTTTCGATTATAATCGCACATGTAGACCATATGTTTAGAGGACAAGAATCTCTAGATGATTTGGAATATGTTAAGAACTGGTGCCTCCAAAATAACGTTAAATTTGAAGGTAGAAGTATAAACGTAAATCAATATATCGATGAAACGGGATTAAGTGGTCAATTGGCGGCAAGGGAATGTCGATATCGTTTTTTTGATGAAACGATGAAGAAATACGAAGCGAACTATTTAGCGTTAGGTCATCATGGAGAAGACCAAGTTGAAACGATTTTGATGAGGTTAACAAGAGGTAGTTCGCAGATCGGTTACGCTGGGATTAGGGAAAAGAGATCTTTTAGTACGGGCGAAATTATTCGTCCATTTTTAGATTTAAGAAAACAAGCATTAACTACATATTGTCTCGAACAAGGTATTATTCCTCGAAAAGATCCAAGTAATGATAAAGATGCATACACAAGAAATCGATTTAGACATCATATTCTACCTTTTATTTTTGAAGAAAATCCAACTGCACACAAAAGATTCCAGCAGTTTAGCAGACAGCAATTAGAAGATGAACTATATTTAATGGAATTAACTGAAGACGCAATGAATACAGTTATTAAAAATAAAGAAAAGCAAGCAGTCACTATTGATGTTAAACAGTTTTTAAATATGCCTATATCTTTACAAAGGAGATGTATTCAACTAATATTAGAATATGTCTACCTATATATCCCTAAAGGCTTGACACAAGGGCATCTTAATTCAATTCTGACTTTATTACGAAATGAAAAATCCACGTGGGAGCAGCATTTACCTGAAGGACTTTTTGTCACACGCTCATATAATGAATGCACGTTTACATTCGAACAATTGAATGTGAAGGATTATACTATTTCTATTAATGGGCCTGGTGTTTACGAACTACCAAATGGTTTTTCAATAAAAGTTGAATTAAAAAGTTATGAACCAAAAAAAGACACGTTTATTTGTTCTATCAAGGATGTTTCTTTTCCACTCATTGTACGGAATCGAAAGAATGGTGATCGAATGTCATTAAAGGGTATGAATGGGTCAAAAAAGTTAAAAGATATATTTATTGATGAAAAAATGAAACAATCATTACGTGATGAATGGCCAATAATTACGGATAGTCAAAATAATATATTATGGGTACCTTTCGTAAAGAAATCTGCATTTGAAAGAAATTTTTCGACAGATGAGTCACTCATTGCAATACAGGTGGTTTCTAAGAGTTTCTAGGAGGAAAAAATGAAACAAGACATTCAAGAAGTATTAGTAAGTGAAGAGGCAATACAACAAAAAGTAGTAGAATTAGGTGCAGTACTAACTGAAGAGTACAAAGACCGTTTTCCACTAGTAGTGGGTGTTTTAAAGGGAGCTCTTCCGTTCATGTCTGATCTTATCAAGCATATTGATACATATATCGAAATTGATTTTATGGATGTTTCTAGTTACGGACATAGCACAGTTTCTTCTGGTGAAGTAAAAATTGTAAAAGATTTAAATACTTCTGTAGAAGGAAGAGATGTAATCATTCTAGAAGATATTATTGATAGTGGTCTAACTTTAAATTATTTAGTTGAACTATTTAAACATCGCAAAGCTAATTCGGTTAAAATCGTTACTTTATTAGATAAGCCAAGCGGACGTAAAGCAAATATTGAGGCTGATTTAGTTGGTTTCGAAGTACCAGATGCTTTCGTAGTAGGATATGGTTTAGATTATATTGAGCGTTATCGAAATCTGCCGTATGTTGGCGTTTTAAAGCCTGAAGTTTACACGAAATAAGTCAAGTTTTATTCGTTTGTTTACATGGTATAACTATGCTACTATATAAAGTAATTAAATTGAAAGAGAGGAGGTTTGGAATTGAATCGAATTTTCCGTAATACAGTCTTTTACATATTAATCTTCTTAGTTGTGATTGGTGTTGTTACATATTTTAATGGGCCAGAATCTCAAGTTAAGAAAGTAAGTTACGATACATTTTATACTAAGTTACAAAAAGGAGATGTTAGCAGTTTAACATCTATCCAACCTAAAAATGGAGTGTACATAGTAAGAGGTCACTTTACAGATGTAAAAAAAGGCGAATCTTTCCAAACTCAAGTACCAATTAGTGACGAAACGACAAAAATAGTTAACAAAGCAGTTGCTGACTATAAAATAAAGGCTAATTGGAATCCAGCTGAAACAACAAGTGCGTGGGTGCAAATCTTCACTTCACTTATTCCATTTGTTATTATTTTCATTCTGTTCTTCTTCTTAATGAATCAGGCACAAGGTGGCGGAAGCCGTGTTATGAACTTTGGGAAGAGCAAAGCTAGACTTTATAATGACGAGAAAAAGAAAGTGCGATTTAAAGATGTTGCAGGTGCAGATGAAGAGAAGCAAGAACTTGTTGAAGTAGTAGAGTTCTTGAAGGATCCTCGTAAATTTTCTGAATTAGGTGCAAGAATTCCTAAAGGGGTACTATTAGTAGGACCTCCTGGAACAGGTAAAACATTATTAGCAAGAGCTGTTGCAGGAGAAGCTGGAGTTCCATTCTTCTCAATCAGTGGTTCTGATTTCGTTGAGATGTTTGTAGGGGTCGGTGCTTCTCGTGTTCGTGATTTATTTGAAAATGCGAAGAAAAACGCTCCTTGTATCATATTTATAGATGAAATTGATGCTGTAGGTCGTCAACGTGGTGCTGGATTAGGTGGAGGTCACGATGAGCGTGAACAAACATTAAACCAGTTACTTGTTGAAATGGATGGCTTCGGTGCTAACGAAGGTATCATCATCATCGCTGCAACAAACCGTGCTGATGTTCTAGACCCAGCGTTATTACGACCAGGTCGATTTGACAGACAGATTACGGTAGATCGTCCTGATGTAGTAGGACGTGAAGCAGTATTAAAAGTTCATTCAAGAAATAAACCATTATCACCAGAGGTAGACTTAAAAGCGATTGCTCAAAGAACTCCTGGTTTCTCTGGTGCTGATTTAGAGAATTTATTAAACGAAGCGGCATTAGTTGCGGCTCGACGTGATAAAAAGAAAATCGATATGCTTGATATTGACGAAGCAACTGACCGTGTAATTGCGGGTCCTGCTAAGAAGAATAAAGTTATATCTGAAAAAGAACGAAAAATTGTTGCGTTCCATGAAGCTGGACACACGGTTATTGGCCAAGTGTTAGATGAGGCTGAAATGGTTCATAAAGTAACAATTGTACCTCGTGGTCAAGCTGGTGGTTATGCAGTAATGCTTCCAAAAGAAGATCGTTACTTTATGACAAAACCGGAATTACTTGATAAAATTACAGGTCTACTTGGTGGACGTGTTGCTGAAGAAGTGGTATTTGGTGAAGTAAGTACAGGAGCTCATAATGACTTCCAACGTGCAACAGGTATTGCTCGTCGTATGGTTACTGAGTTCGGTATGAGCGATAAACTAGGTCCATTACAGTTTGGTCAATCTCAAGGAGGAAATGTATTCCTTGGTAGAGACTTTAATAATGAACAAAATTATAGTGATAAAATTGCTTATGAGATCGATGTAGAGATCCAAACAATCATTAAAGAGTGTTATGCAAAAGCAACTGATATTATTAAGACGCATCGCGATAAATTAGACTTGCTTGCTAACACATTATTAGAAGTTGAAACTTTAGATGCAAAAGGCATTAAGAGTCTTTGGGAACAAGGCACTCTTCCTACATCTCCAACTTCAAAAGATGAGGTTAAAGTCAACATATCTAAAAAGAATGATGAGCCAACTGAGCCTAAAATCACAGAATAAAAATTAAGAGTGTCTTTCTAGACACTCTTTCTTTTGTTTATTGGTGAAAAATAGGATCTTGTCTATTGAGGAAATCAGTTCATCGAAGTGTTTTAGTGCATCAATGTGTACCTATATGCACGGCAGAAAGCATCTATTTTTAAACTACTATCAACTTATGTTATCATTACTTTTAAAGTGGTTAAAAAATGTAATTGAGACAAAAAATATAAAATAAATGTTTTATTTTTGAAATGGAGAGACGGTGGATTATATGTTATTTGTAATCGATGTAGGAAATACAAATACTGTTTTAGGTGTTTACCAAGAAGATGAGTTAATACATCATTGGAGAATTGAGACGAATCGTTATAAGACGGAAGATGAGTATGGTATGGTCATTGGTTCATTACTTGAATATGCGGGTATTGGATTTGATGAATTTCATGCGGTTATTATTTCTTCAGTCGTCCCACCGATTATGTTCTCATTGGAAAGAATGGCAACAAAATACTTTAAACAAAAGCCACTAATCGTAGGTCCTGGTATAAAAACAGGTTTAAACATAAAATATGATAATCCGAAAGAAGTGGGTGCGGACCGAATTGTTAATGCGGTTGCAGGAATTGCACAATACGGAAGCCCGCTGATTATTGTAGATTTTGGAACGGCTACTACATATTGTTATATAGATGAAAATAAAAATTACATCGGTGGAGCAATTGCACCAGGTATCAACATTTCAACAGAGGCTCTATATACAAAGGCTTCAAAACTGCCTCGTATAGAGCTTTCAAGACCTTCAAATATTGTCGGCCGCACAACTGTAGAAGCAATGCAGGTTGGAATCCTATATGGTTATGTAGGTCAAGTTGAAGGGATTGTAAAACGAATGAAAGCTCAAGCGAAAGTAGAACCTACTGTTATAGCAACAGGTGGACTTGCAGCATTAATATCTAAGGAATCAGATATTATTGATGTCATGGATCCATATTTAACCTTAAAAGGTCTACATTTAATTTATAAACGAAATTCATAAAAAGGGGTACAATATGAAAGATTATTTAGTAAAAGCATTAGCTTTTAACGGTGAAGTCCGTGCATACAGCGTTAGATCAACAAATATTGTAAAAGAAGCACAAGAACGTCATGATACTTGGTCAAATGCTTCTGCTGCATTAGGCCGTACACTAACTGCTGCTACGATGATGGGTGCTATGTTAAAAGGCGATGAAAAATTAACTTTAAAAGTTGAAGGTAATGGCCCAATTGGTCATATTTTAGTCGATAGTAATGCCAAAGGTGAAGTGCGAGGATATGTACAAAATCCGCATGTACAAACTGAACTTAATAAGCATGGAAAAATTGATGTAGCTAGAGCTGTTGGTACTGTAGGTACAATCTCAGTCGTTAAAGATATTGGTATGAGAGAACCTTTCACAGGTTCAGTACCTATTGTTTCAGGTGAACTTGGAGAAGACTTTACTTACTATTTTGCTGTATCTGAGCAAACTCCTTCATCTGTAGGTGTTGGTGTATTAGTAAACCCGGATCATTCAATCTTAGCAAGTGGTGGATTTATTATTCAAATTTTACCTGGTGCAAGTGAAGAATGTATCACTCAAATTGAAAATCGTTTAAAAACGATTAAACCAGTTTCTAAACTGATTGAGGAAGGCCTAACTCCAGAAGAAATTTTATATGAAGTGTTAGGAAAAGAAGAAGTGAAAGTTTTAGAAACGATGGATGTAAAGTTCCAATGTCAATGCTCAAGAGAGAGAATTGAGGGTGCTCTTTTAAGTATTGGTAAACAAGAATTACAATTAATATTAGAAGAGGATGGAGAAGCAGAAGTAACATGTCATTTCTGTAATCAACCTTATCATTATTCAGAAGAACAATTAAAAGAACTAATTAACAAATTGTAGGTGAAAGTTGAAGGAATTTGTCGAGCTTTCTTTTCATAATTTATTATGAATTTCATACAAGTTATGTATAAGAGAAAGTAATTGACAGATTCTTTTGTTTTTTACATAATGTATATTAAACAGGTCAATATACTAGGGATTAGGAGTGGATGGAATGAAAGTTGCAAATTCAGTTTATGAATTAATCGGAAGAACTCCAATTGTAAAACTTAACAGATTAGTAGATGAGGACAGCGCGGAAGTATACTTAAAACTAGAATTTATGAATCCTGGTAGCAGTGTCAAAGATCGTATTGCTCTTGCGATGATTGAGGATTCAGAGAAAAAAGGTTTAATAAAACCAGGTGATACAATTATTGAACCAACTAGTGGAAATACTGGTATTGGATTAGCGATGGTAGCAGCGGCTAAAGGCTATAAATCGATTCTGGTAATGCCAGAAACAATGAGTATTGAGAGACGAAACTTATTACGTGCCTATGGCGCAGAATTAGTTCTAACTCCAGGCCCTGAAGGAATGGGAGGAGCAATTCGTAAAGCAGATGAATTAGCAAAGGAAAATGGTTATTTCGTTCCACAACAGTTTAATAATCTTGCAAATCCTGAAGTCCACCGTTTAACAACTGGTCCTGAAATTGTTGAACAAATGGGAGACCAACTTGATGCATTTATTTCAGGAGTTGGTACAGGAGGAACAATCTCTGGTGCGGGAGCTGTTTTAAAAGAAGCTTACCCTGGAATTAGTATTGTTGCAGTTGAACCTGAAGACTCTCCTGTTTTATCAGGTGGTAAACCAGGTCCGCATAAAATTCAAGGTATTGGAGCAGGTTTTATACCTGAAACATTAAACACGGATATTTATGATGAAATCGTTCAAATCAAAAATGATGATGCAATGGAAACAGCTAGAAAAGTAGCAAAAGAAGAAGGTATACTTGTTGGTATTTCTTCTGGAGCTGCAATTAGTGCTGCATTACAAGTTGCAAAAAAACTTGGAAAAGGTAAAAAAGTACTTGCGATTATTCCAAGTAATGGAGAACGTTATTTAAGTACAGCATTATACCAATTTGAGTAATTTTAAAATCCCTTTGCAATCTGCAAAGGGGTTTTTTGTATTTCCATAAAATGCTTTGATGTATACTTCTTACTTTTTGTGTAAAATGAAAAAAGAAGTGCTATCAGAGGGGGATATTCACGTGAATTATGAAATCTTTTCAAAAGTTATCAATTATACTACACCTTTTTTTAAATACTTTGTAGAAACGGCAAAAGAGAAAAAGAATGCTGTACTTCTTGAAAGTGGTCGTGACGGTAGGTATTCAATTATGGCATCTAATCCTGTTGCGAAGTTATATGGGAAAGGTAATAAATTAACGGTCGAAGTTAGCTCGGGGAAAGTGGAGTATGAAGGAAATCCAATTGATTTAGCAAAAGAATATCTTTCTAAATACACTGCAAAAAAAAGAAATGACCTTCCACCATTTCAAGGTGGAGCAATTGGTTATTTCACATATGACTGTAACCATTATATTGAAGACTTACCATCAATGGCTGAGGATGTCTACAATATTCCAGATGTTTATTTATTAATTTTCCATGAAGTTGTTATTTATGACCATGAAGAAAATCAATTATATTTTATCGTTGTCGATGAAGTGAATAATGCTGTTAAGGCACAAGAACAACTAAACTCTTTAGAAGAATTCTTCATTAGTGAAATAGAACAAATCGATTTATCTAGAAGAACTTCTACCGAAGAGATTGAAAAAACGATTTACATGTCTGAACAAAAATTTACGGATGCTGTAGGAAATGTTAAAGAATATATTAGTGCAGGGGATGTATTCCAGGTGAATTTATCTGTACTACAATCTGAGACGCTGGTAACAGATCCACTGTATATATATGAACAGCTTAGAGAAATAAATCCTTCACCTTATATGTCCTATTTAGATTTTGACGAGTTTCAAATTGTTAGTTGCTCACCGGAGCTATTAGTAGCAAAACGTGATCAAGAAGTTTGGACAAGACCAATAGCTGGTACAAGATCTCGCGGTAAAACAGTTGAAGAAGAACAACAACTGATGGAAGAACTACGTTCAAATGAAAAAGAACAAGCTGAGCACATTATGTTAGTTGATTTAGAGCGCAATGATTTAGGAAGAGTATGCGAATATGGCACTGTTGAAGTAGACGAACTATTAGTAATCGAAAAGTATTCGCATGTAATGCACCTTGTTTCTAATGTAAGAGGTGAGTTACAAAAGAATAAAGATTCATTTGATTTATTAAAGGCAGTATTTCCCGGGGGAACAATAACAGGAGCACCAAAAATCCGCACGATGGAAATTATTGAAGAACTAGAGCCAACCAAGCGTGGCATTTATACAGGTTCTGTAGGATGGATTAGCTTTACTGGAGATATGGAGTTAAACATAACGATTCGAACAATGATTACAAAAGACCAGCAAGCATTTGTACAAGCTGGTGCTGGTATTGTTATTGATTCTAATCCAAAACATGAGTATTTAGAAAGCCTGAAGAAAGCTCAAGCTTTATGGACAGCTAAGAAAGTAAGTGAAGAAAAAGCAAAGTTGGGTGGGAATGTAAAATGATATTAATGATTGATAACTATGATTCATTTACCTATAATCTAGTTCAATATTTAGGCGAATTAGGTGAAGAGTTAATTGTTAAACGAAATGATGAAATAACTTTAGAAGAAATCGAAGCATTAGCCCCATCTTATTTGATGATTTCACCAGGACCTTGTACACCAAATGAAGCTGGAATTAGTTTAAAAGCAATTGAACACTTTGCCGGGAAAATTCCAATTTTGGGTGTATGCTTAGGACACCAATCAATCGCTCAAGTATTTGGAGGTGACGTAGTTCGTGCAGAACGCTTAATGCACGGAAAAACATCGGCAATAACGCATGAAGGATTAGGATTGTTTAATGACTTACCTTCGCCGATTGACGTGACACGTTATCACTCTTTAATCGTTAAAAAAGAAACATTCCCTGAGGAGCTTGAAATAACAGCTTGGACGAATGAAGGAGAAATTATGGCTTTAAAACATAAGACATTGCCGATTGAAGGAGTACAATTTCATCCGGAATCGATTATGTCTCAATTCGGTAAAGAAATGCTTAGAAACTTTTTACAAGCATACAAACCGGCTAGGAGTACAGTATGAAACTATATTTTAATGGAGAATTCTTGAATGATCATGAAGTGAAAATTTCTCCGTTTGATCATGGCTTTTTATATGGTTTAGGAGTATTTGAAACTTTTCGGATTTACAATGGGCATCCATTTTTATTATTTGATCATTTAAAGCGTTTAAGAAAATCGTTATTAAACCTAAATATCGAGTGGAATTTGCTAGATGAGGAAATACAAACGATTTTAAATCAGTTAATTGAATTAAATGACTTACAAGATGCGTATATCCGTTTGAATGTTTCAGCGGGTGACGGTGAAATAGGCTTATACACTGGTGTATATTCGAATCCAAATACAATCATTTTTATTAAACCTATGCATGAAAGTAATATTTTAGAGAAAGAAGGGGTAATACTAAATACCCCTCGAAACTCTCCTGAAGGAAAAGAGCGATTAAAGTCTCATCATTATTTAAATAATATAATCGGGAAAAAAGAGATTGGTAACTCACCAAGAATAGAAGGAATCTTTTTAAACAAAGATGGGTTTCTTTCAGAAGGTATCGTTTCAAATCTCTTCTTTATTAAACAAGACCGATTATATACACCACATGTTGATACAGGAATCTTAAATGGGATCACCCGACAGTTTGTAATTCATTGGGCTAAATTAAAAGGAATTACGGTTGAAGAGGGCTTCTACACGGAGCAACAGCTGCTAAATGCAGATGAAATATTTATTTCAAACTCAATTCAAGAGATTATTCCAATTACTACAATTGGTGAGCGCATCTTTAATGTTAGTGAAAATAGTGTAATAAAGGAATTGCAAAAGGATTATAGGCTTTACCGAAAAACCTTATTAAGCATGAATGAAATGGAAAGAAGTGAACAAGTGTGAGAAGAGCAACGAAACCTTTGATTTGTGGAAATTACTCATTACCAATTCAAAATGAAACAATTGTGATGGGGATATTAAACGTAACTCCGGACTCATTTTCTGATGGTGGTCGATACAACGAAATTGAATTAGCAATTCAACATGCAAAGAAGTTAATTGCTGATGGAGCAAAAATTATCGATGTTGGTGGGGAATCGACAAGACCAGGTGCTGCCACAGTTGATGTAGAAGAAGAGTTAAGAAGAGTAGTTCCAATTATTACAGCGCTAGCTAAAGAAATTGATGTCCCAATTTCAATTGATACATATAAATCTGAAGTAGCAAAGCAAGCAGTTGAAGCAGGAGCCACAATCATTAATGATGTGTGGGGAGCAAAGAAAGATCCCAAAATTGCTGAGGTGGCTGCAGCGTACAATGTACCTATTTGCTTAATGCACAATCGAACAGATGAAAACTATTATAGTTTAATGAGCGATCTCGTCTGTGATTTAGTAGAAAGTATTCAGATTGCAAAACGTGCAGGCGTTAAGGACGAAATGATTATATTAGATCCAGGTGTTGGTTTTGCGAAATCAGCTGAGCAGAATTTAGAAGTTTTAAACCAAATGGAGCAAATCAAAGCATTGGATTACCCAGTGTTACTTGGTACTTCTCGAAAAAGGTTCATTGGGGAGGTTCTTGGAACTGAAGTACATGAACGAATGGAAGGTACAGGGGCTACAGTCTGTTTAGGTATTACGAAAGGCTGTGAAATCGTGCGAGTACACGATGTATTAGCGATTTCTCGTATGACTAAAATGATGGATGCGATGTTAAAGATAGGAGTAAAAAATGGATAAAATTTATGTAACAGGTATGAGATTTTATGGATACCATGGTGTATTTAAAGAGGAGAAAACATTAGGGCAACGATTTAATGTTGATTTAATTGTCGAATTAGACACAAAAAAAGCAGGAGAAACGGATGATTTGGCGTATTCAGTAAGTTACGCAGACTTATTTAAAACCTGCCAAGAAGTAGTTCAAGGTCAGTCTTATGATTTAGTTGAATCAGTAGCTGAAGAAATTGCCAAACAAATATTAACTACATACAATTTAATTCAACAATGTACTGTAAAAGTCGTAAAACCAGATC
Source organism: Bacillus sp. AFS055030 (assembly GCF_002574545.1). GTDB lineage: Bacteria > Bacillota > Bacilli > Bacillales > Bacillaceae_G > Gottfriedia. Next base: position 49,172 of record NZ_NUGT01000022.1, read on the forward strand.
CACCAATACCAGGACATTATGATTTTGTAGCAGTTGAAATAACAAGAGGTCGCATATGAAAAATGAAGCATTTCTAAGTTTAGGAACGAATATAGGCGATCGAGAAGGTTTTCTTACAAAGGCAATTAGGGAATTAGCGAATCATCCCGATATTCAAGTAGAACAAATATCTTCTATCTATGAAACAGACCCAGTAGGATACGTTGACCAAGATCCATTTCTAAATCTTGTTATTAAAATTTCTACCAATTTGACACCACACCAATTACTTGATGTTACACAAGGAATTGAACATTTTCTTGGTAGAAAAAGGGAGTTGCGTTGGGGTCCAAGAACAATAGACCTTGACATTTTACTCTATAATCACGAAGATATAGAAGTTGAGCACCTAAGAATACCACACCCAAGAATGTTTGAAAGAAGCTTTGTATTAATCCCCTTAAAAGAAATTAACCAAACAATTAAGGTTGAAACTAAATTTTTAGAGGATAAAGGAGTTCGATTATGGAAGCTGAAAAGTGGGGTAGACGGATTAGGGCTTTTAGAAAATTAAAAGGTTATACCCAAGAAGGCTTTGCAAAAAACCTTGGAGTTTCTGTTTCAGTGTTAGGTGAAGTTGAGCGAGGAAATCGTATGCCAACAGAACAGTTTTTGCATGAATGTGCAAAACAATTAAAGGTGAGTGTCGAGGAATTATCAATATAGATTTAAATTGTATTAGAAGGAGGATGGGATGTGCTGAAAATTGGTGACATCGAGATGAAGAATCCCGTCGTATTAGCACCGATGGCCGGAGTTTGTAACTCTGCTTTCCGCTTAATTGTAAAAGAATTTGGTGCAGGCTTAGTATGCGCAGAAATGATAAGTGATAAAGCTATTCTCCTCAATAATAAAAGGACATTAAATATGCTTTATATGGATGAACGTGAAAAGCCATTAAGCTTACAAATTTTTGGTGGTGAAAAATCAACATTAGTTGAAGCTGCTAAGTACGTTGACGAAAATACGAATGCAGATATTATTGATATTAATATGGGATGTCCTGTTCCTAAGATTACAAAAGTAGACGCAGGAGCTAAATGGCTTTTAGACCCTAATAAAATTCATGAAATGGTATATGCTGTAGCACAGAATGTAAGTAAACCAGTTACCGTTAAAATGCGTCTTGGATGGGATGATGATCATATTTATGTAGTAGATAATGCAAAAGCAGTTGAAGCAGCAGGTGGAAAAGCAGTTGCAATCCACGGAAGAACGCGATATCAAATGTATGAAGGGAAATCTGATTGGAGTTGGATTAAAGAAGTTAAAAATCAGGTTTCGATTCCGGTAATCGGTAATGGCGATGTAGAGACTCCTCAAGATGCCAAGCGTATGTTAGACGAAACAGGCTGTGATGGCGTAATGATTGGCCGAGCTGCATTAGGGAATCCATGGATGATTTATCGTACAGTTAAATATTTGGAATCTGGAGTGTTAATGCCAGAACCAGAACCGCGTGAAAAAATTGATGTATGTTTATTGCATTTAGATCGATTAATTAATTTGAAAAATGAACATGTAGCTGTAATGGAAATGAGAAAACATGCTGCATGGTATTTAAAAGGCTTGAAAGGTACTGCATTAGTCCGTAATCAAATTAATGAAGTTAGTACTCGTGCTCAAATGGTCGAAGTATTAACAACATACGTTAATGAAGTGGAAGTAAAAATGAAAGCTGCTCAAGCTTTGTAAGTTTGACAGGTTTAACTTGACAAAATATAATAAGTTATAGTAAACAAAACTGCCAGATCGAATTACTGGCAGTTTTTCTATTAAAATCATATTGTATTTAAATATTTATTGAATAATGACGTGGAGTTGAGAAAATGAGTCACGAAGAATTAAATGATCAAGCCCTTATACGTAGGGAGAAATTAAAAACACTTGAAGGAAAAGGTATCGATCCATTCGGTAAGAAGTTTGTGCGCACACATTCTTCAAGTGATCTATTAGCACAATTTGACCAGTTTTCTAAGGAAGAATTAGAAGAAAAAGCAATTGTTGTTTCATTTGCAGGTCGAGTAATGACTAAACGTGGTAAAGGTAAAGCTGGATTTGCACATGTTCAAGATTTAAATGGACAAGTTCAAATTTATGTACGTAAAGATGCTGTAGGCGAAGAACAATATGAAATCTTTGATATTACTGATTTAGGTGATATTGTAGGTGTTACTGGTGTGGTATTCAAAACGAATGTAGGGGAATTATCTATTAAAGTTAAAGAATATACATTCCTTTCAAAAGCGTTATTGCCACTTCCTGATAAATTCCATGGTTTACAAGATGTTGAGCAACGTTACCGTCAAAGATATTTAGATTTAATGAATATGGACAGCCGACAAACATTTATTGCTCGCAGTAAAATTATCCAATCTATGAGACGTTATTTAGATAGCCAAGGTTATTTAGAAGTTGAAACTCCTATGTTACATGCTATTGCAGGAGGAGCTTCTGCAAGACCATTTATCACTCATCATAACGCGCTTGATATGGAATTATATATGCGTATTGCAATTGAGCTACACTTAAAACGACTAATTGTAGGTGGACTTGAAAAAGTTTATGAAATTGGTCGAGTATTCCGTAATGAAGGTATTTCTACTCGCCATAACCCAGAGTTTACGATGATTGAATTATATGAAGCTTATGCTGATTATGCTGATATCATGGAACTTACTGAGAATCTAATCGCTCATATTGCTAAAGAAGTATTAGGTACTACAACTATTCCTTATGGTGAGTATACGGTGAACCTAGAGCCAAAATGGACTCGACTTCATATGGTAGATGCGATTAAAGAAGCTTGTGGAGTAGATTTCTGGCCAGAGATGTCAGTTGAGCAAGCAAGAGAATATGCTAAAGAACATAATGTTGAAATTAACGAGAATATGTCTGTTGGTCATATTATTAACGAATTCTTTGAACAAAAAGTTGAAGAAACATTAATTCAACCTACATTTATTTATGGTCACCCTGTTGAAATTTCACCGCTAGCGAAAAAGAATGCTGACGATCCACGTTTTACTGATCGTTTTGAGTTATTTATTGTGGCGCGTGAACATGCTAACGCATTTACAGAGTTAAATGATCCAATTGACCAAAAAGAACGTTTTGAAGCACAGCTAAAAGAACGTGAGCTTGGTAATGATGAAGCACATATGATGGATGATGATTACATCGAAGCATTAGAACATGGTATGCCACCAACTGGTGGTCTTGGAATAGGTATTGATCGATTAGTTATGTTGCTAACTAATTCTCCTTCAATCCGTGACGTTCTACTGTTCCCATTAATGAGACATAAATAAGATTTTATAATTAACTGGCTAAAGGAATACTTTTAGCCAGTTTTTTTATGATTTGATGTATCTTTTTAAAAGAATAAGGACATCATTTATTTATTGGAATCTGCTATAAACTATCTGAATAAAAAGAATTTAAATTTAGGTATTGTATTTTGTTTTTATAGGTGTTATATTATTAAACGTTGTCACGTTAATTCGAAACAACAACGAAAAAAACTTTTAAAAAAACATTGACAACATTCGAAAGAAAATGTTAAGATGTTTAAGTCGCCTAAAGAGCGATAAAGTGATCTTTGAAAACTAAACA
>NZ_NUGT01000023.1 GCF_002574545.1 Bacillus sp. AFS055030
GAGTAGAACGTCGCTTGGTTCTAAGATTATTCCGCAGTAGCTCAGTGGTAGAGCACTCGGCTGTTAACCGAGTGGTCGTAGGTTCGAACCCTACCTGCGGAGCCATTTTTAACTTAATGCTTCCATAGCTCAGCAGGCAGAGTACTTCCATGGTAAGGAAGAGGTCACCGGTTCGAGCCCGGTTGGAAGCTTAGGAAAAGTTGTACTGGCCCGTTGGTCAAGCGGTTAAGACACCGCCCTTTCACGGCGGTAACACGGGTTCGAGTCCCGTACGGGTCACCATTTTATTACGGAGGATTAGCTCAGCTGGGAGAGCACCTGCCTTACAAGCAGGGGGTCGGCGGTTCGAGCCCGTCATCCTCCACCATCTAATTTAATAAATACCGGAGGGGTAGCGAAGTGGCTAAACGCGGCGGACTGTAAATCCGCTCCCTGTGGGTTCGGCGGTTCGAATCCGTCCCCCTCCACCATTTATTGTTGGGCTATAGCCAAGCGGTAAGGCAACGGATTTTGATTCCGTCATGCCCTGGTTCGAATCCAGGTAGCCCAGCCATTTTTTTATTTTATCGTAATTTATTACGAGCCATTAGCTCAGTAGGTAGAGCATCTGACTTTTAATCAGAGGGTCGAAGGTTCGAATCCTTCATGGCTCACTCTTTTTTTTTATGTGCGGAAGTAGTTCAGTGGTAGAATACAACCTTGCCAAGGCTGGGGTCGCGGGTTCGAGCCCCGTCTTCCGCTCCATTCGCATATACTTAAATAGTGGGGCCTTAGCTCAGCTGGGAGAGCGCCTGCCTTGCACGCAGGAGGTCAGCGGTTCGATCCCGCTAGGCTCCACCAATATACATAAAGTTAAACCTTAGTCATTTGACTAAGGTTTTTTGTTGTATATAATCATATAATATAGCAATTTAAAAGCTAAAAATGCATATGTATACAAAAAAATGTTGAGTTGACCCATTTGATTCAAAAGATTTAAACTATTAATATAATTAATAACTTTAATAGTCGAAAAGTTATATTTTTTCAAACTAAAGTAAGCGTTTACTTTTATGAATTTAGTTGATGGGGGAAATAAAAATGTTAAAAGATATTTCAATTATTGGGGTACCATTAGATTTAGGACAAACTAGACGTGGAGTAGACATGGGGCCAAGTGCAATTAGATATGCACAACTACACGAACGTATTGAAAGAATGTCTTATCAAGTAGAAGACTTAGGCGACATCTTAGTAGAACGTACACCAGTTAAAGAAGATAATTCAGAACATAACTTAAAAAACTTAAAATCAGTAAAAGAAACATGTGAAAAGCTTGCAGTAGAAGTGGATGAAGTTATTAAAAGAAACAGAATGCCACTAGTACTTGGTGGAGATCATAGTATTGCGATTGGTACACTAGCAGGTGTATCAAAACATTATAATAATTTAGGATTAATCTGGTTTGATGCACATGGTGATTTAAATACTGCTGAAACATCTCCTTCTGGTAATATTCATGGTATGTCTTTAGCTGTTTCTTTAGGACATGGTCACGATTTATTAACGAAAATAGGTGGTTACTTCCCTAAAGTAAAACCTGAGAACGTAATCATTATTGGAGCACGTGATCTTGATGAAGGCGAAAGAGCAATTATTAAAGAATTAGGAATTAAAGTTTATACAATGCATGAAATTGATAAATTAGGAATGACGAAAGTAATGGAAGAAAGCATTGACCACTTGAAAGAGTGTGATGGTGTACACTTATCATTAGATCTTGATGGTCTAGATCCAATTCACGTTCCTGGAGTTGGTACACCTGTTCCTGGAGGAATTACTTATAGAGAAGGTCATTTAGCGATGGAAATGTTATCTGATGCTGATATTATTACTTCAATTGAATTCGTAGAAGTTAATCCAATATTAGATGAAAGAAATAGAACAGCTATCGTAGCTGTTGCATTGATCGGCTCATTATTAGGAGAAAAGTTACTATAAAATAAAATTCACTTTAAGAGAGTAAATTTAAGTCGTTTAGTTGAAATCCTTTTTTTCATCTACTGAAGCTAGCATGTGCTAGCTTCTTTTTTTATCAATAAACTTTGAAGAATTGTCATTGAGAAAACTTCAAAATCACATAAAAATTTAGGTCATTCCTTCTATTATTATAGAGAGTCAACGTAAATAGTACTGTAATGATGTTTAATCTAACTAAAATAGACGTTAAAGTATTGTTAATATATTTAATAACTCATAAATTTTGTGTATTGCAAAAATATGGTATAATACTCAAGATACAGTTTTATTCTATAGAATTTGGAGGGTAAAAGATGCCTTCTTTAAATATAAATTTTTTACAGTATTTACAGAATGGATTAGATATACTAATAGTTTGGTTTGTTATATATAGATTAATTATCATTATTCAAGGGACGAAGGCTGTCCAACTTTTAAAGGGTGTCACAATCATTATTGTCGTAAAAGTATTAAGTAGCCTATTTGGACTGCATACTTTACAATTTTTAATGGATCAAGCACTAACATGGGGATTCTTAGCGGTTATTATTATCTTTCAACCAGAATTAAGGAGAGCACTAGAACAACTTGGACGTGGTCGATTCTTCTCTAGAACAACAGGTAACGGGTTTAATGACCGAAATGATATTGTTGAGAATATTGCAAAAGCCACTGAATACATGGCTAAACGAAGAATCGGTGCACTTATTTCATTTGAGAGACAAACAGGTATGGGTGACTATATAGAGTCCGGTATTAGAATGAATGCTAATTTATCATCAGAATTATTGATTAATATTTTTATTCCAAATACACCTTTACATGACGGGGCGGTAATTATACAAGGTGAAAAGATTACGGCAGCAGCCTGTTATTTACCTTTGTCTGAGAGTGCATTTATTTCAAAGGAATTAGGAACGAGGCATCGAGCTGCAGTTGGTATTAGTGAAGTTACTGACAGTATTACAATTGTAGTTTCCGAGGAAACAGGTGCGGTTTCAGTAGCGAGGAATGGAAATCTATACAGAGAATTATCAAAAGACGAGCTTATAAATTTATTAAATACTGAGCTGAAATCACCAGAAGAGTCCACTACATCTAAATGGAATTGGAAGGTGAAGCGTAATGGATAACTTTATGGATAATCGTTGGATTTTAAGAGGGATCGCTTTATTAGTAACATTATTACTTTTTATGTCTGTCAATCTTGTTCCACAATCAAGTACTTCGGGATTAGGAGACATACCGTTTGTTAATAATAAAGAATTAGTAAAAGAAGTACCTGTAACACCTATTTATGATCAGCGCAATCTAATTGTAACTGGTGTTCCAAAAGATGTTTCTGTGCAATTAGATGGACCTAATAGTATTGTAAAATCTGCTGAAATGAAGAAGGATTTCGAAGTGTATTTGGATCTAACTTCTTACGCTTTAGGTACATATGAAGTTCCTTTAAAAATTAGAAATATTTCAGATAAAATAAAAGCAACGATTAAACCAAGAACAGTTAGGGTCACAATTAATGAAAAAATTGAAAAATCAGTTTCAGTTAAAGTTGCTTATTTAAATGAAAAAGAGATTAAACATGGATATAAAGCAGAGAATGCTATTGTTAAACCAGGTTTAGTTACAATAGTAGGATCCAGAGATGAAGTATCACAAGTGTCATATGCAAGCGTTGGTGTGGATGTTACTGATGCAAATCAGACATTTAGTCAGGTGTTACCTGTTAAATTATTCAATAAAAAAGGTGTTCAACTTCCGTTTGTTACAAATCCAAGAAAAGTTGAAGTAACTGTCCCAATTGTTTCCGAAAGTGCTAGCTTCCCGATTAAGTTAGTGCAAACAGGAACACTTAAGGATGGTTTAAAGCTAAGTAGTCTTACTAGTAAAGTTGATTCACTTAGAATTTATGCATCTAAAGATTGGTTGGACAAGTTTAGTGGACCTATAGTAGTGCCAGTAGACGTATCTTCATTTGATAAAAGTGGCACATATGAAGTTAATGTACCTACTCCAAATGGAGCATTTAGAGTTGAATCAAGCACGATTAATGTAGACGTAAATTTTGATGAAGAAATAGAAAAGAAATTTAGTAATATCCCTATTAAATTAGTGGGTGAAAATAATCAATATGAGTATAAGTTTATAAAGCCCTCTTTAGGTAAAGTAGAAGTTACAGCTAAAGGATTTAAAGAAGACTTGGATGCAATTGATCCAAGTGACTTGAACATTACTGCAAAAGTGAATGGACTGGATCCAGGAACCAGAGATGTAGCGCTTACTATTACCGGTCCAAAGGGAGTTAAATATAGTTTAGAGTTTGATACAATAACGATTGAAATTACTGATAAAAAATCTGCTCAAGCTGATGAAAATGAAAATGAGAATTCAGGCGATGTAGGACAGTCATCGAATTAGAAGGAGAGTTAAAATGGGTAAATATTTTGGTACAGATGGTGTACGAGGAGTTGCAAATAAAGAGTTAACTCCTGAATTAGCATATAAAATTGGACGCTGTGGCGGTTATGTTTTAACAAAAAATAATGTCAAACCTAAAATTATTGTTGGGCGTGACACACGTGTTTCAGGACATATGCTTGAAGGAGCACTAGTTGCAGGTTTATTATCAATTGGTGCTGAAGTTATGAGATTAGGTGTAATTTCTACTCCAGGTGTTGCCTATTTAACAAGAGCTCTTGGAGCACAAGCTGGTGTTATGATTTCAGCTTCACATAATCCTGTTGCAGATAATGGGATTAAGTTTTTTGGTCCAGACGGTTTTAAATTGTTGGATGAGCAAGAAGATGAAATTGAAGAACTAATGGATGCAGAAGTAGATCGTCTACCAAGACCAACTGGAAATGATTTATGTCAAGTTAGTGATTATTTTGAAGGTGGGCAAAAATACCTACAATTCCTGAAAAATACAATTGATGAAGATTTCTCAGGTCTATTAGTAGCTCTAGATTGTGCACACGGTGCCACTTCTTCATTAGCGCCATATTTATTCGCAGATTTAGAAGCAGATATTGTTACAATGGGAACGAATCCTAATGGATTTAATATAAATGATGGTGTAGGTTCTACACACCCAGAAGCTTTAGCAGCTCTTGTAAAAGAAAAAGGTGCTGACATCGGTTTATCATTTGATGGAGACGGAGATCGTCTAATTGCAATTGATGAAAATGGTGAAATCGTTGACGGTGACCAAATAATGTATATTTGTGCAAAATACTTAAATGAAAAAGGCCGTTTAAAACAAAATACAATCGTATCAACTGTTATGAGTAACTTAGGCTTCTATAAAGCAGTAGAAATGAATGGGATGAAAAGTGCAGTTACAGGTGTTGGGGACCGTTACGTAATGGAAGAGATGAGAAAAAATGGCTTCAATCTTGGCGGCGAGCAATCTGGACACATCATCTTTTTAGATCATATTACGACTGGTGACGGCATGTTAAGTGCTATTCAGCTTGTAAGCATTGTTAAAGAATCAGGTAAAACTTTATCACAATTAGCTGGAGAAATGAAAAAGTATCCACAATTATTAATTAATGTTCGCGTTACAGATAAAAATGAAGCACTAAATAACGAGCGCATTAAAGCAACCATTTCAGAAGTAGAGGAAGAAATGAACGGCAATGGTCGTATTTTAGTTCGTCCTTCTGGTACTGAGCCTCTTATTCGTGTAATGGCTGAGGCTCCTTCTGAGGCAGAATGTAAACAATATGTAGAACGTATTGTTGCTGTTGTAAAAGAAGAAGTTGGCGAATAAAATAAATTAAAAAAATATGCATTGATGAGCACTTTTGTGTAAGTCTATGCATATTTTTGTTATATACAGCTATTCTATATTTTTTTTCATCATATTCTTGTTGACCATTTTTAATACAGTATAGTATAGTTGTTTTATTGTTTTCCTAACAGGAAAGGAGTATAGAAATAATAAAGTATTAAAAAAGCGCCAGAACTACACTAGACGTGAATGTGTAGTTGACGAGGTGGAGTTTTATCGAAGTTTCGGCGGATGACTCCCGGTTGCTGTATCACAACCGAAATTATTTATGAAAAACACATGGGTGACTGTGTGCACAAACGTAAATAATCTGATACACCGTTTAAAACAAAAAAATGAACTCGCTAATGAGCGGAATATGAAAGGTAGGTGGATATTGCTTGTAAGTCCTCTACCATTATGAAACATGACGAGGGAATAGAAAATTAAATAGTAGTTAAACGGTTAGGAAAACAGCGTTCCATTCCTATACATTTTGTATGTCTTGTTTTTGGACTTACTAAGCAATAGTAATTATGTGTGGAATCGTTGGATATATTGGAAATGATAATGCGAAAGAAATTTTATTAAAAGGTTTAGAGAAATTAGAGTATCGTGGTTACGATTCTGCTGGGATTTCTCTTTTAACTGACAATGGTGTAGAAGTTTATAAAGAAAAAGGTAGAATTGCTGTATTACGTAAGTCAATTCCTTCAAAAGCGGACGGAAATGTTGGTATTGGTCATACTAGATGGGCGACGCATGGTGCGCCAAGTAAACGTAATGCACATCCTCATCAGAGCTCTACTGAACGTTTTACACTTGTTCACAATGGCGTTATCGAGAACGATGTACAATTAAAAAACGATTATTTAAATGATATTGAATTTACAAGTGATACAGATACTGAAGTTATTGTTCAGTTAGTTGAACTTAATATTAAAAAAGGATTATCTGTACTTGATGCTTTCAGAGAAACACTTAAGCTTCTTAAAGGTTCTTATGCAATTGCATTATTAGATAAACAAAACGATGACGTAATTTATGTAGCAAAAAACAAAAGTCCATTACTAGTTGGTGTTGGTGAAGAGTTTAATGTTATTGCATCGGATGCAATGGCAATGTTACAAATTACTGATCAATTTATTGAATTAATGGATAAAGAGGTTATTGTCGTTACGAAAGATCATGTTCAATTAATGGACCTTAACGGAAATATTAAAGAACGTTCTCCATATACAGCAGAAATTGATGCTAGCGATATCGAAAAAGGAACTTATCCTCATTTCATGTTAAAAGAAACAGATGAGCAACCTTTAGTAATCCGTAATATTATCCAAAAGTACCAAGATGAAAACGGAGAGCTTGTAATCAACTCAGAAATTAAAGCAGCATTAGCAGAAGCTGACAGATTATATATTGTTGCTTGTGGAACTAGTTATCATGCTGGCCTTGTAGGAAAACAGTTTATTGAAAAAATGGCGGGAGTTCCTGTAGAAGTACATGTTGCAAGTGAATTCTCTTACAATATGCCATTACTTTCAGAAAAACCATTATTTATTTATATTTCACAAAGTGGTGAAACTGCTGATAGCCGAGCTTGTTTAGTTCAAACAAATAAATTAGGTCATAAAGCAATTACAATTACAAACGTTCCTGGATCAACATTATCACGTGAGGCTGAGTTCACTCTTGCTTTACACGCAGGTCCTGAAATCGCTGTTGCATCAACGAAAGCTTACACTGCACAATTAGCAGTACTTGCAATTGTTGCAAATGCTCTTGCAAAAGAAAAAGGAAAAACAGTTAACTTTAACCTAGTTAAAGAACTTGGAATTGTAGCAAATGCAATGGAATCAATTACAAACCAAAAAGACGAGTTTGAAAAAATTGCTACAGAATATTTAGCTACAACTCGCAATGCATTCTTCATCGGCCGTAACGTAGATTACTTCGTTTGCCTAGAAGGCGCATTAAAACTAAAAGAAATTTCTTACATCCAAGCAGAAGGATTTGCTGGTGGAGAGTTAAAACATGGTACAATTGCTCTAATCGAAGAAGGAACTCCAATCTTCGCATTAGCAACACAAGAATCAGTAAACTTAAACATTCGTGGAAATGTGAAAGAGGTTGTTGCTCGCGGTGCTAACCCTTGTATCATTTCAATGGAAGGATTAAACATGGAAGGCGATCGCTTCATTTTACCAAGAGTACAAGAAGAATTATCTCCAATCCTTTCAGTAGTACCATTACAATTAATTTCTTACTATGCTGCACTACATCGTGGTTGTGATGTTGATAAACCTCGTAATCTTGCAAAATCAGTTACAGTTGAATAATCAAATTAGTAATCTATTAAATACTAAAATAAAGATTTGAAAATAAACTGAGCAGGGAGTGTAAAACGGTGATCAAATTTAACGATGAAAATAGGATTCCTACAAAAGATGATTTTCATGTAAGTGAAATTGATGAACGTGTTGTAATAAGAAAGCCGATTAAATAAACTAATTTAAAAATAATTAAGGGCTGATGGATTCCATTAGTCCTTTTCTTTTATTTATAGCTACTGTATTTTATCCATATATATGAAATAATTACAAATATTGGGTATAATACTAGATGGATTTAGAAATGGCAAAATAAGAATAGTCCAATCTTAAGTAGTTTTAAATCAACACACTTATAATAAAGAAATTATCGATTCTCATATTTAGTTTATTTTTAAATTAAGGAGGTTGAATAGTAAAATGGCAAGGTCAAAGGAATTTGAAGTAGATGCTGTTCTACTTAAAGCTATGCGGTTATTTTGGGAACAAGGTTACGAAAAGACATCTATGCAAGATCTTGTCTCGCATATGGGCATACACAAAGGGAGTATGTATGACACTTTTGGCGATAAACAATCATTATATTTTAAATCATTAGAGCGTTATATTGAGTTTTCGCAGCAAACGCTTATAAAGGAGCTAGCTAATACCCGTTCGGCCAAAGAAGCGATCCAAGTATTTTTCGAATTGTCAATTGACAAACAGGAAGAATTACCTACTGGATGTTTAATAGTGAATACTGCGGTTGAGTTAGCAAAACATGATTTAGAAGCAAGAGATTGGGTTCTTCAAAGTTGGGGTTTTACAGAGCAGTTAATACATGACATTATACTAGAAGGTCAAAGAATGGGAGAACTTTCTAAGAAATTAGATGCAAAAGAATTATCTTATTATTTTATTAATGCAATAATTGGATTTCGTGTAATGGTTAAGACTGATCCTGACCGAGAAAAATTACGCAAAATAATGGAAATAAATTTGTCAGTACTTGATAATTAGTGTGGGACTTTTTGCTTGCCAAACCAATTTAGTGAGCACAGGTCTGTGTTTGAGAGCCAACAAAGACCTGACCAAAGTAATAAAATAAAAAGACTACCCAATCCGTCTAGCAGATCATAATTTCGAAGTCACAAAAAACCGGCCCCAAACTTCGGAGCCGTTTTTGTTTTATTTAGATTTCCCTGTATTCGTCATATCTACTTTTACATTTACTTTGTAATCTATGTTTTTGTATACCTTATTCCAATCCATCTTGTTCCATCTTTCATATGATACGTGATTACGTACTAATGTTCCCATTCCAATCGGGTCTGTCTGTTCTTTTTGTAATATTTTTAGAAGTTTTTTTGAATTGGTTTTTAAGTAATTTTCGACTTGTTTCTCCAATTTTTTTTGATTTTTTTCTTTACTCAAATCCATTGTTCCTGTGTATTCAAGGATACTTCCTTTTAAATATAAATTGATTACAACTGTTGTATTTGTAAATTTGTTGATGTTTACTTTTTTATCATTTTTAGAATTTATATTGCTTAACATTAACTGATCGATTTTTCCTGAATCTTTTATGTTAATCATTAAACTTCCATTATTAATATCGTCATTTATAAAATTTAGTATTTGTGCTTCACTTAATGGAAGTAACCTAACATATTGATCGCCTCTAAAAGTGCCTAATCCTTTTAATGCTATGTTTTCACCTTCATATGAAAAAACAGGTAAAACTGGATCGATTCCGTCATCGTAATAATCCCTTAAAAAACGATATTTATCAGTATTTAAAATTTTGTTTTGCTTACCTAATTTATCAATGAATGTATATAAATATTCAGACACATCTGGAACCGAAGCTATTTTCTTTTTTAGAAGTTCTTCTCCTTTGCCTTCCACAATAGCAAATTTAACTCGGGTTCCGAATTCAGGATCCCTTGTAAAGGATTTAACGATATTTATCAGTCCTTTTTTTGCCAATTTTTCTCCGAATATGATCGATCCTTGTCCTCCGACTAACTTCAAGTTCGTTAGATTTTGAAGTTTGATAAAAGTATCATGTGATGACTTTCCGGATACAGTTAGCGTTTGAGTACCGAATTTTCCTTCTTTTGAAACTGTAGGAAAAAGGACTGTTGTTATGATAGGATTTTCTTCGTTCTCCGACAAATCGTAAGCGCCAGCTTGTAGTATTGCTAAATCTTCAATAACGTTACTAGTTCCACAACTTGTTAAAAATAAACAGCATATTGCGATTAATACAGTAATTTTATTTTGCATTAGCTGTCTCCCGATTAATTAGGTTTCTAATAATCTCAATAAAAAGGATAAACAATACAATGATAGGTAAGAGCCATGCTATGCCAATTCCACAATAACTCAACCAATTTAACCACTGTTCAACATCTATTACTGAATCCGGCAACAACGCAAGTATAAAACCACTTGCTAAGATTACTAAAATCCAAATAGTGGGCTTCAATTTTTTGAACATATTTCCTAAAAATTGTTGTGAGCCCCAGTAATATATGACTACAGTTGATAATATTTTAAAGGCAAAAACAGAAAAGCATAGATTCTCGGCTCTTGAAAGAAAAGAAACCTCAGTATATTCAAACAGTGTCATTACAGGATAAATATCATTTAATATTTGATCAAAGCTAAAAAACCCAAAACTAACAAATAGGATAATGACATAGATTAACATCGACATAAAGTTTCCAATAAAAAGGGCCTTTGTCCATTTTTTTTCTACCATTGGAAAAAAAAGAATTGAAACTTCAATACCTAAAAACGCTGAGTAAACTTGAAGTGATCCTTTGAGAAAATCAGTCTGACCTTTAAAAAAGAAAGTAGTAAAACGTGAAAAATTAAATTCTGGAAAAAGGTAGAAAATTAAAAAAATCATCGGTATTACAAAGCAAAATAAAAGTGCTATGGCTTTAGTGAATTTGTAAATTCCACCCCGTAATAATTGAAAACTTAATAAAGTAAAAAGAATGATAAAGATCGAAACTGGTAAAGCGGGAAAGAACATCATTTTAAAAATATTGATATATAATCTCATCACCATGCTTGCTATTCCAACCCAAACGCCAATAATAAACAAATAGATGGGGAACATAATCCATTTTGGAACAGTTGCCTCAATGATTTCAAATACGGAACGACCTTTTCCTAGTTTATAAATCATCACAATCATAAAAATATTAAAATTTACGAGTATAAATATAAAAAAGATACTTATCCACCCGTTGGTCCCAAAGTATTCTGCCATTACTCGAGGTAAGCTATATAGGACAAGTCCATTTTGCATCATGTAAATTAAGATAGATAGTTGAAGTGGATGAAGTCGTTCCTTCATATGATCACCATCAATTCCTTTCTCGATCACCTTTGTAATGCATCTTTGTTTGAGCTTTCCTTATTTTGTAAAAAGGCCCTCTCACAATACTATCCATCCAATCTTTGACAAAGGTTGGTGAAATTGGCATAAAATAAGGCGACTTTAAATTTGTCAAACCTGTTAAATGAATGGTCAGTATTCCTAAAACGAAGAAAATTCCAATATTCCCTAAAAACCCAGCCATTAATATAAATAAAAACCTTACGATTCGTATCGAAGCACTCATAATATAACTAGGGACGATGAACGAAGCAATGGCTGATATAGCAACAACAATAATTAAGATATTACTTGTAATTCCAGCTTCTACAGCTGCTTGTCCAATAACAATACCGCCAACGATTCCAATTGTTTGCCCTATTTTTGTAGGAAGCCTTGCACCAGCCTCCCTAAGCAGTTCAATAACAATTTCTAGAAATATTGCTTCGACTAAAGGAGGAAAGGGAACTCTACTTCTAGATTGCATAATGCTCTGAAGTAGGGATTGTGGGATCATTTCGTAATGAAATGTACAGATTGAAACATAAAATGCTGTAAGAATTAATGTAATAAATAAAGCCATATATCGCAAAATCCTAACCATAGTCCCCATGATCCAACGCTGGTTATAGTCATCTGTTGATTCAAAAAAATCAAAGAATGTAGAAGGGGTGCAAAAAATATTCGGACTATCATCTACAAGTCCAATGATCTTCCCAGCATATAATTTTGATACGGCTACATCTGGTCTTTCAGTCGTATAAAATTGAGGAAATGGTGAATTTTGATAATCATCTATTATTTGAATTAATACATTAGAGTCAGTAATGGAATCAACTTTGAGCGATTTAATTCTTTCTTTAAGATGATTCACTTTATCTAAATCAGCAATACCATCTATATACATCAAAAGAACTTTCGTTTTAGAAATCTCTCCAACACATAGATTAATCATTTTCAAACGAGGACTTCTTACTCTTCTTCTTATTAATGATACATTCGTATTTAAAGCTTCATTAAACGAATCATGTGGCCCATTTATAACAGTTTCCGTTTCAGACTGGGCAATGGCACGTTCCTCTAGTCCGGATACATTGATTAGATATGTATCCTCTCCATTAAACAAGGCAACATTACCGTCTAAAATTCCATTGATTACTTCTTTCTGATTATTTTCTATTCTAAACAATGATTGTTGAAATAGTTTTTCATAATTATAAAATGCTATTTCTCTTAAAGGAGAAAGTACCTCTTTCTCTAGCGTATTGGAGTCAACTAGAGAGTTTAAATAAATAATTTTAATATCATTTTGATTAAATGAACGATGGACAAGATCAAAACTTTCATCAAAATAATTTAGTGTTGTTTCATAAGTAGCTTCTGAAATTGTATTCTCCTCAGAATCTAATTCAGTATTATGAGAACTAACAAAACCTTTTTGTAAGAAAATCTTTTTATCTTTTGTTCGAAAGCGACTCATTCAAGTACCTTCCTTTTAAACCAATATACCTTATAATATTTACCAAGAATTGTACAAGTATGTATTCAAATACTACATAGAACAGTGACCTAAATAGAAAAAACTGCCAGGAAACAAAACCATGGCAGTTTAGATATGATTTAAAAAGGTATGAACTTTACTTTTATGACCGTTGGGGAAGTACGGTCATTCCATCTTGGAACATACGATTTGTGATTTCTTCTTTTTCTTTAGCTGAAACTGAGCTAGCAACTAACTTATAGATACCCGTTTTACCACCTAATGGGGAAACATATCGCTCTACATGACTACTACTTAATGGGCGACTATAATAGCCTGGCACATATTTATCCAACATTACTTGCATAGCAGCCGTTGCCTCATTTAAATCATAGACGGGTTTTATTGATCCTTCTATGATTACACTCATATAAGCTGTGTCCGTCCCGGCTGGTATAGGACTAGTAATTGTACCATAGCTCGTTCCTATCGTGAAACAAGCTAAAGCATTGTTCTCCATGTAAGTGACTTTTCTTCCTTCAGATGCACCATGAAAATAAATGGCGTTATTCAGCCAAACGAAGTTAAGTGGAATGACATATGGAACGTTTTCGGAAGATAAACCTAAAAAACCAGTTTGTGCATCTTCTAGAAAGTGTTTAATTTTTACTGGGTCAGTACAAATACGGTCATAATTACGAAGTGAAAACAAAGAAACCATCTCCCTCTTAGTTGATTATTCATAGAGTGCAAAAAATATAGGCTGGAATGATTGATTTAATGTTTTTCATACTCGTCTTAAAATAGCTATTTATAAAGCAGCCCAAGGGGACTGCTTTAATTTAGCGTTGTGATTTGAAAGCTGTACGAAGTTCTGATGTTATATATTCTGGTTGTTCCCATGCTGCAAAATGTCCACCTTTTGGAAGTCTGTTATAGTGGAACAGGTTCGGGTATGCTTTTTCTGCCCAACTCTTTGGTGCTTCATATAATTCATCAGGAAAGACGCTTACAGCAACAGGGATTTTTACACCTTTCACTCCAAAGAATGAAATTCCAGCTTTACCGTTTTCCCAGTATAGACGTGAAGCAGATATAGCAGAGTTCGTTAACCAAAAAAGTGTGATATTGTCTAATACATCGTCACGCGTTAGACCTTCTTTAACCCCTTCAAAAGATCTAGTGATTAGGGCAAGGCTTTTCCAATCATGATCAAGCATAAATGCTGCCAAACCTACAGGGGAGTCCACTAATCCAGTAAGCGTTTGTGGGCGAGTACCCATCAGAGATGCGTATGCGAATTTATTTTCAAGAACTTGAGAGACTGCTTTTTTCTCCTCATCTGAAAGACCTGACGGCAGCGGGTTTCCAGACCAAATCGCCGCATCAACTTCAGGAGGAATTACGCCAGCCATGTTAGTGTGAATTGCAACTAAGCCATCTGGCTCCTGAGCACCCATGAAATCTACAACAATTGCACCCCAGTCGCCACCTTGTGCTACATACTTCTTATAACCTAAGCGAGTCATCAACTCTCCATATGCACGTGCAATACGTTTAGGATCCCATCCAGTTGAAGTTGGTTTTCCTGAGAATCCATATCCAGGCATTGATGGAATGATTACATGGAAAGCATCTGATGCACTACCACCGTGCGCTGTAGGATTAGTAAGTGGTTCTATTAGTTTCATTTGCTCAATAATTGAACCAGGCCAACCGTGTGCAATGATAATCGGCATAGCATCTTCATGCTTCGAACGAACGTGAATAAAGTGAATATCTAGTCCGTCAATTTCAGTAATATAATTCGGTACGGCATTTAACTTAGACTCAACCTTGCGCCAATCATACTCATTTGCCCAATATCGTGCAAGCTCTTGTATTGTTGCAAGTTGTGTACCTTGAGATTGATCAGAAACAGTTTCCTTCTCTGGCCATCTAGTAGCATTGATGCGTCTACGTAATTCAATTAATTCCTCTTCTGGTACATTCACATGAAATGGACGAATTGCATTTTTTTCTAAAGTTTTATTTTGAGTCATTTATATCTCTCCCTATTATTGATTTATTTGTCGTGCTTCAGGGTACTAAAATTAACATCTTGTTTATGAATATAATTCAAACATCAAAACTAAACTTTTATATTCTACAGTGTTATAGTCAGGGTTTATTTTTTATTTAAGCAGAAGACATCAATTCTATTTAATCCAACTATGCGAGACCAGTTCATAATGGACGCTTTTATGATAAAAAAACCATTGAATAAGCTACTAAAACGATTTTATTTTTCCTGCTTGCGATGTAACCTCCTTTCGAGAACAAATTTAGCACATTAAAGAACGTTCGGTCAAGAATTATTTTTGACCGTTCGTTCTTTAATAGGGATAATAAATGGAAAACCCATATAAAAAATTTATTTAGCCAGTTTTAGGACTTATAAAGATAGTTATAGTCATAACTTGAAACCATTTGCTCAATGAAGAAAAAGAAAAAATTGGAACCAACCTATTCTTGACCATTCGTTCTAAAAAATATATGGTTATATCAAGATAATAAGAAATATCAAAAAAGTGATTAAATTTTTACTTTAATTCATTTGTCCTATTTTTCAATAAAATAGTTAGTTTAAATGACATAGAAAAATTGTAGTTAATAAAGTTTTTTATCATTCAAAAATAATTATGATCAATAACAATGGATGATGAATCATTAGAACACTTTTGTATTTATAAGACTAAATTAATCAAGTGGAAAGTTTGAAAACCACTAATTCAAATGACCCAGATATTTATAAAAGGGCATTCGGATTGAGTTCATTTATTAATTAAATCATTTTAATTGAAAATCCTGTATTGTTAATAAAACACAATACTTTTAATATTAAGCCTAGTCTAATAAAAATGTTAAAGGCAATTAACTTAGAAAATGTTTAGTTATTTATTATGGTAGGCATCTTTAGACAAATGTTCTTTATGTTGAAATAAAATAAAAGGTGGTGAATAACATGGAGTTGAAACAATTAGAATATTTTGTGGCGATTTGTGAAGAGATGCATTTTACTAAGACTGCAGATAAACTTGGGATAGGACAACCTACCTTAAGCTATCAAATTAAAGGATTAGAAGATGAGCTTGGCGTCAGATTATTTGACAGATTAGGCAAAAAAATAGCTCTTACCGAAGCGGGTAAGATTTTATTAGAACACTCACATCAAATTTTTAATACAATCAAAGGTGCGAATGAACAATTACAAGAACTACAAAAACTAGATAGAGGTAAGTTAGTAATTGGTGCACCATCAGGAGAATTAAGCCAAATTGCGTTACTAGCATTACTTGAGTTTCATTCCATGTATCCCCATATACAGATACAGTTTTTTGTTTTAGATAATGTTGTCGAAAAAATAAGACAAAACGAATTCGATTTAGCATTAACAATAATGCCAATAGATGATGATGGACTAAAGATTATCCCATTATATGAAGAGGAATACTATCTAGTTGTCCATTCTGAACATATACTAGCTGATGTAAACTTACTCGAAATCACTAATCTTAAAGATATACCATTTATAATAAACCAAAAAGATCATTGCCTTAGAAAATGGATTGATTCTATATGTGGAAATTTGGGTATAATGATTCAACCAATTATTGAAACTTCTGATGCAACGTCGATTGTTAACTTAGTTAAGGAGGGGTTAGGAGCCACAATTTTATCAAAGACACTTTATAATCTAGTGGATAACGGCCAATTAATGGCAATAAAGTTAAACCCTTCGCTTCAAAGAAATGTAGTAATGATTCATCATAAGGAAAAGTTTATCGGTTCAGCAATGAATATTTTTAGAAATTTATTGAATTCACATGTAGAGAAATTTAGTAGAAAGAAAGTCATTGTGTAAAGATAAATAAAAAGTGAAGAAAGGAAACTAGGGTTCAAACCTGGCCGCCTTGGTATTTGTTAACTGTAGGGAACTAAACTGTTTTTTCATCAAGAATAGAATTTAATTTATTAATAAAAGTCCAGGGATAAAGAGGGATCTTGGGGATGTGTAAAGAAAATAAATTACTTGAAGAAATTGAAAATCTAAGAATGCGTATGGTTAAATTAACAATTCAAAAATCCTTTTCGTATCCAGAAGTATTAAAAATTAGTCAAAACTTAGATAGCTTATTAAATAGGTATGATAAAAGTGTAATGAAAAAGATATAAGAATGAATCACGCAAAAAGAGTCATCATAATATTAACAACCTTTAAAATAATGAAGATTGGGAGTGTTTCATGATGAGTAAAATTAATAATGAAAACTTCATTCCAACAAAGGATGATTTTTATGTTAGTGAAGTTGATGAGCGTGTTGTAATCAAAAAACCGAATCAGGATGAAATACAATAAGTAATGAGGCTATTTTCGTATATTAATTACGATAGCCTCTTTTTTATTAGTTAAGATTCTTCTCCCTATTTTATTAGGAAATGAGATAATGGAACTAAACGAGAAGACTATGCTAGAATATTTGACTTGTTTTTAGATCCAATAAAGCAAGATTAAGACGAATTGGAAGCCAAAGATTAGGCTTGGTAATTGCAAAATGGATTGTAGAAATACATAATAGTACTATTCAAGTATTCATATTAGGTGTTGTTTTTAGTACAAAAAATAATGTGTTTTCCAAAAAGAAAGGAATGTTGACCTTGAAAATTGCTTTCATTGCACATGATCAAAAGAAAAATGACTTAGTAAATTTTGCGATGGCATATGAATCTATTTTATCTAAACACGAATTATATTCTACAGGAACAACTGGAACAAGAATAATGGAAAATACAAATTTAAACATACATCGTTTTAATTCTGGACCACTGGGTGGAGATCAGGAAATCGGTGCTTTAATAGCGAAGAATTTGATGGATATTGTTATCTTCTTTCGGGATCCACTTACAGCACAACCACATGAACCGGATATTTTAGCTTTAATTCGTCTATGTGATGTTTACTCAATTCCTTTAGCCACAAACATGGGTACTGCAGAAATATTAATCCATGGTCTAGAGCGAGGGGATTTAAAGTGGAGAAACATTGTACATGGTAAACAAAATAAAGAAAATATAAGCAAAAATCTTAAAATAGATGAAGGAATCGAATAATAAACTTTGATGAAGGAAATAGTAATTCTAGTTCGTTTATAAGGAGGTTTATGATGGATAATCAAGGAATTGGACATACACATGATACAGGTGAAACAGTCAAGATTTCTGGCTATTATACTGACCAAGACGGAGAGCATATTGAATTACAAGCAGGACAAAAATTCCCTAACTGCCCTTCATCAGGAAAGCCAACGAAATGGAGACACGGACGTTAATAGCAGAAGTTCAGTAAAAAAAGATTGTACGATGTACAATCTTTTTTTACTGAATAGATACGCTATACATTACTCCAAGATACATTGTAATCACAAAGCATAGACTAAATGCAATTGATAGCATGATTTTTGTCTTTTTAATAAAACTGATGACTAATAACCCTAAGAAGATGATTGCCATGCTTATTAACATTGTACCTTCTACCGTAAAAGTAACAGCTATTCTAATAGGTAAGGTAAGGTCAATCCCCATAATCCATTCAATCCATTTAGACGGACCCTCGTTTTGCAAAGTTAAGTTAATATTATGCGGTGGAGATTTAGTGCCCATTATAGCCGTAAAACAGAATACTAGCGTAATTGTAATATACTCTGCCTTTAACCAACTACGAATAGTACTTGAAGGACCTTCAGTGGACTTTCGCATTAGTACACCATTGAAAAAAGCAAAAAACAATACTGGTATGATACTAATGTGCTTTAAAAGTAACATTTGTCCATAAGGAAGTAACCAAGCATTCGAATAGTCTTCTAATTTAACGACTTCTAGCATTAACACTAAACCACTTATGAAAATAATAACGACACATATGATGGCTAAAGGTGTAAACCATTTTAAGAATCTACCATAGTTTTTATAATCCTTAGCTAGCCATGTAACATTAAATAGAATTCCACTCCAGATAGAAACCATTAGAAAATGACTACTTTGAAAGATAAAACCCGTCCAAAAGTTCATAGAGGTAATATGACCTGCATAACCGATACTTAAGATCATCATGAATAACCAAAAGAAATTAAAAAACGTTTTACCATCGCTATAAATATTAATGACAAGCATAATGGCAAACATACTCAAGTAAATCCATGCATTACCTACAGCTGTTTTTATGAATACAGAATAAATGGCTGTTTTAAGATGAACATCATCTAGGAAAAAAGTAATAATTTGTAGAGCAGGAAATAGTGAAAAGAAAAGTATGCCGACAATAACTAAATAAACTGTACCTTTTGTAATGTTGATTGTTGGTTTTTTGTCTGACGGAACAAAATCTAATACAAACTTTCCTGCTAATATTGAATAAAGAATATATGTTATGAACTCAGTGATTGGAATGGTATAACTCATTTTCTATTCCAAAGAACAACTCCACCAACCATTAATGCGATTCCAAAAAGACCGATTGCAATTAGTGGAATAAAATATTTAGATCTTTCTTTTTTAGGAGTAGCTTCTTTTTGTTTTTGTTTAGTTGGGGTTTGATCCTTCACTGCTTTGTCAGTTGTTTTAGTATCTGCTGTCGTTTTAGTTTCAGCCTGCTTTAATTCTACTTTGAAAGGAATCTGACCTGTTATTGGATGGCCATCTTCACTTAATACTTTCCACTCAATCTTATAGTCGCCATTTTCTAACCCATTTGGTAGATCAGCAATTAATTTATTACCTTTAATAGAAACATTTGTGACTGTCGTAGCTTTTCCAGCTTTATATAATTTGATTGTACCTAATTGCTCAAGAGCTTCTTCAAATTCAAGTGTGATTTGTTTAATTGGTTCGGTGATAATTTGCCCATTTGATGGATTAGAAGAAACAAGCTTAGTATGCGCACTCGCCAAAGTAGGGAATAAAAATAGCATTAAAATAATGATTGATAAACCTTTTTTCATATAAATCTCCTTCTTATGTAAAAATTTGTGCTTAATTTAATATAATGTAAAAACTTGAAATTATGAAATTATATTATTTTAGTTAAATTAACCACTCTTCTCAATTACACATTTTAGCTCAAAAATGTGATGTATTTGTGAAGTAGATGTAACTAATTAAAGAATAGTATTGTTAGTTTTAATAAAGAAAATTAATTTATTATTTACAGAACCTCCAAAGTAAATTAATAAAATTTCATTAAAATTAAGAAGTGGAAAATAATGAAAATTTAATTTTTTAGGAGGTTATTTTATGTTTAAAAACAAACTTAAGAAAAAGTTAATTCCAGTGGCAGTGCTTTCAACTATGGCATTTGGTTCAATTATTGGCTCATTTGCTAACCATACAGTACAAGCTAAGGAAGCAAACAAGAACGAAATTAGGAATGTAATTTTTTTAATTGGTGACGGAATGGGTGTATCATATACTACTGCTTATCGTTATTTAAAAGATAATCCAAAAACAAAAGAAGTTGAACAAACAGAATTCGATCATTACTTAGTAGGGCAACAAATGACATATCCTGAGGACCCAAAACAAAATATTACTGACTCGGCAGCAGCTGCAACTGCAATGTCAGCGGGAGTTAAAACATATAATGCTGCAATTGGCGTAGATAATGATGGAGCAAGAGTAAAAACAGTACTAGAAGCTGCAAAGGAAAAAGGAAAAGCAACAGGGCTTGTAGCTACTTCAGAAATTACACATGCTACACCAGCGTCATATGGGGCGCATGATGTAAGTCGTAAAAATATGAATGCAATTGCTGATGATTATTATGATGAACTAATTAAAGGTGGACATAAAATAGATGTCATGCTTGGTGGCGGATTAAATAACTTTGTACGAGAAGATCGTGATTTAACAAAGCAGTTTAAAAAAGATGGCTACTCTTACGTAACGAATAAAAATCAACTGTTAAAGGATAAAAACAATAAAATATTAGGTTTATTTGCTCCTGGTGGAATGCCAAAGATGATCGACCGTGAGGCATCTACTCCGTCATTAAGTGAAATGACAAATACAGCGATTAATAAATTAAGTAGAGATAAAGACGGTTTCTTCTTAATGGTAGAAGGTAGTCAAATTGATTGGGCTGGACATGATAACGATATCGTTGCGGCAATGAGTGAAATGGAAGACTTTGAAAAAGCATTTAAAGCTGCTATTGCTTATGCTAAAAAGGACAAGCATACATTAGTCGTTGCAACTGCAGATCACTCAACTGGGGGCTATTCTATTGGTGCAAAAGGTGATTACAATTGGCACGGGGAACCGGTTGCTGCAGCAAAACGTACGCCAGATTTCATGGCTGAACAAATTAGTAAAGGCGCAGATGTAGAAAAAACATTGAAATCGAATATTAACTTAGAATTAAAGCCCGAAGAAATTCAATCTGTAAAAAAAGCAGCAGAATCAAAAAATATGGTAGAGATTGATAATGCAATCGAAGCAATTATTGATAACCGTTCAGTAACTGGATGGACTACTAGTGGTCACACAGGTGAAGACGTAAATGTTTATGCGTATGGACCTGGTAGCCAATTATTTGCAGGGAAAATTGATAATACTGATCAAGCAAAAAATATCTTTAGAATTTTAAAGAATGGTAAAGAAGTAAAAACAGATCCAGTTAAATGACGGGATTTAGTGATGAAAGGTGATTTAGATGAAAAAATTGATTCCATTTATTTTACTTTCATTCATGCTTACAGGATGTAGTTTAGTTGAGAAGGAGAAAACAACTGCTTCAGCAGAGAATATAAAAAACGTCTCAACGATCTCCAAAAGCCGGGCAAAGACTTTAGACGATGTATATGTAACAAATCCACAGGTTTCAGATGATACGAGGTTAATTCTTAAAGGTCAAACGCAAAAAGATGAGAAAGGTGAAGTTACTTTAGAAGACATTGCTTCATTAAATCAGTCTTACACAATTGGACCAATCGTTATGAAAATTAAACAGGTTAAGCTGATTAAAAACTTACCAACGTATTCTCTTATGGATTATTTTCATTATTATACAGAAAGCTATGAAAGTTTTCGATTCATTAAGGTTGAGGTAGAAATCATAAATCACTCGAATAAACAATTACACTTTGGTCCAGTTGCCCATTTGATGACAAGTAATCATGAAGTAAAGGAATTTAAAGATGACTTCTATATTGAATATTTAGGTGGAGAAATCAATCCAAATAGTTCAAAACAAGGCGCAATGGGATTTATTGTTGATCATACTGATCCTAGCTTGAAATGGATTGAGTTAACAACTAGTGATGTATTAGATGATCAACATAAAGTGATTGCTAAAGCACAAAAAATAAAAGTGGATTTTCATTAGATTACACAAAAAAAACTCCTTTCTAAAAAATAGAAAAAGGAGTTTTTTATTTTATAAGGTGATTTCATCCTCAACTGGTGGAAGGAGTACGTCATTTTTATCAGGATACATTGTTTCAATATGATTTTCTCCCCAAGAGCACAGTAGGTCTAATACTTCTTTTAATGACCATCCGTAATCCGTTAAGGAATATTCCACTTTTGGCGGAACTTGATTAAATACTTTTCGGTGAACGATATTGTCTTCCTGCAATTCTTTAAGCTGCTGAGTTAACATTTTTTGGGTAATGTTCGGCATCAATTTTTTCAACTGAGAAGTTCTTTTTGTACCTTTTGTCAAATGACATAGAATGACAACTTTCCACTTACCACCGATTACATCTAACGAAGCTTCAACCGGAATATTGTATTTTTTCATTTTCTCCTCTCCTTCATTATTAATGATTCAAATATCATAACATTCTCTTCGCAAACTGTGTAGTTTCTAGTTCGATAAAAAACTTTTTTGAGAATTTTTCACTGTTTTAAACCTTTATTCTCTTAAATGTTACTAAAAAGTAACTATATCACTTCAAAGTACATACTTCTTTTACTTAATCCTATCGGTCATAATGACAATAGTTAATTGATTAACACACACATTTACGAAAAGTATTTTTCCATTGTTCCTTAAATGTATAGAGGAATACGTTAATCTTTTACTATTTCTTTTCATTTATGTTTTGAATGATAATGAGACTTTATTCAGGCGCCATGTCTCTTTGTATTCAAACTAAAAATAAAACGCACAATAAAAATAACAAGGAGGATTTATATATGAGTTCAACTGCTGCTTCGATTAAGATACAAGAGAAAAAAAGTGGCACTCCTGCGTTAATGGCTCTTGCTATTAGTGCATTTGGGATTGGGACAACGGAATTTGTTCCTGTAGGTTTATTATCAACTCTTGCTGGTGATTTGAACATTTCAATCACATTAGCGGGATTATTAATTTCTGGATATGCGATGGGTGTTGCATTTGGAGCACCAATTTTAACTGCATTAACAAACAAAATTGGTCGAAAATCATTACTAATGCTATTAATGATTATTTTCATCATTGGGAATAGTGTTGCAGCCTTTTCAAGTAGTTTTGGTCTATTGTTAGTTGCGCGAATCATTACATCATTTTCGCATGGTGTGTTCTTTTCAATCGGTTCAACAATTGCAGCCGATGTAGTACCTGAAAATAAACGTGCAAGTGCGATTGCCTTTATGTTCACAGGCTTGACTGTTGCGACTGTAACGGGTGTTCCATTAGGTACATTTATTGGTCAACATTTCGGATGGAGATCAACTTTTGGAGCCGTAGCAATATTAGGTGTTATTGCAATCATTGCAATTGCGTTATTAGTTCCAAAAACAATTAAACAGCCACCAGCATCAAAGTTTAGTGATAACCTGAAAGTTTTAAAAAATGGACCATTACTTTTAGCCTTTGCTATTACAGCTTTAGGGTATGGAGGTACGTTTGTAGCTTTCACATACTTGTCACCAATTCTTGAAAAAATTACCGGCTTTGCTCCAAACTCTGTAAGTATTATCTTACTTGTTTATGGTATTGCAGTAGCACTTGGTAACACGATCGGTGGAAAAGCGGCTAATAAAAATCCTTTAAAAGCACTAACATGGATGTTTGCTGTTCAAGCTATTGTTCTTATTATTCTTTCGTTTACAGCTCCATTTAAACTAGTAGGAATTGTAACGATTTTCTTCTTAGGCTTGCTTGCTTTTATGAATGTACCTGGTCTACAAATTTATGTTGTGAAATTAGCTGAGAAGTATGTCCCATCTGCTGTAGATATTGCATCAGCGCTAAATATAGCAGCGTTCAACGTAGGTATTGCAATTGGAGCATTTATTGGTGGTTTAGTTGTAGATACTATCGGCCTGATTCATACACCATGGATTGGTGGGATCATGGTATTAGGAGCTGTTGGGTTAAGCATCTGGAGCGCTTCTTTAGAAAAGAATAAGTAAATTTTTAAAATAATAAATAAATAATTTAAAGGGAGAAATAAAAAATGAATAATTTAGTTAAATTAAATAATGGTTTAGAAATGCCAGTAATTGGGTTAGGAGTTTTCCAAGTAGAAGACGGACAAGTGGTAATTGATTCTGTAAAAGCTGCAATAAGAAATGGCTACCGTAGTATCGATACTGCAGCGATTTATCAAAACGAAGAAGGTGTAGGGCAAGGTATTAGAGAAGCTCTTGAAGAAAATGGTCTAAAACGTGAAGACTTATTTATTACATCAAAGGTATGGAATGCTGATCTAGGCTACCAATCAACTTTAGATGCTTTTGAATTAAGTTTGAAAAAACTAGGTCTTGATTATTTAGATCTATATTTAATTCACTGGCCAGTTGAAGGTAAATATGTTGAATCATGGAAAGCACTTGAAACACTTTACAAAAACGGGAAAGTAAAAGCAATTGGAATGAGTAACTTCCAAATTCACCACTTGAAAGAAGTAATGGCAAATGCTGAAATAATGCCTATGATCAACCAAGTTGAATTACATCCAATGCTAAGTCAAGTTGAACTAAGAGAATTTTTAAAAGAAAATTCAATTCAAGTAGAAGCATGGGCGCCATTAATGCAAGGGCAATTATTTGACAATGAAACTTTATTACAAATAGCAAACAAACATAATAAATCAATTGCTCAAGTTGTATTACGTTGGCATTTACAAAATGGTGTTGTCATCATACCAAAATCAATCAAAGAACATCGTATTCAAGAAAACGCAAATATTTTCGATTTTGAACTAACAGAAGAAGATATGAACCAAATCAACTCACTGAACCAAAATCACCGTGTTGGTCCAGACCCTGACAATTTTGATTTTTAAATAAAATATAAACGTAAACGACTGCTAAATTCTTTGGCAGTCGTTTTTATTTCTTATAAAGTGAAGTGTTTGCACATTCTCAAAAAATTAATTAAATCATAGAGGCATTTTTTATTAAGAGTCGAATATTCGAATATAACAATTTCATTTACAAAAACTTCCGCACCATAAGACTTAAGACTTACTAAGTTTAATACTTAAGTTCGTTTCAAAGTATATATTGTTTCGTTACGATAAATAAGTAGTGAAAAATATTGGAGAACGGTCAAGTTGTAGTATAGGAGTTGATTACTTTGAAGAAAGAAACTAAGTTCAATACAATGAAAGAACTGACGTTACACATAGTATTAGCTACGATATCGATCGTAATATTAGTCACTAGTTTACCTACTGTCATAACGATCTATAAAATATCGATTATTTTAGCAATCATGGTAATTCTGCTTTTAGATTTTTATCTGGTAGTATCGAATCATAAAAGATTTTTAAAGGTTACAAAAATAGCGCTAATTTGTTTACTACTTTGTATAACGGTAGTTGGCATTTTATTTTATGCTAGTCAATTTCTAGTATTCGTAGATGCGTACGGAATTGAGCGAATATTAACCAATCATATAGCAACGGCAAAATTATTATTTTTCTTAATCTGTTTATCTCAACCGATTTTTTTACCTTTACCAGAAGCCCTTACTATTCCTGCAGGTAGTGCTGTAATCGGATCGTTTTCGGGAGCGTTATTAGGATTTTTAGGTTCAACTTTAGGTATTGTCATTATGTATTTCATAGCAAGAATAGGTGGACTTAAATTAGTTTCGAAGTTTGTTAAAGAAAGTCAGATAAAGAAATATCAGGAATATGTCAAAAAAAATGAAACAATTATTTTGACATTAATGTTTATTATTCCAATTTTACCGGATGAAATTATTTGTGTCGGGGCAGGGATTAGCAAAGTCTCTTTTAAAAAATTCCTTATAATTGCTTCGATTTCAAAATTAATTACATCATCTCTATTATCATACTCTGTGTATTTGGCTAAAATTTTCTCTTTAACAACATCACAAATAGTATTAACTAGTTCCATTTTAATTGCCTGCATCTTCTCTTTATCATTAATGATTAAGAAAACAATTAAACGAACCAATTCAAAAGAAGCTTACGTAACAGAAAGTGAATAATAAAAAAGGCAATGTAAGGTTAAACCATTACATTGCCTTTTTACTTAGTTCAAAAACTGCATTTGTCGAATTTGAAAATTTCCTGAGAAATAATGTAGAAAACATGACGAATTTACATCAATACTTTAATACCTTGAACGATATTCCATATAAAGACAATTAAATTAACGATTAGTACTAATACAAATCCACCAACTAAAGCAAAACCTGCTCCGTCACCCAAAGACATAAATGTGAAAAAGGAAATAAGCGCTAAAATAATAATCGTTAGAAATGGTAGAATATGTGAAAAAAAGGCTCGTTTAGAATGCGATTTTAGTTGTTGATCCTTTGCGACGAAATAAACAATTATTGGGAATAAGAAAGGCGCAAAGAATACACTAAAATAACATAATGAGGACAAAATCTTATTTGTTTCCATCTTTTTACCTCGATTTCTTAATAAATTTTAATTAATCTTAGTATAGTTTAATTTATATATAAAAATCGATTCTTTTATTAACAATTTTTTTGATACTTAATTAAAAAAGTTTAGGCTGAGAAATGTGTATCCTTTTTTTGTTTCTTTTTTAAAGAAATGTAAATGAAAAAACCGACTATGATAGTTGCGGTAATACAGATTGTAATCCATGGAGAGCCAAGCAAGAAATTTCCGTATAAGGTATAAAGAACTGCGATTGGAATATTACCAGCAAAAACAATTGCAATATAGGACAAGTATTTCATATTAGTGGAGGCGGCGATAAAGCAAGCACCATCTGTTGGAGCTAGAGGAGTTGCGACTGTTAGGAATAAGTATTTCCTTCGGTTCAAAATAATCTCTTCAAATAGAGAGGGATATTTATTTTCCATGAATTGTTGAATTGAATCACTTAAAATACTTCTACTTAATAAGTAAATAATTGTTTCTGTGATGGCCATTCCGATTAATGATAAGAAAATGGTTTCAAACGGGTGAAAAAACAAGCTACCTACTACAATTAATAAAGAGCTAGGAATGAAAAGAAAGATTCTGGCACAAAAAATAGCGACAAATAATAACATAGGATTGATGGAAGAGTTGGCAATATAGTGTTTTATATCTTGCAATGACAAATGAAATAAATGATATCGAATAGCGAGTAGTAGCATTAAAATCCAAAAGCCGATTACAGTTAGTGGAACGACTTTTTTCATGATGTATGCTCTCTCCTTTTAAGTTAGAAAATCTTCAGTTATAGTATTCTATTCCTCAAGTACAAGAAAACTGATTCATTTTTAAAAATTAATAATAAAGGTCATAAACATGTCAAAAAATGAATAAAAATAATTAAGCACTAAATATCTCAAATCAAAGAGAATTGAGGTGGAGATATGCTTGATGAAGGCCTATTAGTTATTCGACTTGTTTTAGGTATTATTTTATTAGGTCATGGGGTGCAGAAAGTATTTGGTTGGTTTGGTGGTTATGGTATTAAAGGAACTGGACAATGGTTAGAGTCGATTGGAATCAAACCTGGTGCATTTTTTGCTTTTATAACAGGAGTGGCAGAAATCGTAGGTGGATTCTTCGTAGCGGCTGGTGTATATACTGAAATAGGTGCATGGTTGATTATAGTAGTGATGGCAGTAGCGGTAATAAAGGTTCATATAAAGAACGGATTCTGGAATAGTTCAAATGGATTTGAGTTTAATCTATTAATTATTGCAGCTGCAGTTGGGTTATTACTCACTGGTCCAGGATCAATGGTTTTATTTTAAGGGATTGATAGGTTTAAGTCTGGAGGGAGTCTCATGTTTTGAGGCTTCTTTTTTGTTCATCTTTTTTATGAAAAATATTCCTCATTCGTGATACGATAAGGTCAGTAATGATAAGATGGAGGGATCAAGATGGCAGATGCTATTTTTGAACAACTTAGGTTTACAAGAGTTTATACTTTGAAAGTTCTTAGTACTGTTTCAACAGAAGTAGTAGATGTAATTCCAGGAGGATTCAATAATAATATTCTTTGGAATGCAGGTCACGTATTAGGGGCATATGAGCAATTACTTTATGCAAACACTGGTGATACTGGTCAACTTTCAACGGAATTCATTGATTTTTTTAAGGGTGGAACTAAACCAAGTGACTGGCAAGAGGAGCCGCCATCATTTAAGGAAATTATTACATTATTAGAACAGCAAGTTGAACAAATTATTTCTACATATGAAGGACGCTTAGATGAAATCATTCCAAAAGAGATGAAATTAGGTAGTTTTGAAATAAAGACTGTTCGAGACATGATTAGCTTTAACATTTTCCACGAAGGGCTACATGCGGGATTAATAAACGGTTTAAAAAGATCTCTTGGCCAATAGAGTTATTTTTACCTTTTGTCCACGCACTAAATCTAGGAGTTTATGCTCTTAGATTTTTTTGTTATAATCATGTTTAACAATTTGTTAATTTGATAGTTTGAAAATTGTGTTAATTCAAAATAAAATATGGCTCTTTCCAATTGATTTTTGTTTTTTAGTTAGCAGCAATTATGACGAAAACGGCCCAAAAAACGAGGTTATATATAATGAAGAAAGAAAGTAATTTAATTATTTACGATCTAATTTTGTATTTAGTATTTCCGCTTGTTTTATATAAAGTTTTACAGAACTATTTTAGTGACTATTGGGCGATGCTACTACCGACGATTCCAGGAATTTTATATACTTTATTTCGTTTTTGGTATACTAAACAGTTTAATGTTACTGGTCTTTTTATTATTTCAACATTAACTGTTAGTACTGCCGTTGATTTAATGGCATTAGGTTCTGCAAAAAACTTAATTTTGTACAATGTGTATTATCACTTTGGGGTTGTAGTTGTATTTTTAATTTTATTGGCTTTGAAAAAACCATTACCATATTATTTTATGATTGATATTGCTGCAATACAGGGGCAAGATCGTGAAGAAAGTAAAAAATTATATAAACATCCTTCACTATTTAAAGTGTTTCAGTACTTGTTTGTCGCATGGATTATTAAAGATATAGTATTTGCTGTTGCGCAATGGTGGATGGTAGATACGTATGGATTAAAAGCATACTACTCTCGTACAATTATCTTTACAATTGGTGGATATGTTTTTGGCATAATAATGGCAATTGGCTATGCAATGGTCACGATGAGAGCTCAAAAATTAAAAGGAGACGACTCAGATCAAAATTCCGATGAAATTATCATTTAGTAAAAGTCTTTTAAATAGAATGAATGCCACAAGGAATAAAATCCTTGTGGTTTTTTTATTTCTGATGTTCAATTATCCCCCTAATGAATTTCCTACTTCTTGTAATTCCTGCTCTTCTCTTAATCTTGCATTTAAACTATCAAGTTTTTGTATTCTTTCATTTTCGGGTTCGACATGAATTAATATTTTAGGATCTACTAAAACCTTTTTTATTTCATCTTCTATTTTGTCACATAGTAAATGAGCTTCTTCAATGCTCATGTGTGATGGTAATACTAAATGGAAATCGATATGCTCCTGTGCACCTGAACGCCTTGTACGTAAGTCATGGTATTCGATAAATTGGGATTTAAAAGAATTTAGTACATTTTCGATTTGTTTTAACTCATCTGTGGAAAGTCCTGTATCAAGTAGTGGGGTAAATGACTTACGTCCAAGTTCGATCGATTCCTTCATTATATAAATTGCGATTCCGATTCCGATCAATGCGTCGAGAAACTCCCAACCAGTAAGACTGACTAAAATTAAACTGACTGCTACTCCGATTGATGAATAAACATCCGTTAATAAATGCAAAGCGTTTGATTGCATTGCTACAGAATGAGTATCATTTCCTACTTTTTGAACGATTTTTCCTACTCTCCAATTGATTAACGCTCCAATTAACATGACGACTACACCGATTATTGGCATTTTAATTGAGGTAGGATGAAGTAGCTTTTCAACAGATTCAATGATAATCCAAATACCAGCTACAAATATTAAGATTGTTTCAACCGTACCTGAAATATTTTCAAACTTACCATGACCATAAGGATGCTCCTTATCTGGCGGTCTGTTTGAAATTCTTACTGAAAAAAATGCAATGACTGAAGCAACTAGATCCAATAAAGAATGAATTGCTTCAGAGATAATTGCTACGGAACCAGTAAAAATCCCGACTATTAATTTTAATATAACGATGAATGTGTTACTACAGATTGAAAGTACTGCTATTTTGCTTGAACGCAATCTATTCACCCCTGTCCAATTTTTTCTACTTAAGTTAAGAGTTTTGTAATAAGGCAACAAAAAAGAAAAACCACTAACAGTTTGTTAGTGGTTTGTTTTTTTTAAAGTTAAATTATATATTTTGAAATGATTTTTCATTTTTGAATCACCTTTTCTCTAGCATCAAACATATTCTATATTATAAATGCTATTTTTGGAAAGATAAAAATGTGTGTGAAAGTGAATATAAATCGACAAGTATTTTAAAAATGGTTTGACATCTATTTTTAGACTGTGTTATACATAGACTAATATAAAAAATAACAGTCTATTCGTAGAGGTTGCATTGTATATGAGTATCATTTTAGAGAACTGTGGGTTTGTTGACGAAATGAGAAAGGATCCTATGCCGAAGAAATAAATTGCCACACATTTTATTTCTGGGACTACATTTAATAAATGTAGTACTGTCACATGTGTTTGTGAAGAGCTATTGAAGAGATGTGATTGGCTAAGTCCTTTTTTAAAAGCGATGGGCACATGAACATATCCTTCATGTGTCTTTTTTAATACACTAATACATTGAAGGAAGCTTCTTAGAATGATCTTACATTTGACTTGAAGGGAGAATACGGATGTATTTACATGGTAATAGTCGAATTAATAATGAAGGACATTTAGAAATTGGAGGTTGTGATACTGTAGATTTAGTAAAAAATTACGGTACGCCTCTATACATTTATGACGAAGCGTTAATTGAATCAAAATGTAGGGAATTCCATGAAGCTTTAAGAAAAACTGGAATGAAATATCAAGTTGCATATGCGAGTAAAGCGTTCCTATGTGTTGAACAAGCCCGCTTAATAGAAAGAGAAGGCCTATGTTTAGACGTTGTTTCTGGTGGAGAGTTATATACAGCTCTGCAAGCAGGTTATCCAGCTGAGAAAATTCACTTTCACGGAAACAACAAAACAATTGAAGAAATTGAAGAAGCTTTAAATGCAAAAATCGGTTGTTTTGTAGTCGATAATTTCTTTGAGTTAGAAGTATTACAGGCATTAGCTGAACAACGTAATGAAGAAGTTTCGATATTATTACGTGTTACGCCAGGCGTTGAAGCACATACACATGAATATGTAATGACCGGCCAAGAAGACTCTAAATTTGGATTTGATATTATGTCTGGTCAAGCGAATGAAGCAGTGGAAGTTTCATTAAATTCAAATAACCTAAAATTATTAGGGGTACATTCACATATTGGATCTCAAATTTTCGAACCAGATGGTTTTGTTCATGCAATTAATGTATTAATGAGCTTTTTAAATGGAATTAAAAATGATTTAGGTTTTACAGCTGAAATATTAAATGTAGGTGGAGGCTTTGGTATTCGATATACTTCAGAAGATGAGCCTTTAGCTATTTCTAACCATATAGAAAAAATTACAACGATTATTAAACAACAATGTGAAGAGCTAGACTACAAATTACCAGAATTATGGTTAGAACCTGGACGTAGTATTGTTGGTGAAGCTGGAACAACACTTTATACGATTGGTTCTACAAAAACTCTTCCTTCAATTCGTAAATATGTATCTGTTGATGGGGGAATGACTGATAACATCCGTCCTGCACTATATGGATCAAAATACGAAGCGATGCTTGCAAATCGAGCAAATGATGTGAATAAAGAAGTTGTATCAATTGCTGGTAAATGCTGTGAAAGTGGCGATATGCTAATTTGGGATTGTAACTTACCAGTTGTAGAAAATAATGATATATTAGCTGTATCTTGCACTGGTGCTTATGGCTATTCAATGGCTAATAATTATAACCGTATCCGCCGCCCAGCTGTAGTATTTGTTAAAGATGGTGTTTCAAGAGAGGTAGTTCGTCGAGAAACATATGAAGATTTAGTTAGAAACGATAGAGTGTACATCGAAAACTCTAGTAGATAATTAACGGTTTTGTAATAGTTGTTTCAATTACTGACACTTCTATAAAGATAGAAGTGTTTTGTTTCGTTTTCTTTAATAGTAGATGATAATTTATCGACATATAAAGACATATTTATCATTTATATTACAATATTGTAACAATTGCGACTCTCTTCGGGAATCTATGGTATAAATATGTACGTAGATTAGCGAGAGGAGAACGCTGAAATGTTAAGAAAAAAACTAGCAGTGCTGGCAATGGCAAGTACAATAGTATTATCATTAGCGCCAAATGCTTCAGTTTTAGCTGATAGCAAAGTAGAAAAAAAGCAAGCTGAAGTAGATAAGTTCCAATCACAATTTAAAGAATTAAGCAACGAGATAGCGAAAATAGATAATCAAATTAAAACAACTAAGCAAAACATAGAAGCAAAAAAAGCAGAAATTTCTGAAACAGAAGAAGTTATTAAAGATAAAAATGCAAGAATTACATATTTACAAGACAGAATTCAAAAACGTAACGATTTATTAGAGGATCGTTTAGTTGCTATGCAAAAGCAACCGAAAGTTAATCTAGTAACTGATGTTTTATTTGATTCAGATTCAATCGTAGATTTCTTTAATCGAGTAAATTCAATTTCAACACTTTTTGAAGCTGATCAAAATATCATTAAAGAACAAAAGTCTGAACAAGCAGAAGTAGAAAAAGAAAAAAGACTTGTTGATGAAAAGAAACAATCTTTAGTAAAAGCAAAAGAAGATTTAGTTGCTCAACAAAGTGAGCTTTCTAAATCACAAGCAGAAAAACAAAAATCATTAAATACTGCTGAAGCTAACTTAAAGCTGGCTGTTAAAGAACTAGAGAATGCAAAAGAAGATGAGAGAGTTCAACGTCTTCAACGTATTGAGCAACAATCTCTTGAACTAGCTGCTTTATCTAGTGATGATGAAGATGACAGCGTTAGCACTACAGCTACTAAATCTAGTTCAAATTCTGATTCGAAACCAAGTACAAAATCTACTAGTACAAAACCAGATTCAAAACCTACTACAAGTTCAAATAATGATGGTCCAGCAGCAACTGGAAACTCAATTGTAGATTACGCTTTAAAATACCAAGGTGTACCTTATGTATTTGGCGGAACGTCTCCAAGCGGTTTTGATTGCAGTGGTTTCATCTGGTATGTATATTCACATAATGGATACGGCATCTCTCGTGGAAATGTAAAAACATATTGGAGCAATGCTACAAGAATCAGCTCTCCACAACCTGGTGACCTAGTATTCTTACAAAATACTTATATTAATGGTCCATCACATATGGGTATCTATATTGGTGGAAATAAAATGGTTCATGCTGGAAGCAAAGGAATCAGTGTAATCAGCTTAAGTAATAGCTGGGTTCGTTCTCACTTCTTAGGCTATGGAAAATTCTAATAGTTTATTAACCTCGTATTATAATTAGTATGGTACGAGGTTTTTTATATTGTCTTACGGAAAAATTAAAAAGGTATAAGCTTTAGCTTATACCTTTTTGATTTGAAACCTGTTCCTTTAGTAAATCACGTATCTCAATAAGTAAAGCTTCTTCTTTAGTAGGAACAACAGGTTTAGCTTCCTCTACTTCTTTCTTTTTAAATGAAAGTTTATTAATTAAACGAACAAAGAAAAATACTGAGATCGAGATGATAAGGAAGTCGACTACTGTTTGGATGAACATTCCGTATTTGATTTCAGTCTGATTGTATGTGTACATTAAATTCTTGAAATCTACGCCACCAGAGATCAATCCGATTAGAGGCATCATAATATCTCCCACTAATGAAGATACAATCTTACCGAAAGCACCACCAATAATTACCCCGACTGCTAAATCAAGCACATTTCCTTTTAAAGCAAACTTTTTAAATTCTTCTAACATTTTATTTCCTCCTGTATAATTATCGTATAAGTTTACATACAAATCTTAATTCTTTCAAGTTAGCAATTACTCTTTTTAAGCAAAAATATTTATACTGGCTTTTAGATATGGTAAATATAATTAATGACAATTTTTAGGAGGAGTATAGGTATGGGCACAGAATTAGCTACATTTGCTGGTGGATGTTTTTGGTGTATGGTAAAACCATTTGATCAACAGGACGGAATTATAAAAGTTGTTTCAGGCTATACAGGTGGGGATAAAGAAAATCCAACATACGAAGAAGTATGCACTCATTTAACGGGTCATTATGAAGCTGTTCAAATTACATTTGATCCAGAAGTCTATCCGTATGAGAAGCTATTGGACTTATTTTGGCAACAAATTGACCCGACAGATGAAGGTGGGCAATTTAATGATCGAGGTAGTTCATACAAAACGGCAATTTTTTATCATAATGAAAATCAAAAAGAACAAGCTCTAGCTTCAAAAGATAAACTAGAGAAAAGTGGTGTTTTCAAGAAACCAATTGTAACTGAAATTTTACCTGCAAAACCATTTTATGAAGCAGAAGAATATCATCAGCATTATTATAAAAAGCACCCAGTTCGTTACCAGCTTTACTTTAAAGGGTCTGGTCGTCAAAAATTTATAAAGGAACACTGGAAAACGGGCCAAGAGGAGTTAAAGAAAAAACTTACACCAATTCAGTATGCTGTTACGCAGGAAGATGCAACTGAACCACCATTTAGAAATGAGTTCTGGAATCATAAAGAAAAAGGAATTTATGTTGATATTGTATCAGGACTCCCTTTGTTTAGTTCATTAGACAAGTTTGATTCAGGTTGTGGATGGCCAAGTTTTACAAAACCGATTTTAAAAGGTGAAATTGAAGAGAAGAAGGACTATAGCCATGGGATGTTGCGTATTGAAGTGAGAAGTGCGGAAGCTGACTCACATCTTGGGCATGTTTTTGATGATGGACCAGGACCTGATGGCCTTCGCTACTGCATAAACTCTGCAGCTTTAAGATTTGTCCCATATGAAAAAATGGATGAAGAGGGTTATGGTAATTATAAGAGTATCTTTCTTAAATAGTCTCTAAGGATATTTTTCATCTAATTGAAATAATTAAAATTAAACCGAGATGTTTATTCGTCTCGGTTTTTTTATTTGCTTATTAGTAGGGGGTATTTATCTAACATCAACATAAGTTATAAAATATTGTCCTAAATATTTCTAAAAAGTTTTCTGAAAATATTTACAATTGAGAAATAAGTGTGTTAATATAAAAGTGTCACAAAGTTGTCACAAATTGGGTATTGCAATTCGCAAAAAAGCCGAAACGGGAGGTTAATCATTATGAAGCGCACTGATTATGAAATCGTTGAAACATATACTCAATATTCTGGTATTGCCTTTTTTATTGGTCTTATTCTTTTTTTACTATATTTCACTGGAAGCGGTTTCTTACATACTGGCGTTAGCCTAACAGTGAGCATAGTATTGATGGGCTCTTGTTCAACCTTATTTCTATTAGGTACTTTTTTGGGATTGATGTTTTCAGTCTCTACTAAAGAACAAGTTTAAAAGTTAAAAAAAGAGTGGGTGTTCAATTGGCAAAAAGTCAATTTGAACGCCCTTTTGTTTTGTGTAACATATTTTACCAGAACTGTGTATAAAGTAATCTGTAACTTAAAATTCTTCCGATACGATTTAAATAAGGAAGTTTTGATGCACTAGGAGGTGTCGCTTAGGATGAATTTTTATAAAAAGTTAAAAGGTATGGATCGTAATGTGTGGATTCGAGTGATAGGAGAAACAATTACGAGTAGTGCGATGATGATGCTTATGCCATTTTTTGCTCTCTATCTAGAAGGAAAAGTTGATTCAATGCTAAAGGTTGGATTTATTATGTCAATTTCACCTATCGCATCGTTATTTGGTTCGATGGTAGGTGGTAGACTCGCTGATTTATATGGTCGAAAACGTATGATGGTTTTTTCGACCCTTGGAACATCGCTTATTTTAGTATCCTTTGCTTTAGTAGAAGGCTATATGGCATTTTTAATTTTATCGATTTTACTAGGTATTAGTAACTCATTCTTTAGTCCAGCAGCTTCTGCAATGGTGGCTGATGTAACTGAACCAGAAGAAAGAACTGAAGCGTATGGATTATTAAGGGTTGGAAGTAATGTAGGTACTGTGGTCGGTCCGTTATTAGGAAGTTCGGTTGTTTACTTTTCTAAGGATAGTTTATTTTATATTGCAGCAATCACTTTAGGACTTTATAGCATTGCGCAATTAATTCTATTAAAAGAAACACTTCCTGTAGATAAAAATGTTAAAGAAAAGAAAGAAGAAACAAAAATACCTTTTAAACAAGTTATGAAAATCATTAGTTCAGATAAATTATTACTTTT
Source organism: Bacillus sp. AFS055030 (assembly GCF_002574545.1). Taxonomy (GTDB): domain Bacteria; phylum Bacillota; class Bacilli; order Bacillales; family Bacillaceae_G; genus Gottfriedia. The sequence goes on from NZ_NUGT01000023.1 coordinate 36,914, forward strand.
TTACGTAGCAACAGGTGTGATTATTTCAATGGGTTTCTCACAAATTGAGGGGATGCTACCTCTTTATTTTAAACAAAGCTTTCAATCGCATTTTGGTGTGTGGAATCCTTATCCATTTTTAATGTCGCTAAATGGATTGTTAGTTGTTCTTTTGCAATTTCCAATTTCAAGTTATTTATCGAATCGTTCAATTGGAAAAACGATGTTTTATGGAACAATCTTATTTGGCTTAGGCATTTTATCAATCGGTTTTGCACCTCCATTATTCATATCAATAGGATTAGGGAAATGGATGATTCTTTTTTTCTTAGCAATGATCTTCATATACTACACATTTGGGGAAATGGTCATGTCGCCAGTTCAAATGACATTTGTGGCAAATATTGCACCTGAAGATTTAAGAGCGACCTATATGGCGGTTGGTAGCATGAAATGGACGATAGGTGGATTTCTTGGACCTTTACTTGGGGGCTTTTTATTCGATTTAAAATTAGGGATATGGCTATTTATCATTCTAGGAACAGGAGTTGTACTTTCAGGTATAATGTATCGCTCGCTTGATGAAAAAGTAGCAATCAGAGAAAATCAACAGGGTATCGCGCAATAGTTCCAAAGGCACTCACTTTGATTGCTTAGTCAAAGGAACAGTGCTTTTTACTCTAATAGACAAAGTATAGTTCAAGTAGAGCTATGCTTTTTTTTAGTTGTAATGAAATCACAAAACAGATATCATTGCATATGTTGTAAAGAAATATAGGTTTCTACCCATAAAAGCTTATACACATTTGTATAAAGTGGTACAATAGGGAGAGCAAAAAATAGTAGGGGGAACATCATGAAGATTAAGTTAGGATTATTATATGGCGGTAAATCTGCGGAACACAAAGTATCATTACAAACAGCTTTTGCCGTTATTTCTGCTTTAGATCACACAAAATTTGATGTGTATCCAATTTATATAACAGAACAAGGCGAATGGTTACAAGGGAAACAAATTGAGGGGAAAGTAGAAAGTGTTGCAGCTTTAAAATTCTCAAATGAAGATCAACATGTAAATGAAATCGCTCCTGTTGCGTTAACTTCATCAATTATTCCTGCTGCTTCAAATCAAGATTCAACTGGCCCAGTTGATGTTATTTTCCCATTATTACATGGACCAAATGGTGAAGATGGAACAGTTCAAGGTTTACTTGAGCTATTAAATATTCCTTATGTAGGAAATGGTGTATTAGCTTCAGCGGCTGGGATGGATAAAGTAATTATGAAAAACTTGTTTGCTCAAGCTGGAATTCCTCAAGCTAAATATGTACATTTCTTAAAATCAGAGTGGAAATCAAATGCAGAATCCTGCTATGTAATGGTTGAGAAAGAATTAGGTTATCCTGTATTTGTTAAACCTGCAAACTTAGGTTCAAGCGTTGGTATTACAAAAGCTAAGAATCGTGAAGCACTAATAGCTTCGTTTGAAGAAGCATTCCAATTTGACCGTAAAATCATCATTGAAGAAAACATTGTTGGACGTGAAATTGAAATTGCTGTATTAGGTAATGATCAAGTTAAATGTTCTGTTGTTGGCGAAATCAAACCGTCAGTTGAATTCTATGATTATACTGCAAAATATGAGAGTGGCGACACTGGTTTAATTATCCCAGCTCCTGTAGAAACAGAAACATATGAAAAAATTAAGCATTATGCAGAACTTGCTTTCAAAGCAATCGATGGCTCAGGCTTAACTCGTGCTGATTTCTTTGTAACTGAAGATGGTGGCGTATTAATGAATGAAGTTAATACAATGCCTGGATTCACTCCGTTCAGTATGTATCCTCAATTATGGCAGGCAACTGGATTAACATATCCAAAATTAATTGAAAAATTAATAGACCTAGCAATTGAACGTTACGAGCAAAAACAACAAATTAAATATAATATTTAACAATTGAAAACACTATTCATGATTGAATAGTGTTTTCATGTGAATAAAAGAAAAATGGTTAGAAGAGGAGTTGGTGACAATGTCAATCATACGTACTTTATCTCAAATTGTTAATATGATCCCTGGTAGCCAATTACAAGGTGAAGATTTAACAATCAAAGGAGTTTCAACAGACTCTCGTGTAGATTTAAATGGGAAATTATTTATACCGCTGATCGGTGAAAAATTCGATGCACATCAATTTTTACCTCAAGCAATTGAAAATGGTGCAAGCGCAGTACTTTGTTCTAGAAAGTTTTCAAATATACCAACAAACACGTCTGTCATCTTAGTTGACGATACGTTAGAAGCTTTACAGAAACTATCTAAATCATATTTACGTGAGTGGAATGGAAAAATAGTTGGTATTACAGGAAGTAATGGGAAAACATCGACAAAAGACATTTTAACTAGCATTCTTTCAGCAAAATATAAAGTACATAAAACACAAGGGAACTTTAATAATCATATCGGACTTCCGTTAACAGTATTAGCGATGGAAGAAGATACAGAGGTCGCTGTCTTAGAAATGGGTATGAGCAATTTTGGAGAAATTGAATTTCTATCTAATTTAGCTGAGCCTGATGCAGCAATCATTACAAACATCGGTGAGTCTCATATGCAGGAACTAGGCTCAAGAGCTGGTATCGCAAAGGCGAAGCTTGAGATCGCTAGCGGGCTATCTAAAAATGGATTACTTGTCATTAATGGTGATGAACCACTATTAATCGAAGGTACAAAAGACAAAAATTTAATCTATACAATTGAAACTTTTGGTTTTAGTGAAAGTAATGATGTTTATCCAACATTTATTGAAATGAATGAATCTGGTAGTGAATTTGAAATAAATAAAGCTAAGGATGTCCGTTTCAAATTGGGCGTACTAGGCAAACATAATATTAGTAATACATTAGCAGCTATTGCAGTTGCGAGAAAGTTTTCGTTAACATGGGATGAAATTAGTTCGGGTATGCAGAATTTAGAAATGACTAAAATGCGCATGGAACTATTAAAGAATGAAAATGGAATAACAATTATTAATGATGCCTATAATGCAAGTGTTACATCTATGAAAGCGGCTCTTTTATTTGCTTCAGAACTAAAGGGTTATCATCGAAAATTTGTTGTATTTGGCGACATGTTAGAATTAGGTGATCAAGAAATTGCTTTTCACGAAGAAATTGGAGAAGAAGTTGTAAATCTTCATTTCGATTTTCTTTATACTTTTGGACCATTAAGTAAATTTGCAGCAACGTCAGCTTTTGAAAAAATGGACTCTTCAAGAGTAAAAAGCTTCGAAGATAAAAATAAGTTAATTGAAGATTTATTACAACAAGTTCAACCAAATGACCTAGTATTAGTTAAAGCTTCTAGGGGAATGAAATTAGAAGAAGTAGTAAATGCGTTAGTAAATCAGGGGTAATCATATAATCTAGGGAGTTGAAAACAAGGGAAATAGGAATAAAGATTCTCCTTATTCCCTTAGTTTTGCTCTTTGTTTGTTGCGTCCCTGAAATATACGAAGTGAAAACTTTATACGCGTAATTTAACATATGAAAACTGTTCGTAATAAAAGGGGTTAAGAAGGCTCTAAATATGATTTTATGGCGAATTTAACGTTAATAAAAGGGCAAAATATTGACTGGAAACCAAATTGTTAGAATATAACTTCATTTGCTTTTTAGTTAGAATGTCCGTATAATGGGTAGATATTGTTTCCTTTTCATGATACTTCGGACTATTGTTTTCCACTAAAAACGAACCTTCCATATGAACAGTCACGAAACATATAATTTTTTAAATTTTTATAGATCAATTGAGATACAAAGGAGATTAACCAAATTGACAACATTTCAAGAATTAGGATTAAGTAGTAAGATCCTGTTTGCGATTGAAAAATTAGGCTTCGAGGAAGCTACTCCAATTCAAGCGCAGACTATTCCATTAGCAAAACAAGGCCATGATGTAATTGGTCAAGCGCAAACTGGTACTGGTAAAACTGCCGCTTTTGGTATTCCATTACTAGAAAAAATTGATGTAGATAGTAACGATGTTCAAGGACTTGTTATCGCACCTACACGTGAGTTAGCTATTCAAGTTGGTGAAGAATTACACAAAATTGGTATGAATAAAGGTGTAAAAATCCTTCCAATATACGGTGGACAAGATATTAATCGTCAAATGCGTTCATTAAAAAAATTCCCACATATTATTGTTGGAACTCCTGGTCGTATTCAAGACCATATTAACCGCCGTACAATTCGCCTAAACAATGTAAATACAGTTGTTTTAGATGAAGCAGATGAAATGTTAAACATGGGATTCATTGAAGATATTGAAGCAATCCTAAAAGAAGTTCCAGAAAATAAACAAACACTTCTTTTCTCTGCAACAATGCCTGACCCAATTCGTCGTATTGCAGAAACTTTCATGACAAATCCACAAATCGTTAAAGTAAAAGCAAAAGAAGTTACAATGCCAAACATTGAACAACATTTTATTGAAGTTCAAGAAAAGAAAAAATTTGACGTTTTAACACGTTTATTAGATATTCAAACACCAGAATTAGCTATTATTTTCGGTCGTACAAAACGTCGTGTTGATGAATTATCTGAAGCATTAAATCTACGTGGTTATGCTGCTGAAGGTATTCATGGTGATTTATCACAAGCAAAGCGTGAACAAGTACTTCGTAAATTCAAAAATGGTTCAATCGACGTATTAGTAGCAACAGATGTAGCTGCTCGTGGATTAGATATTTCTGGCGTTACACATGTATATAACTTTGATATTCCTCAAGATCCTGAAAGCTATGTACACCGTATCGGTCGTACAGGTCGTGCAGGTAAATCAGGTATTGCAATGTTATTCATCACTCCACGTGAGTTCGGTCAATTAAAAAATATTGAGCGTACAACAAAAAAACGTATGGAGCGTATGACTGCACCGACATTAGATGAAGCAATTGAAAGCCAACAACGCATTATTGCTGAAAAATTAGCTTCAACTATGGAAAGTGATAACTTAGCGTTCTACAAACGTATTGCTGAAGAATTACTAGAAGAGCATGATTCAGTAAACGTAGTAGCTGCTGCATTAAAAATGTTAACAAAAGAACCAAATGAAACTCCAATTCGCCTAACTGATGAGCCACCTATGGTTTCAAAACGTGATCGTGGCGGACGTGGTGGAAACGGCGGCGGTTACCGTCGTGGTGAAAACAGACGTGGCGGTGGCGAAGGCCGTCGTGGAGATGGACGTCGCGGTGATGGACGTCGTGGAGATCGCGACAACCGCGGAGGAAACTTCCGTAACAAACGTAGTGAAGGTTCTCGCGATGGTAATCGTGGCGGACAACGTAGACATCAAGATAGCAACAAATAAGATAATTCAAGGTACATGGAATAATAATCCATGTACCTTTTTTAATGCAAACTGTGTGAATTTTGACAGATTCCATACACTAACTAAAAACGTATGAGAGTTGGAATAAATATGTTGGTTAGACTTGGATATGTCGCAATGAGTATGAATTTACAAAACGCCTCTCCCTCAAAGACAATGACGGTTGCTCAATTTTTAAAACAAAAAGATAAAGATGCGGCTATTCGTAAGCTAGAGCAAATTGCTAATACAAATATTAATAACTCCTTAAGACTACTTAAGCACAATAAGGCACATGATATATCTTTTTTTCGCCTAAGTAGTAAATTAATTCCATTAGCTAACCATGAAGAAGTAGCGGATTGGAATTACATAAAGCCTTTAAAGGAAAGTTTACTTGAGTTGGGTAAATTTGCGATTGCAAATGAAATGAGGATTGATTTTCATCCGGATCATTTCGTAATCTTAAATTCAACTAATGAAGAGTTATTAAAATCATCTGTAAAAACCTTAAAAATGCATTATCAGCTTTTAAAAGCGATGAAGATTAATACAGAACAACGATGTGTACTCCATATTGGTGGAGGGTATGATGATAAGGAAAAATCACTGGAACAATTAATAGAGAATTTTAGCCTTGTTCCAGCGCAAATTCAAAAAATGCTAATGTTTGAAAATGATGATACAACCTTTACGTTTGATGAAACATTATTTGCCTGTGAAAAATTAGGAGTTCCACTTGTATTTGACTATCATCATCATCTAGTTAATCATACGAATGATGACTGGATAAAAAATTGGAGTTATGCGGTCGATACTTGGAAAGCTTCGAGCTTACCGATGAAAATGCATATATCTAGTCCTAGAGATGAGAAAGACAAACGAGCTCATGCTGATTTTGTCGACCCTAACATGTTTATAACATTTTTAAATGATATTTATGGCTCGGTTAGGCAAATTGATTGTATGATTGAAGCAAAACAAAAAGATAATGCACTATTTCAATTAATGGATGATTTGAAAGCTCATCCGTCTATTGAGATTATTAATGATTCAAGCTTTTATTTTAAACCGTAGTACTTGAAAGTTAGGGTGAGGAAAATATGATCGTAGGTATTGGATTAGATTTAGTAGAAATTGAACGAATGAAAGAAATAATAAGCTCACAGCCAAGGTTTGCGAAAAGAATTTTAACAGAAGCAGAATATGAAATATACGAAAACCTATCAGAACGAAGAAAACTAGAATTTTTATCAGGAAGATTCGCCGCAAAAGAAGCTTGTTCTAAAGCTTTTGGTACCGGTATTGGGAAGGAATTAGGGTTTCATGATATTGAAATCTTAAATGATGAAAAAGGTAAGCCTGTTTTAACCGTTGATTTGCCGTTTATACCGTTTTTATCAATTACGCATACTGAACATTACGCGGCTGCTCAAGTTGTCTTACAGCAGGTATAACACACTTTTAAAAGTCACTCGTTTGAGTGGCTTTACTTTTTTGTACCGACCAAATTGCTAATTTTAAGGATTTTTAATATAAGTACCTGCACCATTGTCCTCACTTACAGCCCTCTGCAATCATAAAATCTTCTTAAATTTTTTAATTTAGCTTGTCATGCTAGTCTGCATATTTTAAAGCTTGACCTCATATAGTTCTATGAGGATATGAGAAGCAAGGTTGCAACGTGCATGAATAAATCTAGATTTTACTTCTAAGCTACTCGCGCACATTTATTCATAAGCCTTTGCATAAAATTCTCTTTTTTACAATTTAAGAGGAATAAAGGAGCTGGGGAGATGAAGAAAAAGCTTGTAGCGATGCTTTTGACAATCATGTTAGTACTATCATTAGCTGCATGTGGCAAGAAATCGAAAGATGATGTAGTAGGTTCTCTTAGTGATCAGATGGAGAAAATGAATGGTTATAAGGCTGATGCAACTTTAACAATTAACAACGGTAATGATCCTCAAAAGTATGAGGTAGTCATTTGGCATAAAAAGCCTTCTTTCTACCGAGTGCAATTAAAAAATGCAAAGAGTGATCAAAACCAAATTATTTTAAGAAACAAAGAAGGTGTGTTTGTTTTAACGCCAGCATTAAATAAAAGCTATCGCTTCCAGAGTGATTGGCCATCAAACAGCAGTCAGCCATATTTACCGGAATCCTTGGTTAATGACTTATTACAAGATAAGAATGCAACGTTTAAAACGACTAAAAAAGGATACGTATTTGAAACAAAAACAAATTACACAAATAGACAATTGCTCCCAACACAAGAAATTACTTTTAATAAAAAAGGTCTAACACCTGAATCAGTCAAACTACTAGATACAGATAAAAATGTTGTTTTGGATGTTAAGTTCGATAAAGTACAATACAATGCGAAATTTGATAATGATGCCTTTGATGTGAAGAAAAATATGACAAGCGCTCGTTTAAGTGTACCTACTTCTACAAATCCAGAAAATGATCCTGATTTATTAGTGACACTTTACCCGAATTATTTAATGAAGGGCGTTGTGTTAGATGATCAACAAGAAGTAAAAACAGACAATGGTGTTCAGGTTATACTTTCATATAAAGGTGATAAAAAATCATTTACTTTAATTGAGGAAAAAGCACGAATTTCAGAGTCTGGAACAACGATGGAAATCACTGGTGAACCAGTAGATTTAGGCAAAACGGTGGGAGCATTATCAGATAAAATGATCACATGGTCATATGGTGGAACAGATTTTACGATTGTTTCTAAAAACTTAACTCAAAGTGAGCTAATTCAAGTTGCCCAATCAGTCGGAGATACAGGCACAAAATAATATTTTTTTCAAACTTAAAAGGGCGTGATGATGCTTTATCACGCCTTTTTAAATTTTAAATAAACTATATTGTAGTAGTATAATGGTTGACATTTATAGTAAAATAAGCAAATAATTTTACACATATAAAAAAGAGTAATGGGTAAATCGATAAGGAAGTGTATGTCATGACAGAAACATCATTTTATCGCGAAACTTGGGTAGAAGTAGATTTAGATGCAATTGAGGAAAACATTAAAAATATTGTATCGCTTTACCCTAATCATCAAGAAATATATGTAGCTTTAAAAGCGAATGCATATGGACATGGTTACGTTGAAGTAGCGAAACAAGCATTAAAGTCTGGAGCAACAAGATTATTAGTTGCTTTTATTGATGAAGGAATTTTTCTGCGTAATGCGGGAATAGAAGCACCGATTTTAGTGTTAGGAGCAACTAAACCTGAGGATATTAATGTTGCAATAAAGAATAAATTAACTTTAACAGCATATAATGTTGATTGGTTAGAAGGTATTTCTAAAAATATAAAAAGCACAGATGGTACAATGATTCATATTAAATTTGATACTGGGATGGGTAGATTAGGCCTAAAAACAAAATCCGAATGGGAGCAAGCTGCATCAATCATACGAAAAAATCCATCAATTATATTGGAAGGGCTGTTTACACATTTCGCTACTGCTGATGAGTTAAATAGATCCTATTTTAATGAGCAACTAGACAAATTTTATGAATGTATAGAATGGGTTAAGAGCAGTGGGTTCTCTCCGGAGTTAATTCATTGTGCGAATAGTGCAGCGGCCGCATTAGAAACCAACTTATTTAATACTGTACGTGTTGGTATTATCATGTATGGTTTAACGCCATCTTTGGAAATAAAACCAATGCTACCATTTACATTAAAGCCAGCATTATCACTTTATACGAAAATCTCACATATTAAGCAATTACCCGCTAATAGTGGTATAAGTTATGGTGCAACGTATTTTACTTCTGATTCAGAGTGGATTGCGACGTTACCAATCGGGTATGCAGATGGCTGGCTAAGAGATATGCAAGGATTTTCTGTGTTGGTTGAAGGTGAAAAGGCAGAAATCGTCGGTAGAGTTTGTATGGATCAGTGTATGATCAAGCTTTCTAAACATTATCCCGTTGGTACAAAAGTGATTTTAATAGGAGAAAGTAAGGATGGATCAGTAACGGCTGAAGATGTCGCTACACATATGAATACAATCAATTATGAAGTAACATGCCTTATAAATCACAGGGTACCAAGAGTATATAAAAAGAATGGAAATATAAAGTCCATAAGTAATTATCTAGTATCAGATTAATTGTAATTTGATGTATTAAAGTATGAAACACTGTTATTTGGTTAAGATAAACGAAGATATGTGTCTTTCCAATCACTGAAAATAATGGTATGATGTAGTATAGGGAGATATATGGGTAATAGTTGATTCTGGAGGTGCTGAAACTTGTCCGAACTAAATGCGACAACTGAAATAACAGTACGTTTACCAAAACACGTAGTAAGCGAACTAGATGGATTAGTAAAGCAAGAAAACGGTAATCGAAATGAGTATATTTATCAAGCGACTAAGATGTTTTTAAAGGATCGTAAAAGACGCCAAAGTCGTGAGCAAATGCGACGTGGATACATGGAAATGGCTAAAATCAACTTATTAATATCTTCTGAGTCATTCTATGCTGAGTCTGAAGCGGATTCTAAAGTGGAGCGCTTAGTTAGCGGGGGGTAATCACTTGATAGTAAAACGTGGCGACGTATATTTTGCAGACCTTTCCCCTGTAGTTGGCTCAGAACAAGGTGGAGTTCGTCCGGTTCTCATAATACAAAATGATATCGGTAATCGTTTTAGTCCTACCGTTATAGTCGCTGCGATTACAGCACAAATCCAAAAAGCAAAGCTTCCAACACATGTTGAAATCGATGCTAAAAAATATGGATTTGAACGTGATTCGGTTATACTACTAGAACAAATTCGAACGATTGACAAACAACGATTAACCGATAAAATAACACATCTTGATGATGAGATGATGGATCAGGTTGACGAAGCGTTGCAAATCAGTTTAGGACTTGTTGACTTTTAAAGTTGCTATTATAGCAGCTTTACCTACATAGATTATAATAAATTGTTTTGTAACCCTTTCGTTTTGAAAGGGTTATTTTAGGTTCTTTGAAATTACCAAAAATTGGAGGCGGTAATAATGTCACAACAATTGATTAATAAAATTGCATCTGATTTATCGATTACTACAAAACAAGTAGCTACCGTAATTGAATTAAAGGAAGAAGGAAATACAATTCCCTTTATTGCCAGGTATCGAAAAGAAAAGACGGGTTCTCTTGATGAGGTACAAATTCATTCTATTTTAGAGAAATATGAGTACGCTGTAAATCTTCAAACGAGAAAAGATGAAGTGATCCGTTTAATTGAGGAAAAAGGGAAACTGACTGCTGACTTACGTAAAAGTATTACTTTAGCTACAAAGCTACAGGAAGTTGAAGATTTATATCGACCTTATAAAGAAAAAAGAAGAACTCGAGCTACAGTTGCAAAAGATAAAGGGTTAGAACCTTTTGCCCAATGGTTATATTCAATGCCAAATGAAGGTTCTCTTGCGGATGAAGCGTTAAAATACATAAACGCTGAACTGGAAGTTAATACAGTTGATGAAGTTATTCAAGGTGGAAAAGATATTATTGCCGAATGGATTGCTGACGATGCAACTTATCGAAAGTGGATTCGTGAAATTACCTTTAAAAAAGGAACGATGGACAGTGCGGTAAAAGATTCCGAAAAAGACGAGAAAAAAGTATACGAAATGTATTACGATTACTCAGAACCAATTTCAAAGATTGTTCCACATAGAATACTAGCCATGAATCGTGCTGAAAAGGAAGATATTTTAAAGGTTGCAATTCAACCTCCTTTTGATGAGATTATTTTATATTTAGAAAAAAGGATTATTACAAAGGACACTTTTGTACGACCAATCTTAATGGAAGTCGTTGAAGATGCATATAAAAGATTAATTCAGCCTTCAATTGAAAGAGAGATTCGTAAAGAGTTATCAGAAAAAGCTGATTCACATGCGATTAATATTTTCTCAGAAAACTTACGGTCATTATTACTGCAACCACCATTAAAAGGGAAAATCGTACTAGGAGTAGACCCGGCATTTCGTACAGGCTGTAAATTGGCAGTAGTAGATGAGACGGGTAAAGTACTCAAAATAGATGTGATTTACCCTCATCCTTTCAGAGGAGAAAGAGAAGAGGTTCAAAGAAATAAAAGAGAACAAGCAGTTACGAAAATTAAAGATATACTTATTCAATATAAAATAGAAATGATCGCAATTGGAAATGGTACAGCTTCGAGAGAAACAGAGCTTTTTATATCTGGAATTTTAAAAGAAATGAAAAATAATACTTACTATGTAATCGTAAATGAAGCGGGAGCAAGTGTTTATTCAGCATCTGAATTAGCAAGAGAAGAGTTCCCCGATTTACAAGTTGAAGAACGAAGCGCAGTTTCAATTGCCAGACGACTACAAGATCCGTTAGCAGAGCTAGTAAAAATTGATCCTAAATCGGTGGGGGTAGGATTATATCAACACGATGTATCTCAAAAAAGCTTAAATGAATCATTATCATTTGTTGTTGAAACATCTGTTAACCAAGTTGGCGTAAATGTAAATACAGCATCGGTCTCACTACTTCAATACGTATCAGGCTTGTCTAAAACAGTTGCGAAAAATATTGTTAATTACCGTGATGAAAAAGGGAAAATAACAAACCGAAAAGAGCTTAAAACAATTCCAAGACTAGGTGCTAAAACATATGAGCAATGTATTGGATTTTTACGTGTCCTTGAAGGAGATGAACCTTTAGACCGTACAAGTATTCACCCAGAGAGCTACGTACAAGTAAAAAAATTATTAAAGCAATTAAATTTCTCAACAAGTCAAATTGGTTCAAATGAACTGAAAGAAAAGCTAAAGACAATTAATATAAAAGAAGTGTCAGAGCAATTAGATATTGGTGAAATTACGCTAAAAGATATTCTAGCATCATTAATGCAACCTGAACGAGATCTACGAGATGAATTAGCAGCACCAATCCTTCGCCAAGATGTTCTTCAAATTGAAGATCTAAAAATAGGGATGGAACTTGAAGGGACAGTAAGAAATGTAGTCGATTTTGGTGCGTTTGTAGATATTGGACTAAAGAACGATGGTCTTGTTCATATTTCTAGAATGAGCAGCAAATTTATTAAGCATCCACTTGATGTTGTATCAGTTGGTCAAGTAGTAAAGGTCTGGATTGCTGAAGTAGACCAAAAGAAACAAAGAGTAGGTTTATCTATGCTACCAATTGAATCGAAAGAAATCATCAAAGCTTAATTTTTTGATAATAAAACCAACATTGATTCAATAATTTAATTTGATAACGGTTTTTTTCATAAAATGCTTTTTGAATTTGAGATTTAAGCCAACTAGGCATTGCCATGATGAAAACCTCCAACTTAAAAATCTTCGCCCATCTTTTTTTAGGATGGGCGATGAAATAAATGAGTGAGGGGTAACCTTCCGATACATTGTATAAAAAGGATAACTGTATTGTTCATTTTGATAGTAAAAATTACGCCGTTGTAGAGAGATTTACTAAGAGCAGCCTATTTAGCATAAATCGTACTAATAAGATCTTTTGAAATTCTCATTTGTAAGTTTAATGTATGCACATACCCAAGAATATGTGAGTTGTTCAGTTATAATAAAGAAGAAAAAAGGATGGAGAATCATAAAATGGATAATGAGGAGATACAAAAACTGGTTGAAGAACTATCAATCACATATTTCAATCGACCATTTCTCCACCAAGCTACTTTCAATACTAGATTGAGGACAACTGGTGGTAGGTATTTATTAAAAACAAGTAATATCGAATTAAATAAGTTTTATTTTGAAGAACACGGAATTGAAGAGTTAAAAGGGATCATATTACACGAGCTTTGTCATTATCATCTTCATATTATGAAGAGAGGATACAAACACGAAGATAAAGATTTTAAAGAACTATTAAAAAAAGTAGGAGCTCCTAGGTATTGTAAACCACTAAATTCGATAAAAAAAAGAACGCATTCATATAAGTATAAATATAGATGTTCAGGGTGTGGGCAAACCTTCTTAAGAAAAAGAAAAGTGGACATTAAACGCTATGTTTGTGGTTTATGCAAAAGTCCATTAAAACTATTATAAATAGTGTTGACATCTAATATGCATATAGTTTATATTAATACTTGTCATCACGTTTTAGCACTTGATGAAAAGATTATTAATTTTTCCGCAGTAGCTCAGTGGTAGAGCACTCGGCTGTTAACCGAGTGGTCGTAGGTTCGAACCCTACCTGCGGAGCCATTATAATAGAGAAGTACCCAAGTGGCTCAAGGGGCGCCCCTGCTAAGGGTGTAGATCGTTTACGCGGTGCGAGGGTTCGAATCCCTTCTTCTCTGCCATTTTTTTTTTGGCCCGTTGGTCAAGCGGTTAAGACACCGCCCTTTCACGGCGGTAACACGGGTTCGAGTCCCGTACGGGTCACCATTTTTATCCTGGAGGATTAGCTCAGCTGGGAGAGCACCTGCCTTACAAGCAGGGGGTCGGCGGTTCGAGCCCGTCATCCTCCACCATTAACTTCATATGGTCCCGTGGTGTAGCGGTTAACATGCCTGCCTGTCACGCAGGAGATCGCCGGTTCGATCCCGGTCGGGACCGCCACTATTTACTACAAATTGTAGTATTTTTTTCTTTATTTGGAGAAAAATAGTAAGAGTGGATTTGGAGTTAGATTGTCGGATTGTTTTTATCTTGAGGGGAAAATTCGAGAGGTAAGGAGCAATACAACATAAAAAAAATCTGCGGTGCAACTTCATGAAGGTTATTCTGAGAAGTTGATTCATGATGTTATATCAATGGGCTATAGCCAAGCGGTAAGGCAACGGATTTTGATTCCGTCATGCCCTGGTTCGAATCCAGGTAGCCCAGCCATTTTGTTTTTTGTAGAGATGTTTGATTGTTTTTTATCTTGAGGAGTAAAGTCGAGAGGTAGAGGCAGTACAACATAAAAAAAATCCTGCGGTGCAACTTCATGAAGGTTATTCTGAGAAGTTGATTCATGATGTTATATCAATGGGCTATAGCCAAGCGGTAAGGCAACGGATTTTGATTCCGTCATGCCCTGGTTCGAATCCAGGTAGCCCAGCCATTTTAGTTTTTTAATAATATGTTTAAGGTAAGGGATTTTCTTTTATCTTAGACGCGATCGTGTAGACAGTAAGTTGGTTTAAAAATATTTGGTATTTTGTTATACTTGTAATATCTTTATATTACGAGCCATTAGCTCA
>NZ_NUGT01000024.1 GCF_002574545.1 Bacillus sp. AFS055030
GCAACCTTTCGTTCCAATCATTTTCTTTATGAAAAATAATAATCTTAAAAACAATAAAAAAGTGAATTGAACTAATGAATTACACTTTATTCATCAAAACTAAATCGAAACTCATGATGAAGACATTCACTTCTTTACAAATATTCATTGTCAAAAAGATGATCTATTCAATTTTAGTCAGTTAGTTAAAACATTTATATTTCAACCAATACCAATTGTATATCAATAAAAAGACAAATAAATAATAAATAGATTATTTTCCCTTTAAATTCAGTTAATTTTCCTATTGACTACAATATATTTCAACACTCTGAAAAAGCCACAAGGAATTCTTGTGGTTTTAGTGTTTGACAGAGCCCTAGAAATTTGAATGTCAAACTGTCTAAAAGAACATAAATTAATTGATAAAACGAGCGTAATCAACAATAAATAATTTGCTATTGATTACCATTGCTACTATATGAGTTATACCCTCTTTCACCATAAGGTTGAAGTTTTTCTAACCATTTTTCTTCTAGTTTTTTTAGATCTCCTTTGATACCTAATGGACTAATGTCTTCTTCCTTTAAAATTTCTAATACTTCAAATATAAATGACTCTTTTCCATATTCATTCCATTCTTGTTGAAGAAGTTTATTTGTACAAGACCCCGCCTCTAATTCAAATTTCTTCCCATTAATGGTTTTTAAATTTTTAGTACTTACGATGAAGACTTTTTGATTTTTTATGTTTTTAATTTGGTAAATACCTGCTTGAACTTTCGTTTCCTTATATTGCATTTTCAATTCTTTTTTTCTACTCATTTTTAACAACCTTTCTTTTACTAAGCTTTTACCCAATAACTACTGCCATCCGACTTTCGATCAATAAAGCCATATTCGATTAAGTATCTTCTTAACACGACATAATCAGGATAAATAGCTGTCAGTACTTCATTTATCTCTTTTTCTGAATAATTCTTATTTGGTGAAAATCTTTTCACAATTTCTCTTAACACAACAAGCTTTTGTTTTTCCTTTAATGGAAATTTTTTTAATGGCCCATCTACGCCTTCAGGAAAGTATTTTTTTATAGTTTTTTCCATTTCATCTTCCGTAATGTTATAGCGCTCATCAACCATTTTTGCTGTTTTATGAAGTGGTAAAAAACTTGGCGCATGCTGATCCTTTTCTTTTAAAAGCTCCATCAAGACAAGAAATAATTTTGCCTGTCTTTCCTTTTCCTTTAAAACAAAGCGATGATTCCTGATTGTCGAAGAGCTACCGATTCCCGTTTCTTTTTGTATTTCTGTATCACTCTTCCCTTGATAAAAAAGACGTAAAAGATGGTTTTGATGTTCTGTTAATCCTGTTAATTTTTTATCCAGTTGGATTAAATAATCGAAAACAGAGTCATGACTATGTTCTATATGGACTTTCATGTATTTTTCGGCTTCATATAAAATTCCCGAATCTTGATAAATAATGCCTTTTTCAATTCTATTACTACAGAGTAAACAGTAATAATGATTTTCCTCTTCGATATATCCTTGTTTTAATTCTTCTATATCGGCATTCCAAAAAACGTCTAAATTTTCCACTTAACAAACACAACCCTTTTTCGTTTATTACAAAACAAACATTTAAACAAAATGTTTACTAATTTATAAACATATTATGTTATTGTTTAAAAAATGTCAATTTTACTATTCTATAAAACTCAAGTTGTTTATACATAATTAATAAAAAAGATCTCTTAAAAGCCCCTTTAACATAAAGGTACATTTTTCCTAATATGGTACCGTTTTTATCATTTAATGTTTTAAAAATGATTCTTTCTATTCTTTTCAACATAATTCATTTATTCCATAAGGACTAATTTCAAATCTTCAATTGACAATTTATTACAGTACTTTACAATTAAAATGTAAGGTAAATTTAATATTCGACACATTTTAATCTAATTAAAAAACCTAGTTTAATATGGAAAAATCTTTACATATTATTTTTCTTTTAGACTAATATGGTTTAAGGAAAACAAAGGAAATAGGTATGACAAAGGATATATTCTTACGTCAGTCTTTACTGTCTAAGAATAAACGCAAATGAGTGATTTCTTTACAAGATAGGAGGAAGTTATGTCAATTAACAATGAAAAACACATTGAGCTTTTATCAATCGAAAAAAAATTCGATAAATCCTTTTTGCATATAAAACTATTATTTAATCAAGAAATAGAACTTCATTGGGAAATTGACAACGAAACGGCCAATCTTATGAAATCAAAAATTATTTTTGATGAAAACAATAAGTTTAGCCTTTCTTTATGTAGTACTTGGGATGAGGATAAAAAGCAGTTTACTAGTTTTGTAACGAAGTCAAACAGTAATAAGAGTGAAAAAATTTACTTTTCTTGTTCTGAAGAGTTTCATTTGCAACTTCACTCTATAAAAAATATGAAAGATCTTAGAATTTTAATTGATCTACCTTACTTATCAATTAGTCGATCCAGTTCAAAAAAAAATAAGGGTAATTCGAAAAAGTATAAACTATATGGTTGGCTTACTGTTGCTGCTATTAGTATTCTATCGATAAGCTTAATAGGTTATAAGAGTCAAACTTGTAAAGCAGAATCTTTATTTTGCGGAAAAAAACCAGCAAAAGCAGAAAGTGTTTCAAAGGTACAAAATACAAAATCTCCAGAGAAAAAAATTAAGTCAAATCAGGAAAAACAAGTTCCAAAGAAAGATGATATCAAAAACGTATCTCAACCGAATGTACACACAAATGAACCTGATGTCAGATATGCAGTTAAAAAAGAACCCATCAATAAACCCGTTCAATCAATATATCCGACTGTAAAATTAAACAATGTAATTAATTATAGTATCCCACAAGGTAGCGTAGCACTTACATTTGATGATGGTCCCTCGAAATATTCGAAAGAAATAGTAAATGTTTTAAAGAAATACAAAGTTGGCGGTACTTTTTTCTACATCGGAGATAACGTTCAAAGGTATCCTGAAAATGTACAATATGCATATTCTAACGGTTATTCTGTTGGAAGCCACTCCATGCACCACTATAACTTCTTAAAACTATCTTATAAAAATCAAGAAGATGATCTGGTTAGAACAAATAACTTAATAAAAAATATTACAAAGCAAGATACAGTACTCTTTAGACCACCCTACGGTGCAAAAAACCAAGCAACTATTGAATTAATGCAAAAACACCAATTTAAAATGGTTTTATGGGATAAAGATACTGAAGACTGGAAGAATCGCAATACGAATACAATTGTAAATTACGTTAAAAGCCACACTGGATCTGGAAGTATCATTCTACTTCACGAAACTAAACCTTCTTTGGATGCTTTACCACAAATTATTGAATATCTCCAATCAAAAAATTTAAAAATTGTTAGTTTAAATTAGCAAGTAGTCGCTTTTAGCGACTACTTTTTTATTCAAACGTTTGTTTAAATTTTAGAGTAGTACTTTTCATTTGTTTTTGAATGAATATCTTCTTCATTAGTCGCCCCCCCAATAATCAAAACTTTATTCATAAATTTATTTCTCTTTTAAAATTTTTTGTTTTATTTTCGTTCATTTTATTCTATAAAAAGCCAATTAATGGAATTTTGGTGCACCCTTGCTCTTTTTTTATTAATTGTGTTTAGATTGTTTACGAATAGGAATGCCATCTGTATACTACTTATTTAGACCCATATCTCTTAAACGGTTAGGTTATTTTCTTTAGTAAATATTTCCTAGATTTTTTTTTATTTTTTATAAAACTTTTTCGAATAGGTATACGTCTTTTATAATGTGTACCTTCTTAGATACGTATCTCAAAAAAGGAGCTCTTTAAATGAAGGGGAAAGCTAACTTAGAAAAGGAACTTGTAGATTTAATTATAAATAATAAAGATGATTTTTATCGGTTAGCTTATAGCTACGTTAAAAACTCAGAAGATGCGGTGGATATATTACAAGATTCTATTCATAAAGCCATTTCCTCAAAAGATAAATTAAAAAATGAACAATCTTTAAAAAGTTGGTTTTATAGAATTGTAGTAAATACATCATTAGATTTTTTAAGAAAACAAAAAAAAGTAACTGTAATGGATGAAGAAACGATTGAGCTATATTCTTCAGGACAGGATGATAATTATACAGATATTGATTTAGAAAGATCATTAGAATCTTTACCAACTAAATATCGGGCTGTAATTGTCCTCAGGTATTTCGAAGACTTAAAAATTGAAGAAGTTGCTGAAATTTTACAGGAAAGTCCAAATACAATAAAAACTCGTTTATATAAAGCTTTAGAAATACTCCGGATTAAAATGAAATGAATTTATTTTTGGGAGGCCAATTAGTTGGATAAAAAATTAGAAAAATTAAGATCGGACTATAAAAATGTTCCTATCCCTGATCATTTGGACATTATTGTTAATAAAGCAATTAAACGTTCCATAAAAAAAAGAGTCCCTTTAAAGTCAATTACAGGTTTTTTAACTGCAGCACTATTTGTTTTATCAATCAATACTAGCTCGACTTTTGCAAAGACATTATCAAATGTTCCAATACTTGGAAATGTTGTTAATGTACTAACTTTTACTGAATATACTGTAGATGAGCCAACCTTTAAGGCAAATTTAAAAGTCCCTGCGGTTAAAAATTTAAAAAATAAAGAGTTAGAGCAAAGCTTGAACAACAAATACTTAGAAGAAAATAAAAAGCTATATGATCAATTTATGAAAGAAACAGAATCTGTTAAAAAAGGTTCTGGTGCACACCTAGGAATTGATAGTGGTTATGAAGTTAAAACAGATACTGAGGATATTTTGTCCATCGAAAGATATGTTGTTAATACCGCTGCCTCTTCCTCAACAACTATGAAATTTGACACAATTGACAAGAAAAAGGAAATATTATTGTCATTACCGATTCTTTTTAAAGATAAATCATATGTAAAAATAATTAGCGAAAACATTAAAGAACAAATGAAAGAACAGATGAAAAAAGATAAAAGTAAGGTATACTGGATACCGGAAGCAAATCTTGACTATTCAATTGATCCTTTCGTAAGCATTAAAGACAATCAAAATTTTTATATAAATGAAGATCATAAGCTTATTATTTCATTTGATAAATATGAAGTTGCACCTGGTTATATGGGTGTGGTTGAATTTACGATTCCAACCGACGTCATTTCAAAAGTATTAGTTGGAGATCATTATATTAGATAACTTTTTTAAATAAACGAATAAAGAGTCACTTTTAATTTATTAGATTTGGCTCTCTTTTTTTGAAAAACAAATACATTAAACAAAAGCCAATAGATAAAGAAGGCTATATAAATATAGATAAATTAGAGGAAGGGGAAATTAAAAATGAACTTCGCGGTTCGGACGATTAAGAAATTAAATAGTATAAGCGCTCAACATTTGTTCAAAAAAGAAATCGTTTATGAGGTGTTTAAACGAAGAGGTTATGCTTATGTCTAATACAAAGAAACCGTTTCGTTATATGGCTGGATTAGACGGGCTTAGAGCTTTAGCTGTTTTATCTGTAATTGCATATCATTTGAATTTTTCATGGGCTTCTGGCGGGTTTCTAGGCGTTACAGTATTTTTTGTACTTTCAGGTTATTTGATTACCGATTTATTAATTGCTGAGTGGAGTACAAATCAAAGGATCGACTTAAAAAGCTTTTGGTACCGCCGCGCAAAAAGACTTCTACCGGGTATGTTCACCTTACTACTTATTGTCATTGCATTTGTTTCATTATTCAAATCATCAATGATCGGAAATTTAAAACAAGATTCAGTAGCTGCCATATTTTATTACAGTAATTGGTGGTATATCTTCCATCACCTTTCATATTTTGAGTCTTTTGCAAATCCATCGATATTAAATCATTTTTGGTCGTTAGCTGTTGAGGAGCAGTTTTATATTATTTGGCCGATCCTTACTCTATTAGGCTTAAAATATATTAAAAATAAAGATCGACTATTTTTGTATACATTAGTTGGTGCAATCGTTTCTGCATTACTGATGGCTATATTATTCCATCCTGGTAGTGATCCTAGTAGGGTCTATTATGGAACTGACACGAGAGCTTTTTCATTATTAATAGGGGCATCATTAGCTTTAGTATGGCCTAGCCGAAAACTTACAAATAACGTTACAACCTCTGGAAAAATATTAATTGATCTAGTAGGGATTACGGGTTTACTTATTTTTCTACTGATGGTCAGTAAAACAAATCAGTATGATAGTTTCCTTTATCGTGGGGGAATGTTCTTATTGTCTATTTCATCTGCCATGCTAATTGCGGCACTTGCTCACCCGACAAGTAAGATTGGTAGATTCCTATCAATGAAACCATTGAAATGGATCGGATTACGTTCATATGGAATCTATTTATGGCAGTACCCTGTCATTATTTTATTGTCCCCTAAGGTTAACACTGGCGATATTTCACTGTTTAGAGCAATTTGTCAAATTACATTAATATTTGTTCTTGCAGCTCTTTCCTATCACTATATTGAAGATCCAATTAGAAAAGGTAAACTAGGTATACTTTGGAAAAACTTCCTTGCAGGAAATATTAATTTAAAAGAATTCTTTTATAAACATATTGTGATCATATCCACATTTATTTTATTATCAGGTATCGCAAGCTTTGGACTATCTATTCTCCCTGATTCTAAAGATGTAAAAGCAAGTTCAGAAATTGAATCAGTTCAATCCGTATCAAAACAATCTTCTGAAACTGTTGTTGAAAACGGTACTAAAAACCCTCCTTCAACAACTATAGATGATCACGATAAACAAGCAACCAAACCAATTGGGCAAAATGATGACGAAAAATCAGTAACTAATGAAGAAAAAACAGTAAATCAAGATGAAAAGCCAGTCAATGACAATACAAGTAAACAAAATAATAATAGTGGTCAAACAAATGAAGAGCCAAAGTCAGGTGTCGATCACAATCAAACTCCAAATACTAACAAACCCGCTGAAACGAATAAGCCGGTTGTGTCAAATAATAATGTATTTATCGTAGGAGATTCAGTCGTTATTAATTCAATTCCTGAACTGAAGAAAACCTATTCATCACTTTCTGTAAATGCTAAAATTGGAAGACAATTTACTGAAGCATCTGCAATCATTCAACAAGCAAAAAACACAAATTCGCTTGGAAATATTGTTGTTATAGAACTAGGTACAAACGGTCCCTTTACCACAAAACAAATGTCTTCTCTCATCGATTTAATTGGGAAAGATCGAAAAATTTTATTTGTTAACACGCGAGTACCAAGACCTTGGGAGTCGATTGTGAATAAAACTTTAAGAGAAGTTTCAAGTAAATATGCAAATACTAGAGTTGTAGACTGGCATAGTGCTAGCGCAAATCATAACTCATATTTTTCTCCAGATGGTGTTCATTTAAAACCAGATGGTGCAAAAGCATTAGCGTCACTACTCATAAATGCAATTGAATCTTGGAAGTAACACCGGTTGAATTGATTACTAGGTAAATTTAAAATGCACCCCATATAGTAGACATAGTCTACAATTTGGAGGTGCATTTTTTATTTATCATACAGAGAAAAGCCACAAGTTTCTTGTGGCTTTTTCATCTAACACTCTAGTTAAATTTCTTTTTCAATTCTTCTAACGTTAATTTACTTGTTTTTTCAACTGGTTTAATAGATGTAGGGAAATATGGATTTGTTGTCATAAAGTTCTTTTCAACATAATTGAAGTCCAAAATATCAACTACTCCATCTTTATTTAGATCTTCCTTCAACTTATCTCCAGTTACATGCGCTTTATTTGCAATAAGCTTTGCATCATAAATGTCGATTACATTATCTCCATTAATGTCTCCTGCCGCTGCAGTATCGGTATAAGCGAAATAGTCTATTCCTTGGATTTTTCCATCTACTAATTTACTTAATTTAACTTTTCTACTATATTGATAGTGTCCTGGTATGCTAACTACGAATGTATAATCATCTTTAGTGGCAGGAATATTTAAAATCGTCATATAGCCATGATCAGAAATATCCGCTTTATATTGTTTACCATTTTTATCTACAACATATGCTTTTACACCTAGCTTCGAATAATCTAAATCGTAGTTATAAAAGTTAACTGCTTCACCGTGAAAATACCCTTCTAGAACTGAGTGTTGGGCGATGAATTTAAAGTGATTAGCATATGTCGGTAACGTAACCTTATTCCCTTCATTTGTTTGATAAGTTGACTCTTGATAATAAAAGCCACTCTCCCTCATATAGTTAAGGTCGCTCACTACCTTTAAATTAATATCTAACAAATCAATATTCCCATTAATTTTTACTGGTAAATTCGTCTTTTTATCCTTAATATCAACTGATAATGTTGTAATATTTGACCACGTATCCTCTGTTATTTGTGGTTTTCCAATGCGAATACTCCAATTATTTTTCTTCATTAACTCATCTAATTGTTTCGATTGCTTTACACTCATAACTTTGTAATAGTTTGGAATATTAATAGTTGCGTTAGCACTTGTTAAATTTTTCGCATTGTGGATCGTAAATATACTTGTAAACTCTGAACCTAAAGTAACTTCTTTAGACTTTGTATTAATTGTTGCGTATCGGTCACCTTTATTAATAATCGTAAAATCAGGGAAAACCGGGTTTCCTGCTGTTGCATAATCATAGGTATAAATTGCTACGTTCGTAGGGTAATTTGCATACTCTTCTGGTAATACACCAAATTTGAAGTCACCATTTTTAGTTGGGAAAAATTGTGCTGTCGGCCATGATGAATCCTGATAAGCATAAACTGAGTTTGCTTCTTGAGTTAGCTCATGTCCTCTACTCTTTAGATAATCGATTGTATCGTCGTATACATTTCCATGGACCCAGTAAGCTTTGTAATCTTTACCATCCATTGGGTTTGTTTCAGTTGTTAAATCCGCATCGGAAATTTCATTAATGCCTGTCTTTTTATCAAATACTACTTTTGGAGGGGTATTATCAATTACCATATCATTGTCAACTTTATAGGTTTTCCCAGCAGCATCTGTACCAATATAAGAAACAATGTATTTGCCTTCATCTAAAGGTTCATATTCAAGTGTTAATGGCTTATTTGGATCACCTGTAAATAATTTTGCATCACCAGAAAAGCCGTACATGATTAAGTAGTCTGTATCAACATTTGCACCTGCACAATCGAAAGTACCGTATAGGCCAATTGGTTTTCCAGATAGATCGCTAACAACAACATCGATTTTTTCCATCTCACTGTTAAATCTTACTGTAACTGGTGTAAAAGGTAGTATATCAGGATGGAAGTTACTTAAGTCACTTGTTATTGCATTCTTAAAGAAATCAACCTTTGCAAATCCACTTGTCGTATACCTCACGTGGAACGGTATTTGGTACTCCTGTGTTTTCGATTCATTTTCTACATAAATATAGCCTTCATATATGCCAAATTCAGCAGATTTTGGTATTGTTACTTTGGCGTCTATATTGACACTGTCATTTCCATTAACAGTTACTTCAGAAGGCAGTTCGAGTTTCACTCCATTTTTACTAGCATCTCTTGAAACCTCATCAATCGTTAAAAATTCTACTCTTGTATGATATGTTTCATTATTTTTGCTTAAATTTTTAATATTAATTGAAGTTGTACGATTTTGTTCCTCGCTTGTTTGTGTAATACTTCCGAATGGTAATGAACCTGATAGATCATCGATTTGCTTTTTAAAACCATTTTCATCCAATGTATACGATTTATTTTGTACTTCTACTAAAGTCGTGTTATGAACTGCCTCGTAAGCATCTACTCGACCAGCTCCAACTTCGTTTACATGATATGTTCTTCCTTTTAATGGATCGGCTGTATTCATAAGTGCTGCTTTTACATCGGCAACAGTATATTCTGGGTGGGATTGTAGTAATAATGCAGCAACACCCGCAACATGTGGCGTAGCCATTGAAGTCCCATCCATGCTCGCGTAACTAGTTGAGTAATCCGTTTCTTCCCCAGGATTATTAATATATTCTGGTACAGTTGAGAAAATAGAAACACCTGGTGCCACAACATCTGGTTTAATATCAAAATTATTACTTACAGGTCCTCGGGAACTAAAGTCTGCTAATACGTCACCAGATGTCATATTTGACTGTAAATCCGTCATTTTTAATTGAACATCCGGATTCTTAGTGAGCTCATCAACAATACTTTTCCCTTCCTCTTGACTCATTTTAAAAGTAGGTACATAACCAAAGTTTTCACCTAAAAAGAAAGGAATCTCTTCTTCTATATTATTATAAATTAACACTGCTACTGCTCCTTTTTCATGAGCACGTCGGATTTTTTCATCAAAAGATAAAGTACCACGTGATATTAGCGCCACTTTGCCACTTACGTCTTTATTTGTATAATCCTCCTCGGCACCTATTCCTACATCTACAACATTCAATTTTTTATCAATAATATTTAAGTAATCTTTTCCTAAACCGTGAGCCATTAACTCATTTTCAACTGAAACATTCCCTATACTCGTTTGTACAGTTGGTATATCTGTAGGAACATCGCTTGCTCCGACAGTAATAGCTAATGGTGACGAACCAGGAGAACCTAGTGACCCTGGAGTAGGACCTGCATTACCTCCCGCTACCACGGGAACTACCCCTTGTAAAGCTGCATTATTAATCGCTACTGCTGTAGCATCTAAAGAATAATTATTACTGTTTCCTAAAGAAAGATTAATTACATCCATCCCATCTTCTACAGCCTTTTCAATTCCAGCAATAATCCAAGAATCATATCCTGAACCATAATGACCTAAAACACGATATGCATATAAGTCAACATTTGGTGCTACGCCAGTCATTGCATAATCAACGTTATTTCGCGGGTTTGATGCAATTGTACCCGCAACATGTGTTCCATGTTCAGTAACAAATGGACGGCCATCAATTTCTGCCGGCTCACCAGAAGCAGCTAAATCTGCAGGTGTAGATTCCATTGGATCCGAGTCATTATCTACAAAATCATAACCACCTTTATAAACATCCTTTAAATCCGGATGATTATAATCAATACCCGTATCAAGAACTCCTACTTTAATCCCCTGGCCATTTATATCCTCGTTATGTAAACGATCTACACCTAAAAGTGGTAACGCTGGTGGCACACTTTTATTTTTTGTAGAAGAATTAACAGAAAGCTCTTTGATCGGTACACTAACTTTGTTATCCTTCCATACTCGTTTCACAACACCCGTTTGAAGAAGCAAATTAATTTGATCCGTCGGAATCGTCATTGCCACTCCATTGAATACATTTTCAAATGATTGTTTAATATGAAACTGATTTGTTTTCTTTTTAGCTTGCTGATTTACTTCCACTTTTTCGTTTTTCTTATTCCATAATTCCGTTAATCGCTTTTTAAAGAACTCTTGTTCACCTTTTATTTTTTCTTTCTTACCTTTAGATACCTTTTTGATTTTCCCATTTTGATCATTTTCAATTGGTGAAGTTTTTAGTTCAACTATAATATTTGCAGTTTTATCTTTTAAGGATAATAAGCTTGGGTCAATCACAAAGCCTTCTTGAGGAGTTAAACGTTTAATCGATTGTCTTTGCTCATCTGTCAGTCCCTTTAAGATTGATTCTACAGAGTTCGACGTTGCATAAGATTTTTGTTGAGGCATTAAATAAGATGTAAAAAAGCTTGTAGTTAATACACTTGTTACCATTACATTTAGCATTTTCTTATTTCTAATCTTCATTTCTATGCGCTCCTTCTACTAGATTAAGTTAAACTGTTTGAAAAAAATGATTAAATTAACTAACTCTATTTCATTCCTCCAATAAAAAAAATGGTGTAAAATTAGAATTGGAATAGTTAGATAAATCTAATAATTTAATTGTAATTTAGCTATTTTTCGTGGTAAATGGGGGTTATTTCAGATCGAATTGTCTTTAATGAGCCTTATTTTCGACATTCATCATCATAAATTATTTTTCTATTTAGCATTAAAGTCGCATTTTTTACTAAATTTATTGATTGATAGATTTTGCATGGAATGAAAGTTTTTAAAAATTCAATAGAAATTTTTAGGATTAACTTGGGGGAATCAATGGTTTTCTACTACTCAAACTTTTAATAAAAGGCTTACAAAAAGGAGAAATTTGTTATGTATGAGGGGAGAATCATAAAATATTATCGAGAAAAATCTCAAATGACACAAGAACAATTAGGGAAAGGAATTTGTTCTAGTACGCATATTAGTAAAATAGAAAGATCTCAAACTGAATATGCAAATGAAATTATAGCCCTTCTATCAGATCGACTTGGAATAAAAATCGAAAATGAGATTTTAAAATTAAAAAATATTAAAATGCGTATAGATAGTTGGCAGCAGTCTATTGTAATGCAGCTATTTGACGAAATAGAAAAAATCAACATAGAACTTGAGCAAGAAGAGTTAATTCAAATTTCAAATCATATTAATCAATATAAATTACTTCGCATCCGATATTTATTAATGCGTAATTTAATGAGTGAAGCA
The DNA here is from genome assembly GCF_002574545.1 of Bacillus sp. AFS055030. Classification (GTDB taxonomy): domain Bacteria; phylum Bacillota; class Bacilli; order Bacillales; family Bacillaceae_G; genus Gottfriedia. The sequence goes on from NZ_NUGT01000024.1 coordinate 12,581, forward strand.
AAAGAGCTCATTAATGAAATTAAAAAAATAAAGCACAAATTGGCACCTTATGAACGAAATCTTTTTAGACATGTGCAAGGTATTTATCACTTAACGAACCATGAACCTTTACTTGCCATTCAAGTTTTAAAGAAAATTAATATTGAAGAATATGCAAATGAGGAATATTATTATCACTTAGCTTCTGCTTATCATTCAAATGATTTTCCTGTTATGGCATACTTCTATGCTGATAAAGCCCGACAGTATTTCAAAAGTATTAATTCCTATCTTAGGGTAATCGACTCCGAAATGCTTATGCTAATACAAGTTAAGGATAATGAAGAATTTTCTGAGACGATTAAAAGATTTGAAAACTTAATCCAAAGCTGCGAAATTTGTAGATCATCGGACCGAAAAGCAAGGGTATATCATAATTTAGCTTTTGAATATTATCGAAGAAAAAATTATGAGTTAGCAAAAAAATATTATTTTGAGTCTATGAAATTGAAGGATTCCAATTCGATCCCATACTTACTTTCCTTAGAAGGATATATACGAAGTTCCTATTATGGAAAACTTTTATCTAAAGGTGAATTATTACAATATGTAGGGAAAGGGTATGATCTTGCTACCAAAAAAAATGACAAACTTTTTATTAATTTATTCATCTTATTAGACTTATTAATCTTAGAAAAAGAACAAGAATATCACCAATATTTGGCAGATCATTCATTACCATTTTTTAAAAAAGTAGGATTCGCTTATCTAATCAATCAATCGGAAAAAGAATTGTTTAACTATTATATTAAAGGCAAACAAACCCGTAAAGCATTAAATATGGCAAATACATTAATAAATCAGTAGAAAGTAAAAGGCATGTCCCGTACTAATGAGACATGCCTCAGACTGCCCGAAAACGCTCGCTTTCTTCGTTGCTTCGCCTGTCTGCGGTGCTCATTACCGTCTAAGGTAACTCCGCTCCTCACCAGGCTTCGCGCCTCGAAAGACAAGCGCTTGCAATCAGTCTGAAAATCAGAATTACTTTGTCTACACACTGAAGCATGTCCCGTACTAATAAGACATGCCTTTTACTTTCTGATAATCGCTCGCGTTCTTCTTTATTACTTCGCTTCAGACTTCTGTCCTCGAAAGACAAACGGTTGCAATCAGTCTGAAAAGTTTTTTATGATTATTTTTTAGCTGGCATCGCTTCTTCAAGTGCAAGGTGATTCATATATAAATAAGTAGCGTATTCTTTTCCAACGTATCTTAAATGCCATGGTTCATAGTGATATTTTGTGATCTCCACTTTATCTTCAGGGTAACGAATGATAAAGCCGTATTCATGTGCGTGCTCCGCTAACCATGTACCTTCAGGCGTTTTGGCAAAACCTACTTCTAACTTATTACCAAATGCCGGTGATGAAACATCCATCGTTAGTCCAGTTTGATGTTCACTCGTTCCTGGATATGCGCTGTATGCTTTAGTCCATTCCTCACCGTGTACAGAAAGATAATTATTGTATAATGAAACTTGTCGATCATACGAACGATATCCAGAAATTGCTGTTAATGTATAACCATCAGCTGATGCACCAGCAAATAACTTCTCTAATGCATGTCCAGCTTCACTTCTCATTCTAGTTTTTTCTTTTATTGCCCCATTTAATGGGATTGATGGATAGATAAGATCACCTGGTTCATAACCATCTGGTAACTTTCGATCTTTATTCACTAACACTAAATTTGAATCAACGTTTAAAACTTCTAATAATCCAGATTCATCTTCTTTTGTCGTTTTATAATAATCTGGAAAACTAAGTACCATATCATTTTTAACTTTGGCATTCTTTTTAATAACAATTGTTTTAGGTTCTTTGTTTTGTTCATAAAGAGTACCTGCAACACCAGCTACTAAAACGAAAGAAATTGCAATCCCCAAAATTGGTTTTTTTCTACGATTTTTCATACTTCTGAACAATATTTATCTCCTCCTACATTATTTCTATACTTTTTCGCTTTTTTAATTGGTTTTTGTCGTAAGAATTTGATAGGCGATTAATTACGTTCTGTTTACTCTAGTATCGTCACGAAATCTTATAATCAAACTACTAAATAATCATCGTTTAAGATCAAACAAAAACTAACCATAAAAATAATAAAATTTGTTTTACTAAAAATTAGACGATTTAATTATACAAAAAGTTTTATAATCTGACATTTTTTTTAATAATATGTTATGTTAATAAATAGTATTTATAACAATTAAAAAATTGTGTTAATATAATTTACTCGATAAACAAAAAACAGAATATTTTGGAAGTATTTTACTAAAAAGACTAATACATTTAAGAATCTATATATAGGAGAATAAAATTATGAAATGGCTAATTTGTTTTGGCCCCTTATTAGAACTAGCTATAACAGCTAGTATTGCTAAATTCTGGGCCGATGATTTTAAAGAAATTGCACCGATTATTATACTTCAGTTTTTACTTTATACTTTTTTAATAACACCAATTCTTCTTTGGGGATTTTTACGTTAAATATTCCCGATAATAAAAAACCTTCTTCTCTGAAGGTTTTTTATTATATTCCAATAATACCTTACTTCATTATACGATAGAATTTTAATTCAAAAGAACTATTCCATCTAATTTACGAGACTTTAGTATGTCGAGTTCATGTCGATTGTGCATTTAACCCGCGCCAGTATTAGGTTTGGTGAATTCATCTTTTATCAATAATTCGTAATGACTATGTTGTAAAATAGAACAAAAAAAACAAGAATACCAAATAGTATTCTTGTTTTTAAGGTTTATTAACTATGCAAGTTTCCTTTTAGCCAAGGTCGATTCCGATAGTGACCGATTGGGATTTGAATTAAACTCGTTTTTCCCATCTTTTCTAATCCGTATATCTCATCGCATAATTTTGTATTGTATCCAAGAAGTGGATGCCCTCCCATTCCTAATGCTGATGCGGCTATTAGTAAACGCTGAACCATTATGCCAGCTTCCATTTGTTGAATTCGATAGCCTCTATAACTATGTGTTGATTTTAAATGTTCCGTATTACCCATTACATGTATACAAATTGGCACTTGGAATAAATTAACGGTAGGGGCATTCATTCCAGACTGGAGCTGTATACGATGATCTCCTAATTTCATTTGTACTAGCGTATGAGTACGATCATCATAATAATAAGCTCCATTGTTAATCCCTTCAACGTTATACAAACATAAATATAATTTTGGCCTGTTCTTACTATTTTTAAAGGATCGATCTAAATCATTTATATAGGAGAAGGATGCTGTCGCCTCTTTAAGTAATGTTGCAAGTTTTATTTGACTAATAGAGCTTAAAACAAAGTCAAGCTCAGGTGAAAACCGTTCTTTACATATCGCGGCAAAATCATAGGATAGACGTTCTACTTTAGGTAATATAATTCGATGCCGTTCATCTACAGGATCAACAGTTTCGTCAACTTTTCTAAATGATTGAGTCGATTCAATCATCGATACTTTATTGAGTTTAATTAGCATCGGAAACTCTCTAATCTTTTTTGATTTTATTAAATATTTATGTGAAACTGCTTGTAACTCTTTACTTAGATCGATTGAATAATGATGTTTACTTTTTGCATTATCTTTAGACATCAAGCTAGTTACTTCAATAGAGAGTGGAATGATTCCGTAAACACTTTCCTCACGTTCGTTTATGCCGATTAAATGGTTGATTGCTTGATCGAGAAACTGGTAATATACTCCAGCCTTAAGCCCAAACCGTTTAGCCGCCTCTAAAATCTGTCCAATTAGCACACCGCAATCTAGCCCTTGAAGACGATAAGAAAAATTATTATATTTGAAGAAATTTTTCCAAAACATTGTTGAAATAAAAATAGTACAAAAACACTTTGGAAGATCGCATCTATCTCCTAAAGCTCTTGACACATAAGAATCAAAATTTCCTTCTCTTAATAAAACTAAGCAATGTCTAGCAACATCATAATGATAGATCCCTGAACAGACATGTTCGGACTTCAAATATAAATACAACTCATTCGGATACAATCCTCCACCAGAAGGAATGAATCTTCTGTTTGAAGACATCATATTAACCATTTCATTGGAACCAGAAGCAATTGCTGTTTGAGCAACTTGGGTTAATCCATATACATACCATAGAAAATAGCCAATTTCGTCTATATTTGGCTCAGATGCGTTCCTGATTTCTTTTAAGGATAGTGGCACGTTAAGAGAAAGTGGAATAGTAGGTAAATCTTTATAAAGCTTATAAGTTAGTGGGGCATCCTCCCAATCTACTTCCCAATCTGATTGATTAGCCTTTTCGATATCAAAATGAAGATTGTGTAGAAATGTTTGTAAACTCATTCCAATCACCTCCTATAGCACCACTTATGGGAACGGGTGTGGATATGGATTGAGCTGCTCCGGCTTTAGCGGCTTCTTCGTATAGCCCAATTTAACAGGTACTTTTAACACTCGATCAAGTCCATTTAATCGTTTTAGATGATGGCCAAATGTCATAGGCAACATCCCTGGAATTAAAACTTTTACACAAGATAATCCATTTCTTTTGATTTCAGGTGTAGTTTGATCGACTACAATCACATCAAGATTTAATTGCTTAAATACTTGAAGAATATCTTTTAAATCATTCGTCAAATCCAGATGGTTTGTATCCCATTTAAATTCTTCCTCAAAAGTCTTTAATGGACGGTTATCATCTAATAAAAACTTCAGACGATCTTCTGCTTGTCGTAACCCATATAACATCCCATGATCATCCATTTGTTTAACGAGATTATGATCTAAAAGCATTTTCATAATTTGGGCATAATTTTCTTCAAACTTTTTATCCAATGTTAACATCATTCCAGCTAACTCATGTACTGCGCTTTTAACCGCCCTAACTGGATCAAGATGTGCACCTGCAGCACAAATGAGATTTAATCCATGTTCTTTTCGATTTTTTGCAATGGCAACAATACTTGGGATTCCATTCTCCATCGTCGAATTAAATAAATGTAGATCATATCCTCCAACTAAGCGCATTCGTTCAATCATTAAATCGAGTTCTTGATCATTAGCCGATTTTGGATCAAGCTTTGGAAGGGGTAACTGAGCATACCAAGTCATTAGGAATGAATCTCGTTCAACAATTTCCAAAATACCGTAAAATATAGCTTCTTCTAAACTACCTCCTAATGCACATCCATTGGAAGTTTCATACACATAACCGCGTCCACATCCTAGACTATAGTATGAAAGCAACTCCGGTACAAGAATCGGCTCTTCCTTCATAAATGAATAACCCCATACCCAATCAATCTTCCGTTTAGGATTAAACGCCTTAAATGGAAAATGAGGCAGAGCATACTGTTCTTTCGAATGAGTACCGACACTTTCTGGATTCATTGCATAATCTTTTACGTTGTTATAACTATCATGTACTACTGTTTTTTTTCCCCGTGGAGTAAGGCCACAATACCTTTCTAACCCTTCTAAAATGGCAGTTAATTCACTAGATTCATATGAGAGCGTACGTCCCGCTGTTCCTTCATCCCCTTGTATTAACGGTAGGTTTACAACTACATCTGCAAATGGCGTGGTTAGATCGTATGCCTTCCCATTTAAAAAACCAGTCTTTTGGCCTAAATAGTCATTAACTAACACTTTTTTTAATTCATCCATCGAGCGACTACGATAACTAGTTGGAGAAACTTTCATACTAGGCTCAAGTGAAATAATTGCTAAATCAGCAGAATCATCTTCTAACTCACCACAAACCGGACATAACGGATTCGGTAAAAAAAAGTGATTAGAGCTTTTGAATGTTTTCATATTTAATAAAAAGATCCGTTCCTCTAGACGAGTTTCTTTACCATTCATAAATTTATCTACTTCAGCAGCAATTAAGTAAGCCATCTGTAAAAGTCCCGTTCTTGTACTCCATACATCATCTGACCTTCCATCAGATTCTACTATCTGATGATCTATTTCTAGCATTTCTCTACGCTCTCTACCAGCCATTAAACGTCTAAAATCGGCACATTTTATACATCCTTTTTGTCCTGGATAGACTAAAGGTCCGATTACCCCTTCCCCAAATGAAACACAAGCGCGTAACCATGGAACTGTTCCTAATTTGAAGACTTCATCTACTTTTTCATAAATTTTAGGGTTCCATGCGTCATCTAAAACAAGTAGTAAACTAGTATCCTCAGAAACTTTCGACGCTAGATCTTTTTGTTGAACTATTTTATATTTATTTATCAGGATTTCAGATGTGTACTTACTTAATAATCCTTCTCCAAATATGGCAACCGTTGAATTCAAATCGAGCTCACCTCTCTTAACAAGACACCATAAACTCCCGCAAGTTCATCTACATTAATCGATTCAAGCATAAACTCCAATATTACTAATTCCTTATTATTCTGTTTTAAACTATCTATAGCTGATCCTACTAATTGAGTATGTTTAGTACGATTAAATTCTAGGAACATCATTTCTGATACTTGCTGTTCTTCCACTAAAACTGATGAACTTTGGATCGCTTTTGATGCAAGTAGTGGGGTTTTATTTTGTGATTCCTTAAGTACTAGTTTTAGTGCCTCTTGTAGGGCCATTGTTAGATTTAAACCAACACTTCTAAACCAGCCTTTTTGTGTTCCAATCCAGACTACTGGAAATCCACAAATCTCTTTTCCTAATGCTATTTTTGGAGATTCCTGTATTGTGTTTATTGTTTGTAAATAAAATTTTGCACAATCATCTTCTATTTTTATCGTTTTTATTTCCTGAATATGATGTTTCTGAACACCCGTTTGTTTATCCAGCTTATTTGATAAATATTTTTGCAGAGCTCTACAAATACTTTCTGAAAAAGTTTGACCAGTAGCTATTGCGATGTATTCCCCAGGTTCAATACACTCTATGACATCTGACTCAGAATTCATAATAAGTTGATGAGCTATTTGAGATACATACATTTCAACCCCAGTAAGTCCTGCCTCTTTTCGTGCTTCTTCATGCGTTAGTTCAGTACAAATCGTACTCGTTAGTAGTTTTACTGGTCCTTCTGTAAGAGGATCTACAACTTGTATCCGACACTGCGCTAAAGGAAGTTGATTTAATTCACCTTCATCCCAAACATGAAATAATCCAGTTTCTTGTGAATTGAACTGACCTAAGTAAGTTAATAACTTACTTTGATCACCTATAGGTTTGGTTTGCTCTAACAATTCAGCAAAATTCCGAACAATCTTAGCTTTCGCTTTCCCGTCCACTAGCGGGTGAGGAGAAAATGAATGCCAACTGCCTTCCAGCGTCTCTTGGTTAATAATATAAACTTGATTAGTCTTTTCTGTTTCGCGTGACTTTGTAATATCCTTAAATAACTCGAACACCATTATATTTGCCAACATTGCTGATGTCATAGAAGACAATGGCTGGTTCGTTTCTTCTTCACAAAGTATGTTTTGATGCACACTTCTCCATGCCGACTCGAAGCAAACATCAGAATTTGGAGTCACTAGAGGTCCAGCCATACAAATCTTTGGAGAAGAAATGGCTGGGATAAACCTTTTTTTCTCTCTTTTACAAATCTCATTTAGCAATTTCAGTTCATAAACACGATCATCTTCTGATACGTATAAAATCGAATCAAAAGTAGATACAATTTCTTGTAAAGAAAGCTTCTTTCTCTTAATAAATTCAACTTCGACTTCACGATCAGTTCTCCGAGCGTTGTCTACAATTTCTTTTATTCGTTTTTCATCTGTATTTTCCGTATTCGTTATTAAAAGATGGAATTTTGCTAACCCCGACTCTAATAATGCTGAAACTAACGAAGTGACAATTGATCCAGAACCAATTGCCAATATTTTGGATTGGCGATAAGTTTGAAAACGATAAGAACCAGAATCCCCAAAACAATTTAAAAACTCAATTTGACTTGCATACTTCTCTAAAATATCTTTCGATAATTGATGTGGGTGATCCTTACTTACATCCCGTGCAAAGCCATTGTTATATAAAATCTCACCAATTTCATATACTCTTTCTCGATATTGGTCAGGCAAGCCATTTGTTAAAATTTCTAATGAGTGTTCACCATTAAACATAGGAAGTAACTTTTCAATCCACTGGTAAATAGATGCACCTTCCATCCGAAAAGAACTTAAGTTATTCCTAAAATAAACACCTCCATTCAAATCAGGTACAAAAAAAGTATCTCGATTAACCTTTAGACGTGCTGATGGATCCAATTTTGACATCTTTTTCAACCCCTTCGATCCAGTGAGTTGTACATTGAAATTCATAAATACTTTCTTCATAATCCTATGTATATTCTGTATTCCTTATGTCATAACCTAACTAGATGGCCCCTACAAAGATTAGTAGGGGCCATGTTTGTCTAGATGGACAAATAGTTTTTATGAAACAGTACAATTAACGGTGACAGCGACCGCATCCTCCGCAACGGAAACAGCCTCCGCATCCTCCGCAACGGAAACAGCCTCCACATCCAAAACAAGTAAAAATAGGGAAGAAACAAGCAAAACAAACTCTAGCATCGTAATTTTGATACTGATTATAATCCCATGGAACTGCTTGACTAGCTTGAAATTGATCAACGTTTAATTGTTGAAGTTCTCTTTGAAAATCATACATTTTTATAACCTCCGACATGAAATTTGAAAGCGAATAAAAACATACCGTATTTAAATAAAATCAATACGATTCCTCAATTTGAATCTACTAAAACGCAGACTCTCAACAATAAAATATGTTGAAGACTTGGGCATTGTTACCGATTCAATTGCCCAATTTATTACTCCTTAGTAAAACGATGACCTGATTGCGTACAAAAAAACCTCACATCTAAAGTGAGGTTTTTCATCAGTTAAAATCTTTTATCTTTAATCTTCATTAAATTTAATGTTATTAAGAGGTTCATATGAATATAGCTTCTTAATTTCTTTCTTATTTCTGCTGTTTTCTTTTCCAAAAATTAATTGCGCTGGCTTTATTTTGGGTATTTTGATTAGTAGGAGGTATAGTAATAATAGAATATCAATAATGAAAAGTAAGTCCTTTATCATAAAAAAAGAGAATATAGTATTGGTGATTTCTTCTGTTTGTTCGAGAGTAGAAAATACAAAAACAGCATATCTTTCATAAATAGTACAGGTAAAAAAAATAGTTCCAACCACTATTGAAGTAAAACTATAACCTATTAATCGTTGTCTTTTATTGAATTCTAAAAAGGTTGGAAGTAAATATAGCAAAGCGATAATAAATAGACTAAATAATAATCCTAACAATGTAATCCGACTAGGTAACATAGACTGAACTAGTAAAAGTTTTCCTAGGATAAAAAAAAGTAAAACAATCCCCATCATCACCCTCCTCATTTCCACTTGTAGAGCAACATTTCTGATCAGATCCGAAAAACAGTGAACGAACACCTTTTCAAAGTAAATTATAGTATTGCTTAATAGCGTTTTAAATGCTATTTTTTACCGTTTCTATAGGTAAAAGCAGTTAATATAGTCAGTTCATATAACAATGTATACCATACGTAATCTAAAAAGAAATTATCGATCAATTAATATTTATTACCGTTTTTAACGGTAAAAGTTGTCATATCCTTATTCATCATCAAAGTTTAAAATAATTTTGAAAACATTATCTCAACAACACTTTTTGTGATTATTGTCACAAAAATAGATAGTTTGTTAGTAAAAATTTTATTCTAGATCAAAGTAGGAGATGAGATGGATAAGGCTAGTTTACGAAGATTACACTTAATCGACATTTTATGTAGTCAAGAAAAATGGTTTAAAACGGAGGAACTTGCTAAAAATTTAAATTGCACTGAGAAAACAATTCGAACTGATATACAATTTATCAATGCAACTTTCCCTGAAGGTTGGCATATTGAAACGATAAAAGGAAAAGGAATTTATATAAATAATCCAATTAATTCCTCGCTTGATCAAGTTCGGGCACTTTTTGTTAAAAACTCTTTATCACTTCAAGTAATCATGTTTATTTTAATCAAAGAGATTGAACACATTAGTGATTTAGGAAAAGTTTTATATACACATCACAATACTGTTTATAAAATTCTCGAACGAGTAGACACTTTATTGAAGTCTTATAACTTAAGTTTAAAGCGGGCACCTCTTGAAATTGTAGGTAATGAATTTCAAAAAAGAATCTTATGTTGTGACGTATTGTATGATCTATATTCCCATACGAATAAATGGCCTTATGATTCCATATCGTTTTCTATCATAAAAAAAGTAGTTACAAGGTCAGCAAATGAAAACAATTTACTTATATTTACACCTACGATCTATCGACTTATTTATTATGTTGGTACGATGCTTCAAAGAATCGATCGGGATATACAATTGGATTTAAATCCTGCTAACAATATAAAGGATTCGAAGTTTTTTTTAGTTGCAACTTCTATATGCATACAGATTGAAAAAATTTATAAAGTAACAATACCATTAAATGAAATATACGCTCTTTCAATAGTAATATCTGCATCCCCTTATTTTTCTAGCGATAATGAACCTCAAGATAAAATATTAAATAGCTACCATAAAAAATCAGAAAAACAATATATTGAATTATACGAGCTCGTTAGGATGCTCGAAAAAAATCTTAGTATAGAATTACATGATCAAAATGATTTTATTCTCACTCTTCAAAAACAATTTAAAGCCTTTTCCCAAGTTCTTTTTTTAAACAGTAGAATCGATCGATCTTGTCTCATTTCTGAATACGTTAAAAATCGTTATCCGGAGTTATTTAATAAAGTAAAAACTGTATTTCGTAATTGGTGTAATGTTCTTTCATACCCAGAAGTAAATAATGAAGTAATTGCTAAAATCACATTAAATATTCAAGCAATCATCAATAAATTATCTTTAGAAAAAAAAAGAGTACTGCTATTAAGTAGTGAGGGTTATGGCGTTCAACATTATATAAAGGTAAAACTAATAAAAGAATTTGGAGATACAATCCAATTTGTTGAACCCCGAAGCGCCAATTTTAGCCCTGAAACGATTAGTGAATTACGTTTGGACTTTATTATTGCTGATTTTCAAATTGATTTAGATCTCGTTCCCATTGTGGTAATTAGTTCTACTCTTTCAAAGCGCGATATAAATCATATTGCCCATTTATTAAATGAATTTCATTTTAAATAAGCACTAAAAAGGTGATTATATGATAAAAGAAAGGCAAACATTAGCCACAAATAAGATAGTCAATCTGTTAAGGAAACTTGATCATGATACTTTTTTACATGGGATGCGTGTAGGAGAAATGTCTTATAAATTCAGTAGATATTTAGATCTCTCTTTACAAAAATCCAATCAATTGCATTTTATTGGTTATGTACATGATATTGGTAAGCTTAAAATACCAATTTCTATTGTTTCAAAAAGAGGACCTCTTACTGATTTCGAGTGGAATCTAATGAGGAATCATACAATTTATGGATATGATTTATTAAAAGATTTTTCATATCATGATGATATTTTAAATGCTGTACGTTATCATCACGAAAATATTGATGGGACTGGCTATGAAGGTTTATGTCATAACGAAATTGATTTTAATTCAAAAATAATTAGGATCATTGATAGTTTTGATGCATTAACCAATGACCGTTGTTACAGAAAGAAAGGTTCGATTGAATTCTCTTTAAAAAAAATTCAAAAACAAAGTGATACTGTTTATGACCGAGAATTAGTAAAGGAGTTCACTAAGTTTATACGTAAACTATATTAAGTAATATACAATAATGCTAATAATTTACACCTATTAATTGCTAGACCAGAATCTATTAACATGTTATAGTTTCATTAAAATTATAAATTTCACTCGTATAATAGTGAGGATATGGCTCACAAGTTTCTACCGGTTAACCGTAAATTTACCGACTATGAGTGGTAACACATCTGTCTAGCTCTTGTGAATCAAAGACTCAAAATGTGTTACTTCACTCATTTTATACAGTGGAGTACATGTTTTGAGTTTTTTGTTTAGATTAAGGGGGATCATTATGGAATTATTACTTAAAAAAATAGAACAAGAAGGAATCGTTTTAGCAAATGATGTATTAAAAGTGGATGCTTTCTTAAATCATCAAATGGATCCTGTTTTAATGAAGGAAATTGGAGAAGAATTTGCGCGTTTATTTTCTGAAGAAAAAATAACAAAAGTAGTTACGATAGAATCTTCAGGTATCGGACCTGGGCTAATGACAGCACTTGCTCTAAATGTCCCTCTAGTTTTTGCTCGTAAGAAAAAGTCAATTACAATGCAGCAAGATGTTTATACTGCTAAAGTTTATTCATTTACAAAAAAAGAAGAAAATGAAATTTCAATTTCTCATAAATGGTTAGACGAAGGTGATAAAGTATTAGTAATCGACGATTTCTTAGCAAACGGACAGGCAGCTCTTGGATTACTTTCAATCATTGAACAAGCAAAAGCGGAAACTGTTGGCTTTGGGATTGTAATTGAAAAATCATTCCAAGATGGTGGAAAACTTCTGCGTGATCGTGGTTATCGAGTTGAATCTCTTGCTCGTATCCAATCTTTAAAAGATGGACAAATTAAATATTTAAATGAAGAATTAACTGTTTAAGAATAAAGAAAAGACATTGTAGTTCACAATGTCTTTTTTCACGCTGTTGAAAAAAGACTTCGTCAAGTAAATGCCACGAATTTTTCGTGGCATTTTTGTTTTTAGTTGTCCATTTAGTCTGTTTTTTGGTAAATTAAATGCAGACCTATTTCCTTTAGTGAGAGAAGTTTGGTCCATTTGATTAAGTTTTGTATGATGGCGGTCATCAAAATTTGTCTTTTTACTTTGTGAACTCCTCGGTATCGTGCGTAACGTAAGCCGTGGAGTTCTTTACTTTGCGCAAAACTTAACTCAACGGTTGAAGGTCTTACTGACTTTAATATCTTTCCTCGAATTGATAGTCTTTGTTCCCTTAATTCATCGTAAATTGGTTGATTAACTGAAATTCTTAAAACCCGATCATCTTTTTTCGTGAATGGACAATTAAAACAGCTACCTTTGTCAGGCTTAAACTCATGATAGCCTTGTCTAGTAGTAGTTTTATAACGAAAAGGAACACCACAAGGACAGGCGTATAGGTCTTCATTTACTCTTTGAAAATTAGACTTTCTACATTCTTTATGTTCCTTACTTGGAAATCTACGATGAGAGATATAAGCAAATATCCCACGTTTGAATAAACCTTCGGCAAATCTTGAATTATAGTAGCCCGCATCAACAGCGATTTCGTTGGAATAATATCCAAGCCTATCTTTTAATGAATCTAACTGATCTAATAAAACTCTATGCCCAGGAACATTCGCACTCGTGACATGAGTATCGATTATAAAATTATGTAAAGAATCAACTACTCGGTGCTCAAAATATGCAAAGCGACCTCGTTCATCATGTTTAACTGATAATCTTGCATCACCATCAACGGGACTAAGTAAAACGCGTTTCAGTTCAGCTTTATTTCCTTTAGGTTTAAGTAATTTAATACCGTGTTTTTGTCTACTCTCGTTTACTTTTTTTAAAGTATCTAGATCTTCCTCAATGATGACTTCTTTGATCCATACATCACGTTTTCGTTTATTTGCATTCGCTTTTAATTCTGTTTCATCTGCCACCCAAGTTTCATTCGCAATAAATCCATCTATATTAATTAAATTTACTACATAGTGAAAGAAAGCTTCCCAAACCTCGTTATTTTTCAAACGATGATTAAGAAACTTTGAAATAGTCGAATGACAAGGTATTTTTTTATCAGGTGAAATCCCTAAAAACCAACGATAAGTAGCATTTTGTTTGACTTGTTTACAAGTGAATCGAACAGAGCGAAACCCTTCAATATATTGTATCAATAGTATCTTTACTAGTATCAGTGGATCAATTGATGGTCTGCCAACAGTTGACCGATAGAAAGGTTCAATAAGTTGATATAAATAATTCCAATTAATTGCCTTATCAATTTTTACAACATGGTGCTCCTCATCAATCATATTCTCATAAAGTTTGCGATTTTTTGCGATGTCTAAGTTCTCTTGATAGTAGTACATAAAAAATCCCCCTTGTAGTAATAATTTTCCTACAAAGGGGATTTTTTCTAAAATAATATGCTTAGATCTATTGACTAAGTTGTTTTTCAACACTCTGAGAAAAGACATTGTAGTTCACAATGTCTTTTTTCTATGGATTAAGCCTTTTTTAGAATTAAGTAGACAAAATAAGGTCCACCGATTAGGGCTACTATAATCCCTGCTGGTATTCCTTCTGGATCGACTAAGTTTCTTCCGATTGTGTCGGCAACTAATAGTAATAATCCACCAATTAAAATTGCAATCGGAATAAATAATTGATTTCTTGGTCCAACTAAGCTTTTGGCAATATGTGGTGCCATTAATCCGATAAACGCTATTCCTCCTGTTACAGAAACAGCAGATGCTGCTAATGCGACTGCTGCTAACATTAAAACAATTCTTTCCTTTTCTAATGAGACTCCTACCCCAATTGCAACAGGCTCATTTAAATTAAGAAGGTTCAATATATTTGCCTTATATAGGGTAAAAGGAATTAATACAATTAACCAAGGTAAGAATGCCCAAATAAACGGCCAATCTGTTCCCCATATATTGCCTGCTAACCATTTTGCAATAAAATCTACTTTAGCACGTTCTGCAGATGAAATTAATACAATCATGATGCCTGAAAGAGCCATCGAGAAACCAATACCTACTAAAACTAATCTGATAGGTTGTAAACCTGAATTTTTCTTATAAGAAAATATGTAAATAATCATTGCTGTAGCAACAGCCCCACAAAAACCAACGATTGGGATTAAATAGACAAACGATCCTGCTTCAATTGGAAAGTATAAAAAGAATACTGTGATAGCGACACCTGCACCAGCGTTAAAACCTAGTATTCCGGGCTCAGCCATTTCATTTCGTGTTACACCTTGCAAAATTGCACCAGATAAAGCTAGTGCCATTCCCGCCATTAAAGTTATCAACATTCTAGGTAATCGAATTGAAAAGATTACAAACTCTTCTTTAAATGTACCATCCCCTAAAAAGGTTGGAATTAATCTACTATATGGTATTGCTGAAAATCCCATTCCCATTCCAATAAACATTGTTAAAAGAATAAGAATAAAGAGTATCAACAGAATTAGCCTTTGTTTTCTAAGGACAGTAGGATGGATCATGAGAATTCTTTGCCTCCTTTATGTACGATAAATAGAAAGAAAGGAAGGCCAATCATTGCAACAATCGCTGCAACTGGTGTTTCATAAGGTATATTAATTGTTCGCCCAAGTGTATCTGCCAAAAGTAAGAATGTGGCACCAAAAATAGCAGACATTGGAATAATAAATCGGTAATCCGTTCCAACGAATCCACGTACCATGTGAGGTACCATCAAACCTAGAAATGCCATATTTCCGACTAAAGCAACTGCCGCGCCAGCCAGTAAAACGATTACTACAAATAGGATTGCTTTGATTCTTAGGATGTTTTGACCTAAACCTACAGCAACCTCTTCATTTAAACTAAGTATTGTTAATTGGCGTGCTAAGAAAATTGCTACGAGAATACCGACTATAATAAAAGGCGTTATCGTTTTTACTTGCCCCCAAGAAGTACCAACTAATCCACCTGAAGTCCACATTGAAATATTTTGAGATAGTTTAAAGTAAATCCCCACTCCTTCAGCAATAGCAGTTAAAAAGCCTGTAACAGCTGCCCCCGCTAATACGATACGTAATGGAGAAAAGCCGCCTTTTTTCGCTGTAGCAATACTAAAAACGATTAGTGAACCTACTGCTGCACCAATAAAACAAGCGATCATAATTCCAAAATAATTTACTTTAGGTAAAAAAGCCATTGTTAGTGCTAAAGCTGCATTTGCTCCTGCTGTTAAGCCGAGTAAACCTGGATCGGCAAGTGGATTTCTTGTCATCCCTTGCATAATAGCGCCTGCTACTGCAAGAGCTGCCCCAACAAATATTGCTGCCACCTCTCGAGGTAACCTTAATTCTCTTATAATAGAAATCTGTTGACTAGTCATGTTTGTAAAAATCGCATGCCATACATCGCCAACAGTTGTATCTGCTGCGCCAAAAACAATCGCAATTACAAACATAACGATAAAAATGATAATCCCCACTATTAATTTTAAAAAAAATGGAACAAAACCTCTTTTTTTGTGTGTCATTAGCCTCTCATCTTCTCTTTATAGAATGTCTTATAGACTACATAAAATTATTGGTCAATTTCTAAATAATAAGAGTAGGAATAATAGCATCCCTACTCTTATTTTAGTTAATTACCTAAAAATTGCTTTTTAAAGAATTCTAATTGCATGTCTAATGTATCTGGATCATTGAAGTAGAATTCACTTCCATTTACTTCAAAAACGTGCTTATTCTTTACTGCTGGTGTATTTTTATAAGTATCTGTTTTTTCTACTGAAGTATCAGTTTGATCAAATTTACTGAAGATTACATAGTCTCCCATAAATTCTGGTAATACTTCTAATGAAATTGCAAAGTATCCTGGTTTCAATGCGTTTTCTTCAACTTTTTTAGGCATTTTTAATTTCATTTCTTGGAATAGAATTTCTGTTCCACGACCCCAGTTGTTACCATATACATAAAGCTGCTTGTCGAATTTTTCAATGACAGAAACTGTTGTGTCTGGACCAATTTTAGCTTTAATCTCTTCTCCGGCCTTTTGTGCACGAGCTTTAAAGTCATCTACCCACGCCTTAGCTTCTTTTTCTTTGTTTAATAATTTACCAATTTCAATATGTTGAGTTAAGTAATCTACTTTGCCGTAAGTATAAACTACAGTAGGTGCAATTTTCTTTAATTTATCAATGTTTTTAACATTATCTAAACCAATAATTAAATCTGGATTTAGTTCGATAATTTTTTCAATGTTTTCATCTGATACTTCTTGAGCATTTTTTAATTTTTCAGACCAGCGAGGATTCGCTTTAGACCATGAATCAACCCCAACAATATTAACGCCTAAAGACATGACATTACCTGCAAATGAAGATAACACAACTACACGTTTAGGATTAGCTGGGACTTTAACTGGACCACTTTGTGATTGATATGTAATCGTTCCGGACTTTTTTGGTTCTTTCTTTGAGTCTTCTGTACTTGATGCCCCTTTACTACATGCACTAATAACTAGCACGAATATTAAAAGAAATGGTATTAAGATTTTCTTCATTTTTCTCTTCTCCTCTAAGTAAATTGTATGTTATGCACATTGGTTTATTTGTTCTTGGATCTCTTCCAATCACTGCATCAATTGAAAAAACTTTTTTTAGCACTTCATGTGAAATGACTTCTTCGCAAGAACCTGCTTTTACGATTTCTCCATCTTTAAGTGCGATGATGTAATCTGCAAATCGAGCTGCTTGATTTAGGTCATGTAAGACCATTACAATCGTCCGTTCTTGCGTTTGATTCAGCTTTTGTAACAGCTCCAAAATTTCGAGCTGATGAGCTAAATCTAAATATGTAGTAGGCTCATCAAGGAAAATGATTTCAGTTTCTTGAGCTAAAGCCATTGCAATCCAAACTCGTTGACGTTGACCTCCAGAAAGTGAATCAACTGCTTGATATTTATATTCCTTAGTTCCTGTAACCTCGAGTGCCCAGTCAATTACTTCACTATCTTTTTGCGTTAATCTGCCAAAACCACTTTGATATGGGAATCGACCATAAGATACTAGTTCACCTACTGTTAAACCACTTGCACTCTCTGGTGTTTGAGGAAGAATCGCCATCTTTTTAGCTAGTAATTTAGTATTCTCTGAAGCAATGTTTTCCCCATCTAAAATAATCGTTCCGGATTGATGCGAAATTATTCTTGTAATCGCCTTCAAAAGAGTCGATTTACCGCATCCATTTGAACCGATGATTGTTGTAATTTGTTTATCCGGAATTTTTATATTAAGGTCTTTTACAATCAAACGATCACCATAACCAATGGTCAACTCATTAGTAAATAACCGCACCATATACTGACCTCCATTCATTAATATTTTAACCATTAGTGATAATGATAATTATTATCATTAGCTATTACTACGTAAATATAAGTGCATTTACTAATATTGTCAATATTAATTTTTCGTGAAGTCATTGAAAAATTCTCAAAAATGGTTTATATTTTATTGAGAATGATAATCAATGACAGAATATTCTGGAGTGAGTACATAATGAACATGAACGATCTTTATGATGTAACAGTAATCGGAGGAGGTCCTGCTGGCCTTTACTCTGCCTTTTATAGTGGTTTACGAGAAATGAAAACAAAAATAATCGAATTTCAGTCTGAATTAGGCGGTAAAGTTCATTGTTATCCTGAAAAGGTGATTTGGGATGTTGGAGGACAACCACCAATCCCTGGCGAGAGATTTATCAAACAAATCGTTCAGCAAGGATTAACTTTTGATCCCACTGTTGTGTTAAATGAAAAAGTAGACACAATCGCTCGTGACGAGAATGGCATTTTTGTTTTACATACAGCTTCAGGTCAAAAACATTATTCTAAAACTGTTATTGTTGCGGTTGGAAGCGGTATTTTAAACCCAACCAAGCTACAAATAGACGGTGCAGAAAGATTCGAAGTTTCAAATTTAAACTATACAGTAAAATCACTTAAACATTTCCGAAATAAAACTGTCATCGTTTCTGGTGGTGGTAACTCTGCAATTGATTGGGCTAATGAGTTAGAGCCGATTGCTAAAAAAGTTTATTTGACTTACCGAAAAGACGCTCTAAAGGGTCATGAAGCACAAGTATCTCAATTAATGAATAGTTCAGTCGAATGTCTTTTCAATACATCTATTACGAAATTAATTGCTGGTGAAAATCATGAAGAAATAGAAAAGGTTGAACTGACAAATAATGAAACTGGTGAAATTTCTCATTTGGCAATTGATGAAGTCATCATAAACCACGGTTATGAACAAGATACTTCTTTATTAAATAACAGTGAAATTAAAGTAGAAATGATTCAAGATTACTATATTAAAGGGAATACAACGAGTGAAACTTCAATTGAAGGGATTTATGCAGCTGGAGACATTCTAATGCATGAAGGAAAGTTACAATTAATTGCTGGCGCATTTCAAGATGCTGCTAATGCTGTTAATAAAGCGAAGCAATATATCCAACCAGATGCTAGTAGCGCAGCAATGGTTTCATCACATAATGAAGTATTTAAACAACGAAATCGTGAATTAATTAAACAGATGATGAACTAATCTTAACAAATTTTTAGTTTTCTAATAGCTCAAAAACGAATNNATTCGTTTTTGAGCTATTAGCCGTTGAGCAAAAAATGGAACCCCCTATAAGGATTCCATCTTCTCTGACTCATTTCCAAACTGTCATATACTTTTCCCGATATTTTGGATCCTCTTCTGTTTTAATCAATTCTAATGCTTTTTGTTTAATTTCTTCATTCTTCACCGCATCATAAAGATTTCTCATACTTTGAATGATATCGTAACGAATCAATGTATGGTTCTTTTCTTCTTTGCAATTTATGTAACGATTTACTAGATGTTCAATGACGATTGCTCGTTGTTCTGGACCAGCTAAACCTACTCTCCATATTGACTGTAAAGTATGTCTTGCCGTTACAAACTTTGGATCATATGTAACTTTCCAAATTTCTGGAAAATCATTTAGCATTCTCTTCTCTGGATCACTGATCGCTAAGTTTGAGAGAAATTGTGCTGCTCTTGACCTTTTGTGATTTTCTTTGTCCCGTAGATCTGTTTTTAATCGGTCCCATACTTCATACGACCAATCCACTTTGTCTTTTGTTACGGAAATAATATAGTCAAAGGCTTCAAATTGCAAATTCTTGTCTGTTGATTCAAGGTTCTCAAAATAAGTTTGTACTTGTTGATCCATACTACTACCTCTTTTTTGAATAGTAAATAATTCTATTATCTAGATGATATCATTCCCTGGCATTTACTAACTATGAAAAAAATTATCTTATCGTTCAATTTTTACGATTACTAACCATACTTTTTTTAAGTCTGTCTCCGGATTATCGTTGCATAGTCTATTTAATTAAACGTTTGTTTAGTTATTAGAATAAGTGGTTACGGGTAATTTTTAAAAATAAATGAACGATATTCAGTCCCTGTTCGTATAAGAAGTAAGGAGGGATTTTTTATGAAAACAATTTTATTTGAAAAAGACAAATTAATTATTACACTTTCTAGTTTTGAAACAATCTTAGGATTAAAACATACAATTGAAATACCATATGGTGATATTAAGAACGTTACAATAGATGATCTCCATCAATTTCTATGGAAAATTTATGGTACTCAAATAGGTGCAAACAAATATGGCTATTTTAAAAAGGATGGCGTGAACTATTTTGTTGCAACGAGCACTAACAAGGGGAATTTAGTATTTACATTGAACAATCACAAATACGATAAAATCATTTTAAAATTTGATCATGTTGATGATATTTTAAAGCAGATACAAGATCGTTTACGTACTCATATTAAATAGTAAGACTGTTTTTTAAGGACAGTCTTTTCAAATTTATAAATGAATAATTTCAAATCGATTATCAAATTCTCTTAAATATTCTACGACTAGTTTGCGGTGACAATGATGTGGTTTTTCTTCGCTGCATAGAAAGCATGGGACACCATTGCTTATAAAGTCGTTTATTTTTGTTTCGATTTTACGATTTTGTATTAAGCTCAAAAATTCTTTTTCAAAATCATTCCAAGAGAGTTCCTTTTTCTTAATTGCTTTTAGTAATTCTTCTGTTGGAGCTAAATCAGTATCATGTGTGTATTGAATATTTAATAAATCCATTACAAAATGTAGGTCATCCTTTTTTGCAAATCCTGCTAGTTGTGATGTGTTATGTAGTCGGGTATCAATTAGATGTGTTACGTTATTTTGTTGGAGCATTGATGTGAATGTTCTTAATGATTTTTTGGAGAATCCGATTGTTGTTATGTTCATAGCTACTCCTTTTATTTGAGTGTGGTAATTATTATTTGTTGCTTTAATCTTTCTTACAAGTCATAATCAGGTGATTTATGTTATTTAATTATTTTCTTGCAAATATCAAATTCACCTGCCTTTTACGAAAAAAAACCCAGCATATGCTGAGTTATCAAAGTTAAAAATCTCTATTTTTTTATTAAGACTTTACCGCTTCAACCGTAACTTCTTCGAATGGCCAAGAAGGTAGCATTTTTCGTAGGATTTTATCTTCTCTATAGCCAAGGTCATATTCAGCTTGCATAACTGTGTGAATTTCTCTTGTTCCTTCGTAGATAACAGGTGCTTTTGAGTTTCTTAAGTAGCGCTCTACTGGGAATTCGTTTGAGAAGCCGTATGCACCGTGAATTTGTACTGCATCATTAGCCGCCTCGTTTGCTGCATTACAAGAAATCCATTTTGCTAGTGATGTTTCTCTTGTATTTCTTTTTCCGTTATTTTTTAACCAACCAGCTTTATAAACTAATAGACGTGAAATTTCAAGGTTTGAAGACATTTTAGCGATCATTTGTTGTACTAGTTGATGTTTACCAATTTCTTTACCAAATGTTTT
>NZ_NUGT01000025.1 GCF_002574545.1 Bacillus sp. AFS055030
TAGTTTTCAAAGTTCACTTTGTCGCTTCAGAAGCAACTTTTAAATTATATCATTTAAAGCTTGTTTAAGTCAACAACTTTTTAAATGTTTTTTGATTTTCATTTCGTATGTTTTCCCTCGTTTGGGACAACATAGAATAATATATCAGCTATTTGAATTAATTACAATACTAAAATAAAAATACTATTATTCAGAATGTTCCATTTGATTGAGCTCTTTATTAACAATGGTGGCTATATTCACCTTAATAAAAGAATCATAAGGATGCCTCATTATGAAACATCCTTATGATTCTTATGCTAACGTTACATTCTTCTTTAATTTTTCGATTGGCCTAACTGCCTCTATTAAAGCTTGGTCTAACTCAGTAGTGTATTTTACTTTTTGTTCCTTACTCCACTCTAGTTTTATCGACATAAAATCAATTACTGCATCCTTCCATTCATATACCCAATGAATATTAAAGAACAATGCACCAGTACGACGTATAAAAAAGTCGACTGGTTTTACAACCATCTCAAATTCTATTGCATATAAAAGCGGTACGAATACCTCTATAGGTAAATTATATTGATATGCCGCCATTTTGTGCTGACTTGCTAACTGAAATAACGTATCAACATTAGATCCATAAAATTTTGTAAAACGTTCAGCTTGATTTTCTGATAAACCATACTTGATTCCTTCTTTGGTTTTTTCAGAAATATATTTTAAAAATTGTGATGCTCCACCTACATGTCCACCAGAGATTGGCATATGTTTTGTCTTACTTTTTATATTGTTAGTTTTGTATCCTTCCTTCTTTAGTAATTCAGTTACATAGTCAATGACCGTTTCAGCCATTTTTCGATATCCCGTTAACTTTCCACCAGCAATTGTAATTAATCCAGAATGTGAAGTCCAAATTTCATCTTTACGTGAAATTTCGGATGCACTTTTCCCTTCTTCATATATTAATGGACGTACTCCTGCCCAACTTGATTCGATATCCGTTTTTGAGATATTTACTGTTGGAAACATATAGTTTATTGCATTAATAATATAGTTACAATCTTCATCCGTCATTTGTGGTTTTGCAGCATCTTTATTATAAAATGTATCCGTTGTACCAACATATGTCTTTCCATTTCGAGGAATCGCAAAAACCATACGTCCGTCTGGTGTATCAAAATAGATTGCTTGACCGAGTGGGAAACGACTATGGTCAATAACTAAATGAACCCCTTTGGATAACTGTAATACCTTACCTCTCTTTGAATGATCCATTTCACGTAGCGAATCAACCCATGGACCCGCTGCATTTACAATCTTTTTACCGTATACTTCATACACTTCACCATCTAATAAATCAATGACAGTAACACCGCAAACTTTACCATCTTTATATAAGAAGCCATCTACTTTAGCATAGTTCACTGCTTTCGCCCCATGAGCAATCGCTTCTTTCATTACCTCAATTGTTAGTCGTGCATCGTCTGTGCGGTACTCTACATAGTAACCGCCGCCTTTTAACCCTTCTTGTTTTACAAGTGGCTCTTTTTCGATTGTTTGTTCACGATTAAACATTTTTCTTCGTTCACTTCTTTTTACACCTGCTAGGAAATCATAAATTCTTAATCCTATTGATGTACTAAATGCACCAAATGTGCCGCCTTTATGAAAAGGTAATAGCATCCATTCTGGAGTTGTTACATGTGGACCATTTTCATAAACAATTGCACGTTCTTTTCCTACTTCTGCTACCATTTTTACTTCTAATTGTTTTAAGTATCGTAATCCACCATGTACAAGCTTAGTTGAACGACTTGATGTACCTGCTGCAAAGTCTTGCATTTCAAATACGATTGTTGATAATCCACGTGTAGTAGCGTCTAACGCAATACCAGCTCCAGTAATACCTCCACCAATTATGATTACATCTAATTCTTTTTTATTTACTGTTTTTAAGACTTCTTTTCGTAGTGCACCTGAAAATTTCATGACTTTTTCCTCCTTAAAGTACGAAAAAAGAGACCACAAACATTACTATAGAAATTCTTCTATAGCATGTTGTGGTCTCTCTAATCTCCTACCGAAATATTAACTTGTTTTTATTTTAACACTATACTATGTTATTTAAAAGCTTTTGTTGCTTCGATTGCTTTTTTCCAACCACTGTACAGTTCTTCTCTTTTTTCATTTTGCATTTCTGGTTTAAATCTCTTATCCATATTCCATTGTTTTGAGATTGTTTCTTGATTTTCCCAATAACCAACAGCTAATCCTGCTAAATAAGCTGCACCTAAAGCTGTTGTTTCATTTACTTCTGGACGTTCAACTGGGACATCTAATAGATCGCTTTGGAATTGCATTAAGAAATTGTTCTTAACTGCTCCCCCATCCACACGTAAAGTTTTTAGTTCAATACCTGAATCGGCTTCCATTGCACATAAAACATCTTTTGTTTGATAAGCTAATGCTTCTAGTGTTGCACGAATAAAATGCTCCTTCGTTGTTCCACGAGTTAATCCAAAAACTGCTCCCCTTACTTCACTATCCCAATAAGGAGTACCTAATCCAACAAATGCAGGTACGATATAAACTCCATCTGTAGATTCAACCCTATTTGCGTATTCTTCACTATTACTAGCATCTTTGAACATGCGCATACCATCACGTAACCATTGAATAGCTGAACCTGCTACGAAAATACTTCCTTCTAATGCATATTCAACTTTTCCATTTAGGCCCCATGCAATTGTAGTTAATAAGCCATGATTAGATTTTACCGCTTTTTCACCAGTATTCATTAGCATAAAACAACCAGTACCATAAGTATTTTTCGCCATTCCTTCACCAAAGCAAGCTTGACCAAATAACGCAGCTTGTTGGTCACCAGCTATACCTGCAATTGGTATATTTTGTCCATAGAAATGGTAATCAACAGTATGGCCATATACTTCAGAGGAAGATCGTACTTCTGGAAGCATGCTTTTTGGCACAGTTAGCATTTCAAGTAGTTCATCATCCCATCTTAATTCATGAATGTTATACATTAATGTACGTGAAGCATTTGAATAATCTGTAACATGTACATTACCGCCAGATAATTTCCAAACAAGCCATGTATCAATTGTTCCAAATAATAATTCACCACGTTCTGCTTTCTCTCTTGCACCTTCAACATTATCTAGAATCCACTTTACTTTTGTTCCAGAGAAATAGGCATCAATTAAAAGACCTGTTTTTTCTTGAACAATCTCTCCATAACCTTTCTCTTTTAAGTCATCACAGATTTCACTCGTTTGACGTGATTGCCACACGATGGCGTTATAGATCGGTCTTCCAGTTGTTTTTTCCCATACAACTGTTGTTTCACGTTGATTTGTAATCCCTATACCTGCAATTTGCTCAGGTTTTACATCTGCTTCACTTAAACATGTAGCAATAACAGCTAAAATTGATCCCCAAATTTCTTGCGCATTATGCTCAACCCATCCTGGATTTGGAAAATGCTGTGTAAATTCTTTTTGTGCAATATGAACTATTTTGCCATCTTTATTAAATAGAATTGCACGAGAACTTGTTGTACCTTGATCTAAAGAAAGAATGTATTTATTCATTATCGTCCCATCTCCTCATTAAGCTACTACTTTTCTATTATTTGTATGACTTTGACTCTTTTTACTTGTCATATAAGAAACTATTAATATACCAATTGTTGCAATTCCTACATAAATAATTGCAGCATTATGCTTACCTTCAAAAATAATTTGATAGAATAGTCCTGCAAGTGATCCTCCTAATATTGGCCCCAAAACTGGAATCCATGCATATTTCCAATTCGAACCTCCCTTACCGGGAATAGGTAGCAAAAAGTGTGCAATACGAGGTCCTAAATCACGAGCTGGATTAATCGCATAACCAGTCGTTCCACCTAATGATAAACCAATGCTAACAATTAAGAAACCTACGATAAAAGGATTTAAACCATCTGCAAATTTATTTGAACCAATTGCTAAAATACCAAACACTAAGATGAACGTTCCAATCAATTCACTTAAAAGATTTGCAAATGTATTCGATATGGCAGGTCCTGTTGCAAATACACCTAACTTTGTTCCTGGATCTTCAGTTTCTTTCCAATGCGGCAGGTAATGTAAATAAACAATTGTTGCCCCAACCATCGCACCAATCATTTGTGCCGCGATGTATTCAGGTACTTGACTCCATGGAAAAGAGCCTTTAAAAGCTAATCCTAATGTAACTGCTGGATTTAAATGCGCTCCACTAATACTTCCTACTGCATAAACAGATATTGCAACTGCTAAACCCCATCCTAGAGTTATGACAATCCAACCTGAATCTTTAGCAAATGATTTTTTTAAACTTACACCTGCACAAACTCCTCCACCTAAAACAATTAGCAAAGCAGTTCCAATTATTTCCCCTAAAAATGCTGACATAATTTCACTCCATCCATATTCATTATAAAATTAAGTTTTCCGTGATCGAATATAAATCGAATGGCCATTCTTTTTAAAAATAACTCCGCTAATATAAACTGTTGATTTAATAAAAGAAGTATCGAGACAAAGAGTATGATATTAGTGCATACCAACTATTAACTGAGCCTAAAAACAAAAAGAACCACAATCAATCAGTTTCTATTAATAAATAGAAACAATTAATTGTGGATCTCTTCATTTCTCCGTCACGTTTATTAACTTGTCTCTTATGCTAACCTCATTTGAAAGCGGTGTCAACAGAATTTTTTCATATTTTTGCCACTATTTTAGAAATTTTTCCCACAAGTCTTTGTCTGATGTTGTAATTGCTGTAGCACCTGCATTCAAAGCTGCATTCACCTCTTCAACAGTTCTAATAAATCCACCAGCTAAAATAGGTATACCAGTTCTTTCCTTTACTTCTGCAATTACATTCGTAAGTGCCCCCGGTAGCACTTCAATGTAATCTGGTTTTGTTTTTTCTAATAACAATATACTTTTTTCCATTGCTCCAGAATCAATCAAAAAGATTCGTTGGATAGCAATAACACCTTTTTGTTTAGCCTTTAAAATAACATTTGATTTTGTAGAAAGTAATCCATCTGGCTTGTATTCTTGACAAAGAAATTCAGCTGCATGTCCATCACTTTGTAAACCATGTATTAGGTCGACATGTAAAAATACTTTCTTTCCATGTTGCTTAGCAAGAGAAACAACGCTTTTCAATTGACCGATATGAATATCAAGAATAACAATATATTTATACGAAGTAGTTAATAATTTTTCTAAATCCTTTATTTTTCTAACTGCTGGTAGAATTTTTTGTTCATGAAAACCCATCATATTACCCCTATAGAAATTATTACTTTTATAGTACACAATATAAAAAAAAAGAAAAAGCCTGTACAATGAAAGAATTTTCTTTGTACAGACTTTTTTTATTTAAGTTCTACTCTCTAAAATACGTTAAGAATAATAGGAATACTACAAACAATACATACATTACAGGATGGATTTTTTTCGCTTTTCCAGCAGCGATCATTGAAATCGGATAGAAAATGAAACCGACTGCGATACCAGTAGCAATACTATAAGTTAAAGGCATTGCAATAATTGTAAAGAATGCTGGAACTGCAATTTCGAACTTTTTCCAATCAATTTGACCAATTGATGAAACCATTAAAACTCCGACTACGATTAAAGCAGGTGAAGTTACCGCTGCAGTTACTACTCCTAAAAGTGGTGCAAAGAATAATGCTAATAGGAATAAGATACCTGTTACTACTGCTGAGAATCCAGTACGTCCACCAGCAGCTACACCAGCAGTTGACTCAATATAAGAAGTAGTAGTACTTGTACCTAAAGTTGAACCAACTACTACTGCAGTTGCATCAACCATTAATGCTTTACCAGCTCTTTCAAGTTTGTTTTCTTTTAATAATCCAGCTTGGTTCGCTACAGCTACTAATGTTCCAGTTGCATCAAAGAAATCAACAATAAAGAAAGTTAATACTACAGCAAACATCTTTCCTGAAGAGAAAACATCTGGAATATGTTTAATTGCTTCACCGAATGTTGGAGCAATACTTGGTACTGGACCAACAACTGAAGATGGTAAGTCGATAATTCCAAAAATCATACCTGCGATTGCAGTGATGATCATACCTAAAAATACACCAGCTTTAATTTTTCTAGCCATTAAAACGACAGTAATAACTAAACCGAAAATCGTTAATAAAACAGCAGGTTCATTTAATTTACCAAGTGATACGAATGTAGCAGGGTTACTTACGATAATACCTGAGTTTTTTAAACCGACAAATGTAATAAAAAATCCAATACCGCTACCAATTGCTAACTTTAATTCAATTGGAATTGCATTAATAATTTGTTCACGAAGACCAGTTAATGAAAGAATGATAAAAATGATACCTGATACGAATACGCCAGCTAAAGCCGTTTGCCATGGAATACCCATTCCAAGAACTACGTTAAAAGCAAAGAATGCATTTAATCCCATACCTGGTGCTAAAGCAATTGGATATTTCGCATAAATTCCCATTAAAATCGACCCATATGCTGCAGCTAAAGATGTAGCTACAAAGATTGCCTCTTTATTCATTCTTAACGTTTCTGGGAAATCCTTTATATCTGATAATGATAAAATCGATGGATTTACAAATAATATATATGCCATTGCTAAGAATGTAGTTAAACCAGCAATTGTTTCTTGACGAAATGATGTGCCTAACTTGTTGAACTCAAAATAATTACTGATACGTTCTTTCATGTGATCCTCCTAAGTTTTAGTCTTAAAAGTCGGTCTCTATTTTATGAAATAGAAAAGGCACTTTTACACAAATGGTAAAAGCGCCTATCACGAGCAGTTTCATTCTGAACTTATTAACCCTAGAATGGTAGAAAAATAGCAAAATAATAGGGTTAATAACTTTCAGAAATCATTACTTCGTAGTCCGCCATATTACGGTGGCGGGTAGAGACGCTAGTCCATATTCACTAGCCTATACGACAAGTTATGACAAATAATTTATTTAATTTACATACTTATATTACAATCAGTTTTCATTAGTGTCAACAAAAAAACGAACATTTTTTACGAAATATTCGTTTTCGTTCGTTTTTACCATATTTTAGCTATATTGTTGAACTTAATCATTTGGATTTAAAAAATACTTAGGAGAAAAAATAGCTAAGTATGATAAAAAAATATATGCATTCTCCTTCTCTCCACCACTATATACATGGTACTACTTTTTAACATCTAAATAATAGCACGATGTATTTTAATAAATTGGAACTATATGTTACAAAATGAAGTCTAATTGGTGTCCAATTTATAAAAAAAAAGCCATAAACCTTGTAGATCAAAGGTTTATGGCTTTTTTTATTATTCCCACTCAATCGTTGCAGGTGGCTTACTAGTGATATCATATACTATACGGTTTACGTGTTTAACTTCATTTACAATACGAGTTGAGATTTTTTGAAGTACATCCCAATCGATACGTGCCCAGTCAGCAGTCATTCCATCGATTGACGTAACTGCACGAATTCCTACAGTGTAATCATACGTACGTTCGTCACCCATTACACCAACACTGCGAATGTCAGGTAATACTGTGAAATACTGCCAAATTTCTTTATCTAAACCAGCTAAAGCAATTTCTTCACGTAAAATTGCATCTGATTCACGAACGATTTCAAGTTTTTGATCAGTAATTTCTCCTAATACACGAATTCCTAGACCTGGTCCTGGGAATGGTTGTCTCCAAACAATTGCGTCTGGAATTCCTAGTTCCGTTCCAACTGCACGTACTTCGTCTTTAAATAATGTACTTAAAGGCTCGATTAACGTGAATTGCATGTCTTCAGGTAATCCACCAACATTATGATGTGATTTAATCGTTTGAGCTGTAGCCGTACCGCTCTCGATAATATCTGTATAAAGAGTTCCTTGAGCTAAGAAATCCATGCCTTCTAATTTTGCTGCCTCATCGTCAAATACATAGATGAATTCATTACCGATAATTTTACGCTTTTCTTCTGGATCAGAAACACCAGCAAGTTTACTTAAGAAGCGCTCTCTAGCATCTACTTTAATTACATTCATGTGGAAGCCTTCGCTAAATGTCTTCATAACACCTTCAGCTTCATCTTTACGTAATAAACCGTGGTCAACGAAGATACATGTTAATTGATCACCAATTGCTTTGTGAATTAATACTGCAACTACTGAAGAATCAACACCACCGCTAAGTGCACAAAGTACCTTTTTGTCACCTACAGTTTTACGAATATTATCAAGTTCAACTTCAATGTAGTTTTTCATTGACCAGTTTGCTTCACATTCACAAATATTGAATACGAAATTCTTTAATAGATCATTTCCATATTCAGAGTGACGAACTTCTGGGTGGAATTGTACACCATACATTTTTTTAGCTTCGTTACTCATTGCGGCGATTGGGCAAGAAGCACTAGTTGCATCTACAACGAATCCTTCTGGTTGTTGAATTACTTTATCACCGTGGCTCATCCAAACTACGTGGTCTGATGGTAGGTCTTTTAATAAAGCAGACGGATTTTGAATATTTAATTCTGCTTTACCATATTCACGTTGGTCAGCTCTAGCTACCGTTCCACCGAAATGTTGCGTCATTAACTGCATACCGTAACAAATACCTAAGATTGGAATTTCTAAATCAAAAATTGCTTCATCACAGAAAAATGCATTTTCACCATATACACTATTTGGTCCGCCAGAGAAAACAATCCCTTTAGCGCCCATTTGCTTAATTTCCTCTGCAGTTATTGTATGTGGACGTAATTCACTATAAACCCCAAACTCACGGATACGGCGTGCAATAAGTTGGTTATATTGACTTCCAAAATCTAGTACTACAATTGTGTCATGTTGTTGCAAAACGGTCACCCCATCTATATATATTGAATTAACGTATCAGTTAAACTGATACTATTTTTCCCCAAAAAAAATAAAAAAAGCCGATTTTCTCCTCTTTTTACATACGAAAAATACGTATAAGAAGGCAGAAAATCAGACTTAAAGTAAAACAAAGTCAGACTGCCTTCATAGTCAGGGCCTGTTACGGTGCCCCGGTAGAGACTCTCGACCCATATTGTCGAGGATATATGAAGAATAATGACGAATATTGTATTATTGTCTCATTCTAACAATGTATAATTTTTCGGTCAAGGTATTTCAATGCATAAAAAAAATAAATTTTTGTGTAAACGTTGCAACTTGTCATGAATAAAATTATAGTGTATCTTTTAACTAACGAACGGTAGGTAGTTTACCAAAACAAAATCATTTATTTAATCTTCTATAAGGAGGGATTATTTATGAGTTGGATTTACTTAGTTATAGCGGGGTTTTCCGAAATTGCTTGGGCATTTGGACTAAAATACTCTGAAGGATTTACAAATTTGTTACCAACAACTTTAACGATAGCTGGGATCTTGTTCAGCTTTTATTTATTTTCAAAAGCAATAAAAGATATTCCAATAGGCACTGCCTACGCAGTTTTTACAGGTATCGGAGCTGCTGGGACAGTTATTATTGGAATGATATTTTTAAATGAATCAGCATCGCTATTAAAAATTATTCTTGTCATTGCATTATTATCTGGAATAATTGGCTTGAAATTAACTTCAGGTGATAACAAAAATGAAAAAGGAGATGCAGCATAAAATGGCTTGGTTATTTTTATTGATCGCGGGTTTGGGGGAAGTTGGCTTTGTCATCTTTATGAAGCTATCTAATAATTTTAAAAAACTTAACTACTCCATTTTGTGTATTCTCTCTGGATGGGCTAGTTTTTACTTATTATCAAAGGCCTTAAAGGTTATACCTGTCGGAACAGGTTATACAATTTGGACTGGTATAGGTGCCGCTGGATCTGTTTTAATAGGCATGTTGTTCTTTAATGAATCACGTGAATGGAAGAGGCTGCTATTTATCACATTAGTAATTGGATCTGTTATTGGTTTAAAAATCATCTCACCTCATTAAAAAAATTCCCTATTCGAAATCGAAATAGGGATTTTTTCTTTTATGTGATATTAAAACAGCTTGGCCCAAGTGTTTTTTCCAACAATTCCATCGACAACTAGTCCATTTCTTGCTTGAAATTTTTTTACTGCATTTTCAGTAACTGGTCCAAAAATTCCATCTGCTGTTATATTAAGTTTTTGTTGAACCTTTTTTACAGATTCACCTCTTGATCCTTCTTTTAAAATACCAGGGTATGGAATTGAATCTGTTTGAGTTTTCGGGGGATTTAAGATCGCATTCACTTGTGCTTTAAACTCGTTGAATCGATCGGGGTGGTCTATG
This sequence comes from Bacillus sp. AFS055030, assembly GCF_002574545.1. Taxonomy (GTDB): domain Bacteria; phylum Bacillota; class Bacilli; order Bacillales; family Bacillaceae_G; genus Gottfriedia. Next base: position 10,366 of record NZ_NUGT01000025.1, read on the forward strand.
AAGGGTTTTGGGCATGGCTTATGTGTTATGTCATAATGTCTTACAATGTCATTTGCAGTTAGTTTAAACATCTTACACAATTCAGCAATTACTCTGATTGTACGTGTTATTGTAAATTGTGAAATCGCACCATCCTTTTCGACACACATTTCAACACCAATTGAAAGCTTATTTGCATTCGGAGCGAGTTCATCCACTCCTCTATAAACTCCACCATTACTATTTCTTTCATAATGATCATTTGCATGATACGCTACCTCATCAAGTGGAATAATACAGATTGCCTCTTTGGAATCAACAAATATATGAGCAGATGCATATGTTTTATTTTTTATCGCTATCCCATTAAAATACCTTTGGTGACTTTGTGCACTTGCCCCCGGATTGGCTGTCCAATGTAGCACAATTTTTCTAACTTCCTTCAATTTTATTGACGGCCTCGTATACTTGTTCATCGAAATAAAATCATTTCTCCAAGTTGCCAAAATTAGCACTCCTTTTCATTAATTGCATATCCGAATACTTGGACATGTATACTATTACATTATTCTAAAAGAGAAAATTCGTTACATATAAAAAGAGAGTATTAGATACTCTCCTAATTTTGTATTATTTAATCCTTTTACCAAAACTAATTACTTTTTTAGTGGTTTAACATATATTGCTTGTGATGAGTTAACAGATATACATCCATCCAAATCCTTCTCTTTTAATAACCCCAAATTTAAAGCCGACTTGATTTTATCTCCATCTGGCTTTTTTACAACTTGTATTAAATCGGAAAGGTTCAATTCTTCTAATTTATTAATTGTCTTCTCCTCATTAAATTTCTCTTTTTTTCTTATAATTCGTTCAAGTTTTAGGTTATTAATAATTAGCTCACCTTTTTCATTCGTTCCAACTTGATGATCAAAGTATCCATGAAAAATTTTTTGCAATTCTTCTAACTGATTTTCAATATCCTTCTTTTTTTGACTCAAATCATAGTACTTATTCAACATTGGTTCCGTAATTTTGAAATTATTTTTCCTTCCCATTTCATAACACCACTTTTCATAAGAAGATAATTTATCATATTGTGAAATTAGACGAGTTATGACTTGAAATACACTAGAAATAAAAGTACATTAACAAGTGGAAGAGTAAAAATAGAGGGATTTATAACTATATTAAAAACAAAAATTTGTGTTATATATATTTAAATAAAAAAGAAAGGAATCTTGATTATGTTGGTAAGCAACAATCATGATAGCGAAATGAAAAATGTTTATTGAGCCAATGCTATTACAAAATGCTGATAAACCATTTGACTCTGATCAACATTATTTTGAATTGAAATCAAATGGTGTTCGAATGATGCTTGAAAGGCAAAATGGAAAGAATAAACTTTTTAATCAAAATGGTACCGAGATTACGGAGAGAATCCCTGAACTCGAAAATATCGACTTAGATGATTGTTACTTAGACGGTGTTTTAGTTTGTTATAATGAAGGCAGAGAGGATTTTGAAGCGGCAACCAATCGTGTAAGTTTTATTCAAGAATCAAAAATATTACAAGGAAGCAAACAATTTCCATTAACATATATCGTTTTTGATATTTTACGTCTTAAAAATAATAACTTAATGAAAGAACCTTTATCTTATCGAAAAAAAATCCTTTCAGAAACATTAGTTGATCAAGAAACAATCAAAAAAAGTTTTTATATCGAGTCGGAAGGTGAGATGTTTTTTGAGCAAATTAAAACTCTAGGGCTTGAAGGTATAGTAGCTAAATCAAAAGATTCAACTTATATACCAGCACATCGATCACTAAATTGGTTAAAAATTATTAACTGGAGATATAGTAATTACTATATTACAGGCTATAAAAAACAAGGAATGGGATTATTAATCTCTGAATTAAAAAATGGTGAGTATGTAAATGTAGGGTTAGTCGAGTTCGGTATGAATACTGGCCAAAAAACAGCATTCTTTAGTCTAACGAAACATATAAAAACTGGGGAAGACAAAAATTATATTTTTGTAGAACCATTTGTCAGATGTGTGATAAAAAATAGGGGGCAATTAAATAGCGGAGAATTAATTGAACCTATATTCCATGATTTTGTTGTTTAAAAAATTACCTTCTTTATAGTACCAAACCATCCCCTTTTAAGTAGAAAGTATTAGTAGCTTTTTACTTTCTGAAGGGGGTTTTTTAATTCTATCTAAAAAGTAGCCATAATACTATCAACCAAAATGGTATAGAAAATAAGAGACCAAAAAGGCATCCTCTATATAAACCAACCTTCATCTAAATCATCCTTAAAAAAATTATTTGATCTATTCATACTATCGCATCACAAGCTCTTGCTTTTATTAAACTTACTATACATATTTAAACATTATATAGTCAATGAAGTCTGAGTATTATATAAACCAAATTTAAAGATTTAGTTTAACTCTTCTCATTCTCGACTACTCCAAATGTAAATAATCGAATCCCACTTGGATTACAAGTTCAGTCTATTTTGATTAAGTTTTTAAAAAAAATACATTTCCGTTCAAACCGTACTAACATTTATTCCGTTACCTTTAATGAAACTTAAAATTTAGAAGGAGATGTATGTTAATGAGAAAAATTCGTTTTACATTTTTAGCAGCTATGTCGTTATTTTCAATAATTTTATTTAGTGCAGTGGCATTTGCTGCGAGTGATTTTACCCAATTTGGATTTCCAAAAGTAATTGCTGAAAAGAAAATTGAATCAGGTGCAGCTGCAAAAATTAGTCATAGTGGAATAAAAGTTAATATTCCTAAAGGTACGTTTAGTAATGATGTTGTTTTTCAAATACTTGAAGGGAAAAATAGTACTTTCCAAACAAATGCCCCAGAAGGTGAAAAAGTGATTATGAATTTTGCATTTAGAGTGGTAGATTCTAAGACAAATGAAATTATTGTTAAATTTAATAATCCAGTTATGTTCAGCTTTAAAGATCAGGATATCAATGATGGAAGCATATACTATAATGTAAAACAAGACGGCAGTATTGCGAGGAATTCTGAACCGGCTGTGATTGAAGGTCGAACTTTGAGTCACGCAATTGGAGGAGCTCCTGTTGGGTGGTTAATAACTTCACCTACAAATAGTATTAAAAAGTAATAAACTTAAGCCCATGGTTCCTAAACTGAATCATGGGCATTTTACTTTATGTTCCTAAAATTTTTTTCCCACGTGGCTGGATACTATTTGCATCTGGTTCGAGCGAAATACCGATTGCTTCAAAAGACTGATCATTTTCTTTTAATACGTAACTAAGAAAACCATTACCATTTTTATCAACATGAAAAGTCCCCGCACTTCTTCGCTTTCCATCATGTATTAGCCAAGCTTGATAAGCCTCAGTACCTTTTGTAGTCTCAAGCCCACGTAGTTTGAATACTATCTGTTTTTGAGAACCTTTCTTGTAAACCCACGCATCTCCTCTTGCTAAATTTACTGCTGGATTGGTTGATCTTAATGAATAGACTTGAACAACATCTGTTGGTGAAATTGCCTTTTTGCTTACTTGAGCTAATTCTTGTTTAAGGTGAAGATTATTCCATAATAAGCCAACAAAAGAAAATAGTATTATAGCAGCTGCCAAACCGTATAGAAATTTGCGAAGATGTACTATTGAATTTTTAGCAGTAGAATGATTAGGTGGAAAAATATAATTCATTACTTCTTCCTTTAAATCTGTGGGAATTTCTACATCATCCAAAGTTAATGGAATCACATTCCACGCCTCCTCCATCTCTTGGACTTCCAAACGGCAACGTTCACAATTTAAAATATGTTCTTCAAATAAAAGCTTTTCTTCTTCTGTAACTTCTCCGAGCATATATGAGACTAGATCATTGGAAAATGAACAACCTTTATTATTAGTCATTTTTTCATTCCCCCTAACTCTGGTTCCATCCTATTTCTTAATACTTTTAGTGCTTGATGTAATCGACTTTTAATCGTACCAATAGGTTCTTGCTTCATCTCAGCTATTTCTCTAAGTGTATATCCTTCCCAGTATAGCCACTGAATTAGCTCGATTTGGCTATTTGAAAGGTATTGATAGGCATGCTGTATTTGTTCTCTAAGAACCTTCTTAGACAATATTTCGGCAGGATTATTGGATGGATATTCTGGTATCTGCTCCAATTGTTCCTGTCCAATTGGTACTAAAGCAGTTTCTTTTTTCTCCTTACGATGATGATCAATAGTGATATTTCTAGTAATTGTAAGTAGCCAATTTACAAAATGACCTTTCTTTGGATCATAAGCATTTTTTGTTGTCCAAATTCTCATAAATACAGCTTGGACGATTCCCTTTGCTTTCTCAGGATCCTTCGTTGATTTCAAACTAAACGAATAGACAACTTTAATATATCGGTCATATAATTCTTCTAGTGCAGGCCGATGTTTTTCTTTTATTAATTGCATCAATTCAGCGTCACTCATTTTTTGCATAAAAAAGGCAAGCCCCCCTCATTATTAAAATGATTCCTTTTAATAAGTAACGAACAATAATGAAAAACGGTTTGATTTTATAAACTAAAATTTTTATAAATTTAGTTTTAAAAGACATAAAAATCCCCTATAGATAAACAGTTAAGAACATCATATCATGCTAACTTTTTCTTCTGTCTACCTATAGGGGAAGATCCTATCAATTACGATTATTTAACAAACAAAAAAACCCTTGATCGCTCAAGGGTTTTTTCTGTATTACATCATGCCGCCCATGCCCATGCCGCCCATGTCAGGCATTGCTGGAGCATTTTTCTCAGGGATATCAGCTACTACTGCTTCAGTTGTTAAGAACATAGCTGAAACAGATGCTGCGTTTTGAAGTGCAGAACGTGTAACTTTAGTTGGGTCAACGATACCTTCTTCGATCATGTTTACCCATTGTCCGTTAGCAGCATTGAAACCAACGCCAACTTCTGCATTTTTTAATTTCTCAATAATTACTGATCCTTCTAGACCAGCATTTGTAGCGATTTGACGAACTGGAGCTTCAAGTGCACGTAATACGATGTTGATACCTGTTGCTACGTCACCTTCTGCTTCGATTGCAGCTACTTTATTAAATACGCTCATTAATGCAGTACCACCACCAGCTACAATACCTTCTTCAACTGCAGCACGTGTTGAGTTTAATGCATCTTCAATACGTAATTTACGCTCTTTTAATTCAGTTTCAGTTGCAGCACCAACTTTGATTACTGCTACTCCACCAGCTAATTTAGCTAAACGCTCTTGTAATTTTTCGCGATCAAATTCAGAAGTAGTTTCTTCTAATTGAGCACGGATTACGCCGATACGTCTTTGGATTTCTGCAGTTTCACCAGCACCTTCAACGATTGTAGTGTTTTCTTTTGTTACTACAACTTTTGAAGCACGACCTAATTGAGTGATGTTAGTTGTTTTAAGATCTAATCCTAATTCTTCTGTAATCACTTCACCGCCAGTTAAGATCGCGATATCTTCTAACATTGCTTTACGACGGTCACCGAAGCCAGGAGCTTTAACAGTAACAGCATTGAACGTACCACGTAATTTATTTACGATGATTGTTGCTTGTGCTTCACCTTCAACATCCTCAGCAATAATTAATAGTGGCTTACCTTGTTGAACAACTTGCTCAAGTACTGGTAAGATTTCTTGAATGTTAGTTACTTTTTTATCTGTGATTAATATATATGGATTTTCTAATTCAGCAACCATTTTCTCTGAATTTGTAACCATGTAAGGAGAAGAGTATCCACGGTCAAATTGCATACCTTCTACTACTTCTAACTCAGTTGTGAAACCTTTTGATTCTTCAAGAGTAATAACTCCATCGTTACCAACGCGCTCCATTGCTTCAGCAATTAATTGTCCAACTTCTGGATCCGCTGAAGAAATTGCAGCAACTTGTGCGATTGACTCTTTGCCTTCAATTGGTTTTGAGATTGTTTTTAATTCTTCAATTGCTACTGCAACTGCTTTTTCGATACCTTTACGGATACCCATTGGGTTTGCACCAGCAGTTACGTTTTTAAGACCTTCACGAATCATAGCTTGCGCTAAAACTGTCGCAGTTGTTGTACCGTCCCCAGCAACATCATTTGTTTTGCTAGCAACTTCCGCAACTAATTTAGCACCCATATTTTCAAATGCATCTTCTAATTCAATTTCTTTAGCGATTGTAACACCATCATTAGTAATTAATGGAGAACCGAATTTTTTCTCAAGAACTACGTTACGTCCTTTTGGTCCTAAAGTTACTTTTACAGCATCAGCTAAAGCGTCTACACCACGTAACATTGCGCGACGTGCTTCTTCACCAAATCTAATGTCCTTTGCCATGAAAATGACCTCCTTATAATTTAAAAGATATATTTTTTAATTTAAGTATTTTATTTTATTAACCTATAATTGCAAGAATATCGTTTTCGCGAAGTACTAAGTATTCAGTACCGCCGTACTTAACTTCTGTTCCTGAATATTTAGAGAAGATAATGCGGTCACCTACAGATACTTCTAAAGCAACGCGCTCACCATTTTCAAGTACTCGACCAGTACCTACTGCAACAACTTTGCCTTCTTGTGGCTTTTCTTGTGCACTACCTGGTAACACGATACCACTAGCAGTTTTTTCTTCAGACTCAACAAGCTCAATTACAACACGATCACCTAATGGCTTTAACATGCGTAATACCTCCTCAATAATCAAATCATTATTTTTTTAGCACTCATGTGTATTGAGTGCTAACACAATTAATAGTTTAAATAATATTAAAAAATTTTGCAAGCCCGAAGCAGGCACTTTTCTTGTCGAAATTTAATAAGTTTTATTTATCAACTATCAAAAGTAAAATAAAAAGTGAAAATTTCTTTTAAGAAACATAAGAAACGAGTAAAATATGTACGTGTTGTTATAAACCTTTTTGTTATGAAAAATATCAACACAAAGGAGCTATTGTATTGAAAACTAGAGATTTATGGATTTTATTAACGTACGTCGTTCTTCAATATTCAGCGGTATTCGGAGTTCCCTTTTTATTAAAAAGTAACTTATACGTTGGAGTGGATCGGAAAACAGCTTCTCTTGAAGCGGTGGCATTATGGGGTTGTATTAGTTTCGTAACTGGATTAATTATTATACTTCTCTTATTACACAAGCCCATTTATGAAGGAATAAAGAGTTTTAAAACTAATTATCGTACAATAATAAATTGGGTTATTTTAGGTTACTTCATAACAATGCTAACTCAAATTGTTTGTAATTTAATTTTAATTTATGTACTTGATTTACATAAGGGCTCAGAAAATACTCAAAATATCATAAACATCGCTAAGCTTAATCCAGCTTTTATTGTCATACCAAGTCTAGTTGCACCAATTTTAGAAGAAGTTATTTTTCGTGGAATTATTTTTAAAAGGCTTTATAATCGTTTACCATTTATTATTTCTGCTGGGATTAGTTCAGCGATCTTTTCACTTATGCATGGAGACTTACCCTTCTTTTTGTCATACTTTCTAATTGGTTTTGTATTTTGTTACCTGTATAAACGAACAAACTCAATTTTGGTTCCAATCTTAACACATATGTTAATGAACTCTTTTGTTGTTTTTCAGCAGATTAATTTACATTAAAAAACCCCCAAGAGGGGGTTTTTTATATATCCAGTAATTTTATTGTTGTAAAAAATATGCCAATGTTTGCAGTTCAACTGCTAAGTCTATATGATGAATGCGAATATGTTCTGGTACACTAATTCGTGCAGGTGTGAAATTTAAAATTCCTCTAATATTTTTTCCATTTAATCGATCAGCTATTGATTGTGCCACTGGTGCAGGAACAGTTAAAATAACGATTTGAATATCTTCATTCATAACTTCTTCTAGATTTTCTAAATTATAAACAGGTACTCCACCTATTTCAGTACCAATTTTATTTGGATCAATATCAAATGCCATCTCAATTTTTGTATTATTATTTTTTATAAAATTATAGTGTAAAAATGCAGTTCCTAAATTACCAACACCAATTAATGCAACTTTCATAACTTCATGCTGGTTAAGCGCTTTCGAGAAAAAAGTTAATAAGTAATTTACATTATATCCATAACCTTTTTTACCTAGTGCCCCAAAATAAGAAAAATCTCTTCTGATTGTAGCGGAATCTACCTTTACTGCTTCACTTAACTCTGCTGAAGAAACTCTTTGTTTACCTGATAAAGACAAATTCTTTATAAAACGGTAATATAAAGGTAGACGTTTAGCAGTAGCTTGTGGAATTTTAATTTGTTCCGAATCCATTTTTTAATCCCCCACTTACTGTAATTCTTTTTACTATGGTGTGTAATTTGACCTTATTTTAGTAATAAAGTACTTGTTCTAATGTAAAATATACACTATATTTAAGAATTTTGACAGTCTACAGTTACATAGATAAAAAATTTTGCAATGAGGTGTTATCAATGATTCTTTTACAAGTAAATAATGTCTCAAAGTATTTTGGTAGTGACATTATACTTTCAAATATAAAATTAGAAGTTCAAACGAGTGATCGAGTTGCCATTGTTGGACGTAATGGTGCTGGAAAATCTACATTATTGAAAATCATAGCAGGTGAAATATCCTATGATGGCGGCGAAATAAATAAGCCTAAAGACGTTACTGTAGGATACCTAGCCCAAAACACTGGTTTACAGAGTGATAAAACGATTTGGGAAGAATATTATTCTGTATTCAATCATTTAGTAGAAATGCAAGATAATATGAGAAAACTAGAAGTTAAAATGACTAAGGAGGAAGTCTACTCTAATCAATCCGTTTATGACAAGGTTATGAATGAATATGATCATCTACAATATACATTTAAAGAAAACGGCGGTTACCAGTTTGAAGCAGATATTCGTTCAATCATTAGTGGTTTAGGTTTTAGTAATGAAGATTATGAAACAAAAATCTCTTCATTAAGCGGTGGACAAAAGACACGCCTAGCATTAGGTAAGCTATTACTGACAAAGCCAGACTTGTTAATCTTGGATGAGCCTACGAACCATTTAGATATTGAGACCCTCAGTTGGTTAGAACGCTACTTACAGTCATATCCTGGTGCAGTATTAATCGTTTCCCATGATCGATATTTCCTTGATCAAGTTGTTAATATTGTTTATGAAATATCTAATCATAAGCATCAACGATTTGTTGGTAATTATAGTAAGTACCTTGATTTAAAGGCAGCTCAATATGAACAAGAATTAAAACAGTTCGAAAAACAACAAGATGAAATCTCTAAACTTGAGGATTTTGTGCAGCGCAATATTGCTCGTGCCTCAACTACAAAAAGAGCTCAAAGTCGTAGGAAACAATTAGATCGAATGGTTCGATTAGACAAGCCACTAGGAGACGAGTCTTCAGCTAATTTCTCATTCACAATTGAAAAACAAAGCGGCAATGATGTGTTGTCTGTACAAGATTTATTTATTGGTTATGAGCGTATCCCAACAATCGATCAGCCGATGAGATTCGTACTGAATCGAGGCGATAGTGTCGCATTAGTCGGTCCAAATGGTGTTGGTAAATCAACATTACTTAAAACGATTATTGGAGATTTAGAAAAATTACAAGGAACGATTGATTTTGGTGCAAATGTTACGGTTGGTTACTATGACCAGGAGCAAGCAAAACTAACTTCTAATAAGAGAGTATTAGACGAACTTTGGGATGATTATCCGTTAAAGGCCGAACAAGAAATTCGAACAATATTAGGGAATTTCTTATTTTCTGGTGATGACGTGACAAAAATCGTTAACACTTTAAGTGGTGGAGAAAAGGCAAGATTAGCTTTAGCAAAACTTATGATGAAAAAAGCTAATTTCCTAATCCTAGATGAGCCTACTAACCACTTAGATTTAGATAGTAAAGAAGTATTAGAAAATGCTTTATTAGATTACCCTGGAACAATTTTATTTGTTTCTCATGATCGTTACTTTATGAACAGATTATCCACAAAAACTTTTGAACTAGCAAAAACAGGATTATCAATTTATTTGGGTGATTATGACTATTACCAATTTAAGAAAAACGAAGCATTTGAAAAAGAACAAGCAGAAAAAGAGGCTACATTAGCACAAGTTAAACAATCCTCGCAACCAATTTCTGATTATCAACAAGACAAAGAATTGAAGAAAAAACTCCGTCAAACTCAGCGTCGTATAGAGGAAATTGAAAGTAATATATCGCAAATTGAGCTTGATATAGAGACGATCGAACTAGAATTATGTAAGCCAGAAGTCTACGGTGATTTTCAATTAGTACAGGAATTAACAACTAAGAAAAATGACTACGAAGCTAAGTTAATAGTCCTAATGGAAGAATGGGAGAACTTACAAGAATAATGATTAAACGGATAAGCCTTTTTGCTATCCGTTTTTTCTTATCTACATATTTATCCACATATATTCAATTGTAATTTAGCTTTTACACAGGTTTATACACATTATCCACAGAGAACCAATAATGTTATTCACAGTTTTGTACACATAGTTTAATAAGTTCTTAACAAATAAAAAGTACTTATCCACATTTTATAAAAAAATTGTGAATAAGTACTTCTTACATATTCTCTAAATCCAAACCTGGATTACCGTTTAATGCCAAATTACCTAGTTTCCCTTGTTTTAAACGGATAAATGCAGCAGCGCCAATCATCGCGGCATTATCAGTACAAAGTGATAGAGGTGGTATAACTAATTCAATATTACTCAAGGCATCCATCTCTTCTTGTAATGTAGCCCTTAACCCTTTATTAGCTGCCACTCCTCCAGCTAATAATACTTGTTTTACGTTATATTCTTTAGCAGCTTGAATTGTTTTAGAAACAATTACTTCAATTACACTTTCTTGGAAGCTTGCTGCGACATCAGCAGGTGATACTTCCACGCCCCTTTGCTCGGCATTATGCATATAATTAATGACTGCTGACTTTAATCCACTAAAACTAAAATCATAGCTACCCTCTTCTAACCATGCTCTAGGAAATGGAATTGTTGCAGATCCTTCCTGTGCTAGACGATCAATGTGAGGGCCACCTGGATAAGGTAATTTAAGCGTTCTAGCAACTTTATCATAAGCTTCCCCTGCTGCATCATCCCTTGTTTCACCTATAACTTCAAACATGCCATCTTCCTTCATGTAGACAAGCTCTGTATGTCCTCCAGATACTACTAAGGCTAACAATGGATACTGCAGAGGCTGTACTAGTTGATTAGCGTAAATATGACCCGCAATATGATGAACTCCAATAAGCGGTAATCCATGTGCAAATGCAATTGCTTTTGCCGCATTAACCCCAATTAGTAACGCTCCTACTAGCCCTGGACCTTCTGTAACAGCAACGGCAGCCAGATCTTCGTATTCTACTTGTGCTTGCTTCATTGCTTCTTCTATTACCAAAGTTATTTGCTCAACATGTAATCGTGATGCAACTTCAGGTACTACTCCTCCAAAACGTTTATGAATATCGATCTGAGTAGCTACTACATTACTTAGAATTTCATTTCCATTTTTAACAACTGCTGCGGAAGTTTCATCGCAGCTCGTCTCAATAGCAAGAATTAAACAATTTTCATTTATCATTTCAATTTCACCCACATAACTAATGCATCCTCAAAATTATCTGTATAATAGCTTTTTCGAATACCACCATCTTGGAATCCCAGCTTTCGATACAGTCCTTTTGCTACATGATTTGATACCCTAACTTCCAATGTCAATGTTTCAGCTCCAAGATTTTTAGCAGTTTCCATTACTGAGCGAAGTAACTTTTCGCCAAGACCTACTCCTCTATAATCTGGCAAAATAGCTATATTCGTAATATGCCCTTCGTCAATGACAACCCATAATCCGCAATAACCAATCAGTTTCTCATCAACTTCAGCCACTATATAATTGGCAAATTGATTCGAATATAATTCATTATAAAAAGCCTCATATGTCCATGGAGTAGGGAATGATTGTTTTTCAATTTCTACTATTTGATCTAAATCTTCTTCTTTCATTTTACGAAAAGCAACCGATGAGATCATAATATCCTCCTACTTTTCTTGACTTGCTAGCCAATTAGCTTCTGCTTCTGATAATCTTAAATATTCTGGTGCAAAACTATGAACTGATTCTTCTTTTTCTTCTAAGCTACATGTAAACAGCTCACTAGGTCTCTGGTTATTCAAACTTTCTTTTGCAAAGACAGCTTTATCTTTTAAATGTTCAATAATAAATTCTTTATGAATTGATACATCATTACCAATAAATAATATTTGTTCATTATATGATTTAAGTTTTTCAATCCAAATACTACGGTCAATATTGCAGTCTTCTAATACCTCATTAGCAATTTGCCCATTAAAATCATAAAGACCTGTAAATAACAAATTACGTCTTGCGTCAAATATAGGACAAACTAAGCCATTAAAATATCGCCCATTCGCAGCCAATACCTTCAAACTGGATACTCCGATAATTGGAATATTTAAAGTGAAAGCTAATGATTTAGCCACAGTGACACCAATACGTACACCTGTATAAGAGCCAGGGCCTTTTGCAACTACTATTTTAGATAATTCCTTTGGTTTTATATTGCATTCTTCCATTAAACTACTAATTGCTGGCATTAATCGTACAGAATGGTTTTTATTAATAAATGTTATTGTTTCTCCAATAACAGATTGATCTTTTATTAGACTAATCCCCATAACATTTGTAGATGTATCAATTGCTAAAACGGTCATTGTTTATTAACTCCTTACAAATAAATTCATACCTAGATCCATTTGGAATAAAAGTAATCATTCTACCATTTTCTTCATGAGTTATTATGATTTTTAAGAATTCATTTGGTAAGTAATCCGAAATTAAATGAGCCCATTCTACAACACAAACACCTTCACCCATAAAATACTCATCAAAGCCTAAATCTTCACTACTACCTTCTAAACGATAAACATCCATATGATAAAGAGGTATTCTACCTTTATATTCTTTAATAATATTAAAAGTTGGGCTATTAACCGTCCTTTTTACATCAAGACCTTTAGCAAAGCCTTTTGTAAAGGTAGTCTTTCCTGCACCTAGATCTCCTTCTAATAAGATTACATCCTTTTGTTGCACTATTTTTCCCAGAAAAAATGCAATTTCTTGAGTTTCTTCCTCAGTATTTGTATGTAAAACAATCTCCAATTACTTCACCACCAAAATTCTAACTCGTCTATTTCTAACTTTGCCATATTATATCATTTCAAAACATTAAGCGGATGTCAAACAGTAATATTCTTTTGAATAGTTTAAATAAAGTATAGAAATTTACCATAAGTTGCATTCATCAATTTTGTTACTTCTACCTTTTTTTGCAGACCTTAATCAGTGTCTTCTAATCACATAGATTCTTCTTAATCTCTATTTTCTACGATTCCCATTTATGGTTTCAGTTGAGCAGACTTTTGCTTGTGCCGGCCTGTTTTAAACAGTTATCGATAAAAGTAATAGTCTTACAAATAAGGCTGATTATATATTACTCATTTCCAATATAATAAAAAAAACGAAACAATTTTTTGTTTCGTTTTAAGAATCGTATGTATGGCGGTCCCGACCGGGATCGAACCGGCGATCTCCTGCGTGACAGGCAGGCATGTTAACCGCTACACCACGGGACCATTTTGGTTGCGGGGACAGGAT
>NZ_NUGT01000026.1 GCF_002574545.1 Bacillus sp. AFS055030
TTATGAGGAAGGATTTTTCTTCTTTTTTGCGGTTTTACTTCCTCATGAGCTATTTATGAGGAAGTTTTTTCACATTATTGCTCGTTTACCAACTCTTGAACTCCTTATATTGAAGATATTGTTTCATTTCCACAAGAAAGTTCACCCCTAGATCAGGGATGAACATTTTAGTCAGATTATTTAATTGTTACATCGTTAATCTCTAGATAGCCTGAAGGACTGATTGAGAAGCCTTTTACGTCTTTTGAGATTGCAGCGACATTTTCGATTACTCTTACAGGAATATATGGTGAATCGTCCATTTCAATTTCTTGTGCTTTAGCGTAGATTTCTTTGCGTTTTGCTTCGTCTTTTTCTTTTCTTCCAGCATTAATTAAGTCATCAACTTTTGGATTGCTATAGAAGAATGTATTTCCAGCAGCGCCGCGTGAGTCTGAGTGGAATAGGTTGTACTGATTGTAATCTGCATCTCCTGTTGCGTTTCTCCAGCTAATAATAAACATTTCTGATTGACCTTTGTTTACTTTTTCAACGAATGAACCATATTCCATCACTTGTACTTTTAAATTAATGCCAATTCCTTTTAATTGTGATTGAATAACTTCTGCTAAATTTACTCGTTCTTTGCTATCCATCGTTAGGATTGTTGCATCAAATCCATCTGGATAACCTGCTTCTGTTAATAGTTTCTTCGCTTCTTTTAAATTGTAATTGTATGCTTTTAATTGCTCATCATATCCGAATACTTTCGATCCCATTGCTGAATTCGCTTTTTTACCTACATTGTTAAATACACCTTTAATAATCGAGTCCATTTCAACTGCATGAGCGATTGCTTTACGAACACGTACATCATTAAACGGTTCTTTTGTAACATTGAATCCGATATACTCTGTTCCATACCCTTCACTTCGGTACACTTCCATAGCTGAGGATGATTCAACTTGATTCATAACTGCGATTGGGAGTGGTTCTGCAATTTGAGCTTCTCCTGTTTCAATCATTGAAATTCTTGTTGAGTCTTCTGGAACTACCTTGAACTCAACTTTGTCAATCTTTGGTTTTTTCCCCCAGTAATCTTTATTTTGAACTAATGTAATTTGTTGACCTGGAGACCATGATTTAAATTTAAAAGGACCTGTTCCATTTGGTTCTTGAATAATATTCTTACCATATTTATCGATTGTTTTGGGGCTAATAATTCCACCTTCATGATTTGCTAAAATTGAAAGAAGTGGTGAAAATGGTTCGCTTAAATTAAATTGAACTGTATATTCATCTACTACTTTTACTTCTTTTACCATTTTGAAAACGACAGCTCTTGGTGAAGCAACTTTAGGATCTAATAAACGATCAAAGGTTTTCTTTACAGCCTCTGCATTAAATGGTGTACCATCGTGAAACTTCACATCGTGCCTGAGTTTAAATTCCCAAGTTTTATCATTGATTTGTTTCCATGACTCTGCAAGCATTGGTTGAATTTCATTATCACGATCTCGCTGGACTAGACCTTCGTAAATTTTATGATGAGTTACGCTTGCTGCATTTATTGTAGACATAAATTGCTGATCTAAATTTTCGGCATCTGATAAACGAGCAATTACTAGCGTACTTCCTCCTTTTGAATCACTTGCTTGTCCATTTGCTTTCGTACCTACGTTTTGATTAGATGAACATCCTGTAATTGTGACAGCAGAAAATAGTACTAGAAAAAATTTCCCCATTCCTGATTTTAGTTTCAATTGCACTGCCTCCCTTTTAAAGTTATCTTACAAATATTTATCTAATTATATAAAATATTCAGATAATTATTTTTGAATATCTTTACCTGTTTTTTCAGTTTCTTTACTTTTTTCATTTATTTTGCTTTGCAAGTAGTTCATTAATAGCTTCAAGTTTTTTAAAAGATGGTGGAAATAGATCATTTTCAGGAAGTTGATCATAATCCCTTTCCATATATCCTTTTCTCATCTTATTAAAATACTTTTGGCCTTTTTGTTTTAATACGTCCATATCAAGATTAGGGATTACTTGATCTTTCATCACAATCCTTCCATTTATAATGGATAGTTTTACATCTCTACCTGACCCACTAATAAACATTGTACGAATTGGATCATCAGTAACACCCATATGGAATCCTTCTAAATCAATTGCGATAATATCCGCCTTTGCTCCGACTGCTATTTTCCCGATATCTTCGCGATTAAGAAATGCCGCTGCTCCTAGAGTAATAGAATTAAAGAAATCAGCGTATGTCGATCCTTCTACTTCTTTTTCTATATATCTTGAGAGCATACTAGCAGTGCGTACATTTTGAAAAATATCTGGAGGGAACGTATCAGTACCTAATGCAATATTGATTCCAACTTTTTTATATTTTGCATATGATTCAAGTCCTTCCCCATGTCTTCCTATAATAAGTGGACAATGGATAACAGTAGTATTTGTTTCTTTCAGAAGAGAAATATCATTATCAATATTGTAATTCGCTCCACTATAGCCCGATACAAAATGTGCGTGTGGAATTCCTGTATTTGGGCCTAAAAATCCAAGATTATATAAATATTTAATTGGTGTAACTTTATGTTCTTTTAAAATTGTATTAAATTCAAAACTGCCTTGCGCAGCATGGAGCTTGATTGGAACGTTTAATTTGTCACTGTAATATTTTGTTTTGATCAAAATTTCTTTCGTCTGTGATTCTATTCGTTCTGGAGCTAACATCCCTCTAACCAGTCCATCAAATGCACCATCGAAGGTTTCGATAAACTTTACGGCTCTTTCTAACCCTTCCTCGCCCGCTGTTTCATCCCAATGAATTTTAACGTTCCCATCTGGCTCGACTACTCTAATTCCAGCTTGATAGCTTGGTCCAAGGTAAATTCTCAACCCTAGTTTTCCCGCGTGATTCGCTGCAGCTTCTAATTCTTCAAACGTTTCAGCCCAATTTTTGTAAAAAACAGAAGTAATCGGCATAGCAGTCGTAATACCATTTAAAATAAGTTGAGAATAGGCATATAAAGATTTAAATGCTTCTTCCTCCTCACTCATTAGCTCAGGATGCCCATTTTTTACAAACTCCTCAGACCATAGGAGATTTTTTTGTCTATTTGATTTCGCTTCGAAATGCAAAATATCATGATCAATGTCACCTAATGCATTTAAATCAATAAAACCAGGACTAAGGATCGCATTTCCAACGTCAATTACTTGATCTACTTCTTCTGAATAGTTTTTTCCAACATATAAAATTGAATCATTTTCGTATACAATCTCGGCATTTTCCAATATGACATGTTCATGTCCATCAAAACCAATTACATATCTTCCCTTTAATTTCGTTTTCATTTTTTCTCCCTTCGAATTTGAAAATTTTATTTAGTTTTCAACATATCTCCTCTCGTCAACATAGGCACGGGCATGCCCCCAGAAATACTTAGTAGGTTGCATATATTTTTCTAATCCTGCACGTTTAATCGTTTCAAAAGCTTCTTCATTTGCTTCATTTAAAACTGTGCTTTCATGAACGGTTTTTACATCTCTGCCTTCCATAATTAGTTTCCCATCGACAATCACATGATCTACATCATTTGCCACTGCTTGAAATACTAATCGATGAACATGCATATACTCTGGAGTCAAATGTGGTTGATGAAGATTAACTGTGATGACATCTGCTTTCTTTCCGATCTCAAGTGAACCAATTTCATCATCCCAACCTATACATTTTGCTGCATCAATTGTTACCATTTCTAAAAGCTTACCTGGTGGTAAATAATAATAGTCTCTAAGAGCTGCCTGGTGGACAAACTGTGTTTTTCTCATCGCTTGAAATAAATCAAAACTCGTAGAAGGTGATGTACCATCTGTTGAAATCGCAACAGTTGCTCCCATTTCAATTAATTCTGTAATTGGTGTGCGTGCATTTACTTGTCCAAAACCTGGTGAAGCACTAATATTTGTACCAGTTTCAGCTAATATTTTGGCTTCGTCGAATGAAATTCCTCGACAATGTTGAAGATGAACATCAGGACCTAAGAGCGCATTTTCTTTATCTTGAATTGCTAAATGAATCATTCCACCAAATGCATCTGAGTGGATTCTTGTATTATATTTTCTAGCAATCTCTCTTATTTTTTTAGCTTGATAAAGATCATGTTGTGTTAACCCATATAGTCGATCTGGAGAAGTCGGATAGGAAGGATCTACAGATGTTACAATAACGAATGGTGTAATAAAAGCTCTTGTTCGATCATCATTTGCGTGATTCAATGCCTCTATAACTGCTTCTGCCCCTTTTAGCACTTCTTCATAAGTAACTTCTTTCTCAATTCTTTTCCCATCAACCCATCGACTAAATGAATGTGGCCAAGGTGGGTTACACGGACCAGTACAAACTACTTCACGCACACCTACTTCGTTGTAAGCTTTTGCATGGTTTATTGCAAAGATTGGATCATCCGATCTCGGCATTGATCCTAACACACTAACGCCAGTTGTAATGCCCGCTTTTAATCTTTCAAGTGCAGAAAGCTTCCCTTCGTAATACCAAAAATCGTCCGTTACATAATGCTTATACGTTTTCGTCATAATTGGCATCCAAAAATCGATATTCTCCATCGCGATTGTTTTAAACATCGAATGACCACCATGACCATGAACATCTATTAATCCTGGTAAAATACATTGATGACTACAATCAATTATTTTTTTCGCCTCATACTTGGTTTTCAAGTTTTCGCTCAAGTCAACGTCGATTATTCTCCCATTGTGAATAGCAACAGAGCCATTTTCAATGATTCTTCTTTCTGTGTCCATTGTGATAACAGTTCCATTTACTAATAACAAATCAATCATTTTTTTCCTCCTAATGTTAAATTTCTATTTAAAAACTGAAACAGCATAAATGAATTATGCTGTTTCATTGAATTACTTATTTCACTGTTACATCATCAAGCATTAAATAACTTGCTGGGTTTAACCAAAGCCCTTTAACAGATGAGCCAGTAACTGCTAAATGCTCATAGTTACGAATAGGAATATACGGTACTTCATCATTTTCGATTTTTTGTGCTTGAGCATATAGTTCTTTACGTTTTTCACTATCTGATTCTTGTCGAGCTGATTCAATTAATTGATCAACTTTAGGGTTACTGTAGAATGCACTATTTCCTGCTGCACCTTGGGATTTACTGTCAAATAAGTTAAATTGGTTATAGTCTCCATCACCAGTAGCATTACCCCATCCACCAATTGCAACTTGATGTTCACCTTTTGCCATTGCATCAATATAAGCTCCGTATTCAACCACTTGGATTTTCACATTAATCCCAATACCTTTTAACTGTGATTGAATAACTTCAGCCATATTTATTCTTTCTTTACGGTCACTAGTTGTAAGTGTAAATGATAGACCGTCCTTAATACCTGCTTCTTTTAATAGCTTTTTAGATTCATTAATATCGTAATCAAACCCTTTAAGATTTGGATCATATCCAAATACTTTCGGACTCATTGTTGAATTTGCTTTTGTTCCAACATCGTTATATACGCCTTTAATAATTGAATCTACTTCAATTGCATGTGCAATCGCTTTACGGACACGAACATCATCAAATGGTTTTTTCTTAACATTGAAAGTTAAATATTCCACAGCTAGTCCCTCTGTACGGTATAAATCCATTGTGTCAGACGCTTCGATACGATTGATTTCAGTTACAGGCACTTGATCAGTTACATGCGCTTCACCAGTTTCAATCATTGCTAGTCTTGTAGCATCTTCAGGAACTACTTTAAAGACTACACCATCAATTTTAGGTTTATTTCCCCAGTAATCTTTATTTTTTTCAATTTTAATTTCTTCTCCTGATTTCCAAGATTTAAATACATAAGGACCAGTTCCAACTGGATTTCGCCCAATTTTATCATTGTTTTCTTTAATTGATTTTGGACTAATAATACTTCCTTCATTACTCATTAAAATAGATAAAAGTGGAGCATATGGGTATTTCAAAATAAATTGAACAGTCGTATCATCTACCACTTTAACTTCTTTTATCATTTCAAATTTACCAGCCTGAGGTGAACCAGTTTTTGGGTCAAGAACTCGATCAAAATTTGTTTTAACTGCATCTGCATTAAATGGTGATCCATCTTGGAACTTAACGCCTTGTCGTAGTTTGAACTCCCAAGTCACATTATCTACTTGTTTCCATTCTGTTGCTAAAAGAGGTTGTGGCACCATATTTTTATCTGGTTCAACTAATGTTTCATATACCTTTTCATACACAACGTTTGCTGATGGTATATCCGTAATAAAATGTGGATCTAATGTAGTCGCATCAGATAGTCTAGCTACGACCAAAGTTCCTCCTGCTTTTGCTTTTGTTCCTGTTGCACTACTGCTAGTTTGGTCAGAGGTACACCCTGCAAGTACAGTAGAAATTGTTAATAATGATGCAAATAATACTCCAGCTGTCTTTTTCTTCATTGTTTTCTTCCTCCTCTTAATACATTCCCTATGAATCTCTTGTTCACCATTTTTTATTGAGTACGTAGGCTTATTCAAATTATAAAAAAAAATAAAATTTTATATTTTCAGAATCTTTACTCGTTTTTTAATTATCTTTACTGCTTTTCTGCATTATATTTACTTCAATTCTAATTTTGAATAAATTTAAACAAAGAAAAGGGGGAAAACAAATGAAACCAGAGATTGTATTGAATAACAATGAAATCAAATTAGAAAAAAAAGAATCTCAAAAACTAAAAAGATGGAAAGTATTTTATAAGAAGTTTAAAAAGAATAAATTGGCATTAGTTGGAGCCTATATTGTACTTTTTTATATTTTAGTAGCTATTTTTGCACCACTCATTTCGCCAAAGGATCCTTTTGCGATTGATTTAATGAACAAACTACAACGTCCATCACTAGAACATTGGATGGGAACAGATGATAAAGGAAGAGATATTTTAAGTCGTATCATTTTTGGTAGTCGTCTTTCAATTTCTGTTGGTTTTGTATCTGTTTTATTTGGAGCAATTTTCGGAATCACTCTTGGTTTGATTGCAGGTTATTACGGGAAATGGGTAGACACAATCATCATGAGGGTTGTTGATGTTTTATTAGCATTTCCTGGTATTTTACTAGCACTTGCTATTATTAGTGCACTAGGTCCTAGTCTAATTAATGTAATGGTTGCTGTTGGTATCTTTTCAATCCCAACGTTTGCTCGAATCGTAAGAGGATCTACGTTATCTGTTAGAAAAC
Organism: Bacillus sp. AFS055030; assembly: GCF_002574545.1. Taxonomy (GTDB): domain Bacteria; phylum Bacillota; class Bacilli; order Bacillales; family Bacillaceae_G; genus Gottfriedia. Next base: position 7,274 of record NZ_NUGT01000026.1, read on the forward strand.
TTGAGTATATTGATGCAATTCGTGCATTAGGTGCTACTGATGCAACAATCATTTTCAAACACATTTTTCCGAATATTCTTTCACCAATAATTGTCCAAGCTACATTAAAACTTGCTACAGCGATTCTTTCAGCAGCAGGCTTGTCATATCTCGGATTAGGTGCTCAGCCTCCATCTCCAGAATGGGGCGCAATGTTAAGTAGTGGCCGTGATTATTTATTTACTGCACCACATATTGCTTTATTTCCGGGCTTAGCGATTTCGACACTAGTTTTAGGTTTTAATATTTTCGGGGATGGTCTAAGAGATGCTCTTGATCCAAGGATGAAAAAATAAGGAGGAAAGTAAATGTTTCTATTTATTGTCAGAAGAATTATACAAACTATTCCAGTTTTACTTGGTGTAAGTTTAGTCGTTTTTTTAATTATGCAAATGGTTCCTGGTGATCCAGCCACACTACTTGCTGGAGAAGGTGCTACGAAACAAACAATCGAAATGATTCGTCACCAACTTGGCCTTGATCGACCAATCATCATTCAGTATTTCGACTATGTTGTTCATGTACTACAAGGTGATTTTGGCGAATCGCTTCGAAATAACCGTCCAGTATTGGATGAGATTATGATTCGTTTACCTATTACAATTGAACTTGCATTAGCTAGTATTTTCATTACTGTCGTACTTGGTATGCTTGCTGGAATTATATCAGCAACTAAACAGTATTCCGCAGCTGATATTACAATTATGATTGTCGCTTTACTTGGAATCTCTTTACCTAGTTTCTGGTTTGGTTTAATGCTAATCTACTTCTTTTCAGTTAACCTTCATATCTTTCCAGTTGCTGGTTGGGGAACGTTTAAACATATGGTTCTACCCGCATTAACATTAGGTGCAGGTGGTGCTGCAATTGTAGCTAGGATGACTAGATCAAGTATGTTAGAAGTTGTTCGTCAAGACTATATGCGTACAGCAAGAGCAAAAGGTTTAAAGGAACATATCATTATTTATAAACATGGTCTAAAAAATGCATTAATTCCAGTAATTACTGTTGTTGGTCTACAATTTGGTGCATTACTTGGTGGTACCGTTTTAACAGAGTCAGTTTTTGCAATTAATGGGCTTGGTAGATTAATTGTTGATGCGATTAGAACAAGAGATTTACCTATGGTTCAAGGTGGCGTTTTAATCGCTTCAGTTATCTTTGTATTTATGAATCTAGCTGTTGATATTCTCTACCGTTACTTTAATAAACGAGTTGACTTGAATTAAGGAGGTACTACGATGAAAAAGCAATTTGATGAAACAATTCTTGAGGTTAAAAATCTACAAACCCACTTTTATACAGATGAAGGAATAAGTAAAGCCGTGAATGGAATTAGCTTTAAATTAAAAAAAGGTGAAACACTTGGAATAGTAGGAGAATCTGGAAGTGGTAAAAGTATTACATCATTATCCCTTTTACGATTAATCCCTTCCCCTCCAGGAAAAATAGCTGGTGGTAGTATCTTTTTTAAAGGTGAAGACTTACTAGCAAAAACAGAAAAGCAAATGCGTTCGATTCGAGGTAATGAAATTTCAATGATCTTTCAGGAGCCTATGACATCGTTAAACCCTGTTTATTCAGCAGGCGAACAAATTGCAGAAGCGATTCGTCTTCACCAAAAATTAAGCAAAAAGGAAGCTTGGGATAAAGCAGTTGAAATGCTGCGACTTGTAGGAATCCCTTCTCCTGAAAAACGTGCAAAGCAAGAACCACATGAGCTTAGTGGCGGAATGAGACAAAGGGTTATGATCGCAATGGCACTTGCTTGTCATCCAGAAGTGCTAATTGCAGATGAGCCGACTACCGCTCTAGATGTGACAATTCAAGCTCAAATTCTGGATTTAATTAAATCACTACAAAAAGATTTAGGTACAGCCGTAATATTAATCACGCATGATTTAGGCGTTGTTTATGAAACTTGCGATCGAGTGGCTGTCATGTACGCTGGTAGAATGGTTGAATATACTTCAGCAAAGGAACTTTTTGATAACCCTAAGCACCCATATACAATCGGGTTATTAAACTCTCTTCCACGTTTGGATATGGATCAAGAAGAATTAACAACAATTCCTGGTACTGTACCTAGTCCATTTAATATGCCTAAAGGCTGTAGTTTTGCGCCACGCTGTGCACATGCAAAGGATATATGTCATCAATCAGTGCCTGATTTACTAACAATTGACAAAAATACTGAAGTCAGCTGTTGGATGTATACATCACAATGGGAGACAGATCATACCATCAAAGAGAAAGTAGGGATTGAATAATGGCATTGCAACTAGTGGATAAAAAAATACTACTTAATGTAGATCATTTAAAACAATACTTTCCAATAAAAGGTGGCGTTTTAGGAAGAACGGTTAATCACGTAAAAGCTGTAGACGATATTAGCTTCAACATTTACGAGGGAGAAACTTTAAGTATAGTTGGAGAATCTGGTTGTGGTAAGTCTACTACTGGTAGAGCCATTCTAAGATTAGACGAGCCTACTAGTGGAAGCATCCATTTTAAAGATAAAGATTTATTAAGCTTAGGAAAAAAAGAAATGCGTAAAATAAGAAAGGATCTACAAGTAATCTTCCAAGATCCATTTGCATCACTTAATCCTAGACAAACAATTGGAGAAATTTTAGGTGAAGCTTTAGCCATTCAAAATGTCGTTCCAAAAGAAGAACGTAAAGCTAGAATTGAGGAACTGTTAGGGCATGTCGGGTTAAGACCAGAAGCTATGGAGCGTTATCCTCATGAATTTAGTGGTGGTCAACGTCAACGTGTTGGAATTGCCCGTGCACTTGCAGTTGATCCAAAACTAATCATTTGTGATGAAGCAGTATCTGCTCTAGATGTTTCAATTCAAGCTCAAGTATTAAATTTATTAAAATCATTACAGAAAAAATTCTCACTTACCTTCCTTTTCATCTCACATGATTTAGGTGTAGTTAGACATATTTCTGACCGAGTAATGGTTATGTATTTAGGAAAAATTGTTGAGATTGCCGATAAAAAATCTATTTTCGAAAATCCGCAACATCCTTATACGCGTGCACTATTATCTGCTATTCCTGTACCAAACCCGGTACATCAAAGAGAAAGAATCATCTTAACAGGAGATGTACCTTCTCCAATCAATCCTCCAAGCGGCTGTCGTTTTCACACAAGATGCCCTTTTGCGATTGATATTTGCAAAACAAGAGTACCTGAATTAAAAATATCAGAGCAAAATCATCAAGTTGCTTGTCACATAATTGATTAAATAGTATTCTTATAGGCGTGAAGTGAAGAAAAATGCTTCTTCAAAGTTGTTTCTTTTACTTCTATTTAAAAATTTTATAAAGCTGATCATATTAGATAATAAATCGAATGGTGCTCCAATGGAATGCGAAAAGACAAAAAGAGTGCTTTTACATGATATAACGGTACGCTCGAGCTTTAGTCTAACTTCCATAGGAGCACTTTCAAAAAAAATTAAAAATACTATTTGAGGTTCTTCATGCTTAGTTACGAGGGATTTACTTTACTTATTATGCTATTTATTTTAGCTCCTATTATGGGAGCTATTGCTTTATTATTTTTGTTTATCTTTGAAAAAAGAATTGATTTACTTGAAAATAAAAATAAAGAAATTCAGTTAGAGCATGCATTACAAGAAGCTCAATACAATCAATTAAATCAGCAAATTCAACCGCACTTTTTATTTAATACACTTAATGTCATATTAAGCTTAGCGCGTTTAAATCGAACTTCGGAATTAATTCGAGCACTAGAAACGTTCTCTCAATTTTTAAAATTTAAATATAAATCATCAGAGCCCTTAATTCCGTTAAATCAAGAAATCCAATATACTCAATATTATTTAGATATTCAAAATCTACGGTTTGGAGAACGTCTTAAAACTCAGTTAGATTGTCCAAAAGATTTATATAATGCGCAAGTTCCCCCTTTTATTTTGCAAACCTTAGTAGAAAATTCATTTAAACATGGTTTAGAAAAAAAGGTTGGAGAGGCCCTACTTCATATTCGATTTTATCAAGATTCTGAGCTAGTCTGTTTAGAAGTAATTGATAATGGTTTAATGGGAAAGACGAATTCATTTTCTAATCAAGAAGGCCATGGATTAGACAATATAAAAAAGAGATTGCAACTATATTTCGGAAACAGTGGACATGTACTGATTACTTCAAATGAATCAGGAACAAATGTTAAAGTCGTTTGGCCACTGATCAATGACTCTTTAAAGTAAAGGAGGGAAAATAAAGTGAATGTTTTATTAGTAGATGATGAACCATTAGAGCTTGAACAGATGGAATATTTGATAAAAAATAAGTTCCCATTATGGAAGTTCTATAAAGCCGCTGATGCATGTCAAGCAATGGCAATTAATCAAAATCATAAAATTAACATTGCGTTTTTAGATATTAATCTACCTGGCCGTTCTGGACTAGAGTTTGGTGAAGAACTTCGAGCTCAAAATAAAGACGTCGATATTATTATGGTTACAGCATATCAAAGTTTTGATTATGCTCAGCAGTCAATCCGAATCGGCGTTCTTGATTATTTAACAAAACCAATCATTGAAAGTGAACTAGATAAAGTGTTATCTAAATATAGTGATACCGATACATCAAATCAATATTCTAGTTTAATCCATCAAACTCTATTATATATTCATGAGCATTTCGCTGAAAAACTGTCTCTTTCTGACGTAGCCAGAGAAGTTCACACGAATCATACTTATTTAAGTAGAAAATTTCACGAAGAAGTCGGCGTGTCATTTTCAGAATATTTAATAGACTATAGAATACAAGCTGCCAAGCGCTATTTAACAAATAATCCAAATTGGAACATATCCGATGTAGCAGAAAACTCAGGCTTTAATAGCCAGCATTACTTTAGTACTTTATTTCGCAAAATTGAGGGCATTACTCCAAAAGAGTATCGTGAGAAAGGAAAATAACAGTGAATTCACGTTCATTTAGAGAATACGTACAAGGTCCTATACAAATTGGAATGGGAATGGGAATTATTTCTCTCTTGGCACGTTGGATAACAGGAACTACGATATTATCTTCGCCAGAATCAATGATTAAATATGGTGTATTTGGTGGAATCGGCTATGCATTTTTAGGTGCGATTGCTTTATTTGTATTTAGTTTTATTGGGAAAAAGGTTCGACAGGAGTACCCTGATGGTTTAACAATTGGAGATTATTTGAAGAAAAAACTACATCCACTTGGTTATTGGATCATGATTTGTATTTTACTATTTACTAGTTTACACATATTATATATTCAATCGATGACGGCATCTACTTTATTTCATTTTCTTTTTAATTTACCATTGTACATCGAAATATTCATCTTTATAACCTTTTGTGTACTTTTTGCAGGGTTTGGTGGATTAAAAATAATCCATGGATTAGCAGGAATCCAGGTTATAACTATGTTTGCAGCGGCAATTTTAATTCCGTTGTATTTTTTCGTAAAAGAGGGTGTTCAACCAGTATATGATGGGATTAAATTATACCATCCATACATGTTAGTCATTGATCATTATGATTTATGGGGTTTTTTATTTTCAGGCTTATTAGTTGGATTTGGTCAGTTTTTCTTTGACATTACTTCATGGCACCGATTATTTATGATTGAATCGAAAAAACTTCCTTTAACCTTCTCAATATCCGGGTTAATATGGTGTATTTTCCCACTTTCATTTTCATGCCTTTTTATTATTGTTATATTTACTGGTGGATTTACAGATATTCAATCAATATTAGTTGGTTTAGCAAATAAAATTACAACACCATTCTTTTTTATACTTTTTGTTTTATGTGTTTTTAATGCGATTACCTCAACATTTGGTGCAGTTTTACATTCGCTTGCTAGTTTAATCATTATCAATATAATCGAGCCAATTCACAAGATCAATAATGATCAAAAAAAAATAAAACTTGCTTATCTTCTATCCGTGATCATTGGTGCGATTATCTTTTTTGCTACACTTATTCAATCAAAAAAAATGATAGAACTTTTATTTTACTCAGGAAATGTATATTCTGCATTGCTATTTCCAATTTTAGTTATTGTCTTTAGTAAACGTAAAGTTGGTAATTATATTCCAATTAGTATTGTCATCAGTATTATCCTTTCATATATCGTTCAGCCTTATGTTGGTAAATTTCAAAGCATTTGGTTAAGTTTATTATTTTCAATTGTGATTATCATTTTTGGTTTTACAATCCAAATTTTTAGCAAGAAAAAATCAGTAAATATGTCATAAAAGAGAGCTAATCAACGACTTGATTAGCTCTTTTAGTATATTAGCTAAATATTAAGGTTGAAGTTATAAATACAAGCAAAGAGAAAGATATATTCCTTCTCTCCATTATGTATTTAAATATGGTGCTCCTCGTCTTGTGTTCGCCGCTGAAGATGCGTCTTCACTTGTATCAAGGTATGGGCTACCACCTTCGTCATAATTAATTTTATTCGAATCATTTTCGCTCGTGTCTAAGTATGAGTTGGTTGCAACGTGGATATGATTGTCATCAGTTTTTCTTGATTGGTTGTCTTTTGACATTTTTATTTCACCTCTATCCTTATATTGTGTATAGAGATTACTTTACATTACAGGTAGTTTGAGGGAATTCGTTATTTCGTTTTAAAAGGAACAAAAAAAGGATCAATAATCCAGATAAACTCTAGATTATCAATCCTTTTATTTTATCTTTAGTTAACAGCTACATCTTCTAGTACTCGGACAAATTCACCTTTATTAACTGGGTAACCCGCTTTTGCGATTTTAACTTTTACAATTTTACCGATCATGTCTTCTGTTCCTTCGAACACGACTTTTAGATAATTGTCTGTGTAACCAATTAATAGTCCTTCTGCGCCATCTTCAGTATACTTTTCTTCTGGAATAACTTCTAGAACATCTCCATCAAACATTGATGCGTATTCTTTTGCAAGTTGATTTGATAATTCAATTAAACGATGTACACGTTCATTTTTAATTTCTTCGTCAACTTGATCTTCCATACGTGCAGCTGGTGTTCCTGTACGTTTAGAGTATGGGAATACATGTAATTCAGAGAATTTATTATCTCGGATGAAATTGTATGTTTCCATAAACTCTTCTTCAGTTTCACCTGGGAAACCTACGATTACATCTGATGTAATTGAACAGTTTGGTAAAACCTCACGTAATTTTTCAATTCTCTCAGCAAATTCAGCCATTGTGTATTTACGACGCATACGTTTTAAGACCGTATCTGATCCAGATTGTAATGGTACGTGTAAGTGACGAACGACAATATTTGAATGACGAAGAACTTCAATTACTTCATCTGTAATTTGACTAGCTTCAATTGAAGAAATACGAACACGTTTTAATCCTTCAACTGTTTCTAAATCTTTTAATAACATGGCTAAATTGTAATCTTTCATGTCTTGACCGTATCCACCAGTGTGAATACCAGTTAAAACAATTTCCTTATAGCCTGATTCTACTAATTGCGTAGCTTGTTTGACAACTTCTTTTGGATCACGAGAACGCATTAAACCACGTGCCCATGGAATAATACAAAATGTACAGAAGTTATTACAACCTTCTTGAATTTTTAAAGAAGCACGTGTACGGTCAGTAAAAGCAGGTACATCTAGCTCTTCATAAACTCGTGCTTTCATAATGTTTCCAACGCCATTGATTGGTTGGCGTTCTACACGGTATTGCTCGATATAATCCAACATTTTCGTACGGTCCTGTGTACCAACAACGATATCCACCCCAGGAATTGCCATGATTTCGGCTGGAGATGTTTGTGCATAACATCCAGTTACACAAATTACAGCATCTGGATTTTTGCGCACGGCACGACGGATTACTTGTCTACTTTTTTTGTCACCTGTATTTGTAACTGTACAAGTATTAATTACATAAACGTCAGCTTTCGTCTCGTATTCTGTACGTTCATAGCCTGCTGCTTTAAACAGTTGCCAAATTGCTTCTGTTTCGTAATGGTTAACTTTACAACCTAATGTATGAAAAGCTACTTGTGGCATTTCTTCACCCCATTAATTCAAAATGAAAGGAGGCAGCAGCTAAAACATAAAATGGTGCTGTTTCTGTTCGTAGAATTCTTGGTCCAAGTCCACATAGCTTAGCACCTTTTTCTTCTAGCTGATTAACTTCTTTTTCTGACAAACCACCTTCAGGTCCGAAAACTACTAGTAATCGTGAGCCTTCCTTTAATGATTGGAATGTCTGAACAAGCCCTGCTGATTCTCCTGTTTTTGCACTTTCTTCATATGCAACAATACAAGCATCATAATGCTGTATTGAGTTAAGTAATTGTTGAAAAGTTGCTGGTTGTTCCACCGAAGGTACAATAAATCGATAAGATTGTTCTGCCGCTTCTTTTGCAATTTTTTGCCATCTATCAACCTTTTTACCAGCTTTTTTATCATCCAATTTAACAATTGATCTAGCTGCAGCAAAAGGTATAAAACTACAAGCTCCAAGCTCCGTACCTTTTTGAATGATTAACTCTAGTTTATCACCTTTTGGTAGTCCACTAGCAATCGTTATTGATATTGGTAATTCATTTGCATTCTCAACATATTCTACAACAGCTGCAGTTATTTGTTCACTAGAAATATTTGTAAGTGTACAACGAACAGTTGAGGAACCTGGAACTGTACAAATAATTTCTTGATTTAGCTTCATTCGCATAACATTTGCGATATGATGCGCATCATCACCAGTTATTGTGACTAGATCATTTTGCAACTGTGTTTCTTCTATAAAATATCTTTGCATGTTACATTCCTTGTTCTGGCTTTTTTGCAATAATTGCAACCCAGTCCTCTAAATGTAATACTTCCTTCACTTCAAAACCAACTCGATTAAGCTCATTTTCAATGTCTTCTTGTTTAGAACCAATAATTCCTGAAGAAATAAATGTTCCACCTGGTTCTAAAACAGTAAACACATCGTCTACGAAACGAAGAATAATTTCAGCAAGTAAGTTCGCTACAACTACTTGGAACGGACCTTCAATTCCTTGTAGTAAGTTACCTTGGCCAACTTTTATGACATCATCAACTTTGTTTAATACAACGTTTTCTCTTGCACTTCGAACAGCTACATCGTCTAAATCATAAGCTTCTATATTTGTAGAGCCAAGTTTAGCAGCTGCAATACTTAAAACTCCTGAACCAGTTCCAACATCGATTACACGGTCAGTCGGTTTAACAACTTTCTCAAGTGCACGAATACACATAACAGTTGTTGGATGAGTACCAGTACCAAACGCCATTCCCGGATCTAATTCAATAATTAATTCATCTGAAGATTTAACTTCATACTCTTCCCAAGAAGGTACAATTGTAAATCGATCTGAGATTGAAATTGGATGATAATATTTTTTCCATGCAGTAGCCCAATCCTCTTCGTTTACTTCATGCACAGTAAATGTATTTTTACCTAAATCAATATCATATGAAATTAAATTATTTATAGCTTCTTTTATTCCGTCGATCGTATCGTTTAAAAAACTATTCACAGGAAGGTATGCTTTAACAATTACACCTTCCTCTGGATAATCTTTTGGGTTAAGTTGGTAGATTTCACCGTAAACCTGTGCTCGCTCCTTCGTCAAATCAAACACATCCTCTATGACAACACCACTTGCACCAGCTTCGTGTAAAATGTTAGAAATCGGTTCAACCGCATCCTGTGTAGTGTGAATACTTAATTCTGACCATTTCATTAACTACCAACTCCATTCATACTCTCTTCTTTACTTGGCAATACCCTCTAATCATAGTCAGATTTAGAGGGTGCCATTAAAATTACTTCTTCTATTTAGTGTTTCCACTTTTTACCTTAACTAACGTACTGAATTAATTTCTTACCTATTATTCGCCAAAATTCTTAACTGCACGCTTTAACTTTGTAAAGAATGAATCGTGTTTATCGTCTTTTTGACTTTTGCCAATATTGTAAAACTCTTCAAGCAATTCTTTTTGACGGCTTGTTAGTTTTGTTGGTGTGATAACTTTTACGATTACGTGCTGATCACCTTGACCATATCCACGTACATCTTTAATTCCTTTACCTTTTAAACGCATTCTAGTGCCGGTTTGAGTTCCTGCAGGAATTTTCGTTTTTACTTTACCATGTAATGTTGGTACTTCAACTTCATCCCCTAAAGCGGCTTGTGCAAATGTTAATGGAAGCTCGCAGTAAACGTCATTACCATCACGTTCAAAGAATTCATGTTCACGAACATGGAATGCAATATATAAATCTCCAGCAGGACCACCATTTTTACCTGGTTCTCCTTGACCTGAAAGTCGAATTTGTTGACCATCATCGATACCAGCTGGTACTTTAACCATGATTTTCTTACGAGTTTTCACTCGGCCAGCACCGTGACAAGTATTACATTTATCTTTAATAATCTGACCAGTACCTTGACAGTGTGAACATGTTGTACGATTCACAATACGTCCAAATGGAGTATTTTGTTCAACACTCATTTGGCCTGAGCCATGACAATGTTTACATGTTTCTTTTGATGTACCAGGTTTTGCACCTGAACCACTACATGTATGACATGTTTCTTCAGTAGGAATTTCAATTTCTTTTTCCATTCCAAATGCTGCTTCTTCAAACTGGATTGTCATTGTATATTGTAAATCAGCCCCAGCTCTTGGTGCGTTCGGGTCACGACGACGTCCACCGCCACCTCCAAAAAACTGACTGAAAATATCTTCAAATCCACCGAATCCGCCGCCGCCAAATCCGCCACCACCAAATCCTTGGTTTGGATCTGTATGACCAAACTGATCATAATGAGCGCGTTTTTGATCATCTGATAAAGTTTCATATGCTTCTTGCACCTCTTTAAACTTTTCAGGTGCATCAGGATCTTTATTAACGTCTGGATGATACGTTTTTGCTAATTTACGAAACGATTTTTTTATCTCATCTTGTGATGCACTTTTACTTACACCAAGTACATCATAGTAATCACGTTTACTCATAGTGTTACAATCCGCTCCTTTCACATAAAGAATATTTTAACATAATCTCTGCTTTTCTAAAAGAAAAAGAAGAAGTCAAAGTCAAGGCTACCCTGACTTTGACTTCCCTTACTTTAGATATATGGTCTAGTTCCAGGCGTTCTGGACAAACGCCTTCCACTTTTCGGTATTATTTATCTTCTTTAACTTCTGTAAACTCAGCGTCTACTACGTCGTCTTGTTTCGCTTCGCCTTCAGCTCCACCTGCAGCTTGCTGTGCAGCAGCAGCTTGCTCATAAAGCTTCATCGTTAAAGCTTGAACGATTTCAGAAAGAGCATCTTTCTTCGTACGGATGTCATCTAAGTTACCAGATTCTAAAGCAGCTTTTAATGCGTCCTTAGCTTCGTTAGCTTTAGTAACCTCAGCTTCTTCAACTTTTCCTTCAAGATCTTTTAAAGTTTTCTCTACTTGGAATACTAATTGATCCGCTTCGTTTTTAAGATCAACTTCCTCTTTACGTTTTGCATCAGCTTCAGCATTTAGCTCAGCTTCTTTTACCATGCGTTCTACTTCTTCGTCACTTAAACCTGAAGAAGATTGAATTACGATGTTTTGCTCTTTTTGAGTTCCTAAGTCTTTTGCACGTACTGTTACGATACCATTTTTGTCGATATCGAATGATACTTCAATTTGTGGAATTCCACGTGGTGCTGGTGGGATATCCGCTAATTGGAAACGACCTAATGTTTTGTTATCAGCAGCCATTGGACGCTCACCTTGTAGAACGTGAATATCTACAGCAGGTTGATTATCAGCAGCTGTTGAGAATACTTGAGATTTGCTAGTTGGGATTGTTGTGTTACGGTCGATTAACTTCGTAAAAACGCCACCCATTGTTTCAATACCTAATGATAATGGAGTTACGTCTAATAATACTACGTCTTTAACATCACCAGTTAATACTCCACCTTGAATTGCAGCACCTAATGCTACTACTTCATCAGGGTTTACACCTTTATGTGGCTCTTTGCCTGTTTCTTTTTTGATTGCTTCTTGAACAGCAGGAATACGAGTAGATCCACCAACTAAGATTACTTTGTCAATTTGGCTAGCTGATAAACCAGCATCTTTCATTGCTTGACGAGTTGGGCCTAAAGTTCTTTCTACTAAGTTGTGAGAAAGCTCTTCGAATTTTGCACGAGTTAAGTTTAACTCTAAGTGTAATGGACCAGCTGCACCCATGCTAATGAATGGTAATGAAATTTGAGTTGAAGTAATACCTGATAAATCTTTCTTTGCTTTTTCAGCAGCATCTTTTAAACGTTGTAATGCCATTTTATCTTGGCTTAAGTCAACACCATTTTCTTTTTTGAATTCAGCTACTAAGTAATCAATGATCACTTGGTCGAAGTCATCTCCACCTAAACGGTTGTCACCAGCTGTAGCTTTAACTTCAAAAATTCCATCACCTAATTCAAGGATTGAAACGTCGAATGTACCGCCACCTAAGTCATAAACTAGGATTGTTTGGTCTTCATCCATTTTATCTAAACCGTATGCTAATGCAGCCGCAGTTGGCTCATTGATGATACGTTCAACTTCTAAACCAGCAATTTTACCAGCATCTTTAGTTGCTTGACGCTCAGCATCATTAAAGTATGCAGGTACTGTAATAACCGCTTTTGTTACTGTTTCACCTAAATAAGCTTCAGCAGATGCTTTTAAGTTTTGAAGAATGATTGCAGAAATCTCTTGTGGAGAATATTCTTTACCTTCAATGTTTTCTTTATGAGCAGTACCCATGTGACGTTTAATTGACATGATTGTGTTAGGGTTTGTAATTGCTTGACGTTTTGCTACTTCCCCAACTTGACGCTCACCATTTTTGAACGCAACAACTGACGGAGTTGTACGTCCACCCTCTGGATTCGGGATTACTTTTGGCTCTCCACCTTCTAATACTGCGACACAAGAGTTAGTTGTACCTAAGTCAATACCAATAATTTTACTCATTGCATGTTCCTCCTAAAATCTACATAAGTTATATTTTAGTTTTTTTAAAATTTTATATTCAACAAACTAATTACTCGTTTACTTTAACCATTGATGGACGAATTACTCTGTCCTTTAGTTTATAGCCTTTTTGGAATTCTTGTAGAATTTCATTAGATGGTTTAGAATCATCACTTTCTTGCATTACAGCTTGATGGACATTCGGATCGAATTGTTCACCAAGTGCCGGGATTTCTTCTACTCCTTCTTTTTTCACAGCTTCAACAAGCATACGGTAGACCATTTCCATCCCTTGTTTTAAAGAAGCAGTTTGCTCATCTGTTGCTTCAACTTGTAGTGCACGTTCGAAATTATCTAGTACTGGTAATAAATCAGTTACTAAACTTTGAGCACGATAAGTCATTAAAGATTGTTGGTCTAAAAGTGCACGACGTTTATAATTTTCGAAATCAGCATGTAGGCGTAAGTACTTATTTTCCTTCTCATCTACTTCAGCACGAAGTTTTTGAAGCTCATCTTCAGAAGAATTCACATCATCAGTTGTCTCTTCTGTATTTTCTTCTGTAAAGATTGAAGGCTCTTCAACAGTAGTTTCTTCATTCACTACTTCTTCATTTAAAAGTTCTTCCTGACGTTCTGTCATGTCACCTTCACCTCCTATTTTTTTATATGTAATCCATTGTTTCTTATCACAATGGATTTATTCAACATCCTTAGATGAAAATAATAAATTCAATTGCCCTGTTATTAAATGCATTAATGAGATTACTCGTGAGTATTCCATACGAGTTGGTCCTAATACTGCGATTGTACCAATTTGATCTTCGCCTAATGAATAGGTTGCACTAATGATACTTACATTTTCTAAACCAGACTTTTCATTTTCCTTACCAATTTTGACACTTAAACCCATCTGTTCAAAAGGAATAATACTTTTTAGTTCATCTTGCTTTTCAATCATGTTTAACAATACTTTCATTGTCTCTACATTATGAAATTCTGGTTGAGCTAAAATATTCGTTTTTCCACTTAGAATCAGCTTTTGTTCAATCGGTACGTCAATAGTTCCACCAATCATCTTAATTACACTTTCATAATTTGAAATATGCGTACGTAAAATCATGGCTATTTCTTTATAAAGCTTGTCATTTATTTGATGAATTGGAACATTTACTAGTCGCTCATTTAATATATTTACCATTTTTTCAATATCACTCATAGACACACCAGGCGGTATAGTTACTGTTCGATTTTTAACAATACCTGTGTCTGTCACAATAATTGATACTGCTGTATTAGGCCCTATTGGAATAAGCTGAATATTTTTAAGCTTATTTTCAGTAACTTTTGGTCCTAGAGCAATTGTTGTGTAATTTGTTAAATCAGATAGGATATCAGCTGAATTTTTTACAAGCTTTTCTATTTCAAAAATACGCTCGGCAAAAATACTTTTTATCGAACGAACATCATCTTCATTAACAATTTGTGGTGATAACAGATGGTCTACATAAAAACGATACCCTTTCTCAGAAGGGATTCGACCTGCAGAGCTATGAGGCTTTTCAATATAACCAAGTTCTTCTAAATCAGCCATCTCATTTCGTATCGTTGCTGAACTAAATGAAATACCTTCCTTTTTAGATAAACTCCTTGAACCAACAGGTTGTGCCATGCGAATAAAGTCATCGATAATAATTTGTAGAATCAATAACTGTCTTTCAGTCAACATGTTTATCACCTCTATTAGCACTCTTATCTAGTGAGTGCTAAATATATTATTAACTTAACAAATCCTTTATACGATGTCAAGAAGTTAAAGGCAGGAATAAAGAAGAGCAAGTTGATTAATTAGGAAAGGATCGTTATTTAAATCCTCCCTAATCTCATCTACCTCTCTATTGTGTTCATACTTATTGCTTTTAAAGTAAGAATGCCTGAAATACTTCGTTTCCTAGTAACTTCCCTTTGTGGGTTAATCGAAGAAATACACCATTCATCTCAACTAATCCATCTTTCATTAGTTTTTCTATTACGTTCGGAAATACTTCATTAAATGTTGAACCAAATTTTTCTTGGAACTTTCTTTCCGAAACTCCCTCCATTTTACGAAGCCCTAAAAACATTTCTTCTTCCATTTGTTCTTGTTTCGTTACTGTATGCTCATGAATAATTGGGACACCTGTGTCATCAATCAATTGAAAATATTTTTTTAATGGGCCTGCATTTGAATAGCGAATTCCATTAATATAGCCATGTGCACCTGCACCAAAACCAAAATACTCTTCATTATTCCAATATACAAGATTATGCTTACTTTCTAATCCATTTTTTTCAAAATTGCTAATTTCATATTGACGAAAGCCATTTTTTTCTAAATAGTTCATTAAAAAGTCATACATAGCCGCTTCATCTTCTTCTGGTGCTGGTTTCAGTTTTCCCCTATTCATTTCTATGTAAAAAACCGTTTTTGGTTCAATAATTAATGAATATGCTGAGATGTGCTGAATCGGTAGCTTCATTGCTTTATCTAAAGAATCAACGAATTGTTCCATTGTTTGACCAGGTAATGCATACATTAAATCAAGATTAATATTATCAATACCAACTTCTTTTGCAGTTTTGATTGCTTCTTCTATCTCATTTGGTGAATGTGTTCTTCCAATCTTTTTAAGTAAGCCTTCATCAAACGTTTGCGCTCCAAAACTAATTCGATTCACTCCACCATCTTTTAAGATTTGTAGCTTCTCTTTTGAAATCTCATTTGGATTACTTTCAAAAGTCATTTCGATATCTTTTTTCCCTTTAATAATATGGTTATTAATTATTTCTATCAGGCGCTTAGTTTGAGGTAATGTTAATGCAGTTGGAGTTCCTCCACCTACAAATACGGTTTTCAAATTCGAAATTGGATTTCTTTTTAAACTTTCAATAATTTCTTTCTCTAAATAGTCTAAATATTGATCAACCGGCTGACGGTCCATCATAAATTTATTAAAATCGCAGTAGTAACAAATCTGCTGACAAAATGGTATATGAATATAAACGGAAGATGCCATACCTTCTCCTCTTTTCTATGTGAAAAGCCCCTGATCCAATACCTTCTGAGGGTGTGAGATTCAGGGACTTTCGTTGATTTCAACTTTATGATTGTATATTTTCTTATGAAATTTGTCTAATTAATGGCTTTACTTTATTAATCATTATTTACATCTTATTTTTGATCCATAACAAATTTTAGTAAAAATTAATGCAACTAAATTTACAATGCCACCGCAATTTAATTACGGTGGCATCTCATCAACATCAATACTTAATATTAGTCATCCATACGTAAAACAGCCATGAATGCCTCTTGTGGTACCTCTACAGAACCAACAGCTTTCATTCGCTTTTTACCTTCTTTTTGCTTATCTAATAGCTTACGTTTACGAGAGATATCCCCACCGTAACATTTTGCTAATACGTTTTTACCCATTGACTTAATTGTTGAACGAGCAACAATTTTTTGTCCGATTGCCGCTTGAACTGGTACTTCGAACTGTTGTCTTGGAATTAGTTCTTTTAATTTATCAACGATAATTTTCCCACGATCATAAGCAGCATCTCTATGAACGATAAATGATAGAGCATCTACTTGTTCACCGTTTAATAAAATATCCATTTTCACAAGTTTAGAAACTTTGTAACCAATCAGTTCATAGTCAAATGAAGCATAACCTTTTGTACTTGATTTTAATTGGTCAAAGAAATCATAAACAATTTCAGATAATGGAATTTCATACGTTAACGTAACACGGTTTGCATCTAAATATTGCATATCGATAAAGTTTCCACGTTTCTTTTGGCAAAGTTCCATGATTGCTCCAACAAAATCATTTGGAACCATGATTTTTGCTTTTACGTAAGGCTCTTCTACTCGATCAATTGATTGAGGGTCTGGCATATGAGCAGGGTTATCAACGATAATCAAATCACCTTTTGTTGTGTAAACATTATAGATAACACTTGGTGCTGTTGTAATTAAATCAATTTTGAATTCACGTTCAATACGCTCTTGAATGATTTCCATGTGTAATAATCCTAAAAATCCACAACGGAAACCAAATCCTAAAGCTTGTGAAGTTTCAGCTTCAAATTGTAAAGCTGCATCATTTAATTGAAGTTTTTCAAGTGCATCACGTAAATCATTATATTTAGAAGTATCTATTGGATATAATCCACAGAATACCATAGGATTTAATTTACGATAACCTGGTAGTGGCTCGGTTGCTGGATTCTCAGCAAGAGTAATTGTATCCCCAACGCGAGTATCTCCAACATTTTTAATAGAAGCAGTTAAGAAACCTACGTCACCTACAGTTAACTCATCACGTTGTGTAGTACGAGGAGTAAATACTCCTGCTTCAACTACTTCGAATTCTTTACCAGTAGCCATCATTCTAATTTTTTGACCTACTTTTACAGTACCTTCTACAATACGAATATAAGCTACAACACCACGATATGGATCGAATAATGAATCAAAAATAAGTGCTTTTAAAGGCGCATCTGGATCCCCTGTTGGAGCTGGTACTTTTTCTACAATTTGTTCTAGAATTTCTTCTATTCCGATTCCTGCTTTAGCAGATGCTAATACTGCTTCAGAAGCATCTAAACCAATTACCTCTTCAACTTCTTGTCTTACACGTTCAGGCTCAGCACTCGGTAGGTCAATCTTATTAATAACTGGTAAAATTTCTAAATCATTGTCTAAAGCTAAATAGACGTTCGCCAATGTTTGTGCTTCGATACCTTGTGCAGCATCAACTACGAGAATTGCGCCTTCACAAGCTGCTAAACTACGTGAAACTTCATAAGTGAAGTCGACATGTCCAGGAGTATCAATTAAATGAAGAATATATTCTTCTCCATTTTTAGCTTTATATTGTAACTGCACAGCATTTAATTTAATGGTAATTCCACGTTCACGCTCTAAATCCATTGAGTCCAATAGCTGAGACTTCATCTCACGCTGTGTTAATGCATTTGTTTTCTCAAGAATTCTATCTGCTAATGTAGACTTTCCATGGTCAATGTGTGCGATGATTGAAAAGTTTCTAATTCTCTTTTGTCTTTCTGATCTTGACTCTTTATTCATTTCATCACTCCTAAATTTCTCGACAGCATAGATAGTTTTGATTATATCAAAAAAATAGGGAAATATTCAATCTATATTAGCAGTATATGTCGAATGAAGTTTAGAAGGTCTAATTTAAGCTATCAATAATAGAAGGAATTTTTTCAACAATCTTAATCCCTTTTTCAGTTACATACGCAACAAAATGAGATATTCCTTTTCCAACAACTGTAAAATAATTAAATGCCCCTAATCTTTCTAAATGATCTTCTCGAATTGCTAGTCCTTCTTTCGTGTAATCCTTTCCAAAAAGTACTGGACCAGCTTTCCCATCTTCTTTTGAAATTTTTACTACATCGTCTACATGATAGTAATCAGTCGAAGTAACTTTACTTATTCCATCTTTCGCAACTTGCATACAAGTAATGATCGTTATCGAAAAAATGATAATTAGCGTAAAATACCGAACCATATATTTCATGTGTTTCTCCTCACTTACGAAATATTAATGAGTATAAGAGCCAATATTATCTTGATTAATTTTAGAATGCAGCGCAGCGTTCATACCGCCAGCAATAATATTTGCCATATCTTCAATAAATGTATCCACTTCTTTTGGTGTAACCATTAAGTTATGACCTAGTGGTGACAATACCTCATGTATCAGTTTCCTTTTTTCATTCTCTTCAAGTGTTCCTACAATTCCCATAAATGCCATTCGTTCCTTTTCACCAGGCATATCTTCGTCGGTATACTTTTTCTTTTCTCCAAATGCCATACCTGAAGGAATTAACGCTTTAGCTGGCTTGTCTCCTTCTTTTATTTCACGTCCAAAATGTTTTAAAATGAAGTCAATTGTATCACTTGTAATCGCAACAGCATCAACAACGGTTGGAACACCAATCGCAATAACCGGAATACCTAGTGTTTCCTTACTTAATTCCTTCCGTTTATTTCCTATTCCAGAACCTGGATGAATGCCATTATCTGTAATTTGGATTGTTGTATTAACGCGCTCAATAGATCTTGCTGCAAGTGCATCAATCGCAATGACAAAATCTGGTTTTACTTTTTCAATGACACCTGAAATAATATCGCTCGTTTCAATACCAGTGATCCCCATTACGCCTGGAGATAAAGCACAAACTGGACGATAACCATCTTGTACACTTTCAGGCTGTAGTTCAAAAAGATGCTTCGTGACAACTAAATTTTCAACAACCATTGGCCCAAGTGCATCAGGAGTTACATTCCAATTTCCTAAACCGACAACTAAACAAGTTTGATCTTCCGTAATTCCTAAATTTTTTAAGAATGCAGAAAACTCGTTTGCAAAAACCTTTTCAACCTTTTCTTGAAGCTCAGTATCTTGTTCACGAATCCCTTGAACTTGAAGTGTTAAATAATTACCTGGCTTTTTACCAATTCTTTCAGATGCGGACTCTTTAATATGAACATGAGAAATACTTACACCATCAGCTTCTCGTTCTTTAACGATGACACCGGTAATTTCTTCCTTTGTCTGTTCTCGCTCCTCGAGCATCTCTTTTGCTTCTACTGCTAAATCTGTTCGAACACTATATTGACTTAAATCTAATTCACTCATTTATCTAGCCTCCACAATACTCATCGAAATTTAACAATTCTCTTCTTAACTAGTTTAGCTAGATGTTACCAATTCTAAACGAATTGTTTATTTTTCTTTTGAAAAGGCGAAAATAGCTTTATGAATTCTATTGCCAAATGGGACTTGTTTTGATAAAATAAGTTTTGTTCTATTTGTATTCGAGGCAAATTTCTCGACTGCATTCGGGAGGTGAAAGGTATGCCAAATATTAAATCAGCTATTAAACGTGTAAAAACAGCTGAAGCTCATCGTGCTCACAACGCATCTCTAAAATCAGAAATGCGTACTGCAGTGAAAACTGTTGAAGCTTTAGTTACTAATAACGAAACTGAAAAAGCGCAAGAAGCTTTATTAACTGCTTCTAAAAAATTAGATAAAGCTGTTAACAGCAATCTAATCCACAAAAACGCTGCTTCACGTCAAAAATCTCGTTTAGCTAAAAAAGTTAACGCTATGAACGCGTAATGAATGAAATGGTGTCTCAGCTGAGACACCATTTTTTCGTACAATAAAGTATCAGATAAATTATCTAATTTTATTACATTCGCGAATGATAAACTCCATGTAGTCAATCGCATCTTTTCTTCTTGTAAAAATCGATTTGTAATAGGATTTTTTATGATCTGTTCGTAATCTCAATGACTCATTAATAATCTTATGCCATCTTTTAGGAACTGACTTTAAAGCATATTCACCCGCTCCTACTTTTGATGTAATATCTTTTTCTTTCAATGTGTAATAAATTCGAGATACTCCTAAAACTCCCCATTCAATACTTCTTAAACTGACAATTAAACTCAAATAGTTAACTGTAGGGAACTTTTTACAATTATTTAACCAGCTAAGCCAATAAGAATTAAGATTATTCCTCATATTAGATAGTAGTGTATCCCAGTTTACTGAAATATCTACATTATCAAAATTTAGCCCCCTAACAGTTATACCGTATGTTTTTAATTGAAAAACATCGATCGAATTCTGCTCAAATATATTTAAACCTTGAAACTGCCCATCATTGAAACGAATACATAATTTCCCTTCTTCATTTAAAGACTGCAAATCTTCTTTAAAAATATACCACCCATCTAAAATTGTATTTGGAAATTTTCTTTGCATATCTTTATGAATATCTCTCAGTATTTTTACATCAGCTTCAGAAACTTTGCGCTTTACAACAGCTATAAAATCGATATCGCTAAATCCATTCTTAAAAGCACTTAAAGTAATCGAGCCATAAAGATAAAAAGAATCGATTAAATTAGGTAATTTCAAATCAAAATAATGAAAGTAAGTATCTAATACATCGTTTATTTCTTTAGGAATTCCAGCCATTCATCTCTCTCCCAAACACCTTTTATAGGAAATCTTTTACAATTCCTACATTATAACAGATTGTATTGGTAATAGACTGAATTTTATAGACTTTTATATGATAAAAAATGGCAGCCCAATTTAACGATTGGACTGCCATTTTTTATTCTTTATGTCGGTTTTTCTTAAATTATTTATTTAATTGAAGAATTAACATTTCAAGGATCATGACCTTATCTCCTTGACCAGTCTTCATTTTATAATCAACTTCAGCAATTAATCGTATCGCTTCTTTCAATTCACTTGCTTGAAAGTTATTCGCTTGCTTTTGTCCATAAAACACTCTCCCTGGGGATACACCTACTGAGGAGGCAATTTGATTATTTGAATAGCCACTACTTGATAATTGCTTTATTCCATATAATAATCTAAACTGACTAGCTAACAATGCAACTATTTTTATCGGTTCTTCGCCAATAAATAATAATTCATGAAGAATTTTCAGTGCCTCAGTTGTTTGTCTTACCGCTGTTTTTTCGATAAGAGAAAAAACATTTTGTTCAATTGTTTTTGCTACCATCATTTCTACTAGGTCTGCATCAACTTCGCCTTCATTTCCAATAAACAATTGTAACTTCTCACATTCAAGTTTTAAGATTGATAAATTATTTCCAACGAGTAATTTTAGCTTTTCAATTGCCTCTTTAGTAATTGTTACATTCCCAGTAAAACGCTCTTTAATCCAACCGTCTAAATTATTCGTTTCAACCGGGTGGCACTCAACTAGCTCTACTTGTTTTTTCAAGGCTTTTGTTACCTTTTTCCGTTCGTCCAATTTTTCATAAGCAGCCACAAAAACAACAGTAGTAAATGGCGCAGGATTTTCAATATAATCAAATAATGGTTCTAGATCTTGTACAATTTTTTCTTTTTGAGCTGTTAAAAACAAACATGATTTTATGATGATGACCTTATTCCCACCAAAAAAGGACGGTGTTTGAGCATCCTCAAGAGCTTCACTTAAATAAGACTCTTTTAAATCATATGTTTGATAGTTAAAATCATCAATTTCTCCTTGTAAAGCTGCTTTCACGATTAAGTTTTCCGCTTCTTGAAGTAAAAAATCTTCAGTACCTACCAATAAATACATTGGCGATACATTCTTTTTCAATTTTTTATGTAAATCATTAATCATGTTTTGCACCTCTACACTAATTTTCTTAGTATAGTATAACATGTCCTACATGAGAAGGAAGAGATTAGTAAATACTAATCTCTAATTTATATAAACGTTTTAAATAAAGACCCGGTTTCTTCATTTAAAACGGTATAACTAAAACAAACATACTATGGATTTTTTAGTTATATTGATTTATACTAAAATTGATATAGGAGGGGTTATTTGTGAATACTTTTGAAAAAAATGTTCAAAGCAAACGTAATGATTCAACAGATTCTGGTGTTGGTTTCGTTGTTTCATTTGGTTTCTTCGCTACTCTATTTATCATCGCAACAATTGTTGAGTTTGTTGCACGATAATACATAGAACCAATTGATGGGGCTGCCTCGGCAGTCTTTTTTAATTTCCTTCTTGGTTTCTGCTATTTGTTTTACGATATGCTTTAAATGTATAAATGGTACCTTGTCCACTTTTAAATTCATAAGTTATTGCACCAAGTTCATCAGTTCGTAAGATTTTAACATTGTACTTTTTTAATCGTTCAAGTACTTCATGTGTCGGATGACCATATCGATTTTTTCCCCCTACTGATATAATGCCAATTTGAGGCATAACGGCTTTAATAAATTGTTCGGAAGTCGATGTTTTACTCCCATGATGACCTATTTTCAAAACATCTGCCTTTAAATCATGATATTTAGAGAGCAGCCGATTTTCTCCATTTTCATCTAAATCACCAGAAAATAACCAATTCTTCCCACCTATGAATGCCTTTAGAACAATTGACCCTTCGTTTTCCTCACCTACATAATCTTTAATCGGAGAAATAACTTCAAAATAATTCGAACCCGTTTTCCAATTCATACCTTCGCTTATTTTTATAATCTCGACTCCTTTTTTTCTAGCTATATTAATTCGTTCTTTTTCAGCTGAAGTAAATTTCGTCTTATCACCTACGATTAATTGTTTCACATGATATGATTGTAGCACCTCCTTTCCACCTCCAATATGATCGATATCACCATGTGTAAATATTAATTTATCTATTTTACTAATTCCTTCACCTTTTAAAATTGGAATCAATAGATCCATGCCTGTCGAAAATGTTTTTTTGCGCTTCATCCACGTTTCTTCTTTTCCAGTTAATTTACCTCCTGTATCAATTACATAATTCCCTTTATTAAAAGGTAATTTTATAAGTATACAGTCACCTTGTCCTACATCTATAAACATAATCTTTCCAACTGGGTTCATATAGGGATAAATCAAATGCCCGCTAATAAGAATAAAAAATCCAATCAAACAAATAGTTAATAACTTTTTCTCTCTCTTATCTTCCATAAAATATAAAATTAAAAATATTAGCAAGATATAAATAAACAGAATTTCTTTTGAAGGATGTGTAAAAATCAACTTAATAAATGGCAATTGCATACATATACTCAGTAATTTATCTGATATGTTAATAAAGAAAGTTAGCAGTAGCGTTAACTGTTCGCTAATTTCAAAATTAATAAAACTTAAACCAAAACTAATAATACATAGCGGCATAATAATAAAATTAATATAAGGAATGAAAAGTAAGTTAATGATTATACTGTATGGTGATAATTCATGAAAATTAAAAAGTAAGATCGGGATTGATACTAACTGAGTAATACTAGATGTATAAAGAGCCTTTGCATACCAAGATTTGTAATTTAAAATTTGTTCTGAGGTTAAAACAAGTACAAAACTTGTCACAAAGGAAAATTGAAATCCAATATCATCAATATAATTAGGTTTCACCAATAGCATGATTATGCAAGAAGCGAATAAAAGGGCAGTAATGTCGATTTTCATTTTTGCTAACTTGTATATGCAAACTAACACACCTATAATAACCGCTCTGACAACTGACGCTTGAGCACCTGCTAGAAATCCATATATCATAATACACAATATCGTTATAAATAAGCTGTTTTCTTTCGTTACGCCGATTCTAATTAGTAAAAAATAAACGCCAAGACTCAATAAACTAATATGAGAACCACTAATCGCAAGTAAATGTACGATTCCTACAATTTGATATTGAGATTCCGTAGTTGCATTCATTTTTGATCGTTCCCCAAATAGGAGAGCATTAATATATCCTTCTGTATTGGAATCAAAATTCTCCTCTACATATTTAGTTAAAGCATGTCGAATATCGTTTATTGATTGAATGATCGTTCGTTTTCCATCATTACAATCCACTAAACTATTTGGATTAGCAGTAATAATCCAGTAAATTCCTTGATTTAATAAGTACTTTCTATAATTAAATAAGTATGGATTCGAATTTTCTAAAGGCATTGTAACTTCACCTTTTACTTCACATATTTCACCTATTTTTCTATTTTGAAAAACTTTTAATTGTTCTTTCGTATTTGCAAAACTATTTAGTAAGATTTCTTGATTATTGAGTTTAAATGTAAATGAAACTTTATTTCCATCTATTATTGGAGTCGAGATGATTTCACCTCGTACATTTTGCGAAGGCTTTTGTTTAGGGGATTTCATATTATTGTTTTGTAGGTAACATATACTAGACGTAATACATAGCGAAAGTATACAAATTAATAAAATTAGCCATCTTTTCTTTCCGACTAAAAAAATCATTAAAAAAAGTAATATTAAAATAAAAAATAAATTATAGTTTTTAAAAAAGACGATTGTTATTATTTGTATAAAAACAATATAAGCTAGGTAAATACTCTTCATTTGTATTTATCGAATGACAATAAACGGAGTCATTTTTTCAAGCGATTTTTTGCCGATTCCATTTACAGATTCTAATTGTTCTACTGAAGTAAATGGTCCGTTTTGATCAATATAATCTAAAATATTTTTTGCTTTTGATGGGCCTACACCAGGTATTTTTTCCAATTCTGATTGTGATGCATGGTTTATATCGATCATCTCATTTTGGTTCGTTCCATCTCCCGTATTTTTAATTATGGTTTGATCAGTTTCTTCTCCAATAAACGGTACATAAATGACCATCTCATCAAACGTTTTTTCAGCTAAATTAACCTTATTAACATCAGCTTTTTCTTTAAATCCTCCCGCTAATCTAATTACGTCAATCACACGTTCTCCTTCTTTGCATTGAAATACACCTGGTTTTTGTATTGCACCTTTTACATCAACCATGAATACTTTTGAATTCACTGGAACAATTTCTTCTTTTTTCTGATCATCATTTTTCTTTACTGTTTCTACTTTAGGCGATTGCTTTGCGAAAACTACTTCATTTTTACTTTTAATTTGATAAAAATTTACGACTAAAATCCCGACAATTACTACACAGATCCAAACCAATTTGTTATGAATTAACTTCTTCATTTATTTCCTCCATTTTAACTTATATCATTATTTTCGACCTTGCTTCATATAGTGTAGGAGAGAATGTATGCAAAGGAAGGGATGTACTCATGAACGTAGGAATCATAGGTACAGGAAATATGGGTACCATTTTGCTCAATGGATTAATAAAATCAAATGCAGTAAAGCCCTCCGAATTAACTATTACAAACCGGTCAATGTATAAAGCTTATGAGCTAAAAAATATATATCCTGATTTAAATGTTGTTGAGACTGCTAAAGAAGTAATTACCGCTTCAGAAATTGTATTAGTTTGCGTAAAACCTTTAGAAATGCAACCACTTTTTTCATCTTTACAAAAACATTTCACTAAAAAACATTGTGTTATATCAATCACTAGTCCAATTAAAGTTGAACAAATTGAAGCGATCTTACCTTGTCAAGTTGCACGCGTTATTCCAAGCATTACGAATCAAGCGTTGAGTGGGGTAACTTTAGTTAATTTCGGGAATCGTTGTACTGCTAAATGTAAGGAGCAAATAATCGAACTTTTTTCGAATATCTCTAAACCGGTCATGATTACAGAAGATATCACAAGAGTTTCATCAGATATCGCAAGCTGTGGGCCCGCTTTTTTTAGTTACTTGCTTCAAAAGTTTATTGATGCGGCTGTTTGTCAAACCTCAATTTCGAAGGAGCAAGCAACAATCTTGGCAGAAGAAATGATTATTGGTTTTGGAAAACTAATTGAACAAAAACATTTTACGCTTGAAACCCTTCAAGAAAAGGTATGTGTAAAAGGCGGAATTACTGGAGAAGGTATTAAAGTATTAGAGGCCCGGGTAGGAGATTTATTCGAAGAAATTTTTGAAAAAACACATGATAAGTTTGATAAGGAAATTGAGCGTGTAAAGGAACAATTTTGATTCTTAAAAATGATTATACAGCTTTATTGTATTCGTAACAAAAATGCAAAAATTAATTTTGTTGGCCTTATAAAGTAAAAAACCCTTTAAGAAAAGGAATTTTCATTAAAGGGTTTTTTATTTTTTCATTGCTATAAAAAAGATTCGTTCAGAAGTATCCTCTACATCTTCATCGAAATCTGCTATGATTTCTTTCACTTCAAATCCAGTTTGATTTAACAAAGATTTATACGTATTTATTGGAAATGTTCTTTGATTGTGATACTCTTCAAAGCGTTCATATAAATCACGATTTTCCTCTTTCATAAAGAAAACTAAATCATGTTCGACACTTAATGGGTATTCTCCTTGCGTACAAGACCAAACTAAGCTTAACTCTGCATCATCAATAAAAAATGTCTCTTCACCAAAGATTTCTTCAATTTTATAAGGTGAATGTACATCAAATAAAAACAAGCCATTATCTTTTAAGCTTTCATTTACTTTTTTAAAGGTTTGTTTTACTTGATCTTCTGTTTCTAAATAGTTAAGTGAATCACAGAAAATTGTTACACAATCTAATTGGTCAAATCCTTCTAATTCCACCATATTTTGTTGAAAAAAAGGAATATTAACTTTTTCTAATTCTGCTTTTGCCATTGCGACACTTAACATTTCCTCAGATAAATCTACCCCACTAATTGAATAATTCAATTTTGCTAATAAGATGGGTAATGTACCTGTTCCACACCCTATATCTAAAATTTGAGGCTGAAGCATTTCATATTTTTGAAATACATTTTTTAGGAATTGAACCCATTTTTCATAAGGGACATCATTCATTAACTGATCATACAAATACGCGAAGCGATTGTATGTCATGAAAGAAGCTCTCCATAAACATCAAGAGAAGGAGCATCTCCCCATAACTTTTCTAGGTTATAATAGCTTCTTTCGTCACGATGGAAAATATGAACGACAACGTCACCGATGTCGACTAAAACCCAACGAGCTTCGTCAAAGCCTTCTAAACGTTTAACATCTTTACCATTTTTTTGAGCTTGATCTTTCACTTCTCTTGCAATAGCCTGAACTTGCTTATCTGAATTACCGTGACAAATAATGAAATAATCTGCAATTGCAGAGATTCCTTTCATATCTAATACGACTAAATCTTCTGCTTTTTTATCGTCAGCAGCATTTACAGCTAGCATCATTAATTCTTTTTCATTCATTCCTTTTATTCCCCCTGGCTTTTAACTTGTTTTAATATAGAGTTATATGTTTTAACCGTTAATGGGTAAACTGTTTGTTCTTTATTAATCAAAAATGTAATTGTATTTTTTAGTGCAAATAATAAAGCTTGATCCAAATCTTGATTCGCTAATTCCCGAGCTTGCTCTACACCTAGAAAACTACGATTAGGTTCAATATAATCTGCTACATATATTACTTTATCTAATAAATTCATGTCTTCATGACCACTTGTATGATATGTGATTGCTTGTAATATCTCTTGATCATCAATTCCATATTCATGTTCAGTAAGAAATGCACCAACAGGAGCATGCCATAATTCTTTATTGTACTTCAAAAGATTTAATGAAAGCTTATTGTCTTCCATAATTGATTTTAATTCTTTAATCGGCATGCATTTTGCGACATCATGGAAAATTGCAGCTAGTTCTGCTTTTTTTACATCCGCACCGTACTTTTCGGCTAGTCTAACTGCAGTTTCCATCACACCAATAGTATGTGTAAAACGCCCGTTCGTTAGTTTTTCTTTTACAAATGTAAGTGCTTTTTGTTTATCCATTAATCCGCTTCTCCTCTAATTAACGGTATTTAACATATTAAGGTAATACGATTGTTTTATTTTCTTCAGACTCTTTATATAAAACAATTGTATGTCCAATTACTTGTACAAGTTCAGCGTTTGTTCCTTCAACTAACTGATCTGCTACATCGTAACGATCATCATCGCAATTTTGAAGTATACTTACTTTTAAAAGTTCCCTTACTTCAAGCGCTTCTGAAATTTGTTTAACCATATTTTCATTAACTCCACCTTTTCCTACTTGAAAAATAGGGTTCAAGTGATGAGCTTTCGAACGTAAAAATCTTTTTTGTTTACCTGTTAACATTTTGTTCCTCCAAGTTTTCTTTCTAATAATGAGTAAGCATCAATCGTATTTGGAAAAATTCCCGTCCACTCTTGAAATGCTAATGCTCCTTGATAAATAAACATCGGTAATCCGTTTTGTATTGTCGCATTTCTTTCTTCAGCTTCTTTTAAAAATACTGTTTTAAATGGACTATAAATAAGATCCGATACAATTGCATCTGGTAATAAATTAGTTAGTGCTAACGGCGTGCTATTTTCATTTGGTTTCATTCCAACAGAAGTTGTTTGAATGATAAGAGAAAATTGACCTAAATGTTCTTCAGCATCTGAAATTGACATAATATTAACTTCATTCATCAGCTTACCATCTAGAAGAGCCTCTGCTTTTTCTAACGTTCGGTTGGTGACTGTAATACGCTTAACACCCAAGTGAAGTAAGCTATAAAGAATCGCTCTCGCTGCACCACCTGCACCGATAATCAATATCTTTTCTTCTTCAATCGGATTTTTCAAAACATAGGATAATCCTCTACAATACCCGATACCATCAGTATTTTTACCATACAGTTTTCCATTTTTATTGATAACTGTATTTACAGCTCCAATTGCTTTTGCTAGTGGATCAATTTCATCTAAGTACTGCATAATTTCTACTTTTAGTGGTGCTGTAACATTAAATCCTTTTACAGTTGAACGAAATTCTGTCATAACTGATTTTAATTCTGCTATCCCAACTTCTTTTGCTAAATAGTGACCCGAGATATGATTAGAGTCAAACCATTCATTATGCATAGTTGGAGACATTGAATGACCAATCGGTTGACCGATTACATAGTATTGGTCTTTCATTCCTCTCGCCCCCAAATTATTCTTATATAATAGAATTACGAAGAGTTACAGCTACACCTTTTGGTACATAAGCAACAATTTTAGCACCAGGTTCATTCACTGTGATCCAACCTAACCCTGAATAAACTATATCAGTTTTAGCATCTTTTATCATAAATTCATGCTTCACTAATTTCGGAAGCTCATTTATTTGTTCACCATATGGTGGAACTAATAATTCCCCAGCTTGTCTTTCATATAAATCATCAGCATTTTCTTGTTTAGTACGATGAATTGTTAATTCGTTTGAGAAGTGGCAAGTAAAAGAACGTCTTCCACCCTCTAAATAATCAAAACGAGCTAACCCACCAAAGAATAATGTTTGCCCCTCATTTAATTGATAAACCATAGGCTTAATTTCTTTTTTCGGTGTAATAATCTTTAAACCTTTTTTATCAACGAAATGAGCCATTTGATGATGATTAATAATACCTGGAGTATCGATTAGATCACTCTCGTCATCAAGTGGGATTTGAATCATATCAAGTGTTGTTCCTGGAAAATGCGAAGTAGTAATAATATTACTATTTTCTTCACTATAACGTTTAATCATCGTATTAATAAAGGTTGATTTACCAACATTAGTACAACCTACTACGTATACATCCTTACCTTCACGATGCTTCTCAATACTTTCAGCTAATTCATCTATGCCAGTGCCTTTGACTGCACTAATTAAATGAACACCTGCAGGTTTTAATCCCCAACGTTTTGCAGTTCCGCTCATCCATTGAGTCAGCTTATTTTTCTTAACTGACTTTGGTATTAAATCCGCCTTATTTCCAACTAATAATATTTTATTGTTTCCAACGAATCGATTAATCCCATTTAACCAACTGCCTGAAAAATCAAAAATATCTACTACTTTTATAACAAGACAGTCCTTAGAACCAATCCCATTTAAGATACGAATAAAGTCAGAATCAGTCAACTCGACATCTTGAATCTCATTATAGTTTTTTAGACGGAAACAGCGTTGACAAATAATCTCTTCTTTTTCTAATGAAGATGGTGGTGCATATCCAAGTTTGTCTTTATCCTCTGTTTGAATTTCAACTCCACAACCAATACATCTTACTACTGTAGTACTCACTTTTTATCCTCCCATTGTAGTAATCCTTGCTTCCTTAAAGATGAAAGAATTCTACGTTCTACCATTCGATTAAATCTTGTCCAAATTCCATCTGTACTTGCAACTGGAACAACTAAAATAGTATGAATTCCTTGACGATTGCCTCCAAATACGTCTGTCAGCAATTGATCTCCTATCATCACGACTTCATTTGGCTTTAAATTCATTTGTTTATAAGCCTTTTTATATGATGTTGCTAGTGGTTTACGTGCACGGTGAATGAATGGAATGCCAAGTGGATCACAAAACTTTCCAACACGCTCAGCATTGTTATTCGATACAACTGTAATTTTAATCCCTGCATCGTCCATGCTTTTGAACCATTTCGTTAGCTCTGGAGTAGCTAATGGACGGTCCCATTCTACTAACGTATTATCTAAATCAGTAATGATCCCTTTTATTCCTAAGCTTTTTAAATGCTCAGGCGTAATTGCATAAACATTATTAACAGTCTCACTCGGTAAAAATTTATTAAACATTATTACACCTCAATATATTCTTAAAATCGTTCGACAAATAACTACAATCATTCTAACTGTGGATAAATCTATACACATTATCCTTTGTCCAAGAGCCTGCCTTTTTAGAATATATAAACAAATTACCCACAACTTATCCACCTATTTCTGTGGATAAACGAACGATTGTTCTATTTTTAAAAATTTGATACATTAAGTTTACGAAGAAATTCAAAAACTTTTCTCACTCGGAGGTGAATGCCCAACCGGGCAAAAATTATGTACAAATTAAATGATGAGTTGTTACTTGAGTCTTACAAAAAAGCTCTAGGTTTACAGCTTGATCCTGCCTTCATTTATTTAATTGAAAAAGAAATTAAACGAAGAGGTCTAGATTATTATATAAAAAAAACATCTTAAACATTTTTATTATTTTCAATATGCGCAAATAATACAAGTGAAATTAAAATACAAGCACTCTTTACAATAACAGAAAAAGAACCATCTTTCTATACGATGGCTCCCATTTCGTGAAAAAAAGTGCATACTTAGTGTAATTTACCTAGATTTTGACCAACTCTGATTGCTTGGCCAGATTTAAGGTTCAAATTTGGTGTAAAACTATTCGCTTCAAAAAGTAAAACAACTGTAGAACCGAAAGAAAAATACCCTACTTCTTCACCTTTTTTCAAACGCTTTTCTTTATTAGTTACTACGATTGTGTTAACAAACATAGCACCAACTTTTATCATTGCAACATGTTTATTGTTTTCAGAGCATAACACTTCTGAAATAACTCGATAATTTTTTGAAAGTGGATCTTTACCATACGTTAATCCTGCTTTATTAACGGGATAAGATTTAGCACCTAACTCGAATTGTGATACAATTTCGCCTTCGATTGGGCTATGTATACGATGATAATGGCTAGGACTTAAATACAATACCATATAATAGCCTTCATCATATTTATTTGCCATCTCCTTAGAACCTAACATCTCAATAATGCTATATGTCTTTCCTTTTACGACAAATTTAATATCCATTTCAATTTTCCCACATGACTCTAACACACCGTCTACCGGACAAGCTAATTCACTTTCACCAGCATGAATCGGTCTAGCATTTTGCTTTAATTCTCTAGTAAACAAGGCATGTAAAGTAGGAAATACAGTCTCTTTACTCTCATCCATATTTAAATTAAACGCTTTAATATAAGGAGTAATAAACACTTTACTAAATCGAGAAGTAGCAAGCTTACGTAAAAGACTAGAAGTAAAACGATTATTCGTCAACTCTATAAACAAACGATAAAAACTCTGTTTCATCAATGTACTCCTAACTAAAATTATATATATAAATTTATAACATATAATACCAAAACTAACAAAACCCTAAATGAACTAATTGATGCTACAATACTTAAAATAATGTGCACTCTCTACATCTTTGAACCCTTGCCTAATTCCTACAACCGCTCCTTTATTATTCTATTTTTCCAACAACTTGAAAAAATCCCAGTACTTTACTTGACTGACACTAACTATTCACCAAGATTTCACACTGAGTTCACATTAAGCTGGTAATATACTGATGTAATATACATTAGGAGGTTGCCTATGTTGAAAGATCAAAGCTTAGGTGAATGGACTAACACACTTTTAATATATAAATTTGCGTTAGATGAAATCAATACTAAAATTAGAATTTTAAATGAAGAATTTACTTTAACTCACAATCATAATCCAATTGAACACGTAAAATCACGCTTAAAAAAACCAGAAAGTATAATAGAAAAGCTTGAGCGAAAAGGATTAGAACTAACACAATATAATCTGGAACATTATATCAGTGATATAGCTGGAGTTCGTATTAGTTGTTCATTTATTAGTGATATTTATATGATTTATGAACTATTAAAACAACAAGACGATATTTATATAATAGAAATAAAAGATTATATTAAAAATCCAAAACCAAATGGCTATAAAAGCTTTCATATGATTATAGAAATTCCAATTTTCCTAGCTTCTGAAACAAAAAGAGTAAAAGTGGAAATTCTAATTAGAACGGTTGCGATGGATTTCTGGGCAAGCCTTGAACATAAGATTTTTTACAAATACAATAAAAAGGTCCCAAAAGCAATTATCGAAAGCTTAAATGAAGCATCCGCAACAGTAAATTCATTAGACTATAAAATGGAAATGATTAGAGATCAAGTAGAACAGTTGAATTAATCTTGGCAGGAGTTTGGAATAGAACTTGGAAGATAATAACTTTTCTCTTCCCTACCCTGCTAATCGAAAATTAAATTAAAATTTAAGAAAACAAGGTATATGAACATACCTTGTTTTTGGAGTGTTGAAGAATGAGCTTGTCAACTACGCTAATTTTTAGTTGATTTGCACTAAAACCTGTCATGAGTAAGGAACTTTCTAATTTATGCTGCTTTACTTCCTCATGAACCTGTTATGAGGAAGTATCTTTCTAATTTTTGCTTAAATAATATAGTACTTAGACTTTTGTCGTTCTATATTGACAATGTTTTATTTCAATAGCCTTAAAACAAGGTATATGAACATACCTTGTTTTTACTTTAATTAGATTAAGTACAATTTCAACTATCATATAATCTACTCAATCTTTCATATATTTTAAAATATAGATTCTTTCACTTTAAATTTAAGATAAAATAGGATATGTTAGTATAAATGTAAATTCGAAAGTTTATGAACAGATAGGTCAAAAAAATGGAGGAGCCGATTTGGATAATGAATTAAACTATAATACAATCATTCCAGAAAATATTCCGAATGAACGTAAATCCGCCTTAAAAACCCTTGGCTACTATTTTTTAATTTTTATAGTTGGTTTGAACTTACTAATCTTAATTGCCTCAATATGGGGTATGATTTTTGTTAGTGTTGCGGATATAAATCTTACTGAAAAACAATTTGATAATCTTTTAAATACAGTATCAATCTATTCAGATTCAATTTTTGGTGTCCTCAGTTTAATATGGCTTTATTATTATACAAAGAAAAAAGGACTACTAACTTTAAGACGAATAAATATAACTGTGATTGACGTTGTAATCATTTTAGGAGCATATGTCGTTCTGATCGCTTCTTCACAACTTCTTGATGTTATTTTCCAACATTTCAATTATTCAATTGCTACTCCAGATAATCAAAAAGCAGTGGAAGACTTATTGCGGACTAATCCAGTCCTTATGATTATATCTGCGGTTATTCTTGCACCAATTAAAGAAGAATGGATTACACGTAAGTTAATAATTGGTTCGATTTTTAAAAACGCTCCGATTATTGGATTAATTGTAAGTTCCTTTGGGTTTGGTTTATTGCATATGCTTGCTGGTTTTTCAATCTATGCATTACTATCTTATTCTTTAGCAGGTTTGATTTTTGGTATAATCTATATCAAAACAAAAAAAATCGAAGTTACGATTTTTGCTCATTTTTTAAATAACTTAGTTTCAATTATTGCTTTTTATATTGTAAACTAACAAAAAACGCTCCTAGGGGCGTTTTTATAATGTACTTATTTTGAGGTGTATGATGAATTATTTATTTATTTTAATCGGAGGGTTTTTTGGAGCCATTCTTCGTTACATAATAGGTCTTTTGGTCCATCCACTTTCAAATGGATTTCCAATTCAAACATTTTTAATTAATATCATTGGATGCTTTTTTTTAGGTTTCTTTTTACCGATGGCTAAAGTGAATTTAAAACCTGAATATACTTTACTAATCGGAACAGGATTTACTGGAGCATTCACTACATTCTCAACATTTTCACTTGAAAATGTTGCTTTAATAAACGAAAAAAAATTACTGATTAGTTTAATCTATCTAATCTCAAGTTTAGTAATAGGAATCAGTTTCTCATATCTTGGCTTTAAAGCAGCTAATAAATTCAATAAACTAAAAGGAGAAACCTCATCATGATTGTTATTGTTGGACTAGGTGGGGGAATCGGAGCCGTTTTTCGTTATGCCCTTGGAAACTATGTAAATAAAAGAGCTAAAACAAATTTTCCTTTTGGCACATTCGTTATCAACATACTCGGTTCGTTTATTTTAGGTTTAATAAACCATTTATATCTCGATAAATCGATTTCTACTACATTGTGGCTCTTTATTGGAGTTGGAATATTAGGTGGGTTTACAACCTTTTCAACATTTGGTTACGAAGCGATTCTATTATTACTTGCAAAAAAGTATAAAGCTGCACTATCTTATATCATTTTATCTACTATTATTAGTATTTGTGGTGCATATATCGGTTTTCATATTTTTAGATAAACGTAAACCTCTATTTGTTTTATGTATAAGACGATGAAGTGATTCTAAATTGAACCTATACCAAATACGGATCTACTTAATATTCCATTTGTTTTAAAGCACTTATAGATTAAAATTAAATCATACGAAATTTATTTAAAGCTAAAAAAATCAATTTTTTTGAGAGGTGACAAGATGAATTTAACTTATGAAGTGATTGACGAGGATCAAATTGGATTATGTAGAGATTTATGTAATGAGTTAATGATTTTTCAGAAAGCAAAAGCAAAGATTAAACCTGAGTTATTTAATAGTATGAATTTCGAAACACGTATGGTTCCTTCAGTAAAAAAAGCTATACATAATTATATTGTTATCGTGAAAGATGAAGATCAAATCGTTGGTTACGTTTATTCAAATATTTCTCCAAAAGAAGTTTACTCAAGTGAATTTGCAACTTTTTTTGACCTCTCAACGGTCCATAAAAAGAATGTCGGATGTCTATCTCAATTTTACATTAAGGAAGACTATAGAAAATATGGAGTAGGCTCTGTACTATTCAAAATGTCGATGAACTGGCTAAAGCAATTTGATGATGTAGAAGATTATTTTATTTATGTTTCTAATGGAAATGAAGAAGCTTTAGAATTTTATGAACGTAAGGGATTCTCTGTTAGTCATACAATATTAGATGGTTTTATAACCGTTTTAAGAAGTAACGATCAATTTCAAACAATTTAAGAAATGTATAAAATAAAGGGTTGTCTCAAAAATCTTTCGAGACAACCCTTCTATTTTAATTACGATTAAAATGCCCAGTTACCATTTCTCATAATTGGTTCAACTGTACCATCTTCTTTAATTCCATCGATATTTAATTCTGCTGATCCGATCATGAAATCAACGTGAGTTAAGCTTTGGTTGATTCCTAATTTCGCTTGCTCTTCTGTAGGTAATTTTTCTCCATCCTTCATATTATTTGGATATGCTTTCCCTAATGCTAAGTGGCAAGAAGCATTTTCATCATATAATGTGTTGAAGAAAATTAAACCTGTATTTGAAATTGGTGAATCATGTGGTACTAATGCTACTTCACCTAAACGGCGAGCACCTTCATCAGTATCTAATAAATGTTGTAAAGTATCGTAACCTTTTTCAGCTGTGAAATCGACAACTTTACCATCTTTAAATGTTAAAGAGAAATTCTCAATTAAATTACCACCGTAATTTAATGGTAAAGTCGCTTTAACAGTACCATTTACACCATGGCTATGTGGCATTGAGAAAACTTCTTCAGTTGGAATATTTGGATTAAACCATTTTCCATCTTCACTGTTCGCTCCGCCACCTTTCCATACATGATTATCGACTAAATCTAGTTTCAAATCAGTACCAGGTGCTGTGTAATGTAATGTTTTGTAGCGTTTGTCATTTAATTGAACAACTTTTTCTTGTAAGAAATCGTTATGTTTAACCCAAGCTTCAACTGGATTTTCATTATCTACTCGGCAAATTTTAAATACTGAGTCCCAAAGTAATTCCATCGCTTTATCAATTGGTTCATTCGGATAAACTTTTTCAGCCCATTCAACACATGGAATTGCTACGATTGACCAACGAATTCGATCAGCCATCATGTATTCACGATAATTATGTAGTGCTTGGCTAGCTGTTTTATTAAAAGTTGCAATACGCTTTGGATCGATCCCTTTTAATAATTCTGGGTTTGGTGAAATGACTGATAAAACAGCTCCTCCATTTTCAGCTAATTCCTCCAATTGTGTTACTTTCCAGCCTGGGAATTCTCCAAAAACTTCTTCAGGAGCAAGTTCATATTTAGTACGAGTAATTACATCATCGTTCCAATCGATGTTTACATTTTTCGCTCCAGCTTCGTAAGCAAATTTTACAACTTTACGAACGAACTCTACAGCTCCGATTGGTGCATTTATTTGTAATGTTTGTCCTGGTACGATATTAACACCGCTTTTTACCGCAAGTTCGGCATATTTTTCTAATGATTTTTCAAACTGAGACATTGATATCCCTCCATGTTTAACGATTTATAAACCTAACCTACTAAATTATAATACAAAGTTCAGAAAATTGGTACATAAAAGAGACTGACTATTCATTTTTATTTGAAATGTCAGAGAGGCTTTGGCAACCTTGCGAAGTACTTGATCACTTTTATGCCTCATTAACCAAAAAAAAGCACCTTCACAAAGTGCTTTTAGTGTGTAAATTAATCTGAAATTTTTATGAAACGATATATGTCTCATAACCATTGACATTTAAGAATTTTTCAGCTTTCTCTCTGTCATTTTCTGTTTGAAGGCTTATTCTTAGTACACCAGGTAACCCTTCACGTGATTCAATGATCCTTAGATTTGTTATGCTTACTTGGTGAATCGATAAGATTGTCGTGATGTTTGCAAGCTCACCGACTCGATCTAAAACGTCTACATACAAATCAAAATATCTCGGGATGGCGCCATTTGCTTTTGCTGGCATGTTATCTCTAAAATCTTTTGAATCCTTGAAGTAGTGATAGATCTCTTCTTTATCCTGGTTTTGAACAAGCTGATACATTTGTTTCATATCGTCAATCCAATTCGAAATTAACGAAAGTAATGTATCCTTATTTTGAATTACGATATCAGTCCACATTTTCGGACTGCTTGATGCAATCCTAGTAATATCTCTAAACCCACCGGCAGCTAGGGCTGTTACTAAAGGCTCATCCTCCGAGTAAGATTTAACTTGCTTTACAAGATTGGAAGCAATTAAATGTGGAAAATGACTTACAACTCCAGTAATATGATCATGTGTTTCTTCATCAATTACTACAAAATGTGAACCTGTTCCTTTAAGCCATTCTTTTAATTCATCAATTTGTTCATTTTGAGTATTTTCGCTTGGTGTCAAAATAAAATAGGCATTTTCAAATAAATGGCCTTTCGCACTCTCGATGCCGGTTTTATGAGAACCTGCCATTGGATGACCTCCGATAAAGCAATAGCCTTTATCTGTCAGCATCTTTGAATGCCTCATAATTTCACTTTTCGTACTACCTACATCAGTTAATATGACATCATTCTTTAGTTCATATTCACTTAACATATGTATATATTTTATTGACTCTTCTACGGGACATGAAAAAATGATTAGATGAGCCTTCTCGGCACAGTCTTTAAGCTGTACCGAGATTTCATCTAAAACTTGAATTCTTTTACCAATTTCAAGTTGTTTTTCGTTTATATCATATCCAATTATATTAACATCATGAACTTTTTTTATTGCCAAGGCAATTGAGCCTCCAATTAATCCTGTACCAATTAAAAGGACGTTCTTTTTCAAGGCATTCACCGCCTATCCTTCATTAAGTCATATTATTTATTATTGAAGTTTTGCACGGAAGTCTTTTAACTCAAACATGAATTCTTCAAATTGTGGGATATTCATTTGTTGAGCTGAATCTGATAAAGCGACTGCTGGGTCTGGGTGTACTTCAGCCATAATTGCATCTGCTCCAATTGCTAATGCTGCTTTTGCTGTCGGTAATAGTAAGTCCTTACGACCTGTTGAGTGTGTAACATCTACAACTACTGGTAAATGTGTTTCTTTCTTCAGAATCGGAACTGCTGAGATATCTAATGTATTTCTTGTAGCTTTTTCGTAAGTTCGAATCCCTCTTTCACAAAGGATAATTTGGTCGTTTCCTTGTGAAATAATGTATTCTGCTGCATTAATAAATTCTTCAATTGTTGCAGAAAGCCCACGTTTTAATAATACTGGTTTATTTACTTGACCTACTGTTTTCAGTAAATCAAAGTTTTGCATATTACGTGCACCAATTTGAATAACATCCACGTATTCTAGCGATCTTTCAACATCATTTGGATTTAGTATTTCACTTATTACTGCTAAATCAAATTCATTGGCAACTTCTCTTAAAATCTGTAGTCCTTCGTATCCAAGCCCTTGGAAATCGTATGGAGAAGTTCTAGGTTTAAATGCACCGCCTCGCATCATTGTTAAACCTTGTTGTTTCATAGCTTGTGCTACTGCACGTACTTGTTCGTAGCTCTCAACTGCACATGGTCCCATAATAAATGATTGAGAACCATCGCCAAGGACAATATCATTTTTCACTTTAACAATTGT
The DNA here is from genome assembly GCF_002574545.1 of Bacillus sp. AFS055030. Classification (GTDB taxonomy): domain Bacteria; phylum Bacillota; class Bacilli; order Bacillales; family Bacillaceae_G; genus Gottfriedia. Next base: position 46,914 of record NZ_NUGT01000026.1, read on the forward strand.
ATTGTCAGGCTTTTTCTTTCTTGATACTAAAAGGGCTTTTCTATGATCATCCTCTTGTAACTCTAAGCTTGCTTGGAAGATCGTTTTGAAAATATGTTGTAAAGTTGAAGTTTCAAAAGGACCCTCATTCACATTTGCGATCATATCTAACACTTCACGCTCACGAACTGGATCAAAACGCTTAATTCCGTGTTTAATTTTTTGTTGACCAATTTCTTGAACAACTTTTCCACGTTCGTTTAATAATTCAACGATTTTTAAATTAATCTCATCAACCTTATCACGTAATTGCGCTAACTCATTGTTTGTACTCATTTCTTTTTCCTCCTCAAAATTTAAAATTAATATTCCAATACCACTTCTCTGTTCAAAAAGTAAGTATGTAAAAAATGAAAACAAAAAGTCCCTACTGAATAAACAGTAGGGACGAATTAATTAATCGCGGTACCACCCTAGTTGTGAACAAAAAATCTGTTCACCACCTTCATTTTGTTAACGATCAAAATGACCGTTTCTATTTTCATTAACGTAAAAATAGAAATTGCTCCAAGAATGTAATTCAGCATACCTTATGTACTGACTCGCAGCCTTCGTCAGCTCTCTTAAACAGGGAAGTTATGCCTACTGTGCCCTTATCAACGCAATATATTAAATTGTCAAAACATTCATTAAAAAAGTTATTAATGAGGATTATAAAGCACGTTTAAATAGGCTGTCAATGCATTTTTTTCTAGAATATGTAAGGATTTTAAAAAAAGTACATCGTTATCGGAATGGTAGCGCTTACTATTTTCAACATTTTTTTTACACTGCTTACATTTTTTTTATGGTACAGACACACAGAATTTGTACATTACATAAATATATAAATAACAACTAACCTAACCTTCCTTAGGAGTGATTATATGCCTGGTTTATTTACCGCTTTAAGTCTTTTCTTAAAAGAAGTGTTTGTGTTTGTTTCCTATGTTAAAAATAATGCCTTCCCTCAACCTCTTTCACAAGCCGAAGAAGCGCTCTATTTAAATCGTATGGCAAATGGAGATGGAGAAGCGCGGAATTTATTAATTGAACATAATTTAAGGCTTGTTGCTCACATCGTCAAGAAATTTGAAAATACCGGGGAAGATGCTGAAGATTTAATTTCGATTGGTACAATAGGTTTAATAAAGGCAATTGAGAGCTTTGTTCAAGGTAAAGGAACAAAATTAGCCACATATGCTGCTAGATGTATCGAAAATGAAATACTTATGCATTTACGTGCTTTAAAGAAAACAAAAAAAGACGTCTCACTTCATGATCCGATAGGCCAAGATAAAGAAGGCAATGAAATTTCATTATTAGACATATTAAAAACTGAGACAGAGGATGTAGTTGATCAAATTCAACTGAATATGGAATTAGAAAAGATAAAGCAATATATTAAGATTTTAGATGACCGTGAAAAGGATGTAATTATTCAACGATTTGGTATTGATATGGATAAAGAACTAACTCAACGTGAAATCGCAAAGAAATTAGGAATCTCAAGAAGCTATGTTTCGAGAATTGAAAAACGTGCATTAATGAAAATGTATCACGAGTTTTTAAGAGCTGAAAAAGAAAAGAAAAAGGATAAAAAATAAACCACTAAAGATGAATTTGACCTCCAATTGTTAGCCAGTTCTAACAATTGGAGTGAATTCATTTTAGTGGTTTTATGCTTGCTCTTCTTTTTGCATTTTACGTTTAAAATAATTTGATGTTAGAAAGAAACCTAAAGCAAAAATCAGCATAATAAAAACAATACTTTCGACTATTAAGATTTTCTGTTGGGTTAATCCGTCCTTTGGAAGGAGAGTCCCGATATAGAAAAAAGTAGCCAATGCTGTTGTTATTGCTCCGTATGTTTTAAAATCGTTAACCTTCGCCTGTAGCTTTTTTAAATTCACGAATACTACACCTTCCCTTCTTGTTGACTTATTAACTTTAACATACTTTATACAAAAAAAGTGAAGGTAATTAAAGGCAGTATATGTAGAGTTTAGGAAGTAAAAAACATGATAGTCTTTTAAGTTTTACTATATTAGAAAATTAATTTTTATAAATAGAGTTCCATTTAATATTTCAACACAAAGAAAAAAGGGATGATTTAAAATCCCTTCATGTTGTTGAAAATTAATTTTTGATAAGTAAGTTGTGTCTCAGTGATTTCCATTACAGGGTGCTCGCTTTCCATGGGGCGAGATTCTTTAGCCTCCGCCTCCTCGGCGCCGCCTGTAGGGTCTAAGCCTTCCCGCATCTCCCATAGGAGTCCGGCACCCTTTCGTTCCAATCATTTTCTTTATGATAAAGAATAATCTTAAAAACAATAGAATAATCAATTGAACAAATGAATTACACTTTATTCATCAATATCAAAATAAAACTAATGATGATACTTACACATCTTTAAAATATTGATTGTCAAAAAGAAGATATTTTTATTTTTAGAGGTTAGTTAAAATATTTATATTTCAACCAATACTACGTATACATCAAAAATATAATAATATTTTTCAATTGAAATTAAATAATGTTCGTATTTTTCAATATTGACTATATTATATTTCAACACTCTGAAAAAAAGAGATTATTTAAACCCCTTGAATGTTTTAACTTGTCTCAGTTATTTTAGACCATCTTTAATATACTCAATCGTCCGTTTTGTTTCTTGTTCTTCGTTCCATAGCGGTGTATTTTCTAGTACGATCGAAGAAATAACTAAACCAATTACTGTTGAGATAATTAATCTTAGTACTGTCGGTATTTGTAGTTGTTTTATTTGCCCTTTATCGATAAACGATTGTAATACAGTAGCTACTTTAGGGTACATTTTGTCTTTGAAGAGTCTTTTTAACTCTTCTTGCATATCGTCTTGGAATGGCATTTCTTGTATGATTATTTTTATTACCTCTTTATTTTTCTTTGCAAATTCCATCCGATTTTTAATAAGCGCGTTAAGAAAATCTTCAAATGTTTCGTACTCTAAATGAAATACTGCTTTAGAAAAACGATCCATTTCAAAAGGAGCAATTGTTTTGACTAATGTCGGTTTGATAATACTTTTTAATAAATCCTTTTTTGTTTTAAAGTAACGAAAAATAGTGCCTTCAGCAACTTTTGCTTTTTTTGCAATTTCATTGGTAGATGTACTAACGAAACCTTTTTCTGCAAAAATTTCAATTGCAGCTTCAAGAATTTTTATTTCTTTCTCATTCATTTCTTGTAATTTTTCTTCTGGTAAAAACTCTTCTAATTTAATTGGTAACACTCCTTAAATTGAACGCTGTTTCTTTAAAGCAACTATATTTAAAGAAATAAATACGATTGAAAATCCAAGTAGGATTAATAATTGATAGACAACATCAGAAAGCGATTGCCCTTTGATCATAATCCCTCTTAGAGCTTCTGCACCATATGTCAGTGGTAAAATCCCCCCGATCAATTTAAACCAGTTAGGTAAAAATGCCGTTGAGAAAATACCTGAAAAAAGTATTTGTGGAACAGCAATCACTGGAATAAATTGTACAACTTGAAATTCATTATTTGCATAAGCAGATAACAGCATGCCAAGTGTAAGAGCAGTAAGCGATAAAAGAATATTAACTACGCAGACTTCCCATGCACTTCCTACATTATACATATCTAATACACTGATTGAAAAGATTGTTATAATGATCGATTGGATTAAAGCAAAAAATCCAAAGCCTAAAATATATCCAACTACTATTTCCCATCTTTTGACTGGCGTGACAAGTAATCTTTCTAGTGTTGTTGTTAATCTTTCTCTTACAAATGAAATTCCTGATAAGATAAATACAAATAAGAACGAGAAAAATCCAATAAATATTGGTCCAATCGAATCAAATGATTCCATATTTTTACTACCATAAATTGGGTCCATTACAATTTTAAGTTTTGAAGGTGTATTCTCCTTAACTGCAAATTGAATTGCATCCATTACTGCAGTTGTTCTTGCTTTGTCTGTTCCTTCAAACTGTACTACTATTTCACCTGATTTAAATAAGACAGCACCATCGAGATCCATATTCTTCAATTTCTCTTTAATGTCTGCAGGATTTACATTTTTTACTTTCGCATAATCTTTCACAATTTGCTCAAATGCTGGAGGGGCATCTACTAGAGCTAAAGTTGGTTTCGTATCATCCTGTTTTAAAATATAAGAAAATAAGAACAATAACACGATTGGGGCAACAAAAATCATTGCAAGAGATCTTCTATCTTTTAAAAATTGTTTTATTATTCGTTTAGAAATCGCAAAGACTCTCATGAGCTCACCTCAGTATTAAAATATAGGTCTTCGATTTTGCCAGTTTTTGATTGTGAGATTAAATTTTCCGTAGTATCTAGCGCGATTAATTCTCCTTCTCTAATTAACCCGATCCGTTCACATTTTTCAGCTTCTTCCATGATGTGGGTCGTAATGATGATTGTAGTACCCTCTTTTTTCATTTCAAAAAATTGATTCCAAATTTGCTTCCTTAGTACTGGATCAATTCCTACTGTTGGTTCATCAAGGATTAGTAATGTAGGTTTATGAAGGATTGAAATTGCCAGAGAAAGACGTTTTTTCATTCCCCCAGAGTATTGATTAACTTGCTTATTTAATGAATCCTCTAACCCAACAATTTGTGCAACTTCTTGAATTCTCGATTTAAGTTCTTTACCTTTTAAATTATATAAGGCACCAAAGAAACTTAAATTATCTGCTCCCGTTAGATCGCTATATAAAGCGTCTGATTGTCCCATATAGCCTATTGACGGAAGAACTGTAAAATTAGGCATTTCATTATTGTAAACTAATACTTCACCTTTTGAACTTTTATCGATCCCAGCAATTAATTTTATTAAAGTTGTTTTACCAGAACCTGATGGGCCTAAAATCCCAAATATCTCACCTTTTTGAATATTCATCGAAATATTTTTTAGTACAGCTCTTTTTCCAAATAAACGGTCAACATTTTGAATTTGAACAACATTGCTCATCTTATTCCTCCGTTCAAGTCGATTCCTTTATTAACTTTAAAATGAGTGAGTACTCACTCCATATCTTTATCTTAATTCACTTTTTATTCTCAGTCAATAAAAAGTGAGTACTCACTCAATTGTATTTGGATAAAAAAAGAAAGATGCCTATTAGACATCTTTCCTTAAAAGATTTATAACGCTTTAATCATTTCCTCAACCATTAATGTTGAATTAACAGCTGCAGTATGAAGGAATTGATCAAATGAAATATTTGATTCTTTACCTGCGATATCTGACAATGCTCGTGTCACAACAAATGGTACTTTAAAAGCATAACAAACTTGAGCGATTGCAGCTGCTTCCATCTCTACAGCATACAGATCACCAAATTTATCTTTTACAAAATCAACTCTTACTGGATCGTTCATAAAAGAATCACCAGTTACGATTAATCCTTCAACAACTTGGATACCATTAATTTTTTCAGCGCATTTTTTAGCGATACCCTTTAATTTGTCATCAGAAGGGAATGCAGCTGGCATACCTGGAACTTGTCCATATTCATAATTGAATGCAGTAACGTCTACATCATGGTGACGCACTTCAGTTGAGATAACAACGTCACCAACATTTAAGTCAGTATGAAGCCCGCCTGCAGATCCTGTGTTAATAACCACATCTGGCTGATACTTTTCTAAAAGAATTGCTGTTGCCATCGCTGCATTAACTTTACCAATTCCAGACTTTAATAAAATTACTTCTTTTCCTTCGTATGTACCAATGTTATATTCTGAGCCTGCAACTTCTTCTTTTTTCAGGTTGTCTAATTTATCACGTAATACATGTACTTCTTCTTCCATTGCCCCAATAATTGCTATTTTCATACTTCAAATTCCCTACTTTCTCATTCAAACTTTAATCATTTTACCATATAGAGCCATAGCATTCATCTTTAAGATTACGTACAGTAAAAAAACATTTTCAATCTTAAATAAATGAGCGTTGATTTCCGCTAAGGAGCTTACTTGTTTCCACATTTTAATACTTTAGATCCTTTACTTCTTGTACCAAAATTGGGAGCCAGCCTTCTTTTACAACCCAGTGTAAGTATACAACATATTTATAGCTTAGGTCGTTTGTAGCAACATATACTTTTATACTTTGTTGATCGTATCCTTTTGAAAGATGCCAAACAGAAAAATCTTCTTTTGTTAAAGAAATCGCATTTGATACAGCTTCTTCCATTTCATAAAAGTCCTGTGACTGATAACTAAAATGAATTGTATGAGGCTCGGCTTGGCTTGTTTTGTTAGGTACCCATTCTTTAACAGTCGATTCGATAATATTTTCATCATTTATTGAGTCTTTAATGATTTCATTTACTTTTTCACGATAATTCGCTTGATAAGGATTCGGTATATCTGTCATTTGCTTTGGTTCTTGAGCAATTGGAGTAAACATAGCTTTTGCAGTATTAGGCTCTATTTTTTGTTGGTTGAGTATCGGTAAAGTTATTTTAATTCCTAAATAGAAGATTCCACAAAGAAGTGGAATAAGTAGTATTCGGTAAAAATAATTTCCTCTTCGTACTCGTCTTAATTTTTGGACCCTTTTGTTTGGTTCAATTGAAGTCATTAACAAAATCCCCCAAAAACAACTAATTTTTACCTATTTTAACATAGAGTTAATTAATTAAAAATAGCTATTTTGTGTGGCTTTTATCAAAGTTATCGATCGATTTTATTAAATTTGTAACAGTGTCAGAAGTAGATGTAACTTCGTTTGGAACATTTAAACTAACAACTGCAAATGCATACCTTGGCTTATCATATGGAAAATAACCTGCAAACCATTTGTTCTGTTCGACTATTTTACCATCTACTACTTTTGTTTCCGCAGTTCCACTTTTCCCTGCTAAAGTGTAAGGCAAACTAGCATATCGATTTCCCGTTCCTTTCGCGTCCGTAACGACACCTCGAAGTAACTCTCTTAATTGTTGCATTGAATCTGGAGCTAAATAATCATCAACTAATGTCTGTTCTTTAAATTTAAACATTTCTGTACCATTTTTATATAATACAGAATCGACTACTTTTACTTGTTTCGGGCTTCCCCCACGTGCGATCGTCGCCATCATATTTGCGACGGCTAAAGGCGATACTTTTACATCCTGTTGCCCAATGGAAGTATTTAAGAGCTTATCACTTAAATAGTTTCCTACAAAATATGTTGGTTTCCCTTCATTTTGAAATTGACTAAAACTAGACTCATGATATACAGCCCCCGTCCAGCCTACTGGACCATCTAAACCTAGCTTTTTTGCATATGTCTGAAACATATCTTTATTTTTTAACGTTAATTGCTTGCCTAATTGTCCAAATGTGTAATTACAACTTTGATAGAAACTTTGTTGAAATGTTAAATTACCTTTTCGCTTTTTCTCTTCATCCTCGTATTTACCTACTAAATTATTATTGCAATTATACAATTGATTTTCTTTAACAATTCCTTGATCTATTGCTGCCGCCGCTACAACTGTTTTAAAGACTGAACCAGGAGTACTAGCTAAGAGTGCGTAATTAGTCGCTGTATTATCATTTTCAGAAAATAAATTTTGGAAATTCATTTTAGGTCTGCTTACCATTGCTAATAAATTGCTAGTTTTTACATCAATTAGCACTGCTGCACCTTTTTGAAGTTTAGCTTGGTCAACAGCTTGTTCTAAAATTTGTTGTAAATCCTTATCTAATGTAGTAGAAAGGGAAACTGGATAAAATGGATTACTAGGTTTCGCATATTTCACTTCATTTCCAAACATCGGTTTACCTAAATTATCTACGTGTAGCATTAAATTAGACGTGCCATCAGATTTTAAGAAATCTTCAAATTGAGCTTCTAATCCAATTACTCCAAATTCTTTAGGCTTATAATCTCGATCACTTTCATACTGTTTTTCATATTGTTCTTTATTTTCCCTAGCTATTCCAATTAGGTGTTCTGCCAATTGTTTATCATCTTGATCTTGAGATAGCATGGAAATTAATCCAGAAACATGTAAATTATTTATTTCATCAATTTTCTCCGATGTTAATGTTTTTGTTATTCCTTTTAATGTAAAAGGCTCTTTTTTACCAATAAACTGATTTTTTATATTTGCAACCGGGACGCCTGTAATCGACGATAGCTTTTCAATCGGCCAATCGATTGTTTTTAAAAATGGAAATAAAATAACTTTTGGAGTGTAAGCTGCACTTAATAATTTTCCATTTCGGTCAAGTATTTTTCCGCGTCCATTATCAATCCGAAACTGAAACGTTCTTTGAGCAACACTTCGTTCAATTAAATTTACCTTTTGTGGCCCAAAATTCTTTTGGTGTAGGACACTAATATCTAAACATCTGTATACAATTAAAGTAAATAGTAACGAAAATATCATTAAAATGGCTTTGATCCGTCTATGCATATAAAAAACACCTCATCTACAGTGTAGACGGGGTGTTCTTTTTTCAAACTATTAAATTGTTAAACAAATCAAATTATTTAACAGCAATAATTCTTACTTGCATATCTCCACCTGGCGTATTAACTGTTACTTCTTCGCCAACAGTTTTGCCTAATAGGCTTTTTGCGATTGGAGAATCATTTGAAATTTTACCTTCAAACGGGTCAGCCTCAGCACTACCTACAATTGTATAAGTTTCTTCGTCGCCAGCAGGTAATTCTAAGAAAGTTACAGATTTACCTAAAGTTACTGTATCTGATGCATCGTTATTTTCTGTAATAATTTCAGCATTACGGATCATATTTTCTAAAGTTGTAATACGACCTTCAACAAATGCTTGTTCGTCTTTTGCAGCATCGTATTCAGAGTTCTCTGATAGGTCCCCAAAGCTACGAGCAATTTTAATACGCTCTACTACTTCAGCACGCTTTACTGTTTTTAAATTTTCTAATTCTTGTTCTAATTTTTCTTTCCCAGCTAAAGTCATAGGGAATTTTTTTTCGTTAGCCATTTTGTACACTCCTTTTAGTATCCACCGTTTCTTTTTATGTAGAACTTCTAAATAATGTTTATACAATATAGTTGTACAAACAGTGTATGAGAATAAATAAAGAAACATTCAACTTATGAAAACGCATTCTTTTATATAGAAAGATGAAGAAGTGAATTCTTCTCCATCTTTCCAAAATTATTTTTAGGAATTATTCTCTTATATGAACGTATTATAATACACTTACTCTTTCAAGTATAGTCTGAATTTTTGTTGCCATTAAATCAATGGCCACAAAGTTCTGACCGCCTTCTGGTATGATAATATCTGCAAATTTCTTAGATGGTTCGCAGAATTGATTATGCATAGGGCGTACAACATTTACATATTGATCTACTACAGAATCGACTGTTCTTCCACGTTCTTTAATATCTCGTTGAATTCGGCGAAGAATTCGTAAGTCAGCATCCGTATCTACAAATATCTTTATATCCATTAAATCACGTAAACGCTCGTCTTCTAATACTAAAATACCTTCTAAAATAATAACTTCTTTTGGTTCTACAGGGATTGTTTCTGAAGATCTTGTATGAATTGTATAGTCATATACAGGTTTTTCAATTGCTTTGTATTGCAATAAATCTTTTATATGCTCAATAAACAAATCATTATCAAACGCTAATGGATGGTCATAATTTGTTTTCAATCTTTCTTCCATTGGTAAATGCGTTTGATCTCTATAATAAGAATCTTGCTGAATCATTAAAATTGAATGACCTTTAAATTGATCATAGATTGCTTTTGTTACAGAAGTTTTACCAGAGCCAGTCCCTCCAGCAATTCCAATTACAATGGGCTTTTTCCCCATACTTCAATCCCTCTTTCTTATCAAACTAACTTTTTTCTCATCATGTTGTAAGGATAAACTTTTTGATCCACTTTAATTTTTACAATTTCTAATGGATGTCTTGCAGCGTCTACTTCTGTTCCATCTTCATTAACAATTACACCAACTGTTTGTTTGAAGTTTTCAATTTCAGGTCCAAAGAATTCGATTTCGTCACCTGGTTTAAAGTAGTTACGTTGTTGGATCGTTGCAATACCAGTTTCATCATCATAGTCTAATACAAGACCTGCGAAATCATACGTTGTTTTTTTGCTATGATTTCCATACATTTGCTCTTTCATTCCTGGGAATCCTTCAAAAAACGAAGAAGCAGTGTCACGATTAGCACATTTATCAAGTTCTTCAACCCATTCTTCTTTAAATTCAAAGTTATCAGGGTCAGCACAATATGCATCAATTACTTTACGGTAAACAGATACTACTGTTGCAACGTAATGAATTGATTTCATACGTCCTTCAATTTTTAAACTATCTACACCCATTTCAATAAATTTAGGAATTGAACGTAATAAATTTAAATCTTTAGGGCTCATTGCAAATGGTGCATCTTCTTTTGCAAATAAAGCATTTTCTGCAGCATCTGGATTTTGTGATTCAGTTTGAACTAAATCATAATCCCAACGACATGATTGGCAGCAACCTCCACGGTTTGAATCACGTGCAGTCATGTGATTACTTAAAGTACAACGGCCAGAATAGGCAATACACATTGCGCCATGAATAAATGTTTCAATTTCAACGTCTACTTTTTCTTTGATTTCTTTTATTTCTTCATAGCTTGTCTCACGTGCTAATACTAATCGATGTAGTCCTTCTTCTTTCCAGTATTGAGCAGCACGATAATTTGATAAAGATTGTTGTGTACTTAAATGTACTTCTAATTTTGGTGCAGCTTCTTTACATGTTTCAATAATATATGGGTCAGCTACAATAATTCCTGTAACTCCTGCAGCTTCAATCCCTTGTAAATACTCAACTAATCCGTCCATGTTTTCGTTATGAGCAAATATATTTGTTGTTACATAAATCTTTGCATTAAATTTGTTTGCAAATTCTACTCCTTCAGCCATTTCTTCAATTGAGAAGTTATCTGCATTCGAACGTAGGCCAAACTCTCTACCACCAATAAATACAGCATCTGCGCCATATCTTACTGCAATTTTTAATTTTTCTAAATTACCAGCAGGTGCTAATAGCTCAGGTTTTTTTACGATTATACGTTTGCCATCAACTATTTTATCTAATTGTCCAATTGCCATTATGAATCCTCCTCTTTAATACAGGACTACAGTCCAAAGCTCTAAAATACCGTTTTTGGCAATAGAATCTATTGGCTATCCTGTTGTTATTCCATGTTCTAATCTTACTTCTATTAATACACCGTTTCTTTAAAGAAGAATCCTGTGTCCAGTGGTCTGTTTACTGGTTGGATTGCTTCGATTTTGTCGAAAAGTTCGTCTTTGATTTCTTCGTAAGCTTCACGGTCTTCTACACATAGGTCTATAGCTTGTCTATATAGTTTTGTAACTTCAATGATATACTCTGAAGATTTTAAGACACCATCAATTTTGAATGAATCAATACCTGCATCAACTAATTCTTCTAACTCGTTAACAATACAGATATCATTTGGACTCATAATATGCGTTCCGTTTTGATCTTCAAAAATTGGATATTTATTGTTACGCTCGTGGTCAACTAAGAACATATTTCTTTCATATTTCTTTTGTTGAACGATTTCTAAATTCTTTCCTTGGTATTCAAAATAGTTACCAACAAGAGAACGTTTTGATTGGAACATAGCAGTCATTCCATGTACTTGTACTTCGATTTCTACTTTAGCATTTTCTTTTATTTCAGCGACAGCTTCAAAGCTTAATTCTCTAGCTAATACCGCACGTTTAGATCCACGTTTACCCCAGTAATTACAAGTAAACCAGTTTGTAGCTGTTGTTTCAGTATTCCAATGTAATTGCATATTAGGTGCAATCTCACGCACTGACATAAGCACTGCAGGATCTCCAAATACAATTGCATCCACATTTGCATCTCTTAAAAAAGTAATATAATCTTCAATTTCATCAAGAATCTCATTATGGTAAACGCCATTCATCGCTACATATACTTTTACATTTTTTTTATGTGCAATTTCTACTGCTTCTTTTACAGCTTCACGATTAAATTCGCCCGCTAAACGTAATCCAAAACGTTGTTCACCTATAATAACTGCGTCTGCACCAGCATCAGCTAATTTATCTATATCATTTAGGTTAGTTGGCGTAACTAATAATTCAGGCTTATTCATTATTAACTCCCCTTTTTTTGCTAATAGCAACTCCATCACCAATTGGTATAATTGTTGAATCATACTTAGGGTGATTCATTAGCCATTCATTGTAATTTTGAATCTTTTTAATTAATGCTTTCTTTCGTCGATCATCAACTAGATCCGCACTTTCAGCAACTTGGCCTTTAAATAAAACATTATCAGAAATAATAACACCTCTGTCTGATAACAAAGGCTCATATAATTCAAAAAATCGTTTATACTGAGCTTTAGCTGCGTCGATAAAAATAACATCAAATTGTCTGTTTTCAGGCAACTTTTCTTTTAAAAGTAAAGCGTCACCTTCTAAAAGTAGAATTCGATCACTGTAATCACTTCGCCCAATAAACTCTTTTGCTTTGCGAATTCTCTCCGCATTTCGCTCCATTGTAACAATCTTCACATTTGGAAATTCTTTTGCCATCCGAATACTTGAATAGCCTATTGCACTACCAATTTCAAGAATGGAAGTCGGTTGGATTAAATAAAGTAAACCAAGCATAAATTCCATGCCTGCTTTATCCATTATCGGTACATGATGCTCAAGTGCATAAGTTTCCATTTCTTCTATAAAAGGTTCTCTATGTTTATAAAAATTCGACAAGTATTGACGAACTAAAACGTCATTCATTGCTAATAAAGCCTCCAATAGAAATACAACCTTGTCTAAAAACAAGGTGTAAGTAAAATTTCTTTGTATCTGAATTTATTTAGACCCGTAATATTCTAACATAAAAAAAAGACCCTTGGCTAGTACCAAGAATTGTTGCAACGCTTTCACTATTCTTTAATTTACAAAATTCCTCAGTAGACTATTTATACTACTGAGGAATTTAATATTTCGTATACAAGTATTTCCAACTTTTTATTTTATATGCTTTTCTTTTTCAGTATTGTGCTCTTTTAACGATTTTGTAAAGATTACTTTTCCTGTTTTATCAGCAAGGAAATATAAATAATCTGATTTGGCAGGCTCAAGAGCAGCTACTATACTATCAATGCCAGCACTTGCGATTGGACCGATTGGTAACCCTTTAATGTAATAAGTATTATAAGGAGATTTAACTTCTAAATCTTTATATAATACGCGTTGTTTATGTTTACCTAGTGCATACAAAACCGTTGGATCCGTTTGTAACGGCATTCCTATATCTAGACGATTGTAAAATACACTTGAAATTAACTTTCGATCTGTTGTACCTGTGGCTTCCTCCTCGATTAACGATGCCATTGTTAATGTCTGATGGGGAGTAAGCTTTTTGGTATCCATTTCTGTTTTAAATTGGTCTAATATTTTCGCTGTTTCAGTTAACATCGGTGTTATAATTTGTTCTAAGCTTGGGGTAAAATCCCCATACATATAAGTTGAAGGATATAAGTAGCCTTCTAATGGGTAGCGGATTCCAGGTTTAAAAATATCATTCGTTAGTAACTCAGGAAACTTTTTTTGTAGCCCCTGGATAAATACTTTATCATTCAACTGTTTTAGTACAGCTGCTTGATCTAATTTAAATTCTTTTGCAATAATCACTGCGATTTCTTTTAATTGTGAGCCTTCAGGAATCATTACATCCTTCACTGAAACCTGATATTTACCACCTACTTGTAAGTGGTTTACGATCGTTGCAACTCCTTGGTTTTCGCTAAAATGATAATTACCTGATTTCATACTTGTGTTATTATGCAGTTTCACATACATTTTAAAAATTGATGTATTTTTTATTAAGTTTTTCTCTTTTAAAATTGCTGCAATATTATCAACAGAGCTTCCTACAGGAATTGTTACTAATTTAATTTGTTTATTTGCTGAGTTAACAGGTTTTAACATATATTTATAAGTTGCAAACCCCGCTCCAATTACGACAATACAAGCAATAATTAAATATGTAAAAATAAGCATAACTTTGCTTTTTTTATTTGTATTCTTGTATCCATTTTTATCAAAATTGTTTATTGACAAACTTATCTGCCTCCTTTTCCACGTTATAGTATACTACAAAAATGTGCTAAATCGGCAATTTTCTACATAAAAAAATGCTAAACACTTTTATTAGTGCTTAGCATTTTTTTATACAGAGATCTTATTCTCCTTCTTCTTCGTCAAAGAACGTATTTAATACTTCTTCAACCATTTCCCACTCTTCGTCAGATTCGATTGGATATAACTCTCCATCTTCACCATCTTCTGCAGGAATGAAGCTAGATGCATGGTAGATTGGGTCTCCATCTTCATCAAACTCTTGTCCAACTGGACTATAAATTACGTATGATTTACCATAATCATCTGATTCAAAAGTCATGATAATATTGCAAAGAATCTCATTACCTTCCTCATCGATGATTGTAATTTGTCTGTCTTCACCGTGTTCCATTTATATCACCTCTATTATTTTAATCCTTTTATGTATTAGTATAAAAGAAAGTAGATGGAGAAGCCGCCAAAAAAAGTTAAACTGCAAATACTCTTGTTGTCGGCCATATCTCCATTCTTCTTTATCACTTTATACTATCTAAGTAGTTTTGTAAAATAACTACTGCTGCCATTTTATCGATTACTTGTTTTCTTTTCTTACGACTTACGTCAGCAGAGATTAGAAATCGTTCGGCAGCCATTGTTGAAAGTCTTTCATCCCATAGTATAACCGGAAGATTGAATTCTTCTTCAATCATTTTTCCAAAACGCTTGCAAGCTTCACCGCGTTCTCCAATACTTCCGTTCATATTTTTAGGAAGACCTACAACTATTCTTTCGATTTCGTAGCGATCGATGATTTCTTTTAGTCGGTCTAGTCCAAATTTCTGACGTTCTTCATCAATTTTGACTGTCTCAATACCTTGAGCTGTCCAACCAAGCGCATCACTTACAGCTACACCAATTGTTTTAGTACCTACATCTAGCCCAAGTGCTCTCATTAATTATTCTCCACGATGTTGTTGTAAGTAAGATTTAACTAATTCCTCAATGATTTCATCACGCTCTAATTTTTTCATCATACTTCTTGCGTCATTGTGACGAGGAATGTATGCAGGATCACCTGATAATAAGTATCCTACTATTTGATTGATTGGATTGTAGCCTTTTTCTTGTAACGCGTCATGAACCTTTAACAAAACTTCATTAACTCGTATATCTTGACCTTCATCTTGCAAACTAAACTTCATCGTTTTATCAAATGAATCCATACAAAGCACCCCACTTATCCGTATATTTTTAACTAATTACATTGTACCATTTTTATTACGCAGTTACGAATCAGCTAAAAATTTTTATATCTGTTATTGTACACGATTTTTGTATTATTTTGAAATCGTGTTCATCCATTTTTCAACAAAAGCAACAGCTTCGTCTAATTTCGAAGGATCCTTACCGCCAGCTTGAGCCATATCAGGACGGCCTCCGCCTCCT
This sequence comes from Bacillus sp. AFS055030, assembly GCF_002574545.1. Lineage (GTDB taxonomy): Bacteria > Bacillota > Bacilli > Bacillales > Bacillaceae_G > Gottfriedia. The sequence goes on from NZ_NUGT01000026.1 coordinate 62,555, forward strand.
CCGCCACAAATTGAAGCAGCTTCTTTTATTAGATTTCCTGCATGATATCCTTGAGCTACTAAATCTTTTGTAACACCAGCAATTAAGTTTACTTTACCTTCATTAGCAGAACCAAGTAATACAACAACAGAACCAATTTTATTTTTAAGGTCATCAACCATTGTGCGAAGACTATTCATATCTGCTCCATTTACTCTAGCAGCAACGAACTTTACTCCATTTACTTCTTTCACGTTATTACTAATATTTCCTGCTTCAATATTGCTTAATTTTGAAGAAAGTGATTCATTCTCTTTTTGTACTTGTTTTAATTCTGATTGTAAAGTTTCAATACGAGCAACTACGTCTTTCGTATTTGATTTTAATAGGCTAGCTGCGTCTTTTAGTTGACCAATTTGTTCTTGCATATATTCATAAGCTGATTTGCCAGTTACTGCTTCAATACGACGTGTACCAGCTCCAATTCCTGACTCAGAAATTATTTTAAATGTACCGATCGATGCTGTGTTATCAACATGGCATCCACCACATAGTTCAAGACTATAATCTCCAACTTGTACTACTCGTACTACATCACCATATTTTTCACCGAATAATGCCATTGCTCCCATTGCTTTTGCTTCAGCAATTGCTTTTTCAGAAATTTGAACTGGAATGCTTTCCCAAACTTTTTCATTCACTATCTTTTCAATTGTTTCAAGTTCTTCAGACGTTACTTGACCGAAATGTGAGAAGTCAAAACGTAAGCGTTCTTGGTTTACTAATGAACCAGCTTGATTTACATGAGTTCCAAGTACATCTTTTAATGCTTGGTGTAATAAATGAGTAGCTGTATGGTTCTTTACAATACTTGAACGGTTAGCTTTATTAATTGTTGATGTAACTTTAGCACCAACTGATAAAGCACCTTCAACAACTTTCACTCGATGTAAATTTTGACCATTTGGTGCTTTTTGAACATCAAGCACTTCTACCTTTAAACCAGGAGCCGTTAACGTTCCACGGTCTGCAATTTGACCTCCACTTTCAGCATAGAAAGGAGTTACATCAAGAATTAAATGAGCTACTTCGCCATTTGCTACATCTTCAACTTTTTCTCCGTCTTGTACTAAAACAAGAACTGTAGATTCAACCGAACCTTCGCTATAACCTACAAAAACTGAAGTTTCCTTGATTTCACGAAGTGCTTCACTTTGTACTTGCATTGAATCAACATCTTGTCTTGCAGAACGAGCACGTTCACGTTGTTTTTCCATTTCTACTTCGAAACCTTCATGATCAACTGTTAATCCTTCTTCTTCTGCATATTCTTCCGTTAATTCAATTGGGAAACCATATGTGTCATAAAGACGGAAAACATCTTCACCTTTAATTACTGTACTTCCTTTAGCTTTTGCATCCTTCATTACATTTGTAAGAAGTGATAATCCTTCATGTAATGTTTCATGGAAACGCTCTTCTTCATTTTTAATTACTTTTTGAAGGAAAGGTACTTTTTCTTTCACATTTGGATAGTAGCTTTCCATGATTTCTGCAACCACTGGAACAAGTTCAAACATAAATGGACGTTCAATACCTAATTTTTTTGCAAATCGAACAGCACGACGGATTAAGCGACGTAATACATATCCACGACCTTCATTTGAAGGAAGAGCGCCATCTGCAACAGCAAAAGATACTGTACGGATATGGTCAGCAATTACTTTAAAAGCAGTATCTTGATCTAAATTTCCATTTCGATATTTTTGACCAGAAATTGTTTCAACAACATTGATAATTGGCATGAATAAATCAGTGTCAAAGTTTGTGTCTACTTCTTGTAGTACACTTGCCATACGCTCTAAGCCCATTCCAGTATCAATATTTTTGCTTGGTAACTCAGGGTATTCTTTACGGTCTAAACCTTCTTTTGAATTAAATTGAGAGAATACAATATTCCAAATTTCTAAATATCGATCATTTTCTAAATCCTCTTTTAATAATTTAATTCCAATGTTTTCTGGATCATATTTTGTTCCACGATCATAGAAAATCTCTGTACATGGTCCACATGGTCCTTCACCAATTTCCCAGAAGTTACCTTCTAATAAGATAATATGCTCAGGATCTAATCCTAATTTAATCCATAAATCATACGTTTCTTTATCCTCTGGATAGACTGTAACGTATAATTTGTCTTTATCAAATCCAAACCATTCAGATGAAGTTAAAAGTTCCCAACCCCATGTTACAGCTTCTTCTCGGAAATAATCTCCGATAGAGAAATTACCTAACATTTCAAAAAATGTATGGTGACGAGCTGTTTTCCCAACATTCTCAATATCATTTGTTCGAATTGATTTTTGTGAATTTGTTATTCTTGGATTCTCTGGAATAACTCGACCATCAAAATATTTTTTTAATGTCGCTACACCACTATTAATCCATAATAAAGTTGGATCATCTACTGGTACTAAAGATGCACTTGGCTCAATAGAGTGACCTTTTTCTTTAAAGAAGTCTAAGTACATTTGACGAATTTGAGCAGCAGTTAACTTTTTCATTATATTAACCTCCATTTAGTAAATTTATAATGTTATAAAAACAAAAAAATCCCGTCCCTAAAACAGGGACGAGATGTACTCGCGATACCACCCTGATTATGAATAGAAAGCTAGTTGCTTAGGCAAAATGCCTCGAAGTCTATTCATCACCTCAAAGAGACCGTAACGTGATCTGACGCGTCAGTGATTAGCTGCATTCAGGAGTAGCTTTTCTGTCACCCTTCATTAAAGTTTCTTTCAGCCTAGGAAACTTCTCTCTTTCGCATAAGCTTTAAATGGTTTAGTGACATACTGGTTCCTTCAAAATTTTGCAAATATAAATTGTATGAAAAAATAGTATCATTGTCAAAAATGAAAGTCAAGTTGAGAGACGTTCTTTTCTATTACTGTAATAACGAATAACTGAAATGATGACAACCAATAATGGAACTGCAATTAACAAACCAAAAAAACCAGCTATTTCACCTGCAACTAATAGAAAAAACATAATTATAACTGGATGAGTATGAATTGATTTACCAATTATGAGCGGAGAAAGGACGTTACCTTCAATCAATTGTAATACAATTAATGTAATACCTACTCTAATTAATAAACTTGTCCCTTCCGAAGCGGCAAGAAATAAAGTTGGTACTGCTCCAATAATCGGTCCGAAGTATGGAATGATATCTGTTATACCTATGATTACTCCTAATACTAGTGCGTACTTCATTCGAATAATCCATAAAAATATTGTTGCTAAAACAAACAGTAAAAAACAAACTAATATTTGACCACGAATATATTTTCCAAAAGTATTATTAAGCTCTTTTGCTAAACCTTTCGCTTCATATCGCCACTTGTAAGGGATAATTTTCCAAAACATATTCGATAAAACCTTATAGTCTTTTAAAAAGTAAAAAACGATAAATGGAATGATAAAGAGTGAAATGATATTATTTACTAATTCTTTCATCCATACACCAGATTTATTCAATAATGATAATCCCGATTTTTCAGCACCATTTATCATTAAATCAACACGATTATGAAGAAAAATTGGCATCCTCGAAGTCTTTCGTTCGATTTTTGATAAAAGATTATCATATAATGCCATTACTTTAGGAAAAGCTTTTAAAATATCTTGCCACTGTTGTTTAAAAATAGGGAGTAATAAATAAAGCCCTAGTACACACCCTCCAAAAAATATTAAATAAATCAATAATATCGCAATTGCTCGTTTTACCCCTTTATTATGAATATATTCAATTGCTGGATGTAACAAATAAGCAATTATTAACCCGATCAAAAAGGGAACCATCGATTTTAAAACACCAATTACAATATGTAAATAAACCGGTTTTAAATAATAAAAAACGATTCCAACCAATCCAATTAACAAAATTAAACATAATCGATAGATCCACTTTAACTTTAACCCGTCCATAAAAAAACCTCCATACTGTTAATTAGTATGGAGAATTTCCATTAACTTATGTGACTCGTTAAAAAATTTACGAAATCTTTTCTCTTCACAACATTCAATACACATTTAGTTTTAGCCTCTTTTTCAACAATCGATAATTCTTTTGGAAAATCCTTTTCTACACCAATTGTCATATAAGCTAATTTCTCCTGTGCACGCCTTGATCTTGTATTTGACTCTTTGGCACCAGCAAAAACATAGTCCATTTTCAACTCGTTAAAAGCAATTTTTAAGATTTCAATTTTTGAAGCTTCATTATACCCTTGCCCCAAAATGGAACTCCGATCCAAGTGCCGATATGACAAATTCCATCGCCTCGGTCAATATGCTTTAAACTAGTTATACCGACAACTTCATCTTGTTCATTCAAAATGATCCGATTTATTACTTTACCTTCTAATTCCTGCTGGACAATATAACGAATAAAACCAATTGTATCATCAATATGATCTACCTTTATTCCTAAAACATCTTTCACACCTGGATCTGATGATAGCTTAAAAACTGCTTTTGCATACTTTACATCATTCTTAACAAGCTTAACTCCTACTCCCATATTTACCATCTCTTTTCCATCTTTTTTTAAATGATATAAGAAGGTGTTCATTTTCTCAATGAAAATTTTTTCAGCAAATGTTTCTACATTCCTGTGGGTTTGATTACATAAGAAAAGCACATGCCCAAAAGACATGTGCTTAAAAAAATTAAAGCATTTTTTTCAATGACTTTCTCATACGTTTCATGTTCTTTTGAGTAAGCCATTTGTTATCGTACATTAATTTCATCGCAAGTGCACCTGCACCTAAACCTAAACCTAATAAAGAGCTTTTTCTAGCCATCAATTACCCACTCCTACATACTAAGTTTTCGATCCTGTTCATCAAATAAATCATCTAACGAACTTAACGTACCATCTTCTTCAACTTGGTGGGTATAAATCATCCCTTTATTAATTGTTAGTTCAATATAACATCCCCAACAATAATATTGATTTACACCTATTTTCCCTAAGTCTTTACTATGACAATTTGGACAAATCACAACGCTCGCTCCCTTAGCCTAAAAAGGCAATGTTTCTAAGCATTGTGACCAAATTTTCATAAAAATATACGTTAGTACAGGAATCGTCTTGCACTATATATTCTTAGTCAATTACATGAAATCATAAGGTGAAAGATTTGGTAATTCATCTGAAAGCTGAAATGGTAAATCCTCATTTAGCTGTACTTCACCATTTTCAATTCCTTTTAGTTTCATGCATAATGTAGTTTGTCTTTGCCCATCATCTGTTCTTCCAATGCCTTGAATAAATGCATCTTGTTCACCGCACATGATTAAGAATTTTTTACTTCTTGTCACTGCAGTGTAAATTAAATTTCTTCGAAGCATTCGATAATAACTTTTGACAATTGGAAGCACAATAATATCAAATTCACTTCCTTGCGACTTATGAATTGAACAACAGTAAGCAAGTGTTAATTGAGAAAAATCTGGTCTAGTATAGGTCACTTCATTTCCATCAAATGAAACGATTATTAGATCTTGTTGTTCAACATTTTCTTTGGCGAAAAAAATGTTTACAATTTCGCCCATATCTCCATTAAAGACATTATTTTCAGGTACGTTTACGAGTTGGAGAACTTTATCACCTGTACGGAATGTTGTATCACCGAAACTCATTTCTCGTTGCTTCTCTTTTTTAGGGTTAAACACCTCTTGTAGCCCTTCATTTAAAGCATCAATTCCAGCTGGACCACGATACATCGGCGCTAATACTTGGATATCTCTTACAGGAAAACCTTTTTTGTGGGCGTTTTCACACACTTTTTTGACGACTTCGACAACTTGTTGACTTGAACAACCAATAAATGAACGATCTTTTCTTTGTTCAAATAAATCCTCGGAAATTGTTCCATCTTTTATATAATGTGCAAGCGTAATAATCGACGAATCTTCTGATTGACGATAAATGTCTTTTAATCTTACTGTTGGAACAGTACCAGAGTTTAATAAGTCTTTTAAGACTTGACCTGGACCAACAGAAGGTAATTGATCCTCATCCCCAACAAAAATGACTTGGCAGCCTTCTGGAATGCTTTTGAGTAATTGATTCCCTAACCAAACATCGACCATTGAAAACTCATCAATGATCAGTAACTTTCCATTTAAGGGATTTTCCTCATGATGGCTAAACTCACCTTCCCTTGTCCAACCGAGTAATCGATGGATTGTTACTGCCGGTAATCCAGTTGCTTCACTCATTCGTTTTGCCGCTCTACCTGTAGGTGCAGCAAGCAAATATGGAAATGGATCATCTTTTGGGTAAGAATGTTGATCTAAAGATAAATCATGGATGGTTGAAAATAGATTAACGATCCCTTTAATAACTGTTGTTTTACCTGTCCCTGGTCCACCCGTTAGAACCATCATTGCTGACTCCATAGCCTTTTTGATCGCCTGAGCTTGTGAAGGTGCATATTTTACATTCATTTTTGATTCAAGATCTTCTAGCTCTTTTGCAAATCTAGTTTCAGTCATTTCTCCTAAATCTGGAGCACTGTTTAATAATTTTTGGATCGCATTTACAATGCCTTTCTCAGCGTAATAAAGAGCAGCTAAATAGATTCTCTCATCTTCCATTACTAGCTTCCCGTCTGCTACTAATCGGTTCATTTCCCGAGAAATGTCGACTGCTTCGACAAGTTCTTTATCTTGTTTCATTAATAATTGTCTAGTTTCATCAATAAACTGATCCTGTGTAATATAAACATGTCCTTCTTGCATCGATAAATGCTCTAAAATATAAATACAACCGGCACGTATTCGATCTGGATGATTTCCTGTAATTCCGATTGCACGACCAATTTCATCAGCTCTTCCAAACCCAATCCCATCCACATCTTCAATTAACTTAAATGGATTTGTTCTGATCACATCTAGAGTTGATTCATTGTACGTTTTATAAATCTTAATCGATAAACCCGTTCCAATACCGTAGCTACTTAAAAAGCTGATTACTTTTTCAAGACCTTGATGTGAAAGAATTGTTTCATAAATTTCTTTAGCCTTGGATTTTGCTAACCCGGGGACACCTTCTAAGCTATCTGCATTATCTAAAATTTTATTAATTGCCCCTTCACCTAAATGATCAACTATTTTTTCGGCTGTTTTCTTTCCAATTCCTTTAAACAAATCTGAGGATAAATATTGAATAACACCTTTTTTAGTAGATGGAAGTTCTTTTTCAAATGATGAAATTTGAAATTGTTTCCCATACCTCGGATGGTCTTTTACAATCCCCTTAAATGTATAGGTTTCATCTTCATTCATTCTCGGAATATTCCCAGTAATGGTCATTTCCTGTTCACAATTTGATAAATTGGTATCAACTACTTTTACCTTTGCAACAGTATAAAAATTTTCTACATTATAAAAGATGATTGTTGTGATATGCCCTTTAATATATGGTGTCTCATCAACAAACAATTCCATTTCACTTTGGGTTTGCATTACTCCACCTCCCCGAACTTACTTAAAAACTAGTTTCATTCCTCTTCTTTATTTTCAATCACTTTTAGAGCATGCATCGCAAGCATATGATCATCTTGACTTTCAATCGCTTTATTAAAATGATCTTTTGCAGTCGTAACTTGATCATTAAACATCGCAATAATGCCTAAATTATAGTGGGCATCAGCATGATATTCATCTAATTGTAAAACCTTTTCTAAATTCATTTTCGCTTCATCTAACATTTCTAATTTAGCTAAAGTAAGGCCATATTGGAATAATGCGTCTACATCTTGATCATCTAGCTCAATCGCTCGTTGAAAAAATGGAAGTGCAAATCGATCTTCTCCATTATTAACACAGCATAAACCTATCATAAAATGGACATCACTATCATTCATCCCAAGTTTCACACAATGTTGAAAATGTTTTTTAGCTAATTCAAACTTTCCATCTTCAAAATACACTGTCCCTACTGCATAATGTGCTGCTGCCAATTCCGGATCAATTTCTAAAGCCTTTTCAAAAAAACGACAAGCCCTTTCTACATCTCCCATCGAAAGTAAAAGTTGACCAAAATTAACATATGCTAATGAATTAGTAGGATTTTCTTCAATTTCTTTCGTTAAATAATTAGCTGCATCCTCTAAGTTTCCCTCTTGCAGTGCTGCTACTCCACGTTCAAAATTATTCATACATGACACCTCTATGTAGTTTCTTTCAATTATTTTTGGATAGACTTCAACAGTTTAGTATATCTATTTTACACTAACACACCATAGTTTACATTTCAAAGGAACGTTTCTTCAAAATTCAACGTTAAATCAGTATTTTCATTCAAAAAAAATAACCCCAACCATTTCGATTGGGGTAAATAGATTTATCTTAAATAGGTTAATTCCTTACCATCGATAAATGCACGATCAATTGTACCTCCACCTAGGCAGTCTGTTCCGTCATAAAATACAACGGCTTGTCCTGGAGTGATTGCACGAATTTTTTCGTGGCAAAGTATTCTTACTGAGTTATCATCTAAAATATGAACTGTTACCTCGTTATCTTCAGAACGATAACGGAATTTAGCAGTACATGTAAATGAGCCTTCTTTCGGTTTATCTGATGTCCAACTAATATCAGAAGCAAGTACTTCATTACTATAAAGTAAGTCATTGTGGAATCCTTGTTCAACTAATAAAACATTATTTTTTAAGTCTTTACCTACAACAAACCAAGGATCTCCATTTCCACCGATTCCAAGTCCATGACGTTGTCCAATTGTATAATACATTAGTCCATCATGTTTACCTTTCACTTCCCCGTTCATTGTTCTCATTTCACCAGGTTGTGCAGGTAAATAATTACTTAGAAATTCTTTAAAGTTACGTTCACCTATGAAGCAAATTCCAGTACTGTCCTTTTTCTTTGCTGTTGCTAAATCTGCCTCTTCAGCAATTTTACGGATTTCAGGCTTTAAATAGCCTCCAAGTGGGAACATAACTTTCGATAGTTGTTCTTGGCCAAGTTGATTTAAGAAATAAGTTTGGTCCTTGTTGCTATCGATTCCTCGTAACATTTTATATTCTCCGTCACGAAACTCAACACCGGCATAATGACCTGTTGCTACATAATCTGCTCCAAGTTCCATTGCATGTTCAAGAAATGCTTTAAACTTAATTTCTTTGTTACACATTACGTCTGGATTTGGCGTTCTACCTTTTTTATATTCATCTAAGAAATAAGTAAACACTTTATCCCAATATTGCTTTTCAAAATTCACTGCATAATACGGAATTCCTATTTGATTACAAACTGCAATTACATCTTCATAATCTTCAGTTGCTGTACATACACCAAATTCATCTGTGTCATCCCAGTTTTTCATAAAAATACCGATGACATCATATCCTTGTTGTTTCAATAAATATGCTGTTACAGATGAATCTACACCACCTGACATTCCTACTACTACGCGAGTGTCTTTTGGATCTTTTTTATTCATAAATAATATCCCCTCGCATTTTTAAATTTATATTTTAACTAATCGTTTTACAATTGAAGAAACACGCTCTCCAAGTATCCGGATTTGTTCGTCTGTATTTCCATAACCAAAACTGAATCGAATCGAAGAACGTATTTTAGGTGAATCGATTCCAAACATCTCAACTAAAACATGTGATGGATCTATGCTACCAGCTGTACAAGCAGACCCGCTTGATGCTGCTATGCCTGATAAATCAAGGTTTACCAAAAATGATTCAATTGAAATATCTTCAAATGATAAGTTTAACACATGTGGTGCAAAAAACGACTCATTTCCATTTTTTTCAAAACGAATTCCGTTTTCCTTTAGTACACTAAGTAAGATGTCACGGAAGCGCAAATAGTTTTTTACACGATCATCTCTTTCGATGTGAATGACTTCTACTGCTTTAGCTAATCCAACAATACCAGGAACATTTTCTGTCCCTGCACGACGTTTACGCTCTTGTTGTCCACCATATTGTAATTGTTTAAAAATCGCATTTTCACTTACATAAAGAAAACCTACACCTTTAGGTCCATTAATTTTATGTGAGGAAATGGATAAAAAGTCTACACCAAGTTCTTCAACATTAATTGGAATTAAACCGTAAGCTTGTACAGCATCTGTATGGAAATGAGCTTTATGGTTACTAAGAAGTTCACCTATTTCTTTAATTGGTTGAACTGTTCCGATTTCATTATTAACCATCATAATGGATACTAAAATCGTATCATCACGTAGTGCAGCTTTTACATCATCTACATTCACACGACCTGTATGATCAACAGGTAAATACGTAACCTCAAAGCCTTCCTTTTCAAGAGCCTGACATGTATGTAATATAGCATGATGCTCGATGCTAGAGGTAATAATGTGCTTACCATATTTTTGATTTGCATAAGCAGCGCCTAAAACAGCAAGATTATCACTTTCTGTTCCACCGCTTGTAAAAATAATTTCATTAACTTTTGATCCTATACTATTAGCACAAATCATGCGTGCAGTATCAATCTTTTGACGAGCTTGTCGACCAAATGAATGAATACTAGATGGATTTCCAAAAGTCTCTTGCATTTCGACAACCATCTTTTCAATTACTTCTGGATGCATTGGAGAAGTTGCAGCATGATCTACATAAATACGTTCCATTTTTATTAAATCCTTTCCTTATGAAGCGTTCAACTATCTTTGAACGCGCTAAAATTAAATATAAAACATATATCCATTTAAATCATCAGATTCTAATTTTGCTAAATCCTCAAGACTCGTATGGTCTAACACTTCATTAATCGCTTTTTGAACACGAGTCCATAACTCTCTTTGTGCAGGATTTTCATCTTCAAGATTTTCGATTGGAGATAATGATCCTTCAAGTGCAGTTATCACTTCCCCTGCAGAAATTTCATTTGGTTCCTTTGTTAAAATATACCCACCATATGCTCCGCGAATACTCTTAACTAATCCCGCATTACGTAATAATGAAATAATTTGTTCTAAATAATGCTCAGAAAGATTTTGTGCTTTCGCAATACTCTTTAGAGAAATTGGTTTATCACAATATCTTTTTGCTAATTCAATCATAACTGTCAGTCCGTATCTTCCCTTTGTTGAAATCTTCATTAATTCACTCCGTTCAATAAACTGTATCTCTTATTTTAATCAGATTTATCCTATTTTTAAACTGTAGTAATACAATTATTGTACACTATTTAGCGTATAAATTCACATGTCAGGAAAAAAATGCACTAAACCAATTGGAAAAGTGCAATATCTATCTATAGTCGCTCCGTTTCTCAATTTCTCTATTTATCTAGTAGTTTAATAATCCCCACAAAAAAAAACACCCCTAATGTATTATAGTTAAACTATACAACATGATTGGTGTTTTCAATTTTAGTCTGTTTCATTTTTGGGGGTTTGCCTAACTTTTTAATTTACCAGCTCGCACGAATTGAGCAGCTGCTGCCTTTTCATCGAAATCTTCAACATTTTTTCTAGATTCTCTTATGTTATTTAAAAAGCTTACAATTTGGAATTCGATACTTTTTATTTCGTATTCAGTATCGGCATTTAACAAATCCTCTAATAAATCTAAATAAATGGCTTTCTCTTCAGGTGTTAGCGCTAGCCTCATTACATGCCTCCTTCAACTTTTGCTAAGTAAATTATTAAAAATACTACACAATTTGCTTAGAAATATTATGCAGTGAACTTACCCTTTCTCGTTCAGTGTTAAGTGCCCTACTTAAAAGAAAGCTTTGAGATGAGAGACCAGCTAATATACAGTATCCGATTACCATACGCATATCTTTTAACATGTTTTCTGGTATAAATAAAGAAACAAATAATGTTGCAGCTGTTGATCCAAATAAAATATCTGCAAGAAAACCTAAATAAAAGCCTTTCTTTCGTCTCACGGGGAGCATAATCGTACCTTTGTTAAACAGGATGTGAAAAATAAATCCGGTCACTCCACCAATGACAACTGCCAGGACATAGAGTTTAACCATGTTCATCCTCCATTCTTATTTTTAGGTACAAAAAAAATTCCTACTTTCTTTTCGAGAATAACTTAATCGAAATGATCGCAAGGATTGGACAAGTTCTATATAAAAATATGAACAGCTTGTTCTTATTATTATAATAAATTTTCAAAACATTTTGTAAAATTTATCCAATTATGACAAAAAATAAGTGAAAAGACCTGAATTTCTAAGTCATCGGATATACTACAAGACTATTTAACTATTTCCCATTACCCTTAATATGATATATTGGAATTAAAAAGAAGCTAGAGGAGGTTTTAAGTTGGCTGTACAAAGAAAATTCAAGAAAATAGTAAATCAATTACGCCATCAAGATCTTTATCAGCGTGCAAAAGGCATTGACCAACTTAGAAAGTCTCTTCGATCAGGTGCTTCTATTGAATCATTAATATATTTATTAGAAGAAGCGGGAACCAATTTCCCGAAATCAATAGAAGATTGGGATGATGGAAGCTATCACTTAGTTGGATTTTGTTCAGAGTTCGAATGCGAAGAATTAATAGCTCCAATCGAAAAGAATTTTGAAGCATATAGTGAACGAGCAAAACTTCAAGCGCTCTATTTATTAATAAGTCTGAAATCAGAGTTAGCAAGAGATGCTTATATACGAATCATTGAAAAAAATAGCAATCAATACTCGCTTGATATCGATGTTCAATTCATTTTCGAAGAGACAAATTGGGCTCCGGTACTCGTAAAAAAACTATTACATTTAATCGAAAATGAAGAAACTGCAATGTCTATTTTCCATCTGATTCTACTCTGTAAGAGGAATTCAATTTCGCTACCTTTTTCACCCGCTGAGAACGATTATATTACCGAACAAATGAAAGGTTTATATAAACTTAAACTGGATTCATATTTACATTATGATCAAGACTACACCTTAAAATATGTATACCAAGCTTGGAAGGAATCTTACCTCACAGTTCGAACAGAGATGGGTATTTGTCTTCAGTTGATGCAATATTATTATGACGATTGTATTCATGAAAATTTAAAAGAAGCACTTGAGTATAATGATCCATACCTAAAAGTGGATGCTGTTATATCATTGATGGAACATGGCGTACAAATTGAAAAAGATATCCTTGATTATTGTGCTCATAATATTGAATCTGCTGTATGGTTTTATACGAAATTAAATGAATTTTCAAAGAAAGATATCTATACATTTACAGAAGAGCATCAACATAGTTTTGTGAAAAACAGACTGTTTCTTTATTTAATTACTCATGAGGACTTTGGTGTGATTCCCGACGAGATCGAAATTATAAAGCGATATGATACTTCAAACTATTATGAACAAGAAGTAACTTATTATTTAACTAAATTTCGTAGTCAACAAGAAAATTGGGAAGAAAATGACTGGATGGCTGCTTATGTAGGAGCGTATATTACAGAACAAATTCCTAGTCCGCTTTTTTTTGATGAAACAATTACAGCATTTACAAAATGGGATCAATACACTGAGGATGAACATAAAACGCAGCTTGAATTATTGAATAAAGAAGAAAATGATAAATTAGGTCAAGAAGTCATTTTAGAATCAAAACCTAGCTGGCAGTTCGGGACTTATTTTCTAGGTTTTCTAACAGCTGTTCGAACTGGTACTGCTTTTAGCAATCACGATCCTATTTATTTTATCTTACTAGCATTACTATGGACTATTTTCTTATATAAACTATATGCAACCATTCAATTACGAAAAAAGTCTAAAGTAATTTTAACAAGTAGACAGTTAACCTTAAAGAAAGGTAATGAATTGAAGTCAATTGAGCTTCATAAGATTAATCGAATGACGATTGAACTTCGAAAATGGGGTAAAAACGACGGTAAGAAAGCAGCATATCAACGAAAAGTGAATTATATTGTTTTTTATGATAAAGATGACAAAGAGATTTTATCTATCCCTTCAACTTTTATTAAACCCGATTTACTTTTCCTCGAGATAAAATTATTAACTAGTCATTTAGTTGATTCCCCGACTATTGGTGTGTTTGAAAATGATGTTAGTGCGTAAAAGTAAAGTCGAGACTCGAATCTCGACTTTTTTTATTCATGTTCCGTTCATATTAGGGTGTTATCCTATTACTAAAGATTTTTATATTCTGCATATTTTTACGGGGGACAGGATTCTTTATGTTTTCTAGGGAAGGTAGATTAAGCTACCTCCTATTTATCAATTTACCTAATTACGATTTTTCTTAAACTGCTGTAGTTTTTCAAAAATGGCTCCGTAACGTTTTTCATTACCTGCTTCTTTTGGTTTGTAGTAAACTTGATTTACTAGTCGATCAGGAAGATATTGTTGATTTACCCAACCGCCAAAATTCCCTAAAGGATGATCGTGGGGATAAATATAACCAATCCCATGCCCCATATCCTTTGCACCTGTATAATGACTATCTTTCAAATGCGCTGGAATATCATCATGTAGCCCACTTCTGACATCATTTAAAGCTCGATCAATTGATGTAACACTAGAATTTGATTTGGATGACAAACATAGTTCAATTACCACGTTTGAAAGAATAATTCTTGCTTCAGGAAATCCAACTTGCTTTGCGGCTTCACAAGCCAGGACAACCTTCCAAGGTTCGCCAGCTAATCCGATATCCTCGTAAGCAATCACTAATAATCTTCGAATAATGCTCGTTAAATCGCCCGCTTCAATGAGCCTCGCCAAATAGTAAAGTGCTGCATTTACATCACTGCCTCGAATACTCTTTTGGAAACCAGACAATGTGTCGTAATGAAAATCTCCATTTTTATCATGATTAAAACCTTTCGAACGAAGAAATTCATCAATCACTTCATCTTGTACGATAATTGTTCCATCAGATTCCTTCGGTGACCCGTAGACAATTGACTCTAATATATTTAATGATGATCTTGCGTCACCATTTACGCCGTGAGCAATCTTTAATATTTGTTCCTCTGATATTTGGACTTGTAAATTTCCTAGTCCTCTTTCTTCGTCTCTTAAAGCTTTATCTAATAATTTATAAATATGTTTTGGTAAAAGCGGTTCTAATTTTAAAATATGGTTACAGCGTGAGCGTATTGCGCTGTTAACATCGTGATATGGATTCTCAGTAGTTGCTCCAATTAATGTGATAAATCCGCTTTCTACATATGATAATAAATAATCCTGTTGTAACTTAGACCAACGATGTATTTCATCTGCAAAAAGAATGATCTCACCGAACATTTTCGCTTCATGAACAATATCATCAAGTTCTTTTTTACCAGAAGTAGTCGCATTTACAGTTACAAAACGTTTATCGACAGTACCTGCAATTGCATGGGCAAACGAAGTCTTACCAATTCCAGGTTCTCCGTGTATTAACATTGAAGGAACTCGTCCGCTATGTATTAATCGATATAACGCTGATTCTTTTCCGATAATTTTTTCCTGACCAATTAACTCATCAATCGTCCTTGGTCTCATACGATATGCTAGAGGTTCATGACTCATTTTTCTCCCTCCTTTATAACTCTTTTTACTATTGTAATTGAATTGGAAACATTTTTCATCTGCACCATGCAAATAATTAATTTTACTAACAATTTATTTGGTGAAGATAATAATAGATGAAATAAAGAAGGTGAAAAAATGAATGCTCAAAAAACAAAATGGTCACTTGAAGATGAAAACATATTAATTGAGCTAGTTGAAAAATATGAAAGTAAAGGTAAATCGAAACAAGAAGCATTCGAAATGGTTGCTAATATTATTAATCGGACAAAGGCAGCATGTGCTTCTAGATACCGAAAACTATCAAAAGATCAAGTTAGAGAAATAAATAATCCTAAAGAAGGTACTAAATTAAATAAACCTGTAAATCCTCCTTTATTAAATTTAGAAATGATTATCGAATTCTTATTGAATTTTGAACAAAATCAACAAGTTTCAAAGGAGAATATACTGTTAAAAGAAAGAGTAGAAAAATTAAAAAATGAAAATGAACATTTAACTAAAAAAATGGTTAATCTAAAAACATTAATCCAAAAGAAACAAAATATATTAATCAATCTAGCAGAATAAATTTGGACAAAATAATGTAAAACATTCACAGTATATTATGAATTGATATATTGTATAATGTAGTAACAAATGGCATGTATTAGTAAGGAGTATATTTTGATGAATTGGAAAAAAGGCGGTTTATGGATTATCATATTTTTTATTATTAAAGGTACACTATCTACGCTTTTAATTATTACTGGTGCAAAATACTTTAACTTATCATATCTTCAAATTTTACTTCTTGTAGTTGGACTATTAATTATTTCTCTAATTGGACGTCAATTTGTGAGAAGACGTAAAAATATCGCGAAAAATGAGAAGGATTTAACTATGTAACCCTCTAGGGTAATGTGTCCGAACTAAAAACCCCCAATAAATTTTGGGGGTCATTTTTACTTACTAGGCTTACGTTTATTCATTTCAATCGATTCCTCATCATTCACAACACCATCATTGCCAACCCTACCATTTTTCTCAACAACATTATTTTTCTTTTGATACTTGACATTAATCCGATTAGATAAATTGTCTACATGTTGCTGTTGTGGATCTTTTTCCACGTCACTTGTACTATTACAAGCAGTTAATAATGTTAAAGATAACGCGAAAGTGCAAAATACTTTCAAGGCTCTATTCAACATCAAACACCTCCTATTGAAGGTAGTTTTTGCATTAATAAATAAAAAACTGTAGGAAATTACTTCCTACAGTCAGTGTGTGGTTATTCTTTACCTACACGCTTTATTTCAATATCCTTTATTAATTCACGTACTGCATGACTAGCTGCGATTAAGCCAGCAACTGATGGTACAAAGGCATTTGAAGATGGTGGCATTTTTGCTTTACGTATTTTTGTATTTTCATCTGGTACGATTTCTTTACGTACATCTTCACGAATAACAATAGGACTTTCGTCTGAATAGACAACTGTTACTCCTTTTTGAATGCCTTCTTTACGAAGTTTAGTTCGAATAACCTTTGCAATTGGATCATGAGTTGTTTTTGATATATCAGCAATTTTAAATCGAGTTGGATCCATTTTATTCGCAGCACCCATACTTGAAATCAGTGGAATTCCACGACGACGACATTCTTTAATTAAGTGAATTTTATATGTAATTGTATCAGACGCATCAATTACAAAATCTAATGGAACTTCGAAAAACTTTTCAAATGTTTCTTCTGTATAAAACATTCTATGTGTAATTACTTCGCACTCAGGATTAATCTCAAGAATACGTTGTTTCATCATTTCTACTTTAGGCTCTCCAACTGTTGATAATAAAGCATGAATTTGTCTATTCACATTTGTAATATCAATAACATCTTTATCAACTAGAATTAAACGGCCGACTCCTGAACGTGCTAAAGCTTCTGCAGCAAATGAGCCAACGCCTCCAATACCTAAAATAGCTACCGTACTGTTTTGTAATCGCTCTAAACCTGCTTTACCAAAAGCAAGCTCATTACGAGAAAATTGGTGTAACATTTATTCAACTCCCACTATCTTAATCAGATTACAATGATTTAAATATACATGATACAAGCTATTGACATCAAGCTTGATTTAAAGAATATCAAAATTTTTCTTAATCTCCCAACAAGAAAAAGGAAAGGAGTAAGAAAATGAATTCCTTCACCCTTCCTTTTTATTTTACTCTTCTACAGTTGTTTTTAACGCTAATTCTTCTAATTGTCCAGAAGAAACTGGGCTTGGTGCATTTGTTAATAAACAACTTGCTGAAGCTGTTTTAGGGAATGCTATTGTGTCTCGTAAATTTGAGCGACCTGCAAGTAACATAACAATACGGTCTAAACCTAACGCAATTCCTCCGTGTGGTGGAGTTCCGTATTCAAATGCTTCCATTAAGAAACCAAATTGTTCTTGTGCTTCTTCTTCAGAAAATCCTAAGCATTTGAACATTTTTTCTTGTACGTCTCTTTCGTAAATTCGAACTGATCCTCCACCAAGTTCGTAACCATTTAATACTAGGTCATACGCTTGAGCTTTTACGCTACCTGGATCTGTGTCCAATTTATCAATATCTTCACGAACAGGTGAAGTGAATGGATGATGAGCAGCAAAATAACGATTTAACTCTGCATCATATTCAAGTAATGGCCAGTCAGTAACCCATAAGAAATTGAATTTAGATTGATCAATTAAATCTAAGTCTTTACCTAGTTTTAATCGAAGTGCACCTAAGCTATTTGCAACTACAGAAGCATCCGAAGCTACGAATAAAATTAAGTCTCCTGCTTCAGCTTCTACAGCTAATTTTAATGTAGCAAACTCTTCTTCACTAAAGAATTTAGCGATTGGACCTTTGAAACCATCTTCTTCAAGTTTTAACCAAGCAAGACCTTTTGCTCCATAACGACCGGCATATTCTTGAAGACCATCGATGTCTTTTCGAGAATAATTTGCTGCTTGACCTTTTACATTTAAACATTTTACTTGCCCACCGTTTTCAACAGCTGAAGTAAATACTTTAAATCCACTTTCTTTAGCGAACGATGAAACATCAATTAACTCTAATCCAAAACGAGTATCAGGCTTATCAGAACCGTAACGATTCATCGCTTCCTCATAGCTCATACGTGGAAGTGGCGTTACTAGTTCAACACCTTTTGTTTCTTTCATCATTTTAACCATCATTCTTTCAGACATTTCCATTATTTCCTCTTGAGAAAGGAAGCTAGTTTCAATGTCTATTTGAGTAAATTCTGGTTGACGATCAGCACGTAAATCTTCATCACGGAAGCATCGCGCAATTTGGAAATAGCGTTCAAATCCTGAAACCATTAATAATTGTTTAAAAATTTGCGGTGATTGTGGTAATGCATAAAACTCACCAGGATGTACACGACTAGGTACTAAATAGTCACGAGCTCCTTCTGGTGTACTCTTCGTTAAAATTGGCGTTTCAACTTCTAAGAAGTCTTCACCATCTAAGAAATCACGAATTGATTTTGTAATTTTTGAACGTAATTTAAATGTGTCATACATAACAGGACGACGTAAATCTAAATAACGATATTTTAAACGAAGGTCTTCTGCTACTTCCGTTTTATTTTCGATTGCAAATGGAGGATTCTTAGCTTTATTAATAATCTCAAGCTTTTCAACAGAAACTTCGATTGCTCCCGTTTCAAGATTTGTATTCGCTGTACCTTCACCACGAGATACGACTTTCCCGTGAACGTGAAGAATGAATTCATTACGTACAGTTTCAGCTAGCGCTAAAGCTTCACCTGAAGTTTCAGGATTAAAAACGATTTGTACAAGTCCAGAACGGTCACGTAAATCAATAAAGATTAATCCACCTAAATCACGTCTTTTTTGTACCCATCCTTTAAGAGTTACACTTTGACCAATATGTGATTCTCTTAATTCACCACATAAATGCGTTCGTTGTTCCATTTTCAATTCCCCCATTTGATTATTTAGAGCTTACGTATTTTACAAAGATGTCTAATGCAACTTCTTCTTGTGCACCAGTCTCCTGGTCTTTTAAATTAATGACTCCTCGAGATAATTCTTCCTCACCTAGAATCGCTACATATTTTGCTTTATAACGTTCCGCTGCTTTGAATTGAGCTTTTATTTTACGATCTTGGTAATCTTTTTCACAAACAAGACCAGCTTTACGCAATTGATATAAAATTGCAGTTGCTTCTTTTTTCACTTCTTCTCCAATTCCGATAATGAATACATCCATTTCTTGTTGAATTGGTAGTTCAATTCCTTCTGTTTCAAGCGCTAAAATTAAACGCTCTATACTTAACGCGAAACCAATACCAGGCGTATTCGGACCTCCGATTTCTTCAACTAATCCGTTATAGCGACCGCCACCACTTAAAGTTGAAATTGTACCGAATCCTTTTCCTTCTAACATAATTTCAAATACAGTGTGATTATAATAATCTAAACCACGTACTAAATTTGCATCAATTTCAAACGGAATTTTCATAGTTGTTAAGTAAGATTGAACAGCCTCGAAATAGTTCTTAGATTCTTCGTTTAAATATTCTAAAATCGAAGGTGCTGTCTTCATCGAAGGGTGATCATGATCTTTTTTACAATCTAATACACGTAATGGATTCGTTTCTAAACGATTTTTACAATCATTACACAACTCATGTGCTACCGGTTTAAAATGATTAACAAGTGCTTCACGGTGCGCTTTACGGCTATCTAAGTCACCCAAACTATTAAGAACTAACTTAACATTTTTCAAACCAAGACCACGATATAAATCCATAGATAGCGCTAATACTTCTGCATCGATAGAAGGATCATTACTACCTAAAGCTTCGATACCAAACTGTACGAACTGACGATAGCGACCCGCCTGTGGACGTTCATAACGGAACATAGGACCGATATAGTACAACTTAGTAGGTTGATTACTATTTCCAAACATTTTATTTTCAACATAAGATCGAGCGATTGACGCTGTACCTTCTGGACGTAATGTTAATTGACGATCTCCGCGATCTGTAAATGTGTACATTTCTTTTTGAACAATATCTGTTGTATCTCCAACACCACGTTGGAATAACTCGGTATGTTCAAAGATTGGTGTACGAATTTCGTTATAGTTATATCGTTTACATAAGTCTCTAGCAAACTTTTCAATATACTGCCATTTTTCAATTGTACCTGGTAAAAGATCCTGAGTACCTCTTGGGATATTAATCGACATTGTAAATCCTCCTAAATAAACCTTTATAAATACAAAAAACCCTCGTTCCTACTGAAATAAAAACAGTAGGGACGAGAGTTATAAGCCCGTGGTGCCACCCTAATTGAAGAACAAAAAACTGTTCTCCCACTTTCATCGTTAACGCCGATTACGTTTATCCTTACTAGAAATCGTTCAGAATAAAGCCTCGGGAGTGTCTTTCAAATAGTCTACTTGTGGAAATGCTCTCAGCCACGGCACTTCCTCTCTCTCCAAGAGATCCTATCCTACTTTTCTCCGTCTATGGAATGTTCGTATGTATCAATATGTTATTTAATATCTTACGTTCGGATCCAACAAATGTCAAGAACAGTTAAAAATTTTTTACGAACGCTCCAACTGTCTTTTCAAATCACGCACTTCTCTTAATGTTAAACCAAACTCACTTGCCATCTCTAAAGAATTGGATTCTTGTCCTCTATTTTGAAATTCATGAAAATCCATATTCAAGACACCTTTTCTACCTGACCCTAGACTATTACGATTATTTATTCTCATGCTGCAGTCTCCTTCCAAGTATGTTGTTATATAGGATGTCCAATTAATTAGTCGATTAAACAATTAATATTTGTGGTGAAGGATTTATTTGATTTGATATTTTTTGTTCTGTAATTATCTAAATCAAAGTTCTTCTCAATAAAAAAACCATGGTGCACCCCATGGCTAAAAAAATACTCTTAGTGTAGATTGTATGCTTTCAACTGATCCGTCAATGAAATACATAAGTCCGTAATAAACTAGGATAATTAAAATAACAAATAAAAGTGCTTTAAAGAAGCTTTTGAGGATCGTAAACAAAATTACTCCAGCGATAAGGATTAACACGATTGTAATTATGTCCATATAGTACCTCCTCTAAAATTCTTTTAAGAACTGGTGTACTTCAGTATATTCGCTTTAATAAGTTATTATTTTAATAATTAATTTGTCCAAAAAAAATGCCTCCTTTTTGGCAAAGGAGGTAGGCTATCTTATTTACTTTCAATCATAATGGTAATTGGTCCCCAGTTTGTAAATGTTACATCCATATCTGCACCAAAAATACCCGTTTGTACTTCATATCCTTGTTCGCGTAAATATGAATTAAAATATTCGTATAATTCATTTGCGATTTCTGGCTTGGCTGCATCTGTGAAACTAGGACGTCTACCTTTTCTCGTATCACCATATAAAGTGAATTGAGAAACGGATAGAATCTGGCCACCAACATCATTTAATGATAAATTCATTTTTCCTAGTTCGTCTTCAAAAATTCTTAGGTTAACTGCTTTGTCAGCACAATATTTTACATCTTCAATTGTATCTTCATGCGTTATTCCGACTAGCAATAATAACCCTTTAGGTATTTGACCAACTATTTGTCCGTCGACTACCACTTTTGCTTCTTTTGTGCGTTGTAATAATACTTTCATAAGTGGCACCTCCTATTTAGTGGAAAATACGTCTCACAGAGTAAATGTCTGGAATTTGTTTAACTTTATCCACTACTTTTTGCAGGTGGTTTATATTACGAATAGACAAACTCATTGTAATAGTTGCCATTTTATTTCGATCATTTTTTCCTGTTACTGAAGAGATATTCGTTTTAGTTTCATTTACTACTGAAAGAACTTCATTTAAAAGACCACGACGATCGTATCCGAAAATTTCTATATCAACATTATAATCGCGTTCGAACGTAGGACTTTCCTCCCAGTCAACTTCAATAAAGCGATCTTCTTCACTATCATTTAGCATGTTTACGCAATCGCTTCTATGAACTGAGATTCCTCTGCCTTTTGTGATATAGCCAACAATATCATCACCAGGTACAGGATTACAGCATTTTGATAAACGGATCAGTAAATTATCTACGCCTTTTACAGAAATACCAGCATCTTTTCGACGTGATGGCGCCTTTTTAAGGTCCGAAGAAAGTTCTTTTAATCGGTCTTCTAGCTCAATTTCCGTACGTTTACGGAATTTATCTGTTAAACGATGAGCAATCTGTGTTGCTGTAATTCCATTGTATCCAACGGCTGCATACATATCTTCTGCATTAGAGAAATTAAATTTCTCTGCGACGCGTTTTAAATTTTCAGACGTTAACACTTCTTTTAAATCACATTCTAGCGCTTTAATTTCTTTTTCAACTAATTCTTTGCCCTTTTCAACATTCTCTTCTCTTCTTTGCTTTTTAAAATATTGACGGATTTTATTTTTAGCATGTGAAGACTGAGCGACCTTTAACCAGTCTTGGCTAGGTCCATAAGAATGTTTTGATGTCATAATCTCAACGATATCACCAGTTTTAAGTTTATAATCAAGTGGCACCATTTTCCCATTTACTTTTGAACCAATTGTTTTATTACCGATTTCAGAGTGAATTCGGTAAGCAAAATCAATCGGTACAGATCCTAGTGGTAATTCAAACACATCACCTTTTGGAGTAAATACAAACACCATATCAGAGAATAAGTCCATTTTTACTGATTCCATAAACTCTTCTGCATTTGTAGAATTATCTTGCCATTCAATAATTTCACGGAACCAACTTAATTTATTTTCTAACGTTTTTTGTGAAGTAGGATTTACATTATCTTCTTTGTATGCCCAGTGTGCTGCAACACCATACTCAGCAATTTGGTGCATTTCGTGTGTTCGAATTTGCACTTCTAGCGGTTCACCTTTTGGACCGATTACAGTTGTATGAAGAGATTGATATAGATTTGCCTTAGGCATGGCAATATAATCTTTAAAACGACCTGGCATTGGTTTCCAGCATGTATGAATAACGCCTAAAACAGCGTAGCAATCTTTAATACTATTAACAATTACACGTACAGCTAATAAGTCATAGATCTCGTTAAATTGCTTATTTTGCTTAGCCATTTTATGATAAATGCTATAAATATGCTTAGGACGTCCAGAAATTTCTGTTTTAATTTCTACATCTTCAAGTTGAGTCGAGATTTCGTTTATAACCTCTTCTAAATATTGCTCGCGCTCTGCTCTTTTTCGCTTCATTAAGTTAACTATTCGATAGTATTGCTGTGGATTTAAATAGCGTAACGCTGTGTCTTCTAGCTCCCACTTAACTTTACTAATCCCTAGTCGATGAGCAAGAGGTGCAAATATTTCTAATGTTTCATTCGCAATTCGCATACGTTTTTCTTGAGGTAAATGTTTTAACGTTCTCATATTGTGAAGGCGATCGGCTAATTTAATTAATATTACTCTCAAGTCCTGTGCCATCGCTACAAACATTTTGCGATGATTTTCAGCTTGCTGTTCTTCCTTCGATTTAAACTTAATTTTACCTAATTTTGTTACACCATCTACAAGCATAGATACTTCTTTGCCAAAATGGTTTTCTAAGTCCTCTTTAGATACTTCAGTATCCTCTACTACATCATGAAGAAACCCAGCACTAATGGTTGTAGCATCCATCTCTAAGCCAACAAGGATACCTGCTACTTGAACCGGGTGTATAATATATGGTTCACCTGACTTACGAAATTGCTCACTATGTGCATCACGAGCATATTCATAAGCACGTTTAATAAACGCCACATCATCTTCTTTTAAATAATGGGTCGCTTGCTCTAAAACCTGTTCTGCTGTCAAAACTTGCTCAGTAGCCATCTAATCACCTTAAATCATTATTTCTTCTATTATCATGAAAATTTCGTTTTTTGTAAAGCAGGAGTCGTCAAATTTCATTTTTTTTTGCAGATCTTTGATAGAAAAAGAGCACTCTGATTAATCAGAGTACCCTGTTTGGATAACATTATAATATGTTAAAAATTAATATGTCATTAGTGTAAATATATCATAACCTTCTAATTTTTTACGACCTTCTAAGTAAGAAAGCTCAATTAAGAAAGCAATCCCTACTACAATTCCACCTAATTCTTCAACTAGTTTGATTGTAGCTTCAATCGTACCACCAGTAGCTAATAAATCATCAGTGATCAGTACACGTTGACCTGGTTTAATAGCATCTTTATGCATTGTTAACGTATTTGTACCATATTCTAAATCGTAGTTGTAGCTAATAACTTCACGAGGTAATTTACCTGGTTTACGAACAGGTGCAAAACCTATTTCTAAAGCGTAAGAAATTGGACAACCAACGATAAATCCACGTGCTTCTGGTCCAACTACTAAATCAACATTTTTTTCTTTCGCATAAGCTACGATTTGATCAGTTGCTTCTTTATAAGCTTTTCCATCATTCATTAATGATGAAATATCTTTAAACTGAACGCCTTCTTTAGGCCAGTCCGGTACAATCGTTATATAATCTTTTAAATTCATTAAATAAGTGCCTCCCCATTTTCGGAAAAATGACTTTTCATATTTTGAAAAAATGTAGTTAATTCATCACATTTTGAGTACAGAAATAAACGTTCTAGTTCAATACTAGCTAATTTTCTTGCATACGTATTAGATAAAGAGAGATCTTTCTTCTCAGTTTGTGGCAACAAACGAATTTTTCCATCCTCTATTGTAACAAATTCTAAATCAAAAAACACCTTTGTCATAAAATCGACTTGTTCTTTTTTCCATCCCATCTTACGACATAATGCCACTTCATACATGTTCATGTCAAATGGATTAGTATTCGCTAGGATTGAATAGAATTTTTTAAAACTTTCTCTACTTGGAATTGGTGAGAAGAAATGTAATTCTTCTTGATTGAAAATTAAGTAGATGCGTTCAGATAAACCATGACGAAAAACTTCTTTCAAATCATTTTTAGAATTAGGTAAATCAAGTAGGATCACATAATTATTTTGTATATTAATATCTAAGTTTAGTACATCTTCATATGAAACAAACTTAGAAATAGGATATTTAGATTTTAAATTTTCATACTCATTTGATGATTGATGTAAAAATATGAATTTTTCTTCGGTACGAGGTAAAGTTAATCGATGTGGTTCTTGACCTCTTAAGTCAAACAACTGCCAATGATTTACTTTTATATCATGAATCATCAACTGTGGCTTACGTTTACCATTCCATTCGTTAATAGAAGCCATTCCTAAACAAGATACTTTTGATCCACTTGCAATTTCATTAGCAACATGTCCAAATCCAAACCCTACAGCATCAAGGAATGTATTTTCATCTTTTAGTTGTACTTTCAGATGTGCTCCTTCATTACCGATTTGTTTAATATTTAGAGCATCAACCTCGTTTATTTCTATAACGGGTTTTGGATTATGCATCCCAAAAGGTGCTAGCATATTTAATTCATTAATAAATGAGATTGAAACTTCACTAGCCTGACATGTTATATCGACTTCTTTTAATGGAATAAAATCTTCATCTTTCATAATTAGATCTGCATATTCGTTTAAACGATGTCTTAATATCTCGACATCCTCAATAGCCAATGTCATACCAGCAGCAAGTGTATGACCTCCAAAATGAGGTAAAATATCTTTACATTTTGTTAAGTTTTCAAATAAAGAAAAACCTTCAATACTCCTTGCTGAACCTTTTGCTATTCCTTTTTCACGATCGATACTTAAAACAATTACTGGTTTATAAAAACGATCCACTAATTTCGATGCAACGATTCCAACTACGCCAGCATTCCAGCCTTCTTTTGCGACTATAATCACTTTATTTGAACAAGAAGTATCAAGTTCGTTCACTTGCCTTATTGCCTCTTCTGTCATACGTGAAACTAATTCTTGTCTTTCCTTATTTAAGACTTCAATTTGCTCAGCTCTTTTTTTAGCAAGTGCTCGATCATTTTCTAAAATTAATTCTACTGCAGGCTTAGCATCACCAAGTCTACCAACTGCGTTAATTCTAGGACCAATTGCAAATCCAATTGTTTCTTCCGTAATGGAATCTGTCGTTGTTCCACTAATTTCTAAAAGGGCTTTTAATCCTTCACGCTGAGTTTGCTTTAGTTGCCTTACACCTTTTTTTACAATTAAACGATTTTCATCCACTAAAGGTACTAAATCAGCAACAGTTCCAATAGAAACTAGCTCCAAATATTCCTCGGGCTCCCTACCTAATAATGCAGAAGCGAATTTAAATACAACTCCTACACCTGCTAATTCTTTAAATGGATAGCTAGGGCTTAACTTTGGATGAATAATAGCTATAGCGTTTGGTAATTCTTCTGGTGGTTCATGATGATCCGTAATAATTACATCTATGCCTAGTTCATTTGCAAATTTTACTTCTTCTGCTGCAGAAATACCTGTATCCACAGTAATGATCAAAGAATAACCTTGTTCATTAGCCCAACTAAATGCATTTTTATTTGGACCATACCCTTCAGTAAAACGATTTGGTATATAAAAATCTACTTTTGCTTCTAATTCCATTAATGTTAAATACAATACTGAAGTACTGCTAACTCCATCTGCATCATAATCGCCAAAAATTAATATTTTTTCATTTTCTTCAATCGCTTGAAATACTCTGTCAATTGCAATATCCATACCCTCTAATAAAAACGGGTCATGAAAGTTCATTTGATCTTCATATAAAAACTTACTTGCTTCATCTACTGTCTTAAATCCACGAGTAACAAGTAGTTTTGCTAATAGAGGGGAAATCTGTAATTCTTTACTTAATATTTGCTCTTCTTGGTGATTCGATAATTTCGGTTTCCAACGTGCTTTTGACTTTAACAATACTCTCACCCCTAACTGTACTATTATACTAAAGTAAACTTATTGGATGAAAGAGTTATTTTTATCATTATATGGATTAATATGGACAAAAACATTTTCCACATCTTTTTGTTCCATCAACTTTGCTTTAACATTTTTTCCAATCTTATGTCCTTCTTCTACCGTTATATATGGGTCTACGGAGACTTTTATATCAATTATGACGTAATAGCCGTGTTCCCTTGCATAGAGAGAATTTATTTCTTTAACTCCTACTACATTCTTAACGATTTCTTTATATGGTTTAATATCTTCTTCATGAAGGACATGATCCATTGTCGTATGTATTGATTCCGCTCCAATATCCCACGCCATTTTTAAAATCATAATTGCTACAATAAGACCAGCAGCAGGATCTGCATATAAAAGTATTGGCATATTAAATTTAGTACCTAAAATTGCAATTCCAATACCAACCATAGCTGCAGCAGATGAGTATACATCAGAGCGATGTTCATATGCATTAGCGATAATTGCGTCACTATTTAACCTTTTCCCTAAAGCATATTTATAACGAAACATCCATTCTTTTAAAAATATAGAGATAAAAGCTGCAAATAAAGCAATTAACTCTGGTGGATGGACGGGCTTAAAAAATGCTGTTATAGAGGATTTAGTTATTTCAATTCCAACGATAAATAAAAGTACTGCAACAATAATTGCAGCAATTGATTCAGCTTTACCATGGCCATAAGGGTGATCCTCATCAGGCGGCATCTTCGCAGCTCTTAAACCAAATAAAACCGCAATTGAACCAATCACATCTGATGCAGAATGTACTGCATCTGCCATTAACGCTTTACTATTTCCAATATATCCAATAATCGCTTTCACAATTGCCAGAAGTAAATTTCCATATATCCCGATATAAGCCCCCTTCTTGGCTTCCTTATAACGCTCTTCTTGTTCCATATACTTTACCTACTTCCCTTTTTCTAACTCAAAAAAATACACTTTACATTTTTAACACATTATATTAGTATCTTCAATTCTTAATGAATTTAATACAAAAAAAGAGTATAAGCAAAAGCCTATACTCTTTTAACATTATTTAGCTTCTTCAACATCGATTACTTGGTTTTTATCAAGTTGACGACCTTTAATAAATAACCAAATTTGTGAAGCGATAAAGATTGACGAATATGTTCCAACAACTAAACCTACTAATAATGCGATTGAGAAGTTTAAAATTGCATGACTTCCGAATAAAAGCAATGCAAGTACTGCTAATAATACAGTTAGTACTGTTTTAACAGATCGACCTAAAGTTTGGCGAATTGAATCATTTACAACTTCATTCAATTCTTCTCTAGTGCGAATTTTCTTCTTAAGCTTCATATTTTCGCGAACTCGGTCAAATGTAACAATCGAGTCATTAATAGAATAACCGACAATCGTAAGAACCGCCGCGATGAATGTTATATCTACTTCTAATCTAAATATACTAAATACTACAACAATGAAGAATGCATCATGTAGTAGGGCAATTACTGAAGCAATTGCATAAGAGAATTGGAAACGTATTGATACGTAAAGAATAATACCTGCTGATGCGATGATCAGTGCTTTAATGGCATTACCTGCTAATTCTCTACCAACAATAGGATCAACCGTACTTACGTTTGGTTCTACCCCAAATTTAGTTGTAAAATCTTTTTTCAAATCATTAATCTGATCTTTTGTTAATACACCTTTAAATACGATTGAACCTGTTTTTGCATCATTTGTCGAAACAGTAATACTTTCAGGCTTCAAGTTCATTTTTGAGATTTCATCATTAACAACTTGTTTTGTAACAGCTGATTTTGATTCAAATGTTACACGTGTACCACTTGCAAAATCAATTCCTAAATTTAATCGGAAAATAGAAAGTAGAATACCCCCTATAATTACTATAACGATTGAAAAATAAACAAATTTTCGGCCAATGCTTACAAAATTGACTTTATCATATTTTGTAGGTGGATGAGCTAGATTATGATTTAAACCAAGGATTTCACTTTGTTTTACACCAAACCATGTTTTCTTATTATTTAAGTAACGACTTTGAACTAATAAAGAAAGTAATAATCGAGTACCGAACACGGCAGTTAAAAAGCTTACTAAAATACTAACAATTAAACTTGTTGCAAATCCTTTTACAGAGCTTGTACCGAATGAGAATAATACCGCAGCAGCAAGTAAAGTTGTAATATTCGCATCAAAAATCGTTCCAAATGAACGCTGATTACCTGCACGATACGCAGATGCAACTGATTTTCCTAGTTTAAGCTCGTCTTTCAATCTCTCAAAAGTGATAATATTGTTATCAACCGCAATACCAACACCAAGTATTAACGCCGCAATACCAGGAAGTGTTAATACTGCATTCATGCCGTCAAATACAAGTAATGTTACGTATGTATAAGCTATTAACATAATGCTTGCGATTAAACCTGGTAAGCGATAGAAATAGAGCATAAATAAGAAAATAACTGATACGCCAATAATTCCAGCAAAAATTGTTTCATTCAGAGCATCTGTACCAAATTTAGCACCGATTGATGTTGAATACATCTCTTCAAGTTGAACTGGAAGAGCCCCAGCATTTAATAAGTCTGAAAGTTCTTTTGCACTTTCAACTGTAAATGTAGAACCAACAATAGAAAGTGAATCATCGGTAAATACTTGATTTACACTTGCTGCAGATAAGAATTTAGGCTTTGCTTTTGCCGATTCCTTTTTAAAAGAGTCTTCTCCTTCTTTGAAATCTAACCAAATAACCATCATATTATTTGGAGCACCCATATTTAACACTTTAGTTGTTACATCTTTAACCTTAGAAGCATCCTTGAATGTAATTGATACACTAGGCTTACCCATTTGGTCAAATGTTTGCTTTGAAGCGCCTTCTTTCAAATCCGCTCCAGTCATTAGAACCTTATCATTTACGTCACGAATTGTTAAGTTCGCTTCCGTAGAAAGAATATCACGTGCCTTAGCTTGATCCTTTATACCAGCTAATTGTACACGAATACGATCTTTCCCTTCGATTTGAATATTTGGTTCACTTACTCCTAATACGTTTACACGTTTTTCAAGAGCTTTTGCTGTACTTACTAAAACATTTTTGTTTATTACGTCGCCTTTCTTAATCGGCTTAACTTTATAAAGTACCTCAAACCCACCCTGAAGATCCAGACCAAGCTTAATCTTATTCGCGGTACCAAAGATAGTTGTGCCAATTACTGCTGCTAATACAGCAATAATTAAGAAGAAGGCAACAATTCTGTTACGCTTCACCATGTTGTGAATTTCCTCCTCTAACTAGTTCAAGTTCTAGTACGAAAATGGTATATTGTCATTCTTATATTATACAAATGCAATTTTTTTATTGTCAATTAATGGTTAAACTGACTCCCCAAACTGCCAAGTAGGTGATTTAAATGCTTCGATTCGAATATAATTCATATAATCGTTTACAGTTAATGAGAGTATGTCTTCTACCAGTTGAAAAAGCTTTGGTTCGTCCTCTTTCTTTCGCCATGATGTTCTTTCGAGGCATTCCCATAAGTCATCCTCACTGACAGTATCGAATCCAAGCATTCTAAATTCATCCAGTTTACTTTCAATAACTACTTGTAGCATAGGTTTAAATTCCGCAGCTTGTTGATGAAAAGTCGACATACTCTTCCCCCCTAATTTTCTGTATTTTTAGAAAAATGATTTTAGACCTTCACATTTCAATTACTAGATGTTGAACTAACTTGTCATGCTTGCCTACATTTCTAGCATATATATAATTGTAAATCATTCTAGGCTGTTTGAGAAGGTGGTAAAAGTAATGACAAAGCAAACGTTTTTAAGAGGAACGTTTTTTTTACTTATTGCAGGGCTCATCACAAGAATATTAGGATTTTTTAATCGAATTGTAGTGGCAAGAATAATGGGAGAAGAAGGCGTAGGGTTATTTATGATGGCAGTCCCGACACTTTTTTTGGTCATGACGCTTACACAGCTCGGCCTACCGATTGCCATTTCAAAATTAATTGCAGAAGCAGTTGCCCAAAATAGACAAGATCGGATTAAAAAGATTTTAGCGATTTCTATGTCAATCACTGGCGTATTATGTATTATATTTACAACAGCAATGATCTTTTTATCCCCTTTTATTGCTAAAAACTTATTAACGGATGATAGGACTATGTACCCTTTAATTGCCATCGCTCCTGTTGTTCCAATTATCGCAATCTCATCTGTTTTACGCGGATATTTTCAAGGCGTTCAGAATATGCGTCCATCTTCATTTTCCCAAGTTATTGAACAAGTTGTACGAATCGTACTAGTTGCAGTTTGTACTAAAACTTTTTTACCATATGGAGTTGAATTTGCCGCTAGTGGCGCCATTATTTCTTCTGTATTAGGTGAATTAGCCTCTTTAATTTATATGCTGTATGTTTTTAAGAAAGAAAAAAACGCAAAGTTCATTTCTGGTTTTAAGAACAATATTAAAGATGGTAGAAAAACGCTTAGCGACCTATTAAGTATTGCACTACCAACAACTGGAAGTCGATTAATTGGTTCAATATCAATGTTTTTAGAACCAATCGTTGTCTCACAAAGTTTAGCGATTGCAGGGGTTACCGCAGCTGTTGCAACTAAACAATATGGCTTACTTGCAGGATATGCTTTACCTCTATTACTTTTACCAGCGTTTATTACTTATGCACTATCTACTTCACTTGTGCCAGCGATTAGTGAAGCTATGGCCAAAAAAGATCGTGTAACGGTTGAAAGAAGATTACAGCAAGCATTACGCTACTCAATGATTGCTGGTGGTTGGTCTGTTGTCATTTTATACGTCTTTGCTTCCCCAATTTTAACATTAATGTATAAAAGTGACCAAGCTACGAATTTTATATACCTTTTAGCACCTTGCTTTATTTTTTACTATTTCCAAGGACCACTACAGGCTGTCTTGCAGGCACTTAATCTTGCAAATTCAGCCATGATCAATAGCTTTGTTGGTTCAGTCATTAAAATCGCTAGTATATTATTACTAGCTACAAGTCCAAAGTTTGGTATTAACGGTGTTGCCTTAGCCATGAATATTAGTATCGTAACAATAACAGTTCTTCATTATTTCACTGTTTTAAAGGCTATCAATTTTTCAATTTACGTTAAGGATTACATTTATTGTCTAATCATTTTAGGTATTTGTGTTTACGTCGGGAAGTTCATTAAAGAATACGTAGTTTTTTCTTCTTCATTATTAGTACAAACCTTAGCAAGTATTTCTGTTGTTACATTAATGTATATCTTATTAACTTTATTATGTAACCTAGTTAAAAAGGATGAGATCATCCGAATCCCATTTTTTAAAAAGTTAATGACAAGATAAGTGACCAAGGGAATAGACAATAACAGAACCACAAAGTACTTAATACTTTTGTGGTTTTACGTTGTTGAAAAAAGAATTTGTCAATTAAATTGTTGTATGATCATTGATAGATAAGATGTGTCTCGTTGATTTCATATAACCTTTAGATACTGCATCATTCGTCTTTCTTATCAAAGAAAATTTCTTCGCCTCGTAAGCTACAATAAGATACTTGATTAAAGTCATCATAGCCATGTTTTTTTAGCTGTTCTAATAACCATTTTTTATCTTTATTATACTCTTTTAAATTATCTTCTTGAACGGTACCATCTAATATTAACGGAAATGTGAGTGAACTATAGTTAAGATCACCGTTTATTTCTTTTTTAAATATTGATAATTTGCCTGTAGGCTCTAGTAATGCATAATCGACATCTCTTACATCTCCAATATCTTTCTCCCTTAGTTGTAGTAAGAGGTCATCAAATGTGTACCTCTGTTTTTTCATCTCTTTCTCAAGTATTTTACCTTTGCTAATAATCAATACTGGATGTCCATCTAATACTTTTCTGAACACAACACTTTTTAACGAGATTAAAGAAAAAATTATTTGGATAGCCACAATTAAAAACATTGGATAAATAACTTTTATAATTGGTTCATTGTGGGTTTCAATTCCGATAGCTGCTATTTCAGTTAACAATATATAAACAACTAAATCTAATAAGCTTAACTCTCCAATTTCTCTTTTTCCCATTAATCGAAAGAATAACGCAATAATTAAATAGATTGAAATGGTACGAATCGTCATTGAACCTAATTCCATTTTACTTACCCTCACATCCAAAAACTTGTTAATTTAAAAAAAATGTTCCTTAGCGCTTAACACTTGAAAATATGAGTACGAATACTACAATTATCCACTAAGAAAATAATATAGTAGAAATTTGTTCATAATTTTACTATTTGTAATTGCCCTATAAGTATTCTAAAAATCCATCTCATGAATATGCTTGTATTAAAAGAGTGTACAAGGGGGAATATGAATGAAAAAAACAGCTGTAGCTGTCTCTTTTGGCTTTTTAACTATTCTACTTTTAGTATTGTCAATTAGTTTAATTTTATCATTACTACTTAAACTAACTTCACTTACAGAAGCAAGTGTCACAACAACAACTCTGATCCTATCATTTATCGTTATGTTAATTGGTGGTTTTGTTACAGGAGCGAAAGGGAAAGAAAAAGGTTGGATTCTTGGCTTATTAACGAGTGGAGTATATTCTATTTTTGTATTTTTTGTACAGTTTCTTGGCTATGATCGAACTTTTTCACAGGAACAACTTATGTATCATGGTATTTTCTTAGGGGTTTGTATGTTAGGGTCTATTTTTGGAGTGAATGCTGCAAGTAATAAATCTTATAATAAATAATCAGTCTGATCATTCATTATTTGTCTAAACACTTCGGACATTAATTCCTTACAAAATAAACAAAACGCTAGTTTCCAAACGGAACTAGCGTTTCTTACGACACAATTAATTAAAATTAAGCTTGTGTTCTTGTTTCACGAATAGCGTTTCTTTCAAATACCATACGTGATCCATCAGCAGTTTTTAATGTAATTGTATTATTTTCTTCGTTAACAGCATCAACTAAACCGTGTAATCCACCGATTGTTACAACCATATCGCCTTTGCTAATTCCAGCTTGCATAAGAGCTGTTTGCTTTTGACGTTTTTGTTGTGGACGGATTAGTAAGAAGTAGAAAACTATAAACATTAATATTAGAGGTAAAATCCCCATTAAACCATTGCCCATCTAAATCTTCCTTTCTCTATGTAAATTTTAGAAGTTCCTAGCGTTCGGCTTATTAAAACCGTATTGTTCAAAAAACTCTTCTCGGAAATCACCTAAACGGTCTTCGCGGATTGCTTGGCGAACTTGTTCCATTAATTGTAACAGAAAATGTAAGTTATGGTAAGTAGTCAATCGCATTCCAAACGTTTCTTCGCATCGGATTAAATGACGGATATATGCTCTTGTATAGTTTTTACATGCATAACAATCACAATTAGGATCTAATGGCGTATAATCCTCTGCATATTTTGCATTCTTAATAACTAATCGACCTTCACTAGTCATACATGTACCATTTCGAGCGATACGCGTTGGAAGTACACAGTCAAACATATCTACTCCTCGTATTGCGCCATCAATTAATGAGTCAGGAGAACCTACACCCATTAAGTATCTTGGTCTATCCGTTGGTAGTAAAGGAGTCGTAAATTCTAAAACACGATTCATTACATCCTTTGGTTCACCAACTGATAATCCACCAATTGCATAACCTGGGAAATCTAAAGAAACTAAATCTCTTGCAGATTGTTTACGAAGTTCTTCGTATTCTCCACCTTGTACAATACCAAATAATCCTTGATCCTCTGGTCTTTCGTGAGCATTTAAACAACGCTCTGCCCATCTGCTAGTTCTTTCAACTGAACGTTTCATATAATCATACTCAGCAGGATATGGTGGACACTCATCAAATGCCATCATAATATCAGAACCTAATGCATTTTGAATTTCCATCGCCTTTTCAGGTGAAAGGAATAATTTATCGCCATTTAAGTGATTTCTGAAATGTACGCCTTCTTCTTCTATTTTTCGGAATTGACTTAAGCTAAATACTTGGAATCCACCTGAATCAGTTAAAATTGCACGATCCCAGTTCATAAATTTATGTAAGCCACCTGCTTTTTTAATAATCTCATGACCAGGTCTTAACCATAAATGATAAGTATTACTTAAAATAATACCAGATCCCATTGCTTTTAAATCTTCAGGAGCCATTGTTTTAACAGTGGCTAATGTTCCAACAGGCATAAATGCTGGAGTTTCAAATGAACCATGTGGAGTATGGACAATTCCTAATCTCGCACCTGTTTGCTTACAAGTTTTAATATGTTCATAACGAATTGCTGTCATTTTTCGATTCCTTTCAATTCTTAAAGTATTAACATTGCATCGCCAAAGCTAAAAAAGCGATATTTTTGATCTACTGCTTCTTTATAAGCAGATAAAACTGGTTCTCTTCCAGCTAATGCACTAATCAGCATAATTAAAGTTGATTTTGGTAAATGGAAGTTCGTAATCATCCCGTCTATTCCCATAAATCTATATCCTGGGAAAATGAAGATAGACGTCCAACCACTAGCCCCTACAAACTTACCGTTATTAGCTGTAGCAATCGTTTCAACTGTACGAGTAGAAGTTGTTCCAACAGTAATGATTCTACCACCGTTTACTTTTGTTTCATTTAACAGTTTAGCCGTTTCATCAGACATATAGTAGTATTCCGAGTGCATATCGTGTTCTTCAATCGATTCTACACTTACTGGTCTGAATGTACCTAACCCTACATGCAATGTAATAAATGCTAACTTTACACCTTTTTCTTGAACTTTCGCTAAGAGTTCCTTTGTAAAATGCAAACCTGCTGTAGGCGCTGCCGCTGAACCAATTTCTTTAGCGAACACAGTCTGGTAACGATCTCTATCTTCTAATTTTTCTTTAATATATGGAGGAAGTGGCATTTCACCTAGTTGGTCTAAGATTTCATAAAAAATTCCATCATATTGGAATTTTAATTTTCTTCCACCTTGATCACTAGTTCCTACACATTCCGCCTTTAATCTGCCATCTCCAAATGAAATAATTGTACCTTCTTTTACTCTTTTAGCAGGCTTAACTAATGTTTCCCATACATCCTGCTCTTCTTGTTGCAGTAATAATACTTCTATTTGGGCACCTGTATCTTCTTTCACACCAAATAGTCGAGCAGGCATGACTTTTGTTTCGTTTAAAACTAAACAATCGCTTTCTTGTAAGTAATCTAACACATCTGGAAACTGTTTATGCTCAACATTTCCAGACTCTTTATGTAATACCATTAGTCTCGATGCTTCTCTGTCCAACAAAGGAGTTTGAGCAATCAATTCTTCAGGTAAATCAAAATCAAATAAATTTACATCCATTTCTATACACCTCATAAATTTCAGAGGTAAGGAGAAAGGGAGAGTATGCACTATTCCCTATTCCAAACTCTATTTATTCGTACTCTTTTATTTTCTCCCAAATAATGAAAAAATAAGTGAAAGTAAAATACTGATAATAATACATGTTACAATCGGAAAGTAAAACGATACATTTCCTTTTTTAATAAAAATATCGCCTGGTAGTTTCCCTACAAATCGAATAAACAATCCAACAACTAATAAGATAATTCCTAATGTAATTAGAATTTTTGACAGATCAATCATTGATTTGGCACCTGCAATCCAAAATGTTTGTATGTTAAATCAGTTACAATTCGTCCTCTAGGTGTCCTCTGAAGAAATCCAATTTGAAGTAAATATGGCTCATAAACATCTTCAATCGTTTGTGACTCTTCCCCGATCGAAGCTGCAATCGTATCAACCCCAACAGGTCCGCCTTTAAATCGCTCAATGATAGCTAGTAACAATTTATGATCGATATGGTCTAGACCTGCTTCATCTACCTGCATTTGGATTAATGAGTCTTTTGCTATTTCAAAGGTAATAATTCCACTCCCTTGAACTTGTGCAAAATCCCTAACTCTTCGTAATAAACGGTTTGCAATTCGAGGTGTTCCACGAGATCTTCTAGCTACCTCTAGGGCAGCATCATTTTCAATTTCCATTCCAAATAATTCTGCTGTCCTTTTAACGATCAATGCTAGCTGTTCAACTGTATAAAATTCTAATCGATTTAATACGCCAAAACGATCTCTAAGTGGTGAAGAAAGGAGACCAGCTCTAGTTGTTGCACCTATTAAAGTAAATGGTGGCAAATCAATTCTTACCGACCTAGCAGTTGCATCCTTTCCAATTACGATATCAAAGAAAAAGTCTTCCATTGCTGGGTAAAGTACTTCTTCTACAGTTCGTGGCAATCGGTGAATTTCATCGATAAACAATACATCACCTGGTTGAAGTGAAGTCAAAATAGCTGCTAAATCTCCAGGACGCTCAATTGCTGGTCCTGAAGTCGTTTTGAATCCAACACCTAGTTCATTCGCAATAATCGCTGCTAAAGTGGTTTTACCTAATCCAGGAGGACCGTATAATAGAACATGGTCTAAAGACTCATTTCGCATTTTTGCAGCTTCAATAAAAACTTGCAAATTCTTTTTAACTTTATCTTGCCCAATATATTCCCTTAATGATTGAGGCCTTAGTGAAAGCTCTTGATCAAGTTCCTCTCCACTACTTTCACTTGATAAAATTCGGTCATCCATTCCCATCACCTCTTAGCTTGCAATAGTAATTGAAGTGCTTTTTTAATATATTCATCAGTTGACAGTTTCTCAGTCTTTAATAACGGTGCGATTTTTTTAACTTCTTTTTCTGCATAGCCTAATGCTTTTAAAGCTTCAATTGCATCATCTAATGAAGATGCTGCATTTTCTTTTTCTTCAACTGCATCTAGATCAGTAAATAAATCAACTTGAACTGCTCCAAAGACTTTTTCAAGTTTTCCTTTTAAGTCAAGGATCATTTGCCTTGCTGTCTTTTTACCAACACCAGGAAATTTTGTTAAAAATACCTCATCCTCTTCCTCTATCGCTTGCACAATTTGATTTGGCTCTCCAGTCGCAACAATTGCCAAGGCACCTTTAGGACCGATTCCTGACACACTTAACAATTTTTGAAATAAAGTACGTTCATCTAGTGTTTTAAAACCATATAGCATCATAACATCTTCTCTTACATAATGATGAGTATAAACTTTTATGATTTCATTTGAAGGTCTAAAAACATATGGATTAGGAGTAAATAATTGATAGCCCATTCCATTATGATCAATTACTATATATTCTGGTCCAACCCATTCGATCTTTCCAATTATGTATTCGTACATGGTTTTCTCCCCTTTTTACATGTATTCCATTGTACCATAGATAGAAGAAGGAAAAAAATAGTCGACTGTCGAAAATAAAAATTTTATACATATGATTTAAATAAAAAATTTATTATAAAAATGACTATAAATATAAGTACACATTTTAAGCACAATACTTAAGAAAATCCATAGGGAGGCCATTTTGATTTGAACATGTTTCCAATTCTAAAGACCGAGCGACTTTATTTAAGAGAAATTAAAGTCACTGATCTTAATCGAATATTTACTATTTTATCAAGAGAAGATGTCACCAAATATTATGGACTAGATGCACTAAAAAATAGTAGTGAAGTATTGGACGTCATTCATCAGTTTAGAGAAATGTATGAAACGCGCACTGGCATCCGTTGGGGGATGATTGATAGTGAAACAAATAAATTAATCGGAACATGTGGTTTTACTGCGTATCAAGAACGAAACAAAAGGGCTGAAGTTGGCTATGAACTACACCCAGACTATTGGAGAAAAGGGTTTGCGACAGAAGCTTTAAAAGCATTATTATCATATGGATTTCATATTCTTCAACTAAATCGAATTGGAGCGATCGTTTATCCAGAAAATCTACCTTCCCAAAAACTTCTAGAAAAAATAGGATTTACGAATGAGGGGCTACTCCGCAAATATTTAGTACAAGGTAGTACAGCGCATGATACTTATGTTTATTCAATTTTGCGAAGTGAATGGGAAAGAAATGAGGTAAAGTGATTTGAACCTCCAAATACAAATCCACAAGGAGAATGAATTACCTTGTGGATTCTTTATTTAGATCATATATAGTTGAATTCCGAAATTCAATTTACGATTCTTTCATACTCTTTTAAATAATGTAATAGATAATCGTAATGATTTTTGGTCGATATTTTAATCCCTCTTTCTAGCTGCTTTTGTTTATTTACTTCTAATTTATTCGTATCGATTTGAAAAAAAGATTCAATAATATTATTTCCACTCGGTACTCCGATATATAAATTTAAAACTCCATTTGGATTTATTCCTAAATAGCCTTTCGACTTCAAAGTAGGTGAAAGATCATTTATTTTTTTCAATAGCACGATCTGATCATCATTTTCTTCTATGACTTTCCAACCCTTAAATTCTTTTTTTACTTGTCCCAGCGTTTTGTGTTGATTTATATAAATCTCCTCAATCACTTCACCGTTTATATATACTTTATGTAAAATGATTGTAATCCCCTTTTTGTTAGAACTCTGATGAAGATCATTATGAGCTGCCAATGTTTCAGTTTGTGCTGGAATTAAGAAAGCTAGTAAACAAACAAATAATAAAATGAACTTTTTCACAAACATCCACTCCTTTAGACAAAATCATACAAGCTTTTTTAGTTTGACCTTTCCTTTTATCTTTATCCAAGATGTTTAAAAGTTTTAAAATGCCATTAATCTTCTAAACAAAAAAAACCTAAAGAGTCGTCTTTAGGAAAGGGGTGAAAAAATGTTTTATGAACCTCAATCTAATTTTAGCATTTAACGATTTAAAGAGAATCAAATTAATATGAACACTTTA
This sequence comes from Bacillus sp. AFS055030, assembly GCF_002574545.1. Taxonomy (GTDB): domain Bacteria; phylum Bacillota; class Bacilli; order Bacillales; family Bacillaceae_G; genus Gottfriedia. The sequence continues at coordinate 102,977 of NZ_NUGT01000026.1, forward strand.
TGAAAACTTAATTAAATTTATTTTCAAATAAAGATATAAAAAAATTAGGTGCCACTTCAATACTTTTTTGAAATTTAAATCCAAATGATTTATATAAATTAATGGCTGGTAGATTTTCCGATCCTGTTGAAACAATTATCTTTTTCTTTTTGGCAATTTCATTTAAAAAATAATCAACTAATTTACTAGCAATGCCCCGCTTAAAGTAACTAGGATGTACTACTAGTCTGCATATTTGATACTCGTTTTCGTCTTCTGAATAGGCCAAAAATCCTTTTAAATCATTCTCAATTACATAACCGATAAAGATTTCTTTGGATTCTCTAATACTTTCGACATTGTCCTTTAATTGCGGTATTCCTTCAAAATTGATTAGCTTTGCCTCTACCATATATGCAGGTAGCTGTACATTTAGAATTGAATTTGCCATTTTTTTATCTTTATTGTCTAATTTAAAAATCAACATTTTCTCCTCCTAACCCTGACCTCTAATCCTGACCTTTTGATAAACCATTTAGGATATAAAAGTTAAATAACTCAGTAATTTTTCTAGGACTTAGTGCTTCGTGCTCTTTCTCCCAATCGATTTTAAGTGTTGTATAAAGTCGAAACATGACCAAAGCAGTTATTTCTGGATCACATTCAACAATTTCTTTCTTTGCGATTGCTTCTTCAATTTTTTTCTGTATGTATAAAATGATTGATTGATTCAACCTTTTTAATGCGTCATGTACTACAGTAGTTCCAATTTCTTTTTGTTCCTGAAGTAACTTTATAGTCAATTCATGTTCATTGTGAAATGCAATAAATACTTCAATCCCTTTATGAGCTTTTTCAATAAATGAATCTTCATCATGAATGGATTGTTCTGCTAAAAATTTCATTTCAGCAATCAAATTATTAATGATTTCATCAAACAATTCTTCTTTATTTTTGAAGAAAGTATAGATTGTTCCCTTTCCAACGTTTGCTTGTTTGGCGATTTGACTCATTGTAGTTGCTTTATAGCCAAAAATAGTAAATGACTTTGTGGCAGCTTGTAAAATATTTTGCTTTTTCAAAAAACTCACCTCAAAATTCTCTATTTAACCAATTGACCACTTCGTACTTATGGTCAACCTAAAAATCACTTTACCATATTGTTTGAACCTCATCAAACGCATTAGTTAACTATGCTAAAACTAAAATGAATAATTTTTCTAAAGCATAGTGAAAACCGATTCCTAAAACTTACTATATTCACGATACTTTAAAAAAGGAAGAAGCAAGAAAGCTTCTTCCTTTTTAATGTAAAAATGGCTTGTTATCGGTTTGGATTAGTAGCATCCTTAACATCATTTTTTACATTACGATACATATGTTTAACATTTTTTTTTGTATCGTATAACACATTTTTAGTGGCATTTGGAACATTATTTGTAATGTTTTTTAAATTATTTAAAATTGTTCCATCAAATGTTACATATACTTTTTTACCAGTCGTGTATGGTGATAAAGTGTCTTTTATTTTAGAACGAAATGCGCTTTGATCAATATTTTCATTTACCAAATCTACTGCAACAAGAACCTGATCACCAACAGCAACCGTGGTTGCATTGTCTACATTTGACATTTGTTCTACTCGTTTAGAAATTTGGTCAGCAAACTTTCGTTCACCCGCATTCATATTAGTGTTGTAACTAATATTTGTATATGGTACAAGAGGAGCTGTGTTTAAATCATTATTATAACGAACTTGATCCATTGTGTAGTTTCTATTGAGGTTTCTTCCATATGTTCCATCATGGATTACGCCATCATTAGTATACTCACTACCTAATCCTTCATTTATACGATCATTTCCGAAGTGATTATTTCTCTTTGTGAAATAATCTTGGTTATTCGGATAGTTAACGTTTTCATAACGATCATTAACAGCATAAGGGTTCGTCGGTCTATTGAAGTTTACTTTATCATAACCAACATTTCTTTTATGGTCATTCATGGCATTATTGTCTGTTCCACAAGCAGATAATGTTAAAGCTGTTAGCAACGTACCTGTAGCAACGATAAGACCTTTTTTATTCAATATAAAACCCTCCCTTTAATTACAACCAATTGTAATACTAAAATTGTATTACAAAGTTAGGTTGACCTTTTTAAGTGGATTTTAAATTGTTAATTGATGGTTTGAAATTCATTTTAAGTAAAAAGTGGTCTCTGAAGGCTTTTACACGGAAATTAAATAAAACTCCAATTTATTCCTGTATCAAAATGGTTAAAATAAAAAAAAGACGATTAGAAATTAATCGCCTTTTACATAAAATTCTTTATTGTTCATCTTCCTCGAAATAAGGCACTCCGTATGAAGACTGATTTTGTGCATAAGGAGTAAATAATTGCGAATTTGGATCAAAATAAGGTTCTGATGCATCACGATACATAGGAGTATTAGGTCCTGTAGCATATGGTGACACAACTGGTCCGCCTTGGAACTTTGGATAGTCCATAGCTGGCATTGTTTGTGGGAAGTTTTCATTTGGTCCCATATATGCCGGTAATGTTTGTGGGAAGTTTGCGTTTGGTCCCATATATGCCGGCATTGTTTGTGGGAAGTTTCCGTTTGGTCCCATATATGCTGGCATTGTTTGTGGGAAATTTTCATTTGGTCCCATATATGCTGGCATTGTTTGTGGGAAATTTTCATTTGGTCCCATATATGCCGGTAATGTTTGTGGGAAGTTTGCGTTCGGTCCCATATATGCCGGTAATGTTTGTGGGAAGTTTGCGTTTGGTCCCATATATGCCGGCATTGTTTGTGGGAAGTT
>NZ_NUGT01000027.1 GCF_002574545.1 Bacillus sp. AFS055030
CCAGCTAAAAATAGAAATATACTGCCTCATAACAGGTTCATGAGGAATTAAACTAGAGAAAAATAAAAGATACTTCCTCATAACAGGTTTTAGTGGAAATCAATCAAAAGTTAGCGTAGTTGACAAGCTCATTATTCAACACTCTGAAAAGTGTAGGGAATATTTTTTCCTACACTTTTCAGAGTGTTGAAAAATAACTTGAACAATAGTGCATAGGGTTTCAAGTGTTAGCGGAAGGACTGTAAGAATACTTTCCAAACCTTGATATCTTTCAAAATTTATGTAGAAAGAACTAAAAAATATCTTTAATTTGGTTATTAATATGATTTTCTTATCATTTGGTTCATAATAGAGAATAATAGTATTTTGCTTGTTTTTAGCAGAAAGGTGTTTAGTAAATGAAACATTTAACAATCTTATCGAAAATTGAAAATTATATGGATCGATTTACGCAAGCCGAAAAGAAAATAGCAGTTTATATAATGGATCATGCTGAAATTGTACCAAATTTAACGACTAAAGATATTTCTAACAATACAGGAGCTAGTGAAGCGAGTGTTGTTAGATTTTGTAAAACAATTGGAATCGGTAGTTTTAAAGCCTTTAAAATAGCATTAGTGAGAGACTTAACTGTTGCTGAAATGAATATTAATGATTTTTCAGTTATGGATAAGAAAGACACACCGTATGATTTATTTAATAAAGTCACTTATGTAAATAAAGCAGCTATTGAAGCTACGGTATCTACTTTAGATAAAAGAGAATTAGAAAAAGCAACAGATGAAATTGTAAAGGCTAAGAAGATTATATTTTATGGAGTAGGCGGTTCAGCTGTATCAGCTATGGACGGAGCATATAAATTTGGGAAAATTGGTTACCATGCCATTATGTCTCCTGATTTCCATATGGTAATCACTTTAGTAGGTCATATGGAAGAAGGCGATATTTTTGTTGCTGTTTCTAATTCAGGGAAAACAAAGGATGTATTAGAGCTTGCTCGTTTTGCTAAGAAAAAGGGAGCAACCATCATAGCGATTACTAAGCTTGGCAAGTCTCCGTTATTTAAGGAAGCTGATATCAAGCTTTGCACACCTGACATGGAACAAGATAATCGAATAGGAAGTATCGCTTCAAAAATGGCACAGCAAAACATAATCGATTCATTATATGTTATATGCTTTAACCGAATCGGAAACAAAGTATCGAGTAAACTGCATGAGTATAGTGAAGAAGCAGGTAAATTAAGAAGGTAATCTAATTAAATAACTACTCAAGGAAGATAGGCAAAAATAATTTTTGATTTATCTTCTTTTTTTGTTATATAAATAAGGAAAAAAATGTCAAAATTTGAAGAGAGAATTTTTTGATCTAGTTATAATTACATATTTTACATTTTCAATTTTATTTTTAATCTAATTTTAATAATGCTAAAGTGCTAATTTCAAAAACTAGACTAAAAGAATAATATAAGACTAAAGAACGAAATTTGGAAAAAGCAAGTTATAAAAACTGACGTGTTTCGTCATTTATTTATGAAAAATAGTGAGTTTTCTGTCATATTATTTAGAATTTTGTAACTATTTGGTGAATAAAACCCTCTGTGATTTCTAGAATTTTTAGAATATTATTAAAATGTACTTCGAAAATTATTAAGGGGGGCTTATTTTGAACAAGTTTGTCGTAACTAGTTTTGCATCAGTGATGGTTGCCGGAACGTTATTTTCTGGGATTCCATTAAAAACTGCATCATCTGAAAGCTTGAGTAAAGTACATAGTACATTAGCGAAGCATTCAAAAAGTACTTTAGATTTATCGTTAGTTAATGACGAAAAGTTATTAGCTGCACTGGTTAAACGTGGTGTGATTTCTGCAAATGCTTCTAAAGCACAGAAACAAGCTGCATTACAAAAATATTTAGAGGTTAAAGGTCAAGCAGATCTAGTAACAGGAAAAGATCCAATTGCTAGCAAAGCGAAAAAAGCAGAAGCTGCAAAACATGGTAAATTTAAAGATTTTAATAATGGCCTATTACACGGAAACGGTAAGAAAAATGGTCAATTAAAAGGTACTCCTGATCCAGTTAAAGAATCAGCTTCTCCTGGTATTCAAAAGAAGGGGAAACTTTTAACATTAATGGTTGAGTATTCTGATCTTCCTCATAACACAATTAAGAAGGAAGAAACAGACAACTGGTACAAAGATTATAATCAACAACACTTTGAAGATATGATTTTTGGTGAAAATGGAGTAAAAGGTCCAAACGGAGAAAATTTCCTTTCCCAAAAACAATATTATGAACAACAATCTGGTGGAACTTATACAGTTGAAGGTAAAGCATATGGCTGGTTAAAGGTACCAGGTACGGCTGAATATTACGGAGCAGATTCTAAAACTGGACATGATAACGTAACACCAGGTGGATCAAAACAATTAGTAATTGATGCATATGCTGCTGCAAAAGCTGCAGGAGTTCCTTTACAAGATTACGATTTAGAAGATCCACATGATTTAGATGGAGACGGAAACCTCTGGGAGCCAGATGGTTTAGTTGATCATCTTCAAATCATTCACTCAGGTATGGGACAAGAAGCTGGCGGTGGAGCACAAGGAGACAATGCAATTTGGTCACACCGTTCTGCTAAATTCGTAGATCCAGATGGTCTTGGTTTAGGCTTACCAGGCTTCTATGACTACACAATGATGCCTGAAGATGGTGCAACTGGCGTATTCGCACATGAATATGGTCATGATTTAGGCTTACCAGATGAGTACGATACAATTTACTCTGGTGCTGGTGAAGCTGTTGAATATTGGTCAATCATGTCAGCTGGTTCTTGGGCAGGTAAAATCCCTGGAACAGAGCCAACAGGATTCTCTCCTTGGGCAAAATCATATTTCCAATCTACTTTAGGTGGAAAATGGACGAACCCAACTGTTGTAAATTGGGAAGATGTATCTACAAAAGGTACTCAATTCTTATTAGATCAAGCAAATTCACCACTTGGTCAAAACAACCAAGCTATTCAGGTGAATTTACCGAAAAAAGTAACATCTATTAATACACCAGCTGCTGGCACTTATGAGTATTGGGGTGGACAAGCAGATGAAATGGATAATAGCATGGTTACTTCTGTAGATTTAACAGGAAAATCTTCAGCAACATTAACTTTTGACGCTTGGTATGATATCGAAGAACAATGGGATTTCGCATTTGTTCAAGTTTCAACTGACAATGGAGCAACTTGGAAATCATTAGGTAACAATAACACAAGAAGTGACGTTGTATCTGAAGGATACCCAACAATCATAAATTCAATGCCTGGTTTCACTGGGAACTCAAATGGATGGCAAGCACAAAGCTTTGATTTATCAGCATATAAAGGCCAAAAAATTCAGCTTCGTTTACGTTCAGCAACTGACTGGGGTACTTCAAATGTTGGATTCTTTGCAGATAATATTAAAGTAGTAGCAGATGGCGCTACAATTGTTGAAGATGGTGGAGAAAAAGCAACTTCTCCATTTACTTTAAAAGGATTTTCTAAGTCTGATGGTAACAAATATTCAGATCATTACTACTTACTAGAATGGCGTAACCATAAAGGCGCTGACGAAGGGTTAGCTCATATTAATCGTGGAGGCTCTCTATTAAGCTATGATGGTGGTTTAGTAGTATGGTATGTTGATGATAGCTTCACAGAAAACTGGTCAGGTATTCACCCAGGTGATGGTTTCTTAGGTGTTGTTGATGCTCACGACGATACTAATTTATTATGGAACTATGGCGCTCAAGCAAGTTCACGTTTCCATGTAGCGGATGCGGCATTCGGATTAAATTCAACATCAGGTTATAACATTACTTATCCAACAGGAGAAGTATTAAAATCTCCAGGTCAAGAAGCTGTCTCTTTATTTAATGATAGCAAAGACTATAATAATACATTCTTACCAGATGCTGGTCGTAACATCGGACACTTTGGTTTAAAAGTTCGAGTTAATGGTCAATCGAAAGACAAATCAGTTGGATCAATCGTAGTATATAAATAATAATGAACTGAAGAAAGGCAACTTATTGTTGTCTTTCTTTTTTGTTTTTAATTGTTTAATAGGAACATATATTATTTTATAATAAAATATAATTTCATATATTTAAATTGTTTAATTGACTTTTTGTTTCATGGGGTTAAAATGAAAACCAAATAGTATAAATCTAATAGTAGGGAAGGAAAGAGACTATGCTAGGTATATCAATCTATTTATCTGAAAAAAATAATGATAAGAATAAAAAGTATATCGAACTAGCAAAACAAAATGGATTTCATTCAATCTTTACATCACTACACATACCAGAAGATGACCCTTCAACTTATAAAAAACTTCTTCAACAACTTGGGTCATGGGCAATGGAAAATGAAATGGAGCTTATGGCAGATATTTCAGCAAAATCACTTACACATTTAGGGTTAGATTACTCAAACGTAGGCGAATTACAAAATTGGGGAGTTACTGGATTACGAGTAGATTACGGATTAAATGAAAACCAAATAGCAGATCTTTCTAAAAAAATGAAGATTGCACTTAATGCTAGTACACTTACGCCTGCATTTTTAGACGAATTACTTAAATGCGGATTACAAACTAAAAACGTGGAAGCTTGGCATAACTTTTATCCTCGTCCAGAAACTGGCTTAGCTACAACTTATTTAATCGAAAAAAACAAATGGTTAAAAAGCTTTGGAATTTCAACAATGGCATTTATTCCTGGTGATGATGAAATGAGAGGACCACTATTTAAAGGACTACCAACATTAGAAAAACACCGTGGAATTAACCCCCTGCTAGCTTACTTAGACCTAACTCAAAACTGTTACATTGATAAAGTTTTAGTTGGTGATATTAGTATAAAAATAGAAACGATGGAGGCTCTATCAAAAACAAAGGATTTTATTGAATTAAGATATAGACCGTATGTACAAGATGAAGAAACCCTTGCCATAGTGGAGAAGATTCACACCAATCGCGAAGATCCTGCACGAGATTGTATTCGTTCAATGGAATCTAGATTATACGGTAGCTTTGGCGAGAATAGTCTAAAACCAGCAAATACAATCATAAGAAACATAGGTTCTATTACAATCGATAATGAATTATATGGCAGATATAAAGGTGAGTTACAAATTATGCATACGAATCTACCAAGCGATGAGAAAGTAAATGTAATAGGAATGATTATTGAAGATGATCTATCATTATTAAAATATATTGGATCGGGTAAGAAATTTAAGTTAAAGCGTGTTTAAATAACACGCTTCTTTTTTTAGGTTAGACTGAACTATTTAGAAACGGTATGATAAGGATACATACAAAATATTAGTTCGAATGGTCGTGGAAAAATGGACGATAAGTATTATGATACCCTACTGAATATAAAGACAGAAGGAGAGCAAAAAGGATTTAATGAATCTTTTCATTATCATCGGTATGAGCCAACACCATATAGCGCACTACAACAACTATTTAAACAATACATACTTTCAAGCGATGATCGAATAGTCGACTTCGGATGTGGTAAAGGAAGATTAAATTTCTATTTAAATAGCTTATTTCATGCTACAGTCGTTGGAATTGAAATGAATGAAAAATATTATAATGAAGCTGTTGAAAATAAAAAAAATTACATAAAAAAAACAAGGACAAGTGAAGATAAAATACAGTTTTATTGCTGCTTGGCTGAAGATTATCAAATTAATCCATTAGATAATTGTTTCTATTTTTTTAATCCTTTTTCAATCCAAATTTTTATGAATATCATAAATAACATATTAATTTCAGTTGAACAATCAAAAAGAGATGTTGAAATCATTTTGTATTATAGTTCTGATGATTATATATTTTTTTTAGAAAATCAGACCGCCTTTGAATTAAAACAAGAGATCTTATTAGCAGATGCTTATATGAAAAATCCAAATGAAAGATTTTTAGTCTACAGGTTAACTTACTAATTTTATCAGATTCAAGGATTTATTCGCTTTTATGGAGAATTTTTTTAAGTGGGAGAATAGTAAATTAAATAATCGGAAGGAAGAGTTCAATTTGAGTAATATTGACCCTTTTATAAAATCATTTAAAAATACAAACAAACAATTGGCGGGAAATGGATTTAGAAATATTCAAGTATTAAAGGATGCACTAAAAGACTTCGACGGTAGTGAAGAAAGCGATCTTTATGGAGCTGGGAATTTTATTGACGATTTTCAAGTGAAAATGGCAGATTTTTTAGGTAAGGAATCTGCGGTGTTTTTCCCAAGTGGTACGATGGCTCAGCAAATCGCTTTAAGAATCTGGTGTGATGAAAAAGGAATTAATAAAGTTGCTTATCATCCTTTATCACATTTAGAAATTCATGAAGAAGATGGCTTGAAGAAGTTGCATAATATACAGCCTATTTTATTAGCAGATAAAAGTCGTGTTATTGAGTTAGAGGATGTTTTAGCAATGGATGAGGAAATCTCTTGTTTATTATTAGAATTACCACAGCGGGAAATTGGTGGACAACTACCATCATATGAATCACTAGAATCAATTTCTTCATACTGCCGTGAAAAGGGAATAAAATTGCATTTAGACGGTGCTAGATTAATGGAAATTCTCCCATACTATAAGAAGACAGCTTCTGAATTATGTAGCTTATTTGATAGTGTTTATATGTCATTTTATAAGGGAATTGGGGGAGTAGCAGGAGCAATTCTTGCTGGTGACCGAGTTTTTATCAACGAATCAAAAGTTTGGAAAAGAAGACATGGAGGAGATTTAATTAGTCTTTATCCATACATAATAAGTGCAAATTATTACTTTGATCAAAGAGCAAATAAAATGGAGCAATACTATGAAAATGCAGTTGAGTTAGCCAATTTCTTTAATAGTTGCCAATCAATCAATACTATACCAACTATTCCAGTTTCTAATATGTTTCATGTTCATTTTAATGCGCCAATTGAAAAGATTAAAAACATACTTCAATCAATTCATGAAGAAACAAAAATTGGTATGACAGGTAACTTAAGGCCAGTTAATAAGGAAGTTTGTTATTGCGAGATTAGTATTGGAGACTTATATTCAACAATCTCTAAAGAGGAGCTTCATTGTATTTTTAACAAATTAGATGAGGAAATGAAGTCAATATAAATCCAATATTATGGACACAATGAATGTTTAATCTATATGAAAAAGGGAGTCGACTTAAATGCAAAAAATTACAACGTTTTTAATGTTTGAAGGACAAGCAGAAGAAGCGATGAATTTTTATATGTCGCTATTTAAAGATTCAGAGGTTGTGAATATTTCGCGTTATGGAGCAGATATGGGTGAGTTTGAAGGGAAAGTAATACATGCTACTTTCACATTAAACGGCCAACAATTTATGTGCATTGATAGTACCGTTAAACATAAATTTACGTTTACACCTGCCGTTTCATTATATGTAACTTGTGAAACAGATGAAGAAATTGAAAATGCATACAAACAATTAAGTCAAGGTGGAGAAGTACTAATGCCTTTGCAGTCATATCCATTCAGTGAAAAGTTTGTATGGGTGAATGATCAATATGGTGTATCTTGGCAATTAACTCTCGAAAAAAAATAATAAAGAACTGTAAGGAAAAATCGTGTCGGAAACAAAGACGCGATTTTTTTATTGCCGAATATTTTTATCATTTCAAGTTTAAAATAAGATGATTTATTGCAAACTTTTATTATATGAATTTTTATAAAGGTGAGAGTTTAACTATATGAGTGAAGTAAATTTAATTACTGAAAAAGAGTTTGACGAACAATTAATTAATAAATATGCAAGTTTAATGGCATTAGGTAATGGTTACTTAGGTTTACGGTCTTGTCATGAAGAAGACTATGAAGGACAAAAAAGAGGGATGTATATATCGGGTATCTATAATCAGCTATCTCCAAGTCAAACGACAAAGCTTGTAAATCTTCCAGATCTAATTGGAATGGAAATTGAAATCAATGGTGATATTTTTTCAAATGCAACTGGTCAATTTACATTTTATGATCGGAAATTAAATATGCTGACCGGCGAACTTTTAAGAGAGGTAATTTGGAAGAATAAAGATGGAAAGCGATTCCACTTTAAGTTTCAGCGTTTTGTTTCAAAGGATGATTTACATTTACTTGCTTCAAAAGTTACTGTCACAGCTTTAGATTGTAATGCAAAGATTAAAATAAAAACAGGTATTAACGCGGAGTGTGTCGGTCAACAAAAGAATGAACTTACAGAAGAATTAGTAAGAATAATGGATAATCAAATTATGCATGGTGTTTATCAAACGACTGAGACTAAACATAAAATTGCAATCGCAACATGTTGTGTAATTCCTGATGAGAGCGAGGTTTCATATTTTACGTTAAATAATCGACTTCTAGCCTCCATTACACAAGATCTCGTTGTCGAGCGAGCTGTTGAGTTTTCAAAAATTAGCTCAGTTTATACATCTAATGACATGTTACGGGAAGATCCTTCTGCAGCTTGTGTTAATACTGTACAGAAATTTTTATCAGAGGGTTATGATAATTTGAGAAATAGTACAGCAATTAAATGGCAGGATTTTTGGAAGCAAAAAAGAGTCGTTATCACATCAAAGGATCAAGCGGATCAGTTAGCTTTGGATTTCTCTATGTACCACATAGAAGCAATGACTCCGGCGCATGATGATCGATTGAGCATAGGCGCAAGGGGATTAACAGGCGAGGGTAATAATGGTTTAATATTTTGGGATACTGAACTATTTATTGCACCGTTTCACTTATTTACTGAACCAGAGATTGCAAAAAGATTACTAAGATATCGATATCAACATATTAAAGAAGCAAAAATAAAGGCTTACCAATTAGGTTATGAGGGTGCTTTATTTCCATGGGCAAGTGCTTTTTCCGGAAAAGAAGAAACACAGAAAAGTTCAGGGAATAATACAACACAAGAGATTAGCTCAAATTTAGAAAAATCAAGTCATCATATAGTAGCTGACATTGCATTTTCGGTCGTACAATATTATGAAAATACATTAGATGAAAGCTTTATGTCTAGTGATGGACTTGAACTACTCAAAGAAACTGCGCGCTTTTGGGTGAGTAGGACAACTGATTCAAACGGCGATTTAATTATTAAGAATGTCATCGGTCCAGACGAATATACAGATCAAGTAAATAATAATGCTTATACGAATTATATGGCTTTTTATAATGTACAGAATGCGTTAAATTTTATGGTGAAATACAATGACCCTGATGCAGAGTTAAAGCAAAATTGCACTGATTTTTTAAAACGATTATATTTACCAAACGAAAATGATGAGAATATTATTCCACAAGACGATACATTTTTAAGTAAACCTGAGATTGACTTAACGGAATATAGACAATCTATTGCAAGTCGAGAAATTTTATTAGATTATTCTATACAAGAGCTATATGAACTTCAAGTTTTAAAACAAGCTGATGTCGTCATGTTGCTTTATCTTTTCCCTGATTTGTTCAAAACGGAAATCGTTAAAAAGAATTTAGAATACTACGAAGAGCGTACTGTTCATGACTCTCCAATAAGTAAAGCAATTCACGCAATTGTTGCTGCAAGATGTGACTACGTGGAAGAGTCTTACCAATTATTTCAAGAAGGATGTTTAATCGATTTAGGACCGAATCCAAAATCATCAGATGACGGAATTCATGCTGCGCCTATGGGAGCAAATTGGCTAGTAGCAATCTTTGGCTTTGCAAATATCTCTATGGACATCAATCGTTTAAAAATTGATCCTAAATTACCTTCAAATTGGAATAAAATGACCTTTCCTTTCCAATGGCAAGGGGCAAAACTAGAATTTACAATTACCCAAAAAAACATAACAATTACAAAGGATTATGGTCCACCAGTTTCATTAGAAATTAACGGTGAAACATATAATTTAACCGAAAGGATAAAGGTTTCTCTTTAAGTGGTGAGAAGAGAAGGTTAAAAGAAACAAACACCCCCCAATCTATCACTAAGATTGGGGGGTGTTTTTCTATGCTTCATATAATTCCAACGGTGAACCATCAGGATCCTGGAAAAATGTAAATCTTTTATTTGTTAACTCGTCAATTCGAACTGGTTCAACAAAGACAGCATTTTGTTTTAAGTATTGAATACTTTCTTCTATATTCGTTACAGTAAATGCTAAATGACGTAACCCAGCTGCTTCAGGATTTGTTAGTCGCTTCGGTGGATTTGGAAATGAAAATAACTCAATTTGTCCATTTTCTCCGATACTTAAGTCCAATTTATAAGAGTCGCGATCCTTTCGATAGGTTTCCTTCATTACCTTACAACCTAATAAATTTATGTAAAAATGCTTAGACATTTCATAATTAGAACAAATAATAGCGACATGATGGATCCTCTTAATTTCCATATTAAAACTCCTTTTTACTTTGATTTACTCAAACTTTTTTAGTTTATCATGATTCGTACATGTTTGAAAAAGAAATACTTTTCATTTGGGCAGTATAGTTCAGAGTTTTAAGTGGAAAAATTGAATGGTGAACTGTAAAACTAGGCTAAACTTCAAAAAAAATAATGGGAATAATATCCCATTAAATTTTGAAATTTATCTTCTTCTTTTTTTATCATCTTTTGCTAAAACCTGTACTTTCTTAATAACTTCTAGTTCTACTATGACATGTACATGTTTATCATTTATATGATTAACGCTTAATACTTTACCTTTTCGTCCTTTAATGCGAATAGTATCTCCTTCAGAGGGTATATTTTTGAGTAGTTGGTTTAATAGTTCTACGTTTTTCTCAATATAATGAACTACAATCATCTAGCTTCAACTCCTCTAATCATTCTTATCTTTATACAATACAATATTTAAGATCAAATAAAATAAGAACAACTTTAAGCTGATTATTTTACATTACAAATTCATATATTAAGCAATAACTTCTATATATTAGCAGATGATATTATTTTTTTAAAAATTCTAACAAATCCTTTCTATTTAAACCGTTCTTTAATACAATTTAACAAAATAACAGATTGTGAGGGAGCCGATGCATAAGAAAATTTTATCAATAATAGTGATCAGTATGCTTTTAGTAGGATGTAAGCATGGCGAAAAGTCTGTAAAAACAGTTAAAAATGAGAATGAAAATCCTTCAAATGAACATGTAATTGATAAAGGAGAAATCGATACGATTTACGCTCCTTTAAATGGATTACCAATAAGTCAAGTTAGCGAACAAAGACCTGTTGCAGTAATGGTGAATAATTATTATTTGGCTAGACCTCAAAGTGGTCTGAGCAATGCTGATGTTGTTTATGAAATTTTAGCAGAAGGAGATATTACAAGATTTCTAGCCATTTTTCAAAGCAATATACCTGAGAAGATAGGACCTGTAAGAAGTGCCAGAGATTATTACATTGATTTGGCAAATGGTTATCATGCCTTATTTATCTGTCACGGAAATAGTCCGAAAGCGAAACAAATGATGGATTCAGGAATGATTGATGCATTAAACGGACTGATCTACGACGGTACGTTATTTAAAAGAGATAAAACGAGAAAAGCACCACATAATTCTTATATTCTGAAAGAGGGGATTGAAAAAGGAGTTGCTCAAAGACATTACTCTTATTCCGAAAAAGTTATTCCACTAGATTTTACGCAGAAGGACCTAGTATTTGATAACTCTTGGCAAACTGCTACAGAAGTATTTATAAAATACTCTCATGATGCAAGAAATAATGTGACTTACAAGTATTCGAATTCAACGAAACAATTTCAACGAGTTCAAAATGGAATAGTAGCAAAGGATGCCTTGAATGAAAAGCAGCTTCAAATTAAAAATATTTTAGTTGTAGAAGCGACCCATCAAATTATTGATAGCTATGGTCGTCGTTCAATTGATACCGAACATGGTGGAAAAGGATATTATATAGTTGATGGTAAGTATGTGAATATACAATGGAAAAATGTAGATGGTCGAATCATTCCATTTACATTAGATGGAACTGAAATAAAACTTTCACCAGGTCAAACTTGGATTAATTTTGTTCCATTTTTAAAAGATGTATCAATTAAATAAAATATATTAAAGCAGATAATTTTATTTAATTATTTGCTTTTTTTATTGCTAAGGAATGAAACTTACGATGTTACGATAAAAATTATTATTCATTTATAGATAGGCTGTGTGCATTACCTTTAACTGCATCTGCTGATTTTGTTATGGATAAAATCGCAGGCAGTTGAAAAAGAACATCCAAATGAAGGGTTCATGAGGAAGGAAACCAGCAAAAAAATGAAAAAAACTTCCTCATAACAGGCCCATGAGGAAGTCAAAACAGCCCAAACGCATATACAACTGTCTAATAATGAACCATTTTACTGGTTTATTTTTTATGATAAACATACCAAGTAATTGCAATTAAGTAACCGATAAAAGGCGATGTTCCATAACCCATAATCGGTACTGGAAAATTTCCAAAAAAGCTAGAAAGAATACAAATCAAAAAATAGGTCCCTAGACTAAATGATAATGGTTTTGCATTGGTTGGAGGAGATAGGAAAAACGGCATTGGTAAAATAAAAAGGGAGATTAGCCCAATGATTAGCCATCCGATTCCCATTTCCTTTACTAAACTTAAAATGTCCTCAACATAAGAAACTGGGGCAAGTTGATCTAAGTGCGACCAGCTTAAGATCATTAAAAGAATAAAAACAATTAATAGGAGTATTTGAATGTTTTTATTCTTTTTTATAGTTAGGAATAAAATTGAAATAGAGATTGTAAAAGCTGTTAGTTGAGATGCATCTGGTTGAAAAAGTAATAACAATGCAAAGAATAACGCAAACCCAAAAGTAACCCAAATTGGTTTCGATTTTATTAAGCTTGATAGTTTAATGAGTATTAATGGAACTAAAACTAGGGCGATATTAAATCTTAATGGACCAATTGCGATCCAGCGATGTACACCGTCTAATCCTTTGTCCAAAAAGGTAAGTAAAAATAAGATGAGTATGCATGTTATGACAATGATATTTGTCTTTTTCTTTGTGGATTTCTGATCTCTAAACAGTACGAAAAAGGAGATGATTCCTCCTACAATCGCAATTAAAATATTTTGACCGTAAATGGACGGGGGTACTTGGTTATTGATCATAGCTAGTACTCCGACGATCATTGCTGGCATCGTTATGGCGAGTGGTAATAAGTTTATTTTCTTAAAATTAAGCATCTTGTTCTACATTAACCTACCTTTACAATAGTTTTATATTTGTTTAATTAGCTTGCGTAGTTTCTCTAGCCCTTTGACTAAATCATTTTCGCTAACTAGTGAGTAACTAATCCTAAATGAAGAAATATCTGTATTGTTGTTAAAGCAAGCTACACCAGGTAAGAATGAGATATTTTCATGATTAGCTTTTCTTAATAAGTTAAAAACATCTAAATTGGATTCATGAAATGTAAGCCACAAATTAAAGCCTCCATCAGGTATCTGGAAATATAATTGATCAGTTAGAGATGAAAGTATTTCAACACTTGTATCACGACGAATTTGTAGAGCGATCCGTAGTTTTTCCACATGACTTCGCATTCGGTCGGTTCGTAGAAATGGTAAAATCGCTTTTTGTGTTAGTAAAGGGCTACCCACATCCATTGAAGCTTTAACTGCAAGCAGCCATTCTAAAACCGGTCCATTTGCCAGCATTGCAGCAATTCTAACTCCAGGAGCTAAAGTTTTACTAAATCCTTTTATGTAGATAACGTGTTCTGATTGATCATAATATTTAATTGGGTAATATTGAAATGCTTTTTCGAAATAAATATCACTAAACGAATCGTCTTCAAGAATAAAAAATTGAAACTGTTGTGCTAGTTGAATTAATTCTTTTCTACGACCATTACTCATTGAGATTCCAGTTGGATTTTGAAAGGTTGGGTTAACATAAATTAATTTTGGTGTAAATTTAATGCACAAATCTTCAATTAAGTCTGAGCGAATTCCCTCTTCATCCATCTCGACAGGTATTATATGAATCCCCTTATTTATAAAAATATCAAGTGCACCACCATAGCATGGACTTTCGACTATAATTGAATCCCCAGGTTTTAATAGTGCCTGGGCTACTAAGTCAATTCCTTGCTGAACGCCGCTTGTAATAATTAGATTTTCAGTTTTAGATTGTATTTTTTGAAATTCATATATATGTTTAACAATTTCCGATCTTAATTCGATATCTCCTTGAACAGGGCCATAAGTTGTTAATATAGAGGCATCATCTCTTAATAATTTTTGCATTTCATCCGCTAAAAATTTATTAGGAAGCAGACGTGGATATACGACTGCTTTTGAAAAATCATATTTTAACTGTTCTCTATTTATTAAATATTGGGATCTTACAATATTGATTCCTAAAGTCTGTTGCCAGTTATTACTTGGACTCAGTTGTGTTGTTTTTTGAACTTTCTTACTAATAAATACTCCTTTACCTGGCTCTACCGTGACATAGCCGTTTTTCTCTAAGTATTTATAAGCCTTTCTAACAGTTAAAATGCTTATTGAAAGTTCTTCTGCTAATTTGCGTAAAGATGGTAATTTTTCGTTAGGCAAAAGTAGACCACTTTGAATGCTACCTGCAATTTGAGTACTTAATTGGAGGTAAATCGGAACTGTTGATTTTTGATGGATTTGAATTTTCATAGATCACCACTTGTTTTTAGTTATAAATTAATTAAAAAAAGATAAATCGTCAATGGAAAAAGAGTGAACTGTTATATGCTCTATTATACTGTTATACTCCGACTTTAATATAATACTTTTATCAAAGGGGTGATGAAATGATCATTATTAATTATCTTCTTATTTGCTTGATTTTCGGTACAACTTTTCTAGCAATAAAATTTGGAATTGAGTCGGGAGTTTCGCCTTTATTTTCAGCCGGCATTCGATTTACATTAGCTGGACTGATTGTCATTTTCTATTTCCTTCTTAAAGGAGTAAATGTGAAGAAATTTATTTTTTCAAAACGAATTATGTATATTGGATTTTGCTTAACTTTTATGACATTTTCAACATTATATTGGGCTGAACAATATATTACATCGGGGTTAGCCGCAGTTTTGTCTGCTACTGGTCCAATGATGATATTACTTTTCCAATTAAGGAAAAATAATAAGGGAATTGAGCGTAAACAACTAATCGCGTTATTAATGGCTTTTACAGGTGTAACTTTTGTCTGTTTACCTGGAATAAGTCAGCATGTCTCTTACTTATGGGTCGTTGCTTGTATGGCAGTCTTATTAGGAGAAGCTTTTTATACATTAGGATCGATTACCTCAAAAGAGATATTTACAGAACACAGCACTGTATCACCATTTTTAATCAATGCTTTTCAAATGTTATATGGTGGAATATTTCTACTATTCGTTTCGTTTTTATTAGAAAAACCGAAAATTGAAAGTTTAAGTTCCTGGGACGCTGCGTGGCCAATATTGTATCTTGTATTAATAGGATCAATAGGGGGACACGGATTATACAGTTGGTTAATATCTAAAACGAACCCATTCTTCCCTTCAACATGGCTTTATGTATCCCCATTAATAGCAAGTGTCCTTGGTTATTTTGTAATGGACGAACCAATCAAACCAATTATGGCGATTGGTGGCATACTAATATTATCTGGAGTATTCATTTCAAATTGGTCAACATTTTCTATGTATAGGAAGCAAGGGAGGCTATTAAAAAAGGAAGTGAATGTTTCAAAGTAATATCATAAATTGTACGGCTTTTAGTTTAACGGAGCGGTAGTTGAACGTAAAATAAATCCACATTGATAATGAATTATCATGTGGATTTTTCTTTTTTTAAAGCTACTTTATTTTTGAATAAATGCCCATATGTAACCGTCTGGATCTCTTAAGCAAAATTCCTTATAGCCCCATGGTTGGATAGTAGGCTCTGTGATGATTTTTTCTCCATTTGAGAAATCTAATGGTGTTAATTCTTTTTCTATTATACTTTCAAATAGTGGATCGACTTCATTTACGACTAATTGAAAGACTGCATCAGTATGGGACTTAGAATCTGTAGGATGGAGCATTAGCTCGCCATTCCCAGCTTTAAACCAATACATACCATCGTGACCCCTTAAATAGTCAAATCCAACCTTTTCATACCATTTTTTAGAAGAATCTGTGTCTTTACAAAAAATAACAATATCTAAAACTCCATTCATTTAATCAGCTCCTTTAAATTTATTGTTATTAAACTATTCTTTGCAGAGCATAAGCTTACCTTTATTATCATTTAAAAAGTACTGTTCTAATGGGGGGAAAAAGAGAGTTAATAGATAAATTAAATAAAAAAAATACGATTTGACACAATTTTCAGGAAATAAAATTGTGTCAATTTTCTTTATACTTAATTTATCAAGGAAAGAAAGTAGGGATCGTAGTTGAAAAGAAATATGTTTAGAAATGTTACAACATTAGCATTAACAACAGGACTAATCAGTACTACAATGACACCAGGTTCTTTTTCACAACAAGTACATGCGCAAGCAACAACAAAGATTGAACAAGTATTAACACAACTGACACCACAACAGCGCGAGGCAATTAAGCAATTGAAATTAAGTGACAAAGAGGGACTTCAATTGTTACCTAATGTTGATCAAACAAGTGATAAGCTTACGTCGGTCATTGTCGAATTTAAGGACAAGCCAGAGCAAACTGCAGTTTTAGAAGCAGAGTCTGATGGCGTAACGCTAACAGCTGATGCAGCAAAAGAGAAGGTGGCTGCTTCACACGAAACATTCCAGAAAGACTTAAAAACAATTTTTAGCAGTGAATTAAAATCAAAGAAAAATCCATATTCAATTAAACGATCATATAAGAAGGCATTTAATGGGGTTTCTATAACTCTACCAGCTAACAAAGTAAAGTCGCTACTTAAATCTAGCGCTGTAAAAGCTGTTTGGAGTGATCTGCAGGTTCAAGTAGAGCCACCTTCAATTAAAGAAACAACAACTAAGCAAACTGCAACTCATACGATGGTTACATTTCCAGGAGTTGAAAAACTTCACCAAGAAGGCTTTACAGGAAAAGGTGTAAAAGTCGGAATTCTTGATACAGGGATTGATTACAATCATCCTGATTTAAAAGATGCCTTTAAAGGTGGTTATGATTTCGTCGATAATGACAATGACCCGATGGAAACCTCATATGCTGATTGGAAGAAGTCAGGCAAACCTGAATTAGGTTCAAGCGGTGAAGCGTACTATACTGAACATGGAACACATGTAGCTGGTATTATTGCTGGACAAGCAAAAAACAGCGCAGATTTTGCTGTAGAAGGTGTTGCACCTGATGCTGATCTTTATGCTTATCGTGTTCTAGGACCTTATGGATCAGGTTCTACATCGGCTATTTTGGCAGGTATCGATAAAGCAGTATCTGATGGAATGGATATCATTAATCTGTCTCTTGGAGCTAATTACAATGATCCATTATATCCTACGAGTATTGCTGTAAACAATGCTGTCCTTGCAGGCGTAACAGCGATTGTCGCAGCAGGAAACTCAGGGGACAGAATGTATTCACTTGGTGCTCCTGGTAATGCTCCTTTAGCAATTACAGTAGGTGCAAGTGACACGTCTGTTACAATTCCAAGTTTTTCAGGTGTATTGCATCCTTCAACAGGCGATATACCGGTGGATTTAAAGCTAGCTGCTCAAGGGTTAACTGATAATGTAGCTGACTTTGATGGGCAAACTTTGCAAATGGTAAATGTATCATATGGTGGTGAACCTAGTTACCAGAAGCGTCAAGAAGATGGTAGTTATTTGCCAATCGATGTAAAGGGAAAAGTTGTTCTTGTGCAACGGGGTAGCTTTGGAATTACTCAGATCATAGCGACAGCTAAATCACATGGGGCAAAAGCTGTAGTATTATATGATGCAGATGTTCCATTAGGGGATGTGTATCTTGGAGATGGTTACGGCTTACTTCCGACATTTTTACTGAGTAACGCCCAAGGAAAAGCTTTAGCTGCTAAATTACCTGTTACAGGTGCATCTATAGGTACATCGCTAGACTTTACATTTAGTAATATGAAACAAATAGTAACTATAGGTGATAAATTAGCACCATTTAGCTCACGTGGTCCATCTCGTGTACTATACGATATTAAGCCTGAAGTAACAGCACCTGGTGTATCTGTTTTCTCTACTGTTCCTTCTTATATGCATGGAGCCGATCAAATTGGAAACTATCAATACGCATATGAGCGCTTATCTGGAACATCAATGGCAACTCCAAACGTTGTTGGAGTAGCAGCATTATTAAAACAAGCTCACCCAGAAATGTCTCCTTCAGATATTAAATCAACACTTATGAATACAGCAGATCCGTTATCTGAAAAATACAGTGTATATGAAGTCGGTGCTGGACGTGTAAATCCTTATGATGCTGTTCATGCTCAGACGGAAATTCAAGTAAAAGATAAAACTTCAACTATAAAAGACAATGCAAGTAATAATGGGGCAACTACTCTTGCTAGTAAGGGAATTAAACAAATTAAAAACATTACTGGTGCTTTAAGCTTTGGAGAACAAGCTGTTTCTGGTAAAGATCTGACAGATCAACGTTCTATTACTTTATTTAATAAAAGCTCTGTAGATAAAACATATGATGTAAAAGTTCAATTCCAAACATTGGACGGGCGATTCACAAATGACTCTAGAAAAGACCAAGATGCTGCTGCAAATGGAGTTACATTAGATGTTAAATCTTCTCTAAAAGTAAAACGATATAGCAGTGCCAATATGGATGCTACAATCAATGTTCCTAAAGATGCGAAACTTGGAACTTATGAAGGTTATGTTGTATATACAAACCAAAAGGATCCGAATGAAACATATAAAATCCCGTTTGCGATTCATACGGTGAAAGAAGGGATAGACTATCTTACTGGTAATCCACAAGCTTTCACAGTACCTTATGAAGCGGCAAGTAATGCGACAAGATGGTCAATTGGGGTTAACTTTAAATTAAATTCTCATATGCGTAATTTTGACTTCTTCCTTGTGGATCCAAAAACAGACAAAGAAATCGGGTTCTTGGGCTCAGCTGATGGAATGGGAGCAGATGAGAATATTGAGTATTATTTCAGAGGAGTTCTAAGTAACGGTCAATATTATCCTTTAACTGGTGATTCGGAAAATCCGATTGCATATGATTTTAAAGAAGTTGATCCAGGGTTATGGAAAATTAGAATGGTAGGAACTAATGATAAAGGTGAAACTTTCACTGCCGATGCACCGGTTTACTATGGGGTGAAAGAAGCAAAAGTAACAATGAACAATATGACAGCTGGAGGCATTTACGAGACTGCTAATCCAACTGACACGAAAGTTACTGTCTCAGGTAATGTGTTTGATAAGGAAATAGACGAGATGAAAGCAGCAGGCATTACTGCTTCACAAGGTGATAATAATTTTACTTATTATAATCCTAATAACTCTCAAGAGAAAAGTATACCACTAGATTCACAAGGTAATTTTAACGCTGAGATACCGTTAAGTACATCTGGTCCAATTGTAAATGCAATTACAGAGTATGACTTCTCGGATTATAGCAAATCAAGTGTTAGAAACTACGGTAGTTTAATTGATGCATATTTTGTTAGAAAAGGAACAGCCTATACAACAGCGATCTCTAATAAACAACGGATAGACATGGGTGAATCAACAACTGTAACGTTTTCAACAAAAAATGTGAATACAAACTTGAAGAAAGCTGAATTCACTTTCCTTTATCCAAGTCAGTACCTTGATTTAATTAATGTACAGCCGAATGCTTCATTTAAAGGAAAACTAGATGTTCAATATAATACTGCTCCTTTCAATAATTCGTTAACTAAAATGACAGTTACCGCAACTGCAACAGGGGACTTAGCTAACACTGGAATCGCTGGTGACGTGTCGTTGGTAGACCTAACATTAAAAGCGAAAGACTTATATTACAAAGGTGCAATGACCTTCTATAATGCAACTGGGTCAAGTCGATTCTTTAACGCAGTTTATACAAATGTGGATAATACGACTGTAACGACACAGGGGATTCAACCGTATTTCTATATTAAACCAACATATTCATTAATGAGAGGTCAAGTTCAGGCAGAAGGATTAATGATGTTTGGAGGTTTAGAGCCTGAAATGAAACAAGTTGATTATATTAAAGCAGGTACAAACATTAGCGTGAAAGATGAAAATGGAAAAGAATATGGTGTATCTGATGAGTTAGGATATTCTCAGTCATTCCCATTTGCTTTTCGAACGAAATTACCAATAACAGACGATGACTTTACATTAAAAATTGACGTACCAGGTCATTTTACATTCTCGAAAGATTTTACAATCGGTGTTAAAGAAAATGGAAAAACGACGGCAGGATCTAAACCAGTCAATTATGACTATATTCCTGGTGGAGATGTAAATAAAGATAATGTCATTGACGTAAAAGACGCTATCTATATCCAAACTTATTGGAATACAAATAAGCGTGATGCTGACATTAACTATGATGGTGCTGTTGATGCAAAGGATATGCAGTATGTCATTAATAACTTCAAAATGCAAAATCCATGGAATGACAATTCACCAAAGGCAGCGACAAAGTATAAGGGCAAAACATTAGATGATGTTTTACAAGCACTAGGATTAGAGTAATTTATCAAACGGTAACCATCGAACGGTTACCGTTTTTTTATGTTATTGAAAAAAGTCAATTTTAAATAAACTAAGGTGATTATTTTACGAAGGAATTGTAAAAAATAACTTGATGCAGTAGAAAAATGACCGATTTCTCTGACACAGTTAAATAAGAATTATTTTAAAAGATTAATAAACGTTGTGATACAATGGATTAGTCGTTTTTTTTGAGTATTTATATGAATCAACCATTATTATTTATAATGATAGAAAATAGAAAGTAAGGTAATTAAAATGAATAAATTTTCTAGTTTAGGTTTAAGTGAGGAGTTAACGGAGTATTTAACTGAATTAGGAATAACTGAGCCTACTCCAATTCAAGAGAAGGCAATTCCAATCGTATTTGAAGGAAAGGATTTAATAGGGCAAGCACAAACAGGGACTGGTAAAACATTTGCATTCTTATTTCCAATTCTTGAAAGAATAAATTTAGAATTACCACATACACAAGCATTAGTCGTTGCTCCAACAAGAGAGTTGGCTCTTCAAATTACTGCTGAGGCTAAAAGAATTGTGAGTGAAGATTTTGGAGTACTTGCTGTGTACGGCGGACAAGATGTTGAACAACAAGCTCGTAAACTAAAAAGCGGTGCACATTTAATCATTGCAACACCGGGTAGACTTTTAGACCATTTAAGACGAGGTACAATCAATCTAGATAAAGTTGATTTTCTAGTGCTCGATGAAGCAGACCAAATGTTACATATTGGATTTTTACACGAGGTAGAAGATATTATCAATCAAACTCCTATATCGAGACAAACCTTATTATTTTCAGCTACAATGCCAGATCAAATCCAATCACTTGCGAAGCGATACATGAAAAAGCCGGAAATTATTAAAGTAAAAGCGAAAAGAATTACGCTAGATGAAATTGAACAATTAATTATTGAAACAACAGATCGCGGAAAATTTAATGCCTTATTAAATCAAATCAAAGAATCAGAGCCGTTTCTAGCAATCATTTTTTGTAGAACAAAAAGAAGAGCGAATAAACTAAATGAACAGCTAAAAGGAAAAGGTCTTTTATCTGAAGAACTTCACGGAGATTTAACCCAAGGCAAGCGCGAAAAAGTTATGAAATTATTCCGCGAAGCTAAAATACAATATCTTGTAGCGACAGATGTAGCAGCTAGGGGTATTGATGTCGAAGGTGTTACTCACGTATTCAACTACGATATACCGTTGGATACAGAAAGCTATGTACATCGAATTGGAAGAACGGGACGTGCAGGAGATACTGGTATCGCGATTACATTTGCAACTCCAAAAGATTTTCAAGATATGAGAATAATTGAAAAAGAGCTTAATCTTTCAATTAAGAGAATCGAAATGGAAAGAGGAGAAAGTTCAGATCGAGCTTATCGAGCTGATCGAACAGAAAATGCGGGTAGAGTACAAAAATCTAGGAATGCAAGTAGAAAAGAAAAAACGAGAAGTGCAGGCAGATCCGAAAGAACGGGAAATACAGGTAGAGCGGAAAGAACAGGAAGTTCAGGTAGAGCAGAAAGATCGGGAAGCACAGGCAGAGCGGAAAGAGCCGGAAGTTCAAACAGGGCAGATCGATCAAGAAATGCAGGTAGAGCGGAAAGAACAGGAAATACAAGAAGAGGCGAAAGAACAGAAAGTGTTGGAAGAACAAGAAATGCGGGAAGATCTGGTAGGAGAAGTAGATAGGAAAAAGTGGGAACTTTAGGTAGGTATACTATTTTAAGTGGTTTTGGGAGTGCCTTTTCCCTTAAAAATGAAATAAACAGGTGATTTTTATGATGCAGAATGGATTTCGAGAGGAAAAAGAAGTTCAACAGATGGAGGAATTGAAAGTCCTTATTGAAGATGCAAAAGAGTTTATTCCGTATGGCAAAGTAGCCAATTATATTCCTGCTCTTGCAAAGGCAAATAAAAAGGATTTATCGTTGGCAGTGTTTTTGCCTGATGGACGACATTTTGAAGCTGGTAATACGAGCATTCGTTTTACTTTGCAAAGTATTTCGAAGGTAATTTCGCTTGCTTTAGTCCTAATGGATCGTGGAGAAGATTATGTATTTGAACGAGTAGGGATGGAGCCTACAGGTGATCCGTTTAATTCGATTGCAAAATTAGAAGTTAGGTCTGCAGGAAAGCCGTTAAATCCAATGATTAATGCAGGGGCTTTGGCAGTTACAAGTATGATTAAAGGTCATAGTATAAATGATCGCTTTAATCGACTATTAAACTTTATGAGGGACTTAACAGATAATAAAGATCTTTCATATTCGAAAGAGGTTGCTACATCAGAATTTGAAACGGCACACTTGAACAGATCGCTTTGTTACTTTATGAAAGAACATGGAATCATTACTGAAGATGTTGAGTTGTTATTAGATTTATATACGAAACAATGTTCAATCGAAGTAAACTGTTTAGAATTGGCAAGGATTGGACTTGTTTTTGCACTTGATGGTTGGGATCCGATATCTAAAAAGCAATTAATACCTGAAAAAATAGCAAAGATTTGTAACACTTTTATGGTTACTTGTGGAATGTATAATGCATCGGGTGAGTTTGCAATTAAAGTTGGTATTCCTGCTAAAAGTGGTGTTTCTGGCGGTGTTATGGGTGCGGTACCTCGTCGATTTGGTATTGGTGTTTATGGACCGTCACTTGATGAAAAAGGAAACAGTATAGCCGGTATAAAATTATTAGAGTTACTAGCTTCACGATATAATTTGAGTATTTTTTAAAAATAGGGGCTGTCCATAAGTCATGTTAATTGACGAATGGGCAAGTCCTTTTTATGTTGAAGTAGGCCATCACCGATTCTTATGGATTTAAATTGCAGTTGGCTGTTTATTTGCCTATTCCATCATCAGCCATAAATAATGAGGTCTTTAGTTTCCCCTTTTTCGAATATTTTGTGTATAGTAATGAGAGACGCAAAAAAGGGAGATAGGAAAATGGACTCACTATTATTACTTTTTATTTTAGGAATTGGTGCAGCATTAGTAGGAACATTAGCAGGTGGCGGGGGATTAATTACACTCCCAATGATGATTTTTCTTGGCATTCCTATTCAAACGGGTATTGCCACAAATAAGTTTGCCTCAGGCTTGGGGTCGTTTAGTAGTATTCTTTATACAATTAAAAAGAAAGATTTTAAAGCTTCAGTCATTATTCAATTTATAATTGTTTCGTTCATTGGTGGCGGAATTGGTGCATTTGTAACAAGTATGTTAGATGAACATGTGATGAATATTGTCGCATTAGTTTTATTAGCTGGCTCATTATGGTTAACATTTGCAAGTAAAAAGTGGAACTATGAAACTATGAATAAAAGTGGTGTTGAAAAGCAAACATTGCTAGATCGGGGCATCTTAACGGGGATTGGTGTTTATGATGGGGGCTTTGGTCCAGGGTCTTCTACATTTGCAATCTTGTATTTTATTAAAAAAGGGTTTACGTATGTTAATGCAGTTCAGTTGGCTAGAGTATTAAATTTTGGGAGTTGTTTATCAGCATTTATTATATTTTATATGACAGGTCACTTCCAGTGGAAAATTGCTCTGACAATGGCTGCTGCTTCAATTGTTGGTAATCAAGTTGGGTTAAGATTTGCAGAATTTGTACCAATGAAGTTAGCTAGAATTCTATTAATTTCTGTTTCTGTTTTATTAATTGTTCAAGTAAGCCTGAAGTTATTTGTATAAAGGAATCAAGGTCTGTATATAAAACACAGACCCTTTTTTAGTTTACTAAGAAGGTAGTTTATACCACTTGGTAGAATAGCATAACTAAATAATACTGAAAGAGGTGACTGTAGTGAGTTTGAAAGAATATCAATGGGTAAAAGAAAATCGAGAAGCATTGCTAAACTTTTGTGGTGAATTAAAGCAAGAGGATTTTACTCGAAAATTGGACGGGTTCGGTTTCCAAAGTGTTAGAGAAACGCTATTACATATTGCTGATTGTTATATCGCATGGATAGGATCTTTTATATTATTAAAAACAAAAAAGCCAATTACACCAAAGGAAAATATTGTGAATATTAGTCTTGATGATATTAAATCAAGATTTGAACAAGCTAATCAATACGTTAATGAATTATTGGATATGACAGTGGACCGCTTGAATCGACCAATTGTTCAAAAGATTCCATGGAGAGATCAGAATGAAGAAATATCCCTCACACCGATGAAATTGCTCGTACATACGATTACACATGAATATCATCATAAAGGACAAATCGTCGCGATGGCTCGACTGATGGGGTATATTCCACCTAATACTGATGTTTTAGGTACAGAGGATTAAGGGAGGAAAAATGAAGGTCAGACTGGCAGAAATAAAAGATATTGATCAGTTAATTAAGATGAGATGGGACTTTACTTTGGAAGATTACGAGACTGGAAGAATTAAAGCGAGCGAATACAATGACTTTTACAATGAATGTCGTGATTTTTTACTAAAGGCATTGAACAGTAAACAGTGGTATATATGGGTTGCTGAAATAGAAGGTACAATTGCTTCCCATATTTATATTGAGCTTATTCAAAAAGTACCTCGACCTGGTAGAGTGACTAATCCTTTTGCTTTCATGACGAATGTATATACATTAAAGGATTATCGGGGGCAGGGGATTGGCGGAATATTAATCTCCCAAGTAAATAACTGGGTATGTGAAATGAACTTCGAGTTTGTTATTGTTTGGCCGAGCGAGCAAGGAGTTAATTTTTATAAACGGTACGGTTATAATCGATGTAGTGAAGCGATGGAGTATTTTCCAAATTTTGATAAATAATCTAGGAGAATGATTTATGGATCAATTAGATACAGCTTATATAGACACTCCTTTAGGCATATTAAGGATTGTTGGAAATGAAAAAGGAGTAGCATTTATTGATTTTGTCAAAGAAGAGAATGACGAAATTCAAAAAATTGTGCCACCTTCTTTGAAAGAGGCAGGGAATGAGTTGATTGAATATTTCAATGGAACTAGGAAAGAATTTAGTATTCAATCAATTGCAAAAGGAACTCCTTTTCAAGAAAGTGTGTGGAGGGAACTAGTTAAAATTAAATATGGAGAAACTGCTTCATATGCAGATATTGCTAATCGAATTGGGAAACCAAAGGCTGTAAGAGCAGTTGCGAATGCAAATGCAAGAAATCCATTAAGTATCATCGTTCCATGCCATCGGATTATTGGATCAAACGGTAAGCTAACGGGTTATGCTGGCGGACTGTGGAGAAAGGAATGGCTCTTAAATAGAGAGCAGGGAAGAGAGACGCTTAAATTGTAAAAAGAAAGAGCAAGAATAATGGAAGTGTTAAGAGTGAATGTCACTCCAACTTCATTATTCTTGCTCTTATTTATTCTTTTGGTTCGTTATCGTTGTTAATGTTTATTTCGATATTTGTTTCAGTATCATCATCAATAATCTTATCTGCGAATTTCGCCTTTTTCTTTAAATTGATAATCCTAGAGATATTAACAATCACTACTTTACAAATTGCATATGTTGGTACAGCTAAAACCATACCAAGTACACCAGCAAAGTTACCAGCGAATAATAATAATAAAATAATCGTCAAAGGATGAATATTTAACTTTTTCCCCATGATGTATGGCGAAATTAAGTTTGAATCAATTTGTTGAACAATAACAATGATTAGTACAACGAATAAAGCTAATTTTGGAGAAATTAAAGCTGCAACGATCACTGCAGGAGCTCCACCAATAAACGGACCAAAGTAAGGGATAATATTTGTAATAGCAGCTACTAACGCTAAAATTAATGCATTAGGTATTCCGATAATACTATATCCAATAAATGTTCCAATTCCAACAAAAATACAAACAATTGTTTGACCTTGAATGTAAGAAGCCAATGTTTCGCCTGTTTCATTAGCTATATGAATTGCTTCATTCCTTAAGCTTTGTGGTAAAAAACGAGACAGTGCAGCTGGAAATTTATGACCGTCTTTAAACATATAAAACAGTATAAATGGAACTGTAACGATGATTAACGTTACATTACTTAAAATATTGAAAAACGCACCAATTCCACCTGTAATACCACCTAGAAATACTAGAGCATAGTCCGCAACTTTCTTTTCTAAATCTTTAATTTCAACGTAATTTTGACTTCCTAACCACTTCTCTAATAAGCCAATCTTATTTGTTGCTTCATTTACAATTGTTGGCATATTATTTACTAAATCTTTAAATTGTTCAGTTAAGGTTGGGAATACATTGATGATAGATACGACAGCAATTAAGATTAATCCGAGATAGAGAAGAAGAATGCCTATTGAACGGGGCACTTTCTTTCGCTCTAAAAAATCAACGATTGGTGCGAACAGGAAATAGAGAAAGACTGAGACTAGAATTGGAGCGAATAATGTACTTATTAAAATAGCAATTGGTTGAAATAAGAATGATATTTTTGTTCCAACGAATAAAACTAAAAATAATAATAGTAGTTCGATCGTCCAAAATAATAACTTAGAGTTTTTATACAATGAATATCCTCCCACTATATTTTAATTAAAAAGATTATGTATAAATACCATATTATAACAAAAAGAGATGCTTGTAAAAGCATCTCTCGGTGTATAAAACTAAAAATTTATTTATCAGACAATAAGGTTCTATTGAAATACCTCTTACTGATTTGGTTCAGTAATTGTTTGCATTGTACCTGTTTTATGCTTATTGTTGCTGTAGAAACGGAATAAATCACCGTAAACAATATTATCTGAAAGTGTTAGCTCTTTTTTTGCTTTATCAATCAATTGTTTCGCTTCTTGATCTGGTACTTCGACTTTTTCGGCAGTTAAACGATTATAAAATTCATTCGAGCCCGCTACATAATAATATTTACTTGTAACGAAGCTTCCATCACGGAAAACAATGAATTCTGAATAATCTGGGCTAAATAAATCTTTACCAAACTCGATATCATTTTTTGTATCAACACCTAATAGATGTAGAATCGTAGGTTTTACGTCTATTTGACCAGCAACCTTTGATATTGTTTTACCTTGGTTTTGTTTAGGTAAATGAATAATGAATGGCGTACGTTGTAAATCCATATGGTCATATGAATTAATCTCGTCTTTTCCTAAGAACTGAGCCATTGCACGATTGTGATTTTCAGAAATACCGTAATGATCTCCATACATTACAATAATTGTATTATCATATAGACCTGATTTTTTTAATCCTTCAATAAAGTGTTTAATTGATTCATCCATATATCGTACTGTCGTTACATAACGATCAAGTGTCTCGTCACCAGAATTATATTGATCAATGAATTGATCCCCGGGATCAAGTAAGAAAGGATAATGGTTTGATAATGTTAAAAATCTAGTATAAAACGGTTGTTTCACTTGAGATAAGAGAGGTATGGATTGCTTGAAGAAATCTTCATCCTTTAACCCCCAGTTTACCGAGTTTTCATCGGTAATAGTATAATCTACTTCATTAAAGTAACGATCGTAACCTAATGAAGGGTACATTACATTTCGATTCCAAAAGCTTTTATTATTTGCATGGAAAACAGCTGAATAATATCCTTGATCTTTTAATATTTCAGGTGTAGCCATATATTCGTTATTTGCATGTGTAAAATAAACAGCACCACGATCTAGTGGATATAAAGAGTTATCAATAATGAACTCAGCATCAGAGGTTTTTCCTTGACCAGTTTGGTGATAGAAGTGGTCAAAATAATAACTTTCTTCTTTAATGTATTTATTTAAAAATGGAGTTATTTCTTTACCATTAACCTTTGCACCAATTGTAAAAGTTTGCATTGATTCTAAAGAGATAACAATAACATTTTTACCTTTATATTTACCGAAAAGCTTTGCGTTTGCTTTTACGTCGTTACCATTTACATAGTTTTCAATTTCAGTTAATTTACTACTATCCGCAAAGGCTTTTTGTGTTGAAGTCTTTGTTTGAAGTGATAAGTCATAGCCTTGATAAACATAAAGTCCAAGATTTTTTACTAGCATTTCACGATCAAAAGATCGAGTAAGCAACTCAGGTCTTTCCATTTCAGCTAAACCTAAGTTTAAAACTGCAATGGCAATCGTAATTAAATAATAAGTTGACTTCATAAAAGAAGGAACTCGATTTGTGTTTGAAAATTTAGGAAATTTTTTTGAGATCAAATATAGGATAGGGATATCAATAAACATGAATAGTATTTTAAAGCTTGCTAGTTCTTTTACACTTGATCCTAAATCACCCATATTACTAGTTTGGAACAGCACTGGTAGTGTTATGAAGTCATTAAAGAATCCGTAAAATAAAACGTTTCCACATAATAGCAAAGTTAAAATGAAATTAATCAAGAGTGCTATTGTGTTACGTTTATTCCCTTTGAAAAAAAGTGCGAACCCTACAAGGAATAATGAGGATGCCAAAGGGCTTATAAATAATATTACATTTTGAAAGACAGTATCGATCTTTAAATCGAATCCAAACAGAGTAACAATATACGTTTTTAGCCAGACTACTAATGCAACCAGTAATACGAATTGTACACGTGAGAATGTTGCTTTAAATGAAGTAGGCATAGTCCTAATCCCCCTTAAATACAAAACAAACTAGTAATCAATCACTAGCTTTTCTTTAAATCTGCATCTCTCTAAGTCGTCAAAATTTATCGTACTCCTATTGATTTTAAAAATCAATAGGAAATACGAATTCATTATGTAAATCTGTTCGACAAAATACTCTAAAAAAAAAGAAATAGGCTTACGTAAGCTTATTTCTTTTCATTTTATGGACAACTATCTTATTCTATGCTTCTTAATAATAATTTTTTTAGCATTGGTTTTAATTGAAGTCTTAAATCCTCTGCATTTGAAGCAATTAAGTAATGGTGCTGATAAATATTTTTCATTAATTGTGAGGTTTCTTCTTGGTGTTCCTCTTCTTCTATGAAAGTACCGATTACCTCAATTCCAAGTTTTCTAGCTTGTTTAACTGCTTCATGCGTATCGATAATTCCATCCTGGAAATAATCTAATGCTGAAGGTTCACCATCTGTAAACACGAGCAAAAATTT
This sequence comes from Bacillus sp. AFS055030, assembly GCF_002574545.1. Lineage (GTDB taxonomy): Bacteria > Bacillota > Bacilli > Bacillales > Bacillaceae_G > Gottfriedia. The sequence goes on from NZ_NUGT01000027.1 coordinate 29,888, forward strand.
ATGCTTTTCTGGACGCTTAGCGAGTTCCTCTGAAACAATTCGAATCATTAAGCCGTCACGATTGTCCTCTTCTTCTTGAAGTTGCATTATATTTGGGCCAACTGAAGGTGATAAAGAGCTTGAAAATGGAATGACTTGATGTAAAATATTTGGTTTATTTTCTTTTGTAGCGTTTGAAGCATCCTCCCAAAAGCCACTAATGCTATGAGAGATTTTTAACTGTTTTAATGTTTCATGAAACAGAATAACGCTTTTTTTCACTTCATCCATTTTATTAAACATTGATCCGGAGCAATCGACTAATAAGTAAAAAACAGCATCCAATTCTTTTGATTCAGTTTGTTTTTTATAAAACATTTTAGGATTTTCTTCTGTGAAAAGTCGAATCCATTTTTTATTTAATCTACCATAATATTTATCAGTCGGTGCATTTTGCTTATTTTCTAAGGATTTTTCAATCGTTTTTCTTAGTTCTTTAACATCTTTAGATACCATTTGCGACAATGTAGAATATTGTTTCTTTTCAGTAACTGTTTGCCCAGTTGCTTCTTTATATTGAATAGATACATTACTATTGTATTTACCAAATGGATTTTGCTGTGAAGAGGATGAATTCGAAGCCTCATGGGAATCAGTTTGTTTTGACTTTTTATTCTCGCCTTGTTTGGATGAACCGAATGCATTTGCAATTGCCTGATCGCCAGCCTCTTCTTCTCGTGCAAAATTGGCTTTTATAGAAGTTTTTGTTCCACTTTCAACTTCAAATCGTAAAAAATTATCATCTGTTTCATTATTTTTACTTTCTCTATGCCAAGTTGATAATCTTTCATCTTCGCTATTTCTTTCATCAAGACCCTCTTGCTGGTCGTCATTTTGAAGTTTTTTTACCTTACTATTACATGATGCTAATTCGTTATTTTTATTTAGTGGTAAATAGCCAAAGTATGTGTGAATCATATCTTCCCTATACTGTGAGAGTAATCTTTGCTGCACACTAAATACAATAGAAGAAATATCACTTGTTTTCTTAGCTTCAAACGTTTGAAAGAGGATAGGTAAAATATCCTCGAGTTGTTCATTCGTTTGATAAGTTAATTGAGTAGAAGTAAGTGAGAGATAAATTAAACAAAATAATTGATCTAAATGAAAATTACGCATTTCATTTGCTTTGAATTGTGATTGAAAATAATGTCTATATATCTTTTTTCTCGTAGAAAATAATTGTCTTGTACCTGGTCTTTGCAAAATAATCAGTTCTTCAAGTCGGATATCTTCTAAAAGGACAAACAACTGTGTAAAAAAACTTTTTAAATGAGTTTCTTGTAGTTCCTTTAGTGTATCTTTGAACTCACTAAAATCTGAATAATGTTTATTACCTAAAGCTTTTAAATAAACATCTGATTTCAAACCTTGTAACTGGGTACGATGCTCTTGTGTATCCCAAAAGTGACTGACAGTAAATTTTTGTTCTTCATCATCGTAATACGCTTGGAAATCAAATTCTAAAAATGAATTACGATCTTTCGAAAGAGAAATCGATAAATTTTCCATTTGAAGAAAAGTGGAAGCGTCGATTTTTTTATTGTTAAAAATGATTTGTTTCATATATTAATCATCACTCATTTCAAGAAAGAAAATAACTTTCAGCTAGTTCTCTAACAGTCTCACGCTCAATGTCATCAGATAATTTAGCGATAATCGTGCGTTCAATTGCTCGAAGTACTGGTATATGAACAGATAAATCACATGCGTCAAGAACACCACGAATACTTGCTGCATCTTCACTAATTCTGCCTTCACTTGCTAATGGAATTAAATCGCTTGAAAAGCTTGTGAATTTCTTCAGTAGTTCTTCATCTTTTAGTTCAGATTCATCTTTTAATAACTGAAGTAATGATTCTCCATTAATATATGGAACATCTATAATAATGAAGCGATTTTTTAAAGCTTCATTTAATTCGCTTGTTCCTACATAACCTTCATTTATAGCTGCAATTACTCTAAAGTTTTCGTCACCTTTTACTACTTCTTGAGTAAATGGATTGGTAATCATTTTTCGATAATCAAGTGCACCATGTAGTAATGGTAATGTTTCTGGTTTTGCCATGTTAATTTCATCGATATATAAAATATGACCTTTCTTCATTGCTTTCATTAAAGGCCCATCGACGAAAACTACTTCCGATCCATTTGTATTAGAAGCAATTGTATTATATCCAACAATTCCTTCTAAATCTAAATCGACAGAACAGTTTATGCTATGCATCGGTTGATAGAGTAATTTTGATAAGGTCTCAGCTAAAACCGTTTTACCACTACCTGTAGGCCCTTTTAATAATATATTTTTACCAAGTAGAAGGGCAGTAATTGCATCTTCTAAAATCGTTTTATCTTGCGAAACATATTGTTTCGTTCCAATTAATAATTGCTCTTCATTTAGAACTTTTTGAATTTGTTCATTATATATTAAATTTAATTTTTCATTTATCGAACTAGAAAGATTAAGTTGTGTATTCATAAATTGCTCCTTTATATAAACATTGTTCAAATGGATTGTTCATTTTTGTATTAACCATAGTATTATCGCATATTTGGATTGTGAATGTCTTGTCCACAAATTTTCATAAATTTGCTAATACAGTTACTATCTATTGAGTATAACAGTTTGTTGTTTAACAAGAAAGTTTTCTGAGTGAATTACTAGATATATGAAGCAACTGTAATTTAGTGGAAAGAATAAAAGGTTAATGTGAGTTAACATTTCTGTCACTTTGTTCAACATTTCACAATTTGTTCATATTATAAACGATTGTTTCAGTTCATCCTATGATAAATTAGTTACGTAATCTGTTATATACTTAAAAAACTTTCTGTATTATATGCAAAAAGAGGAGGAGTAATACGATGGAACAATGGAGACAATTTGAAACTGGGCGATGGGAAAAAAAGATTGATGTAAGGGACTTTATACAAAAAAACGTTAAATCTTATGTTGGGGATGACTCTTTTCTTTCAGGTCCAACGGATGCAACTAACAAACTATGGGATATCGTACTTAAACTATCTAAAGAAGAACGTCAAAATGGTGGAGTTTTAGATATGGATACGAAAATTGTATCTACGATTACTTCACATGAACCAGGATACTTAGAGAAAGAATTAGAACAAATTGTTGGATTCCAAACAGATAAACCTTTCAAAAGATCATTACAACCGTTTGGTGGTATTCGAATGGCTGAAGCATCATGCGAGTCTTACGGATATAAAGTTGATGATGAAATAAGCAAGATCTTTACAGAATATAGAAAAACACATAATCAAGGTGTATTTGATGCCTATACATCAGAAATGAAAGCTGCAAGACGTTCTGGTGTTATTACAGGTCTACCTGATGCATACGGTCGTGGAAGAATTATAGGTGACTATAGAAGAGTAGCATTATATGGGGTAGATCAACTTATTAAAGATAAGATTGAAACATTAAATAGAACAACAAGTGTTATGTCAGAAGAAGTAATAAGAGATCGTGAAGAACTAAATGAACAAATACGTGCTTTAAATGAATTAAAACAAATGGCAAATAAACATGGGTTTGATATTTCTAGACCTGCAACAAACGCAAAAGAAGCGTTTCAATGGCTATATTTTGGCTATTTAGCTGCAATTAAAGAGCAAAATGGAGCCGCTATGAGTTTAGGACGAGTTTCAACATTTTTAGATATTTATATTGAACGTGATTTAGAAGAAGGTACTTTAACTGAGCAAGAAGCACAAGAATTAGTCGATCATTTTGTAATGAAATTGAGATTAGTCAAGTTTGCTCGTACTCCTGATTATAATGAGTTATTTTCTGGCGATCCTACTTGGGTAACAGAGTCAATCGGTGGAATAGGAATAGATGGTCGTCCGCTTGTAACGAAGAACTCATTTCGCTTTTTAAATACTTTAGATAACCTAGGACCAGCACCAGAACCTAATTTAACTGTCCTTTGGTCAGCAAAACTGCCTGATGGATTTAAACAATATTGCGCTAAAATGTCAATTAAAACTAGCTCAATTCAATATGAAAATGATGATATCATGCGCCCGGAATATGGTGATGATTATGGTATTGCATGTTGTGTATCAGCTATGACAATTGGTAAACAAATGCAATTCTTTGGTGCTCGTGCAAATCTTGCTAAAGCATTATTATACGCAATTAACGGCGGTAAAGACGAAAAGTCAAAAGCTCAAGTAGCACCTATGTATGCTCCGATTACATCTGAATATCTTGACTATGAAGAAGTAAAAGTTAAGTTCGATGTTTTATTAGATTGGTTAGCCGGCTTATATGTGAATACATTAAATTGTATCCACTATATGCATGATAAATATAGTTATGAACGAATTGAAATGGCGTTACATGATGCAAATATAAAACGTACTATGGCAACGGGGATTGCAGGACTTTCAGTATGTGCCGATTCATTATCAGCTATAAAGCATGCAAAAGTTAAAACAATTCGCGATGAGAATGGAATTGTTGTTGATTTTGAAATTGAGGGAGAATATCCAAAATACGGGAACAACAATGATGATGTAGATGATATTGCTGTAGAACTTGTTGAAAGCTTTATTGCAAAAGTAAGAAAGCATAAAACATATCGTAATTCAATTCATACAACATCAGTGCTAACAATTACCTCTAATGTTGTATATGGTAAAAAGACAGGTAACACACCAGACGGAAGAAAAGCAGGTGAACCATTTGCTCCTGGTGCTAATCCGTTACATGGACGCGATACACATGGAGCGCTAGCGTCATTAAATTCAGTAGCAAAATTACCTTATGAAGATGCACAAGATGGAATTTCAAATACTTTCTCAATTGTTCCAAAAGCTTTAGGCAAGGACGAGAGTACACAAATATTAAACTTAGTAGCAATGTTAGATGGATATACAGAAAAAGGTGGTCATCACTTAAACGTAAATGTATTTAATCGAGAAACATTAATGGATGCGATGGAACATCCTGAAGAATATCCACAATTAACAATTCGAGTCTCGGGTTATGCAGTTAACTTTATAAAATTAACTAGGGAACAACAAATTGACGTAATAAATAGAACTTTCCACGGTTCTATGTAAAAATCTCTCGTGTTCCAAGCCTAGTGGGGGACATGCTTCACTAGGCTTTTATTGTTTTTACTAAATAAGGAATAAATTGTTCAAAGGAGAATGACAATGATTTCAGGAAATATACATTCAATTGAAACTTGTGGAACTGTCGATGGACCAGGTCTTAGATATGTCATTTTTACGCAAGGTTGTTTATTAAGATGTCAATATTGTCATAACGCAGATACGTGGAAAATTGGAGCAGGTAAAGAAATGTCAGTTGATCAATTAATGAAGGATATCAAGACATATATTCCATTTATGAGATCATCTGGGGGGGGGGTTACGGTTAGTGGAGGAGAACCATTATTACAATTAGACTTTTTATTAGAACTGTTTAAATCTTGCAGAAAAAAGGGGATCCATACAACAATTGATACATCTGGTGGATGTTTCAGTACTGATCCAAACTTTCTTTTAAAATTAGACGAAGTATTAGAATACACTGATTTAGTATTATTGGACTTAAAGCATTTTGACGAGAAAAGACATATAAAACTTACGGGGAAATCAAATGAGCAGATTAAAAATTTTGCAAAGTACTTGGATAAGAAAAATATCCCGGTTTGGATTAGACATGTCCTAGTTCCTGGAATCACCGACTCAGAAGATAATCTAATTAAACTAGGTGACTTTATAAGCAAATTAAGCAATGTGGAAAAAGTAGAAGTTTTACCATATCATCAATTAGGAGTCTATAAATGGGAAGCATTAGGATTAAAATATCCCCTAAAAGATATTCAGCCACCATCTAATGAAAGTGTTCATCATGCTTATCAACTATTAACTCAAATGAAGGAATTGCAAACTTGTTAATAAAACTAATTAAATTGAACTGTCCTTTAAATGTTAGTAGGCGTCTAACATTTAAAGGACAGTTTATTTTATAAGCTTTTTATGATTATTTAGACGATTGACTAAAATAAATTTGAGGTTAGTGAATATAATGAAAAATAGTTATTTATAGTTTCTTAGTTTAAAGGGTGAATTTTTATGAAGGAGTTTCGGTTTTCGTGGTATGTTTTACTAGATGATCAAAATGCTATCGAAGGGGGATCTTTTGTTCGAGGAGAAAAAATTGAAGATGAAATGCATCGAATAAAAGAAAAACTTAGTAAAGAATATTATGTTAGACCCTCTTCGATTTATATTATTGAATCAAGTGAAATTTAAATATGATATTGTAAATTTTGAAAGATATTTATAATGTTTTTTACTAATGTTAAAGTTATTCTAGAAAAACAAAAAAGGCTTCCTAAGAAAGCCTTTTTGAATAGAATTATTTGCCTATGCCATTAAAATTAGTATAACCTGCAGCACGATCAGCTCTTTTAAATTCTTTTGCATATAATACTTCTTGGGTAGAACTTAAATTACGTCTCGTTTTATCTTTTCGTTTATCCACAAAAAACACCTCGCTAAGTTATAAAATCCTTAGTAAGTTTCTCCAATTTTTGTGGCTAGTATACTAAATTATGCTTCTTTTAAATGTGAAACTTCATGTTGTTGGTAATCTTCACGCATTGTATGCAATAAATAATTATCTTTGGTGATTTCAAATAAATCGTATATTTCCTCATTTTGATTAATTTCATCATATAAACTTTTACGTGATTCATTTGCTAATGATGCGTATGGTAGTTTACTTGCAGCATAAAAAGAGCGTTTATTAACTTTACGAATTCGCATAAAAATAGAGTTTATTCCTAAATCGTGAAATAACTCATGGAAGAAAGCGTCTTTTGCTGGTTTGTTATAACCCATTCCGTGATATGGTTTGCCTAACCATGTCCCTAAAAAGCCATATCCATCTTCAATATCATGTAAAGAAATGTTACCAATAGGGTTACCCCACTCATCTAAAATTGTTCTTGATATCATTTTCCCTTGTTCTTCTAGTTCGATTGCTTGCTTTGTGATAAATAGAAATTCTTCGTACGAATTTGCTTTGTGACGCACAAAGGGAAAGACATCAGGATGCACCATAAGTTCAAAAAGTACAGAACAATCTTGTAAATCTCGCTGTTTCAGCATCTCTACTCCTCCTCATAATAAGGGTAGCGAAAGAAGGTTACGCCACCCGCGAAATTTTTGTGAGGACTAAACAATAAAATTTAAAGTCCTGTGAAGTGCATTAACTATGAATAATTTTTTAATGCACCCTAAAATTTCGGGGTGGGAATCGAACCCACTAGGACCAGCGATTTACTGGTGGCTCACCATTTGCCTTTCCCGTTAAAATACTATATAAGAAAAGTGTTTTCACACTTTCTATTTAATTTACCGCAAACGTTCTTACTATACTATAATAAACGATTTTTTTCAAATTGCAAACTAAAATTATTCGATATTTTTATACACAATTCTACCGTCTATGACAGTAAGTAATGGTTTAGCCATATAATGAAATGGATGATGGGACCATAATACTACATCACCATCTTTACCAATTTCTAAGCTACCAATTCTATGAGATAAATTAAGGTTTTTTGCTGGATTAATTGTAATTGCTTTTAAAGCCTCGAGCTCAGGTAAACCCTCTCGAACTGCTATAGCTGCACATACATTCAAATACTGAATTGGGGTATAAGGATGATCAGTTGTAATTGAAACACTTACCCCGTTATCAGTAAGAGCTTTGTATGTAGTCCAGGTTTTATTTTTTAATTCGACTTTTGAACGTCTAGTTAATGTAGGACCAACAGATACTTGAAGGTTTCGATCCTTTAGATGGTCAATAATTAAATGACCTTCAGTACAATGTTCAATTCGTATATCTAAGTTAAATTCTTCGCCAAAACGTATAGCTGATAAAATATCATCTGCACGATGAGCATGAATTCGTACTGGTATCTCTCTATTTAAAGCTTTAATAATTGGTAAAATTCGAAAGTCTTCTGGGTTATGCGAGTTTTGAGCTTCATAGAATGCTTCACGAAGCATTCCCATAATACCCATTCTTGTAATTGATTCTTTATTCCCATTACTGTGAGTTCTTTTTGGATTTTCGCCAAAAGCGATTTTTAATCCAGACGGTTCTTGAATGATCATTTTATCGACACTTTTACCATATGTTTTAATTGTACAAGTTGTTCCACCAATTACATTCCCACTACCAGGCATAATATGAGCTGTTGTAATTCCATGTTGGATTGCATCAGAAAAAGCAACATCAAGTGGCAATATTCCATCCATTGATCGAATATGTGGAGTTAAAGCTTCAATTGTTTCATTCGCATCGTTTCCAGCCCAACCAGTACCTTCGTCATATAGTCCTAAGTGAGTGTGGACATCAATAAAACCTGGGAATAGTGGTTTTCCGGCACATTCTATGACAATTGTTTGATCTTCAACCGAAAAAATCTCAGGTGCAATTTCTTTAATTTTCCCATTCTCAATTAACAAATCATGGTTATATAAAACTTGAGATGTAATAGGGAAAATGGTTGCATTTTTAAATAATAAATTCATGATAAATCCTTTCAAATACTAATTTAAAGTAAACAGTAAAGCTTCTTTTAAAGATGGAAATTGAAAGTTATAATTAGTTTGAATGGCTTTAGAAGGCATAACTCTTTGACCTTCTAAAACTAGCATACTCATTTCACCTAGTAATAATTGAAGGGTAAAATTTGGAACTTTCAATTTATTTGGTCGATGTAAAGCTGCTGAAAGGGACCTGCTAAACTCGTTCATTGTTACTGGATTAGGTGCCACTAAATTGATTGGCCCACTAATTTCGGTATTTTTTATTGAATGTAGTATTAGGCCAACAACATCTTTCTCATGAATCCAAGATATCCACTGGGTACCTTTTCCGATTGGACCACCAATAAACAATTTAAAAGGCAAAATCATTTTTGGAAGTGCTCCACCGTTTAACCCTAAAACAAGACCAAATCTAGCAAGAATGGTCCGAATTCCTAGTTCTTTAGCTTTTTTAGCAACAGTTTCCCATTCTCTTACAGTTGATGCTAAAAAATCATTTGAAATAGGCTTGTCATGTTCATTAAAAGATAATGATTCAGAGGTTCCATAATACCCAATTGCACTGGCATTAATAAAAAGGTTTGGACGATGGGCTTGTCTTTCAAACCATGTAATTAGAATATTTGTTGAAGTTAATCTACTTTGTAGAATTTTGTCTTTTAATTGTTTCGTCCACCTACCGCTGTTTATTGATTCACCAGCTAAGTTAATGACTATGTCAATGGACTCTCTAAAAGAATTCGAGGTTAATTGATCCCAATTAACATAAGTAATAAATGGATTAGAAGATGTTCTTATATTTCTTGTGACAATATAACATTGATATTCATGTTGGATAAATTCATTTATTAATTGAGATCCAATAAACCCTGTACCGCCTGTAAGAAGAATCTTCATCCACGCATCTCCTTAATACATAATATGATATTATTATTTTTATGTGTATATAAAAACAAAATTTATTTTGAGGTAAATTATGTCTATTATTACGAAAATTCAAGTTCAAAAATTAAATAAAGAACGATTTAATATTTACACAGATAGTGGTAATGGTGAAGAGTATGCGTTTAGTGTGGACGCTGATACTCTTGTTAAATTTAACATAAAAAAGGGTCAATCTTTTGAGCCATTTGAACTAGAAGAAATATTAAATGCTGATCAACTTAGAAAAGCATATCTTTCTAGCATTGTTTATTTATCTAGAATGATGAGAACAAAAAAAGAAATCGAACAATATTTAACGAAGCAAGAATTCTTAATTGATACAATACAAACTACAATTATCCGACTTGTAGAAGAAGGGTATATTAATGAAGAAAAATACGCTGAAAGTTATGTCCGTACGTCTATTAATACGACCTTAAAAGGACCAACAATCATTAAGAATGAATTACTAGCAAAAGGGATTCACAATACAGTAATCGAGAAAAGCTTATCTTTATTTTCAAAAGAAAAGCAGATTCAACATGCTACTTCACTTTGTCAAAAAAAGGTTTCTGCACTTTCGAAGTACTCAACAAATCAAAAAAAGGCAAAACTTGAAGAATTGCTGAGAAGAAAAGGATACTCCGCTAATATTACTTCGATTGCACTTGAAGAAACACACTATGAAAGTGAAGAAGATGATGAATTACAAGCTCTACTTATACACGCTAGAAAAGCAAAAAAGAAATATGAAAAATTAAGTGGCTGGGAATATACTCAAAAAATGAAAACAGTCCTATTTCGAAAAGGGTTCCCAATCGAACTAATTGAAAAAGCGATTTTAATATTAGAAGAGGAAGAATATTAAATAAATTGGTTGTCTGTTATTAGCTTGATATAATAAAAATATCTAAATGATTTAGAGGAGACTTAAAATGGAAATTCCAAAACGATATAGTGACTTAACGAAAGATGAATTAGTTCAAGAAATTAGCAATTTGAATCATCAAGCTAGAAAAGCTGAACAAATGGATATGATTAATGAACTTGAAGTAATACTTCGTAAAAAAACAATGGCTCAATCATATTTATTAGACGCAAGTCAATTTATTCCTGGTGAGCAGTATGAATTAATTGAAGAACCTGGTGTATTATTTATGATCACCTATATGAATGGTATTTTTGCTTGGGGCCATAAAAGCACTAGTGAAGAAGAAATAGGAATCCCAATCGCATTATTAAACAAACCAGGGAAGTAAAAACCCTGGTTATATTTCTACTCATCACGATTACTTTTTGCCATACGGTCCCGTGGATTTGTATTAATGCTCCCATTTGGACGTTTAGAAGCATTTTGTGATTTGTAATCTATATTACCATCAATAGCCATATCATGCTTTTGTTTTGAAAAACGTTCACTTTTTGTTGTCATTCTAATTACCCCCTAGTGATTAGTACTAATTGATGAAATGAACCATCATCAATATGATGACCATTTTGAATTAAGATATGAAGAGAATAAATGTTTAAAAATTGGAAGGTGTAATTATATGGAGAAATATTTAGAGCAATTAACTGAGCTATTGCTTAAAGAAAATAGTCATTTAACATACTCACAAGCAAAAATTTGGGTTGAATGGTTATGGGAAGATTTTGAAGCTACTTATGCTAAAGCTGGAGAATATCATGGAGAACAAATGTCTAAAAAGGTTGTTCAACAATTTATTTTCCAATATGGAAAATATTTACATGAAACTGATATAAAAATTGCAAAGCCACCAGGTTTAGAAATTATTGAAACGAAAGAGAAGGATAATCTTCTTCATTAATTAGAAACCCTTAGCAAAAAATTGCTAAGGGTTATTTTTTTCAAGTTTCCACTTTTAATTTTTTCTGTAATTTTTTCTCACTAAAGATCCAGCCCGTGAATGAACTGATAATATGATGTTCATAATCAAATTTAACAACTGCAACAAATGGGTAGTATGTTTCGGTCCTGTACCTTAGATCGATTAGTCTTAATTCTTTATGGTCGTCATGCCCAATCAATTCCCAAATGTAAACTGGTGAAAATGCCAGAAATGATTTGACGTTTTCATCCTTAAAGGCTGCTTTTACGTCTTCAATTACTGGTAACGGGATTCTTTTAAATACGTCATGGATTTTAAAGATTCTTTTCTTTATTTTGCCAACGTAATGATGAGTATCTGTACTTGCTACAATATGATAATGAGTGTATTTTATAGAAGGTGAAACATAGACACGTTTTACATCTGGTAATTTTTTTGTGACTGTTTGAATCACGATTTGTTTTTGTCGATATCTAAATGCATAGTAAAAAATCATAATGAAATAAAGCATGACACAGATCGGACCAGCTCTGAAATGAAAAATGACAAAAGGAACTCCAGCTAAATGGATCGCAAAAATTATTGGATCGAAAGTGTTGATGATGCCAAAAGCAATCCAACGTTTTGAAAATGGCCTTAATGCCTGGGTTCCGTAGGCATTAAATAAATCAACGAATACGTGCACACTTACTGCCAGGAATGACCAGAATAAATAGAGTCCAAAATGTTCGTTATGGTTAAATAATGTCATAAGTGCAGAAAGTGATAATGTCCATAAAATGACTGCTGGTATTGAATGCGTAATTCCACGATGATGTTTTAAATATTTTGCGTTATTTCTTAATTTTAATATCGTGTCACTGTCAGGTAATTGTGATCCGATGATTGTTGTTAATAAGAGTGAGTTTGTCAAATGTGGGTCATGTAGGACAATTGGACTCAGGGTTGCTAATCCGCCAAGTGTAAATCCCATTACAAGATGAGTACCAGTATCCATTTAGTTCCTCCCTTTACTTACCCTTTTAATTTTTATAGTATGGACTATTAACAAAAACATATAGATGTTAGAGAAAGGTATAAGTTATGAATAATGATTTAAATAAGACATTAGAAGTTTTCCCCAAAAATGACTTTAAAAATAATTTAGTTGATTGGTTTTTAGCAGAACAGAGAGATTTGCCGTGGAGAAAGAATAAAGACCCATATCGAGTATGGGTTTCAGAAATAATGCTTCAACAAACACGTGTAGATACAGTAATTCCTTTTTATAATAAGTTTATGCAAAATTTCCCTACTATTGCTGACTTGGCCAATGCCGAGGAAGAAAAAGTACTAAAAGCATGGGAAGGACTTGGTTATTATTCTAGAGCTAGAAATTTGCAATCAGCTGTACGTGAAGTCCATGTAGAGTATGCTGGAAAAGTACCAGATACGCCGGAATTAATAAGCAAATTAAAAGGCGTAGGACCATATACTGCTGGAGCGATCCTTAGTATTGCGTACGGTAAACCAGAGCCAGCGGTTGATGGGAATGTAATGAGGGTATTATCTAGAATCTTAACAATTTGGGAAGATATAGGTATCCCTAAAAACCGAAAAATTTTTGAACAAGCTGTAAGAGCTTTAATTAGTTATGAAGATCCGTCAGCTTTTAATCAAGGTTTAATGGAGCTTGGTGCTTTAATTTGTACACCAACAAATCCTGCATGTTTACTTTGTCCCGTGAGAGAACAATGTAAAGCTTTTGAAACTGGAGTTGTGAATGAATTACCTATAAAAAGTAAAAAGAAGGCACCAAAACCAATTAATTTAGCAGTTGGTGTCATTAAAAATAGAAATAATCAATATTTAATTCAACAAAGACCTTCTAGTGGATTACTTGCTAATATGTGGGAGTTTCCAACTGCTGAATTACAATCAACAATTTTATCTAAAACTGACACGCTCCGATTTTTCTTAAATCAAGAATTGCAATTAGAAGTAGAAGAGTTATCTTACCAATTTAATATTGAGCATGTTTTTTCACATCTTGTATGGAAAATGGATGTATATATCGGAAATGCCGTAAATGAAGGTAGTTTATCAAGTAATCAGAAATGGGTAACTTTGGATGAGTGTAAAGAGTTGCCATTTCCGGTCGTGCATCAAAAAATTTATCAGCAAATCGAAAAGCTTCTGTAATGAAATAACCCCCTAACAAATAGTTAGGGGGTACTTTATCATTTAATTAGTCTATAGTAGGGCGAGTACCACTAGTCCAATCTGCCTCATTTCTATGAAGACCACCACGTGATTCAATTTCTTTTATGATTTCTTTTTGCATTGTGTTACCTTCAATATTTAAATAGCCAGTAATTTGTTGTAATGAATGATGATAGTATTCCAATTCACTATCTTTCCACTCAGTTTTTGGAGTCATTGATAATTCTGAAAGATCTCTGCCAACGTACATAATAAGCCTCCTTCTATTTTCTTCTCGTAGTTTTCCACTCGATGAGTTCATTAAACAAAAAAATTAAAAGTAAAGTTTTTTACATATTACCCCGACTAATGGACATCATATTATTCGTGGAGGTGATAAATCATGAACAACAAAAACAATCAATTCAACGCTGGAAAAACAGCATCTGGAACTAACATTGGAAAAGTTAAACAACAAAACCAAAGTTTTGGACAAGAGTTTTCAAGTGAAACTGATGTTCAAGCAGTAAGAGAAGCAAATGCAAAATCTGCACAAAAAGCTTCTTCTGGTAACTTTGGACAACAAAACCAACAATAATGCCTTAAAAAAGGAATTACTAGAAGTGCGCTGTTGATGAACGAGTTAGTAAGTAAAGAAACTTACCTTTGCTAATTCATCTTCCTGTCTGATGAGAGATCATGCAGTCTAGTTGTTATAAAGAACGTTCAAAAAGAGCACCCTTATATGAAGGGTGCTCTTTTACCTACGAATAATTTATGTCCAACACTTTAAATCCACATAGAATGATTAATTTCTTCTCAATAGTCAAATATCGTCAAATGTAGTCAAAGGGATTATGTTAGTTTTCAAGAAATAGTGTAATAATGAAATAAGGATGGTGAATGGTATGCAAGTATTCGATGAATTGGTAAGTCGTCAGCTTGAAACAATGGATCAGTTAATAAAAATTCAAGAAGAAATTGAACGATGTCAAGAAATTGAAAACCAACTATTTGAATTAGAGGATTTGTCAAAATTATCTTCTATCCAAGATGAAATACATATAATGAGATCTGAATTAAAAGCTATCCAAGACACCTTTTTAATCCAAACACAGCAAATAATTAAATCTTTCTCAGATGAGAGGAAAATTGCATTAAAATAAAAAAAACAATGGGGCATTTTACCAAATTAAACGCCCTTTTGTTTAAAAATGGATAAGAACTAGTTATAATAGAAGTGTAAAGTATAAATAAAGTGTTGAAATGCGTCCACACTAGAAAGAAGGGAGAAACAATGAACGTTCCCAAACCAGGAGAAAAAATACAAATACATAGTTACAAACATAATGGACATATTCATCGTATATGGGAAGAGACAACCATTTTAAAAGGGACGCAGCAGTTAGTAATTGGCGCAAATGATCGCACGCTTGTAACTGAATCGGACGGTAGAACATGGGTTACGCGAGAGCCAGCAATTTGTTACTTTGATATGGATTATTGGTTTAATGTCATCGGAATGATTAGAGAAGATGGAGTTTATTATTACTGTAATATTAGCTCACCATTCGTCTTTGAAGATGGTGCCATTAAGTATATTGACTATGATCTAGATATTAAAGTTTTTCCAGATATGACTTACGTGCTGTTAGATGAAGATGAATATGAGAATCATCGACAAATAATGAATTATCCTCCTATTATTGACCCGATTTTAAAAAAGAACTTAGGTTATTTAAAGGAATTAATTCATCAAAGAAAAGGGCCGTTTGCTACCGATTTTATTGATAATTGGTATGAACGATTCTTAATGTATCGTGATTAATAGAAACTGTTGAGCGGACTTAGTTTTTTGAGAATCAATCATCTCAAAAAGATTGCTCAACAGTTTCTTTTTGAATGATCTGAAAGGATGAAAATATGGGAAGTATTAAACGTTATTTAAAATTTGTTAAACCATATCGATTTCATATATTTTTAACGATTGCAATCGGAATCGTTAAATTTGGTATCCCATTGATATTACCGTTTTTATTAAAATATGTAGTTGATAACATCATTAATTCATCTTTACCAATTGCAACTAAAAGCTCACATCTTATCTACATCATGCTAATTGCATTTGGAATTTTTGTGATTGTAAGACCACCAATAGAGTATTTCAGACAGTACTATGCTCAATATATCGGTAGTCGAATTTTATTTGACATTAGGGATCATTTATTTAAACATTTACAAAAATTAAGCTTAAGGTATTATGCTAATGCAAAGACAGGTGAAGTTATTTCACGAGTTATAAATGACGTTGAATCGACTAAAGACTTTGTTATTACTGGGCTAATGAATGTTTGGTTAGATTTAATTACAATCTTAATTACAGTTACAATCATGTTATCAATGGATGTAAAGTTAACGCTTGTATCATTAATTGTTTTGCCATTTTACACAATAGCAGTAAAGTACTTTTTCGGTCGACTTCGGTTTTTGACACGTCAAAGATCTCAAGCTTTAGCTGTTTTACAGGGCTTTTTAACTGAAAGAATTCAGGGGATGCAAGTAACACGAAGTTTTGCATTGGAAGATTATGAAAGTGGGCTATTTAAAGAAAAAAATGGTGAGTTTTTAGATCGTGCCCTTAAGCATACAAGCTGGAATGCGAGTACATTTACAATTATTAATACATTAACTGATATTGGACCATTATTAATTATCGGATTTTCTGCATATCAAGTCATTCATGGTCAATTAACACTTGGTGAGATGGTAGCATTTGTTGGATATATTGATCGTTTATATGATCCACTTAGAAGATTAGCTAATTCTTCAACATCATTAACACAATCGTTTGCATCAATGGATCGTGTCTTTGAACTAATGGATGAAAAGTATGACATTGTTAATCGGGATAATCCAACTTATGCAAAGAAATTAGATGGGCAAATACACTTTAATCACGTTTCTTTTCAATATAATGCCGCTGATGAAGAGGTTATACAAGATGTAACTTTTCAAATTGAACCTGGTCAAAAGATTGCACTGGTTGGATCGAGTGGTGGTGGAAAGTCTTCGTTAGTTAGTTTAATACCACGTTTTTATGACGTAACAAAAGGATCCATTAAAATTGATGGTGTCGACATAAGGGATTATGATTTAAAAAGTATGCGGGAAAAAATCGGTATCGTTTTACAAGACAATTTTCTATTTAGTGATACCGTTAAAGCGAATATTCATTATGGGAATCCGAATGCTAGTGAAGAAGAAATTATTGCAGCCGCCAAAGCAGCCAATGCACATGAATTTATCATGAGTCTACCAGATGGATATGACACGCTTGTTGGGGAAAGAGGAGTAAAACTTTCTGGAGGTCAAAAACAACGTGTGGCAATTGCTCGTGTATTTTTAAGAAATCCTTCTATTCTAATATTTGATGAAGCTACTTCAGCTCTTGATTTAGAAAATGAAAAATATATCCAAGACGCAATTCATGAACTAGCAAAGAACCGTACAACAATATTTATTGCACATAGATTATCTACCATTACACATGTAGATAAAATCGTTTATATTGATCAAGGTCATATTGTCGAAATTGGTTCTCATGAGGAATTAATGGCTAAAAAAGAAGCTTACTATCATTTGTTTGAAATTCAAAATTTAGAAACTAGTTCGAGTTCGGTATAGAAGATAGGCACAAAGAAATTCTTTGTGCTTTTTTATTGTGGAAACGAANNGCAGCATACGGAGGAATTTTTATGTCAAAAGACAGTAATAGTTTAGCACATACAACATGGAATTGTAAGTATCACATCGTATTCGCCCCGAAATATAGAAGGCAAGTCATTTACGGGAAAATAAAGAAAGACATAGGAGAAATACTTCGAACTTTATGTGAAAGAAAAGGTGTAGAGATTATTGAAGCGACAGCGTGTAAGGATCACATTCATATGTTAGTTAGCATCCCACCAAAGATCAGTGTGTCAGCATTTGTAGGATATTTAAAGGGAAAGAGTAGTTTAATGATTTTTGATCGTCACGCGAATTTGAAATATCGATACGGAAATCGAAAATTTTGGTGCACGGGATATTATGTAGATACAGTTGGAAGAAACAAGAAGGTGATAGAAGAATATATACGAAATCAACTACAAGATGATGTAGTGGCGGAACAGTTAAGCATGATGGAATACATAGATCCATTTACTGGTGAAGAGATACAGAAAAAGAAAAGAAAGTAAGCAGAAGGCCTTTGAGGTCTGGCCAGTAATAGTAGTACATCAGGCGAACCGTTCAATAGCCCTTTAGGGTTTGGTCAGTAACAAAGGCTTTCAGCCGCAGAGCAAACCACCCGTTATCACGGGTGGTTATGTTTTTTGAAGAAGATGCTTACTTAGTGAATTTTCCGTTTTTCAATTTAAAAATAAAAAGCCTCCATAATGTGGAGGCTTTTACATTGTTTCAACCTGTTCAACTTGAACTTGGTATTCTTTATGATAAGTTTGATGGCTATCAACGAGTGTATTTAAATGCTGAACATTTTCACTATATTCTAAAATGGCAGAAACGACTCGGAATAAATGGAACCATGTTTTTTGTTTTTCTTCGTCATTAAGATCATGGTGGTCCAAGAATGCCTTTGTTAATTTATCTTTTAATATGTTTTCTTCTCTATGAAATGGAGCATTATGATCTAAGTTTACTTTACCGATTAATTTCATTAAAGCATGTTCGTGAAATTGCATTAAGCATGTTAGTTCATTTTTTACTAAATCTTGGAACTCTTTCGGAGATGCATTAATTTCATATTCTAATCGGTTTAAAGCTTTTAACGTATCAAATGCGTTATCGGCTGTGACAAGCATTTGTCTAAACAATACGATTTTACGAGATTTTTCATGCTCTTTTTTCTTACGCCCAACAAGAATGATACGATCTTCTCTGTATAAACGATATATTTTTGTAATATTTCTCATCATATCTTTTAATTGATAAATTTCATCTTTTAATCCATTATGACTGACAGTTTTGTGTAGAGCCATCATCATTAATTTATTTGTTTGTTCAGTAATCGAAATCATGCCACGAGATAATTTTTTTTCATAATTTGGAGGCATTAAGAAAATATTTACAAATGAAGCGGCTAAAACCCCAATCGTTACTGCCATAATACGATCGAATGTAAAAATGGCAAAGTGTTCTGTACTTGTACTTACTTCCATAATAACGACTACAGTAACTAATGTTGTAGCAATTGTATTTTCGAGTTTTAGTTTTAATGTAATGATAATCACGAGAATACATGTAAATCCTATAATTACTGGATTATTTCCTAGAGTAATCACTGCAATAATTGCCAGTATCGCACCAATCAAGTTAGCTTGAAGTTGTTCAATTAACGATTTATATGATTGGTTTACTGATGATTTTAATGCTGAAATAGCAGAGATACCTGCAATTGAAGCTGTTGTTAAATCAAAAAACATCGCGCTATAAATGGCGAGCGTAATAGCTATACCAGTTTTTAGAACACGCGCTCCTAATCTCATTGTATTACTCCTTTTTGTTTGTCTAGCTTAAAGCTTGTAATGAAATATGAACGTTTAACTATATTACTACTAAACTACTATTTATTACATCGAGATTTTTTAAAAATTGCTTCAATAAAAGTAACTTTTATTTTTTCTCGTGTAACATCATGTAACTATACAATGAACTACTCGTATTATCAATACAATTTTTTAAGAAATTTTGTTTATTATTTGAACGAGAAAAAAGATTAAATTATTAGTTAAATTTAAAGATTTCGAACTTAGAAATGAAAAGGCTTTATCAATCGATACGGTGGTAGAACCATGAAAAAAGAAGCGAAATTTTTCGCTTCTTTTTCACGCTGTTGAAAAAAAATTGTCAATTAAATTTTGATAAGTAAGTTGTGTCTCAGTGATTTCCACTACAGGTTGCTCGCTTTCCATGGGGCGAGATTCTTTAGCCTCCTCGACGTGCGCCTGTGGGGTCTCAGCCTTCCCGCATCTCCCATAGGAGCCCGGCACCCTTTCGTTCCAATCATTTTCTTTATGAAAAAGAATAATCTTAAAAACAATAGAATAGTCAATTAAACGAATGAATTTCACATTATTCATCAAGATCAAAATGAAACTAATAATAATAATAATAATACTTACACATCTTTAAAATATTGATTGTCAAAGAGAAAATATTTTAACTTTTGAGTTAATTTAAACATTTATATTTCAATTAAATAAGATGACATAAAAACAATAAAAATACTATTTTTCCTTGAAATTCATATGGTATTCTAATTTTTCAATATTGAATACAATATATTTCAACACTCTGAAAAAGAGGCTGTCTCAAAAGCCCTGTTTGATTAAAAAACCGACAAATTAAAAATGCAAGAATGCTGTTAAATCAACATTCTTGCGTTTTGTTTTTTAAATTTCAAGGCTGAAATCTACTTTTTTTGACTGCCTCTTTTTTTAAATCATTCAGTTGAAACAGATGGATCAGCTTGTTCTTTTTTAGGTTTAATTTGCAAGAAGTTTTGTTCAATATTGTCTAATAAACTTTGAACAAATACAGCTTCTTCATGTTGATTATGTTGAGTTAGAAGTGAAATATATTTCTCTAACAATTCATTTAGATCGTTTTTTCCTGTTTCATCAACCGGTACAATACTCACACTTGCACCTTTTGCAATTCGATTTTGGTAAGCTTCCTTAGTAAGACCTAATTCAGGTGAGCTTCGCACGTAAATCACTCCGCCTGTCATACCTGCACACATCCATGGACCTGGATCTCCTAGAACAACTGCACGACCACCAGTCATATATTCAAAAGCAAAGCCGTTTATATTTGCTTTTGCACCAAGGCGAGTTTTCTGTGAAATAGGTTGACTAGATTGATTACGGCCTCCAATTACTACATCGGCTCCTGATAATCGAATGCCTGCTCGTGAGTCTGCATTACCTTGGATAAAGAATTGTCCTTTTTGTGCTCCATATGCAAAGCATTTTCCGACTGAACCACCAAAGTATTGACCGTTAGCACCTAAAGCTTTACTAATAAAAATCGTTCCACCAAAGGCAGTTTTCGCGACACCATCCTGAGCTCCGCCTTGGACGAATACAGAATAATCTTCCACTGTATAGGTTCCTAAACCGTTACCAGGAATAGATTGATCCTCAAAGCTAATCTCGACAGGGGATGTTACACCTTGTGTTTGTCTTTTAACTACTAGATCATGGATTAATAAGCTACCGGCATGACGATATTCATTATCAACCTTTGCATAAACTCCAACGTCATTACTTTGAAGTACTTTAGCAGATTCTCCATTCGAGAGAATATATTCTTTAGTCTCAATTTTATTAGTAGATAATAAATTTGTTAAACTTAGCGTATCTAAAAATCTTGTTTGTTTTAGGAATTCAGTTTTACCGACAAGATCTTGTGCATTTTTTACCCCTAGTGAACTAACAACCACTTGTAATTCATTTTTGAATGCAGTGAAGAATTGTACTAAATTTGTTACAGCTGTTTCAAGTTGTCTAGGTGTGAATTTTCTTAAACCGTGGCGCATTGCTTCGATTTCTGATTCGATTTGTGTTGCAATACCAACGTGGCATGTATCTAAATGACAACCACGACAAGTCGTACAACCGATTGCAATCATAGATAAAGTTCCAAAGCCGATTCGGTTTGCACCTATAATCATCATTTTTACTACATCATTTACGCTTTTCATTCCGCCATCTGCCCAAATCTCGACAGAATTTCGTAAACCAGATTCTAGTAGTGCATTGTGTGCTGCACGAACACCTATTTCAACTGGTAAACCTACATTTTGAATGGCATGAACACGGGCAGCACCAGTCCCTCCATCAAAGCCACTGATATTAATAAAGTTTGCACCCGCTTTTGCAATACCGACAGCAATTGTGCCAATGTTTGGAACAACTGGGACTTTTACAGCTACTTTTGCTTTAGGATTAACAGCTTTAATTTCGCTAATCATTTGAGCTAAATCCTCAATTGAATAAATATCATGATTATTTGAAGGTGAAATTAAATCAGAACCAAGTGTTGCATTTCTCGTTTCTGCAATTTTTTGTGTAACCTTTGAAGCAGGTAAATGACCACCTTCACCAGGTTTTGCACCTTGACCTATCTTAATTTCAATTAAGTTAGATGAGTGAAGTAAATTAGCATTAACTCCGAATCGCCCTGAAGCAATTTGCTGTCCACGAGTATTTGGATATTTTCCAATCATATCTTGGATTTCTCCGCCTTCACCATTTAAGCTGATCATGTTTAATCGATTAGCGCCTTCAGCGTATGCTCTAAAAGCAACTTCATTTTGAGATCCAAAGGACATTGAACTGATAATAAACGGTAGTGAGTGAGTTCCTATTTCTAATGAAACCTGACTTGAATCAACTGGGTCACTACTCTCAACTAAAGAAAGCGCATGACGTACTGCAGTTGGTCGCTCTTCTTCAATTTGATTTAATTTTTGACGGTATGTTTCATAACTACCCGATTGTGCTGTTTCTCCTATAGCTTTCCAAATTCGAGGGAATACGTGGAAAGACTTTGGCATTGCTGCGTTATTTGCGTTGTAATCTTCAGAACGTTTTTTCGAATCAGCCTCTAATAAATTATATCCGGAAACTGTTTGATCACCGAAGAAATTTATTACGCCTAATGACGAAGCGATATCTTCTTGTAAACCAATGCTACTGAACATTTTTGCATAACCTCGTAGTTCATGCATACCGATTGTTGAAATAACTTTTTCGATTCCTTTATTTAATACATCATATAGTTTGACTATTTTCTCTGGTGATTCCAATTCGGAAATTGTTCCAAAAAGGAAATGAGGATTAATTGCATCTGCGCCTAAACCTTTCATCACCATTAAATCGTGAAGATTACGGACTGCAGCTGTCTTTAAGACAATCGAACAGTTTCTTCTTAACTTAGCATTCACAAGTCCATTATGGATTATTGCTGCAATAAGAGCTGGATCAATCCAGTATTGATTATTCTTATGAGCTTCTTCATCCGTTATAACAATACATTCTGCACCATTTTTTACAGCTTCTACTGCTTCGTATTTATATTGAGACAATGTTTCTTCTAATGGCAAATTAGAAAATGTACTTTGAATGGTATAAAGTTTATTTTCTAATTGATATAAATTTAGAATTTCTTCATATGAAATTTGTTGACGATTAGCTTTTAGTGTATTTCCTACAAAACCATCACCTACTATTGGAGAAGGGAGTTGTAGAACAATTCCTGATTCTTTCTTTGCAATGGATGGTCTTTTTCCTAATAGTATAGAAATAGAGAAATGCTCTGTTTCACGATCACGATCGATTGCAGGGTTCGTTACGACTGCAACTGTTTCTTTCATAAAGTCAGAAAGATTTTTTCGAGTTTCATCTAAACATGCTAGTGGTGCGTCATGCCCTAATGAACGAATAGGTTCTGCGCCTTTTTCTGCCATTTGTTCAACTAATTGAATTTGCTCCTTTTGCCATCCAAATGCTCCATATTCAAACGGATGAATTGAAGGAGGTGAGTGTTCAACGTAATCAGCTAAATTTGCTTCTTGATTTGCTAGATTCATTGTTAATTTTTCGTTTAGTTTACTTGTAACGAAATGCGTTAACTCACGGTGTGTTAATAGTTGAGCACGATCTTTTAATAAATTAATACCAACTTTTTCTCCAGGTGAAAGGGCATGTGGCTCAGTTATAAATAATTCTGGAGAAAGGATGCCTTGCTCAGAAGAAAATACATAATAATCATTTGTTTCAAGTAACCAGACAGGGCGTAAACCTAAAGCGTCGACACTAGCAACAAATTCATTTCCTTCTCTTGTAAGTATACCCGCTGGACCTTGACAATATGGACCGAATGTACTTCGAATTGTATTGTAAATGGAGTTTACTTCTGGATCTGATTCATATTCTGCAGGTACAGGCGGGAATAAAAGTTCCATTGCTTCTTTCAAAGAGTAGTTATATTTATGAATTAGCGTCTCGAGTGTTATGTTTACATCTTGTGAATCACTATTTCCATGCAAAATATTTGCGCCAATTTGTTTTGCTTCAATTCTTAATTGTTCGATTGTATTAATTTCTCCATTATGTGCAAGTATGCTAAATGGCTGAACTCTTGAAAACGATGAAGAAGTATTTGTTGAGTATCGGTTATGTCCAACTACTACTGATGATTGAAAATTAGGGTCTTGCAAATCTGAATAGTATGACAATAACGTGTCGATTGTTCCCATTACTTTATAAACGCAAGTTGATTGACTAAGCGATACGACAGTTGTGTTAGTTTTGTTTGTAATAATATTTGTTAATTCAAAAAGGCTTGTGTTTTGACGATTTTTAATTGGAAGTAATGCAACTTGTAAGAATTCGGGTTCTACTTCTCTAGCGATCGGTCCAAGTGCTAATGTACAAGTTTGGTCAAAACTATGATATAAAGTTTCAAAACCATTCTCTTCAAAAATTTGAAGCAAAGTTTGTAATTCTGATTTTTCATCTAAAAAGAAATGTCCGACTGTAAATGAAGGGTGTGAAACGACTTCTGGACTAATTCCTACTGATGTAAGTTTTTCTTGCCAAAGTAGAGTAGGGATGTCGGTCTGAATGCCTACACCATCACCTTCACCGTTTGTAAATCCTGCTCGGTGATTCATTTTTCGTAAACTTTCGGCAGCCATATCGACCGTATCTCTTGTTGGAGTGATCGAACGATTGATAAAAGCAACGATCCCACATGCATCGTGTTCGTGATTGTAATAATCTCTAAATAAACTTGGTGACCATTCTGTTTTTGGTTGAAATTTCATTTAACTACCTCCTAAAAATGTAAAAAATTGATTATTCAGAATTAACTATGTATGAATAGAGGTCACTTCAAGTTGTAGTGACCTCAGATATATCATAGTTTAATCGTAGATAATTTTAAGAACGCATTCCCAACAGCGTTAATTGTTTTTTGAACATCTTGTTCAGTGTGAGCTGTAGTTAAGAACCAAGCTTCATATTTTGATGGTGCTAGATTAATTCCTTCTTCTAAAAGAAGTTTGAAAAATCTACCGAAAACTTCTCCATCTGCTTCTTTTGCTTCTTCATAATTCGTTACTTCGTCAACATTGAAATAAACTGTTAAAGCACCTTTTAAGCGGTTAATTTTTATATGGATGTTGTGCTCATCTGCTTTTTCTTGAATACCTTTTTCAAGAATAGCACCTAGACGATCCAATTCTTCGTAGACACCTTCTTGTTGTAATACTTCAAGACATGCAATACCAGCTGCGATTGATGCTGGGTTACCGGCCATCGTACCAGCTTGATATGCAGGACCAAGCGGGGCAACTGTTTCCATAATTTCTTTTTTACCGCCATAAGCTCCAATCGGTAATCCGCCGCCGATAATCTTTCCAAGAGCTGTTAAGTCAGGTTCAATTCCTAATAGGTTTTGTGCACCTCCATACATAAATCTGAAGGCAGTAATTACTTCATCATAAATGACTAATGCACCATGATTGTGCGTAATTTCATTAACAGCTTCTAGGAATCCTTCTTTTGGTTCAACGATTCCGAAGTTCCCAACAATTGGCTCAACAAGTACGCCAGCTACTTCATGTCCCCATTTTTCCATTGTTTCTGCATATGCTTTAATGTCATTAAATGGAACTGTAATAACTTCATTAGCGATACTTTGTGGTACACCAGCTGAATCAGGAGTACCTAGAGTAGATGGTCCAGAGCCTGCAGCAACAAGTACTAAATCTGAATGGCCGTGATAGCATCCAGCAAATTTAACGATCTTAGTACGACCGGTGTATGCTCTTGCTACACGAATGGTTGTCATTACAGACTCAGTACCGGAATTTGTAAATCTAACTTTATCCATACTAGGAATCGCTTCTTTTAGCATTTTGGCGAATTGTACTTCTAGTTCATGAGGCGTACCGTAAAGAACACCATTTTCTGCTGCTTTAGTGATTGCAGCTGTAATATGTGGGTGAGCATGGCCAGTGATAATAGGACCATATGCTGCTAAATAATCTATATATTGATTGCCATCAACATCCCAAAAATATGCGCCTTTTGCACGCTTCATTGTGACAGGAGCTCCGCCACCAACTGCTTTAAACGATCTTGAAGGACTGTTAACTCCTCCAACGATATGTTCTAAAGCTTCATTATGTATTTCAATTGACTTTTGATTATTCATGGAGTACCTCCCATTATTGATAAAAAAATGAAAGAATTTAACCGGCATCTTTACATTATTTATGTGGTTAAATTACATTCTAGCACGAAATTTTAGCGCGTGGTAAATGTAAGCCTTTACAAGTTGAAAAGAAATTTGAACATTTTGTAGAATCCAGATTTTTCAATAAAATAGTCCGAAAAAATTGGAAACTACATTCTAGTACTTTTTTATTGTACTTAGTTCGTATTTCAAATACACTAAGCGACGGAATAAAAAATGGAGGCAGTCTTATGGAAAACATAATTGAAGTTCAAAACTTGCATAAAGAATTTAAAACTTTCTTGAGTCGCTCTGGTGTAAAAGGTGCATTTAGAGATTTGTTTACAAGAAATTATAGAACAAAAACAGCCGTTAATAATATAAGCTTTTCGGTAAAAAAAGGAGAAATGATGGCTTATATAGGAGAGAATGGTGCAGGGAAGTCGACTACTATTAAAATGTTGACGGGAATACTAACACCTACTTCTGGTGATGTAACCGTTAATGGTTACCACCCTCAAAAAGATCGAGAGCGTTTTGTTAAATCAATAGGCGTCGTATTCGGTCAAAGATCTCAATTATGGTGGGATATTGCTGTACAAGAATCTTTTCGATTACTAAAAAAAGTTTATCAAATACCGGATAAACAATATGAAGAACATATGGGGTATATCATTAAGACATTGGATATTGAGCCTTTATTAGACCAACCTGTAAGAAAGTTATCTTTAGGTCAAAGAATGAGATGTGAATTAGCAGCTGCATTAATTCATAATCCTCCTTTATTATTTTTGGATGAACCAACAATTGGTCTAGATGTATTAGTCAAATTAAAAATTCGCGAGTTTTTAAAAGAGTTAAACCAAAAATATGGAACTACTATTCTTTTAACGACCCATGATATTTCTGATATTGAGGCACTTTGTGAACGAGTAGTTATGTTGGATGAAGGAAAAATCATTTATGATGGAAAACTTGAACAGTTAAAAGGTCAATGGGGAGAAGAGAAAGAAATTCAATTCCAGTTTATTAAGCCTGTAAATCATACCTCATTAAATGAATTAATCGGACGAACAGATGTTAAATGGAAGGAAGAAGAAGGCGAAAATATTTGGAGTGTTACATTACCGAATGATGAAACGCTTATTTCTATGATTATTGCGAAAGTTGTTCAATCAAATCCTGTTAAAGATATGAAGATGTTAGAAATTTCTACAGAAGAAATTATACGAAATATCTACCAAGAAGGTATTAGTAATGAGTAAGTATATGGAAATCATTCGAATCCGTTTTTTAATGATGTTAGCGTATCGTACGAATTATTACACTGGGATTGTTATTTATACAATCAATATAGGCGCTTATTTCTTTTTATGGAAGGCGATTTATGGTCACCAAGGGTCAATTCAAGGTGTTTCAGTTAACCAGATGACTACTTATGTAGCGATTGCTTGGATGGCAAGGGCGTTTTATTTTAATAATCTTGATCGTGAAATTGCTGAAGAAATTGTAGAAGGTAAAGTAGCAATCGAACTTATTAGACCTTATAACTATTTACTAACAAAAGTGATGCAAGGATTAGGTGAGGGGATTTTTAGATTCTTTTTCTTTTCAATTCCAGGCTTTATAATCGTTGCTTTAATTTTTCGTTTGGATGTTTCATTTAATTTAAAAACTTTAGGTTTATTTTTACTTGCATCGATTTTCAGCTTTGCAATTAATACACAATTGAATTTATTAACAGGGTTAATGGCATTCTTCCTTCAAAATAATATGGGATTTATTCAAGCTAAACGTGTCATTATTGATTTGTTTTCAGGTTTAACGATTCCGATCACATTCTTTCCGGTTTGGGCACAAGATGTAATGAAGTATTTACCATTTCAAGGAATCAGCTATATTCCTAGTATGATTTTTGCCCATGGCATAAAAGGCGAATTGATTTTAAGAGGCCTTTTATTTCAAGTAATTTGGATTGTTATTTTATGTATCCCTATTACTCTTATATGGTATAAAGCGAAAAAGCATCTTGTTATACAGGGAGGTTAAAGAATGTTTTATTTAAATATATTTCTTCAATATTCAGGTCAGTATTTAAAAACGAAATTACAATATAGAGCAAATTTCTTTTTATCATTTTTATCAGATTTGATGGCTCAGGCTGTAAATTTAATTTTTATATTATTAGTTTTCAATCATACTTCACTTATTGAAGGATGGAATAAAGACGAGATCGTATTCATTTATGGTTTCTTTTTAGTTCCATTTGCTCTTTTTGCTTCATTTTTTAATATTTGGGATTTTAATGATCGTTACATTGTAAAGGGAGAGTTTGATCGTATTTTAACTAGACCAATTCATAGTCTTTTTCAAGTAGTATTAGAGAAAATGGAGTTAGAATCTTTACTAGGTGCTATTACTGGATTGATTATTATGATCTTTGCCGGATTTAAATTAGGACTTTCAATCACTTGGTATGATCCATTTTTATTTCTACTGATGGGTTTTGGGGGAATGTTTGTTTATGCTGGTATCTTTATTGCTTTAGCAAGTATCGGTTTTTGGTCAGATGCAAGAACGTCCATTATGCCGTTAATGTATAATATAGGAAACTATGGTCGTTATCCGATTAATATTTATCATCCAATCATTCGCTTTGTATTAACGTGGATTTTACCATTTGCATTTGTTGGTGTTTATCCAGCTGCATATTTTTTACGTAGAAGTGAATGGTATGTCTATTCATTTTTAACGCCTGTTATGGGACTAGTTGTTTTTATTATATCTGTGTTAATTTGGAACCAGGGGGTAAAAAAATATAAGGGTGCTGGGAACTAAGCAGTATTCTATTTCAATAGCTTGTTTCATAAATTGAAATGAGGTGATTGGAATGGGAACTGCTTTTTTCTTTTTTGTTGCTATATTTGCGATTTTGTATAGTCTAGTGTATTTATGGAATACTTCAACTACAAAAGTCAATAAAAGTCTTATTTCAATTAATAATTACATTCTTTTATTTTTAATATATGGAACGGTTCTTATAGGCTTTAGCGCAGTGTATTTTATACTTGATCGGGGACCACATCCGATTTTAATTGAGCATTCTATTCCTATTGAAGGGACTAATTACCATATAATGGGGTTATGCTTATATTTTAGCGCAATCACCCTTTTGTCAGTAGGTTATGGGGATATTGTACCAGTGGGAATCGGAAGATGGGTTGCTATGGTAGAAGCACTTATCGGTTATACGATGCCAGCAGCTTTTGTTTTACAAGTATTTAAAGATGAACGTTAATAATTAAGATTAAGGAGATTGTTATGACTGTTGAAATTGGAATGAAAGCACCAGAATTTACTTTACCAGCTAGTAATGGAGAAGATGTAGCTTTATCAGATTTTAGAGGAAAGAAAGTAGTTCTCTACTTTTACCCAAAGGATATGACACCAGGTTGTACTACGGAAGCTTGTGACTTTAGGGATTCATATGAAAAGTTTATGAATAGTGGAACTGTCATTTTAGGAATAAGTCCTGATCCTATAAAAAGACATGAAAAATTTATAGAAAAACATCAATTACCATTTTTATTACTATCAGACGAAACAACTGAGATTGCAAAGTTATATGATGTTTGGAAGTTAAAGAACAATTTTGGTAAGGAATATATGGGAATAGAGCGTACAACATTTTTAATTGATGAAGAAGGTTGTATCGAAAATGTATGGCAAAAAGTTAGAGTAAAGAATCATGTTGAAGATGTTTATAGTGCAATCAATCATTCATAAAATTTGTACAAACTATTTTAGGGCAATTAACTTGAGTTTTCTTAAGTTTTTTTGAGAAATAATCGTTTTATCTAATAAAATCGAGCTTTTCGTCTATACCTATATTGCTTTAGGGAATATATTGGTGTATAGGGCATACCTCCTCAGATGATAGCATATTGAAGTGCGAGAGAATTCTCGCACATTTTTTTTGTTTACTGCGATTGGTAATTTTTTTTAGAAATTCTCAAAAAGTTGACAAATATTCTTGCGGTTGAATAAACTAATAATAAGTAATTAAATTTGGAACTATTTTATAGAAACGGGGAGAGCGGCGTTGCATAAGGAAAATATTCAAGATGCAATTTCACATTTAAAGAATAGCGGCGTACGTATTACACCTCAGAGGCATGCAATTATAGAATATTTAATAGGAAGTGGAACACATCCAACTGCTGATGAAATCTATAAAGCACTTGAGGGGAAATTTCCAAATATGAGTGTGGCAACAGTTTACAATAATCTCAGAGTATTACGTGAAGTAGGGATGGTTAAAGAGTTAAACTTTGGTGATTCCTCTAGTCGTTTTGATTATATTACAACTGATCATTATCATATTATTTGTGAAAAATGTGGTGAAATGAATGATTTTCATTACGATGGATTGGAAGGAATCAATCTATATGTTGAAAAGGAAACAGGATTTGAAGTAACCAATCATAGAATGGAAGTATACGGTATTTGTCCTAAATGTAAAGAAAAAACATTATCATAATAAAGCACATTACAAAATTGTAATGTGCTTTATTTATTGCTATTGTTTAGCATTTCGTTTGCTATTATATTTTTCATTAAATTCTTTTCCTTCTAATGAAGGATCTAATGTAAGTGGCTCATTGCAATACATACAGATGTCAACTTTTCCAAGCATTTTAGTCGTTTTGTTACAATTCGGACAGATAACTTGAATTGTTTTTGTAGACAGCATTCCGATCCAAAAATAAACAACTGTACTACCAATAATGGCTAAAAATCCTACAAGCATAAATATCGTCATAACAATCTTATGCTCTCTGAAAAACACACCACCATACATAATAATGAAGCCAATAAATAATAATGAAAGTGCAAACGTTCTTATATTATTAATTTTACTACTTTTCTTTTTTGCCACTTTGTCCACCCCATTCATTGTAAATATAGCATAAATGAGATAGGAAATGTTAGTGCTAACATGGAAAACTATCTGAAATGAAATTGAAGAATTTTGAATTTAGTTAAATTCTGGATTTCTCTCTATTACTGATTGATTGTATGCTGGTGGTTATCTTCTATTATAGTGTGAATGGTTAATTCTACTTTTTTCTTATTGTTATTCAAACAATGAGAATGAATAATCTATTTATACCCCTTTAGGCGATTGATGATATTAAACAATTTGTTATTACTAGGAAGCTTTCAATGAACTTTATTAGTGTATTTACTTTGTTATTATTAGAAGTATCATCTCTATTTTTTAATATACAAATACACTTGTATTCTTATTATAAAAGAGTTTTTATCTTTTTTTGAAAAAAACGTTTAAAAAGTGTTGACGGTATGGATTATCGATGTTATATTATTTTATGTCGCCAAGAGATAACGGCGTCGAAAGAAAAAAGGTTTTAAAAAAATGTTGACAGGCTCTTCTGAGAATGTTAATATGAAAAAGTCGCGAATGACGCGACGGTGTGAACTTTGAAAACTAAA
>NZ_NUGT01000028.1 GCF_002574545.1 Bacillus sp. AFS055030
CCAGAGGTGACTTCTGAAGATGATAAGGCAAAAGCTTTAGCAGCGGCGAAGGCAAAAGCAGTAGCAGCAGCTAAAGCAAAGGCAGCAGCATTAGCGAAGCAAAAAGCAGCAGGAGGAGAGGCTCCCGCAGAAGGTAAAGACGATGAAAAAGCGAAAGCACTTGCAGCAGCAAAGGCAAAAGCAGTAGCAGCAGCAAAAGCAAAGGCAGCGGCATTGGCAAAACAAAAAGCAGCGGGTGGAGAAGACACTGCAACTGCTGGTTCTGACGATGAAGCGGCAAAAGCAAAAGCGAAAGCACTTGCAATTGCGAAGGCAAAAGCAGCGGCAGCCGCAAAAGCGAAAGGTAAAACAGAAGGTGTTAAAGAGGCTCCAGTTGAAGAAGTAAAAGCTTCGCACAATCAACCATTGTTAGATGAAGTAAAAGCACTAATTGAAAAAGAGTTTGGAGCGGAAGTTATTGAGGAAGCAATTATTAATACGCTATCTAAACATGATCCAACTTTTACAATTAAAAAGGATGCTTACTTTAAAGTAGCACAGTTCTTAAAGAATAATGAACAACTACAATTTACTTATTTATCTGGATTACATGGAACTGATTTTGTTGATTACATGGAAGTTTACTCTTACATATATTCTTATAAACGTAAACATGGAATCGCTTTAAAAGTAAGAGCAGACCGAAATCAGCCTATTGTTGATAGTATTACTCCAATTTGGGAAGGTGCAAACTGGCCAGAGCGTGAAACTTACGACTTACTTGGTATACAGTTTGAAGGACATCCAAAATTGGAGCGTATATTACTGCCAGATAATTGGGTTGGCTATCCACTAAGAAAAGATTACGTTCAATTTGATGAGGGGGTGTAGGATAAGCCATGATTCGTACGGAAGAAATGCTATTAAACGTCGGACCTCAGCATCCAAGTACACACGGTGTATTTCGTCTTGTGTTAAAGATTGATGGAGAGATCATTAAAGAGGCGACACCAGTCATCGGTTATCTACACCGTGGTACAGAGAAAATCGCTGAAAATCTTCAATATACACAGATTATCCCATATACAGACCGAATGGATTATCTATCAGCAATGACTAATAACTATGTTATCTGCCATGCAGTCGAAACAATGATGGATATTAAAGTTCCAGATCGCGCAGAGTATTTACGCGTTATTTCGATGGAATTAGGAAGAGTTGCTAGTCACTTAGTTTGGTGGGGTACAAACCTACTAGATATTGGGGCGGTAAGTCCATTCCTTTATGCTTTCCGTGAGCGTGAAATGATTATCAATCTACTAAACGAACTTTGTGGAGCGAGATTGACTTTTAACTACATGCGTGTAGGTGGGGTTAAGTGGGATGCTCCTGAAGGATGGATTGAAAAAGTAAAAGAGTTTATTCCTTATATGAGAGAGCAATTAAAAGGATATCACGATTTAGTTTCTGGTAATGAAATCTTTATTAATCGTGTAAAAGGTATTGGTGCATATTCACAAGAAGATGCCATTAATTTTTCATTAAGTGGTGCAAATCTTCGTTGTACTGGTGTTAAATATGATTTACGAAAAGATGCTCCATATTCTATTTACGATCGCTTTGATTTCGATGTTCCAGTGGGAACAGTTGGGGATGCATGGGATCGTTATATGTGCAGAATGTTAGAAATTGAAGAGTCCCTAAAGATTTTAGAACAAGCTGTTGCACAATTCCCTGCTGAAGGTGATATTTTAGCAAAAGTTCCTAAAATCATAAAAGCTCCTAAAGGTGAAGGATACGTTAGAATCGAGTCACCGCGTGGAGAAATCGGTTGCTATATTGCAAGTGATGGAAAAAAAGAGCCGTATCGTTTGAAGTTTAGACGACCATCCTTTTATAACCTCCAGATTCTTCCAAAACTATTAAAAGGTGAAAACATCGCAAACTTAATTACTATTTTAGGTGGCATTGATATTGTACTTGGGGAGGTAGACGGATAATGATAGAAAATCTTCTACAAAGTACACCGTCTTGGATAAATTTTCTCATCTATTTAGGCTTAGGCGTTATTTTTCTATTTGTAGTTTTAGGTTTTGTTACGTTTGGAATCCTATCAGAACGTAAAGTCATGGGTTTCATGCAAGGTCGTATTGGACCCAACCAAGTTGGTGGACGTTTTGGTTTACTTCAAACAGTTGCTGACGTATTAAAGCTACTTTTAAAAGAAGATACAATTCCAAAAGCGGCAGATAAACCATTATTTATACTTGCACCAGTCATTGCATTTGCTCCAGCTTTTATGGTTTTAGCAACTCTACCTTTTACAGAGAACTTACAGTTTGCTGATATAGGTGTTGGATTACTTTACTATATTGCTGTATCAGGATTAACAACAGTTGGGGTTGTTACGGCAGGTTGGGCTTCAAATAACAAATACTCCCTTATTGGTGGTATGCGTGCAGCGGCACAGATGATATCATATGAAATTCCGTTAGTAATGAGCGTATTAGGTGTTATTTTATTAACTGGAAGCTTAAATTTAAATGATATTGTTAATGCACAAGAAAATGTATGGTTCATTGTAACTCAGCCGATTGCTTTTATCGTTTTCTTAATTGCAGCTGTAGCTGAATTAAATCGTACGCCTTTTGACTTACCAGAGGCTGAGTCAGAACTAGTAGCAGGTTATCATACAGAGTTTTCAGGCTTCCGTTGGGCATTCTTTATGCTCTCAGAGTATGTTTACTTTTTTGCAATGTGTTCGTTAATTACGATTATTTTTTTAGGTGGATGGAATCCAATTGCAGGTCTAGACTTTATTCCTGGAGCTGTTTGGTTCTCTTTAAAATTTAGTGTAATTTTATATTTATTAATTTGGTTCCGTGTAACATTCCCACGTTTACGTGCTGACCAATTAATGGAGTTTGGTTGGAAGGTATTATTACCAGTTTCGTTAGCTAATATTTTAATAACTGCATTAGTAAAAAGCTTATTCTTCTAAACAAATAGACCAATCTAAAGGGGTGTGAGTCATGATTGGGTTAGTAAAAGGTTTAAAATATACTCTTCAAAATTTAACGCGCGAGAAAGTGACGTATGATTATCCAAATCAGCCGATTCCGTTACCAGATCGTTTTCGTGGAATTCAAAAGTTTTATCCAGAAAAATGTATTGTTTGTAATCAATGTTCAGCAATTTGTCCAACAGACTGTATTACATTAACTGGGAAAAAACACCCTGATCCTACGAAAAAAGGGAAAATTATTGACACATACGATATAAATTTCGAAATTTGTATTCTATGTGATTTATGTACAGAAGTTTGTCCAACAGAAGCGATTATTATGACAAATAACTTCGAACTTGCTGAATATTCACGTGATGAATTATTTAAAGACCTTCAATGGCTTGATGAAAACGACCAAAACATTCGAAAGGAGAATAAAGCATGAGTGGTTTTGTAGTTGCTTTCTTTCTTCTTTCTTTATCAGCCATTTTAGGTGGCGTAATGATGCTAAACTCAACGAAAGTTATGCATATGATGCTTTCACTTGTTTTAACATTCATTAGTATTGCAGGAATTTATGTCCTTTTATCAGCTGAATTCGTAGCTGTTGTTCAAATTCTTATTTATTCTGGAGCAGTAACGATCTTAATGATTTTTGGAATCATGTTAACAAAACATGATATTGAAAGTGAAAACCCAAAAAGAAATTGGAGAAATATTGCTGCATTAATCGGTATCGTTGCATTTGGAGTCGTTATGTTTTTAGGTGTAAACGGACTTTCAATTAACGCAACAGATGTTGATTTAGCAACAAACAATACGAAAAATATTGGCTTACAATTATTTACAGATCATATTGTGCCATTTGAAGTAATGTCTGTATTATTACTTATTGCTTTAGTCGGAGCAATCATTTTAGCAAAATCAGATGATTCAAAAGAGGAGGGTACGAAGGAATGAGTTCAGTTCCAATTAATGCTTATCTTCTCTTAGCGCTAATTTTATTTTGTATCGGATTATATGGTGCATTAACAAAACGAAATACAGTAATCGTGTTAATTTGTATTGAGTTAATGTTAAATGCCGCAAATATTAATTTAGTAGCATTTAGTAAGCTTGGTGTAGCACCGTCGTTAACAGGACAAATTTTTTCATTATTTACGATTTCAGTTGCAGCCGCTGAAGCTGCAGTTGGCGTGGCAATTCTTATTGCATGGTATCGTCATCGTCAGACAGTCAATATCGATGAAGCTGATTCATTGAAAAGATAAATAGGAGGTGGAATTTGATGATGCAGTATGCTTGGCTTGTTCCGGTACTTCCGCTAATTTCCTTTCTAATCCTTATATTAGCTGGTACAAGAGGAAAGAAAGGTAGCGGGATTTTAGGAGCAACTTTAACAGGAATCTCATTCATCATCTCCTTGTTCGTCTTATTTGACCGTCTACAAGGGGATACAGTGCAGAAACTATACAATTGGTTAACAATTGGAAATATCGATATTCATGTTGGATATGTAGTAAATGCGCTAAATTCGTTAATGCTAGTAATCGTTACGTTTGTTAGTACATTAGTACATATTTATTCAACAGCTTATATGGAAGAGGATGACCGAATTACAGTGTTCTTCGCATATTTAGGCTTATTTACATTTGCGATGTTAGCACTTGTCATTTCACCAAGCATTCTACAACTTTATGTATTCTGGGAGTTAGTAGGGTTAGGTTCATTTTTACTTGTTGGTTTCTACTTTTATAAAGAGGAAGCTAAAGCAGCGGCTAAAAAAGCGTTCATTATGACTAGAATAGGGGACGTTGGTTTATTTATTGGGATGGTACTTTTATTTTGGAAAACAAAGAGCTTTGATTTCGATCAAATTTTCAATGTAATCCAAGGTGGAGAAGTGAGCACAGGTATGTTAACACTTATTGCGATCTTGATTTTCATAGGAGCAATGGGTAAATCAGGTCAGTTCCCACTTCATACATGGCTTCCTGATGCGATGGAAGGTCCAACACCTGTTTCTGCATTAATTCACGCAGCAACGATGGTAGCAGCCGGTGTTTACTTAGTAGCGACGACTTATCCAATCTTTATTGCTAGTGGGACTGCTTTAACGGTAGTTGCGATTGTCGGTGGATTTACAGCGATTTTTGCAGCGAGTATTGGACTTGTTCAAAGAGATATTAAGCGAGTATTAGCATATTCTACAGTTAGTCAGTTGGGCTATATGATGCTTGCATTAGGTGTAGGTGGTTATACAGCAAGTATTTTCCATTTAACAACTCATGCGTTTTTTAAAGCATTGTTATTCTTAGCTGCAGGTAGTGTAATTCATGCCGTACACACTCAAGACATTTTTAAAATGGGTGGATTACGTCAGAAAATGAAATGGACATCTACACTATTCTTAATTGGTACATTAGCTATTACAGGTGTACCATTACTATCTGGTTTCTTTAGTAAGGATGAGATTTTAGCTGCCACTTGGGGAAATGGAAATTACGTTTTATTCATCGTTGGTTTAATTGCTGCATTCTTTACTTCTTTCTATATGTTCCGATTATTTTTCTTAGTGTTCACTGGAGAAGAAAAGACAAAAGGTGCTCACGAGTCACCAATGTCAATGATTCTTCCAATGTCATTATTAGGAATCCTTGCTATATTTGCAGGTTATATTAATACACCATTCTTTGGTCGCCATTTAAATGAATTTTTATTAGATGGAGCTCCATTTACGATTGCTGAGCATGCTCATGAGCCGGTTTGGATTATGGTCGTAGCAACGCTTGTTTCTTTAGCTGGTATAACGCTTGCTTACAATATGTATGGAAGAAAAGAAAAGCAAACGAAACAAGAAGAAAATGGATTGTTTTACGATATTCTTCTTAATAAATACTATATTGACGAATTATATAACGGTTCAATCGTAAAAGGTATGTTTGCAATCGGACATGTAATGTCTGCAATTGAGCGTTTTGTAATAGAGGGGCTAGCAGTTCTTGTGAAAGGAATTGTAAGTAGTATCGGTGGAATGGGTTCAAGGCTTCAAAGTGGTCAAGTCCAAACGTATGGATTTATCACATTACTTGGTCTTGCCCTAATCTTATTAGCAATCGTTGTGACAGGGGGGTACAACTTATGATGTCTCATTTCTTATTATGGGTTGTTTTCTCACCTTTATTGGGATTATTACTAGTTTCTTTTGCGCCAAAGAATTCTTATAAGCTTTGGGCATTATTGACTTCGATTTTATCATTTGCAGTTACTATACTTGCTTATATAGCAGGTCAAACCCATTCTAGTTTAACAGATTTGAATATTTCATATGATTGGTTTTCATTTGGAAAATTTTTCGCTGGATCAACTAGATTATTCCAAGTTAAATTTGAGCTTGGAGTAGATGGTCTTTCATTAGTGATGATTTTACTTACTGGTATTATCTCATTAATCGCTGTAATTGCAGGTTACTCAATTAATAAAGGATCAAAAGGCTTCTATCAGCTACTATTTATTGTTCAAGTAGGGATGTTTGGTGTATTTGCTGCTCAGAACTTAGTGTTATTCTTCTTATTCTTTGAATTAACGCTAGTTCCAATGTTCTTTTTAATTGGTAAATGGGGCCGATTTGATAGTGAACGTGCTGGATACCAATTCTTAATTTATAACGGATTAGGATCTGCATTCTTATTATTTGTTATAGCTGTCCTATTTGCCCGTACAGGCACAACAAATTATGAAGTTTTAGCAAACATCATACCAACAGGACAACAAACAATTAGTCCAATTTCAGAGCATTTAAAAATGCTTCTACTAGTTAGCTTATTAATTGCATTTGCAATCAAACTACCATTGTTCCCGTTCCATCGATGGATGGTGAATGTTCATACACAAGCCAATCCTGCTGTAGTAATCATTCACGCTGGTATCCTATTAAAAATTGGAACTTACGGTTTAATTCGTTTTGCTTTAGGGGTATTCCCAGAGCAATTTGAAAAAATGTCGGTAGCTCTTGCGATTATTGGTGTTATTAATTTACTTTACGGGGCTTATATTGCTTTAATCCAAAAGGACTTACGTTCTGTATTGGCGTATTCAAGTTTCTCGCACATGGGAATTGTTATTATTGGATTAGCAGCAATGAATAGCGCTGGAATTTCGGGAGCGATTTTACAATCAGTATCTCATGGTTTAATTGCTGCACTTCTATTTTTAATAGTTGGCATGTTAGAAAACCGAGGTGATACTACTAGTTTTGACCGTATTTCAGGTCTTTCAAAATCAGCTCCAAGACTAGCAGGCTTATTGCTTTTTGGTGGTATGGCCTCGTTAGGTTTACCGGGTCTATCAGGATTCGTAGGAGAATGGCTATCGTTTGTTGGTCTTTTCCAATCTCATAAAGCAATTGCAACTGTCGGTACGTTAGGAATTATTTTAACTGCAGCTTATATATTAAGAGCAATTTTACAATTAAGCTTCGGTAAAAGTAGCGAATTTATTTCATCCTTCACTGATTTGTCAAAACGCGAAGCAATCGCTTCAGTTATTTTAGTATTTGCGATTGTCCTGCTTGGTGTGTACCCAGCTTTCGTAAATGATATGATTGTGTCATCAGTGGATTTTATCATTCAAGGGATTAGAGGTGTATAGAAGATGACATGGAAAGCATTATCTGAATTTCAATGGGGAACAATGGGTCCTGAGATTATTCTAGTAGCTGCTGCGCTTCTTCTATTAACTCTTGAACTCTTACTACCTAAAAATGCGAGTCGTAAAATAGTCGGTTGGGTTGGTTTATTAAGCGTTGTTGGATCACTTGCATGGTTATTCACACTTTATTCACATGAACCAATAAGTCTATTAGCGGGATCGTTTAAGCTTGATTCATTTGGGCTTCTCTTTAAAACTATTTTATTAATCGGAGCAATCTTAGTTTTATTACTTGCTCTAGGAGATAAAGCAATTGCAGAGCGCTCAGAGTACTATACATTGTTTATTACAGCGTTAATTGGAGCAATGTATATGGCTTCAAGTAGTGATTTAATTACATTATTTGTTGGATTAGAGTTACTTTCGATTTCATCCTATATTCTAGTTGGAATTCAAAAGAGAAGAGAAGGCTCTTCCGAGGCAGCACTTAAGTATGTAATTAACGGTGGTATATCAACTGCAATAACATTATTCGGATTAAGCTATACTTATGGCTTAACAGGAACAACAAACATTACTGAAATGAATTTGGCTCTTCAACAAGGTATTCCAAGCAGTAATGAGTTTCTTATGATCATAGCATTTGTGTTAGTATTTGTAGGATTATCATTTAAACTTGCATCTGTTCCGTTCCATATGTGGGCGCCAGATGTTTATGAAGGCGCACCAACACCTGTAACAGCATTCTTAGCAACAGTTTCAAAAACAGGTGGGTTTATCATCGTACTTCGCATCTTCTTAGCAATTTTTACTGGTGCATTATTGATGAAGGAACAAAAATCTGTATTTGAAGTAATGCAACCAGTTGTTGCTACATTGGCTGCGTTATCGATGATTATTGGTAATACAATTGCTTTAAAACAAAACAGTCTAAAGCGCATACTTGCATACTCAGGTATTGCACATGGAGGTTATGTTCTAGTCGCATTTGTAAGTATTTCACCATTCATGTTTGAGGGGATCTGGTTTTATTTATTAACTTATACATTCATGACAATTGGTACTTTAACAATCGTCTACAATGTACAACAACAAAGGGGATCTGACTCTTTATCATCATTTGCAGGGCTAATTAAAACAAATCCATTTTTAGCGATTACAATGACAATATTTGTTTTATCGCTAGCAGGTATTCCATTAACTGCAGGGTTTATAGGAAAGTTAAATATTTTCTTGGGAGCTTTTGTCCAAGTTAAAGGATATTATGTACTAGGTGGAATTCTACTATTAACTACAGTAGTATCTTATTTTTACTATTTCGGCATCCTTCAAAATATCTTCTTTAGAAGTGGTGAAGAACGTAAAATAGTACTTCCAAAGACACATCTTTTCGTTATATTGGTATGTGCTATCCTAACAATTGTATTAGGTATTAAACCATCTTTAGCTTTAGATGTATTTCATAAGCTAGACATTGTGAAAGACTTCTTTATGGCGTAAAATAGATTTAACTTAAAAGTGTGGGATGTTTCCTGCACTTTTTAATTTGTAGAAAAAGTATAAAATTTGATTTTCTAATAAATTATGGGCTAAAAATCCAACTTTGCAATTTGAAAATTTTTTTATCATAATCAACCGAAAAGAGGACGTGAAAAATGGAAGCTTTAGTTGGGACAGAAGCATTATTAGCAATAATTGTCCATTTATTTTTCATTATTTTAACTTGGTGGGCTTTAACTGCAATTAAGTGGGAGAGTATTATGAAAAAAGGTCATGTTGCCCAAATTCGACTTTTTATGGTACTACTGACGATTACAATTTCTTCTGCTGTAAGTAGTTTTTTCTTAGACTATCTACAATATACAAAAAACATTACATATTTATTGAAATAATTTGTCAAAAAGTATGTATCAATGTATCGTATAAACCCCTCTCTACCTGTGAAAAATGGAAGTAAGAGAGGGGATTAATTATGAAAAAGACAATGTACTTATTTTTAATTACGATTACTTTTGCTTCTGCACTATTTTTTAATTGGGGTAAGATTGGTATGGCTAACACAGGTGTAAGTCAATTGAACCGCTTTGCAGACTTATTAAATAAAAAAGACATTTCGGTTACAAGTTGGAATTTATACGCAAGAGAAGCTAAAATGAATACTTCGGTGTCCCAAATAGTCGGGAAATATAAAGCGGGATTTAAAAAATTTAAGTGGACGAAAGCTGATAATGGTAATAAAATAATTGGTACATTTAACCATAATTTAATCACAGAGAGAATCGTTGTTACATCTACTGACAATAACAATAGTTATGTAATTTATGAGCTCAGTGGGACTAAATGGGACCATCAGACAGAAAAAGAAACAAATAAACTGATAAAAGACTCATTGGAAAATATTTTTAGTAAACAACCTACTTTTTTTACTTGTATAAAGGGGACAATGGGTGGTAAACTTGAAGGTGTTTTGCAGGGTATAAAAAATAATTTTTTGGAGACTTTTAAAGCAACAAAAATAGAAGAAATAAAAGAAGGGGCATTCGTCTCTGTTTCAGCATATACTGAACAGTGGAATGACGCTCTGGTTGCAAATGGCAAAAAAATTAATTTACAAATTGCAATACGTGAAAACAATGTTGATAAATCAACGACAATTATTATTGGCACACCGATTATAACAGTAGAATATTGATAGATCTATATTAGGACACGGAGGGGAAAAGTTTGGATAAAATCATTGTCCGTGGCGGGAAACAGCTTCAAGGCACAGTTCGTGTAGAAGGTGCAAAAAATGCTGTCTTACCAGTTCTTGCTGCAGCGCTACTAGCTAGTGAAGGAAAAAATGTAATTCATGACGTACCAACTCTATCTGACGTTTACACGATTAACGAAGTACTTCGTAATTTAAATACAGAGGTTGGGTTCGAAAATAATACAGTAACAGTTGACGCTTCAAAAGATTTACATGTTGAAGCACCATTTGAATATGTTCGTAAAATGCGAGCATCTATTCTTGTAATGGGACCACTTTTAGCAAGAAATGGTCATGCACGTGTAGCGTTACCAGGTGGATGTGCGATTGGATCTAGACCAATTGAACAACACTTAAAAGGATTTGAAGCAATGGGGGCTCAAATTACGGTTGGTAATGGTTTTGTAGAAGCAAAATCAAACGGTCGTTTAAAAGGGGCAAAAATCTATTTAGATTTCCCAAGCGTAGGTGCGACAGAAAATATCATGTCTGCAGCTGCACTTGCAGAAGGAACAACAATTCTTGAAAATGCTGCAAAAGAACCTGAAATTGTTGACTTAGCAAACTTCATTAATGCAATGGGTGGTAAAGTTCGTGGTGCTGGAACAGGCACTATTCGAATTGAAGGTGTACCAACATTATTTGGTACAACTCATCACATTATTCCAGACCGTATTGAAGCTGGAACATTTATGGTAGCAGCAGCTATTACGAATGGAAATGTATTAATTGAAAATGCAGTTCCAGAGCATTTAAGCTCAGTTGTAGCGAAAATGCGTGAAATGGGTGTAACAATTATCGAAGAGGAAGAAGGTCTTCGTGTAATTGGTACTGATAATTTAAAACCTGTAGACATCAAAACAATGCCTCATCCAGGCTTCCCAACAGATATGCAATCACAAATGATGGCACTTCTATTAAAAGCTAATGGAACAGGCATGATTACTGAAACAGTATTTGAAAATCGTTTTATGCATGTGGAAGAATTCCGTCGCATGAATGCGAATATTAAAATCGAAGGTCGATCAACTATTATTCATGGACCAAATGATCTTCAAGGAGCAGAAGTAGCTGCTACGGATTTACGCGCTGCTGCATCACTTATCCTGGCTGGTCTAGTTGTTGATGGATATACACGCGTTACTGAATTGAAACATTTAGATCGTGGTTATGTAAATTTCCATGAAAAGCTTGCTGCACTTGGAGCGGACATTGAACGTGTAAACGAACCAAGCACAGCTGTAGAGGAAGAAACACTTAAAGATTTACAAGCGTAAACTAAAAACTAATTCAAATGCCTGGCACTTTGTGTTACCCCACATTGAGTCAGGCATTTTTGCATTTTCATGCAACTTTCTACTATCAGTTATAGACAGAAACCAGCTAAAATATTCTAAAAATAATAAAAAAATAATACAATTTGTTAAAAGAATCTAATTTGAAATCATACTATATTTGTTCTAAATGCTTGTCCATATACATAAATTATCTTTAGAAAGGGCAATTAGTTGAAAATTGTCATTTAAAGTTGTTTTGAAATGGATAGGAGGAAAATATGAAGTCATTTAAAACATTAATCACTGCAGGATTAACTACTTGCTCAGTCGTTATTATTATCCCTACATTGCTTGTTCTACCATTTCATAGTCATACAGATGGTAGATTGGTTGATCAGCTACAGAAAAAAGCAAACCAAGTTGCAGCAGCGAACAAAAATGACAATCTAAGTATTGAAGTTTTTAGAACAAAAACAAAAAAAGTTGAAAAACTTCCAATCGAGGAATACGTATTGGGAGTAGTAGCATCAGAAATGCCAGCAAAATTTGAATTAGAAGCACTAAAAGCACAAAGTTTAAGTGCTAGAACATTTATCATCAAACGATTGAAAGAAGGAAAACCGCTTGAAGAAGGTGGAATTGTAGATGATACAGTTAATTTTCAAGTCTTCCAAGATCGCGACGACTTGAAGAAAAGATATGGCGCTCAATACGATAAAAATATAGCCAAAATTGAAAAAGCTGTAAAAGCAACTGAAGGACAAATATTAACTTACAATGGACAACCTATAACTGCTTCATTCTTTTCCACAAGCAATGGATACACAGAAAACTCCGAAGAATATTGGAAAAATAGTGTACCATATTTGAAAAGCGTACCGAGTCCTTGGGATTTTGTTGCTCCAGACTATATATCAAAAAAGTCATTTACAATAAGTGAGTTTGAAAGGAAACTTAATGTAAAAATTAATAAGTCAGACATAGGGAAAGTCACGTCAAGAACGCAAGGTAAACGAGTAGAACAAGTAGCGTTTGGTAAAAAAACACTCTCGGGCAAAGAAATTAGGGAAAAACTAAACCTACGTTCAACGGATTTTTCGTGGGAGCGTTCTGGTAATGAAATCATTATTACTACAAAAGGTTTTGGTCATGGAGTAGGTATGAGCCAATATGGGGCAAACGAGCTTGCAAAGCAAGGGAAAACTTTTGATGAGATTGTTAAGTATTATTACAAGGGAATCAGCATAAAGAAGCTTAGTAAGAAAGATTATGATGGATTGGAGAAGCTTTGAGAGAAGATATTTTAAGACAGACCTCATAAGGGTCTTTTTTTTGTTTAATTGCTAAGATTATTTTTTATAAAAAGAAGAAAACAACTAAAAAACACTCTAAATTGAACTAAGATTCGTCCATTTAGAGTGTTTTTTGATTTGGTATTGCAACATACTGGTTCTATTTCAGTTGCGAAAGTTAGTTCGTTACGAAACATAAGTTTTTCTTCAATACGACTTCTTTCCTTAGCTCCTATTGCTTTTGGGCATATTTATAATAAAAATAGCCAACAAATGGACGTACCTTTATGTTTTTTACATTTGATTTTTGCAAGTATACGTAGCCAGCTTGGTAAACTGGAGCAATCGCAGCATCATCTAGTAAAAGGTCTTCAGCATTATGAAGCAGTTGAGTACGTTCTGATTCGTTTTGTAAGCTGATTGTATTTGCT
The DNA here is from genome assembly GCF_002574545.1 of Bacillus sp. AFS055030. Lineage (GTDB taxonomy): Bacteria > Bacillota > Bacilli > Bacillales > Bacillaceae_G > Gottfriedia. The sequence continues at coordinate 13,389 of NZ_NUGT01000028.1, forward strand.
TTTTGAACAAATTGATCATACTGAGCGTTTTGATAGTTTAATACATTTAAAGCTGATTTAGATGTAAACAATTCTAAATAAGTCGTTGGATCCGGATAATCTGCACCCCATGTATCTAGAGAAAGGTCGTAGTTTCCTTGTTGACGTAATTCAAATTTTTGTTGTGCAGGTTGTACGACAATATTCACTGTTAAACCTTTTAAATTTGTTTCTAATTGTGATTTTAAATATTCACCGATTTTACGCGAAGTATTGTTATCACTTACTAGTAATGAAATTGTAGCCTCTGATTTACTAAGCTCAGATAAAGCTTCTTTAAATAGTGTTTTTGCCTCCTTTAGACTTACTGTAGAAGGATGAGATGTTGAGCTAACAAAATCCACACCTTTAGAGTTTTTTACTAAACCTTTAGGAATAATTCGATCAGTAGGAATAGAACCATCGTTTAATAGCGTTGTACTAATGTCCTCTTTATTAAAACCGTTTGCGATTGCCTTACGCATTTTTTGATTTGATAAAAATGGGTTTTTTTGATTAAAGCTGATATAAGAGACAATTGGCATAGCTAATTTGTTTAATTCTTTATTCCCTTTATAACGATCGATCACATTAGAATCAATAATCGCTTGGTCAAGTTCACCAGTTTCATAAAGATTAACTGCAGTTGTTGTTTCTTTCATGATTTTCACGTCGATTTTATTTACATGGACATTCTTTTTATCATAGTATTGTGGATTTTTTTCCATTGTAAAGCCAGCTTCATGTTCCCATTTACTTACAACGTAAGGGCCATTATATAAAGTTGTATTTGCTTCTAGACCATATTTGTTACCTTGCTCCTTAACGAATTTTTCATTTAACGGGAAGAACATCGGTAAACTTGTCAGTTGAATGAAATATGGGATCGGGCGTTCAAGTTTAATTTGTAATGTTTTATCATCTATTGCAGTTACCCCGAGTTTATCGACTGGCAACTTTCCTTGGTTAATTTCTTTTGCATTTTCAATATCGTATAAATCGTAAGCAAACTGAGCTTTAGTTTTTGGGTCAATTGCACGTTTCATTGCAAAAACAAAATCTTTTGCTGTTACAGGGTCCCCGTTTGAATATTTGGCATCTCTTAATGTAAATGTATAAACTTTGCCATCTGTACTAACTTTATGTGACAAAGCAGCAGCGGGAACGTATTCTCCTTTTTCATTTGGCATATAGAGACCTTCCATTACACTATTAAGTGCGTTTAATGAAGGTCCATCTAAAGCTAGTGAACTATCAAGACTTACAACATCTGAAGTATCCATTAAATGTAGTGTGTGATCATCTGACTTAGAAACTGTCTGATTTGATTGTTGTCCACAGCCTGTTAGTGCCAATGTGAGTAATAAACTAATTGATACGAATTTTTTCTTAGTAAATATCATTTTATTTTTCTCTCCTTATTTTTGGGTACAAAAAAAGAGTCCCCGCCTTATAAAAAGGACGAGGACTCCCGTGGTGCCACCTTAATTAGTCTAAAAACGTTAGACTCACTTTGCAGTATCAAAACAAATGAATTGAACTACCTTGTGACAAAAAGCAGTATCGAAACATGAGTTTGAATACCTGTCTCTTTTATCGGTGAGACGTCCGCCAAAGCCTACTGCATATATAAATATGGTTCGGTTTGATTGCTCAGAAGCCCATTCAAAAATATGTCCGTACTGACTTGCACCAACCGTCAGCTCTCTGAAACTTTCATATAATCTACTCTTCTTCATCATCGCAAAAAATATATAATGACTGAAATAATCTTTTAAGTTTAAGTTTTTAATACATCGTACAAGCTTGTAATGCGATTATATTTTGTAAAAAAGAAAAATGCAAGAAAAATATTTTATTAACTTCATAACGGGACTTTATTAACTTATCCACAAATATTGTGTATAAACTTTGTGGAATTGTGGATAAATCGCTTTCATTTGTTAATATTTTTCAGTATTTTGTGGATTAATGTGAATTAGTTTGAAATTGTGTGGAAAAATAAGAATTTTGTCGAACTAAAATTTTCTAAATTGCGTATATAATTCCAGAAATTTGTTGACAATGATTGCAGAGGTGATAAGGATGAGAGAGGAACAAAACAAAAAAACTTCTCAAAAAGTTATTAAAATGTTAAGAAAGCGTTGGGTAGTACCAGCAATTTATTTAGTAAGTGCGGCAGTAATTTTAACTGGTGCGTTATGGTATCAATACAGTAATGCTCCAACTCCAACAAAAACTGGAACTACAGTTGATACGAGAGAGCCTGAAGCAATCCCAGCTTCACAGCCAGAAGAAAAATTAACTTATCCAGTTTCTAAAGAGGCAACAGTTCAAGTTAAGAGTCATTATTACGATGATACTGCTTCAAAAAATGAGCAACAAGCATCATTAATACAAATGGACAATAATACTTTTACGATTAACACTGGTATGGATTTAGTTGATAAAAGTGGAAAAGAATTTGATGTAACTGCAGCTCTTAGTGGTACTGTTACAAAAGCTCAAAAAGATGCTGAGCTAGGATATGTAGTAGTAGTAGAAAGCGGTAACGGATTAGTTTCATATTATCAAAGCTTAAAATCTGTAAGTGTTGAACCAGGAACAAAAGTTTCTCAAGGACAAGTTCTTGGTGTAGCTGGAACAGCTTTAATTGGCAAAGAAAATGGCATTCATGTTCATTATGAATTACGTAAAGATGGTGTAGCTATTAATCCAGAGAAATACCAAGGGCAAGATGTTTCATCTATTATTAGTTCTGAAAATTCAAAAAGTGAAACAAAAAAATCTAATACAATGAATACTTCTGGTAATGTATCAGATGATCATGAAGAAGATTCTTCTAATACTGATTCAGCTGGAAATAAAATTCAACAATAATAATTAAGTAATTCACAAAGTGCCTAACACGTGGGAATCATACCCCATATGTGTTAGGCACTTGTTTTTTTCTGATAATTGTGCATAGTTAGACGCCTTTGCTAATACAATGTTATAAACCCATCAAAGAGGTGTTTGAGGTGAGGAATCGTGGATTTTCTACCTAGTCAAAATAAATGTACCTCAGCAGGTCAGTCAGAGCAGGAAAAAGAGCAGCTTAGTCAGTCAAAACGAGTCTCATTTCATGCTTCTCACATCCATTTAGAGGAGGAGAGTAGTGTGCACGATTACATCAAAGAGAGAACGATCAAGATTGGGAAATATATCGTGGAGACGAAGAAAACAGTACGCGTAATAGCTAAAGAGTTTGGTGTGTCAAAAAGTACTGTACACAAAGATCTAACAGAACGCCTACCTGAAATCAATCCTGATTTGGCAAATGAAGTAAAAGAAATTTTGGATTATCACAAATCAATTCGTCACTTACGCGGTGGAGAGGCTACAAAGCAAAAGTATCAAAAAGAAGACGTTGAGAAAGTAACTAAATAGGGTTTCTGAGCCTTGAAAACAAAATTAGAAATATTTAACCTCCTGTTCACAAATATTAATTACTAAATGTAGTTCTTTATGGTAAAATTATATTTTGGTATGGAACGTATTCGGGGAACTGCTCATGAGTATAGTGAATAAGGAGGAGCCAAAAGGAATGTTTTCTAAGGATATCGGAATAGATCTTGGTACAGCCAATGTCTTAATACATGTTAAGGGTAAAGGAATCGTATTAAACGAACCTTCAGTAGTTGCAATAGAGCGTAGTAGCGGAAAAGTATTAGCAGTAGGGGAAGAAGCAAGTCGCATGGTAGGTCGTACACCTGGTAATATCGTAGCGATTCGTCCACTAAAAGATGGTGTAATTGCTGACTTTGATATTACTGAGGCTATGCTACGTCATTTTATAAATAAATTAGATGTAAAGGGATTCATGTCAAAGCCGCGTATTTTGATTTGTTGTCCAACAAACATCACTTCTGTTGAACAAAAAGCAATTCGTGAAGCTGCTGAAAAAAGCGGCGGTAAACAAGTTTATCTTGAAGAAGAGCCAAAGGTTGCTGCAATCGGTGCTGGAATGGATATATTCCAACCAAGTGGTAACATGGTAATTGATATTGGCGGTGGGACAACCGATGTCGCAGTTTTATCGATGGGAGATATCGTCACCGCCTCTTCAATTAAAATGGCAGGGGACAAGTTTGATATGGAGATTTTAAACTATATCAAGCGTGAATACAAACTGCTAATTGGAGAACGTACTGCAGAACAAATTAAAATTGAAGTAGGTACTGTTTTCCCTGGTGCTAGAAATGAATCAATCGATATCCGTGGACGTGATATGGTAACTGGATTACCTCGTACAATTACTGTACAATCTGATGAAATTCAAAGAGCACTAAGTGAACCGGTTTATTTAATTGTACAAGCTGCAAAAACAGTACTAGAGCGTACACCACCTGAATTGTCAGCTGATATTATTGATCGTGGAGTTATTCTAACTGGTGGCGGTGCATTACTTCATGGAATAGATATTTTACTTGCTGAAGAATTAAAAGTACCTGTTTTCATTGCTGAAGATCCAATGCAGTGTGTTGCAGTAGGTACTGGAATTATGTTAGAAAATATTGATAAGATTCCAAGTCGTTATTTAAAATAAAAGGCTCAAGCTTTGTAGCTTGATTACACACTGAAATCTCAAGCAAATAGAGCTTGGGATTTTTTTGTTTGGAATTTATTATGGGCAGGTAACTTTGTAAAAAAGTGTTTATGTTTGTAGACACGGCACTTAAAAGATCACGCACTCTAGAGGGGAAAATTAAAAATTCTTATAACAAAAGTGAAGAGGGGTGTCTCATAAGACAGCCTTTTTTTGTTTGTAAAATAAACAACTTAGAAAACAATACATTAAATGAAATATTTTGGAAAAAGTATAAGAATAATAAGCCATGATTATGGGGCGGTGAAAAAATGTTAAATTACAAAGAAACCAATAGTGCAGCTACTAATAAAAAAATTCCATTTCAAAATAATATATCTCGTTCTTTAAGTAAAGACATTTTAGAAAATATCAAAAGAATAAAAGATGATTTTGGGGATAGCTCCGACCTTGTGGTTCGTCATGAAACACTAGGGGAAGGTATGCAGTATTCTTTTGCGACGATTCATATTGATGGAATTTCAAATGAGCAATTAGTGAATGAGGGAATCGTTGAAAAAATCGTCAAAATTAATTCAGAAAAAGAAACAACTCTTTCATTAACAGATTTAGAGAATGGGTTAAAAAGTATAATCGCCGTTTCAAGTTTAAAATCACAATCAAGCTATACAAATCTCTTATCAGCTTTATTGATTGGAGATACGGTTATTCTTTTAGACCATGATAGTAACTTCTTGGTTGCATGTACAAAAATGGTTCAATCTAGAAGTATATCAGAGCCTTCAACGCAAACTGTAATCAGAGGGCCAAAGGATAGTTTTACAGAAAGCTTACGTACAAATACTTCGCTAATTCGAAATAGAATACAACACCCAGCGCTACGAATTGATGCAATGAAAATAGGCGAAGTAACTAGAACAGACGTAGAAATAATGTATATAAAAGGAGTTGTAGATGAAGAGTTATTAAGGGAAGTAAAACATCGTTTAGAGGCTATTAATGCAGATGAAATCTTAGAATCCAGCTATATTGAAAACTATATTCAAAACGACCAAAAAACCATCTTCCCTACAATCATTAATACAGAGAGACCTGATGCTGTAGTAGGTAACTTACTGGAAGGACGCGTTGCTATTTTTACAGCTGGTACACCTTTTGTCTTAATTTTACCAGCTACATTTACGCAGTTTTTTCAATCCCCCGAGGATTATTATCAAAGCTCATATATTGGTACTTTTTTAAGATTGCTGCGTTATATATCCTTTTGGACTGCTTTGTTTGCACCTGGAATTTTTATTGCAATTACTTCATTTCATCAAGCTGTCGTTCCAACAGTATTATTAGTAAGCTTAGCGGCCCAGCGTGAAGGTGTGCCTTTGCCAGCAATTGTTGAAGCGCTTGGTATGGAGCTAATTTTTGAAGTATTACGTGAAGCTGGAATTCGAATGCCAAGAGCGGTTGGGCAGGCGCTTTCTATTGTTGGAGCCTTAATCTTGGGGCAAGCAGCTGTACAAGCAGGATTTGTATCTGCTTCAATGGTAATTATCGTATCCATTACAGCGATTGCTAGCTTTACGATCCCTTATTATAATATGTCAACCGCCGCTAGGATTCTTAGGTTTATATTATTATTGGCGGCAGCTTATATTGGTTTATTTGGAATTTTGATCGGTGGGTTAATTATATTATTACATATGTGTAGCCTACGATCTTTTGGAGAGCCATATTTTGCACCATTTGCTCCATTCCGTATAAAAAGCCAAAAAGATACTATTTTAGTTGTACCTAGTCAAGGGAATACCAAAACTGTTAAAGAACAAAGATCTGGAGAATAAGTATGAAAAGAAAAAGTATGATCTTAATTCTAATTACAAGTTTACTTTTGGTAAGTTGTTCTAATTATAAAGAATTAAACAGTGTTTCAATCGTGGTAGCCATGGGTATAGACTATATACCAGAAGAAAATCAATACAATATGGTACTTCAAGTCGTTAATCCGAGTGCAATTGCAAGTTTGACTGGTTCAATCGGTACGCCAATCGTATCCTTAGAACAAAAAGGTAGAACAATTTCTGAAGCAGCACGAAATGTAACAAAAAGTATTTCTCGATCGAATATTTATTCTCACGTTGCACTTGTTGTCATTGGGGAAAACTTGGCAAAAAAAAAATCATTAAATTATATATTTGATGTATTTGAGAGGGATTCCAAAATACGTGTTAATATTCCGGTCATTATTGCAAGGAATGACAGTGTTTATAAGGTAATGAATAATTTGCCAGCACTTGATAAATTACCGGCTAAGTCAATCGTAGGAAAAATTAATAATACGTCAGCTCTTTTAGGCGAAAATCCACAAATACAAATGCGCCAAGTAATAGCAGCTCTTTCAAGCAGTGGTAGAGAACCGGTCGTTAATGGTGCAGTTTTAGAACATGAAACGAAGGATTCTGAAACGCTTGAAAATTTTTCAAATGTGAAATCATCTTATAACAAAATTGAAGGGCTAGGGATTATTAAAAAAGGAAAGTTAGTTGGATGGTTAGATGGTCCTCCAGCAAAATCGGTACAAATAGTTGATAATACAATAAAGGAATCGAATTTACAGATAAAATGTGGCAAAAATGAATTTGATTCGATGGAGCTTACACGGGTAAAAACGGACACGAAGGTTAAAATGAAACATAAGGTACCAAGAATTACCATAACTGTAAAAGCCATTGCTGTTATTGATGAAGTACTTTGTTATGACAATTTCGATCAAGCCAAAACGCTAGAAAAATATGAGTTATTAAGTGAGAAAGAGTTAAAGAAAGTAATACGAAAAGGGATTAAAGAAGCACAAGGGTATGGGTCAGATATTTTTGGATTTGGTGATAAACTTCATTTATCAGAACCAAAGGTTTTTAAAAAATATGAGAAAAATTGGAATGAACAATTTCAAAAAGCAAAAGTGAAAGTTAATGTAGATGTTCAAATAAATAATATAGGTATGAGAAAAAAAGCTTATCCATTTTAGAAAAGAAGGGAATGCTAATGAATCGAAAATTATCAATTGGTGCTTACCAATTCTTTAGTATGTTATATTTATTTGAAATGGGGAGCGCTACATTAGTAGGACTTGCATCTGGTGCAATGCAGGATGCTTGGATTAGTGTTTTAACCGCCTTGGTTACGGGATGCTTACTATTGTGTGTTTACATTAAATTATTTGATCTATATCCCGAATTACCATTTACAAGATATATTCAATCTATTTTGGGGAAGTTTGCAGGCAAAATACTAGCAATGGTTTATATTCTCTATTTTATTTATATAGGTGCCCGAGTTCTTAGAGATTTTGAAGAATTACTAGTGATTACACTTTACAACGCGTCCTCAAATATTTCAATCGGTATTTTATTTTTATTCTTATGTATGTATGCAGTCTTTAAAGGATTTGAAGTATTCGGCAGGGTATGTGAGTTTGTGTTTTTCGTAATCATCTTCATAACGGTAGCATTAATTGGTTTTGAAGTAATTGCAGGGATCATAAAAACTGATAATCTAAGACCCGTACTAGAGACGGGGTGGAAGACCATAATAAAAGAAGCATACCCTTTGACCGTTACTTTTCCATTTGGTGAAACGATAGTATTTACAATGATTTTACCTTATTTAAAGAAAGCGGAATATGCGTGGAAGATCGGCGTTCCTGGTTTAATTTTTGCAGGCCTGGTTTTAACGTTAGTAACGATGCTAAACATATGCATTTTAGGAGCTAACACGGTAGAGAGAGCTACATATCCGATTTTAACAGCAATAAGTTACATCAATATTGCCGATTTTATTCAAAGACTTGATTCAATCATTGTCATTATTATTGCTGTAGGGGGATTTATTAAGATTACGGTGTTTTTCTTTTGTGCAGTCATTGGAGCAGCAGATTTATTTAAAATAAAGAAATCGGATACCCTTACTTATCCAATTGCAGTAATCATATTACTTAGTTCTGTATGGATGGCACCCGATTATTTAGAGCATTATAAAGAGGGATTCGACATTGTGCCTTACTATCTACATATCCCATTACAAATCATTATTCCAACTGTTCTGTTGGTCATTGCAATTATCCAAAAAAAAGCAAAAACAAAAGAGAATGCAGCATAGAAACGCTAACTGCATTCTCTTTCGTTTTAATTAGAAGTATTTTGATTTTGTTCTTGGTTTCGTTTCTTTTTTAGTTTTTTCATATACGATAGGACGATTTTAGCAACTCCGAATGGTACAGTAAAAAAGAAAATTAAAACATAATCTTCACCTACTAGCTCTGTTTTGCTAAGCTTTATATTCATTAGTAGATGAGGAAAATGATCGCCATTATATAAGTCGATCCCTTCCAATAAACACATCTCTAGTATAAATAAACATAGAAAGACCCAAAACACCTTCAATGCACAGCACCTCATTTATAATGACTAATTACTATTATTTTGGTATTCGATGGCATGGAATATACGGAAAGTTAAGGGGATTGGAAGAAAAGTCTATGAATTTCTATTTTTAAAATTCAGCTAATAAAACAAGGAAAGAAAGTGGGGAATAGTTGATTAAGAAACTTACCGTTACAGCTCACATAGAGTAATGGGAGTAAAACAGGTAAGCAATTGAGCTGTTTCATTATTGGTTTGCGTTAAGGTACAAAATAAGATAGTATTATATTTATAGCGCATAGAAGCTGGTCTTAAGACTTGCTTCTTTTTTATTAACAGAATGAATCTTTACAAATGGAGGACTACATAAAATGTTAGATATTAAAGCAATTAAAGAAATTCTTCCTCATCGTTACCCATTTTTATTAGTAGATCGTATCATTGAGCATGAAGAAGGTAAACGTGCAATTGGTATTAAAAATGTAACAGCTAACGAAGAGTTTTTTAATGGTCATTTCCCTGATTATCCTGTAATGCCAGGTGTACTAATTGTAGAAGCTCTAGCACAAGTTGGAGGAGTTGCGGCGTTAAGCCTTGAACAAAATAAAGGAAAATTAGCATTATTTGCTGGTATCGATAATTGCCGTTTTAAAAGACAAGTAGTACCAGGTGATCAGCTAAGACTAGAGGTTGAACTAGTGAAAATGCGTGGACCAATTGGTAAAGGTAAAGCAGTAGCAACAGTTGACGGACAAATTGCTTGCGAAGCTGAACTTACATTTGCACTTAAATAAGTGAATAAAAAAGAAGCCTATTTTTTGAAAAAATAGGCTTCTTTTATTAAGTAAAAATTGAAACTGGGATTATCACAATATAATAATCCCAGTTTTTCTTCCTATTAAACACCTAACAACTCAACAAGTTCATCCATGGACAATTCTGTAATCCATTGTTCGCTCGTTATAATTGTATCGTTAAGTGATTGTTTCCGTTGTAGCATTTCATCAATTTTTTCTTCTAGCGTTCCAATCGTTACAAATTTATGGACTTGAACGAATTTTGTTTGCCCGATTCTGTAAGCCCGGTCAGTTGCTTGGTTTTCAACTGCTGGATTCCACCAACGATCAAAGTGCATTACGTGGTTTGCAGCTGTTAAGTTTAATCCAGTTCCACCAGCTTTGAGTGAAAGAATAAACACTTTTACATCGCCGTTTTGGAAGCGAGAAATCATATTATCCCTAGCAGTTTTAGGCACACTACCATTTAAGAATAATACCTCTTCTCCAAATTTTGCTTGGATTGCTTCTTTAAGCATATCACCCATTCTCACATATTGAGTAAAGATTAGACAGCTTTCTTTTTGTTCAAGAATTGGGTCAATTAGTTCGAATAGGCGCTCAACTTTGCTTGATCTCTCTTCGAATTCAACAAGCTGTGATTCTTTTAAGAATAAAGAAGGGTGATCACAGATTTGTTTTAATTTATTTAGCATCCATAAAATGCGGCCCCGACGTTCGATACCAGTTAATGTGTCGATTTGTTTTAAGCTGTCTTGCACAACTTGTTCGTATAATGCAGCTTGTTCAACTGATAAAGGACAAAGCATCTTTTGTTCTTGTTTTGGTGGAAGATTTAAAGCGACATCTTCGTCTTGCTTTGTTCTTCTTAGTAAGAATGGTGAAATTAAACGATGGACAGCATTGATCTTTTCTTCATCTCGGTCTTTTTCAATTGGGTTTACATAATTGCTAGCGAAACGGTTTAATGAACCAAGATATCCTCTATTAATAAAATCAAATATTGTCCAAAGCTCAGTTAAGCGGTTTTCCATTGGAGTACCAGTGAGAGCAATGCGGTGCTCGGCTTTTAAACCACGAACTGCGCGAGACTGTTTTGTCATTGGATTTTTTATGTTTTGAGCTTCATCAAGAACGATACTTTTCCAAACATATTGCTCTAGGTCTTCATAATCTAACACGCTTAAAGCATAGGAAGTGATGACAATATCGACATCTCTTATCATAGAAAATAAGTCCTCACCTTTTAAACGGTTACCTCCATAATGAACGTGTACAGTTAAATCAGGATAAAATAATTCAATTTCTCGTTTCCAGTTGTTGATCACAGAAGTTGGGCAGACAATCAATGACGCCCCTCGTTTTTCTTCGTTTTCTTTGCGATAAGCCAAATAAGAGATCGATTGAATTGTTTTACCAAGCCCCATATCGTCAGCAAGTAGTGCACCAAATCCCATATTTTTTAGATGAACTAACCATTCGAATCCTTTTTGCTGATATGCTCGTAATGTTGCTTGCAGACCATGAGGAACATTAAGCTTAGGAACTTCCGAAATGGATGTTAATCGTTTCGTTAGTTCTTTGAATACATCATCTACTTCAATTTCAACTTCGGCAAAAGGTGAATGATCGTCCTCAGGTTGTTCAGTCCCTTGCAGTAGCTCATGTTGAAGGACTTCGTGAAATCTAAGGCCTTGCTTTTCAGCCTTTGCCATCATTTTCTTCATACGTGCAATAAAAGCAGGGTCAAGTGCAATCCACTGACCGTTAAACTGAATTAAACGTCTTTGATTTTCAACAAATTGCTGGAATTGTTGTTCTGAAAGCTCCATTCCATTTGTGGATATTCGCCAGTTGAAATCAACTAATGTTTCCATATTAAAAAATGATTTTCCGGCAGGCTTACCTTTTACACTTGCTTTTAAGGTCATCTTATTTTGTTTTAAAGCTTGCCACCAACTTGGTAAAAGAACTTGAATATTTGCAGAAAGTACTTTTTCACTATCTTCCGTTAAAAATGTCCAAGCTTCCTGTTCACTTAAAACTTCCTTTGGCTTATCATCATCGATTAAGTTTGGTGCTAATAAACCTACGCCTTGGAATGTTCGATCCAAATACTCAGCATAAGATGAATGCTTTTTATGTAATGATTCATGTCCGTTATATTCATATGGTTTTATCGTTTTTCGTTCGTCTATTAAATAGGTACGTAAATTCCAATCATCATGTTCACTCATTGGCTCTTCAAGTACTAATCGAATTGAAAATGGAACGTCATCGTCTCGTAGCCCGATTTTTACGTGCCAATCGTCTTCATCAATACTATGTGTGAGTTGTTGTTTTATATAACTTGGATTGTGATACAAGCTCCTAGCAATATCCCATCGTTTAGACTGTAATGATTCTATTTCAAACTGCTGTTTAATTGCAGAAGAAACCAATTCCTGTAGAGTTGGTTCTAATTGTTCATATCCATCAACTTTCCATAACTCCTCGCCAGACTGATAATGAGCAAAACTTGGCGAAACGTGTCCCTCATTAAAATCATCATATAATCGTGAAATTACCGAATGAAACTCATTAGCTTCATCTAAATAAGTAATCTCTACTAATGAGTTTTCTTGATGTTCTCTAAAAAAAGTAAGTGCTTCGATTGGAGTTAAAAGAATTCCTTCAATCTGACCGACTCGGGTCGGCTGCAATAATGTCCCATAATATGAAGGTTCATGCCATTGAAACACTAGATGCTTCCATGCTGTTACCGGTAAAATGACACCGTGACTTTGCATTCCATAAATGAGCAAGCCTTTTCGCTCGACCCATTTTACGGCAATACTAAGATTTGCTAGTCGCTTCATTGACTAATTTTCCTTTCTTTAATTCCTCTTGAAGTGCACGTAAACGAATAAATTGAGATTCAATATACTGTATATAGAACTCCCACTCATTCATACGTTTTAATTTTTTATAATTTGTTCTTAGTTTTTTTAAATATCGAACAGCTATTTTATAGTTTGCTCGGCCTTTTAACTCAATGTAATAAATAACTAAGTGATGATAGATTGGTAATACAGATTGAGGTGAGTACTTATGTACTTCCTGAAGGTCATGTTTATCAATGTAATCAGGATTGTAAGAATATAATTGCATTTGTAGCTCAGCCCATCGTTTGTATTCTCGATTATGCATTAAATAATCAGTATACTGCATTACACTATATGGAAGAAGTGCTTGATAAACTACCTCTAGTCCGGACGTTTCATTCGTATAAAAACTATTGTACTCATAATTAGTAAGGAAATGTTTCGCGAAAGCAGTTTTTGCATATTCATCATCGCCAATTTTTAAAAAGTGTAAAAGCATTTCGTAATATAATGGCAAAAATAATGTTAGTCGATCTGTTTCATTATTTTTTCGAAGACTTTCTATCCAGTAAGTAAAGCAATAGAGAGTACGTTCATTATTACTGTATTGCTTTATTAAATATAGCATTGTTTCATCTTCTTTTAATAAAAAATATAGATGGGCTTTTCCTAAATCTGCATAATAACTGTCTTCAACCTTTGATAAAGTTTCTAAATCCTTATATAAAATCTTTGGATTATTTAATAACTCTTTATATACATAACGAAAAGCGTTATATCGAGGAACTATACAAAGGTTTCTTTCTAGTAAAAGAGCTTGCAACTGCTCACGAAGAACCTCTTCGTATTGAATAGAAACAGAACCCCCAGTTAAATTATGTAACTGCCTACTTACTGCATCAATTTGATTTTCTAACATTGTCATTTCGCGAGGTAAATGCGCATTGTCGTAAACTGTACTTTGAATTTCGATTTGACCGACCATTTTATTCATTGTAAAAATTGATGCAAGTAACTGGTATTGCAGTTTTTCCTTTTCTTGACGAGGTTGTTGATTCAATAATCCATGATAAAACCGTTCATATAATGGATAAACAAAATAAACATCTTGGTAAAATGAGGTTCTTTGCTGTTCGATATATTCCTTATACTTTTGCTCAAACAACGCAACTGTCTCTTTAGGTCGATCCTGCTCAAGCATACTCATTTGATCCAATAGTTGGCGTCCAGTCATGATATTTGGGATTCTTTTTAAAGAAGACTGTTTAAACTTCCTCATAATATCTCCGACTAAAGAAAACGAAGCGGCAGCATAGCAAAGTAGTGCAATTTGGTGTTGACACGGAGGAGCTTCGTAGCAATCACATCCATTTTGATCATGATTTTCAATATGTAGAATTGGTAAATGGATTTGATCACCTTCTTCAACAACACCAACTAGTCGGCCTTCACGTACCGACACATTGTATACTTGACCTAAACGATACAACTGCAGGCCAGTATCAACAAGCTCGGCGTCCCTCGTATTTTGAGGAGAAAGCTTTGAAAAAAGTGAATATGAAAGTTCATAAATAATATCTTTACTTAAATCACGCTGAAGCATTCGATGCCTCCTTACTCGAAACATTCTTTATTGGTAATTATACCCCAAACAAATACGATACACATAGCCGAAAAGGGAAAAAGTAAAAGTTGATATAGATTGTTAATACTATTATAGGAATAAAAATTAAAAGCAAGGGGTCTAGGAATCTCAAATAAAAACCAACGAACTGAATAAATTCAAAAAATAAATCGCTCTAATATGTAAAATCCTCATAGTTTCAACTAAATTCTATGAAAACATACCTATTTAAATTAAATAAAGTAATATGGATGGGGGAAAGTGTAAAGCAATTGCTACAAAATGATCAAATAAAAGAAATATAGCTTGTTCACTCCCGTAAAAGGAGGACACGGTGGATTAAAGACAGGTATATTGCAGCAAAAACACCTTACAAAATAGTTACTTTAGTAGTATTAGGAGAAGAATGATCGGTTGGTTTAAACCTCTAACGACAGTAAAAAATAAGGTCATTTTTTAATAAAACTTATAAAATTTAATTATTCTTCGTGCACAATTTGTTTTTCATTTCATTTTATGTTACCATAGGTACATACTTAATAAGAAATTGGTTAATTCAATTCATGTGTTAAAAGGGACGAATTTTCATCCTGTTCTAATGTGTGTATTTTTTCTTAACAATACTCATTAAGTGTAAAAAAACAGGTATAAATGGAGGTTCGTACAATGAACACAGGTACAGTTAAATGGTTTAATGCAGAAAAAGGTTTCGGATTCATCGCTGTTGAAGGTGGAGACGATGTATTCGTACATTTCTCAGCTATCCAAGGCGAAGGTTTCAAATCTCTTGAAGAAGGCCAAAAAGTAAGCTTTGAGATCACTCAAGGTAACCGTGGCGCTCAAGCTGAAAACGTAGTTAAATTATAATTTTCACTTCTTTAGTGAAATAAAAGGCTGCTAGCATTTTTGTTAGCAGTCTTTTTTTTATTTGTTTGGAGATGTAAAGTGGAAACGAATTCGACTAAAAAATAAAATGTTCAAAGCTGTAAATAAAACTGTCAAATATGAAAAATTCTTCCAATTTTTTATTATAATGGGATAGAATCAATCTTCTCCCTCTAAGTATCCAGGGAAAGTTACTGTTAAGTTTAAAAACCAATAAAAAAAGAGCTTAAAGTTAAGCTCCTTTTCTAAGTAAATCTTTATTTTAATGCAGAATCGATTAATTCAGTTGCTTCAAGCTGCGAAATGCCTTTAATTAAGCTAAGTTCACCAACAAACATGCGTTTGGCCGTGTCTAGCATTTCTCTTTCACTTGGATTTAAAGGTTTTTCCCTACTTTGTAGTGTTAAATCACGTACAACTTGAGCACCAGCGAGCAATTCGCCAGACTTTAATTTTTTCATATTTAAATCATATTTTTGTTTCCACGATAAGGAATCGTCGGGAAGACCATTTGAGAAGTCATCTAAAACATTATTTAAATGTTCTTTGTCTTCAACTAAACGAATTTTCGTATTTGACACTTTACCTTGAGGGACCATCAACTTTAAATTGCTGGATGGTATGTTGATTATGTAGTACTGTTGTGTTACACCTTGTATAACTTTCTCTTCGATGGAATCAATTACTGCAGCTCCCTGCATTGGGTAAATAATTTGATCGCCAATTTTGAACAATGTACCCACCTCCGAAAATTCTTATAACTTAAGTATAACATTAAAAAATGAAATATCAAAATTTATATGATATCATCTATAAAATAAACCTGTCAATAATTTTTATGTATATTTTTTTACTTTTTTGGGGATAAGATGAACATGTCAGATGGTCGTGGACATAATATAAGAAAGAGACTGTCGAAAGGAGGTTAGGTTACTAATGAATTTTCGTGTAGTTATTTTTATCGTTACAGTACTTACTTTTTTTACAACGACCACCGGATGTAGCCAACAAGAGCAAAGAGAGCTAGAGAAACTTCCAGTTGGCGTATTACTAGCGGCATCCGAGCTATCTTATGAAGCATTTCTAAATAAAGAAATAGGCAAAAGTTTAAGAGAACATAAAGGGATTGTAGATCCATTACTTACTCAAGTCCATGAGAATCTTAGCGAATATCGACTTGTTTCTATTACATCAGGTAATATTGGATTTTCAGCAATAGCATTAAAAAACAATAAAAATAATAGTTTACTATTTGCATTTAGTGGATTAAAGAAAATCAATTTACAAGATATTTATCAAAAATTAGTTGAATTTGAGACCCCAGAGAATGGTTCACCAATTGTCGTAGACCAACAAGCTCAGCAAGCATATGATTGGGTTACATCAATATTAACTAAAAAAGAGAACAACCATTCAAGTGTATATGTTACTGGACATTCCTTTGGAGGTTATTTAGCTCAATTTGTAGGTTATCAGCTGAAAAATGATAAAAAATTGAAAAATCATCTATTTGTACAGGGCGTTACTTTTAACTCATTAGGTGTACTTTTAGATGATGGTTCGAAAAAACTTCATGCAAAGTCACAAAAGGTCCAAAAAACGTTTAAACCACTATTTACAAACTACATTGTAAAGGGTGATCCACTGGACTACGCCAATAAAACTTTCTTTAAACAAATTACTGGGTACTCACTCCAGCATCTAGGTAATGTAAAATATATTACAGTTGATGAGAATTACAAAACGTCTTTAACGGCTTTAGAAAAAACAACAGATTTATGGACAAAAGCAAGATTATTGAAACCTTTGTACCCATATCACGATTTGGTTGAGTTTGAGGGTGCGTTTTGGAAATAAAAATGAACAATTAGAAAGCTACTACCTGTAAAAGTAGTAGCTTTTTTAATGAAGTTATTATTTATATTGTATGTCATCTCTAAGTGATTCGACCTTCGTTAAGGCTTGATCAATATCTGCCTCGCTTACCCCAAAGTGAGCTAAAGCATCATGGAGATGGGTAGCAATTGCATTAAAATGTTCAGGTTGAATATTCATTCCTTCATGGGCTTTTGACATAGATTTACCAGTATATTTATTTGGTCCACCTAAAGCAAAGCTAATAAATTTCGTTTGATGACGGCGTTGCTTGTCCATATCCGTTTTATCAAAGAAATGATTAACTGTTTCATCTTTTAGTACTAATTCATCATAAAAATAATCAACTACTTTTCCAACTGTTTCTTCTCCGCCATATTTTTCATAAAGAGTTTGTTCCATATAATAGCTTCCTTTCAATGTAGGATATGAGTAGAATCCCCCAAAATTGGTGAAATATAACAAATTATTTACAGTAATTGACCTTCTTAATAATAATTTATAAAAGACTAATAGAAAAAGTGGAAGGAAAAAAATTAAAATTTGACCTAACTTGAAAAATCTCAAATAGTGTTACATACATTTATTAATAAGAAATAAAGGATTTGTAATGAAGAATTGTTCTATAAAATGGAAAATTAATTAAAAGATGAGTATTTGTGCTTACTAATTTAAACTTTTAAGTATAATTTACACTTTAATAAATCTTATTATTTTTTTAAAATTTAAAATTATTTTACAATAAAGGATAACTATCGTTGACTTGTTCTTTATAAAGAATTAAAATGGTTTCATAATACTTATTTTCAGTAGTTTTGAGTTCGTTTTAGAGAAAAAGAAGATTTTATTTTTTTAAGTGTTTGTTCGTTATATAGAATTACTAGTGCTTTAGTACTGTTCAGTTATTTCTTTAAAAATTGAGGAGGCAGTAATGGGGTTAAATAAACAAAATGCTTTAATAAAAAATGTAAAAAGGAAAGAGATTGATTTAAAAGAGTACTTCGAGGTAATAAAGAGAAGAATCTGGTTAATCTTAGCTGTTACTGTACTAACGTCAATTATGGGCTTAATATATAATGAATTTTTCAAGCAAGATGTACCGATTTATAGAGCATCTAGACAAATATTAATTGATGCTGATAATGAAAACTTAAAAACTCTAACAGTTATGATTAAATCACCTATGACTATTGAAAAAGTTAAAAATGAATTAAGTTTAAATAGAACGACTGATGAATTAATCAATCAAATTAATTTTGCTAGAATAGATGAATCAAAAGTTTTTGAGATAACAGTAGATGATCCCAATCCCCAAATGGCTACTGAGATTGTAAATAAAACAGCTATTGCATCAAAAAATCAGATGGCTGATTTTTTAAAATTTGACAAAGTCCAATTGATTCCAGAAGCTGAAGAAAATGTTATTCTCATAAATGGACAACAACATAATATTATAAAGTATACGATTGTTATCGGTATTATCTTAGGAGTTGGAATAGCTTTTTTATTTGATTCCTTAGACGAAACTGTTAGAAGAGAAAGTGAAATTGAAGAAATATTAGATGTTCCAGTTATTGGTTTAGTATCAAATATGAACAAGAAAAAGTTATTGCGTGAGAGAAAAAAATATAAAACTACAATTTCAAAGGGTGAAACAAATGCTTTTTAAAAAAAGATATAAAAAAAATGTAAAAAAAAGATTTCTAATCACATTTACTCACCCAGATTCGATGATCTCAGACCAATTCCGTATGATTCGTACGAATATAAATTTTTTAACGGAAGAGAAGAAAAAACGTAACATACTTATTACTTCGCCAGAAAACGGGGAGGGGAAATCGACAATAACAGCAAATTTAGCCGTCTCTATGGCACAGCAAAAGGAAAAGGTGCTCTTAATTGATGCCAATTTAAGAGATTCGAATATACATAAAATTTTTAAAATAGAAAATAACATTGGTTTAACAAATGTACTAACAAAACAAGTAAACCTTGAGGAAGCGGTAGTTCAATCAGGTATCGGGAATTTAGATATTTTAACTAGTGGCACAGTTTCATTTAATCCTGTTGAGATATTAGCTAATGAAATTGTAGAAGATTTATTAAAAATACTAGTTAATACTTATGATATTGTTTTAATCGACTCTCCCTCAATCTTGGAATTCACCGAGTCTAGGGTGTTAGCAAATCATTGTGATGGAGTTGTTCTAGTTGTTAATCGTGGAAGAACTGAAACTGATAATCTAATAGAAGCAAGAAGAGTAATCGACCTTGCCCATGGAAATTTAGTTGGGGCAATCTTTAATGAAATATAAAAAACATTATTAGTAATTATGTTAAGGATATCAGAAATGTGGTATTCTTAGCTTTTTGTTCTTTATTAAGAACTAACGGTGATGTCTACTTGCCATTATCAAATGTAGGCACTCGATCATGCTGTGGGTTGAAATAACCTTAGACGCGAGTCGTCAAGAGTGTGGTGTGAGGGTGGGTTAGATGCCCGATTTATTTATAAAGTATTTATTTTAGTGTTTTTTTTAAAAAGCATTAACATAAATACTTTAACACAAAACGGGATGGAGATGTCTATATGATAAAAACTTAGTATGGTCCACCTAAAGTGTCAAAGATACAATTTGTTTATACATCAGGATGCAAACCTTAGATCAACTAGTGGAGATTAAGAAGTATTTGGATTGCACAATAGATTTGTAGAAAAATAGATCTTTAATTAAATGGGGACAAGGAAGGTGTAGGTAAGTGACTTATAGGCAAAGACTATCTTTATTCATTTTAATCGATTCATGCATCGTTCTGTCAGCAATTTTTATTAGTAGATTTTTAGTAGAGGGAACTATTTATGTTGTCTCATTCTCAATGATTATTAGTTCTCTCATAATTTTAGCAAGCCATTATACTTATTCTATTCTATTCAAGTTATATAAGAAAGCATGGGAATACGCTAGTATAGGTGAACTTTTGATTATTTTTAAAGTTGTTAACTATTCTATTGTGAGCTCGATGATTATTCATTTAATTTTCATGCAAAAAGTAAGTTTTAGACTTTATTCTGTAACTTGGCTTCTACATATTTTATTAATTGGTGGGTCAAGGTTTACTTGGAGGCTATATCGTGACTCCATTGCTAAGAGGACTGATAATAAAAAAAGAACATTAATTGTAGGTGCAGGATCTGCGGGAACAATGGTTGCAAGGCAATTATTAAAAAATAATGATACAGATCTTCTTCCGGTTGCGTTTATCGATGATAATAAAAAGAAACATCATCTAGATATCTTAGGAATTCCTGTTTTAGGGGGAGTAGATCAAATAGTAAGCTTAGTAAGTAAACTTTCTATTGAAAATATAATCATTTCAATACCTTCATTAAGTAAAAAAGAATTAAATATAATCTTTCAAGAATGTTCAAAAACTAAGGCCAGTACAAAGATACTTCCAATGATAGAAGATATCATAACTGGGAAAGTTTCTGTAAATCATTTTCGTGATGTGCAAGTTGAAGACTTACTTGGTAGAGATCCAGTCATGATGGATATTGAAAGTATATCGGATTCAATTTCGAATAAAGTAGTTCTAGTTACAGGTGCGGGTGGATCGATTGGTTCTGAAATTTCGCGTCAAATTTCAGAATTTAATCCCAAAAAGCTAATCCTACTAGGTCATGGTGAAAATAGCATCTATACAATTGAAATGGAATTAAAAGAACGATTTAAAAACTCGCCGATTGAGTTTATTACTGAAATTGCTGATTTACAGGATACAAAGAAAATGATGGATGTTATGGATCGATATAATCCAAACGTTGTCTATCATGCTGCGGCGCATAAACATGTACCTTTAATGGAACGAAATCCTGAAGAAGCTTTTAAAAATAATGTGATCGGAACAATGAATGTTGCTAAAGCAGCTAGTTGGCATAGTGTTGAAACCTTTGTCATGATTTCAACTGATAAGGCAGTTAATCCTACAAGTGTAATGGGGGCTACAAAAAAACTTGCAGAGATGGTAATTCAAGATATGGATAAAAATAGTAACACAAAATTTGTGGCAGTAAGATTTGGTAACGTGTTGGGTAGCCGAGGTAGTGTGATTCCGTTATTTAAGAAACAAATTGAAAAAGGTGGACCAGTAACGGTTACTGATCCTGAAATGGTACGTTACTTTATGACAATTCCGGAAGCATCGAGATTAGTCATACAAGCTGGCGCTCTTGCAAAGGGTGGCGAGATATTTGTGTTAGATATGGGTGAACCGGTAAAAATAGTAGATCTTGCGAAAAACTTAATACTATTATCTGGTAACTCAGTTGATGAAATTGGAATTGAATACACAGGTATGAGACCTGGAGAGAAATTATTTGAGGAACTATTAAAGGAAGACGAAGTACATGATGAACAAATTTATCCAAAGATTTATATCGGAAAATCAACTAACTTATACATAAATGAGATTGACGAAATCATTAATAACTATCAAACATTGGATCAAAATACTCTGAAAGAAAGAATAATAAACCTAGCAAATAACCGCATGGTCACTCAACAAAGTCCGGTAATATAAATTATTAATTCAAAAAGGGGGGCAAGAAATGAAAATAAAAAAAGCGATTATTCCAGCTGCAGGTTTAGGTACCAGATTTCTTCCAGCAACAAAAGCTATGCCTAAAGAAATGCTGCCAATTGTTGATAAACCTACAATTCAATATATTGTAGAAGAGGCAATAGAATCAGGAATTGAAGATATTATTATCGTTACTGGTAAAGGAAAAAGAGCAATTGAAGATCATTTTGATCATTCATTTGAATTGGAACAAAACTTGTTAGAAAAAGGTAAATTTGAATTATTAAGTGAAGTTCAGAAATCATCAAAGATGGTAGATATTCATTATATTCGTCAAAAAGAGCCAAAAGGTTTAGGGCATGCAATTTGGTGTGCACGTAAATTTATAGGTGATGAACCATTTGCAGTATTATTGGGGGACGATATCGTTAAAGCTGATAGATCATGTTTAATGCAAATGATTGATCAGTATAATCGGTATAACGCTTCCATTTTGGGTGTACAAACTGTCAATGAAAACGAGGTTTCTAGATATGGAATCGTTGACGGAAGTCTAGTCGATAATCAGTTTTACAATGTTCATAATTTAGTAGAAAAACCAAATCAAGATGACGCACCTTCAAACTTAGCTATATTAGGTCGCTATATACTAACCCCTAGAATATTTGAAATTTTAAGTAGCCAGAAGCCAGGAGCAGGGAATGAAATACAACTGACTGACGCAATTGCGGAACTTAACAAGTATGAAGCAGTTTATGCTTATGAGTTCGAAGGAACACGTTATGATGTAGGAGAGAAATTAGGATTTATTAAAACAACACTTGAGTTTGCTCTTAACCGAGAGGATTTAAGAAATAGTGTTCTAGATTATTTAACAGAATTAATGAAAAAAGAATTAATTAATTAATAAACAAAATAATTCGAAAATGATATTAATAGGTGAAAGAAATGGCTAAAAAAGTACTTTTTTGTGCAACTGTAGATTATCATTTTACAGCATTTCATATGCCATATATAAAATGGTTCAAGGAAAACGGCTGGGAAGTACATATAGCTGCAAATGGAGAAATCCACATCCCATACGTAGACAAAAAATTTAATGTATCAATTCAAAGATCACCTTTTAAATTTAAAAATATTAAGGCTTTAAAAGATCTAAAAAACATTATTGAGCAGAATAATTACGAAATCATACATTGTCATACTCCAATGGGAGGTATTCTTACCCGCCTTGCTGCGCGAAAATCTAGGATTAATGGAACGAAAGTTATTTATACTGCTCATGGTTTCCATTTTTGTAAAGGTGCTCCTTTACTTAACTGGTTATTATATTATCCCATTGAAAAATTCATGGCACATCTAACTGATTGTTTAATAACAATTAATAATGAAGACTATGAACTATCTAAAAATAAGTTAAAAGTCAAAAGAATCGAGTATATACACGGTGTTGGAGTAAATACGGAAGATTTTAAACCAATCGATGAATTGAATAAAAAAGCACTGAAAGAGTCATTTGGATATCAACCAGATGACTTTTTACTTTTTTATGCAGCTGAATTTAATAAAAATAAAAACCAAAAATTTTTACTGAATTCATTAGCTTTAATTAAAGAGGATCTGCCGAATGTAAAGCTTTTACTTGCTGGTGAAGGAGTTTTACTTAATGAATGTAAGCAATTAGCAAAGAAATTAGAAATTTCGCATATGGTAAACTTTTTAGGTTTTAGAAAAGATATTAAAGAAATTGTTCCAATGTGCGATGTTGCGGTTGGATCAAGCTTACGTGAAGGGTTACCAGTCAATATCATGGAAGCCATGGCCTGTGGTTTACCAATAATCGCAGTTGATAATAGAGGCCATCGAGAGCTTGTTATGGATGATAATAATGGGTGGTTAGTAAAGAGTGATGGCGAAACTGATTTTGCTAAGAAATTAAAACATCTAGTGAAAAGTGAAGGTCTTAAAGAAAGGCTAGGAATTAATAGTAGAAAAATAATTTTGAGCAAATACAGTATTGATAAAGTAATTGAGAAAAAAAGTAAGGTGTATAAAAGGTATATGAATGAAACGGAGGATATTACGTGGGCAACCCTTTAAGAGTTTTACACTCGGTCGTTAATATGAACCGGGGTGGTGCTGAAACACTGATTATGAACTTGTATCGTAATATTGATCGATCTAAAGTACAATTCGACTTTTTAACGTGTAAAGAAGGAGTATTTGATGCTGAAATAGTTGCTATGGGAGGAAAGATTCATCGGATCCCTTATGTAACTGATGTTGGCCACTTAGGTTATATAAGAAAATTAGATAAATTTTTCAGGTTAAATCCTAATTATAAAATAGTTCATTCTCATATGGATAAAATGAGTGGACTAGTTTTAAGAGCAGCAAAGAAAGCTAATATTCCTGTGCGAATTGCACATAGTCATAATACAAAAAGTGAAGGTGGGTTCGCTTCACAATTATATAAATGGTATGCGGGTAAACAAATTACACCTAATGCCACACATTTATTTGCTTGTTCGGAGGCTGCGAGTAAGTGGTTGTTTTCTAAACGAACAAATGAATCACTCCTACTAAAAAATGGAATTGAAAGTGATAAGTTTCTTTTTTCACTGCAGTCAAGAGAAAAAATTAGAGAAGAGTTAAATATTGCTAAAAAATCATTTGTAGTTGGTCACATTGGAAGGTTTAACCATCAAAAAAATCATCTTTTCTTATTAGAGATTTTTGCTGGACTATTAAAAAAGATGCCCAATGCAGTTCTAATCTTGGTCGGTGGTGGGGCACTTCAAACAAAAATTGAAGCTAAAATAAAAGAACTAGAAATAGAGAAAAACGTAAAGTTACTCGGAATAAGAGAGGATATTCATTTAGTTCTACAGGCAATGGACGTATTTGTATTTCCATCTTTGCATGAAGGCTTACCTGTAACTTTAATTGAAGCACAAGGTGCCAGTTTAACATGTATTATCTCAGATTCTATTACAAAGGAAGTAGATATGGAAATCGGCTTAGTACAGTATTGCTCTTTATCTGATAAAGAAAGATGGATTGAGAAAATCTTAGAAGAGGCACAAAAAAATTATCCTAGGAAAAATGCAGAAAGTGCTTTGTACCAAAAAGGTTATGATATTCGAAAAACAGCGGAGATTACGCAAAAGACATATATCTCGTTAGGGAGGTAGGATATGAAGAAATTAACTGTATTTACTCCAACTTACAATCGAGCATATTGCCTTCATAACTGTTACGAGAGCTTAAAGAATCAAACTTGTAAAGAATTTATTTGGTTAATAATTGACGATGGTTCATCTGACGAAACAAAAGCATTAGTCGAAGGGTGGATGGAAGAAAATGAAATTGAAATAAAGTATTTTTGGCAAGAAAATCAGGGAATGCATGGTGCTCATAACACTGCTTACGAGCAAATTAATACAGAATTAAATGTGTGCATTGATTCAGATGATTATATGCCCTTAGATGCAGTAGAAAAAATTATTTGTTTTTGGAATCAATATGGTAATGAAAATGTAAGTGGAATCATAGGTTTAGATTCTTATACAGATGGTAAAGTGATTGGTACAAAATTGCCCGTTAATTTGAAGCAATCAAGATTATTTGATTTATATAATAAACATAGGGTAACAGGAGATAAAAAACTAGTTTATCGCACTGAGCTAACAAAGTTATTTCCATACCCACTATTTGAAAACGAGAGGTACGTTGGGCTAGCGTACAAATATCATATGCTTGATAAACAGTACGAAATGTTATTAATGAATGAGGTACTGTGTTGCGTTGAATATCTTCTGGATGGTTCTTCGCATAATATGTTAAATCAGTATAAAAAAAATCCCAATGGATTTGCTTTTTATAGAAAGGAAATGATGAAATTACCATTTGCTAGTATCACATTCAAATTTAGACAAGCTATCCACTATGTATCTAGTAGTTTCATAAGTAGAAATAAAAATTTCCTAAAAGAGACACCCAAGAAAATTTTAACGATATTGGCTATACCTTTAGGAATATCATTGTATTTTTATATTATAAGAAAAACAAAGACTATATAATTTATCTACTTTTAGTTGAAATTGTTTTTCTTCTGGAAGGAAAAATATAATATGACTCCTTTATGGATTAATCTTGCTTTAGTATTTGTTTTTTCATTTTTTGCAAGGTATGCTGCAATTCCAAATTTCTCTTATGAGTTAAAATATACGCCAGTTAGTATTAGACCCAATAAGATATTAGTATTTGGTGCACTATTGTCACTTGTGTTGATCTCAGGGTTAAGATCAAATATTGGCGATACATATTTTTATGCTCATATTTATAAAATGTACGATTTTACTTGGGATTACGTATTAAGCCAAAAAGATATTGGATTTGGTATATTTCAAATGGTTTTAAAACATTATTCAGATGATCCACAGATTATGATTTTTATTACAGCTATGATTACCAATATATTGATTGTTGCAGTTTTGTACAATTATTCAAGAATTTTTGAAATCAGTATGTATGTTTATATTACTGGTGGGCTTTTCCTAGTATCAATGAATGGTATTAGGCAAGTTCTTGCAGCGTCAATTGCCTTTACAGGGATAAAGTTTCTAATGGAGGGAAGTTGGAAAAAGTATATTCCCATAATTCTTCTAGCTTCATTATTTCATCAAAGTGCATTGATCCTCATACCAATTTATTTTATAGTTCGTTTTAAAGCATGGTCGAAAATAACAATTGCTTTAGTACTTTTGTCAATTGTAATTGTAATTGGCTATAGTCAATTTTCTTCAATATTATTCTCAGCAATACAAGAAACCCAATATGGAGGATATCAAAACTTTAATGAGGGTGGAGCTAGTTCAATAAGAGTGGTTGTGAATGCGGTACCTCTTCTTATAGCATATTTAGGCAGAGATTATTTAAGAGAAATTTTCCCAAAGAGCGATATAGTTGTAAATATGACATTGCTCGGATTTATTTTTATGATAATAGCGACTCAAAACTGGATATTTGCAAGATTTTCTATTTATTTTAGTCTGTATCAACTAATCTTAATCTCATGGATTATTAAGTTATTTAAAGATAAAGATCAGAAACTAATTTACTACGGAATAATCGTTTTTTATTTTATATATTATTATTACGAAAGCGTAGTCAGCTTAAATATTATCTATGAAAGTAATTACTTAAATTGAAAAAAGTAACTCTGGTAAAGACCAAAGTTACTTTTTTTATTTAATTAGGAAAGTGAGGAAATAAGAAATGGCTGTACTTGTTACTGGAGGAGCAGGTTATATTGGGAGTCATACTTGCGTTGAACTGATTAATAAAGGTTATGAAATTATTGTCATAGATAATTTTTCAAACAGTAAACCAGAGGCCTTGAGAAGGGTTGCTGAAATTACTGGAAAATCATTTGAATACTATAATACCGATTTATTAAATAAAGATGATCTTGAAGAAGTATTTACTAATCATAATATTGACTCAGTAATCCATTTTGCTGGATATAAAGCAGTTGGTGAGTCAACGATGTATCCAATTGAATACTACCATAACAATATAACCGGGACTCTTATACTTTGTGAAATAATGAAGAAGTATGAAGTGAAAAAGCTTGTATTTAGCTCGTCTGCTACAGTTTATGGATCGACAGACCAAGTTCCCATTATTGAAGAAAGCCAATTAGGGGCAGTAAATCCATATGGTCGTACGAAACTAATGATTGAGGAAATATTAAGAGATTTAGCTCATTCTGATCCATCTTGGAGTATTGCTTTATTAAGATATTTCAATCCAATCGGAGCTCATGAAAGTGGACTTATTGGTGAAGATCCAAAAGGAATTCCAAATAACCTTATGCCGTATATATCACAAGTAGCTGTTGGAAAATTACCAATTTTAAGTGTGTTTGGAAACGACTATCCTACTATAGATGGAACAGGTATAAGAGATTATATACATGTTGTGGACCTAGCGATTGGACACCTGAGAGCCTTAGAAAGAGTACAGGAAAGTCATGGCATAGATGCTTATAATCTTGGAACAGGTAGAGGATATAGTGTATTAGAGGTAGTGAAAGCATTTGAAGATGCAACCAATCGAAAAGTTCCTTATGAAGTGAAAGAAAGACGTCAAGGTGATGCTGCAATCTGTTTTGCTGATGTTACTAAGGCACAAAAGGAATTAGGTTGGCAAGCTAGTCGAAGTATAGAAGAAATGTGCGAAGATACTTGGAGATGGCAGAAAAATAACCCAAATGGTTATCAAATAGAAACTAAAAATAACGGTAATATTAAACATGAAAAACTAGTAAATGCAATAGCGGTAAGTGAGGTGTAACCTTGAAAACACTAAATTTAACACAATTACAGCTATTGGAGATACTAAAAATGCATTATAAAAAAGGTAATGAGAATATTGAAATAAAAACAAAAGATTTTGTAAAAGAGATGATTCAATCTATTGAGGGAATTTGTAAGACTAATACAATTAATTCTAAATAGAATATAAGGAGTAAAGGCTTATGAAACGAGTAATAGATTTAACTATTTCTTTAGTTGCCTTATTATTATTATCCCCTTTAATAATTATTTTAGCCATATTAGTAAGGTTTAAAATGGGATCACCAATTCTTTTTACCCAAGAAAGACCTGGATTAAATGGAGAGCCCTTTTATCTTTATAAATTTCGCACCATGAAAGATTTAAGAGATAGTCAAGGGAATCCCTTGTCGGATGAATTACGTTTAACATCGTTTGGTAAGTTGCTAAGAAAATATAGTTTAGACGAGTTTCCACAGCTACTTAATGTAGTAAAAGGAGAAATGAGCTTAGTAGGTCCTAGACCATTTTTAATGGAATATTTGCCACTTTATACGGAGGACCAAATGAAACGTCACAATGTTAAACCTGGGATAACCGGATGGGCTCAGGTAAACGGAAGGAATGCAATTACATGGGAGGAGAAGTTTAATTTGGACATATGGTATGTTAAGAACCAAAGTCTACTTTTAGACTTAAAAATCTTAACATTAACAGCTATAAAGGTTACAAAAAAAGAAGGAATTTCTCAACAAGGGCAGGTAACAATGGAAAAATTTAATGGATCAAATGAAGTGATGTAGCATGAACGTAATTGTTATAGGAAATGGCGGACATAGTAAAGTAATACAAGAAATGTTAACGATATTAGATTATAAAATTATTGCAATACTTGATGATAAATGTAATGAGCAAATGATAGAAAATGGTATAGTTTATGCACCTATATCATATCTTAATAGATTACAAGATGATCGTACAAAGGTTGTAATAGGTATTGGAGATAATAATAGTAGAAATCAAATCTCTAAATCAATAAATATAAGTATAGAAAGATACCTATCAGTGATACATCCCTCAGCGATAGTAAGCCCATCGGCTAATATAGGTAATGGAACGGTTATTATGCCTAAGGCGGTAATTAACGCAAATGCAAAAATTGGGGTACATTGTATTATCAATACGGGTGCTATCATTGAACATGATAATACGATTAACAATTATACACATGTATCACCAAATGCAACGTTAACAGGAAATGTGTCATTGGGTGAAGGTGTACATGTTGGAGCTTCTGCAACTATAATTCCAGGTATTAAAGTTGGGCACTGGTCAATTATTGGAGCAGGTTCAACGGTCATTGACCAAATACCACCATATAAAAAAGCTGTTGGATGCCCTGCGAGAATTCTCAATAAGTAAGTAAAAATGACATGGATAAGGAGGTTGTTATTAAGTGAATCAATCCAGAATCTATCTATCTCCACCTCATATGAGTGGGAACGAACAAAAATATATACAGGATGCATTTGATACAAATTGGGTTGCACCACTTGGCCCAAATGTTGATGCCTTTGAAAAAGAAATTGCCTCATATGTTGGAGCCAGTGAAGTTATTGTCGTAAATTCAGGTACGGCAGCGATTCACTTGGCTCTTTCTTTATTAGATGTAAAAAAAGGAGATACAGTGTTTTGTTCAAGTCTTACCTTTATTGCGAGTGCAAATCCTATCATCTATCAAGGAGCTGAAGCAGTTTTTATTGATTCAGAACCAGATACATGGAATATGTCTCCAAGTGCACTAGAAAGAGCATTACGGGAAGCTTATATTGCTCAGAAATTACCTAAAGCAGTAATTATAGTAAATCTATATGGTCAAAGTGCAAAAATGGATGAACTTCTTGCTATTTGTAATAAATATAACGTTCCAATAATTGAAGATGCTGCTGAATCATTGGGTTCTACTTATAAGGGAAAAGCAAGTGGAACCTTTGGAAGTTTTGGAATCTACTCCTTTAATGGAAATAAAATAATTACAACTTCAGGTGGAGGAGCGCTTATTTCTGAGAATACTGAAGCAATTCAGAGGGCTAGATTTTTAGCAACCCAGGCTAGAGACCAGGCACCGTATTATCAACATTCTGTATCTGGCTATAATTATCGGATGAGTAATCTACTAGCAGGCGTTGGCAGAGCTCAACTACAAGTAATTGAGGACCGCGTAAACATTAGAAGGCAAATTTTTGATCGGTATTACAGAGAATTGGCGGAAATACCAGGAATTAAATTTATGCCTGAACTAGAAAATACAAGAAGTAATCGATGGCTTACTACTCTTACGATAAATGAAAAGGAAACAGGTATATCAGTAAGTAAACTGTTAGAAATATTAAACGAGAATAATATTGAAGCCCGACATGTGTGGAAACCACTTCATCTGCAGCCTCTATTCAAAGATAATCTCTATTATTCCCACTCTGAGGACTTGAATGTAGCTGAGTCCTTATTTCAAACAGGACTATGTCTACCATCTGGATCGAATCTTTCGGAAGAAGAACAATATAGAGTCATAAATTGTCTGAAACATGCAATTCATCAAAGCATGAGTAAAGAAGGCATTGTATGACAGAAGTGTGAGGTATATTTGGATGATTGGGAAAAATATACATAAATTGCGCAAGGAAAAGGGCTTTACGCTATCGGAACTTGCTGAACAGGCAAATATTTCTAAGTCATATTTAAGTAATATTGAGCGTGAATTAAATGATAATCCATCAATACAGGTAATGGAAAAAATTACGAAGGTATTAGGTGTAGATTTGAAAGCTTTATTAGAACCAAAGTCAGAAGTACCATTTCTACCAGATCAGGAGGCTCTAAATTTAGTAAAAGAGCTAAAAAATTATGGGATAGAAATTGAAAAACTTCATGAATATAGGAAGGTTTTTGAATTTATTAAATGGCAGAATGGTTATATGAAAGATTCATAATGAGTGCTTATTCATAAGGAGAAAATTGAAGATGAGTAAAACAAAAATTCCAAAAATTATTCATTACTGCTGGTTTGGTGGAAAAGAAAAGCCAGATATTGTTATTAAATGTATAAAAAGCTGGAAAACTATTTTACCCGATTATGAAATAATTGAGTGGAATGAAAGAAACTTTAACATAAATTGCAATAAATATGTTAGCCAAGCATATGAGTCAAAAAAATTTGCTTTTGTTAGTGATTATGTAAGAGTACATGTCTTATATGAAATTGGTGGTATTTATTTAGACACAGATGTAGAAGTCTTTAAATCATTTAATGATTTGTTACATCACGACTCTTTTTGGGGATTTGAACAAGAAAACTTTATTGCTACAAGTACGATTGGATCAGTTAAAGATAATCCGTTAATTAAATTATTTTTAGATTCGTATATGGATAAAAGTTTTATTAGTGAAGATGGTAGCCAGAATCAATTAACGAATGTTGCAATTGTAACTGATCTATTAAAAAACAATGGGCTAAAAACCAATGGAGAATACCAGGAGTTAGATGGCATGGGGGCTTTCTATCCTCAGACCTATTTTTCCCCCTATGATTATATTAATTGTAGAAAATTTATTACTGAAAACACTTATGCTATGCATCATTTCTATAAAAGTTGGTTACCGAGTAAACAGAGACTTAAAGGTAATATTAAACTCTTTGCATCTAAAGTGATTGGTGGAGAAAATATAGCTAGAATAAGAAAATTGGTATCAAGATCATAGGAGGCAAAAAGAATGAGAAATATACTAATCGCCTCATTTGATATGGAAGTTGGTGGAGTAGAAAGAAGTCTTATAAGTATGCTTGATAACTTTGATTATGAAAACAATAATATTGATTTGTTTTTATATAAGCACCAAGGTGATTTTATGAATTTAGTAAACAGTAAAGTAAAGTTGCTAGATGAAATTTTACAATACACAACATTTAGAAAATCTATTGCTGAGACCCTAAAGGATAAACAATATGGTATAGGACTTGCAAGAATATTATCTAAGGTAAATACTGAGATAGTAGCAAGAATAAGAAGAATTGTAGAACCAGGATATTACCAAATGCAATTAATGTGGAAGTATGCTGCACCATTTTTACCTAATATTAATGAAGAATATGACGTGGCCATTAGTTACCTATGGCCACATTATTTTATAGCCGAAAAAGTTAAGGCTAAGAAAAAAATAGCTTGGATTCATACGGATTATTCTACCATAGATCTAAATATTAAAATGGATGTAAAGATGTGGAATAAATTTGATTATATCGTAGCTGTATCAGAGGCTTGTAAAGAATCATTTTTAAAAAAATATAGTGTTCTAAAAAATAAAGTCATAGTTATAGAAAATATCACATCTCCAGATTTTATTCGTAAAATGGCTGAAGTTGATCTAGATAATCCAATGATAAGTGACAATAGATTTAAAGTTGTGACAGTAGCTAGATTATCACATGCTAAAGGTATTGATAATGCTGTTAGAGCTTTAAATTTGTTAAAAAATAAAGGCTACAAAGATGTCGCTTGGTATGTGGTTGGATATGGCGGAGATGAGGCTATGGTCAAAGATTTGATAAGAGAATTTAAACTCGAAGATAGCTTTATATTATTAGGTAAGCAAACTAATCCATACCCTTTTATTAAGGCCAGTGATTTATACGTACAGCCATCTAGATATGAAGGTAAAGCAGTAACTGTAACAGAAGCCCAAGTACTATCAAAACCTATCATGATAACTAATTATCCGACCGCACAAAGTCAAGTATTTGATGGGGTCGATGGAATTATTTGTGAAATGACAATTGAAGGAATCTCACAAGGAATTGAGAGTCTCTACAGGGACCCTGTCCTTAGATCGGAACTAGTAAAAAATTGTGCAAAAAAAACGCACAACAATTACGCTGAATTAAATAAGTTATATAAAATTATTGATGAAAATGAGACAAGTATAAGTAATCAGAAATTTTTTAGTAAGGGAGCAATTTAATCTTGGGTATTAGAGTGAGTATAATTATACCTGTCTATAATTCTGAACGGTATATTGTCGAATGTATTGAATCCCTTCTACAACAAACTTTAAGAGATTGTGAATTTATTTTTATAAATGATGGATCGCAAGATAATAGTAGAAAAATAATTGAAAATTATCAATCTTTAGATGACAGAATTAAACTAATTAACCAAGAGAATCAAGGAGTAAGCATTGCTAGAAATAATGGGTTGTTATTGGCCACTGGTGAATATGTAGGATTTGTTGATGCTGATGACTATGTAAAAGATGATATGTATGAAGTATTGCTAAACGCTGCAGAAAAAAGCGGCTGTGATGTTGTATTATCTAATTTTGAAAGTGAGATTACGGGAAAGAGGATTATTATTAGATATCCATTTTTGATAAATACTGTTCTTGATCAAAAGTATATTGAAGAGGTAATATTGCCTTTTTTTCTTGAATCTGAACACCTGAATAGTGTAGTTAATAAACTCTATAAGAATAAAGTAATAAAACAAAACAATGTAAAGTTCCCAGAAAAAATGGCTTTAGGTGAAGATGGGATGTTCAATATCCATTTTTTTAGTAATGCAACTACTATGCAATATATTGATTATACTGGATATTATTATAGAGAAGTAATTGGTAGTGCTACTAGAAATATATCAGAAAAAGATTATTTTAAACGTGCATTAGAAGTATATCAATCCGAATTACCAGAGATATATTCAGATAAAGTAGAGAATGCAAAAATCTGGCAACTAAAGTCAATAAAACTAGTAAATAGTGTATTTTCATACATACATATATATTTTACACCTTCCAAACAAATGAGTATTGGAAAAAGATATAGATACGTAAAGAGTATGGTATATAATAAGGACCTTAAAAGTGCACTAGCTCTATATCTTAACAGCAATAATTACTGTTCCTTAGGTAGATATGAAAAGTTTATATTAAATCTAATTAAAAATAAGTCAATTATTGGATTATATATACTAACAGCATACAGTAGATTCAGAAATAAATAATTTTGGGAGGGAATTATTGTGAGAATTATGATGTTTGCACATGATGGTAGCCTAAACAGAGGATGTGAGGCTATCGTTCGTTCAACTACTAACCTAATTAAGGAAAGAATAAATCAATCTAAAGTTTACTTAGCATCTGGAAAGCCCGAAACGGATCGAATAATTACCATGTTGGATGGAATATATGATGGTTCTAGCCAAAGTATTAAGAAATATTCTTATGATTGGATTCTTTCCTCACTTAAATTTAAGTTTTTTAATGATGAGTCCTATGCCTTAGGAAAAATCCACAACAATATAATTAAGCATATAAATAATGTCGATGTTTGTTTATCGATTGGTGGAGATAATTACTGTTATGGGGAACAGCCAGGATGGTATGAAATAGATAGAAGAATTAAGGCGAAAGGTAAGAAGTTAGTTTTATGGGGATGTTCAATCGGTGAAGAGGATATGTCTGATAGAAAATTAGCAGACTTAAAATTATTTGATTTAATATTGGCTCGCGAAACACTTACGTATAATATGCTTAAAAGGAATGGACTTCAAAATGTAAAACTTTGTGCGGACCCAGCATTTACAATGGAAAAAGAGGAATTGGAATTGCCCGTAGGATGGCAAGTAGGAAATACAGTTGGACTTAATTTCAGCCCTCTTGTCTGGTCAAAAAATAAAGATTCCCAGTTCTCAATAAGAAATCTAATAAACCATATATTAGATACAACCGATATGACGATTGCCCTTACTCCTCATGTAATTGAGGATGGGAATAATGACTATGATATTTTATATAATTACTATAAAGAATTTAAACATACCGAAAGAGTAATCATATTACCAGATAATTTAAATGCGATTCAGTATAAAGGCTATATAGCTCGTATGAGATTTTTTATAGGGGCAAGGACACACGCAACTATTGCCGCATATTCAAATTATGTTCCAACTATGGTTTTAGGATACAGTATAAAATCAAAAGGGATTGCTAGGGACCTATTTGGGGAAGAGAAATTAGTTTTAGGACTTAATGAAATGTCAGATAGTCAAAAACTCATTAATAATTTTGAACAAATGGTAAATGAAGAAGATGAAATTAGAAAGCAACTAAAACAGAGCATCCCAAACATAAAAAAAATGTCATATAAAGCAGTAGAGTATCTTAATGAAGTAATAAAAATAGGTGCTAAATGAAGAAGAACTTACTATTTGTTATGCCAGGTCTATCTGCTGGTGGTGGAGAAAAAAGCTTAGTAAATTTATTATCTCAAATTGATTTTGATAGATATAACGTGGATCTTTTTTTATTTAATCATACGGGAATATTTATGGGAGTTTTACCTAGTGAGGTAAAAGTTTTGCCATTATCAGAGACCTATAATCTATTTTCATTACCGCTTGTTCAATCTATACAGAAACTATTATTTAAAAGAGAAATATCGTTAGTATTTAATAGAATTATGTTCACTATAATGAATAAAATCAGTAGTAATTCATCTGTTGGAGAACAATATAGTTGGAAATACTTGTCTAAGTCAATAGCTTCAATAGATAAAACATATGATACAGCAGTAGGGTTTTTAGAGAAAACATCAAACTATTTTGTTATTGATAAAGTAAGAGCTCTAAAAAAAATTGGTTGGGTTCATACTGATTATGACAAGTTAGGTATGAATCCGAACTTTGATATTAAGTACTTTAATGATCTAGATAATATTGTTACTGTTTCTGAAGAATGCGCAAGCGTTTTAAAGAAAAGATTTCCGGGTCAAAGGAATAAAGTAAAAGTCATATACAATATTGTATCTCCAAAAACAATATATGAAATGGCTAGTCATGATAGTGGGAAATTATATGATAAAAACGAAGGAGAAATTGAGATACTATCGGTTGGCAGATTAAATTATTCCAAAGGTTTCGAACTTGCTATTGAATCATGCAAAATATTGATCGACAAAGGTTACAAGATTAAATGGAATATTATAGGAGAAGGAGAAGAAAGAGAGAATTTAACAAAACTCATAAAATTTAATAATCTAGAAGAGCATTTTAAATTAATAGGGTTAAAGGCTAATCCATACCCGTATATAAAACAAGCTGATATTTATGTTCAACCATCAAGGTTCGAAGGAAAATCCATAGCGATTGATGAAGCTAAGATACTACAAAAACCTATAGTTGTTACAAATTATAGTACAGCAAAAGACCAAATATCTAATAAAATAAACGGTCTTATAGCGGAGATGAATCCAGATTCAATCGCTGATAATATAGAAAAACTAATTAAAAATGTAGAATTAAAAAATAAGATTGTAAAGAACTTATCCCAAGAAGATTTAGGGACTGAAGGTGAGATAGAAAAATTGTACAAACTGATATAGGGGTGAAATTTTTGAAAAAAAATATTTTATTTATTATGAGTAATTTAAACTGTGGTGGAGCAGAAAAAGCCCTTATTTCTTTGTTAGAAACAATGAATTATAAAGATTATAGTGTTGACTTATTATTATTTAAGCATGAGGGAATATTTTATTCAAAAGTACCAAATCAAGTAAATATTATAAATGAAATGCCAGAGTATAGGTACTTTGAAATGCCATTAAAAAAAGCTATCAAAGAATGTTTTAAATTAGGAAAATATAAATTAGCCTTTTCAAGGATAAAGGCAGGCTTTATTTTTAAAACTGAAAAAAATAGAGTTAGATGTGATCAAAGAGTGTGGAAATACTTATCAAATGCATTTATTCCCTTAAATAAGCAATATGATGTAGCAATAGGTTATCTTGAAAATAATCCTGTGTATTTCTGTATAGATAAAGTAATTGCTAGAAAAAAAATAGGGTTTATTCATAATGATTATGACAAGCTTGGAATGAACCCTGAAATTGATAAATATTACTTTGAAAAGCTAGATAATATTGTGACAGTATCAACAGAGTGCGGTAATGTTTTAAAGAAAAGATTTCCGATGTATAAAAATAAAGTTAAAGTAATGCATAATATTGTATCTCCAAAGATGATTAATGAGATGTCTAATGAAGAAATTGAATTAAATTTCAAAGGAATAACGCTGGTTTCAATAGGAAGATTAAACAATCAAAAAGGGTTTGATATGGCAATAGAAGCCTGTAAAAATTTAATTGAAAGTGGATATAAAGTTAAGTGGTATATTATTGGAGAGGGAGAAGAAAGAAAGAAGTTAGAAAAACTTATTGAGGAACATAAACTTCATGATAGTTTTATACTTCTGGGTATTAAAACAAATCCTTATCCCTATATTAGAAATGCAGATATATATATTCAACCATCCAGGTTTGAAGGGAAATCAATCGCAATAGATGAGGCGAAAATTTTAAGAAAGCCTATAGTTGTTACTAATTTTAGTACTGTAAAAGATCAAATTCGAAATTATGAGAATGGGATCATAGTTAAGATGGAGGCAATATCGATATCAGATGGTATAAAAAAACTAATTGACGATGCTAATTTAAGAAATAAATTAATTAATAATTTATCTAATGAGCGGTTAGGCACAGAATCAGAAATTGAAAAATTATATGTAATGTTAGAAGATAGAAAGGAATCAGTCAATGTTATTTAAACTAATTTGTTTACTTACGTTTTCTATAATAATATTAATTATTTTAATAGATATTGTACCATTATTTCAGGATTGGCTAAGTAGAATACATATAGGAAGATTTAATGATAAAAAAACGTGGAGCGAATCAATTACTAATAAGAGTGTAAAATGGCTGAATAATACACCTAAAATAAAGGTCACTGATAATACGAGATTCGTAGTATTGGATATGTTAAGTGGAAATTATTCTAAAAACACTATCCAACATTGGCAAGAAGCATCCTTATTATTAGGATTAGTTGAGTATTTAAAAACTAATCCAGACAAGAGTGTTGTTAATAGTATTAAAAAATATTTAAATGATAAATTCGATCAAAATGGCCAATGGAAACAAAAACCAGCTAATATTGATGTTGCAATTTTAGCTTATGCGGTATTGAAAATAGAGTTTATAGATGTTAATAAATATAAAAATGCTTTAGATTTTACTTGGAAAATGATACAAGAACATATAGGAACAGACGGTACTGTTGGATATAGGAAATCGATGGAAAACTACAGATATGTAGATACCATTGGTTTCATATGTCCTTTTTTAGTATCCTATGGTACTAAATATAATAAGGTTGAGTGTATAGAATTAGCAATTAAGCAAATTTCTGAGTATGAACAATATGGAATGTTAGAAAAACAGTATGTACCAATTCATGCTTATAAGTTGGAAAATAAAGCTCCGCTAGGATTATATGGCTGGGGCAGAGG
Organism: Bacillus sp. AFS055030; assembly: GCF_002574545.1. Classification (GTDB taxonomy): domain Bacteria; phylum Bacillota; class Bacilli; order Bacillales; family Bacillaceae_G; genus Gottfriedia. The sequence continues at coordinate 51,769 of NZ_NUGT01000028.1, forward strand.
TCTTGGATGGTTCGCAATTGGACTAATTGATACTTGGAATGAACTACCAGTAACAAGTAAATATAAAACCATCTTAGAACAAAGTGTCATTAAGTTTGCAAAAGCAGCAATAAGTTATCAACAATTGAATGGAAGTTGGAATTGGACTGTTACGAGAGAAGAAACTAGATCTGATTCTTCTGCAACGGCCACGTTAGGATGGTTTATTCTAAACGCAGGAAAAATCGAAGAAATTTCAAAAGAATGTTTAAGCAGTGCGGATAGGGCCATTAACTACTTAATGAAAGTTACAAGAAGAAATGGCGAAGTAGATTTTTCCCAAGGTGATACGAAGGATATTGGCGTTTATTCAATGTTATTTAATATATTGCCTTTTACTCAAGGATTTTGTACTAGAATGATAAATTTATATAATAAAAAGGTTGCGTGAAAAATTACTGGCCCAAATAAGCCTTAAAATTATTATTTAGGTTTTAATGATTTTATAGTTTTACTAGAGAGAAGGATATTAGTGAGAATAAAAAATTCTATAATTAATATATTTGCTGGTTTGGGAAATCAGATTGTAATTACACTTTTAAGTTTTATTTCAAGAACGGTGTTTATAAATAGTTTAGGGATTGAATATCTCGGATTAAATGGACTTCTTACAAATATACTTTCAATGTTAACACTAGCAGAGGCGGGCATAGGGGCTAGTATTATTTATAGTCTATATAAACCAGTAGCGGAAAATGATCAAGAAAAAATTAATGTACTAATGAAGCTATACAAAAAAGCATATTTTATAATAGCTTTAATTGTATTGCTCCTAGGACTTTCACTAATGCCGTTTTTGGGGTTCTTTATTAAGGATTCGAATCTCGAAAATGTTAATACCATTTATTTTTTATTTTTACTTAATACTGTTGCACCTTATTTCTATCTTCATAAGACATCGTTTTTAAATGTTAGTCAGAAAAGTTATATTGTAACAGGCGCTTATACGATCTCCTCAATTATATCTACATGTTTAAAGATTGGTATACTTTACTTTACAAAAAATTATATATTGTACTTGGTTATTGATAGTATTGTTACGATAACTACAAGTGTTGCATTAACATATGTAGTTAATAAAATGTACCCATTCTTAAAAAATAAAGTATTAAATAAGTTAGACTTTGAGACGAAAAATAAAATTATCAAAAATATAAAGGCGATTGTATTACAAAACATTGGGAATTATTTAGTAATTGGTACAGATAACATAATAATCTCTTCTTTTATTAGCGTTGCAGCTGTAGGACTATACTCCAACTATAATTTACTAATTGAAATTTGTCGAAATTTTACTTATCAAATTTTCAATAATATGTATCATAGTATTGGAAATTTAGTAGCAATAGAAAACGTGGAGAGGATATACAGTATTTATAAAGTATATATGATGCTAAACTTTTGGTTATATTCATTCTTTTCAATTTTATTACTTATTGTAATTGAACCGTTCATCAAAATTTGGATAGGTTCTGAGTATCTTATGAGTAAAGGTGTACTAATAATATTAATGATTATTTTTTATGAAAGAGGTTTGAGGAATGCAATTACAACCGTAAAAACTACTGCGGGTGTTTTTCACGAAGATCGATATGCCCCTTTGTGTCAGGCTGTTATAAACCTCATTGCATCTATAATATTAGTTAAGTATTTGGGAATAGCAGGAGTTTTTATTGGAACGCTTATAAGTGTTTTGCTTGTTCCTTTCTGGACGACTCCATATTTAGTTTTTACAAAAGTTTTTAATAAATCAGTTAACATTTATTATTTAAAATATGTATATTATTTAATCATTGGTATTGGAACATATTTTTTAACAAACTTTATATGCGGTTTTATCTTTTTAAACGATATATATAGTTTGTTATTAAAACTTATTATTTGCATAGTTGTTCCTAATTTAGTTTATATTTTTATTTTTTATAAATCAGAAGAATTTAAGTATTTACTTGATATTTTAAAAAATATTATAGGTTTACTACTTGAGCGTAATAGAGCAAATAAGAAATTAATGATGTAAAAATAAGAAGAGCCCACTCATTCTATCTTGAATGAGTGGGCTTTTTTCTATTAATAAGCTTTATTAATATAAAAAAATGTATCTTTTGACTATTAAATAATCCAAACTTTTTTACCTTTTATTGCATTATATTAATATAAAATATGAAAGTTATAAGAGGTGTAATTTAAAAATGGCAATTAATGCTAAGCTTGGAGACCTTGATGATTTAGATTTCGCTACAAAGGTTCCCTCTGAAAATGATGTGTTGACATACGATAGTTCTAAATCAAAATGGATTCCAAAAACACCTGTTTTTCCTGATATAAAAAACTATTCAAGTTCATATGTAATAGAATTAGCTAAATGGAATATTAAAAATGATGGGACTAATGCTTCCTCTACAACAAAAGGAATAAATGATGCATTAGTCTGGGCAAAATCACATGGGTTTAATCATATAGTACTCCCAAATGGGATATATAAGTTAATCATTGATAGTACATCATTTTCATGTATTGTCATGCAAAGTGGTATACATTTTGAAATGATGGATGATTGTGTATTGGAACTGGAGACTAATTCTTCACCATGGTATAGAGTATTCCAAATGAAAGGGGTAAAGAATGCAAAAATTACCGGTGGGAAAATTATTGGTGATAAAAAAACTCATATATATCAATTAGATGTAAAGTTTGTAAGGGGAGGAATTAATACTGATGGTTCATTTAATGATAACCCTAATTTTATACGAAGTGAAATTATTGATAGATATGATAATCCAGGACTATTAAAAGCATTTAGATTGTGGGCTATTCCAGGTATTTCAAATACTGGGTATAGTTTTTATCAATATAAAAATAGTGTATCTAATAGCACTTTAGTAGGTTCTAGGACGAATGGTCAATTTGCACCAGCGGCTTCAACAGGTAGAGGGTGGTTTGATGTGATAGAGAACTGTAATAAGATGGTATTCGTAATCAATATTACATCTTCACCTTTAACTGATTCTCAAATTGCTCAAATAAATGCAAAAGTTGATAGTCAAAATTATACACATGAATGGGGGCACGGTATAGAAATAGCAGGCTCAAACAATATTGAAATAGAAAATATTGAAATAAAAGATTGCACTGGTGATGCAATTTTAACTAGCTGGCTAGAGCATAAATCTAATTCTACTGATTATACTCAAGAGGACATGGGATCAAAAATTAAAATACAAGGCTGCAACTTACACAATTGCCGAAGACAGGGGATATCACTAACGGGGTCAAACGATGTGTGTATTTTAAATAATAAAATACACCAAATTGGATATGCTGATGACGGTGTGACAATAGATGGAACTGCACCAATGTTTGGGATAGATATTGAATCTATGTGGTCTGAAAGTAATATACCAACATGGCGGCCAGAACTAAATCAACCTGGATTAGAATTAAACACAAGGATTTATATTTGTAACAACCACATTTTAAATAACGCTAAAGGTCACTTTGTAAATGCTGATGGTATTTATGTAACGTTAGAAAACAACATATTTGAAGGGTATAATGTAGGAGGGATAAGTTCTTATCCGAATAACTGGTATGTAAAATACCTAGAAAATACTTTCATTAGTTGTGAACTATGGGTTGAAGGTGACAATATTGTTAATGGTGCCTTATTTGATAAAGGTAATATAAAATTAATTGATGTAAAAGGTGCAGTGATCAATAACTGTAAGATTAAAAATGGATTATTCTATGGTTCAAGTGTTTACGGATATTTTGGAACACCTACTGTAGATATTGCCACAGGAACATTCACTTATAATGTTGCACATGGAATGGGGAATGGTGCAAAGATATGTTTTGAACAATGGGTTGGAAAGGTTCCTTCGGGTATTAGTATAGATAAACTTTATTATACTACTAATGTTACATCAAATAGTTTTAAAGTGTCAGAAACGCAAGGTGGGACACCGGTTGTAATAACAGATGCAGGTGTAACAGGATTTAATATTAGTAGATACGATTATGGAAGTTGTAGCATTTCTAATATTTACGTTGAAAGAGATTGGAGAAATAATAATACTTTAACGGATGGATTTTCTATTATTTTGACCGGCGGTGTTGTTAAGAATATAACAGTAAAAAACTATGAAGTAGGCATCCGCTCTCCTCAAAATTATGTTGGACGACCTATATCAGTAGACGGATTAACAGTAATAGAAGGTGGAGTAAACTTAGAAAGTTGCAATTTAAGTAATGGTAAATTTCTAAGAGCTAAAACTGGAATAATTGGGGGAGATATTAATTTAGGATCTAACGATGTGAAATATACTAGAAAAATAATATTGGACAATTGTCTATTTCAAAATGTTGGTATAAATTACAACGGTAATGTTTTAAATAATCGAAGTACATTTTTTAACACTATTATTAGAAAAATTGATAATAATGCAACGTCTACCATTAGCAATAGTTATTTAGAAAACAGTAGTATAAGCTTACACTGGTTAACCAAAGTAAAAGCTTTTACGATAGTAAGAAATATTTTTAATAATGTAGTTACTGATACAAATTCAAGTACTGTATTAATAGAAAACTTAAATTTAACTTAACTACACGATAATAACAGACTTAATATATCTCTACTAATCTAAAACTGAGTAATGAAGCTAAGGAATATCTTAATTCCTTAGCTTATTTAAATGATTTAAATTAAGGTGATTATATCTTCTTAATTAGATTGAAATACAAAATTACGAACTTCTAAAAAAGAATGTCCAATCTTATCATAACTAAAAAATTGATAATCAATAAAATCGACATACTTACTTAGCCTTCTATTTTTAGGGTACCTAATATTATCAAACCTCCAATAAGTAGTAGATCTTTTAAGTTTTAACTCCTTAATATTATCAAGTTCAGGAAACAAACCATAAACAATAGACAGTGTACGAAGCATTCTCTTCAGTGTCTCATGTGAAGCAGCATCTTGAAACAATTTCTCATAATCTACCTTTTCGCCTAATATATAGATCAGTTGCATAATATCAAGAAAATACTTTAAAGAATCTAAATTATGTCTCCAACCATGTAAACAAATCATATAAAATGTATGATATTCTGATAGCTCATATATATAATTATAGTTTTGCAATGGTTGTGCATTATTCCAAAAGTCTTCTATATCTATACTCGAAGTATCCTCCCTCATAATATTCCAATGTATTTCTACTGTTAATGGGATCGGAGAATTTGGCAACCTCTTACTAAAACTACAGTGAAAATGAGATGGAATAGGATCTTGATCAATAATAAATCCAAGTGATTTTATTAGTTCAATAGCCTGGTTAATATTATTTGGCTTAATTAATATATCTATATCAGATGTCGGTCTGGCTCCTATATTTTCAAAGTATTTTTCCGCAAATGTTACACCTTTTAAAGGAATTGTTATGATCCCACTTTTATCAAATAAAGATGCAATTTTTTCCCATTCGTTTTTAATAAAAATATTTTGATATAACACTTTTGTGTAGTTCTTTTTAAGGCTTTCTTGGAAAAAAAGTGGTGTTTGTTCAAGTAAATTATGTTTTTTCAATAGATAATAGATTTGTCCAGAAATTGAAAAAAATTCAATGTCTTCTAGTAGTTGTTCATAAGATATTGATTCAATAGGTAGCGTTGGTGTCTGGCTATATATTGACTTTAACAATTTTATTATCAAGGTAATTCCCTCGTTTCAATAGTGAAATACAAAATGTTGATTTAAACTTGAGCTTTCATTTTTAATGTGTTTTTTTCACTAGGCTTTTGTTTAATTTTTGTACCGTGCAGTTTGCGGTATTGTCCCTCTACTGAAATAAGTTCATGATGTTTACCAATTTGAACTATTTTTCCGTTTTCAATGACAACAATCATATCAGCGTTTTCAATTGTTGAGAGCCTATGTGCAATGACGAGAGTTGTACGGTTGAGTTTTAAAAAGTCGAGTGATTCTTTTACTTCTCTTTCTGTTTCGTTATCAAGGGCAGAAGTTGCCTCGTCGAGCAATAGGATAGGAGCATTTTTTAAAATAGCACGTGCAATTGCTAGTCGCTGTTTTTGTCCTCCAGATAATTTTATTCCTCTTTCACCGATTTCGGTGTCGTATCCATCAGGGAGGGAGATGATATATTCGTGAATTTTACTTATAGTTGCAGCATCGATCATTTCTTTTTCAGTAATATTTGGACGTGCTAATAGTAAATTTTCTCGTATTGTACCTCCGAATAAGAAGGTTTCTTGCGGGACATGAGCCATAAGACTTCTTATCTCTGAGAGGGTATGATTCTCAATTGATATGTCATTGATTGCAACAGTTCCAAACTGTGGCTGATAAAGCCCTTGCAGAAGATTAAATATCGTTGTTTTTCCTGCTCCACTTGAACCTACTAAAGCAGTTACTTTTCCAACAGGAATTTGTAAGGTGAAATCTCTAAGCACCTTAATATCCTCGTTGTATCCAAATGTAACATTTTGAAATTCAATCGAATGAATGTTGTGTTTAGGTACTGAATAGGATGCTAACTTTGCCGATTCTGTAGGTGAATCTATTATTTTCGAAATCCTCTCTAATGCTGTAGCAGCTCTTTGAAAGCTCGCCCATTGCCCTGCTAAACCAGTTAATGGGTAAACTAAATGATCAACTAGATTGATATAAGATAATAACGAACCAACTGTTAACATTTTTTGAGAGACAAAATAAGCTCCTAAACATAAGCTAATTAAAAATGTTATAGCGCTGGCTGCCCGACTGCCAGAAATAAACCATCCACGTAGTTTTGTATTTTTAAGTTCTAGTGCGAACAGTTCTTCATTTTGTTTGACATATTTTTTATACATGAGTTTTTCTAGAGTAAAGGAGCGGATCATGGTGAATCCATGAAATGTTTCACTTAATAAATTATTAGTACTACCTATTAAATCGTGTATCATTCGACTATTATTTCGTAACAATATTCCAAAAAGAGCACTAATAAAAATAGCAATAGGTGCAAATACAATGCTTATTAGACATAATTTCCAATTGATATTAAATAAAAAAATAAAAACAGCAATATAAACGAAAGGTAATCTAATTAAATTAATTAAGCTACTACCGATTACACCATCGATACTGTATACATCATTTGTAAAATGAGAGATTAAATCCCCAGTACGAAGATTGGAAATATTTTTTGTAGGAAGTCGTAAAACATGCTTAAACAGCATAGCTTTAAAATCTCGTTTTACGCCACTTGTTGAGATTGTTTCCAAATAAATATTGTAATAGGTTGAAATGAGGCTCAAAATAATAAGTCCAAAACCAGTTGGAATAAGCCATTTCAGTTTGTTTAGCTCACCTTGTACTGCAGCGTCTGTGATTTTCCCAAAAAACCAAGCATATGCTAGCATTAAACAGATATCAATTACTAATAAGAAAAGAAGACCCATATAGGCCCTTCTGTGGTTTAAAATATATGGACTTAGTAATTTGAAACTTCTTCTAATATCTTCAACTGAAAAATACTTGTTTAAGTCTAAACGTTTCTTTAAGGGTTGAAAGTTCATAAAAACACTCCATAAGTAGACAAATCATTAAGAGATCTTGATTTTGTCTAAATAGATTCTAAATAAACGAGATAGAATAGGAAAACGAAGGACTAGATACCCATACAATTTAGAAAAATCGTTTCTATTCTTTATTCCTCGGTCATGTATATATTCTAGTTTTCCAATGATCTGACTTTCACTTACTATTTCGTCAAATCCAAGGTTTGAATCTCCTTTAAAAAGAAAAGACTTTTTATCATGATTAATAAATGTTTTATGTAATCTGTGAGCAACTAGCTGGCCATTTGTATTATAAAATAATACAATTTCTCCTGTTTTTAAAAGGGTAGGCTTTTTTTCAATAAACCTACATATATCTCCTTCTTGAATATAGGGGAACATACTCTTACCTAATGCCGGCAAATCGATCCAACCTTTTTTACTCATGGTACTTTTAATGAGAGCTACAATTTCTTGATTAGCTTGCATAATTGATTAAATTTAATGTTAATAATTCAGATAGAAAATGGTGAATATCTTCTTCTACTGATTCGTTTACTTCCTCGTATTCTTGTTTTATAGCTTGTACAAGTGTATCTATACTTTGTGGTTGCTTTAATAATGACCAGCAAAATCCACCAATTTCATTAATTTTCGTAACAGTGAATTTGTCAGTATTTAAAATAATCCATTCATTATCAAAGTTAGTCGTTACATCGTATTGTTCGTTTCGAATATATTTATCCATTAAGAAATCAACTCCCAGAATGTATTGTTTTTTTGAAAATAAAGATTATAAATTGGAACTTTGATTATTAATGTTTCAAGAAGCTTTACAATCTTTTTTGTTTCAGATGGATCATGTGCCCAGTAAAAAATTTTATCCATTAATTGTAAGAAACCATCTGCTTTATTTATTTGGACTCTATTATTTTCGAGGGATTGGTGTAATAATTGTACACTTGCCAAAGAACTGCTTTTTATTAATCCCGTTGATTTAATTTCACTTCGGAACGGAGAGTCATATACAGTTATTTCATTTTGTGTAATTTTAACAAGGGTAGCTTCATCCGAAAGTAGCATTCTTGGATGAGATAACTTTGCTGCCGTTGACTTACCTGCTCCGGATTGTCCTGCAAAAATATGTGCTCTTTCATTTTCAATTGCACAAGAAGAATGGATCAGTAACCCCCAGTTATGGTAAACAATATAAGAACTATATAGATTTGTTAATGCATGCTTTAGTGCTAATTTATTATGAACATAAATAGTAGCTACCTTATATTCCTCATCTGTTTCAATTAAATAATCAGCTCTTTGAAAGTAAATTTTTTTTTGTTCTTTTGTAATTTTTATATTGTAATCCACAAACGGTACTCCGTAACCTTTTTTAATATGAATTCTTATATGGGGTTTTTGGTCATGAAGTGAGAGTAAATAATCATTCTCATTAAAAATTGAAGTAGCAAATTCTATATTATTACTAGTTATTTGAATTAAGTGTTCGCCTATAAGTGCATGAATTGTATCCATTGATAGTCTCCTTGTAGTAAATTAACTAGTAGCTTAATTAAGAGAGCCAAATAAAAATGACTCTCCTAACCTTGTTTAAGGCTTCCCGTGGCCATGACCATTCCCGTGACCAGGAGTTCCTGCTCCGCCTGGAGTAGTGTTCGGATTACCTGGAGGGAAGTTAATTCCACCGTTTCCATGACCTGGATGATCTTGATTACCTTTGCCAGGATTCCAGCTTTGAGCTGTTTCAAATCTTACCTGTTGGTGATCCAAGATACTAGGTCTCTGGTAAACTTTAGCCTCAGTCTTTGTGCTATTCATAAAAGCACTCCAATCATAAAAAAATGGTATTACAATGTTCATTATAAAGAACGAGCGATGGTAAGTAAATATAATAATAACAATTTTCAGATATTAATATTGTCAGTTGAAATTTAAATTTGCTAAAGATATTTAAAAATAAATCTTGATTTTTTGAGCATTTTTAGATTTAAAGTTATTGGCCTATTATCAATCTTAGGTGAATATAATTAGAAGTGGATTTGGTAATTTTGAATTAGGGAATTCCTTTTATATGGGATTAAAAACAAATAATTAGTCTTGAATTGTCGAAATATTATGTATTTTATAACGCTCTATCAATTGACATGATAAAATGTTCAAGGTAAAATTTAAGTACGTTCTTTATACAGAACAATTGTAGAGATACAATAGTAAACTCAAGGTTTCTAAAATTATTTATATAAGTTCGTTATTAAGAATAATTTGGTATATATATCAATACGCCGAGATGATTCGGATCTTTAATAGCTGTAAAATCATTGTATTGAAAACTGGGGGAGAACATGAGTGCAATAACTGGTATTATTCATTTTACTAACGAGCCTGTCTCTATTGAACATGGTAATGGATTATTGAAGGCTCTAGAAAAATATCCTGCAGATGATGTTCAAGTATGGCATAAAGAAAATGTTCTCTTTGGCTGTCACTCTCAGTGGATCACACCTGAGTCCATTGGTGAGCAATTACCCTATTATGATTATAATAGAGGATTAACGATTACAGCCGATGCAATTATTGATAATCGAGAGGAATTATTTGAAAGATTAAATATAAATGAAAATTATAGAAAGACGTTGCCTGACAGTCAGTTGATATTATTGGCGTACGAAAAGTGGGGAGAGGACTCACCCAAATATTTAATAGGAGACTTTGCTTTTATAATTTGGGATGAACGTAAACGTTTACTGTTTGGAGCAAGAGATTTTTCTGGTAGTAGAACACTTTACTATTATAACAATCAACGACAATTTGCTTTTTGTACGATTATGAATCCTTTATTTACTTTGCCGTATATTGAAAAAAAATTAAATGAGCAGTGGTTAGCTGAATTCATTGCGATTCCTGGTAACTTTGAATCTGTTAACACTTCTTCGACTGTCTATAATTTAATAAGACAGATACCCCCATCTCACACAATCAAAATTAAGGATGGAAAAGAAACTCTTACTCGATATTGTAAATTTGAAAGTAGTGAAAAATTAAAACTAAAGTCAGATCATGAGTATGAAGAAGCATTTAGAGAAGTGTATCATAATGCAGTAAAGGCGCGTTTGCGAACTCACAGACAGGTTGGTGCTCATCTAAGTGGAGGACTTGATTCAGGTTCAGTTGTAGGTTTTGCAGCAAGAGATTTACAAAAAGAACAAAAACAACTTTATACATATAGTTATGTTCCAGTAGATGGATTTATAGACTGGACATATAAAAATAGGATTGCGGATGAAAGACCTTATATTCAGTCGACTGTACAACATATAGGAAATATAAATGACCATTATTTGGACTTTGCAGAACGAAACCCTTTAACTGAAGTTGATGATTGGCTCGATGTTTTAGAAATGCCATACAAGTTTTTCGAAAACACATTTTGGTTAAGAGGGATCTATGAGAAGGCTCAGCAAAACGGAGTAGGTGTTCTTTTAAACGGACAACGAGGGAATTGGACCGTATCTTGGGGGCCAGTTTTGGATTACCAAGCTATGCTACTAAAAAAGTTGAACTGGATTCAGTTTTTCAAAGAACTCCATTTATATAGCAAAAACTTGGGAGTAAAAAAATCAAGAGTTTTCTCTGTAGTTAGGAAAAAAGCATTTCCAGCTTTGAATCGTTTAACTACTAATGAAGATTATTTTCCTATCATAATTAATCCGCAATTTGCAAAAGAAAACGGTGTTCTTGAAACACTACAAGAGCATGGAATTGATATGAAGGGATATTCTACCTTAAATGCATATGACATGAGAAAGGAACAATTTGATAAATTGTACTACTGGAGTATTAATGGTACTTATGGAACAAAATTGTCCTTACGTCATTCTTTATGGGACCGTGATCCAACAAATGATTTACGTGTAATAAAATTTTGCTTAGCTGTTCCTGAAGAACAATATGTTCAAAATGGTCTGGATCGATCGTTAATTAGAAGGTCAACTAAAACTTTACTTCCCGATAAAGTTAGGTTGAACCAACGTGTTAGAGGAGTTCAAGGGGCAGATGGGGTGCACCGGATGGCATCTTTCTGGCAGCAATTTATAGATGAACTTAGACAACTTTGTAAGGATTCTATTGCTTCCGATATTTTTAATATAGAGGTTCTTAAGAAATCAATTGAAAAAATTGAAGGTAATCCTCGTCCAGAATTTGTATTTGATTTAGACTTTAGATTTTTAATGCGTAGTCTAATTGTTTACCGATTTATTAAAAATGTCATTTGAAAGGGGGTGAAACAGATGAAAAAAGAGTGGAAAAAACCAGAATTAGAAGTTCTTGATATTAATATGACAATGGCTGGTCCAGGTCATAAAATTCCTGATGCAGTGCAGCCAGATCCAGATGATCCAGTAAAATATAGTTAAATTATGAAATTATAGTTAATAATATTTTTCAATTGCCCTTATATGTTAATACATATGAGGGTTTATTAAATCATTTTATTTTTACATATTGTGTGGAGTGATGAATGTGATAAACATTAAAAATAAAATCCTTTACCGAGCATTTGGAATGAAAATAAGATCTGAGATACCTCTACCGGAGCTTACTCCGTCAAATCAAAAAGAAGAAAAAGGAGATATTACAGTCGAAATTGTAGATTTATCTTTAAAATGGAATGAGGTAGGTGCTCCTCGAAATAAATTTATTGTTAAAGAACAATTTGTAATGTTTGAAGTTCCTGATACGGCCATTTTTTTGATCCAGGATGGAGAGAAAATTTATATTTCCCCTTTTGTTGAAGCCGAAGAAGCTAAAATACGACTTTATATTCTTGGTACATGTATTGGTGCAATTTTATTGCAGAGGAAAGTGTTACCACTACATGGAAGTGCAATTGCCATCAATGGAAAAGCATATGCCTTTGTAGGTGATTCAGGTGCTGGAAAATCAACACTTGCTTCATCATTTTTAAGTAAAGGTTACAAACTTCTTAGTGATGATGTGATTGCAGTATCACTTAAAGAAGACAATATGCCTTATGTTTTACCATCATATCCGCAACAAAAACTATGGAAAGAGAGTCTCAATGAATTTGGGATAGAATCGAAAAATTACCAGCCTTTGTTTGAAAGAGAAACTAAGTATGCAGTGCCAGTACCTTCTCATTTTTACTCTAGTCCACTACCTCTTGGGGGTATTTTTGAGCTAGTTAAAACAGAAAATGAACAAATAGAATTAGTTCCACTAGAAAAGCTCCAAAGTTTGCGTACATTATTTTTTCATACATTCAGGCATACATTTATCCAAAGATTAGGATTAACAAATTGGCACTTTATACACTCCACAAATATCCTAAATGAAATAAGTGTTTATCAATTAAAGCGTCCAATTTCAAAATTTACAGCTCATGAACTTGTTTCGCTAACGTTAGATCAAATCATTAAGGAGGAGAATCAATGATTAAAACAAGTAAAATTTCATTAAAGAGTCAGATCGTACAAAATGAAGGTAATATTGTTAGTGATATGGATGGAGAAAAGGTAATGTTGAACGTACAAAATGGAAAATATTATAACTTGGGTGAAATAGGTGGGGTAGTATGGAGTTTTCTTGAGGAACCAATTACGATCTCTGGGTTAATTAAAGCTCTTATTTCAGAGTACGAGATAGAAGAAAGGGAATGTGAGGAACAAATAGTTTCTTTTTTAGACCATTTACTATCTGAAAAATTGATTAGTATTTTAGATGATTCTAATTGTTGATATTTAACTTCTTTATTAAAGGTAGGAAGTAACTCATGGCGATTATTAATAGATTAAGATTATTTTTATCTATGGATCTAAAAAATAAGCTTTTATTCGTTGAAGCCTATGTTTGGTTAGGATGGGGAAGATTTTTGAAAGGTAAGCAATTCGCAAAAGTTGCTCCATCATTAGGTAGCCGAATGGCTGAAACATCAGTCAATTATCAGGAAGAAAATAAACAAATTATAAGAAGTATATCTAGTGCATTAAATATAATGAGCAAATATACGTTTTGGGAAAGCAAATGTCTCGTAAAGGCAATAGCAGGTATGAAGATGCTAGAAAGGCGTGAAATAAGTAGTACTCTCTATTTAGGAACTGCAAAAGATGAAGATGGAAAACTGATTGCCCATGCTTGGCTAAGAAGTGGCCCCTTCTATGTTACAGGCTCAGAAGGTATGGAGAAATTTACAGTGGTTGGAAAATTCGCGAAAGTATTAAATGAGGAATATACAAATGGAGAAAACAATGAGTAAAAATTTCAACTTGGACTTATCTCGTATCCCTAAAGAATTGATCTTACTGCTTGAATTTTTAAAGATAGATGATTGTAATAGCTTATTATTAAATAATGATAGGCTTATAAAAAATATTGATTGGAATAAATTTCTTGATTTGGCACAACATCATCGTGTGTACTCAGTTATTTATCCAAAGTTAAAGGTCATGAATGAATCTATTGTTCCAACCTATGTTATTCAAACACTTAAACACCAATTTCAAAAAAATACATTCCAAATGCTTCACTTAAGCGCAGAGATGGAAAAGGTAAGTAGACTTTTTTCTGTAAATGATATTCGAGTACTTTTTCTAAAAGGACCGGTACTTGCTACAGAACTGTATGGAGATATCTCTTTAAGAACGTCAAGTGACTTAGACATTCTAATTCCAATAAAGGATTTAGATCGAGCAGAACAAGTTTTAATAGAAGAAGGTTTCGAAAAAGATGAGTATATCAAAACGGTACTGAATGACTGGAAGTGGAGGCATCATCATATAACATACTTTCATCCAAAAAAGAGAATTAAATTAGAAGTACATTGGAGACTGAACCCTGGACCTAGAAAGGAACCGAGTTTTAATGATTTGTGGAAAAGAAAAAGGAAGAGTTCAATTACGAAGTTTCCTATTTATATTTTAGGAAGTGAAGATCTGTTTTTATTTTTAATTTCACATGGTGCACGTCATGGTTGGTCTCGCCTTAGATGGTTATTGGATATTCATCAAATAATGACTAAACCGATTAATTGGGAACATATAAGTATTTTATTAAAAAGATATCAATGCTTTCATATCGGAGGACAAGCAATTTTATTATCCTCTCATTTATTAAATACTCCTGTTATTAAAGAAAATGAACAATATATAAGTAGTAACTTAGTTAGGAATTTAGCTCAAGATACTATTTATTATTTAGAAAATATGATTAATTTACATACAGATCCAGTGCCAGAGGATGTATCTAAGTATCACGAACGTCATTTATTTTCATTAATGTCATTCGAACAAAAGGTACTATTTACCCTAAGCTTTTTATATCCATATCCTGAAGATGCGGAATTATTACCACTACCAAAATATTTACATCTATTATATTTTCCTTTACGTCCTTTCTTATGGGTATGGAGAAAAACAAGGAAACTTGTATCCATAGGAGGATTTAATAAATGAAAGATATATTTTATTTTTTGAAACAAATTTATTCATTTACTGGGAAAATCTTATATTTTAACCTTTTGGCTATGTCATTCATTGGGTTGTTAGAAGGATTAGGTATGCTTTTGTTAATCCCAATCATTAATATGAGTGGATTGGTAAATCTAAATAGTTTAAACGGGGGATATTCAGGATTATTAAAATTTCTAAAATATATCCCATTCCCACTAAACTTAGTAAATATTTTATTGATATATGTTTTACTTATTATTAGTCAGAACCTTATTCAACGGAAAATATCAATTCGTAATGTGTTAATTCAGGAGCGTTTTTTGAGGCATTTGAGAATTGAGACTTACACTAAGCTACTACACTCAAATTGGAATTTTTTTATCAAAAATAGGAAGTCAGATCTAATAAATATTGTTCTTGCAGAAGTTGTGCGCGCTAGTAATGGAACAAATTCATTTTTGCAATTTATGTCATCATTAATTTTGACAACTATACAAGTTATTCTTGCATTTTGGCTATCACCAAATATTACACTCTTTGTTATATTATTTGGGTTAATTCTTATTTTCTTTAATCGGAATTTTCTCAAAAGATCATTAACATTAGGGAACAGAAATTTTGAATTAGCCAAAAACTACTTCGCAGGTATTAATGATCAGGTGAATGGAATAAAAGATATTAAAAGTAATAGTCTCGAACAATCAAGACTCGAATGGTTTGGAAAAATTACGCAAGATATGCAGAATGAACAAGTGGAATATACTAAATTAAAGTCAACTTCACAATTATATTATAAAGTTGCTTCTGCTATTTTAATTGCAACTTTTATTTTTATTGGAGTAAAACTATTTAAAGCTCAAGCGGGACAACTTATGTTAATTACAGTCATCTTTTCGAGGTTATGGCCTAGGGTTGCGGGTATTCAGGCTTCAATGGAACAAATAGCAACAAATCTGCCTTCATTTAAAGCTGTAAAAGCTTTTCAAAATGAATGTGACGTTGCGAAAGAATTTGAATCGAAATCAGAACAAATTGTTAAAGCCATTTCTTTAAAGAAAGAAATTGAATGCCGTAATGTATATTTTCGATATAATTCAAATGAAAAGTTACAAGCACTTCAAGATATTAGTTTAATTATACCTACAAATCAGATGACAGCTTTTGTAGGAAGATCGGGTGCCGGAAAAAGTACGCTGGTTGATATTTTAATGGGCCTAAATCAACCTGAAAAAGGTGAAGTATTAATAGATGGAATTCCGTTAATAAAAGAGCATTTACCATCACTTAGAAATGCTATTAGTTATGTGCCTCAAGATCCATATTTATTTAATACTACTATTAGAGATAACTTATTGTTAGTCAATCCAAATGCAAGTGAAGAACAAATGTGGGAGGCTTTGGAATTTGCCTCAGCTGCTGAATTTATTAATAGACTCCCAAATAAATTAGATACATTGATTGGTGATCGCGGCATTAGACTTTCAGGGGGGGAAAGACAGAGATTAGTGTTAGCTCGAGCTATTCTTAGAAATCCATCGATCCTTGTACTTGATGAAGCTACAAGTTCGCTTGATACTGAAAGTGAGGCAAGGATACAAGAAGCAATAGAACGCTTAAAAGGAAAAATGACGATTATCGTCATTGCTCATCGATTATCAACAATACGAAATGCTGATCAAGTTGTTGTTCTAGAGCAAGGTAAAGTAATTCAAAAAGGTGAATTTAATCAACTAGCTTCAGAAAAGAAAAGCATCTTTAGTAATCTACTACGGAATCAATGGGAAGCTAGTCTATGATAAACACTCATTTAATATGTAGTGTTTTTCTTATTTTATTATATGGAGAGGATGGGTTTGAAAAAGGCAAAACATACATTTTTAATCGTTATGTTAGTAACCATTATTCTATTAGTTACCTATACATATTGGCATAATAGCCATATCAAAATTGTAAAACAGGATATTATTATTAATCACCTACCTAAAGAACTTGAAGGATATAAAATTCTCCAAATTACAGATTTGCACAATAAAGAGTTTGGTAAAAATCAAAATCGCTTGATTAAATCTATTAATTCAATTGATTACGATTCAATTGTTTTCACAGGAGACATGGTTTTTAATAAAGAAATTAAAAACTATAAGCCTTTTTATGATCTATTAGCTGGGATTCGAAATAAAGAGAACGCTATTTATGTACCCGGTAATGAAGATCCTGAGGCATATTATGTTAATTCAAAAGGTGACTTGGTAAAAAGTAAGTTTATAAAAGAAATTGAAAAACGAGGTGTCAAATTTTTAGAGTCTGTTTATTCTGTGAAAAAAAACAATTCCTCTATAAACTTTGTCGATTTTGAGGTGTCGATTCTAAATCCAGCTCTAGATTATAAACCCACTAATGGAATTTTTTCACCAGATTATATGGGAACAGTACAGTATGCTAATCATCGTGAAAAATTGCTAGGAGAGATTTCTAGTATTGATCATTTAAAAAACAATGACATCTTAATAGCGCTTAATCATTTTCCTGTTGTCGATGCGCGTATTGATACACTATTAAATAATCAAAATTTAAAGTTTAAAGACAGGAAGTATGATTTAATTATTGCCGGACATTATCATGGTGGCCAAATTCGATTCCCTTTAATTGGAGCTCTGTTTGTACCAGAAGCATGGTATAAAAGAAATGGTCTGTTTCCACCACAAAATCGGGTAAGAGGACTATGGGAATACAAACATACGAAACAATATGTTAGTACAGGTTTAGGAAGTAGTGAAGCAATTCCAGGGCTAAAATTCCGATTATTTAATCCACCAGAAATTAATGTATTGACATTAAAAAGCAGTAAAAAAAATAGCAGCAATTAATCCTCATTTACAAGAGTACATAAAGCTAGCTTAATAATGTAAACCAATTTACATAAAAGGAGTAATTCTAATGAGCTGGAAAAAAGTAATGTTACGCATTGGTTTAGCAGTACTAGGTTTAGTGGTAATTGTCGGAGCAACTGGATTCTATATCTACCACCAAGTTGAAAACACGACAAGTACAATATACCAGTCTATAGAGAAGACAAGAAAAAGAAATACACCATTAAATATGAAGGAAAAAGATCCATTCTCAGTATTACTCCTAGGAGTAGACAAACGGCCTGGTGATAAGGGACGCTCTGATTCACTAATGGTCATAACAGTAAATCCTACAAAACATACGACGAAAATTATTAGTATTCCGCGCGATACTCGTACTGAAATAGTTGGGAAAAATCGTACTGATAAGATTAATCATGCATTTGCATTCGGTGGTATACAGATGAGTGTAAATACTGTGGAGAAATTTTTAAACATACCGATTGATTATTATTTAGAGGTCAATATGGAGGGATTTAAGGATATTGTGGATGCAATTGGCGGAGTAGAGATCATGAATACGCTAGATTTTACAAATGACGGTTTTCACTTTGAAAAGGGATTATTGTCTTTAAATGGAGAAAAGGCGTTAAGTTTCTCGAGAATGCGTTACGAGGATCCACAAGGTGATTTTGGACGAGAAGCTAGGCAACGTCAAATTATTCAGGAAGTCATTAATAAAGGAACAAAAATTAAAAGTTTAGTTAGTTATAAGGATATATTGAATTCGATAAGTAAAAATCTGGAAACTAATTTAACGTTAGATGAAATGTTCGATATTCAGAAAAGTTACCGTAGTGCTACTGTCAATGTTGAGCAACAGCAATTAGAAGGTAGTGGAAAAATGATCAAGGGTATCTACTATTATTTAGTACCAGAAGAAAATCGTTTAGCACTCTCAAATGAGCTACGTGATCAGTTGGGATTAACACAATAAGCGTGAATTATTAAAAACACCGATTTGTAATATGGTTCAACTATATTACAAATCGGTGTTTTTTTGTTTTGTTTTAACTAATGAATAAGATTTGAACTTGAAAGATTATTCCTCTGTGGTTTCTACAAGTTTCTACATACTGATTCAACCGCAAACTTGTAGGCTACTAAAGACCTAGTACTTAATCCTAGTTTTTCCGTTTAAACAAGAAAAAAAATAGAGAATGAACAGTATTTATATTTATTCGATTTCGTATTTTATATGTAAAAAGTACTACCTAATAGAGTTATAGTTAGCAAAGTTCTGTTTTGACAACAGAAAATAACAAATAGAGACAATATCCGTCAAAAATAGATTTAATAAAACAATATTTACGTCGTTTTATGTCTAAATAACACTTTTCATAAGGTTTTAACTCAATTGTTAGATTATTTAGCCTTTTGTATAGTTAAAATGTATACGTTCTCATGGAAGAACAAAATACAAACTATATATACAATTTAGGGAGAGAGAAAGAAATGAAAAAGGTTAAGAGTAAAGTTGTAATTGGGATCGTATCTGCTGGTTTAGTTATTTCTGGAGGAATTGCATTTGCAAGTACTAATGCGGGTGAGTTATTAACGAATTGGGCTAATTCTAAAACTTCTGATGCAAAAACAGAGCTTTCTTCATCATATGATTCAAAATATAATTCTTCAGTTGCAGATATGAAAACTGATGTAAATAATTACAAAGTTGATGCTGCAAACACGATTGAAGCAGTAGGAGACGCTCAAACAAAGTTGGCAAATCAACAAATTAGTGCGGCTTTAAATGAGCATATTGCTGCAATTTCTGAAGCTATGGCAGCTTTAAACATGAGCATTCCTGCTGATTTTGCTAACTATGTTTCAACAACAAATGGTAAAACAACTTCTGATTTAAATGCATTAGCAGATACATTAAATAGTAGCTTTAATGCACAGCTTTCAGCGGTTGCTAAAAGTGCGGATTCAAAACTTCAATCTAATTTAAATTCTTCTCGTACAACGGCTGTGAACACTTTAACACAAAAAATTCAAGATGCTAAAGCTGAAATAACTACATTAATTAACACTCAAGCATCTGATTCTGAAAAAGCTGTTTTAGAACACTTATCTTCTGAAATTGATCGTATTGAAGCTTCATTAAAATCTGAAATTGATACGCAAAAAGAAGCAGCATTTAAAACGCTAGAAGATACACAATCAAAAACTACTAATGATGCTATTAAAGATATGCAAGATTTAGTGGACGCGATTAATAAATAAGATATAAAAGTTTGTTTTTTTCATGTAGTCATTAGGGGGTAAATTATGCAGAATCGTATTGAAAAAACGGAAAAACAAACATGGGTCTCCAAAAAAATTAAAAAGCTTTTAATTGGATCTGTTACGTTAAGTGGTAGTTTGCTCATCGCAACGACGTTTTCATTTGCAGATACAAATTTACCGGCAGCAATGACTGCATGGACAAGCCAACAAACTAAGCAAGCAAGTGATTATATTATTGGAATGACGGAAGCAGAATCTACTAAGCAAAAAGCACGTTTAATTCAAGAAGTGCAAAAGAAGGCGAAAGAATCTGCTGATGAAATACAAAAATATGCAACACAAAAAAGCTTAGAATCACAAAGAGAGCTTCAGAAGTATGGAGATCAATTGATTAAACAAATTGATAGTAAGAACGAAAAGGATGTACAAGAAGCAAAAGAAAGAATTGATGAAATTATACAAAACGCTCAGGAACAAGCAAAAGAGGAAATTAAACAGCAAGTTCCTAAGGTAAACTCAAATAACGGAAATAAATCCAATGAAACATCTAACTCGGAAAATGGTGATTCACAAAATAAAAACAGCCAAGAACGGTCTAACGAGGAAGGTCAACAGTAATGAATGCTTCTAAAATTGAAGAACAAAACGTAAAAACTTTTAGTCAGTCATTCTTTGAATGGATGAGATTCTTTTTAATTTTAAGTGTTCTTTTAGTTGTTTTACTAAACACAGTTGGACTTACTAAAGTTAGTGGATATTCAATGTATCCTACTTTAAACGATAGGGATATAGTCTTTGTGAATAAATTAGCTCGTTTTACGCACGATCCTGAACTTGGAGATGTTGCGATTATGAAATTAAGAGCTGAGGGATTTGATGTTGTAAAACGAATAATTGGAGTGCCTGGGGACACGGTTTTTATAAAGGATGGAATTATTTATGTGAATAATCAACCGGTTCCAGAAATCTCTACAAATGGCATTTCTGAAGATATGGAAAAAATAACGGTTCCTAAAAACAAAGTATTTGTTGTTGGTGATAATCGAGAGCCGGGAATAAGCTTTGATAGCCGAAGTAAAGATTTTGGATTTATACCTATTAATGATATTAAGGGTTATGTTCTTGTTTCAATATTACCTATTCATAAAATTGCGAAACCACTTAAAGTGTAATCTGTCTAATGGAGGCACGAAAGATAATGGAAAAAAAGTCAATGAAAAAGAAAATTGCAGTTGGAATACTGGCTGCTGGAATCCTAACAACTTCTAGTTTAGCATTTGCATCTACAAATGCTGGGGAGTTATTTACAAATTATGCAGCTCAATTATTAAATGATGCGAAGTCATCTGTTAGTAGCACATTAGGCTCAAAAACTTCAGATATGATTGGGGCATTAAAAAATAAATTAAATGCATATGCTTCTGATACAGAAAATGTCGTTAATAATAAACAAGGCGAGTTAGAACAAGCTGGTGTTAATAAAATTAACAATCAATCAGATGAGCATATTAACGCAATCAACAGTGCTTTACCTGGAATTAATCAAAATACTACCGACCAATTTTCACAGCTAGTAGCACAATTAAATGCTCAAACTACTGCTGGGGTTGAAGGGGAAGTTAACGGATTAAAACCTGACTTTAGTTCAGAAGTATCAAATGGGCAACAAAAAATTAATGCTGAGCAAGCTAAAGCGCTTAATGATTTAGAAGAGGCAATTAATGCTGCTAAAGTAACTTTAGGGCAGCTAATTGATTTACAAAAACAAACAGCTGATCAACAAGTAAAAACTTATTTACAAGATCAAATTAACAAAATAACACAAATTATCAATGACGCAACAAGTGATCTAGAATTCAAAAAATCGAAAGCATTAGCTACTAAGGCAACAAATATAAAAAATGATACTATTAATGATTTAAATTCTTTAGCTAACGGATTATATACTCCACAAAATAGTTATCTAGCGGACTTTGAAAGTACAAGTTCACCATTTTCAATTGCTGGTGATTGGGAAAGAATTAATTCAAAAGTAGATGGAAAAACTGACTATTATTTAATTAGCAATAATATTTCTAATAACAGTTCTTCAACTGCTGAAGTGACAATAGATGTACCGGATAACGCATATAACGCATCCTTATCTTTTGATTATTTAGTTCTTTCGCAACTAAATAAAGATATCTTAACGATTTCATTAGATGGCAATGTACTAGTTAGCGAATCAGGTACAGGTAACAATTGGACAAATAAAAAACTTACGATTCAACCAGGTAAACACGTGTTAAAACTTACGTATTCAAAAGATAAATCTGGTAGCGCAAGCAAAGATGCTGGTTATATCGATAATATATCTTTAAAATACGATTTACGTAAATAAATGAGAAGAAGGGCACTCTTATGTTTGAAGAGCGCCCTTCTTAATTTTTGTCGGAAAAAAACCTTCAACTTAAAATGGAAACATTTTAAGTTGAAGGTTTATTTGCCTTGCTTATACTTATTAAACTCAATAAATTTTAATAATTCATCTTTTGGTATACCTGAATTAATCGCTTCTTGAAGGATATCCATCCATTCAGAATCAATAATTTTCGATGGATCAATATCATCTTTCAGGAGGCTTTCTGCCGTTGTATTGAAGACACCAGCAATTTTTTCAAGTACTTGAATTGAAGGATTGCTTTGTAGATTTCGTTCAATCGAACTTATGTAGGATTTTGCGATACCAGCACGTTCTGCAAGCTCTGTAAGTGACATTCCATGTTGTAAACGTAGTTTTTTAATTCGTTCTCCAATCATATAAGCTACTCCATATCTTTTTGACTATTACAAAAAGTATATCATAGTAGGAAGTAGTTCTCCTAGTTTTGACATGAATCTTTAACGCAATTGTAAAGAAATGCCCGCACATCATCAGGACTTATGCCTACTTCAATGCATTCTAGTAGTAAGTCGATCCAGTTTAATTCGGCAGAATGGTTTTCCAATTCACTGTACATGAATAATAGCCTCCTAAAATTAAGGTATAAAATACCTAGGTAACCCTGCTTTCTTAGTTCGTTTAATAGTTAAAAAATACAGTGAACTAGTGCTTTTTCTCTATATTTACAACTAAGATCAGTGGCTTTGCGTCCCAATCTCTCAATTGGTTTGCCTTTTTCTAGAGAGAGTTTCGGTTGATTTGTTATAATTTTTAAAAAATTTATATAATAATTATATAATGAATCAATTACATAGTTTGTAGGG
>NZ_NUGT01000029.1 GCF_002574545.1 Bacillus sp. AFS055030
GATCTACATTTAATTCCTTCTTACCAAAATTAAAGTTACTTATGGGGAGTTTGAAAATGAGAATTAACAAGAGTCAGCATTTGTAACTGTAGACAAACTCAAATTTCATCGAGTTTGTCTACAGTCTGAAACCACCTAAAAAAGGTGGCATGTCATATAACATTGATGCTTAAATATATTAAATTCATAAAAATTTTATAGAATAAAAACAAAATAATTAAATAATCTTTGCTATATAGTATTTAGGAATAAGGTTATTTAATTATTACACCTTTTTATATGATTTAAGATATCCACTGTTTTTTAAATCTTCTAATTGATTTATTAAACTGAAGTTAAAAAAAATGTAAAAACAAATCATATTTACTCCATTTTATTTTTTTTTACTTTTGGAGTAAAATACATGATAATCAACATCTATTAACTTTCAATTAAAACTAAATCCATATTCAACTAGTTCTTTTCGAAAGTACCGAAATTAATCTAACTCTTATACCTAAACGTTAGAATGATTTCGTTATGCTTGTAATTACTAACTTTTAATACTTAAAACATTCCTTCACATTGAAGATTTGACCGTTAATTCCTCTACCAGACTCTTAATTTATTTTGACTATATTTCTTTTAATCCATTAGTAAGAATTCCCAAAAATAAAAAACCTGTATGGATTATCTCTATACAGGTCGGAAATTCTATTAGTTTTTCAATACTCTTTAATGATTCTTTTTTAAACAATCCTATAGTGCTAACCATGTGTTCGTTATTATGGATAGTACTTATAGGTTTAGGATTTATTTGTTTGGTCTGGTAAAAATACGACCTCGCGTATTTCCTTGCGCGAATTGTTCTAATACTTCGTCTAATTCGCTAAAAGGAACTTCAGTAAGCTCTGGCTTATACACACCTTTAACGATCAAATCGTAAACTCTTTTAAGATCTTCTTGTGTCCCGCCTGACGATCCAACTAACTGAATTTGTTTCGTAACAAGTACATTCGTACTAATTGTTGACTCGATTTTTCCAAGCCCAACTTGAACGACCCGTCCGTGTTTCGCAACGGCTTTAATAGCATCAGCTGTTGTGGTACCGAATCCGGCAAAATCAATAATTACTGATGGTTTCATGGCAGTTAGTTCTGAAACATCTTTAAAACAACCCGCTGCGCCATTTTTAATGGCTTCCTGAAACTGCCCTTCATTAACATCTACACCATATACCGTCGCACCAGCAAAGGCAGCAGTACGAAGCCCGTTCATCCCTAGACCTCCGAGTCCAATTATACCGACAACATCATCAGCCTTTACTTTACCAGCTGTCATAACTGCACTATAGGCGGTAGTAATAGCGTCGGTAGCAATGGCTCCCATCTCGAATGGTACACTGTCGGGCAACGGAATTAGACGAGATGCACGAACAACCGTTTGTTCTGCATAACCTCCATCTACATGCAGACCAGGCGCGCTGCCGCCGCGGGGCCCTTTTGCAGTCCCAGTACCTAATCCGACATCATCCTCATCGTGCCCTTGCCTTAGAGCAACACCAACTCGATCGCCAACTTTAAATCCGACGACGCCTTCTCCGATTTCTGCGATAGTGCCAGCAACTTCGTGACCAAGCACGATGGGTCTATGGTCAACAGCATAAGCCATTGTACCATCCACTATTCCTACGTCAGAATGACACATTCCAGCAGCCTCAACATTGATGACAACCCACCCGGGTTTAGCTTTCGGATTAGGCAAGTCAACCAACTTCATTTTTTCTCCAACGTTTTCAAATAACCAAGCTTTCACTTTCTTTCACCTCATAATTTGATGCATTTTATCTATAGGGAGTATTTGGAAAGATTAATGTATTATCCCTTATTTAGTATAGAACAAGTAAGTTGTAACTTAAATTAGACCTTAGTTAAGAATAGTTAACTTATAGTTAAAACTGGACTTCCATGAGCTTCTATTAATAACTAGAGTAAGTTGTTGAAGTTATGAAAACAGGTTCATTGTCTAAAGTAGCAAATAAACTGAATGTCTCGCTACCGACGTTAAGACAAGACAATCCATTTCAAACTTTTAGGGTAAAACAAACAGCTACAGCTAAATTTGAATATAAGTAAATAAGCCTCACTGGTACCAGTGAGGCTTATTTACTTATATTCATCAGATTACTCAATTATGGACTAAACTCTGCTTATTTAAAAATTCTAGTAATAGTTCATTTTACTTTTCCTTGCATTCTATAACTGGTGCATGTCCACATTTATCAAAAATGACTAATTTTGCTTTGCCTAATGTCATGAGGTGTATCTGTCTAGCCAATATTACCGGCAAAAATTTATCGTATAATCCACCAATAAGATTCTGAAAGGAAAAATTGATTTCTCCACATTTCTTTTATACTTCTTAATCCATGTATCAACACTAACGGTTCACCCTTAACAATTTCCAGATAATGGAACACTCAAAATAACTCCTTAGTTATAGATAATGTAATTAGAAAAAAGTATTCAGAAGATAGTTTGATTGTTAGTCTTAAGCCCTTTCATCCGCAGTTCTCTTTTTAATATTTTCCCAGAAGGGTTTCTCGGAAGTGAAGGAACCACTTCAAGCACTTTAATGTTCTGATATTTTGCTAGTCTTTCATTGCAATAATCTATCAATTGCTTTTCGTCAATTTCTGATTCTGGCTTTAGTACGATAAATGCTTTTACTGCTTCCCCCCACTTCTCATCCTCAATGCCGATAACTGCTGCGTCCAGAACGGATGGATGTGTAAAAAGAACTTCTTCAATATCTTTCGGATAAATATTTACTCCACCGCTAATAATCATATCTTTTTTGCGATCCAACAAGTAGTAAAATCCCTCATCATCCACTTTGGCCATATCCCCAGTTTTGAACCAACCGCCTGGTAAAAATGATTTTTCCATTTCTTCCGGCAATTTATAATACTCACTAAATAATCCGGCACCTCGAACGACAAACTCTCCTTCTTGCCCCACACCTACATCTATTCCTTCATCATCAACAAGCCGAACTTGATAAAAGGCACACTGCTGTCCAACACTGCTTGTTTTACAAATAACATCATCAGGACGAAGAATAATAAAAGCACTTGTTTCTGAACATCCGAAAAATTCCGATAAATTCGTCTGGAACTTCTCTACAATTCGCTTTTTAACAGATTCAGCAAGCGGTGCCGCTGCAGAAAGTAACATCCGCAAAGAAGATAGATCAAATTTTTCAAAATCTGGAACCTGCAACATCATGATATATTGTGTAGGTACAAAAAACGAAAACGTTACCTTTTCTTCCTGAATCAACGATAATGTATGTTTCGGATCAAAATCTCTAGCAATGACAAGCTTTGATTCACATAATCCTAAAAAAAATGAAAATAAATGCCCAACACTATGGTACATTGGAACAGAAATTAATACAGTATCACCATGATTTATTTTCCATTCATTTGCCCCAATTAATGTCCGGTAAATTATTTTTTCATGTGTAAACAAAATACCTTTTGGTAAAGACGTAGTCCCAGATGAATAAATCATTGCCGCAACGTCTGTCCCATTCACTTCAATATTAGGAGGCTCAATTGATCCGCGATTAATTAAATCCTCGTAATCCAGGTAAGTTGTATTTGGAGGGGTTCCACCGACGATAATCGTTGAACTTGAGTTAATAGTGTGAAGAACATCTAATATCGTTTCAAAAGCTTCTAGCTTTTCCACCTCTACAATGGCATGAGTAGCATCCGAACTATTCACTAATGTGCGTAAATCATTCCCTTCAATCATGTAATTGATAGGTACTGCAACCGCACCAGCCGTTGATAGTGCATAAAAAACTTCCAGCATTTCTAATCGGTTTCTCATGTACAATACAACGTGAGAACCTTTTTTTACCCCCGCCTCAATAAGTGAATTGGCTAGCGCATTTACTCTTTCAGATAGTTCCAAAAATGTCCGCGTTGTTTCCCCGTATACAACAGCTATTTCGTTTGGTTTGTTTTTTGCATACAGTGGTAAGCGTTCATGTAGATTCCCAATATCCATTTTTCATCTACCTTTCTTTTAGGAATGGTACAAATGTGCACTTTTCATCTTCAATACACAGGAATATCATTAATTTATTCCCATAGAACAAGCACTTCCCAAGTCAATTATTCCGTTAAAACACCTCCTTCAATAAAAAACGTTTGTCCCGTCACATAATCGGAAAGATTTGATGCCAAGTATAGGGATATATTAGAAATATCGCTCGGTTCCCCCATTCTTCTTAGGGGAATGGTCTTCAGCATTTTCTCCAGCCAAATGGAGTTTTTTCGTTCACCTTCATTAATGTCTGTCGCAATCAAACCTGGTGCAATCGAGTTCACATTCAGATTATAACGGGCCCACTCTGATGCCAATCCCCGTGTCATATGAATAACAGCTGCCTTACTACCAGCATAAGGAACAATCCGCTTATAGGGCTTCACACCACCAGTTGAGGACAGGTTGATGATTTTCCCTTTGTTCTGGGGAATCATTATTTTGGCAGCTTTTGTACAGCAGAAAAAAAGGCCCTTTACATTCACATCATAAATATCGTCAAATTCTTCTTCCGTTACTTCTATCGAAGATTTGGTAAAATTGATGCCTGCATTTTGAATAGAGACATCAAGTCTGCCGAATTCTTTCACTGTTGCATCAAACAAGAGGTCAATATCATCTAATTGTGCAACATCACCCGGTATGGGCAATACTTTTACTCCCAGCTTACTTATCTCATGCGCGGTTTCTTCTGCTTTTTCCTTATTTCTCCCAGAAATGACAATGTTTGCGCCGTTTCTTGCAAAATCAAACGCCATTTGTGCACCAAGTCCACGGCTACCTCCTGTTATCAGTACAGTTTGTCCACTAAAATCATAATGACTCATCTTCAATTCTCCTTCGTTTAAAGTTCTTTGCTTACTCTTAAACTTCTAAATCTGTTGAAAAGCCTACTTTTGAAATTTTTTTAATTCCAGTTTCGTCACTGTTTCTGCGTGCACTTCGTCTGGTCCGTCTGCCATGCGAACAATTCGTGCAGCTTGCCAAAGTTGTGCAAGCGGGAAAACATCGCTAAATCCGCCTGCTCCGTGAACATGAATAGCTCGATCTAGTATCTTTGTCGCTACCTTCGGGCCAACCACTTTGATCATGGCAATTTCAAGCTTCGCCTCTTTGTTACCAACCGTATCCATCTTATGTGCGGCAGTCAATGTAAGCAAACGAGCCTGATCTATTTCCATCCTAGATTCAGCAATCCACTGACGAAGAGTACCTTGTTGAACTAGTTGCTTTCCGAAAGCAATACGGTCGATAGACCGTTTACACATTAGTTCAAGTCCACGCTCCGCCTGTCCAATAAGCCTCATGCAGTGGTGAATTCGCCCTGGGCCAAGGCGACCTTGGGCAATTTCAAACCCTCGACCCTCACCGAGAATTAAATTAGATGCAGGTATACGTGCATTGTTGAATTCCACGATAGCATGTCCGTATGGAGCATCATCGTAACCAAAAACAGGAAGACTACGTTGAATCTTTACACCTGGAGTATCCATAGGGACAAGAATCATCGATTGTTGATTATACTTATCTGCATTTGGATTGCTTTTCCCCATAACAATCATAACTTTGCAAGCTGGATTCATCGCACCGGAAATAAACCATTTTTTACCATTAATTACATAATCGTCTCCATCTCTCTCTATCCGTGTAGCAATATTCGTAGCATCTGAAGAGGCTACATCTGGTTCAGTCATAGCAAAAGCCGATCGAATCTCGCCATTCAACAACGGAAGTAACCATTGTTTTTTTTGCTCCTCGTTGCCATAACGATGAAGCAGTTCCATATTCCCTGTATCAGGAGCGCTGCAATTAAAGACTTCTGGAGCTATGACAGAGCGCCCCATAACTTCACATAATGGAGCGTACTCGAGGTTCGTTAATCCAGCACCGTGTTCACTATCCGGCAAGAAGAGATTCCACAAACCCGCCTTTTTTGCTTTTGATTTCATTTCTTCCATAATAGGGACCGTTTTCCAACGGGTGATGCCCTCATTTAGTTGTTCTTCATAAATCCTCTCATTCGGATACACAACTTCTTCCATGAAAGTAAGCAATTTTTCCCTTAACAATCTTGTTTTTTCATTTATTTCGACCATTTCAAAATCCCCCTTCCTTTCTTTCATCTTTTGTATATAGAACAAGTTGTTCAAAGTAGAACTTTCCTATTTATGTACACGTACATTTCAAACTAAAAAAGTGTTTAGTTACTACAAGCTAAAATCGCTTTTTTGCTGTGAATGTTCATTTGCATGCTCCATAAAAACTTTAACTGTATGATTGAAGGTGGCGAATCTCTCGTCTTTAGTGGCTCCTATTTTCCACCGATAATACATTTGTTGCATAGCAATCGCTATCCTGAAATAAGAAAAGGTTAAATAGAAGTGGATATTTGAGACATCACGCTTTGTTTTCTTTGCATAACGTTCGACAAACTCTCTTCGACTAATAAAACTTGAATGGGCTGTAATACTTGGTATCCCCAGCTTGATTAACTCCGGATCATCATGTTGAATCCAATATCCAAGTGTTGTTCCTAAATCAAATAAAGGATCCGCAATCGCTGCCAATTCCCAATCAACCACTGCTTCTACTCTTTGAAGATCATTCGAAATCAGCATGTTGTTTAATTTGTAGTCGTTATGAATAAGAACAGCATCACTTGAGGGAGGAATATTCTCGATCAACCATTTGGAAATCTGGTCAAATGGTGAGATTTCTTCCGTTTTGCAAAGTTGGAAACGTTTAATCCAGCTATGTATTTGCCTTTCCACGAATCTTTCTGGACGGCCAAATTCATCTAACTTCGATTCTTTAATATCGACCGAGTGCAGTTCCGCCAGAGTATCTACCGCCAAATAAGACACCTGTTTGCAGTCATCATCAGAAAAGCTTTTCCCCTTTGGGAATTCCTTATCCAGAACCAACCCGTTCTTTCGTTCCATCACATAAAATGGTACCCCGATGATACTTTCGTCTTCACAAATTACATATGGTTTAGGTACATACGAAAAAAACGGATAGAGTCGGGACATAATTTTCGACTCTCTCCCCATGTCATGGGCTTTTGGTGGAAGCGGACCAGAAGGAGGCCGGCGCATAACCGCCTCCCAGTCTCCGCATTGAATCAAGTAGGTGAGATTGGATGCTCCTGCCTGAAACTGCCTAACTGTCAATGGTTGATCCGGGATCCCATCTATATGTTTTTGCAAATATTTTCTAATTGCCTCCCAGTTCAATTCGTCCATTCCACCTACTAATATCGTATTGGCATCTAACTCTTTATTCATGCTAACATCTCCCATTCATTAGTACACAAACACTACTCTTTTATTGAATGATTGTTTTAACTTAAACGCTATATAATGGTGTTATTCAAAATACCATAGCTTCACACATTTGTTTTCAAACCAGAATGGCATTCTAGTGAAAGCGTATTCATTTCTCCGCGGCCACAAAAATCTACTTTCACCATTCTCTTCCAAAAAAACAAGTTTTTTTTGCTTAGAACTTTTTTTAATCATTGACGTTTGACGAAATATTTTATGATCTTATATTAAAATAGGATGATTCATTTGTTTTGAGGTTATTTCTGTAGTTGTTCAAGAGGTATTAATATTTCTTTGTTATTCTCACCCAGTTCGACTCCGATATGTTTATACTCGGGTTTAAAGACAGTTGACTTAATCGGGCAGGCAATTTGTTTTTGATAGCCCCTATTTGACTTAGGAACTTCTACAATCATTCCGCGACCCGCAATTTGCGGATGCTCACAGGCCTCGGCAAACGTAAGGACCGGTTCCACGCAAGCCTCGATTTTACCGAAGATCGTTTGCCACTGAGTAAATGTTTTCTCAAGGAAAGCAGTCTGTACTTCCTTCTTAAAGGCATGAATATCATCCGGCTTCTCGCTAAAGCTAAGTTCAAGTAAGTCTGTGCGTCCAATTCCTTCGCATAAAAGCTTACGGAATTTTGGCTCAATGCTTCCTACAGAAAAATACCGGCCATCTTTTGTTTCATAATAGTCATAGAAGGTACCACCATTTAACATCGTCTTCTCAAGCTCAGGATTAATTCCCCCCATCAAATAACCAGCTGCAACAGTAGCATTCAAGGCAAAACTACAATCCGTCATACTGATATCAATCCATTGACCTTCACCCGTACGTCCTCTATAGATAACAGCAGATAAGATTCCAATAATCCCATGCAAGGAGCCGCCAGCTACATCCGCAATTTGAATTCCCGTAGGTGCAGGTCCTCCTTTTTGACGACCTGAATAACTTGCTATGCCGGAAATAGACAAATAATTATTATCATGTCCGGGGCGATTACGGTACGGACCAGTTTGCCCATAACCTGTTATAGAGCAGTAAATTAATTTTGGGTTAACTTCTTTTAAAGTGTCATAACCTAGCCCTAATCGTTCCATTACACCTGGACGAAATTGTTCTAATACGATGTCATATTCTAAAACTAATTTTTTAATAATTTCAATTGCATCCGCTTTCTTTAGATCTAATGTAATCGATTTTTTAGAACGATTGATATAACCATGATTTACAGAATCTTTTCCATCTCGTGGGACCCCATCTCGCAACAGATCGGGCCTTGTAGCTGATTCCACACGTAAAACTTCAGCTCCAAGGTCTGCTAGCATCATAGTTGCATATGGACCAGGAAGCAAAGTAGAAAAATCCAAAATCTTTAATCCTTTAAGCAATGTCATATACTTCTCTCCATCCTCATAACTTGTTTTCTATCAATCTTCTATCGTAATATTTCAGAATTTAATAGTACTCAAATTTCGGAATTAGTTTGACTAAAAATTCACCCTTTCCTTTGAACTTGTAAAGGGGAGTGTCTAAATAATCTTGGGCCATAGCTACAAGTTGCAGTGAGTAATTTAAATGTTCTCCAATACTGAGCCGTTTTGTTCAAGACTAATGCATTCAATTGTAGTTTCAATTTGAACCTCTTATACTTTACTAATTTAATCCTAAGTTGTTAGCAATAATTCCTTTCATAATCTCGTTAGTACCTGCAAAGATCGATAGTACTGCTACATCTCTGTACCATCTAGCAATCTCGTACTCTTCCATATATCCATAGCCCCCGTGAAGCTGCATACATTCTGAGGCTGTTTTCTTTGCCAATGCTGTTGTCCACCATTTTGCCATGGACATTTCAGTAATAATATTCTCTTTAGCGATGTGCTTCTCAATTACATTATCCAAAAACGTACGTCCAATTTGGATCTCTGTTGCAAGCTCAGCAAGTTTAAATTGTGTGTTTTGGAAGGAACTGATTGATTTTCCAAATGCTTTACGCTCTTTAACATAGTCTAATGTAATTTCTAACATTCTTTCAGCACCAATAATAGCTGAAATCGACACTAATAGTCGTTCCTGTTGAAGCTTAGACATTAAATAATAAAACCCTTTATTCTCATCTCCTAGTAGATTTTCGACTGGGACAATCGCATCTTCAAATATAAGCTCGGCTGTATCCTGTGAATGCAATCCTATCTTTTTCAATTTCTTTCCTCTCTTAAAGCCTGGAGTACCTTCCTCAACGACTATTAAACTAATTCCCTTATAGCCTGGAACTGCATGTGGATCTGTTTTACATGCAACAACAAACAGATTCCCTACAATACCATTTGAAATAAACGTTTTCTCACCGTTTATGACAAAATAGTCCCCTTTCCTTACAGCAGTTGTCTTAATTGAAGCTAAATCAGACCCCGTACCTGGTTCTGTCATAGCAACTCCTGATATAATTTCTCCTGAAACGGCCCCAGGTAACCAACGTTTTTTCTGCTCTTCCGTGCCATAGCTTTCAATGTATGGCATAACAATATCACTATGTAGGCCAGAAGCACCACCAGCACCTAACCCTAATTTATTTAACTCTTCATTGATTACGACTGAATAACCAAAATCTGCATTTAATCCTCCGTATTCTTCACTTACCCAAGGGCATAAATATCCTTGTTCCCCCATTTTTTTCAAAAATGTTAAAGGTACTGATCGATCTTCTTCCCATTTTTCTATGAAAGGAGCTGCTTCCTTTTCTAAAAATTTTGCAAATGCTTTTCTGAATATATGGTGTTCTTCTTTCAAATAACTTTTATGAGTAATATTAGTTTTTCCCGTCAATGTTTTTGCCATCTATCTTACCCCTCTTTTGTATATGATTTGCATTCAATTGCTTCTTCTCAGATATTTCCAAATCATGCTTTTTTTGTATGAATCTACTGTATTTCATTTTCTGGTGCTTAGCAGAAATAGACCTGATCACTTAACTAAGTTACCCAGTGATTTTCCTTAATAACCTCTTTTTAATTTTTATAATTCAACAAAAGAATATTGCGTTGTTATTAATAGTTCTTAATTCCTAGATAGTCCACTATTTTATTAGTAGACATTCGGAAAATAATTGTAGGAATTATGACAAATACTTTTCAATTTGAAAACTGAGTTTTCGAAAAAATCAGACGATGAATTAACCAACATTAAGCAATTATCATATCTTTGCTAATAATGCGAACCACCGCCTAACTTTTAATTTTTCTTGAATATAACTTACAATGCAATAACCTGTAGATTCATATTATTTCCCTTGGAACTGAGGGCGCCTTTTTTCCAAAAATGCTTGTACACCTTCTCTAACGTCCTCTGTCAGGAAAAGTTCTTGAAACAATTCTGCCTCTTTTTCGAGAGCCTTATTAAACGGTAATTCAATGCCTTCATCTACCGCCCTTTTTATATTTCTCACTGCAGTAGGTGAGTTTTTGCATATTTTCTTTGCTAGCTGAAGACCAGCTTGTAATCCTTCACCCCTTGGGACAACTCTATTTACTAAACCGATTCGCAAAGCCTCTTCTGCGGTAATATGTTCACCTGTAAACATTAACTCCTTTGCTTTGGCTTCACCAATAAGTCGTGGTAAGCGCTGTGTCCCTCCTCCACCAGGGAATAATCCAAGCGTTGATTCAGGTACTCCAATTAATGCCTGCTCTTCTGATATACGGATGTCACAAGTTAGTGCAAGTTCACATCCACCGCCAAGTGTATAACCATTTAATACGGCAATCGTAGGTTTTGGAGAGAAATCAATGCTATTTAATACCTCATGTGTCTTTGAAAAACTTGGGATTAAATTAGGATTTCCAATTTTTTCAGGGAACCCTTTTATGTCTCCTCCTGCCATAAATGCCTTTTCCCCAGCACCTGTAACAATAATTGCCAATACCTCAAGATCATTATTTAGGTTTGCGAATTGTTCCCCTAATTCTTGAATAACTGCTTCACTCAATGTGTTCATAGGTGGGTTGTCAATCATTACAATCGCTATGCTGTCTTGCTTTTCAACTTTAATGAGTGCCATTAGTATCACCTCTAAAAGATTTTGATAAAAAATTGCAAGAAAACTCTTATTCTATTATTTTGGCTGCATGCGAATCGCACCGTCTATACGAATGACTTCACCGTTTAACATTGGATTTTCGATGATAGTTTGGACAAGATGAGCGAATTCACTTGGACGCCCTAAACGTTTAGGGAATGGAACCATTGCACCAAGAGAATTTAATAGTTCTTCAGGAGCACCATCAAGGATTGGAGTTTTGAAAATGCCCGGTGCAATCGTTAGAACGCGAACCCCGTAGCTTGCCAGGTCACGAGCGATTGGAAGTGTCATGCCTACAACGCCGCCTTTAGAAGCACTGTAGGCAGCTTGACCAATTTGTCCTTCAAATGCTGCAACAGAAGCAGTGTTGACGATTACTCCTCTTTCTCCGCTTTCATTTGGCTCGTTTTGAGCCATCTTTTCAGCTGCCAATCGAATCACATTAAATGAACCGACTAAGTTTACATTAATAACTTTTTTAAATTGCTCAAGTGAATGAGGACCATTTTTTCCAACAGTTTTTTCCCCAATTCCAATTCCAGCACAATTGATAGCTGCAGTAATCTTACCGAATTTTTCAACCGCTTGATCTAATGCAGATTGAACATCTGATTCATTTGCTACATTTGTTTTTACATAAAGCACATTATCTGATCCAAGTTCTTCAACTAAATTGGTTGCTTTATCATCGTTTAGGTCAATAATAAGAGCCTTTCCACCATTTGCTACTGTATTTCTTACTGTCGCTTCTCCAAGTCCTGAAGCTCCACCTGTAACAACTACTACACTATTTTTCAATTCCATTTTCAACACTCCTTAATTATTAAATTTTGTAAAAATTTATAATCTCTCAATAATTGTTGCATTAGCTTGTCCGTGACCTTCACAAATCGACATTAAGCCATATCTTCCACATGAACGTTCAAGTTCATGAAGTAAGGTAGTCATGATACGAGCACCTGTACCGCCAATTGGATGTCCAAGAGCAACCGCCCCACCGTTTACATTTAGCTTGTTCAAATCAGCACCAAGTTCTTGTGCCCACACCAATGGAACAGGAGCAAATGCTTCATTCACTTCATATAAATCCATATCTTCGAGAGTAAGTCCTGCTTTTTCCAAAGCTTTTTTAGATGCTGCAATTGGACCTGTCAACATTAATGTTGGATCAGAACCAACAACACTCCGTGAAATAATACGAGCGCGAGGTTTTAATTCTAATTCTTCAGCTTTATCACGGGACATAATTAATACAGCAGCCGCCCCATCACTTATTTGACTAGAATTTCCGGCATGAATTTTTCCATTTTCTTGGAAAACAGGTTTAAGCTTTGCTAATTTTTCTAAACTAGTATCCCCTCTTGGTCCTTCATCAACGGAAACAATTGCTGTTGTACCATCTGGAAGCGTAACTTCGATAGGAGCGATCTCTCTTTCAAAGCGGCCTTCTTTTTGTGCATAAACTGCTTTTCTGTGGCTTTCTATAGAAAATTCATCTAATTGTGTACGACTAATGCCCCATTTATCGGCAACACGTTCAGCTGATACACCCTGATGAATGACCTCATATCTTTTAAAGTACTCCTGACTATGATCTGAAATCGCCATTGGTAAAACATGTGTCATACTTTCAACACCGCCAGCAATAACAACATCCATATCACCACTTAATATTGCCTGTGCTGCAAAATGGATTGCTTGTTGACCTGATCCACATTGACGTTCTACCACAACTCCAGGTACTTCAATTGGAAAATCTGCGATTAACGCAGCTACTCTAGCAAGGTCAAATGATTGTTGCCCAACTTGCATTCCGACACCAAAAATCACATCTTCGACAAGCTTTGGAGAAATTCCAGTTCTTTTAATAAGCTCCTTTAATGTATGTGCGGCTAACTCTTGAGGATGAGTAGCACTTAAAGCCCCTTTATGTTTCCCTATTGGTGTTCTTACCGCTTCGACAATTACTACTTCACGCATGTGTTTCTCCTTCCTTTCTTTAAAAATTATTTTTCATATTATTGAAAATCAGTAGGCGCAATATAAAATACAGTTCTCATATGGCCTATTGAGAATCATCAAGTCTACTTCCAAATTAAAAATCTTATAAAAGTAAATAATTAAATACCCAAAATATTAATCAACCTGTTTGATTAGAAGACCGAAAATTCTGTAAATTGAAATTATTAGTATTTATTTCATTCTATTTTTTCTTTTCATTAATGTAAAATACATAATAATTAACGATAATTAACTATTAGTTAAGTAAAGGTAATAGCCCCCTCTACCCCACAATTGATGAATATAAGGCATTACCTTCTCAACATACTTCACATCAAGTTCCATATGTTCATAGGAATGTTTCAAATAAAGCTCACCGTTTTTTAAATAATCGCCCTCTTGAACAACGATATATGGGATACCTCCATTTACTCGACTAACAACAAGTTGATCTCTTACATTTTCCCATGCCTTATCGGTATCTTTATATTTCTTACCTTGTCGCTGGAATAGATACATATCTTCACGCATAACAAGCTCTTTCGTTAAATAGTTTCGGATGAATGAGCTGTCAGATTCTAATTCTCGTACCTTACCTAAATGAGATAGAAAAAAATAAGTTGAAAAAAGAACCGATTACATGTGAAAAAATTTTAATACAAAAAAGACACTATCTTGTATTTAAACGACGTAAAAAAATTGCCTAAACCGAATGGTGTCAGTTTATCTATTTAAGAAAAAAACACGTGATATAGAAGTGCACCCCAAAAGTTAGACATAGTCTAACTTTTGGAGGTGCATTTTTTATGACAAAATTTACTATTGATGAGAAAATATTTGCCGTAAAACGTTACTTGGAAGGGAATGAATCTCAAACAGAGATTTCAAATTCTATCGGAGTTCACCATTCTGTTTTTCAAACATGGTTACAAAAATTTCAGTATCATGGTGAACAAGGTTTTCAAAAAAGATATACTTCATACGATTTGCAGTTTAAACTAGATGTACTTAACTATATGAACGAACAAGGAACATCGATCAGAGAAACAGCTGCAATTTTTAACATTCCTACTCCTTCTACTCTTTTTCAGTGGAAAAGGCAGTTAGAAATAATCGGTACAGATGCCCTTGAATTAAAGAAGAAGGGGCGTCCACCATTGTCTAAAAATAATTCAAACACTAGTAGTAATAAGGAAGTAGATAAAGGATCAATTGAAGCTTTAAGAGCTGAGAATGAACGTTTACGAATTAAGGCATGAATTTTCGGTAAAGTCCCTTCTACAACTCGCAGACATCCCACGTAGTACGTATTATTATTGGGTGAAAAATTTAGATCGTCCAGATCCAGATGCAGAGCTAAAAGTGTTAATAAAAGCTATTTACGATGAACACGAAGGTATTTATGGCTATCGTAAAATACGAGATGAGCTTACAAATCGAGGATATACAGTAAATCATAAAAAAGTTCAACGTCTCATGAAAATAATGGGAATAAAATCACTAGTGAAGGTAAAGAAATATCGCTCTTACAAAGGCAAAGTGGGTAAAACAGCTCCTAATATTTTAAATCGAAATTTTCAAGCATCTAAGCCAAATGAGAAATGGGTTACAGACATAACCGAATTTAAATTATTTGGAGAAAAGCTATATTTGTCACCTATGTTGGACTTATATAATGGTGAAATAATTACTTATACAATCGGTTCAAGACCGACCTATTCACTTGTTTCAACTATGTTAGAACAGTCTTTTGAACGATTAAAAGTTTCTGATACATAGCTTATTCATTCAGATCAAGGGTGGCACTATCAAATGAAACGGTATCGTAGTGCCCTTATTGAGCATGGCATCACACAGAGTATGTCTCGAAAAGGAAACTGTTACGATAACGCAGTAATAGAAAGTTTCTTTAGTATCATGAAATCTGAACTACTCTATCTTAAGGAATTTAAAAGCATCGCACACTTTAAACAAGAACTAGCTAAATATATAGATTACTATAACAACAAACGAATTAAGGCTAAATTAAAAGGCATGAGCCCGATAAAATACCGAGTTCATGCCCAACAGGCTGCCTAATTAAAATTACCAGTCTAACTTTATGGGGTCAGTACATTCTCAATATTCGTCTCTAAATGAACTCCCCTACCCCACAATTGATGAATATAAGGCATTACCTTCTCAACATACTTCACATCAAGTTCCATATGTTCATAGGAATGCTTCAAATAAAGCTCCCCATTTTTTAAATAATCGCCTTCTTGAACAACAATATAAGGGAATCCACCGTTAACCCTACTAACAAATGATCTCGTACATTTTCCCACGCTTTATCCGTAACTTTATATTACTTACCTTGTCGCTGGAATAAATACATATCTTCACGCATGACAAGATCTTTTGTTAAGTAGTTTCGTATAAATGAACTATCAGACTCTAACTCTCGTACTTCAAACATTTTTTCTCGACCGCTGCCAGGTTTAACACCTAACTCTCTCATTTCTTTGCTTGGATTATTATATCGCTCTTCAATATCTTCAAACATTCTTAGTCTAAATATTACGGGTTAATGCTTGTTTTTGATGGCTGTACAACACCTGCGTTTAGTTTTGCGTATTCGATTGCTTCGTTTGAGTCTAGGTTTAGTTCGCGCATGATACGGATATGCCAATAACTTGCCCAACCTTGTTTTTCTCAAAGAACTTAAAATGTTCTTCTTTATTTAAGAGAAATATAGAGTATCCATAAATAATTTACTTTCTTACGTATTTATTTTGAAGCCCATCTTTATACTCACTTATTTCACCTTTTGCAACTAAATAACTTAAATAGGCATTAGTCTCTCCGAGTGCAATCCACTTATCTAGTACACTTGAAGCTATTGGAAATAAACTATTTGATACTTGGTACGCACTCATCTCTCCTGTAATCTGCTCGAGTACAAAACCAATTCGATCTTCATAATGATTTAGTAGTTCGTTAATTCGCTCTTGTGCATCCATAAAAATGGGACCATGTCCTGGTAGAACTAATGAAATTCCCATTAATTGCATTGATTTTAATGTCTCAAGATAGATACTTAATGGATTTTGATTTCCGTAGCCATGATATGAGATATAAGGTATAGTTTCTCTAGTCAAATGATCTCCTGACAGAAGAATCTGTTCTTCACTATTATAAAAACAGATGTGCCCATCCGAATGACCAGGCATTGGTATAGCTTCAAAAAGAAGCTCACCAATTGGATAAAGCCTATTTGTTTCTATGGTACACACGTTCTTCGGAAATCTATTAGCTGATGTGTTCACAGGTTGTAATTGCTTTACTAGTTCCTGTGGCACGCCTGCTGATAAATAAAATCTTGAAAGTGATTCCACATCTAGATTATTCTGTGCGATTGCTTGTTCTTTCTCACTTAGAAAAACATTCGCTCCAGTCTGCTGTTGTAATTCTCTTGCATATTCAAAATGATCAGGGTGATGATGGGTTATCAAGATACGCTCAACATCTCGAAGTGGTTCAATACTGTATTTATTAAACGCAGCTTCCCAGGCCAAGCGAGTTTCATTGCGATTCATTGCCGTATCGATTATTGTCCACTTTCCTTCTCTACAGGCTAAGTAACAATGAACATTATCATTCCAAAAAGGTAGTGGAATTGTTACTTGATAAATGCCATATCCTTTCATTTTTTCAATTCCTTTATTAATTAATTGCATAATAGGCTATTTCACCTCTACTTTAGCCATTTGTTAAACTAAGATTTATTTCATACAATCTGATTATTTACAGCGTTTTTAACTATTTCACTGGTTTGAACTGGTTTTTCTTTTAGGAATAGAGCACTAACTGCTGCTATCGCTGCAAGTACTGAGAAAAATATAAATACTTTAGTGAAATCAAAACTTCCACCTGTACGAACTGTTATTAGATAACCGGCTACTAACGGGGTTACAAATGCCCCCAACTGACCACAACCATTAACTATTCCCGTTACACTACCGACCACTCCACTAGGGTATCTTTTTTGAAGCGCAGCTGTTAAAGAACCAGAGTTAAATGCTACAAAAAATCCTGACGCCAATAGCAAAATTAATAGCATAGGTGTATTTCCCTTATTAACTGATCCGAGCATCCAAAGCACAGGGATACATCCAATATAAGCAATCAGAGCAATTGGTTTCATTTTATTAAATTTATCCATCAACCAACCTCCCATTAAAATACTGATGATACTAATTATTGGAGGTAATGATGAGACAAACCCCATTTCCTTAATATTAAAGTTGTGTTGTTGGACTAAAAAAGTGCTAAGCCACGTTGTGAATCCCCAAAGAATACCGATCTGACAAAACATCATCAGGCAAATCACATAGAAGGTACGATCTTTCAAGTAAATCTTGTGGTTAACTTTTTCCTTCGTAGTTACTTGTAGAGTTGCCCCTTTATTCTGATTAATAAAATCTAATTCACTTTTACTTATTCTGCCTTTTTTATACATTTCTTCTGGTGTATCTTTAAAGAACAACCAAAGTAGTAATATACCAATTACACCAGGAATAGCTAGTGTAAAAAATACCGGTCTCCACTGACCGTCAAATAAAGAAGCAGAGAGATTAGTTAAGATAATAGGTACAAGTGCTAAGCCAACATAATTGGAAGTATTAAAAATTGAAAGGGCTTTACCGCGATCTGAATATGGGAACCAATTACTAATTGCTTTAGCCGAAGGGGGAAAATGATGTGCTTCTCCTAGCCCTAAACCTATTCGTAAAGCAATAAACTGGGTAAAATTTTTGACAAATCCAGTCACTACACTTACTAATGTAAAAACAATTATGGCAACATTCATGACCTTTTTTGGTCCGAATTTATCTGCTAAAAATCCAGAAGTAACTTGTCCAACCGCATACGCGAAAAAGAAGGCGGAAGCGATTTGTCCAACTTGTACTGGCGTTAAGTTCATATCTTTTTGTATAAATGGTAAGAAAGTTAACACAGCCACACGGTCAAAGTAATTGATTATATATAGTAGCCAAACGATAAACAAAATAACGTATCGATATCCCCATACTTTCCTTACTGCATTTGACATATATTTTTACTTCCCTTCCTTTATTGGCTTTTATTTTTTTTAATCTTTCAATAAATTCCTAACCTCATTAACAATGCTGTCCCATACTTTTGAATCTGGATCAATAATTTCAAAGTGTTCTACATTAGGAAACGTAATCATCTTAACTTGATCACCTGCTTTTTCGGCAAGTTCTTTATATAGGGCACTTAATTTTACTGGAACATTTACATCTAAATCACCATGAATCAATATTTGGGGAATATTTAAAGGAAGCAATTGAACTGGTGAAACTTCAGCATATCTTTCAGGTACTTCATTTGGCGTACCACCTACAAAGTCAGTTACTGGGTTATCAATTTTCATATTTTTTACCATTTGTTGTTTGTAATTGATCAAGTTATTCATAAGTTCTAAGTCAATTATGCCACCTAAACTGACTACTCCTTTAAGTAATAGAGGGTCACTGGACGTTTTTAATATACTATCTTCATGTAGATGATTACGGCCCGCTAACCAAAAAGCAAGCTGTCCTCCAGCAGAGTGACCCATTGCAACCACTTTTTTTAAATCTAAAGAATATTCTTCCGCTATTGTTACTAAAAAGTCTGTAGCATTGGCAACATCATTTAATGTGCCAGGATATGCACCTCCAATGTTGCCTACCCTTCTATATTCAATATTCCAAGTTGCTAGTCCACATTTTGTAAGGTCTTCTGCAACGGCATCCATTAAATCTGCCCCAAATATCGATTTCCAAAATCCTCCATGAATAACAACAACTACTGGATGTGGTCCTGGTCCATCAGGGATACGTAATTCTCCATATTGCCATTGATCCTCACCATAAGTCAATCGTATCTTTTTTGTTTTTTCAATCCGATTATCAACTGACATGTAAACGCCTCCATTTTTTTGGATAACTAATGTTTAACTTATTGAACTTACATCTCGCCTCCTATTTCTTAGTTTGTAAAACAAATTAAAAACCACTTCAACAAAATAAGTAGTATTACACGATACTACTCTTGTTAAATTATTATAGTTATTTTTCAGAATATTATCAATATTAATTTTAAAATAGAAGTATTTTTTGGTACCACTATAACTTAATCATATCTATTCAATCATGTATCATTCATAAACAGATTAAAAATTTAAAAATTATGAATTGCTGTATAGCTTGATTATTTTGTTCAATCTAGTAGTATTTATATATACTCATCTACAATTAACAACAAAAAGATAAATATAATAATTGTAAAAGGAGGTACATATGGTCGAACTTTTAAAAAAAATAGGATTATCTGACCTTGAAGCACGTTGCTATTTGGCATTACATGAAGAGCCTGGAATATCGGGTTATGAAGTAGCTAAAAGAGTGTCAGTTTCACGTACTAATGTTTATTCTGCTTTGAGATCATTAACGGACAAAGGTGCTTGTCGATGCATAGAAGGAGATCCAGCTAAATACGATGCTGTCCCCATAGAACAATTAACGAAACATTTACAAACAGAATTTGAACAAGTAACAAAAGTATTAGTAAACCAACTAAAGTCTCCCCCTATAATTGCACCTTCTTTTTATAATTGGCAAGGAGATAAGCAACTTAGTACAACTATTCGTCGAATAATTGCCAACGCAAAAGATTTCATTGTAATAGACATATGGTCAGAGGATTTACATTGGGTTGAAGAAGACCTACTTGATGCTGAAAATAGAGGTGTCAACGTGATACTTATTACAATTGGAGAATGTCAAACATCGCTTAAGAACATTTTTGTCCATATTCGAAGTGACGATTGGAGCATTTCTAATTTAAGAAATTTTTCCATCTTATGCGATTCAAAAAAAGCTTTAATCGGTGGATTTGGAAATTCAACAAGACTCACTGCCTTAGAGACTGACCATCCATCAGTAGTTGGAATGTTAAAAACTGCTTTTTACCATGATCTAATCATGCAACATATTGAAAAAGATTTTCAGACAGAACTTGTAGAGAAATATGGTGAAAAATACAAAAAAATACTAGAATTTTATGCTTTTGAAAAAGGCTGGAATATCTAAGTTTTATGTCCTATCCTTTAATTAAACAATCAAAAAGAAAAGGTTGCTTCCGCAACCTTTTCTTTTTTCCCATCCAATCGGACCCTACATTTATCTGGCAAAGGATCGCCAACTTTCTAAAAGTGCTGAACGTTTTATGGAGGCACTACATACAAATCAAGCATGACTATAGCTTTGTATTTGGTGAAAAAATACCACCTCTAAAGAGATGGTATTAAATATACTTCCGATGAATATTCTTCCCATCATAACTAAACAAAACAGACTTATTCTCAATATTCGTCTCCAAATGAACCCCTCTACCCCACAACTGATGAATATACGGCATAACCTTTTCAACATACTTCACATCAAGTTCCATATGTTCATAGGAATGCTTCAAATAAAGCTCCCCATTTTTTAAATAATCCCCTTCTTGAACTACAATATAAGGGAATCCACCATTTACTCGACTAACTACAAGTTGATCTCGTACATTTTCCCATGCCTTATCAGTAACTTTATATTCCTTACCTTGTCGCTGGAATAAATACATATCTTCACGCATGACAAGATCCTTCGTTAAGTAGTTTCGTATAAATGAACTATCAGACTCTAACTCTCGTACTTCAAACATTTTTTCTCTTCCGCTGCCAGGTTTAACACCTAACTCTCTCATCTCTTTGCTTGGGTTATTATATCGTTCTTCAATATCTTCAAACATTCTTAGTCCTAAATAAT
Source organism: Bacillus sp. AFS055030 (assembly GCF_002574545.1). Lineage (GTDB taxonomy): Bacteria > Bacillota > Bacilli > Bacillales > Bacillaceae_G > Gottfriedia. Next base: position 21,371 of record NZ_NUGT01000029.1, read on the forward strand.
ACGGGTTAATGCTTGTTTTTGATGGCTGAACTACTCCTGCATTAAGCTTTGCGTATTCGATTGCTTCATTTGAATCGAGATTTAGTTCTCGCATTATTCTTATGTGCCAATAACTTGCCCAGCCTTCATTCATAATTTTCGTTTCAAGTTGTGGCCAGAAGTAAAGCATTTCCTCTCGTAACATAGTCAGGATATCACGTTGCCATTCTTCTAGTTCTCTTGAGTATTCTTCGATAAATAATAGGATATCTTTTTCGGGTTGAGGTGGGAATTGTTTTCGTTTAATTGGGATCAGGTTGGCGTCATTTTTCTTTTCTTTACTTTGATCCATATTCCATAAGTCATCATAAGGTGTAACTCTTTTTTTCTCTTTTATTGGGAAATCAGTTTCTAAATCATAAGCCAGTTTTGGCCGCATTAATGATGGGTCAATATGCTCTTGAATTGAGAGTACTGCATCTAGGAAATTTTCTACTTCTTGTTTTCCGTATATATGTTCATAGTGTTTTATTCGTTCAGCAGTAGCTGCCATACTTTCAACCATATCTCTTTTCGTGTTTGAGAAACGAATATTATTTTTAAAGAAGTCACAATGAGCTAAAACGTGTGCAACGATTAATTTATTTTGAACGAGAGAGTTTGTATCTAATAAAAACGCATAACATGGATCAGAGTTGATTACCAATTCATAAATTTTGCTTAACCCTAAATCATAATGAAGCTTCATTTTATAAAATTGTTTTCCAAAGCTCCAGTGGGAGAATCTTGTAGGCATACCGTATGCGCCAAATGTATAAATGATATCTGCAGGACAGATTTCATAGCGCATTGGGTAAAAGTCTAGCCCAAATCCTCTCGCAATCTCTGTTATTTCGTCAATAGCATATTCTAACGCTCTATAATCACTCGCCTTCATCACACTCTCCTCCTGTCCTCTTCTTATATTATTCTATGAACTGAAAATTGAATTAATGTAAAAATACTCACTTCTATACTATATTCATATGCCCAATTCGGATTTTTTTGAAATCTTAAACGCAAATAAACGTATGAAAAAAATTCATACGTTAGTTTATGTTATTTTTTCGACTCGTTCGATATAACTTTATTCTATTTATTTCTTTATTTTTGAATAAGCAAAATCATAATTCAGTTTGGAGTACATAGTTTCCCTAGTATTGCTTCTTATGATTTTAATCATATTATCCCTGTTTCTTATAAAATTATTCTTAAGTCTTGAAAAAAATTTTATCTGTAATCCCAAACTAATTGTAAAAAATCACAACCTAATACTTTCTTTTTACCCTATCGTTTCTGTACTTAACCATCCTTTTTTTACCTAACCTCTACCGTAACCTTTTGTTAAATTCTCTCATGGCTAATTAATTTTTTTCGCCATAAACTATGTGTACCCTCTAAAAAGGAGGTTCACAATGCAAGTACAATCCGATTATGATTTAGCATTGTATTACACTTATTGTTGTCAATGGGATAAGCTTCTCGTGTTAATGGTAAATACGAAAGATGAGCTTTTTTCAAAACGTATCGAACATTTTCTACATGCCTTTAAATACGAGAGGGACTTAGCGATCATCGATGAAAAACTTAAAGGTATGTTCCAACATATTGAGCATGCCACTAGGGAAGAAAGCGTCGAGGAACAATCTTTTATTTCATCATTAGAGGTTTAACTAAAATAAATGAAAAGAGCGACTAAATAGTCGCTCTTTTTTAGACTAATACTTCAATTTTTTCCATAAATGCTTGTTGTAAACGATCCAATTTTTGGATGCTATCTTGACGGGATTGTCCAACAATTCCAAAGTAAAACTTGATTTTTGGTTCAGTTCCAGATGGACGTAAGCATACCCATGATCCGTCTTCAAGTTGATACTTTAATACATTTGATTTCGGTAGAAGAATTTGTTCTTTTTCTCCTGTTTCTAACGTTGTTTTTTCTTGAAGTTTATAATCCTCAACCGTAACAACTTTTAGGCCATTTATATCAACAGGAGGGTTTTGACGGTAATTTGTTAAAATCGATTGGATTTTTTCTGTACCTTCAATCCCTTTTAATGTTAATGATTTTAATCCTTCTAAGTAATAGCCATATTGCTCATATAAGCTATTTAGTCCTTCATATAAAGTCATACCTTTTGTTTTGTAATAAGTAGCTATTTCAGCAGCAAGTACTGTTGCTTGGATTGCATCTTTATCACGAACAAATGGTTTAATTAAATAACCATAGCTTTCCTCATATCCAAATAAGAATGAGTATTCGTTCGTTTGTTCATATTCTTTAATTTTTTCACCAATAAACTTAAATCCAGTAAGTGTATCGATTGTTTTAACACCGAATTTTGATGCGATCACTTGTCCAAATTCTGATGTAACGATTGTTTTAAGTAATAGTGCATTTTTAGGTATATCTTGTTGACTTAATAAATAATGCAGCATTAATGCTCCTGTTTGGTTTCCAGTTAGGACTACATATTCGCCGTTTTCATTTTTCGTAGCGATTCCTAAACGGTCAGCATCAGGATCAGTTGCAATTAATACATCTGCATCAATCTCTTTACCGTAACGAATAGCATATTCAAACGCTGCGTGTTCTTCAGGATTCGGTGATTTTACAGTTGTAAAATTCGAATCTGCTTTTGCTTGTTCTTCAACAATTGTTACATTTTCAAAGCCAACTGCTTTTAATGACATTGTTGCAGGTACTAATGCTGTACCATGTAAAGGTGTAAAGACAATTTTTAAATCCTTACCATGTTTTTGAACTAATTCGTTGTTAACAACCACTGTTTTTAGTTGCTCAACATATAATTTGTCCATTTTTTCATCTAATCTATGTATTAATCCTTTTTCAACCAATTCTTTTTCAGAAGATACTTCAATTTCTAACTCATTTTCAAACGAATTAACGTATTCAATTACTTGATCAGCAGCAGCTGGAGGTAATTGACCACCGTCATCACCATAAACTTTAAATCCGTTATATTCAGGTGGATTATGACTTGCCGTAATGACAATACCACCGAAGCAGTTTAACTCACGTACTGCAAATGATAATTCTGGTGTAGGACGTAATTCATTAAATACATACGCTTTAATACCATGTGTCGCAAGTGTTTTTGCTGCTTCCATTGCAAACTCAGGACTTTTATGACGAGAATCGAAAGCAATTGCAACTCCACGGTTTTTTGCTTCTTCTCCAAAGCTTTCAATATATTTTGCAAAACCAGCAGAGGCTTTACGAATAGTATAGATGTTCATACGATTCGTTCCAGGTCCGATTTCCCCGCGCATACCACCAGTTCCAAATTCTAAATTTTGATAGAAACTTTCCTTAAGTATAAGCTGATTATTCTCAAGTTTAATTAATTGTTCTTTAAGTTCTTGATCTAATGTCGGTGATTGAATCCATTTTTCATAAGTTGTTTTCCAATTCATATTGTTCTCCTCCTATACTTAATCTGAATATATTTCGATAAAAATCTTCCTAACTCCTTCTTTCTTGATAAAAGTTTACAATATTCTCAGAAAAATTTCTATCATGTACCATGTTTAATCTGAATGAGATTGAAAAGTATGTAGAAAATAAAACAAAAGGAGGGCGAGTTCATGCCAGAAATTAGATGTAGTGTTGCAAATTGTAATTTTTGGGGGCAAGGAAACTTTTGCCAAGCAGACTCAATTCTTGTTCAAACTGAAGCATATGAATACTCAAATGACTTTGATTTAACGATTCAAAATGCCGTTTTAGACGGTGAAATAACTACTTCTGCTGTACATAGTGGTGAAACTTGCTGTCACACGTTTCGACCTAAGTATTAATGAAATGGTGCCATATTCAATTTTTGGATATATGGCACCATTTTATTAGTTTATCCGTTCACAATTACTCCACCATTAACATGAATTATTTGTCCTGTAATATAGGAAGCTTCATTGCTAGCTAGATAAAGATATGCTGGTGCAAGCTCTACTGGTTGTCCAGCCCGTTTCATTGGAGTTGTACTGCCAAACTTCGCAACTTCTTGTTCGTCAAAACTTGCTGGGATTAATGGTGTCCAAATTGGCCCGGGAGCTACACCATTAACACGAATTCCTTTTTGAGCAAGATTTGTAGAAAGCGAACGAGTAAATGTGACAATCGCTCCTTTCGTTGCTGAGTAATCCAATAATTGATCATGTCCTTTATATGCAGTTATTGACGCAGTATTTATAATAGAGTCTCCTTGCTTCAAATGTGGAAGGCAAGCTTTTGATAAATAGAACATTGAAAAAATATTCGTTTCAAATGTTCTTTTTAATTGTTCTTCAGTAATGTCTTCCAAATTCTTTTGTGGATATTGAACAGCAGCATTGTTCACTAAAATATTAATTTTGCCAAAGGTTTGAATTGCATTTTGAACGATTTGTTTACAAACTTCCTCTGTTCGAATGTCACATCTCATTATTTCACAATTTCCACCGAAATCATTTATATATTTCTTTGTATCTTGTGCATCAACATCCTCATCCAAATACGGAATAAAAACTGATGCCCCTTCTTTTGCAAAAAGGATGGAAACAGCTCTTCCAATCCCACTATCTCCTCCAGTAATAATGGCTACTTTATCCTTTAATTTACCACTTGGTTTGTAGTTAGGATCATCTGATATCGGTATTGGAGTCATTTCTTTTTCGATACCTGGTTGCTTATTTTGATGTTGCGGAATAAATTTAGTCGGAAACTGTTTCTGATTATTCATTTCTACATCCTCCTTATAAATAATTCAGATTTAGCATACCCAAACTATACTTTAAGGAATACTAAACAGAAGTGAATTTGTTAAAAGATGTAAAATTCTAAAAAACTATTGCACTTTCACAATAAAACGAATATTATTAATAACTGTTGAGTTAATCATTCGTATTTTTTAACAAGGAGAACGTTTATGTTTAAATTAAAAGAAGCTAACACTTCGATAAAAACAGAAATTATAGCTGGCTTTACTACTTTTTTAACAATGGCTTACATAATAATTGTTAATCCTATCATATTATCCGGGGCTGGCGTTCCATTTGACCAAGCATTTACTGCAACAATCATAGCGACTTTAGTCGGGACACTATGTATGGCATTGTTCGGAAACTACCCAATTGCAATTGCTCCCGGAATGGGAATGAATGCATACTTTGCCTATTCAGTTGTTTCAAAGGCACATGGTATTTCCTATCAATTAGCTTTCTCAGCTGTATTTATTACAGGTATCCTATTCATCATTCTATCTTTAACGAAATTTAGAACGCATTTAATTGATGCAATTCCAAATACATTAAAACATGCCATTAGTGTTGGAATTGGTTTATTTATCGCTTTTATAGGTTTACGTCTTTCAGGTATTATCGTTGCGAATAAAAGTAATCTAGTTGGATTAGGTGATCTTCATTCTCCTGAAGTAGTTCTTACTCTAGTCGGAATTGCAATTACGGTTATCTTATTTGCATTAAATGTAAATGGAGCTCTATTCTTCGGAATGGCTTCAACAGCAATCATTGCTGGTTTTGCTGAAAAATTGCATATTAAAGGAAGTATTTTTTCTTTCCCAAAATTGCCTGAACAGATCATTGTTGCTAATCCAATAACAGCAGCTTCAGATGTCATTCATTATGGACTATATTCGGTTGTCTTTTCATTCTTATTAGTGACAATTTTTGATACGACAGGTACTTTCTTAGGTGTAGCTTCTCAGGCTGGTTTATTAAATAAGAAAGATGAAAAACGTACAGGTCGTGCGATGCTTTCAGATTCATTCGGTACGACAATTGGAGCAATGTTTGGTACTTCTCCTACATCAGCTTATATCGAATCTTCTGCAGGTGTTGCAGCTGGGGGTAGAACAGGTTTAACGGCACTTGTTGTTGCATTACTATTTGTTTTTGCAGCATTCTTTAGCCCACTTGTTAATTCACTTTCTGGTGTAGCAGCAATTACATCTCCATCTTTAATCGTAGTAGGTTGTTTAATGATGGGTAGTGTTCGTCATATTGAGTGGGATCACTTTGAAGAAGCATTCCCTGCATTTCTAGTTATTATCACAATGCCACTTACATCAAGTATTGCTACAGGGATTGCACTTGGGTTTATTTCCTACCCATTATTAAAAATCGTTAAAGGGAAAGCAAAAACTGTTAAACCAGTTATTTATCTATTTGGCGTTTTATTCCTAATCCAATTGATTTTCTTCCCACATTAATAATAATTTTCTTAAAGCACATAATCCTTAAAAAGATTAATGTGCTTTTTTATTTTTTATTTAGGTACTAGCCTTTCCTTGATGGGACATCTATGCATACTTTGTTATGTAGATTATACAAGGAGGTGTTCTACGATGTGGAACAACCAAGATCAAGTCAACATGAACTCAAGTAATTGTAGACGAAAATGTGATTGTGATGATTGCCATCGAGATCGTTGTGATTGTCATATTCATGATTGTCACTGCAATTGCAGATGTTGTTGTCATAGAAGAAAAAGTAACTGTGGATGTATGAATCCATGTTTAGGTGTCGATATGGTAATGTTTGAAATGATGATGAAAAACATGATGAATAATAACAATAAAAATAATAAGGATTAATCTATTTTCTCCCTCCCCCATAAAAAAACAACCTGAATTTAACAGGTTGATCAAACTGATGCAAACGTTCCCTTTCTTAGTTGTTTAGCCCCCGTACTTAGAATGACGAACGTTTTTGAATTAGTAAAAAATAGTTTAATTTTCTATACACTTAAACGACCTGATTTAACAGGTCGTTTTTTCATACGATATAAAACCTAAAATTTGCTCACGAAGTCGCTTAGCATCTTCATAACCTTCTTTATAAAGCTCTAATAAACGCGCTTTATTTCGTTCGATTCGGCTAACTTTTAACTTTTGAATAGGACGAATGACAAATATATTTCCTAATTTTTCTTGCTCCTCAATATATTCTAACTGTTTATTATAAACTTCATATCTTTTTAGTACGGCCTGAACAAGTCCAGGATAATTTTTATACTTTTTTTGCAAATACCAAGTTCCTTTTGAAGGTTTTTTACGATAACCAGCATTTCTCGTTAAAACAACTATATTTTTACGATTACCATCGGCTTCAGATTTACCGATTGGAATCGGATCTGCAATGCCACCATCCATTAAGAAATGATCATTAAACTGAATGATTGGAGCCATTAATGGTAACGAACTAGATGCCCGTATTATATTTAACATATCTGTTGATTCTACAATTTGATCTTTATCAAAATAAACAGGTTCCCCTGTAATACAATCTGTCGTACCAACTACAAACTTTTGCTCAGCTTTATAAAAAGATTCAAAATCAAAGGGATCTAACTCATTAGGAATAATATCAAATAATAAGTCCATACCAAAAAGTTGCTTATTGCGAATTAAATTTTTAAAAGATATATAATCTGGATGCTGTAAAAATTCCGTATTTACTCGCTTATTACGACCATGTTGTTTTGATAGATAAGAAGTTCCCATACAAGCACCCGCAGAAACTCCTATTACATAAGGAATTTCTATATTTTGTTCCAAGAAATAATCAAGAACACCGGCAGTATAAATCCCTCTCATTCCTCCACCTTCGAGAACTAAACCCATTCCATCCATTTTCACAGCCCCCCCTTTTTCAATTAGTTTAGGAAAATCTATTTAAATATTTTATTATAAGAGATGACGAAAAGGAAGAAATTAGGATTGCGTGTGAAAAAAGGTGTTTAAAAACCGCTATAAAAACCACTCCTCAAACAAAGAAAACAGATCTTCTTCTATAGGTCTGTCCAGTGTGTAGACAAAGAGTACAAAAAATCTGATTTTCAGACTGATTGCAAGCGCTTGTCTTTCGAGGCGCGAAGCCTGGTGAGGAGCGGAGTTACCCTAGACGGTAATGAGCACCGCAGGCAGGCGAAGCAACGAAGAAAGCGAGCGTTTGTCAATAGTCTGAACAGACCTTCTTCTATAGGTCTGTCTCATGCTTCTTGCTTTTCTACTTCTTCTTTGCTTTTCCAGGTTCCAATATTTGTTTTACACCTTCAACACTTTTCAAAGAAGTAGTATGATATGTTCCATTTGCCCAATCTTCCATTTGGTCACTATACCATTTGCTTCCGAGGCTTCCAGATTGTCCTGGACCGACTACGTTTACTGATTTACTTAAATCTGCAAAGTCTACGACAGTTCTCCATGATGCACCATGGTCTACGATCCCATGGGCATCATATCCTGCTGCTTTAACTGTAGTTGAACTACCTCCTACTGGGATTGGATCTCTTGCATTAAAGAAATAGCTTAAGATTTTAATACTGGATAATGGGTGTTCGAAAGCAACTTTATGGTGATCACCCCATTTCCATTTTGCTGCATTGTCACCGTCTGTTTTGCTAATTTTTTTAATGGTTGTTTTGAAGGTTTTTAATAATAGTTTATCAATTCCCCCTTGTTCATCTACCCAGATCACTTTCTTCCCGTTAAAGCTGTCACGTAGCATTTGATCGACTACGACTTTGCGGTCTCCAAATAAATCCATCATATCACTAGAGATTTGTTGATTGAATAATGCCTTATTTATTTGAGCCATCCACATTTGGAATATAAGAGGAGAAGCTTCATCTTTATCATCTATAAAATTCCATTTTTCAAGTTCCTTTAAAGCTGTTTTTTCAACAGTTGATAATTGGTTTTTATTTTGTTTTATTGACTTTATAAACTTCGGTGCATGCTCCTTCGCCTGTAAGTTCATTTCGTCCATTTGTAGCTTTTGCATATCTTTAACAGTCAATTTATCATTCGTTTTTAATACTTCCTGAATGCGTAATTGACGGTAAGGTTGTGCCCATGAGTTTGAAATATGGTATGGATATGTTTCATCAACTACTTTATTATTTGCAGATGAAATGAATCCTTCCTTTGGATTAACGCTCGTTGGTAGTTCATCGTATGGAATAAATCCTTTCCAACCGTATTCACTCGTCCAACCTGGTACTGGTATTAGACCATCACCTTTTTTACGGATTGGAATTTTTCCATTCGCTCGGTAAGCAATTGTTCCATCATCCGATGCAAATACGAAATTTTGCGCAGGAGCTTCAAATAAAGCCAATCCTTCTTTAAACGAATTCCAATCTTTTGCAACGTCAAATTTTAGAACGGCTTCTAGCTCCGTTGTCGGTTGTAGTGCTGTCCATTGTAAAGAGAATACAGTATCTTTACCGGCATCACTTGCAAATTCCGAAATAACCGGACCATGTCTCGTTATCATAACAGGTAAAACCTTATTCTTTTTACCTTTAATTTTGATCGTTTCATTTATAACCTGTGCCTTTTCCCATTTACCATCATATAAAAATTCGTCAGGCTTATTTGGATTTCGCTTTTCAATATATAAATCTTGCACATCCGGGCCTACGTTTGTTACTCCCCAGGCAATATGTTCATTATGACCCACAATGATTCCCGGCACCCCTGCAAAAATGACACCACTTACATTCATATCACCAGATTTTAATTGTGTTTCATACCAAATTGCCGGTGTCGCTAATCCTAAATGAGGATCATCTGCTAATAATGGTTTACCGGACTTGGTTTTAGAGCCACTAACAACCCAATTATTACTTCCATTCCAAACAGGTGGAATAATTGCACTTGCAAAGCTTTTTTCTACGTCTATTTTTGAAGTATTACTCGGAATAATATACGGATCTAGATCATTATTTGCTGGAAATAGCTCTAAAGCCTTATCCTTTGGAAATTTATTCATAGCGTAATAACGAAATGCTTGTTCATTCCAGTGACCACCTAAATCAAAAGCCATATACTTACCAATTACTAGTGAGTCAATTGCCGTCCATTTAGAAGGTTTATATTGTAAAATTTTAAATTCAACTGGTAGTTTATTTTCCTTTATTGCGGATCTTATGTACGCATTTACTCCTTCTGCATACCAATTTAATACATTTTGTCCATTTTTATTATATTTGCTGTAAGAAGCTTCAGCAGCTCTTCTTAAACCAAGCGTTCGAAAATATGAGTCGCGCTCTACTGTAGCATCACCAATTATTTCACTTAATTGCCCGGACGCTTGTCTCCTACTTAAATCCATTTGAAATAATCGATCTTGTGCAGTTACAAAGCCTTGCGCAACATACAAATCATGCAAATTTTTCGCACTAATATGAGGTACTCCTTTTTCATCCCTTACTACTTCTACTTTATGGCTTAATCCACTAATCCTTAAATTTCCTTTAATGCTTGGTAATGATTTTTTTGTTAAGTACAGGCCGGTTCCCGCAACGATTAAGACAATAACAATTAGAATCGTTGATGTAACTTTAATCCACTTTGGAAAGCGCTTCCGATTTTTTGAAATCTCAATTTGCGCACTCATTTTTTTCCCTCCTGCTTAAACTGCATATAAAACATATACTGTATATTTATTCTGCAAGTCTTATTGCATTCCTTCTTATGGCGAATGGGGTATAATACTATTTATCAACATTAAAGGAGTGAATGGACATGTCATTAAATTCTTGGTTCGAAAAAGGCATGAGTTTTCAAGAATATGTAGAAGCAATGAATGTAAATAAAGAAGAACTTCTAAAAATTTATAATGAAGTTACGATTCCTGAGAGTACAAAAGCAAAACTTGAACAATTAAAGAATCGTCATTGGAAGGTAGTAACTTTAACTGCAGATTGGTGTGGCGATGCATTACTGAATGTACCAGTTATTCAGAAAATGATGGAACTTGCTAATATAGATACTAGATTCCTAATTCGAGATGAAAACCTAGAATTAATGGATCAATATTTAACAAATGGTAAATCTCGTTCTATTCCGATTTTTGTTTTCATGGATGAAAAAGGGGATGAAGTAAACGTATGGGGACCACGTTCTGCGGAGATTGAAGAAATTGTAGTTGAAATGAAAAAAGAACTTCCAGATAAAGATGATCCAAACTTCCAAGAAAAACAAACTGCTGTCTTTAAAGCGATTCGAACAAACTTCGTTGAGGACAAAAAATACTGGAATTCAGTTATTAAAAGTGTAGAAGAGAAATTATTCTCATAAGAATAACAATGGTTATTTAGTTGAAGAACTTTCAATTAAATAGCCTTTTTATTGCTTAACGAAAAATAATATCGTAGAGTTCTAATAGATTTTCAGAATAAAAAGAACTAACTAATCCACCAATCGCGATGAATGGACCAAAAGGAATTGGATTTTGCCGCTTTAATTTTCCAGACAATATGACAACTAACCCGTAAATACTACCTGAAAAACATGCAAGCATAAATGTAATAAAAGTAAGTTCCCAACCTAAAATGATTCCTAGCACACTAAATAACTTTATGTCTCCTCCTCCCATACCACCTCTAGTAATCACATTAATTAAAAGTAAAACCGCGAATGCTCCGATCGCCCCTACTATACTGCTCCACCAAGGATCTAATGGAATTAAGATTCGCTCAATACTAAAAATGAATAAAAAGAATAGTAGAATACGATTAGGAATTATCATATAGTTAACATCCGTAACAACAATAATGATTAATAAAGATATGATCGAAATCGTAATCATTAAATCTTTATGAAAACCAGCTTCATAGATGGATAAAACAAATAGTATACCTGTTAGTATTTCAATGAATACATATTGTTTGGAAATTAGAATCCCGCAACTTCGACATTTCCCTCTTTGGAGTAAAAAAGAAAATACTGGTATTAATTCGATGGGACTCAATTTATGTCCACAATTAGAACACGAGGATCCCGGTGAAATAATCGATTTCCTGATTGGTACTCTTAACCCAACAACATTAAAAAAAGAACCAAATACTAGACCTAATACAAAAAAAGTAAAGTAGACTAATGCGATGATTACCAGCCCCTTAGTTTAGTTAAGGGTCATTATATCATTGGAATATAATCTACTTATTTATTAAAAAAGAATATTTTATGAAAACTTTACGATTGGCGGTGATGGTGGCCTATTTGCAACACTCATCCCCCTACTAATTTATACGTTCTTAAAGTGCAAAAAAAATGCAATCTACCATTCTTAAGAAAGTAAATTGCATTTATGATTATGTTTATTTAATGACACTACCTGAGCCTGCGAATTTCGGCTTCCAATATGAATTAGAAAGACTCACAACAGCTACTCCCTTACTTGAAGTCGCTGAGATAAATTTATTATTACCCATGAAAATTCCTACATGGCTGATACCTTTTTTGTATGTATTTTTGAAGAAAACTAAATCTCCAGGAACAGGTTTTTTAACAATCGAGCTGACAGTATACATAGACGAAGCAGTTCGAGGTAATTTAGTACCTACTTTTTTGTATACAAAGCCTACATAACCTGAACAGTCAAAACCTTTAGTAGTTGTACCACCAAAACGATATGGTACTCCAGTATATTGTTTAGCGATTTTTGTAACTTGATTTTTCTTTGAGTATGGGTTATATGTAGATGCTGCTTGTGATTTAGTCGTAAAAAATACCATGCTCAGTAAGCATACGAAAGCTATAAGGACTTGCTTTTTCATCTCTTTCTCCCCCTTCATTGATATTGTAAGTCTAACAAAATACAATTTTGAAAGCCATTACAAAAGTGTTACAAATTGTCGAAGTGTTTGTAATACTATAAAACCTTGTAGATTTTTGCAAATAGATGCATTAAAAAATGACTATCATTCGACAGCCATTTTTTAGGGAAATGAAAACAGATATGTCCCTTAGAAAGCGAACATCCTAAACAAAAGAAAACAGACTGTCATTTGACAGTCTGTTTAGTTAATACCATACAACTATATTAAGTTAAGCGATAAACCCTAGCTTCAAAAGGTTTAAATTCCATGTTTTCAACTAATTGATGATCTGTACATTCAATGTTAGTTAAACTTAATTGTGCATTCTTTTTCGTAAGTTCTTTCGGTAAAATAAATTTTTGTTTCTCTGAAGATAAATTAGTAATGACTAAGAATGTTTCTTTTTCACCATTTCGAGTGTATGCATAAACAGGTTCATTTTTCACGTCTAGATATTCATATGGCGCGTAAACTAATGCCTTATTTTCTTTACGTAATATAATCATCTTTTTATAGAATGATAAAATTGAATCTGCATCTTTTTCTTGGATTTCAACATTTATTTCATTAAAGTTATCATTCGTTTTCAGCCAAGGTTTACCTGTTGAAAATCCAGCATTCTTTGTACTGTTCCATTGCATAGGTGTACGAGAATTATCACGGCCAGTTTTCCATAAAATATCTAGAACATCTTGTTCAGTCGAACCATTTTCAATCATTGAATTATACATATTTTTTGCACTTACATCATTATAATCGTTGATTGATGTGTAATGAACATTTGTCATGCCAATTTCTTGCCCTTGGTAAATGAATGGTGTACCTTGCATAAAGAAATACATTACTCCGATAGCTTTTGCTGAAATTTTCCAAAATGCTTCATCATCATTTCCTAATGTACTGACTGCTCTAGGTATATCATGGTTTTCTATAAATAATGCATTCCATCCATATCCTTCTAAACCAGTTTGCCATTTCGTAAGTACTTCTTTTAAATCGGCGATCGAAGTTTCAGATTCATCGGTTTTCTTCCAAAGATCCAAACTTTCGAATTGGAAAATCATATTGAACTTACCTTCTTTTTCTCCAACCCACAAATGTGCATCTTTCGTTGTGACGCCATTTGCTTCACCGACTGTCATGATATCATATTTATCAAATGTTTCACGTTTTAGTTCATCCAGATATTTGTGAATCCCTTCTTGATTCATGTGCATATCAAAACTTGATACATATTTTTCTTTCTTTGGATTTGGCATATCAGGAAAACCTGGTCGTTTTCTTATATGACTGATCGCGTCTACTCGGAAACCGTCGATTCCTTTATCTAACCACCAATTAATCATGTCATATATTTTTTGTCTTACTTCTTTGTTCTCCCAATTTAGATCTGGCTGTTTTCTTGAGAATAAGTGTAAGAAATATTCATCTGTTGCTTCATCATATTCCCATGCAGATCCACCAAAAATACTTTCCCAGTTATTTGGCTCATATCCTGTTTTTTTTCCTTCTCGCCAAATATAGTAGTCTCTATAAGGATTATCTTTAGATTTTTTAGATTCTAAAAACCAAGGATGCTCATCACTTGTATGATTGACTACTAAATCTAAAATTAATTTCATTCCTCTTTCATGTACATTTTCTAATAGCTCATCAAAATCAGCCATTGTGCCAAACTCATCCATAATGTCCTGATAATCTGAGATATCGTACCCATTATCATCATTTGGTGATTTGTAAAATGGACAAATCCAAATAACATCTATACCAAGTTCCTTTAAATAATCTAATTTTGAAATCACACCTCTTAAGTCACCAATTCCATCACCATTTGAATCCATAAAGCTACGTGGATAAATTTGGTAAGCAACCGCTTCCTTCCACCAACTTTGTTTTGTCATAGTCTCTCTCCTCCAAATTCATAAAAGCGTTTACAATATTAACTGTTTTAAGTAGACTTCAAATAAAAATAAGTACAATTTCATTGCAACCGTTTGCACATTATTATCTTAACATTCAACTAACTAATGTTCAATAACAGAAATAAAGAACACACTTACACTTTATTAGAACTTTCAAAAACTACTACTATCTGCAGCTTTATTTATAAAATGTTTGTTTTTACAGAAAGCAAAAAAAAAGCAACTAAAGGTCTCCCCTTTTAGCCGCTTATAGTTCTAATTTCTTTACATCCTTTACCTTTGCTGAAGGATGAATTTGAACATCTTCTGTATATTCTACAAGGTCGATTACACATTTTGGTCCAATTGTTACTGCATCGCCTCGTACTACACTCGCTGTCGTATAATCAATTTTTACTGCACTTCCCTCAATTACATCTGATTTAAAGTTCAATCGATGGCTAAAAAGTTTAGAAAAAACTCGTAAAAATAGATTATTGCCATCGAAGCGGCTAATTTCTATCGTTTCTCCACCAATTTCAGGAATATAGCTATATCCATGATGAGGTATATATCCTAAACCTCCATGGGTAATCTTTACGTTTTCTGCATTTAATAAACCATTCATTGACAAATGACCTTTAGCAGTAAATACTTCACATTCAGAACCTTTTTCCGTAGAAAGCGACCCTTTTACAGTTATTACTTCTGCCTTTACGATTCCTGTTGTTTTCATTGAACCTGAAACATTAATACTTTGAACATTTAAGTCTCCCTTTGTTTTAAAGCTACCGCTAACATTCACATCTCCACCAGAAACTTTTCCATCAATTGAAGCCGATCCACTGACACTCATTTTTTTTGCATTAACATCACTGAGACATTTAGCGCTCCCACTGCAATTAAAATAATCAGTTTCAACATTTCCATTGAATTTTGCTGAACCACTAACTTTCACTTCATGACAATAAATATCACCTTGTATACGTCCGCTTCCACTAATTCTAACTTCATCATATTTGCCAGAACCAATTGTTCCTGAACCATTAATAATCGCATCTTGTTTTGTTTGCACGCTCACGATAATCTCTCCTTCATAATTTATTTAATCGATTTATTTAAATAGCTAGAGAGAGTAGCATTGATTAATATTGAGTCTTTTTGATCAACAAACGTTTCATGTTGATTTCCAATAATCCATGTACCCATACCAAATTTACGAATATAAATGACAGTTGCTTTATCTATGTTAATTTGTTTTTTATGAGTTTCTACCAAATTTAAAAACTGCTTTATTTCATCTATTGTTAAACTTCCATTTGAAAGCCACTCGTTAACAAAGAGTAAGGAACAAAGTTGAACCGTACTTAAATGCTCTAATTTAGTATTTGGGAAAAGTGATTGATATATTTGTGAGACTTGTTTAGGAATTTGCTCCAAAGATATAGTCATATTCCTACGATCAACAACGATTTCTTCATTATTTGAAAACACTCTAGCAATATCATCTAATGATTGATCGTCCTTCAACTCTTTTATTTTTTCAATCCGATCCAAAATTTTCTCTTTTGGAAAAAACGTTTCCTGTCCAGTAAAGCTTGATTTTTTCATAAACCATTCTTCAGGAATGATGTTTTTCCTTTTCCATCTATAAAGCTGTCCGTACGATATGCCTGTCAGTTGTAGTAAATCTTTTTTGGAAATTAATTCTTCACTCATTTGACATTCCTCCTGACACGAGTATAACAAAACAATGTTTTATTGTAAAGTATTCCAAGGCAACACTTTTTGACACAACATCTATCCGAATTTACAACAATATTTTGCGTAACAATGTTTTAATAAAAAACATTTTCATATAAAGAAAACTCGTCGATTGACGAGTTTTTTTAGGCGAAGATCGAAACTATCGTTAGAATGAGCTTTTCATTCATCCTAAATTAAATCTACATCTTCTTTCTCAAGAACTACATTTACTTGATAATCCTTCAAGTTAATAGTCCTCTCACTTTCAAATTTGACTCCTTCGTTTTGGAGGAGATTCTTTTGCATTAAAAATCCTTCTTCATCATGGATTCCTATTTCTCCTTTAGCATTTATAACTCTGTGCCATGGCAAATGATATTTTTGGCCCATCGAGTGTAAGATTCTTACAACCTGTCTAGCTCCTCTAGGACTTCCTGCTAATTTTGCAACTTGACCATATGTCATTACTTTTCCTTGTGGTATATTTTTAATAATTTCAATCGCTCTATTTGTAAAAGATTCCATTTTTTCCCCTTCTAAAATTAAGTCAGTAGTTTACGGTACCATTCTTGGAGTAGTTGTTAGTATTTTTGCTGGATTTTTCATATTTACAACTTTCGGTGAACTAGAAGGAAATGTTGAACATACAATCGAAGGTGTAATTCAATTAATTGCAGCATTGCTCATCTTCTATTTTATCTACTGGCTAAGTGGTCAAAGTAGCATGAATATTTCAGATAAACTAAAATCAGAAGTTAAAATTAAAGATAGTAGTATTTCATTATTTCTAATGGCAAGCGTATTCGTGATTCGGGAGGGCTTAGAGCTTGTTCTATTTGTCTTATCAAATGCACATACAATCGACTTTGCTGGTATAATATCAATTTTATTAGGAATATTCGCAGCGATCTTAATTGCTTATTTATTTATCAAAACTACAATTAATTTAAATATTAAAGTGATCTTTACTTTACTAGGTATTCTATTAGTTTTCTTTGGTGGCAAAGTATTCACCGAAGGCATTTTCTCCTTTATCGATGCTACTCCACTTGTTGAACAAATTGTCTATTATGGATTTATCGTTATTTCACTGTTTATTTTATTTAAAAACAACATTCTATCATTTTTCAAAAAATAAGTTAGGGTTTGTCTAACATGTCTGTCCCACATTAATGAATGAAGAAAACCTGAACGCTAATTGAGGGTTTTCTTCTTTATTTTACTAACTTTAAAATCACTTTTCTGTATAGTTTTTCGCATTCATACTATAATATTTTTATAAGATATAGAAAGGTCGGTAAAAATGAAAATTACAATTTCCGAAGATGCATTAAAATGGTTTCAAGATGAGATGAATGTAAAAGAAGGAGATACCATTCGTTTTTTCGCTCGATACGGTGGAAATAGCACAATAAATAAAGGCTATTCATTAGGTGTTACGAAAGAACAACCTGTTGACATCGGAGAATCTATTACAATTGATAGCGTAGTCTATTTTATAAACGAGACAGATTTATGGTATTTTAAAGATTATAATTTAAGCGTAATTGTAAATGAAAATAATGAATTACATTTTGATTACGAGCCTAAATAATAAAAGGTGTATTTCTTAAAGGTTGTCCTCTAATTAGGCAGCCTTTTTTATTTTCATATAACAGAGTTAAATACAAAAGAGTGCCCCACTATTTATGTGAGGCACTCTTCATTAATTATTCTTCAATCTTTTTCTTTTTGCTTACTAACTTGTAAATAACTGGAATGATGATTAGTGTTAAGAATGTTGAAGTTGTTAAACCACCAATTACAGTTACAGCTAATCCTTTCGAAATTAAACCAGATGTTGAATTTGAAAGGGCCATTGGAACTAATGCAAGAATTGTCGCTAATGCTGTCATTAGGATTGGACGTAATCTTGTCTTTGAAGCCTCAATTAATGCGTCAGTTACTTCTAATCCTTTTTTACGGTTATGTTCAACACGGTCTAACAATACAACCGCATTCGTTACTACAATACCGATCAACATTAATAGTCCTATCATTGCACTCATTGATAGTGTTTGCTTGCTAATAAATAATGCTAAGAAAGCTCCGACTGGTACAAAGATTAATGATGTTAAAATAACAAATGGTGTTCTTAAACCACCAAATGTCATGCTCATGATTAAGAATACTAGTCCAACAGCAACTACCATTGCTAATCCTAAATCACTGAATCCATCTGTAATCATATCTAAACCGCCGCCGATTTTCATATCAACGCTTTTTGGTAATTCAATTTTATTTAAGTGATTTGTCACTTCTTTTGTAATTGCCGCTGTGTCTTTACCTTTTACAACCGCACTTACTGATGCATACATTTTTCCATCTTCATGGTTGATTGAAACAGGTGCATCCTTTTGTGAAATTGTAACATAATCTTTTATTTCTTTCGGACCTGTTGCAGTCATGATTTTAATTTTTTCAATATCTTCTTTTGAAGTTGCTTTATTTTTATAACCCACAGTAAGCTTATTTGTTTCTCCGTTTAAATCGTAATTACCGATTTCAACGTCGTTAATCTTTTCATTAATAGCTCCCATAACTTGGAACATTGAAATATTTTCATCGCGTGCTTTATCGTTTAATGTAACTTCTAATTTAGGTTGTACATCTTTTAAATTATTAGAAACATTTTTCAGGCGATCATCACTAGTTAATTCTTTTTCAATTTTTGATGCTGCTTCTTTTAACTCATTAAAGTTAGCAGAATATAAATTTACATCAATATTGTTCCCTGTTGGAGGACCATCTTGAGAAAGCTCTTTTGCTGTGATTGTTGTACCTTTTACTTTCGCATCAACAATTGATGGAACTTCTTTGTTGATTTTTGAAAGTTCTTTATCCATGTTCTTTCCGTCTTTTAGATTGATTTGTAAGATTGCTTTATTTTTGCCACCATCCATATTCATCATAAAATCACGTTTACCACCAACTGTAGCTTGAACACTGTCAATTTTATCTGAATCTGCAAAGTATTTTTCTAATTCTTTTGCAACTAGATTTGATTGTTCCACCGTACTATTTGATGGAAGGGTTGCTGTCACTTGAAGTGTTTTATTTACACTACCAGGTAAAAATGAGAATCCTAATAAAGGAATCATTGATAATGAGCCAGCTAGTAAAACGATTGATAATAAGATCACGATCCATTTACGTTTTAATGCCGAACGAAGTAACTTTTCGTAACCTCTCATAAAACGAGTATCATTACTATGCTCTTTTAATGGTTTTGATAAGAATTTTGCACCTAATGTTGGAATTAAAATGATCGCAACAATTAGAGAAGTTAAAATCGACACTACTACTGAAATAGCAAATGGTCTAAAGAATTCTCCTATAATACCACTTACAAATGCTAAAGGTAAAAATACTACTACAGTTGCAAATGTAGATGATGCAATGGCACCAATTACTTCTTTAGTTGCATATAATGCTAGCTCTTTTTTCTTATATTGATTACCTTTTTGTTGTTTCCATCTGTATATGTTTTCAATTACAACGATACTATCATCAACAATACGTCCAATCGCAACAACTAGACCACCTAAAGTCATAATGTTTAATGTATAACCCAATGAATTTAATACTGATATAGTTGCAAAGATTGAAATTGGTAATGATAAAATTGAAATGATTGTCGCTCTAATATTTCTTAAGAATAATAGAATAACAACAACTGTAAATAGCGCACCTAATAGACCTTCTTTAATTAAAGAACTAACCGATTTTTCGATTTCTTTACCGTTATCCATAATGACATGCGTTTTGACATTATTGTCTTTCTTAAATGATTTAATTTCTTTTTTAACAGATGTTGCTACATCCGCTGTATTGGAATCTTGTGTTTGAGAAACAGATAAAATATAACTTTCTTTACCATTATATCTAGAAATTTGCTCTTGAACTGATACTACTTTTACATCCGCAATGTCAGCAACAGTTACATTTTTGGGCATTACTGATTGAGCTTGTCCTGCGCCATTACCTAGTTGTGCTCCTTGATTCATCGCACCCATTTGTGTACTTTGGTCAGCTGCACTAGATAAAACTGTTTTCTTGATTTGATCAACCGAGTTTAACGTACCTTTCATTCGAACAGAAACTGTTTTTCCATTATTCTCAACAGACCCTAATGGTACTGCATAATCTAGACCTTGAATTGCCGTTTTAATAGTATCTAAAGAAATTCCTTTTTCTTCAGCTTTTTTATTATCTACAACGATTTGAATTTCTTCAGCCTTTGTTCCTTGTAGGCTTACATCACTAACACCAGTGATTTTTTTAATTTTAGGAAGTAAGTCCTTTTCAATCGATTGTTGTAAATCCTTTACTTGGCCGTTATTTGCAATTGCAACCTGGTAAATTGGAGCAGAATCCATTGCAATACGTTGAACTGTCGCTTCTGCTTTTTCAGGTAACTTTGTTTTATTGATCACATTATCAACATCTTTTTCAATTTTATCCATATCCGTGCCAAATGGATAAATCATAAAAATTGAAGCCATATTTTCACTTGAAGTACTTGTTAACTGATCATATTTTTCAAGCTTCATTAAACCTGATTCAATTGGTTTAGTGACCTCAGCTTCTATATCCTCAGATGATGCACCAGGGTATATTACCTGTACTGCAACAGCTGGAAATGAAACATCTGGAAATGTTTCAATTTGTATTTTTTGGGAAGAATATATTCCCCCTATTAAAACAAGAACACTTAAAATAATAACGGAGATTGTGTTCTTCAAACTTAATTTCGTTAAACCTGCAAACATAATGTATTTATTTCCCCTTTCGATTGATTACAACTCTATTTACTGATTAGTTTATCAAATCTTTATGAACAGATTATGAACAATTAAGTACATAATTGAATTTTTTAATTCAACAAGTTTTTCGGAAGGATAATCGTAAAACTAGTTCCTTTGCCGACAACACTTTCAACCTCTATTTTCCCATGATGTATTTCGATAATTTTTTGTACAATCGAAAGACCAAGCCCCGTTCCTTTTTTATTTCTAGAACGATCAGCTTGATAAAAGCGTTCAAATATCCGATCAACATCTTCCTTACTAATTCCTAGCCCACTATCACTAATGAGAACGTGAACGTTATGATTCAATTCCAAAATATCAATTTTTATATATCCAGCTATATTTGAGAATTTAATCGCATTTTGAAGTAAATTAATCCAAACTTGTTCAAGTAGTAAACGATCTGCTACTATTTCAGTTTGGGGTAAATTTAAAACTAATTGAAGCTTTTTACTTTCCCAATGTGGTTCTAATGCCAAAATAATTTTTCGAATTTGTTCATCTAATTTGTAGGTAGAAGGCTGGAATGGATGTTGCTCAGAATCTAATGAAGCTAGCTTTAATAATCTTTCACTCATCATCGAAAGACGTTCACTCTCTGCCTCAATAATAGATATATAATGCTCCTTTTTCTCTTCAGTTAATTGCTTATTCCTTAAAACCTTTGCAAATCCCTTAATTGATGTTAACGGTGACTGAATTTCATGAGAAACATTTGAAACAAATTCACTTCGCATCTCTTCTAGCTTGTTTAATTTATTCGTCATCACATTAAAGTTTGAAGCAAGTAATCCAATTTCATCCTTACGTTTAGTCTTTACTTGAACCCCGTAGTTACCTTTAGCCAGTTCCTTTGTGGCACGAATTAGCTCTTTTACTGGCTTTACTAATAACTTCGCAACAAATAAAAATGTTACTGATCCAATTATTAAGGTTGTAAGCAAACTAAAAAATAATACCCTCCGCATTTTAAAGAATCCACGATCAATATTTGGGTGAATAAATAAAGCATATTGATGACCATCTTTTTTAAAAGGTAGACCTATAAGATAACCTTTTGTTTGAACAGTATTTTTGTTTAGTACGTTTAATACTTGTTCCTTTTTTACATTTTTCTTTTTTAATGCTGTATTTTTCAAAACGATATTTCCGGACTCATCATACAGTGATAGATAAAAATTTTTACTAAGAATCTGGAGAGTTGCATCTACCCCATTTTGATTATCCTGCTTTTGGTAGATCGAAATAAAATTTTCTCCAACATCTATTAGATCACTTTGTACTTCTGTTTCAACATGTTTAATAAAATATTTTGAAGAGATAAAAAAAGTGATAACTAAACTCAACATAATAACAGAAATAAAGATTAAAACTAATCTTGTATACATGCTTTTCATGTGTGATTAACCTCTAATTTATAGCCTAAACCTCTTATTGTTACGATTTCAACTGTAGCCTTTAACTCTCTAAGTCTCTCACGTACTCTCTTTATATGCACATCAACTGTGCGTTCATCTCCTTCATAATCAAGTCCCCATATTTGCTCAATCAAATCATTTCTAGTAAATATTCTTCCAGCTTGACTTGCAAGCTTTAACAATAATTCGAATTCTTTTAACGGTAACGTAATCGACTGATCATTCGCAGAAATTTCATATTTATCTTGATGAATCGTTAAATTACCTACAAAAATATTTTTATCAGATAGTAATTGAAATCTTCTTAATAGCGCTTTTACTCGGGCTACGATTTCCAAAGGATCAAATGGTTTTACAACATAATCATCTATCCCAAGATCAAATCCCTTTAGTTTATCCTGAGATTCACCTTTTGCTGTCACCATTAAAATTGGAATATCATAATACTTTTTAACTTCTTTTGTCAGCTCATACCCATCTACCTCAGGCATCATCACATCAACTACTACTATTTGAATATTATTTTCTTCTAGTAACGTTAATGCTTCTTGACCATTTTCAGCCTCGATAACCGTATAGCCTTCACCACTTAAAAAAATAGAGATTAACTCTCTAATATTTGCATCATCATCGACAACTAATACGTTTACATGATTCAATAAATCCACCTGCTTACATTTACAAATAATTATGTACATATTATATAAATTCATTATGAACTAAATATGAATTAAGAAACCTAAACTAAATAAAAAAGAGAATGGCATAGTTGACCACTCTCTAAAGTTATGATTAAATTTTATTTCAACTTAATTAAATTCGTGAACTACAGGCAATACTAATCAATCTATTCTTACGACTTTACCTGATTTTCTCTCTCTAACGATTCTCTTCTTATTACCTGACTTCCCACATCTATATTTTCCGTTTTCCTCATCTACTACAGAATCCTTACGAGTCATAAATACTGCTATTAGCATAGTTACAATAAGAATCCCACCAAATATATACATTTCTAGCACTTCATAACCCCCACTTACTTCTTCGTTTATCAAAAATGAACACAAAAAAGACACCGGGAAAATCTCCAGTGCCTTATTAAGACATCATTTTGGAAACCTTCTCCCTACACGCCTACGAGGTTAGCTGTCGGATTCGGACCTAAAAAGTAGCCCTACCTAAAAAGGATTCACCCCAAAGTACAATTTGTACAAAAATTGGTTCCCCCGCTTAAAATTGAACTGTCTCTCTAAATATAGAAGAAACACTCAACCAAAACTCAGCGATCTATGGTCATTTAATTTTATGTATATTACTTAAATTACAATTCAACTACTAAATTGTAAACTATTTTACTAAATAAAGAAACTAATATGTCTTTTTATTATTTGTGTTGGGTCAATTAGTGAGCATTTTAATAATCTTTTCCTAGTCTAAATAAAATACATCAAAAAGAAAAAAGGATTGCCGCAATAAAATGTACCCTATAGA
>NZ_NUGT01000030.1 GCF_002574545.1 Bacillus sp. AFS055030
ACTTAGGTTGACATTTATAGTCAGGATAGCTATCAAAATCGAATTTTTATGCCCATTTTTATTGATGGTCGTTTGCAGGAACATATTCAACTCGTGTGGGAACAAATTAACATAGAAAGTATTCATCAATTTCATCTTCATTTTTGAGAATAGTATTCTCTGGTACTCCTACTGACTTTGCAAAATTAATAGAAGAAACAAATCTTAGTTGAAAATTGATATTGAAGTCAAACGAGTATTGCTGCAATTCCCCGAGATTATGATATTTATTCAAAAGCTCATCTAGTTTTACTTGGTATTCTTTGCCCAATTTATCAACAAATGCATTAATTTTTTCTTGATAAAGATTAATCACTTCTATTTCGTGTTTGCTTAGGACCCTTTTTCCAAGACTTAGTGCTGTGGTTGCAACGATTGAGCCAACCAAAGCACCAACAACTGGAATTGGTATAACTGCTTGTCCAATAGCAGCACCAATAGCAGCACCTGTTGCATCAATGGCATTTAGTGTTACTAAATCAATAAATCCATCGCTATCAACATCACCTTTTCTATATTTGACAATAGCATTACTTAACCCAAAAGTACCTGAAGTAATTGCACCAGCACTTGGTGCAGCAAGGTGACAAACATTGGTTAATCCATATATTGCATATCCAGAAATTCCGCCTTTAATAGCACCTTTAGCTGTACTGACTCCACACTCTTTCCAATCTTCAATATCAAAATCCCATACTTCTTTTCCATCTTTATGCTTTTGATAGACAAAGATCCCTAGATTGAACCCACCTTGTACTGCTGCACCTATTCCAGCAACTTTAGATGCTTCTCTGAAACTTGGTTGTGCTTCTTGTTGGGCGCTTAATCTATCGTTATCCGCTTCCTTTTTAATATCAGATTTTTGTTGAGCGGTTTGCTTATTTATGTCATTTACTTCCCCTGATAACGTTTGGTCAATTGTTCCTTTTTGAACATCTTTATATTCAAGAACTGATGATTCCAACCATTTATCATAAGAAACGCCACGCAGAGCACTCTCATCTTCAATAGCTTTTCTAATATTATTGATTTGGGAGTTAGACAAGATATTTCCATTAAATTCTACAGATTTTGCTCCGCTCATAATTTTTTCTATGACTTCCACATGGTCTTTTGGAAAAATCATACTCATTTTATCATAATTGGATGCTTGCTTAATCTCTTCTAAGATATTGGCATAAAACTTCATTTGCACTTCTTTGCCTTTAAGTAGAATATCTGCAGGTCCATTATCATTTAATAGGACTACACTTTTCTGTAGTCCTTGATAAACATCTCTTGCATTTCTTATCCCCGTTTCAGCAAACTCTGAAATAAAACCATGTACTCCAGTATCTCCACCACGATTAATATTGATAAGATTATCGATTTCTGTTTTCGCCCATTCTAGATTTGATAATGCATTTGCTGATTTAGTAGCTAAGTCTGATAATTTATCTGTTTCACTAGTAAGAATTGATTCTAATGTATTCTTCAGATCTGTTAATCTGATATTATTTAAATAATCTACATATGAAGCAATCCCTTGTTCAACATTATTATCAATAGACTGTTCACTAAGCATCTAATTTTAGCTCCTTATTGATTAGTTGTGCCAAAGTTAAGGTTGAATTCACAAGCAATCCAGCTTGTAGTTTTTCATCTTTGGAGAATTGACTATAATCACTTCCAATCAAAGCTTTCTCTGCCTTAGATACTCCAGTAATTTGAGTGTTGGTAGTTTCCACCAATGCCTTGACTTCTGAGTTCATATTGTTAAATTTTCTAATTATTTTCTCGAGATTTTCTCTCTCAGCAATTAGCTTATTCGCAGTTTTTTTGTTTTTATGACTGGCAAACAAGCCTGAACCAACCGAACCTGCAAGCATAACACCAGCAATTGTCCAACCTACTGGTCCTGCTAGAGCGAGCAATGCACTACCTGCACTCATTCCACCACCACCAGCTGCTAATGCACCACCACCAAGCCATGCTAATGCAGCATTTGTCGCAGCGGCTCCTGATAAAGTAGAGATAGCAGTACCTGTTGATGCAACACCAAAAGTAGTGGCAATGCCCATTGCTGCTGTTGGACCCATTGTCGCTACAGCAACTCCAAGAGCGCTTAAAGTTGCACCCGCTCCAGAACCTCCAGCAGCTGCTTTTGCTTCAACTTCTGCCTTTTTAATTTCTTGCTGTTTTGTCTTAAAATTTTCCACTTCAATTTCAATGTTTTTAAGTGTTACTTTGAATTCCTTTGGAGTGTTTGATAATTTATTAATTCGTTCTTCTATTAATTTAACAAGTTTTATAGCTTTTTCACGCTCTTTATAAAGAACATTCGTATTTTCACCTAAATCATTGGCGACTTTTTCATAACGTTCAACCGCTGCATTATAATTGTCGATTGCATTTTTTCTTAACTTTGCATTGAACATGTGATTACCTTCCCTCATAGTTTATTACTGTAATAGAGTTTTTATCTTCTTACTTGAGTCAAACTTAAGAACCTTATCTATACACCAAAATGTAGTTGCCCCTTTTATCAGCACAAAATCATTCTCCTCAAGATATTCTTTCAATAAGCTAAACTGTTTACCTACTGGCACAGTCCCAGAAAGTATTTCAATAATGTGGAGTTGTGATTTAGCAATACTTTCTTTAGCGGTGAAGACTATATAATCAACAGCATTTATTTTTATGATTTTCAACACTGTTTAAACCCACTCATTGCCTGTCTTTATCTCATCACCATATGGTGAAATAAATGCCTAATGCCTGCTCAAACTTGACACCGAGCAGATCAGCGATAGATTTCAACTCATCCAATGTTACCGCAAATGTTCATTAGAACACATACATGAAACACCGCTTTCTTCAACAACGGTAAGAACTGCCATTGCAACAGCTCCTAAAATAATGCACCCGTTAGTGAAAAATATATATCTCTTATACTACTTCATTCATTTCATGATTATTAGTGTATAATCTGTTCAATACTTGTTATTTCTATTGTATTATTCATAGGATCTATAATAGGAAAACTCCAATACCCTTTCCATTTGTGCTCATTATAATATTTTGATCTGTTTACTTAATATGGTATGGACAACTTCATTGAAATCTTGTCTATCACATTCTAGAGACCAACCTATCCTTGGTTCTGTTCCACCTTTCCACCCTGGTTGAATGGAAAACCTGTTTGATAGTGGGTTAGTTTTCTTCATTGTAATCAATACTTAATATTGATCACCAATCTTATAAGCAATCGAATCTTTACAATCCCATATGAGGTTTAACTGAAGTATATCTAAGTAAAACCCCTTCATTTTCTCCAAATCGTTACAAAATAAATATGTAAATCCCCATCGATTTACTATATTAATACCCCCTCTTAAAAATTTGCTTCTTCGACTATACTGACCGTTACTTTAAGTGAAACTTTTCAAATCTAAGGTATCTTTATATAAAAATCATACCAGAAAATAGAAGCTTTTTGTTCTGAATTTACATAATTATGGATATCATTGCTGCGCAGTATGAGTCTACTGTACATTATTAACTGCCTATTAAATTATTTAATGGTTTCACTGAAAACAATCTAAGGTATTCTCTTGTGTAAAAAATGTGTAAAATCATTTCAAAATCTACCTTTTCACTTGTTTTCTTCAAAAACAAAAAACACCCACAAACATTGATACATCAACATTTGCGAGTGTTCTATCGTTTCTTAATTTAACCCGTTTTTACCTAAAGATACCGGTGGTCGGGATCGAATTGGCGGTCAAAACATTGATTTAATAAGGTTTTGTAAATTCATGAATAAAATTTGTGCAAATGAGAACGTATATTCCCTTTTAATCTTAACATTTACAATGCCAATTTGATTTTAAAAGTAGAAATCAGAATAGAAAGGCAGACACATATTATGCCGTATAAAAGAGGAGAGATAGGTACATTTCATTTAGGTAGAAACGGGTCGGGTCTAAAAATTATTAGCACAATGTTAGACATAAGTAAGATTCGGAAGTTTATGACCACGTTAACATTGATTTAGTAAGGCATGATCTATTTTTTTATTTCAATTATCACTTTAGAGATAAAGCTAACTACTACGTTGTAGAAAAGGAAGCAATAATTATTAATGATTTTTTAGAAGTTATTCCTAAAGAGACAGAACAGGGCATTTGCACATCTGAAAAGGCAAAAAATAAAAAGCAGTATCGGAAAATCCACTAAAAACTATCAAGTCCTATTGATGAGAACAAATGAGAGTAGATCCTTCAACCTACTAAAATTGGAACTTGGACCCGAGTTTCAAGCTAAAGTAGAGAATGATAGAGAAACGGAACTTTTATATAAACTACTAGACTGTTCTTCTATTTATTAACCTAGCAAATCGTAATATAGGAATTTCTAAGAGGGAAATGCTTTCTATATAGTAATAGAGTCCCCACTGAATAAAGAAATTGAATATGCCAAAAAGGAAAATGCAAGTCTTTAGTGTCACTAGGCTTAGATGAAACTTAGCCCTTGCATCTGTTCAATGTCGTACGTTATTTAACTGGAAAATATCTTTTAAATAAGCATTCACTCTCTCAACTGATGATTTATAAAGTTCCACTTTTTCGTGCCTCTCCCTGAAGCTACGTATTTTTTTATGTAGGTTCCTCTCTAATTTTATAAACCTTTTGACAAATGAAATCCTGTGCTAAAGGACAATTGTCATATTCTTTAGGTCTCTTGTATTCTAGATATTTATTACCTAAAATTGTGTACAAAAACACAACTTTGAGTACAAATATAGCTTCTGTGTATCTGTATTGTAATGCTAGTAATCTATTGGAATCGCTTCCATTTCAATCTATACTCAAACTGCAAACTAAATAAGGAGGAAGTTAAAATGAAAGAATTTTTGCAAAAATTAGGAAAGTCGCTAATGATGCCTATTTCGGTTATTGCAGCCGCAGGTATCTTCTTAGGTCTCTCTGCTGTATTACAGAATCCAAATATTGTTGGGCAATCGTTTGTTGAAATGACAACAGTACAACAAGTTCTAGGGTTTATTCGTACATTAATCGGTACTTTATTTGGTAATTTGCCTATTTTATTTGCGATTTCAGTTGCGATCGGTATGGCTAAAGACGAAAAGGCAACCGCTGCATTTAGTACGGTTATTGGTTTTCTTCTTTTCCATGTAACGCTTAGCTATATGTTAGGTTTAGACGGTATTACAGCTGCAACAACAAATGTTGATTATTTAACAAAAGAAGTTGGAATGTCTACTCTTGAAGCAACAAAGATTTTTGCTACTTATGATACGGTACTAGGGATTTTCAGTTTCCGAATGAGTGTTTTTGGTGGTATTCTTGTTGGTTTATTTGTTTCGATGTTACACAATCGTTTTTATCAAATCGAATTACCTACAGCAATTAGTTTCTTTGGCGGACGTCGCTTTATTCCAATCATTACAGTTGTATTAGTTCCTTTCTTAGCTCTTGCAATGTTCTTTGCTTGGCCCTTCTTAAATAAAGGGATCGTTGGAATCGGTGAATTTATCACTGGTGCTGGTGCTTTCGGTCCATTTCTTTTCGGATTCTTAGAACGCTTATTGGTTCCGACTGGATTACATCACATTTTAAACCAGCTTACTCGTTTCACTCCAGTAGGCGGAGTTGCTATGGTGGATGGACAACAGGTTTCTGGTGCCCTTAATATCTTCAATGCTGTTTTAGCACAAGCAACACCTGATATTGAAACGATGAAAGAAGCAACTCGTTTTCTAGCTCAAGGTAAGATTCCGTTCATGACATTTGGTTTACCAGCTGCATGTTTAGCTATGTACAGAGCAGCTAAACCACAACATAAAAAACGTGTTGCAGCATTATTATCTGCCGCAGCATTAGCAAGTTTCACAACTGGTATCACTGAGCCAATCGAATTCGCATTCTTATTTGTATCACCAATCTTATTTGTATTCCATGCTTTCATGGCCGGCTTATCATTCATGCTTGCAGATCTCTTCAACATCGGAATTGGTAATGTACAAGGTGGGGTAATTGACCTTACTGTTTTTGGGATACTTCAAGGATTGAAAACGAATTGGTGGATTACTGTTATGATCGGTACTTGCTATTCATTTGTGTATTACTTCGTATTTAAATGGGTGATCAACCGCTTTAACGTGAAAACACCTGGTCGTGAAGATGAGAATGAAGCAGAGGGCAGTGATGTTGTCATTAACGATGAAGCAACAATCGGTGATGCAATTGTTTCTGCACTTGGCGGTAAAGAAAACATTAAAGAAGTTGAGAATTGCTTTACTCGTTTACGTCTTGTTCTTTACTCAGTTGATCGAATTGATGAAGCGGCCATTAAAGCAACTGGCGCAGCTGGCATCGTAAGAATTAACGATACCAACCTACAGGTTATTTATGGCCCTAAAGTTGAAAGGATTGCATTAGAAGTAAAAAGAAGCTGTTCAATAGTGGCGTAAAAAGCAACTTAAATCCTGTTTCTTATCAATGTAATGCACATATAGAAATGTAAACGTTTCATACAAAAAATATAATAAATAATATAAAATCCAAAGGAGTCGGTTCTTTATGAAAAAAAATAATATCGTATTAGTTGGCGGAGGCTCTACTTGGACACCAGGAATTTTAAAGGCTCTAACAACTCATTTAGATCAATTTGCTCTTAATCAAGTAGTTCTTTACGATGTTAATGCAGAACGTCAGGAAGTAATAGGACAATTCGGAGAGATCTTATTCAGTGAAGAAGCACCTGAAGTAAACTTTATTTATACAACAGAAAAAGATGTTGCTTATAAAGATGTTGATTTTGTTTTCTGTCAAATGCGTACTGGTGGTTATGCAATGCGTGAGAAGGACGAGAAAATTCCTCTTAGCTTTGGTGTTGTTGGTCAAGAAACATGCGGACCTGGTGGTTTTGCTTATGGTATGCGTTCAATTCGCGATATGATTGAAATGGTACAAGATGTGCGTAAATATAGCCCTGATGCGTGGATTTTAAACTACACGAACCCAGCGGCTATTGTAGCACTAGCACTGGACAAGGTTTTCCCGGATGATAAGAGAATTTTAAACATCTGTGATCAACCAGTTAACTTATTACGTTCTTACGGCCGTTTAATTAACCATGAATATAATAAATTTGAGCCAACATACTTTGGACTTAACCACTTTGGCTGGTTTACTCATATTTATGATGAGAATGGTCATGATCTTGCACCTAAAATCAAAGAAACGATTTTAAATGGCGGCTTCCGTCCTGTTGATGCTGAACAACGCGACCAGTCTTGGTTAGATACTTATGCAATGGTAGAAAATATGCTGATTGATTTCCCAGAATATTTACCTAACACTTATTTACAGTACTATTTATATCCAGAATATAAAGCTTCTAAATTAGATCCGAACTTTACTCGTGCTAATGAGGTTATGGTTGGACGCGAAAAGAACGTCTTTGCTGAATGCCGCAGTATCATCGAAAAAGGAACAGCAAAAGATTCACATGTTGTTCATAACGATGCTCATGGAGATATGATTGTTGAAGTTGCTTCCTCAATTACAAACAACTTGCGACAAACATATATCGTGATTGTTCCAAACAATGGGATTGTTGCAAACCTACCAGATGATGTAATGATTGAAGTTGCTGCTTCACTTGGAATTAATGGTCCAGCACCATATTCTGTAGGCCATGTTGATACATTCTATAAAGGTTTAATCGAAGGTCAACATGCTTTTGAAAAATTAACAGTTGAAGCGTACCTTGAAGGTTCTTATACAAAAGCACTTCAAGCTTTAACGTTAAATAGAACAGTTGTTGACGCTAAGAAAGCTCGTAAAATTCTTGATGCTCTTATTGAAGCGAACAAAGATTATTGGCCAGAATTAAAAAAACCAGAAATGAAAAAACAAACAATTTTAGTTTAAATTCAATAAATTAAGGGGCTATTAAATGATAGTTCCTTAATTTTGTTTAAGGAGTAGATGTATATGAATATTATTGTTGCAATCGATTCTTTTAAAGGGTCAATTACAAGTCTTGAAGCAACTGAAGTTATAAAAAATGCACTTCCACAACATAACATTATTGGCATTCCTGTAGCAGATGGAGGTGAAGGAACCGTCACTGCTTTTGTTCAAGCATTAAAAGGTGAAATGATCACAGAAACTGTTCCTGGTCCTAAAGGTCAACCTATACAAGCTTCCTATGGATGGATCGATTCAGATCAAACAGCCATTATTGAAGTGGCTCAAGCCTCAGGAATTACTTTAATTGAATCCAGTGACCTTAACCCATATTGTAACTCTTCATTTGGTACAGGTGCACAAATAGTAAGTGCCTTAAATCGTGGAGCCAAGAAAATCATTATTGGGCTTGGGGGAAGTGCTACAATTGATTGTGGAAAAGGAATAATGGAAGCCCTCGGTGTCAAATTTTTAAATAAATACGGTCATACAGTTCCAACGTTTCCACATTCTATTGATCAAGTTACAGAAATAGATACTAGCAAACTTGATCCACGCTTGGCTAACGTTGAATTTATCATCGCATCTGATGTAACGAATCCATTACTCGGAAAAAATGGTGCTACTTTCATTTTTGGTGCTCAAAAAGGGCTTCATACCTCCCAAATGAATGACTATGATGAGATGATTAAACGTTTTGCCGATACCATCAATCAATCATTAGCAACAAACTATATCGATCATCCTGGGGCAGGTGCCGCTGGCGGCATTGGTTTTATGCTTTATTCATTTTTAGGAGCTACTTATCAAAGTGGAATTGAACTACTTATGAAAGAATGCGATTTAGAAGCATCAATTGAAAAAGCCAATCTACTAATAACTGGTGAAGGACGATTCGATTCACAATCTCTTGCAGGAAAATTACCAATTGGCGTTAGCTTAATCGCAAAAAAACACAACGTTCCAACCATTGTGTTTGCTGGGAGTATTGAGGATGGTTTAACTGAATTAACCGACTATGGTATTATTGCAACCATACCAATTGTATCTAGTGTTATGACACTTGAGGATGCTATGACTAACGCTTCTTCTTTGTTACACCTTGCAGTTAAACGTACTTTTAATCTAATTGATAACTTGTCTACAAGAGATACTTCTGCACATACTCAGTAAAAATATAATTTGTTAAATACGTAAAACTAAGTCTCTCAGATACATCTACCCCATCAATATATAATTCAGATGTCATACCATAAAATTGATAATCTGTTAATTTGGATAGTGGATTACTTGAGAAACCAGTAATACTAACTGTCGTTGCACCAGCTGCTTTTGCAATTGTTGTAGCATGTAGTGCCGTATCTGTTGAACCACTAACACTAATGGCAAATACTAAATCATCTGACGTAAGCATTTTAGCATTATGTTTCATCACATGTGGATCAATAAAAGTATGTGTATTTTTACCAACAATTCGGAGTCTTTGATGTAAGTCTTCCGCAGCTATACGTGATAACCCTACAGAAAAAAATAAAATTTGGTTAGCACTATGAATCTTTTCAAGTACGATATTCAATACATCTTGATTAATCAATTGCTTAGTTTTAATAATTTGTTCATCTAAAGCTGTCATCTCCATCAGTGCTTTTTGTTGTGATGATGTTAAATACAAAGACTCTCTAAATTCCAAAAAACCAGAAAATCCAAGTTTTTTGCATAAACGAATAATAGAATTAGGTGCGGTAAAATTAGCTTCAGCAATTTGCCGTACTGTCATTTGTTTTAAATCCGCTTTATGTTCAAATAAATAACTAAGCAATTCTTCTTCATTTGAATTAAGTGTTGAACGGTTTTGTTTTATCAAATCAAAAAAATTCATGTCTTCTCCTTACTTTCTACTTATTTTCCCTTTTGCTCCACCACGGATTTTAATTCTATTTTCCTATCTAACTATATTGTAATAAAAAATACTTAAAAACAGTAGTAAATCTGAATTACTACTGTTATTTTTAATTCAAAGTAGCAGTAAACATACAAAACACCGTTTATATATCTACAAACGGTGTAAAAATAATTTCTGATTTAATTAAATGTAATAAAACTTGTGTCGGGTCAAAGTTTGAATGCCTTAGTAAAATGAATTTCATTTGTTTTAAAACAAAATCGATTTGACCTGATTTACGCTCACATTTATTCCTACTTGCTGATCATTTACAGAAACTTCTTCATGCTCTTTTTCATTTAAATTAACAATGTATACCTGCCCAATTTCATCATTAAATTCCAAAAAAGCATACTCCTCATTTTCCGCTGAATTATAAAAACGTACAACAAATTTATCTTCTTTCTCAGCCTTCTTCAACGTACTTAAAACAACATTTCCGGAACGCTCTTTAAAAAAGCTAAACTCTAAAGGTGTCCTCACACCAGACTCATTCAACTTCATAGCATCAAAAGGAATCTTATTATAACTAACAATCGGCGTTAAATACTCCTTAGCAATCCTCGCAACATCCTCTTCCTTATTATATGTCGCAATCGCAAACTCCAGCGACAAATTCCCAATCATCTGCGAATCCGGAGTAGCCAACTTAATCCCAGACGGTCGCCCTGGTCTACGAATCAACTCCTCTTTCCCAAGAAAACCAACACTTCTAAACAAAGTAATCGCGATTGTATCAAACTTCTCACCAACAATCTCATACTCTCTCGTACTATTTGTTAAAACACTAACACCATATTCATCGTTCGATAAACCAACATAACTCAACATAGGATAAATTGAATCTGGGCGTTCATCCCAATTTTCTTCCTCCCAATCATGAATTGCTGAATCAACAACGTCTCGTTTTATTGAACCAAATTGGTTATCCGATACTGAAAAAGCTGAAACAAGTCCTGTTGGAATTAACACTCTTAATCGATGATCCTTCGCTTGATTATTCAATTCAAATGTTATATCAAGTCTCGGTTTATGATTTGGAACATTCACTACAATATGAACATCAACAGTACTATCAACAATTTGTTCCTTCCGTTTTTCTAAGTTTGAGGGAACAGCTAACGTATATTTAATATCAATCATTACCCCGAACCGGTTTTGCTGAATTTTAGTTTCGGCTTGAACAGAATCACTATAAATTAACTCTTCATTTAAAAGTGGAGAGTAGTCATATTCATCACCATCATCCCCACCATTTTCCAAACGGAGAACATTATTAAAGCTTTTTTTAAATTGCTTATCAAAAATATTCAAAGTTCCATTTGAATTAACAGTAATCTCGTAATAATCTGTTTCAACTTTGCTTGTAGAATAAGTAATCTTTTTAATAATTTCATCACTTTCTTGTATAAAATACGTCTTATAACCCATCGATGGAATCGTATCTTTTAACTGGATTGTATAGTCAATAAAAGGATCATAGTTTCCATAATGAACAATTTGTCGATCGATTAAGCCCGGATCAGTGACTTTGCTTTCGATAATCTCAAAATCTATTTCATTCGATTCATGATCAACAAGTTTAAATGATTTTAACTTTGTCAGAACGCTTGTCGTCACAACTTCAGTTCGCTCATAAGGAAGTAAGTTAAAAAGTGTAATGCGATCATGTTCATTAGAAGGATCCATTGAATCAACAATTTTTCGTTTATAAAAATTGATTAGTTGATCCACTTTTTCTTCTGCCAAATAAAACCGGCTAAGAATTTCTCTGTGTACTTTATCCGAACAGCAACAGCCAATACTATCATGCGCATGATTTTTCATCATTTCTTTCCATATTAATTCAATCAAGCCGTGATGATACTCAAAACCCAATCGATAGGCGATTGATGCAAGTGGTTCTAAAATATTGGTGATTTTATTTTCAATTCTCGTATTCGCTGCTTTAATATCCATTCTAGTCGAGTAAATACTACGATGAACACGCATGTACTTTCCATCTAAAAATTCACCTTTCAATATTTCAAGGTCTTTTTGTGCTTCTAGATTCTCAAAAATTTTTTCATATTTACTTAAGAAAAATTCACGTTCTGGATATAGTTTTTGTAGCTTTTCGATGATGGTAAATATATTTTTTTGAATAGGCATTTGATCATGTCCGTTTGGTAAGATAATATGATCAGTTGTTGCACCTCGATCAAGTACAGTAATATACTTATCTATTCTTTTTTGCAGTGCTTTCTCATTTTCAGGTAAATACTTTCCGATGGCATACCCTAAAGGAAATAATTGAACTAATACCTTTGAACCATCGTCTGTTTCCCAATAAAATTCTGTTTTGTCTGTACCATGACGTTCAGATGTCCCTCTCCAGAAGATTGAGTACTTAATATCAAATCCGTTTAAAATCATTGGCATTTGAGCTGATTGTCCGAATGAGTCTGGGAGATAACCGATTTTCATCGGTACTCCAAATTCTTCGCAGTCCTTCATCCCGTATAATAAATTACGAACGATTGATTCACCTCCGACGATCATTTCATCTGTTTGGGTATACCATGGTCCAATGATTAATCGACCTTCTTGAACTAGCTTTTTTACTCGCTCTTTATTTTCTGGTTTTACTGCGAAGTAATCTTCTAAAATCGCAGTTTGTCCATCTAGTACATAGTATGGATAGTCATGGTTTGTTTCTAACATTTTCATAATTTCTTCCATATTATTCACTAATAGAATTCTAGATTCTTCCGTTGTAAAATACCATTCTCTGTCCCAATGCATATGTGGGACGATATGAACTTTTTTCATTTTGGTTTTTCACCCCTTACGCAACACTTTGTTGTGATGCCTTTACTTTTATTTCTTTAATGATTTTCTGTTTTCTTGTCATAATTAATAAAATTGTAGAGATAACTGCACCCACTAATGCTGCACCAATCCATATACTTGCAGCTAATAGAGCTGGTTTTCCTTGAAGTAATGCTAATGAGAAAATCCCAGCACCTGGAACATTTAATCCAATATTAAAATAAGCAACAATCGCTCCTGTTACTGCTGAACCAGCGATTAATGAAGGAATCACTCGAAGTGGATCATTAATCATAAATGGTATCGCACCTTCTGTTATTCCGGCTAAGCCAAGTAACCATGTTTGTTTACCAACTTCTTTTTCTTGTTCGGAAAATAGATGTTTTCCTATGATTGTTGCTCCAGTGACGGAGAATGCAGAGACCATTTTGACCGATGCAAATGCTGCGTAAGGTACAATATTTCCGCTCGCCATTGCGCCAATACAGAAAGTGTATGCAGCTTTGTTTACAGGCCCACCAAGGTCAAATGAAACCATCGCTCCTAAAATTGCTCCCAAAATTATCGCGTTTGTCCCACTCATGCCATTTAGCCATTCAATTAGTCCTTCGTTTAAGAAAGCTAAAGGCTTACCAATAACAAATAGCATAATTGAACCAACCACTAGTGTTCCGACTACAGGATAAAACCAGAAACTAACAAATCCTGCGAAAGTCCCTTTTGGCTTGACCTTTACTTTTAAATACTTTAAGAAATAACCTGCTAGTAATCCTCCTAGCATACCTCCTAAAAATCCACTGCCGATTAAATTCGCTGCGACCCCTGCTGCAAACCCTGGCCCTAATGCTGGTTTATCAGCAATCGAGTATGCCATATAAGCTGCTAAAAGTGGAATCATGATTTGTCCTAATAAAGTACCACCTAATTGACGTAATAACCATAACCATGATCCTTCCGCTGCATATACATCTTGAAGTCCAAAAGCTTGCGCAATAAAGACAGCCGCCGCTAACGTCATACCTCCCGCTACAATAATAGGGATGATGTGAGAAATTCCTGTTAAAAGAGAATCCTTGATTTCTGTTTTAAATGATTTGTTTTCTACTTCATGATGTTGTTCTTCTCTTTCGCCCATTTCTAATTTAGGTACACTTCCCACTTTTTGGAGTGCTTGTTCTAAAATTCCTTTTGCATTTCGAATTGGTGCAGCTACAGATGTTTTAACTTTTGGAAGATGTTTGAATCGCTCTTCATCTTTTACCGCAACATCCACCGCAAATACAATCGCATCTGCCTTTCTGATCAAATCAAACGTATGTCGGTCTTCAACTCCATTGGCACCTTGTTTTTCAACAAATACATTTATGCCTAAATCATTCCCCGCTTTCACGAGTGCTTCCGCTGCCATATAGGTATGTGCAATGCCAGCTGGACAAGCTGTAATAGCTAATATTGTTTTATCGCCTTTTGGAGAGACTTTCAGATTAGTAGGTTGTAATGGTGCATCAAGAAGATTAAATAGTTCTTTAGTTGTTCTTGCATGTAGTAGATTATGTTTATATTCTTCGTCTGATAATCTCGTAACTAATTCTGCTAATAAAGTAAGATGTGTAGTGCCTTCCTCTTCTTTTGGAATAGCAAATAAAATGACTAATTCAACTTGATTATTTGGATCAATACTTTCCCAATTACTCATTGGTTTCTCAAGTGTAACAACCGCGAACGAAGATTCTTTTACAGATGAGGATTTACCATGTGGAATGGCTAGACCACCTTCAAAACCAGTTGGAGATAAAGCTTCCCTTTCCATCACTGCATGAAAAAACTCTTCTTCAGAATGAATTTTTCCTTCTGCCGCTAACTCTTTAACTAAATAACTTATGATCTCTTCTTTCGATGAAAATGACTTTTTTGTACTGATTAAAGCTTCTGATGTTAACTTTTTTAACTGCATCTTTGTAACCCCTTTCATTTTTTAGTGGACTACTTTGACTTCATCATAGCAAAAAAAAAATAAGAAGCCGGAAACTTCTTATTTTTACACAGTATTTTCATATTTTTATATATTATGTGTGTATTTATACACATCTA
Source organism: Bacillus sp. AFS055030 (assembly GCF_002574545.1). Taxonomy (GTDB): domain Bacteria; phylum Bacillota; class Bacilli; order Bacillales; family Bacillaceae_G; genus Gottfriedia. The sequence goes on from NZ_NUGT01000030.1 coordinate 14,863, forward strand.
CGTAGTTAAAAAATGTAGTCGTAAAGGAAAATGCCATGAATTGATCACGGCATTTTTAGCATAAATTTAGTCCTTTCTTAACAATTGATTAATTGTAAAAGTAAGCATCTCTCTTAACTCATCGAATGCATTATTTACATCTAACCGTTCCGTCCATTTATGTGCATCTTTACCTACAGGACCTAAGTTAAGCACAGGAATATTCAACTTCTCTAAATCATCTAAAGGAACACTATATCCTTTTTCCCAAAGTGGCATATTTGAAATAAGGCTTCCTAGTTCTGAAGCTGGTTTTTCTAGTCCTACATAACTTAAGTCTGATAAACCGGCAAAATAATTTTGTTTTTTAAGAACTAGATTATACTCATCTTTTGCATATTCAATAACCTGATCAACTACTGTTCGAATACGAGGATGATTTCGAGAACATACAGCTGGGTAATATGGTGGTGCAAAGAAAAGAACAATCATTGGAGATAGCTCTTTACAAAGAATGCTAAGCTCATCAACTAATTGAATCGATACGTCTCGATCATCTTTTTTCCCTCTATTACTCACAATATGTTGCTGGATTTGATCCACTTTTTCTTTACCATAGGTTTTGATTGCATAATTTAGTAATTCGTCAAAATTGAATACATTTACATTAACTTTCTTTGCTGTAGAATTTTCTAATGTAGAAAAATGAGTTGCTCTTGTTTCATAGCCTTGCTCAATTTTTCGTGCAACTTTTTGAGCACTCGTTTGTAGCTTTTTCGTAATCGCATCCATTGATTGTTCCATTATAAATAGGTTAAACAACGTGACTGCGCGATGTGGGATTTGTACATTATATTCTTTTTTCAAGTCTTTTTGAATGAGATTTGTAGGAGGAGGTGTGACCTCACCTTCAATGACTTCACAATAGTCTGTGTTTAATTCTAATTCACATGTTAGTTGAGAGGCCATATAATTCCCATTTAATCCAGAAAAAGGTTCACCAACATGGGTTTCCTTCCCGTAGCATAGGAAACCTGCTAAAACCTTGCCGATTGAGCCAGAATAAATATATGAATTTTCATCTCCTGGATATCTAGCAAACATAGGCTCCGAATTTAAACATGCTCTGTATTCAAGATCGTGTTTTTCTGCCATTTCTAGAAGTATTGGTGCAGCATTTCGCATTCCAACAGAGTTCACTTCTTCATCACAAACGGTTACTAGAAGTAAATTGCCATCAAATGCTCCAGAACATGCTTCTTCAATTAATGACATATGTAAGGTTAGACCACATTTCATATCCATTGTTCCTCTACCAAACAGCCATTCACCATTTTGCAAATCCTTTTGAACTTCTTCAGACATTTTTTCTTTATTATTATAAAATAATTCTGTTAATTTTTTAGGGTTAAAAGCAAATTCTTTCCAACTACCATAATCTTCTACATCGACTACATCAAAATGACTAACAAGGACGATTGTCTTTTTTTCATTCGTCCCTTTTTTTACAAGAGCTGTTACGAATTTACGATCATCTTCTGTTGTATGGAGTTTTAAATACTCTTGATGATCTTGAAAATAAGGAAGTTGACGGAGTTTTTTTTCAACATATTCCGCAATTTCAATTTCACCACTAGAATGTGTCACACTTGGGATCTCGACAAGTTCACAAAGTAAGTCGATTAATTGATTTTTTGTCTGCCAATTGTTCTCTATCGTTTTCATTAACAAATCTCCCCATCCATTTAGAATTAACAATTTTGATAACGCGTTTGCATATACTTGTATTTAAATTTCTTTGGTAGGCATTGTATCTTGTTGTCAAGTTGCTCAAGTGGGAGCATTTATTTTACAGGCTTTATTAAAAATCGTTTTGAAACATTTTTGATATGATTTAACATTAATTCTGATGCTTCAGTTGAATCTTTTCTTTCTAGGGCATCTAAAATTTGATAATGTTCTTTAACAGCTTCCGGTGCGCTAGATTGAATTGTATTTGTCAGGATTAAATATCTTTGTAAATTCGTACGAAGAGATGAAATAAACTCTTTTAATTTATGGTTATTTGTAAATTCAGCAAGGTAACAATGAAACTGGGTATCTAAATTAATAAATTGACTATAATCTTTTTCATCGATACTTTCTTGCTGTTGATTGCAAATATCTTTTAAGAATGCTAATTGCTCACTATCAATGCTTTGACAAGCAAGTTTAGCTACTAAAGGCTCCAATGATTCTCTAACAACTTGGTACTCTTGTACTTCTTCGACAGAGATCATTCGAACTCTTGTATGTTTGGCTGTTTCCATTTCCACTAAACCTTCATAAGCTAACTTTTTTAACGCTGTTCTAATTGGAGTTCGGCTTATTCCTAATTTTTCGGCAATTTGCTCTTCAATTAAGTATTCCAGTGGTTTTATTTCATTATTAATAATGGCATTTTTTATAACATCATACGCTTGATCAGATAAAGAACCAGCAGATTTTAATTTTTTCATACCTATCTCCCTTTAGCATTAATCCATTTAAGATTCTCTTAAACAATAAGAGTCAAACTATGATGTACAAAAGTACAACATAGTTTGATTATATCATGATGTAGGGAATGTAAATATCTTCTAAAGAATAATTAACTATCAAAAAAGAGCGTTATTCAATTCGATACTCACACTCTACTATACTTCCTCTACTGCTTTCTTTCTATTAAAATTAGATTGCATAAATTGCTCCATTCTATCTAATGCTTTTTCGAGCATTTCCATCGAAGCAGCATACGAGATTCTTACATATCCTTCTCCATATTTAGAAAATCCATCACCCGGTACGACCGCTACTTTTGCTTCCTGTAATAATTTCAACGCAAATTGAAATGATTTCATATTTGTATTTTTAATAGAAGGGAATACGTAAAAAGCACCTTCAGGTTTGATGACTTCAAATCCCATGTTCATTAATCTTTCACAAACATAATCTCTTCTTTGTCGATATTCCACAACCATTTGATTCGCGTCATTTATGCCATTTGTAAGTGCCTCAATTGCAGCATATTGACTAATCGTGCTAGCACAGACTGAGTTATAAAGATGTACTTTTAGCATTTGCTCAGAAATGTAGGCTGGAGCAAATGTGAAACCAATTCTCCACCCTGTCATTGAATGTGATTTAGCAAGACCATTAATCACAATTGTTTTTTCCCACATACCTGGTAGAGAAGCGATTGAATAGTGGTTTTTATCGTAAGTCAGTTCACTGTATATTTCATCTGAAACGACGAAAATATCCCTTTCTCTTAAAAGCAACGCTATTTTCTTAAGATCTTCATAATCTAGCACGCTACCTAAAGGATTAGATGGTGAGCAAAGAACTAAACAACGAGTCTTTTCTGTCATATGACGCTTGATCAATTCAGCATTAATCTTGAAGTTATTTTGAGTCACGTCTATATAGACAGGGATGGCTCCACACATTTCGATCAGTGGTTCATAGCCTGGGTAAATAGGAGCAGGGAGTAAGACCTCATCCCCTTCTCTCAAAATTGTACGAAAAGCTGAATCTAGTGCTTCTGTAGCGCCGTTTGTCACAATGATTTCTCTAGCAGCATCATAGGAAAGATTGTATTTTTTATACAGAAAATCGCTAGCTGCTTTCCTTAGGCTAAGTAATCCAGCATTTTCCGTATATGCTGTATAATTCTGTTTTATTGCTGAAATTCCAGCTTCTTTAATATGCTCAGGTGTAGGGAAATCAGGCTGGCCAAGTGTAAGATTAATCGCATCTGGATAATCAACAACCATGTTAAAAAATTTTCTAATCCCTGGAACCTGAAGTGCTGTTACGCTTTTATTTAGTAAATTTTCCATCGTTACACACCTTCTTTTCGATTTACAATCTTGAAATGATTCCTACTTAGTTTCTAACTTAACTAATGGTCGATCTGGCTTGATAAAGAACCATAAGATTGCTGCAAATACAACAGGAATAATGTTGATTAATAAAGTGATATTCCATCCCATTTCTTGTGCAAACCATCCACAAATAATTGGAGATGTGATCCCCCCTATTGCTCCCCAAGTATTCATCCAACCACTAACAGAACCTGAGAATTCTTGACCCATGTCATTCGCTATAGCCCATGAAGCAACGATTGGAAGTCCTAATGCACCAAGTGCTACTGTCAACCAAAGAACATTTGACCAAGGAGTAACCGAGTAAGCTGCAAGATATAGTCCTAAAATGAAAAAGGCGAATCCTAAAATGGCCATTCCTCCACGTGCAATCATACGAGAGTTTGTTTTTTGTAAAATTTTATCTGAAATAGCACCACCAATTAGAACAGAAAAACAAATTGCTAACCAAGGGAAACTTGCCGCTAATCCCATTTCTTTTAATGAAAAATTACGTGCCTCCATTAAATAAGTTGGCAACCATGTTAAAAAGAATGTATTCATATAAATTACAACAAGGTATTGTACTCCTACAGCCCAAAATCGATAATTTTTTAAGTATTGTTTCCAAGGGGCTGTTTTTTTCTTACTGCTTGAAATACTACGGTTTTCAATAATAAGTGCTTTTTCTCTTTCAGAAATCCATGGGTGCTCTTCTGGTTTATTTCGTCCAACAAAATACCATAGTAAAGCTACAACAACGCCAACTACACCAAATATGTAAAATACTCCGTGCCAACCAAACCATGCCATAATAGCAACTGATATCCCAGGCGCAATAACTGGACCAAAAAACGAACCAGCCAATAACGCACTTGAAGCACGACCTTTTTCATGTTTTTGGAACCAATATGAATTGAAAACAGCATTTCCTGGATACATCGGTCCTTCACCAGCTCCAAAGAAAAATCTGACGATGCACAGTACAACGTAGTTAACAGATGCAGCTGTTAAAGTTGTAAATAACGACCACCACGCAACCGCAATTGTCACGATATTCCTCGCGCCAAACCTTTCAGCTAACATCCCTCCAGGAATTTGTGAAAAACAATAGCCTAAATAAAAGAGAGAAGATAATAGTCCAAATTGAACTTTATCCAATCCTAAATCTTTCATCATCGGCACAGCTACAATCGAAATATTAGAACGATCCATATACGCAATAAATCCTATAATGAAAAAAATAAAAGCAAGTCCCCAACGCAAACCTAATTTTTTTTCTTTTACAGTTGAAGTGTCTAATTGTTTGTCAACAGCTAATTTCCCCATCATACCCTCTCCTTTTTTGGATCTAATTAAGAAACAGTAGTCATTTTAAAACTAATTAACTTTTACTCTTTTCTACCATCTTTTCCCATAAAGGATCGAAACGGCGTAAATAATTCTCTGCACCTAATTGTTCCAAATCTTGACGACGTTGATTGTCTGCTGCCTGTTCTTTTTTGCCAATTTCGAGATAATCTAATGCTTGGTCTTTTGGTACTACTAGTAAACCATCATTACTACCGACAATAATGTCCCCTGGATTAATAATGCAAGATTGAATACAAACTGGTATGTTCACATCGCCACCAATACTATAAACTTTAGTCGTTAAAGGTGAAATAGCGTATGAAAAGACCTTAAATTGTAAATCAATAATCATTTTTGTATCTGTCACTGGCCCATTAATGATCGCTGCAATAGCCCCTTTTTCCATAGCCAATTTCGTAGTAATTTCTCCCCAACAAGCAAAACGTTCTTCTTCATTCATATCGATGACAACAACATCACCGGGCTTTACTAAATCTAATGCTTTGTTAATTAATAAACCATCATTTGGAGGAATTCTTACAGTAATAGCTGGCCCTGCAAAAAAACCGTCAATCGGAAATAAAGGCTTAATTTTTCGTGCACTAATCAATTGAAAATTAATACTGTGTCCATAATCACTAGGTGAAATCGCTTCCAATTCTTTGATGACATTCGGATCTGGTCTATCAATCTCTGAAACAATTTTAATCACTTAACTTTTACCCCTTTCTTTCATTAGCTTTTAATAAGTAAATACACGTAAAACCTTAAAAAGAGATCTAATCTAGTGCCCCTTCCTTGGATTGTATACAAATACAAATACCGGATACAAATACATTATAACCATGAAAAGAGATACGTGTAAATGAATATTTTGAATATTAAATAAATTAATCAAGATTCGACATATTTTTTATCGTTATTTTTACCGAGATTAAAACATTTAGATTAACCTTATTAAAATAGTTAAATATAAAAAAAATAAGAAGCGGGAAACTTCTTATTTTTACACAGTTCCTAGTATTTTTTTAGTTTACATACTATTCATCAATTTAAGGCTTTCCAGTAAAATTCCGATAAGGCTCTAAGAACTAAAAGCAAAGGAGTTTTATCTGTCATATTGTATTCATTAATTTTTTTACTCGGCGAATAACAAAACAAGTTCACATCGGCAGTTTGTTGTAGTGTATTTTTACTAAAATGCGTAAGCGAAATTAATTTAACTCCTTTTTGCTTCGCCAACTCAGCTACATCCAAAACTTGGGCCGTTTCTCCTGATAAAGAAATTAAAAAAAGTAAATTGTTCTCCCCTGGATCAAATTTAGACAGTTCATATAAGACATCATGACGATGGAAATAATACTCCGACTTTTTACCGACTACTTTCAAATTTTTAATCATCATCTCACAAAATGGCGCAGTATCTCCTACACCAAAGAAAAGTACTCTACTTGCTTCATGGATCAATCTTGCCGTAATAGAAAGCGTATTTTGATCAATCAGACCAATTGTTTTCTGTATGTTGTATGTAAGGCTACCTTCCTCTTTAAACTGATCTTGCTGAATTACTTCTTCTTTTAAACTATTTTTCATCTGGGAATATCCATCAAAACCTAATTTTTTGGATAATCTCGTAATCGTATTTGGAACCGTAAATAGCTGAGCAGCTAAATTTTGAATTGAATAGCTAATAACTTCCTCTTTGTGATCAAGGATGAACTCAACTATTTGATCTTCCGTATCGTTTAGCTGATATTCATATTTTTGTATCCTTTCTTGGAATGTTAACATTTACATACACCTACTTTTTTTATTTATGCAAAAAAAAGAGAACAACTCTAACACTGTTCTCTTTTTCATTGTTCATTCCTTTTATTTTTTTCCTAACAACAAAATAACGTACTCTAAATCGTTTAAATCATATAAAGGTTCAATATAAGCCGTCTGATTTAAGCCTAAATTATCATATTTAATTTCCTTTACTTTACCTATTTCAATACCTGGTAAATAGATTCCACCTAGACCCGAGGTTACAATGATTTCATCAACCTTCAATTTATTATTTTCATTAAAAAGAGTCATTTCTAAATAGCCCGTTTTCTCATCTATTGCTTTAATCAGACCTTGTAATTGAGGATTACTTTTTGGTTGGACTGAAATATATGTTTTATATTTCACTGCACTTAACAATTCTATAATTGAACTATTCTCGGAGACTTCGGTTACTTTACCTAATAGACCTTGTGCTGTCATTACATTTGTATTTATTTTCACACCATTATTAGAGCCTTTATTAATTTCAACAAAGCTGTCCCAAGTTTCAAAATTTCTTTTTGTAACGATTGCTACATCAGCTTTGTATTTTTGACTTTCTTTATGTAGTCTTTCTTTTAGCATGTTTAATTCTTTATTTTCATTCGTCAATTCTGTAATACTTGCTTTTAAAGATGTTTCATTGCTCATTTTATCTTTTAATTCATCATTTTCTTTTTTTAATTCGAGTAATTCTTTTATATTGTTCGTGTGACTGTTGAATGTGTTGGTTTTTGAGAATAGATAGCCACTTGTCATAAGAATGGCGATTAACACCGTAATAAAAAATATTTTTTTCATCGGTTTATCCTTTTCTTACTTGTTTTTATTTTTAGGATAACATGAAAAATATTCCAGAGAATTAGAGTAATGTGGCAATTTTGTGTTTAATAGATTCTCCGATGTCCATTCAATTACTTTTATGAAGAAACGCAAAAAAAAGAGAACAACTTTAAATTGTTCTCTTCTTCGATATCAAGGATAAGTCAAACTGTTAAATTATTCATCGAACCCATATATTATTACTTAGCATTAGCATCAGGTTGATGAATTCCAAAAATATTTCCTTCAGTGTCAATGAAGTATCCTTGCCATGCCATTCCAGGCAATGCATATTTAGGCATTGCTACTTTGCCACCGTTTTCAATAATTTTAGCTTCCGTTTCGTCGTAATTTCCTACTCCCATCGTACAGGCATATCCATTTAATGGCTGGTTTGCTTGAGGAGGAGGACTTTGGCGTTGCATTAGGGCACCATTAATTCCCATTTGGCCCTCATCGCCTGTCACTGCACCGAAATATGGCATTCCTGCATATTCACTCCAATCTTCAAACTTCCAATCAAATACTTCTCCATAAAACTTCTTTGCACGTTCCATGTTATCAACATGAATTTCGAAATGAATCAATCTTCCCATATTTTCCTCCTATGTATTACAAGAATTTTCTTTAACTCATCTAGTATGTACACTTTAGTTGCCTATTTATAATTATATGGGCTATGGAAAACTATTCAAATTAATACTTTTAGCAGTTATTCGACATCAAACTAACCAATTTTTCAACTGTAGGAATGTCAGCTGGAGCCCATTCAAGTTTTGTTAAATCCGAAATGTCTTTCCATTCTATCTTCGTATGCTCATTAGCTATTGGCGTACCGCTTATAATCTTAGCTTCATACGTTATCAAATTTACAATGATATTTGGATACTCATGAATGACATCTTCAACTAATACATATACAGCTATTTCACAGCCTAATTCTTCCATAATTTCACGGATCAATGCCTCTTCAGGTTTCTCATTCTTCTCGATTTTTCCACCTGGAAACTCCCAGCAATTTGGCATGCTCATCTCAGGTGAACGTAAAGCACATAGTATTTGGTTTTGATCGTTTCGGATGACAGCTCCTACTACTTTAATTTGTTTTTTCATTGATTTTTTTCCTTTTTATTCAATTATATATTTATTATTTGCTTAAGTTAAATAACAACAAATCAACATATCTAATAAATTCAAATATAATTCATTATTTGTTCGTAAAAAGAGTATATTTCTCTGCTAACATGAAATTATCTTAATAAAAATCCGATGAAAAAATGATCATGACAGTAACCTTTTTGCGATGTAGTTACAACCATATTAATTAAAGGAAAATGACAATGAAACCTCTAACACAAAATCAAAAATTATTTTTTTACTCTGGATACCTACTATCATAATAGGAAACATTTTTTTAATTAAAGAAGGTAGTTTCAAACTTCAATATTGATTTATATAATACGATACTAGATTACTATTACCCAATAAAAATAAAATATGACGATTTTATGATTTATTCTCTTCCGTTTCCATCAATAAAAAACGCAACCCTTAAAAGGGATTGCTCCTCTAAATTTCACGAACCGGTCGATCGATAATGTCTCACTCCAATTTGCCAAACTAGTAAACAAGGTATTATAAAAATGATACCCGCTATCGGTGATAACATATATAGATACGCTTTCCCATCCGTTTTATCTAGAATATACATTAAAGGTAAATAATTGACACATCCGAAAGGAATAACAAATGTAAAGAATTTTGTGATCCATTTCTGATAAATATTTAATGGATATTGCGCCATTTCTCTTCCGCCATCTGTGAAAATGTTAACCACTTCGAGACCTTGAATTGTCCAGAAACACATTGTGGCTGCAAGGATAAAGATTCCGGTAAATATAAAAACCCCGCTGATAATCATTAATAAAAGCGTAATCACTTTCATACTGCTCCAATCGATCGAAAGACTACTAATCGCCCAGATCAAAACAATTAAGCTCTGAATTAATCTACCAATTCTATTAAACTCAAATTTAGAGCCCATAACTTGAACAATTGTACTTCTTGGACGAACAAGTACTCGATCAAAGTTACCACTAACAATAAGGCTGGAGAAATTATCAAATCCTCGGGCAAAACATTCACTTAAAGCAAATGCCATGTGGATAATCGCAAAACAAAGCGCAACCTCGTAGAAAGTCCATCCTTTAATTTGTCCAAAACGTTCAAACAAAAAATAAAGACCCGCAAACATCGAAAACGGGATTAAAAACTGACCAATCGTTAAAAGCCAAAAAGATGTGCGGTATTCCATTTGCGATTTAAAGAGAATAAGAAGATATTTAAAATATAGTCCCATAGCATCAACCTCCTTGGACCACGACTCTTCGTAAAGCTTTATTAAAAGCGATTCTTCCAAGCCAAATAAGTAAAACTAACCAAATAATTTGGATGACGATCCCAATCACTGCTTCAGTTTGAGGAATATTTCCAGAATAAACCCTAAACGGGAAATCTGCTGTCCATCGAAACGGAAGGAAATAAGCAACGGTCTGAAGCCAATCTGGCATGAGTGGGATTGGAATTGTTAATCCAGAGAAAAATTCTCCAACAACCCCAAACAGTAGCAAGGAGCCAATAGGAGACATTGTCACAAATACCGAAATATAAATGAACATCGAAATTGAAACAAGAAGAAGTAAGCCAAAAATTAGGGCAAGTAAAAATAACACAAAGGTAAAGACACTTGGTGGTAACGTCATTTTATAAGGTTGAGGTAAAAGAAAAGCAACTAAAAGGATTGGGAAACACCTTAGAATTGCACTCGACAAGCGTTGGGCTAAAAGTTTTGAATACCAAAATCCGTATAATTCGCATGGTCTGCAAAGTTCATATGCGATATTCCCAGTTGTAATTAAATCAAAAAGCTCATTATCACGGAACCAAAGCATGATGAATGCTAAAAAGGATTGTTGTAACCATAAATATGTAATGATTTCTTTTAAAGAAAGTGGTTGAGATTGTACAGTTTGACTATAAAAAGCTTCAAAAATCATGATGTACATAAATCCCCAGAAAAACTGTGTTGCAACCCCAGCCAATGCTGCTGAACGATATTGCATTCCGTTCAATAATCGTAGTTTTAGTACAGATACATAAGGCTTCATATTTGAAACTCCTTATAGAGACCTACGATAATTTCTTCAATTGGTTGTGCTTCAATCGTCACATCGAGTAGATCAACTTTACTGGATAAACTGGAAATCACATCAGATATTTTTACTTGTTCAGTATCTAAACTTAATATTGCCCGTTTTGGGGACCATGAAATCATTGTAGTTCCAGGGATTTTAAATGGATTGTGGTCCTCTTGGTAATCTACTGTAATCGTTTTATGCGTTCCAAAATGTTTTCGCAAATCATCCAAGTTCCCATCAAACAATAAGCTCCCTTTACCAATCAAAATAACCCGATCAGCTAAAGCTTCGATATCATTCATATCATGCGTCGTAAGAATGACGGTAACGCCCTTTTCTTTATTGATCCTCTTAATAAACTCGCGTACAGCAATCTTTGAAACAGCATCAAGCCCTATTGTCGGTTCATCCAAAAATAAAATTTTAGGACTATGTAGCAATGATGCTGCGATCTCACAACGCATCCTCTGTCCTAAGCTTAATTGTCGTACAGGTGAATGAATAAGACTTTGTAAATCAAGGGTTTCAATCAGTAAATCAAGATTATCTTGATATTCGTTTTGAGGAATTTTATAAATATCACGGAGAAGCTCAAACGAGTCTATGACGGGTACATCCCACCATAATTGAGACCGTTGCCCAAAAACAACACCGATTTGTTTAACATAGGAAGTTCTTTCCTTCCACGGGATGTATCCCATTATGTTACACGTCCCTCGATCTGGAACTAATATTCCGCTCATGATTTTTATCGTCGTAGATTTCCCTGCACCGTTCGGACCGATATATCCGACGATTTCCCCCGGTTCAATAGAGAAGGAAATATCATTTAGCGCTTCAACAATCGTATGCTCTCGATAAAAAAGCCCCTTCACTGCCTGCCTAAGTCCTGAAGAACGCTTCGCAACCTTGAAAGATTTACTTAAACCATCTACTGTAATCAATTTTTTCGCCTCCTATCACTTTTTTAGACTGGAAGAAAAATACTATCATCATACGATCAGCACGTCAATATTTTTTTCAGTTTATTCGGTAATTTTTGAAAATAAATGATTAAGGCAACAAAAAAAGAATGAAATCAATTCATTTCATCCTTTTTTAGTCATCTAGACCCTATAAAAATAATTGGTCTGTACCAAACATGCTAAAGTTGGTTTACTTGAATTCAGCTGCCATTTCATCTTTAAATCCAAATAAGTAAGTAAAAATAAATCCAGCTACATAAGAGATAACCACTCCGGTTAAGTATAATAAAATCTGATTCGTATGAACTAAGAACGATAGTGGAAGGCCTGAAACACCGACTGCAATTGTAGCGATATGGAAGTGAGCCTGGAATGCACCACCGACTCCCGCCCCTAAACAGGCCGTTAAGAATGGACGTCCAAGCGGTAACGTTACACCAAAAATTAATGGTTCACCGATTCCAAGCATTCCTGATGGGAGTCCCCCACCAATCGCACGTTTTAAGCTTTTTTTCTTCGTTTTAAAGTAAATTGCAAACGCTGCTCCTACTTGACCCGCTCCACCCATCGCAAGAATTGGTAGTAATGGGTCATCTCCAATCGAGTTAATTAATTCAAGATGAACTGGCGTCAAACCTTGATGGAGCCCGGTAACGACTAGTGGCAGGAATGTTGCACCAAGCACAAATCCCGCTACAACTCCTCCATAATCAAGAACATTTAATAAACCTTTTGTGATCGCATCTGATACAAAACCGCCAACCGGCATAAATACTAGATAGGTCACGATTCCTGTAATTAATAATGCGATAGTCGGAGTAAGAATAATATCTAAAGATTGCGGTACAAATTTTCTTACTTGCCTTTCAACTAAAGCGATGAAGATTGCTGCAAAAAGAACTCCAATTAACCCTCCACGTCCAGGAAGAAGATTGTTCCCAAACAAAGAAATATCAGCAACTGCAGGGTTGATGACAAGAATACCAGCGAGTGCGCCAAGTGCTGGTGATCCACCAAATTCTTTTGCTGCGTTTATTCCGACTAAGATTCCAAGATAAGCAAACAGCCCCGATCCGATCACGGTTAAAATAATGGCTAATTTCGAATCTGCTGCAAGCCATTCCGCTTGAACAATTGCTTTTGTAATACCGGTTATTAATCCTGAAGCAACAAGGGCAGGAATTAACGGAATAAAAATACTTGCGATTCTACGTAAAAACAGTTTAAACGGTTTTGCATTCCTTCGATCAATCTCTGATTTGTTTTTTGAAGCTACATCATTCAGATCAAAATCATCTGCAGCTGCAAGCAGTTTATCAAACTCTTCGGCAACTTTATTTACAACACCAGGTCCGAGTATGATTTGAATTGTTTCTTCTTCTACAACTCCTAAAACTCCTTCTGTCTTTTTGATCGCCTCAATGTCTACCTTTGAATGATCCTTTGAGGCTACTCGAAGTCTTGTCATACAATGAGTGGAAGCAGAGATATTCTCCACTCCTCCCAAATGCCCTAATAATTGTTCGGCCATTAATAAGTATTTGCTAATCCCCTTTGCCATCTTTACATCTCCTTTTAAAGTAACAAGTTTATTAGTTTAAAAGATTATCTAACTCCTTTATGAAAATAGTCGATGATATCAGATTGATAGTTTTTCAAATGGTTGATCCCCTCCCTTTTTTAAAGGAATCTACAGCTTTAAAAGAAACAATTATAGGTTATTTACTATAAACATAATTTCAAATTTAATATTAAAGTTTTTGAAATTTCATTTAAATTTTACGCGAATGATTTCACTTTTATGACAAGGTATTGATAGGAAAAAATAGTAAACGGAAGTATTATAATTTGAATGGTAGAGGGTGACTCCCTATTCTGTATAGTTTGATTAAAAAAATAGACGCATCCCTTTAGTGGAACGCGCCAATTATCACTTAAATCTTCCCTATTTTCTTTGAGATTTCTTCCGCTGCTTTTGTGACTTCTTCGATCAAGAACGGAATACGTTCCTGAGTAAATCGAAATCCTGGTACATTCACGCTTAATGCAGCGAGTATTTTGTTGTTGTACCCAGTAATTGGAGCCGCAATCGCCGCTGTATCTTCTGTTTTTTCACTTTGACTTATTGCATAGCCATTTTGTCTGATTTCAATGAGTTGTTGTTTTAAACTTGATACTGAATTAGGTGTCAGATTTAGTTGGTCTAGTACTTTTTGAATTTCATACTCTTTCATATAAGCAAGAATGGTTTTGTTGGGAGCACCAATATGTAGTGGAATTCGGATACCAAGATTTTCAGCAATTCTAATTTTTAATGGACTGTCAATTTTATCAATCACAATTCCATCTATACCACTTTCAATATTTAAATAGATGCTTTCCTCTACATGACTCGCCAAACGTTCCATTATTGGTCTTGCTACTAATCTGAAATCCATTTTATCCAATTGACGGAGGCCAAGCTCCATCCATTTATACCCTAATTTATAATGCTTCGTTTCTGGAATTTGTACAACTAGTCCGTGTTTTATTAAAGAGTTTAGTAATCGGTGAAGCGTACCGAGAGATAGAGATGTTTTTTCCGCTAATTCGGTGATTTGCCAATTCATTTTGGATTCATCCGAATTTAAGGTGTCAATAATAAGCATAGCTCGGTCAATAGATTGGACCATGATCATAACTCCTATGACTCTTCACTTCTTATCTTGGGGAGTCTGTTCAAAAAGTCTGGGAATATTCCCCGATCATTACGTGCTGGTAGTATACGAATGTTTTTTTAAAATTGCGTTGACTTGAGTATCTCAGCACTTCTTGTTTTCATTTCGAACTTGCAAATGAATAATTGTGAGAGTAATTTTTTACATCTATCTTACAAATTTATCGCCTGTTTTTCCAAGGACTTTTAGATTAATTTATAGCTTTATTGATTCTAATGATGCATTAGACTTATTTTTTCTTATTTTTCGTTTTTTATTACGACTCACATCTAAAGAATCTTCAAGCTTTTTAACTCCATACGTAATAATTAACACAAGTGCAAGATAATATAAACCGACTACAATATATGTATTCATTTGTTCAAAGTTAGAGGCAGCCTCACTTAGTCCTGCTCCCCATAAATCTTGCATCCCTACATATGCTACAAGCGAAGAATCTTTTAATCCGATTATAAACTGATTTCCAAGAGCAGGAATCGCCATTTTAAATGCTTGAGGTAACACGATTCTTCTCATTGCTAATGGTTGGGACATCCCAAGAGAGCGCGCAGCTTCCATTTGGCCTTTGTCAATTGATTGAATGGAACCACGAAAGATTTCAGCAATATATGCTCCACTATGCACACCTAAAGCTATTGCACCAGCCCAAAACTGCGAGAATGTAATAATACTAGAAAGTCCAAAGTATAAGATTGCGATTTGAACGATCAACGGTGTCCCACGAATGACTGTGACATAGAGATTAGCAATATAGTTAAGTACTTTAATCCGTGAGAGTCTGAAAAATGCAAAAATAAGACCTATTCCACTTCCTAAAATAGTAGAGACGATTGTTAATTTTAACGTTAATAATGTCGCTTCTAAAAACACATGAAATGTATTTAAAAATATATGCATGATACCTCACCCCTCTTCTTGTCCTATTAGGCTAGAATTCTATTATTATTTTTCTTCAAGAATATTTCGGCCAAACCACTTTTCACTAATTTTTTCATAAGTTCCATCTTTAATAATTTCATCTAAAGCCTTGTTAATTTTCTTCTGAAGTTCTTTATCCTCTTTCCTTACCGCAATTGCTTGGTTATCGTGAGTTAATGGAGTGCCTACATCTTTAATCTTAGCTTTTCCTTCTTTAATGACCCTAAAGCCGACCATTTGATCTGTAATAACAGCATCTAGTCTACCAGTTGGAAGATCCATTATCGCCGTTAGGTCACTATCATAATCAACGACATTTTCTTTTCCAGTATATTTAATCGCTAAATCTTTATACGGGCTAGCTTTTACAACACCAATTTTCTTCCCTTTTAAATCCTCAGCAGATTTGATTTCTTTATTATTATCAGCGACAAAAATTTGAGAACCTGAAATATAATATGGATTACTGAAATCAACCACTTTTAATCGTTCTTCCGTAATCGTCATACTCCCTAAAATCGCATCATACTTATTAGACACTAAGCCTTGTACAATTGTTTCCCATGGGTTTGTTACTGGTACAGCCTTCATTCCCATTTTTTCTGAAAGTGCTTTACCGATTTCAACATCAAATCCAGCAAGCTTGCCATCTTCTTTATAGTTAAATGGTTTATATAATCCACTCATTGCATAATGAAATTCTTTTGAACTCGCTTCATTCCCGGTTTTATCTGCCCCACATGCACTTAGAAACATTGCCCCTGCTACCATTGAAGATAATAAAATACCACGCCAATTCTTTTTCATTACACAAACCTCCATCATTTTTTTAGATTATAAAATACTATTAAGAAATTGTTTCGTCCTTTCATTTTGTGGATTTTCAAAAAACTGTTTAGGTGTGCCTTCCTCTAAAATGAGACCTTCTTCCATGAATAAAACTCGATCCGCTACTCCTCTAGCAAAACCCATTTCATGCGTAACTACAACCATTGTCATTCCTTCACTTGCTAGCTGTTTCATAACTTGAAGAACCTCTCCTACCAGTTCAGGATCTAAAGCTGAAGTAGGCTCATCAAAAAGCATCACCCTCGGGTTCATCGCCAGTGCACGTGCAATCGCAACCCTTTGTTTTTGTCCACCCGATAACATTTCTGGATATTCATCGGCCTTATCTGTCAGTCCAACTTTCTCCAATAAAACATAAGCAATCTCTTTTGCTTCACTCTTTTTCATTCCTTTAACATGAATAGGAGCTTCAATGATATTTTCTAAAACTGTTTTATGTGGAAAGAGATTAAAGTGTTGAAAAACCATACCAACCTCTGACCGAATTTTATTCAAATCTGTTTTACTAGGTTGAACCAAATCACCATCAAAATAAATTTCTCCTGTATCATTGATTTCTAAAAAGTTTAAACATCTTAAAAGAGTACTCTTTCCTGATCCACTTGCTCCTAATAAAACAACCACTTCTTTTTCATTAATCGTTAAATCAATTCCTTTTAATACTTGTAATGGCCCAAATGATTTACTTACACTTTTGATCTCAATCATAATGTTTCAACCCTCCCATCAAGTAAATAACAACACTTTTTCCACAATGCGGAAACTATTTCTATTTTATTAACATTATACACAATTCTGACTATTTAGTCATTACATAATTTTCAGAAATCCGACAATAGGCCCATTTTTACAAATCTTTCCAATCACCTAGAACTAGGCGAATGCATATATTGATATCCAATCTATGTATTGAAAGGGGGCTATTCTCATGCATGTCGATTTAACAGCCATACATTGGCTTTATGTAGCATTTATAGGGTTAATTATTTTATTTCTAATTCTTAGACGTGACACAAGCCTAGTCTGTCTCGCAGGAATTTTCCTACTTGGCCTAGTAGCAACTGAGTCGCTTTCAAGTTCCGTCAGTATCTTGTTTTCAAGTTTCATATACGCCATAACTGAATTACTTTCTACTATTTTAGTCATCTCGATTATCGTTTCAATGAGTAAAGCTTTAACGGATAGCGGAGTGCATCAGGCACTCATCAGTCCATTTACAAAGGTGATGAGAAACGCCACACTAAGTTATTGGACCATTGGTATTGTCATGATGGTCGTCTCTTGGTTTTTCTGGCCGTCACCTGCAGTTGCCTTAATTGGTGCGGTTTTACTGCCAGTTGCTTTAAGAGTAGGGTTACCGGCTTTAGGTGTTGCGATGGCAATGAATTTATTTGGCCATGGGATTGCTTTATCTAGTGATTACGTAATCCAGGGTGCCCCAAAACTAACAGCCGACGCAGCTGGCATCCCAGTTTCAGATGTTTTACATGCAAGTATTCCACTTGTAATCGTAATGGGTGTAGTGACAACCGTCGTTGCTTTTTACTTCTTAAAACGTGATATGAAGAGAGGACTGTTAACAGTAGAAATCCCAGAAGTAGATATGAAAACTGAGGACTATTTACTTTCTTCAACACAACAAAAATGGATGGCCGCTCTAGTTTTCATTTTATTCGCAGTGGATATTTGGGCGATGGTTCATTTCAATCTACAAGGTGGAGACGCAACAGCGTTAATCGGGGGTACTTCCCTAATAATTCTTTCCATTCTATCTATGATAGGTCATAAGAACAAAGGATTTGAAGAAGTAACAAACTATTTAATTCATGGATTCAAATTCGGTTTTAAAGTATTCGGTCCGGTTATTCCAATTGCTGCTTTCTTCTATCTCGGAGATAGTGGATTCACGGCAATCATTGGAGATTACTTGCCAAAAGGATCAAATGGAATTGTAAACGATTTAGGTTTTGCTTTAGCACATGCAGTTCCTGTAAATCCTGGAGTTGCGGGTGTAACATTGACAACAGTTGGAGCAATTACTGGATTAGATGGATCTGGATTCTCCGGAATTTCGTTGGCCGGCTCAGTGGCTTCGTTATTTGCTACGGCAATAGGTCATGGAGTTGCAACATTAACTGCTATGGGGCAAATTGCGGCAATTTGGGTCGGTGGCGGAACATTGATTCCTTGGGCGTTGATTCCTGCGGCAGCAATTTGTAATGTCAGTCCGTTTGAGTTAGCTAGACGGAATTTGGTGCCTGTTTTGATTGGGTTGGCTGTTACTACTGTTGTTGCTATATTTTTGATTTAGTAATTAATTAGAAGGGCACATAAATATTATGCCCTTCTTTTTAAATCAATTGCTTTTGTATTTCATCATAAAAATTTCCATTTTCAAGAATATTCCCCTGTACTTTTTGCTCAATTAGATATTCAAATGCCTTTACTTAACTCACTTTTATACATATTAGATAAATTATTTAATTCTTTATTTCGACCTAATTGTTAGACAAAGGATACGCTCTATTACAATTTCGCTATTCAATCTAATCAAGAAAGAATGAATCGATTTTCGTCATTCAAGAAACTCCATTTCAAAAGAATTATACGTCTATATAAAGGCATTCAATTTTACCGTTAACTTCACATATTGTTCGATTATTCACATAATATACCTTTTGAAATCTGATATGCTTAAAGAAAATACTTTAAGGAGCTGGATGATCTGTAGATTCACCCATTATAAAATTAGATCGATCAATAGTTTTGATTCTGTAGGTTCTTCTATCACTAGAAGAGCCTTTGTTTTTTCAGGAAATTTATACCAGATTTTTTAACAACAGTATGAGTGTAGCTTTTTTATCATTTCCATTTCTTTCACAAAAAATATAACTATTGTAAAATATTTCCCCTATTTAAATCTAATTAATAAATATAATCCATGGAAAGAAATCGAAAGGTGTGATTGTATGAAAAAAACAAGATACTATATATATCCTTTATTCTCTTTTATTTACTCCTAACTTCATTTTCTATGGCTATTCCTTTTTCAATTTTACTTCACCTCGAGCCAACAGCTTAAATTTTTAATATTCGTTCACATAAAATACTATAATTCCCCATCTTCTCTCCGAAATAATTAATGAAAGACAAAATTTCAACGAATTTGGAGGAGATTAAGTTAGTAAAATATTGCAAACAAAAAACAAAATCACCTATTACTGATGATGCGTAATACTAACAATGTTTTTCACCCAAAACAATCATTCACTATTTAAGATGAAGTTAATCAAACTAGTGAAATGACTAACACCCTAGATCTAGCCCTGGCGTAATTCTAAATTAGACAGAAAAAACAGAAGAAATGAAGTGATCGTTTTGTTAAAAATAATTCATACTTTTCTTATTTTTTTTATGATTTATATAATATACTGGGCTAATAGCGGTAAACCAAAGTTTAGCACTATATGTTCTAAAATAACTATTAGAAAAGTAATTTTATTGTTAATTTTGTTTATAATCTTAATTAATCTTTCAATGTTTATCCTATTATAAATAAAATTGTAAAAAACACATGAATTAAAATGTGCTTTTTTAAATGAAATGAATAAAATTATATCTTTTTTGTTTAATAGATTAATTCTCGCTAATAATATAGTAAGACTTACTTTATGACTATCTAATAGGGACAGCCATTATCCCCCAAATATAGTCTCTCTTGACTGCTATTTGTTATGTTAGTCCGTTTGAGTTGGCTAAAAGTAATTTGGTGATTATTTTGATTGGGTTGGCTGTTCCTACTGTTGTGGCGATTCTATTAATTTATATCTAAATAATACTTTCTCTTAAACCTCTGTTCAATGAAGAGTTTTTACTGAAATAGCCACCATCGTAACTAAATTAATCTAAAAAAACCAGTAATGCAAAATAGAGTGAACCCTCTAAGTG
>NZ_NUGT01000003.1 GCF_002574545.1 Bacillus sp. AFS055030
TGTTTAAGTTGACATTTATAACAGTCTTTTTTGTTTTAAACTATATTAATAGTGGAATTATATTTAAAATATAAGTCTCTTATCTATTTTTAGAAGAACTAAATTCTAGAAAAGTCTAGATTTAAGACAAAGTTAATAAACTAATTATTTAAAATTTGATATACTACTAACGCAATAGGAGGCGTTAATTATGAATGTTGAAATGAATGGAGAATTTCACTAGACTAACTTTATTCTAGTTTCAAAACCTATTTTTCACAGATTAAATTATTATTTATATAGATAAGTAGCATGAATCAATTAAAAATAAGCTATTAAGGAGGATAGAAAAGTGATTTCGAAACGACAAAAAGATATCGTGATGTCTTTAAAGAAAGCAAAAGAACCTGTTACAGCCCAATGGATGGCAAAAGAACTTGGTTTTAGTGATCGAACCATTCGTAACGAGATTAAAGAGCTTCAATCACAATGCTCTCCGTTAGGAATAACCATTGAGTCGGTTCGAGGAAAAGGATATCTATTAGCTATTAAGGATTATGAAGTGTTTGAAAAGGAGTTTAATTCTAATGAGAATGAAGTGATCGATGAAAATAAATCAGATTTTTCCGAACAGGAAAATCGGGTATTGTATATATTAAAACGATTCTTATTAGAAAAGGGTCCAATCAAAATAGAAAACCTTGAGGGGGAGTTATTTGTTTCAAAGCCTAAGGTTCAAAATGACTTGAAAATTGTCAGAGAAATATTGGAAAGATATCAATTGAAGTTAGTTACCAGACCACATTATGGTACGCAGGTTGAAGGCGAAGAATATATGAAACGGCTATGTTTATCAAGTTTTATATTAAGCCGAAATAGCAACTTAATCATTGAAAGTAATTCTTTTCGTGTATTGGACGAAAACCTATTTGAAAAGATAAAACAATTCATCGTAAAAAAGGTGAATGAATACAAAATTGAGATATCTGACATTGCACTAGAAAATTTGGCGTCTCATATTACGATTGGATGTAAGCGAATTGAAGAAGGTTTTGTCATTGAGAACATTGAACACGATTTAACAGGAAAATATCCATTAGAAAAAATTGTTGCCAATGAAATTGTAAAAGAAGTTGAGGAGTTTACGGGGTTTCAATTTCCGCAATCTGAAATTAATTATATTATTGTCCATTTGTTGGGGACAAAATTAATTCACAAGAATACATTGAAAGAGTTTAGTCAATTTGATGAATTAGATAACATAATTCAGTGCATGCTGAAAAGATTGAAAAATGAATTAAATTGGGATTTTTATGATGATGAAGAGTTCATTCAATCGATGACTTTACATATACGGCCAGCAATGAACCGTTTGCGTTATAATTTGAACATTCGGAATCCATTATTGAGCGAAATTAAAAGGAAATATCCAAGCGCCTTTGAAGGGGCTGCTATTGCCAGCAGATGCATTGAGGATTACTTGGCGATTCAGGTAGAAGAAAACGAGATTGCTTATATTGCAATGCATATAGGTGTAGCATTAGAAAAAATGAAGACAAGACAGAAAAGGCCAAAACGGGTAATTGTTGTATGTGCTTCCGGAGTTGGAAGTGCAAAACTATTGTATTATCGTTTGCAAAATGTGTTTAAAGATGAAATGGATATTGTAGCTTCTACCAATTATTATCAATTAAGAGAATACGACCTTTCCTCTATTGATTTTATTATTAGTACCATTCCAATAAAAGAAGATATAGCCGTTCCAGTACAAGTGGTCAACACATTTTTAGGAGAAGAAGATATTGAAAAGATCCGAGATGATTTATTAAATGGTAAAAAGAATGGGGAAAAAAGTTATTTAGATGAATCAAGAGTTTTTATTCATAAAGACTTTCAGGATAAGGAAAGTGTTATCCGATTTTTATGTGAAGAATTATACAAACAAAAACTTGTATCCAAAGATTACATAAATTCGGTGTTGGAAAGGGAGTCGCTCGCTCCAACGAGCTTTGGGAATCTTGTAGCCATCCCTCATGCACTAACTCCTGAAACAGAGGACGCATTTTGGACTATATGCACGTTAAGAAAGCCAATCGAATGGACTGATAAACAAATGGTTCAATTTATCTGTTTGTTAAATGTAAGAAAAGAACCTAATGAGGATGATCTGGAAGGCATGTATAAAAGGCTCTTGGCATTAATTGAAAACAGTGCAACAGTCAATAAAGTAATAAAGAGTAAGTCTGCTGAAGAAATTATAAGGATTTTAAATGATACTAAATTGGTTTGAATAGAAAAAAATGAGGGTATTCCCAAAATTTAGGGATACCCTTTTTAGGCTATCAGCATGTTTTTTGAGGATAATTTGATTTTTTCCGTTACGTAACGGAAAAATCGTTTCTGTAAAATAAAACGCTTTCAAAATAAACTGTAAATGTAAGGTGATTAGAGTACTTTTAAAACATTTGCCAAATTAGACTGTAAGATTAATTGGCTAATTGTTTTTTCAAAAATATTATTGTGGATCAATAGGAGGAATAAACAGATGAATATTTTATTATGTTGTGCAGCAGGAATGAGTACAAGTTTGCTAGTGACTAAGATGGAAAAAGCAGCTGAAGAAAAAGGTTTAGAAGGAAAAATTTGGGCAGTTCCAGCTAATCAAGTCAATCATCACATTGACAATGCCGATGTCCTACTTTTAGGACCACAAGTAAGATACTTGCTTCCTAAATTAAAAGTGTTAGGTGAAGAAAAAGGCATTCCAGTGGATGCAATTAATCAAGTTCATTACGGAGTGTGTGATGGAGAGGAAGTTCTAAAAGCAGCTATAAATTTAGTAAACAATAAATAGTAAAAAAAGGAGGAAATAGTAGATGAGTAAATTCAACACCATACTAGAAGAGAAAATCATGCCTATTGCAGCAAAGATCGGAGCACAAAGGCACCTAATGGCTCTTCGGGATGGTCTAATTGCGACAATGCCATTCATTGTCATTGGTTCATTATTCTTGATCTTGGCTAACTTACCAATTCCAGGTTATGCTGATTGGATGTCTTCAATTTTTGGTCCAAACTGGGCGGCTAAATTAAGTTATCCAGTAGATGCTACTTTCAATATCATGTCACTAATTGCAGCATTTGCGGTGGCATATAGGTTAGCAGAAAGCTATAAGCTTGATGCGATGAGCGCGGGTACTATTTCAGTTGCTGCTTTTCTTTTAACAACACCATTTAGTTTCTTATTTACTCCAGCTGGAACTGATGCGGGAGTTTTGGTAACTGGAGCAATTTCAAAATCTTTCTTAAGTAGTAAAGGTTTGTTTGTTGCGTTACTATTTGCAATTTTATCAACAGAAATATATCGATGGTTCGTCAAAAAGGATATTGTGATTAAAATGCCAGCAGGTGTCCCTCCAAGTGTTGGTAAATCGTTTGCAGCTTTAATACCAGGATTTATTGTTCTTCTTGTAGTTTGGGTAATACGTTTACTTGTTGAGTTGACTCCTTATGAAAGTATCAACGGTTTAGTTACGACCCTTTTAGGTGACCCGCTTAAATTGGTAGGTCTTACACTAGGAGGATCCATTGTTGCTGAATTATTCGTAACTTTACTATGGGCTACTGGATTACATGGTACAAATATCGTTAAAAGTGTAATGGAACCAATTTGGTTTGGTGCTATGGGTGACAATATGACAGCATACCAGGCTGGTCAAACTCTACCACACATTGTTACACAACAATTCTGGGATAACTTCGTCCACATCGGTGGAACGGGTGTAACATTTGGTTTAGTTCTTTCAATGGTATTGTTTGCTAAATCACAACAAATGAAAAGTCTTGGTCGTTTAGCACTTGCCCCTGGTATCTTTAATATTAACGAGCCACTAATCTTTGGTTTGCCAATCGTGTTAAATCCGATCATGATTATCCCATTCGTCCTTACTTCAATCGTTACCGTTATTGTAACTTTTGTTGGTATGGATTTAGGATTGGTCGCAAAACCTACAGGAATTGCAGTACCTTGGACAATGCCGCCAATAATTTCAGGATATCTTGCTTCTGGCGGTCATATTTCAGGAGCAATCATGAATTTAGTTAACATTGTTATTTCATTCGTAATTTATACTCCATTCTTCAGAATATATGATAAAGCGAAGAAGAGAGAAGAAGATGCGATGAATGCGGGAAAAAAGAAAAATATAATCGCGTCATAAACTGAGCTGGGCATTAGTTTGACTAAAGCCTCTCTCTTACAAATAATGTGACAATAAAGATCAATCGTTTGCTAATGGAATTGGAAAAATGATCTTTGATAAGATGTTTAAAAACTTCTGGATTACGATTCAGAATTGGACGGAGAAGGGAATGTTCCCTTCCTAGTAAATCATTTGAAAGGCTGTTAATCATGACTAAAGAAGAACTTTACAATCTTGCATTTCAATTAATACTACATTCAGGTAATGCAAAAAGCTTGGCGATGGAAGCGATGCAGAAAGCGAAAGAAGGCAATTTTGATGAAGCAGAAGAAAAACTAACCGAAGCAGATTCTGCCTTTAATGAAGCACATCATGTTCAAACTGACTTAATCCAAAGGGAAGCTGGTGGAGAAAACGTCAATTTTCCCCTTATTATGGTTCATGCACAAGACCATTTGATGAACTCAATGACTCTTAAAGATATGGCTAGAGAAATTATTGAGTTACATAAACTGATCAAAAAGGCATAAAACAAAACGCTCCTCTAGAATTGCCCAACTATTTTTGGGCTTTTTTTATTAAAAATAAATTTCGCATAATAGTTCTTGTAATGATATTAAGGTGAGAAATACACGTATTTAAAGAAAAATAAAATGTGTAGATTATACTAATTAATCCGATTTGCCTATAGGAAGGAAATGAATTTTAATGAAAAAAACATTCCCAGAAAATTTTTTATGGGGTGGAGCCACTGCTGCAAACCAATATGAAGGTGGATACAATGAAGGCGGGAGAGGGCTTGCAACAAGCGACTTCATAACAAATGGTTCGGCAGACCGCCCAAGAAAAATTACAATCAAGTTAAAAGATGGAACAAAAACAATGGTAAACAGACGTCCTACTGGGGACCCCAAAATTGATACTATACCAGAAGGCGCAACAGGCTATATTGATGAAAATGTTTATTATCCAGGCCATAAAGCAGTTGATTTTTACCGCCATTACAAAGAAGATATTGGCCTTTTTGGAGAAATGGGTTTTAAGTGTTTCCGGTTATCTCTTAGTTGGTCCCGTATTTTCCCAAAAGGTGGTATTGAAGGGGAACAACCGAATGAGGAAGGATTAAAATTTTACGAGGATGTTTTTAAAGAGTGCAAAAAATATAATATCGAACCATTAGTCACGCTATATCATTTTGAAACTCCTGCTTATTTG
The DNA here is from genome assembly GCF_002574545.1 of Bacillus sp. AFS055030. Classification (GTDB taxonomy): domain Bacteria; phylum Bacillota; class Bacilli; order Bacillales; family Bacillaceae_G; genus Gottfriedia. Next base: position 5,397 of record NZ_NUGT01000003.1, read on the forward strand.
GCTCATCATTTTAATGGTTGGAGCGATCGTCAGACGATAGATTGTTTTTTACGTATGTGCAAAGAAGTGTTTACTAGATATAAAGATTTAGTTAAATATTGGATTACCATTAATGAAATTAATGTATTAAATGGATATGCCTTTATGGGAACGAGGGAAGCTACCGCGCAAGCGCGCTATCAAGCTAAGCATCATATGTTTGTTGCGAGTGCTCTTGCCAATAAACTTTGTCACGAGATTATTCCAGATGCAAAGATTGGCTGTATGATTGCATTAAGCTGCATTTATCCGAAAGATTGTAAGCCAGAAAATGTTTTTGGAGCGTTGGATTATCGAAGAGGAGCTTTGATCTATTCTGATATTATGATGAGGGGATATTATCCATCATACGCCGACCACTTTTTTGAAAAATTGGGAGTAACCATAAAAAAAGAACCAGAGGATGACAAAATAATTAAAGCGTACCCTTCAGATTTTCTATCATTTAGTTTTTACCGAAGTAGTGTATACCATACTGAAATCGTACAGAATACCGATACTGGTGGACAAATGGGGGATGTAAATCCTTACCTAGAAAATACGGAGTGGGGCTGGGCAATTGACCCCGTTGGTTTAAGATACACCTTATCTGAACTTTATGACCGATACCAAAAACCGCTCTTTATCGTTGAAAACGGAATAGGAACCATGGATAAACCAAATGAAAATGGATATGTGGAGGATGATTATCGCATCCGGTATTTCCGAGATCATATAGCAGAAATGAAAAAGGCAGTTACCCTAGACGGTGTCGATTTAATGGGCTATACACCATGGGGTTGCATTGATTTAGTTTCAGCAGGAACTGGAGAGATGAAAAAACGGTATGGTTTTATTTATGTAGATATGGACGACGAAGGAAATGGAACATTAAAAAGAACAAAGAAAAAATCTTTTGATTGGTACAAGAAAGTCATAGCAACTAATGGAGAAGACCTTAGTTTTTAGATTGAGAGGTAGTCGTTAAACCTGTCAGCGGTCGAGAAATAATGCTTGAAGTAAGAGAGAGTCTAATTGTTCAATAATACGAAACTACTTAACGAAAGATCCTGACATGCGAGAAGCAATGTATCTATTTCAAAAGACCAATTTTAGGAATAAAAAACATTAGAAGTATATTTAGGACCACCTCATATAGGTGGTTCTTTTGAGGTTTTAAGTTATTACTTTCCCTGAGAAAAATTAGATAGGGCGATCTGAACATTTTTTTAGCGGAAAAATGGACAATAGGTTATTGCATATAAATCATAGCTTTTATACAAGTAGTCAAATCTGCAACAATAATACCTTTTCCAATGTGGTTAAATTGAGCAATGTTAATTTTTTCAATTTCAAAAAAGTATATTCAAATATTCAAATTTACACAAATAAATGTTGCCAGGTTGTTTAAACTATGACAGTATAATGGGTGAAGAATTTCTTTTAAAGTTTGTAAAAGAGAAAAATTCTTATCAAAAACATAGATTCAATGTAATATCTAAGGAGGAAATAAAGTATGACTGATCTACCAAATTGTCCAAAATGTAATTCAGAATATACTTATCATGATGGTAATTTATTTGTTTGTCCTGAATGTGGCTATGAATGGACACAGGATAATGAAGCTGAAATGGAAGATAAGAAAGTTGTAAAAGATGCGAATGGAAACATTCTAAATGATGGTGATTCAGTGACTGTCATCAAAGATCTTAAAGTAAAAGGATCTTCTCTTGTTGTTAAAATTGGTACAAAAGTAAAAAGTATCCGTCTTGTTGAAGGCGATCACGATATAGATTGCAAAATTGAAGGATTTGGAGCAATGAAATTAAAATCTGAATTTGTAAAAAAAATATAGATTTATTCCAATCACGATTGTAGAGGACCTTTTTTCGAAGAGGTTCTTTTTTTTGTTCGTTTTGTAGCATTGGAAATTGGGAAATAGTTACAATGCCTAATTAAAAAGTTTTATTTGACGAGAAAGAGAACTGTTATTATGATTATATTGAATATTTGTATATTCAAATAATCAAATATACTAGAAGGTGCGAAAAAGTGAAGTGGAGAGGGAGATTTGAAAATTATAATAGAGTATCTTTTAGAAAGGATTTAATTTCAGGAATAATCGTAGGAATTATTGCAATTCCTTTAGGAATGGCATTTGCGATTAGTTCAGGAGTAAAACCAGAATACGGTATTTATACAACGATTATTGCAGGGATATTAATCTCTATTTTCGGAGGATCAAAGTTTCAAATAGGAGGCCCAACAGGTGCATTTATACCTATACTTTTATCAATTGTAATTCATTATGGTTATGAAAATTTACTTATTGCAGGCTTTTTAGCAGGTGTAATTCTCACATTAATGGGGATCTTCAAATTGGGTTTTTTAATACAATTTATACCTCGTCCTGTTACGATTGGATTTACAGCAGGGATTGCACTTATTATCTTTACTGGACAAATTGGTAATTTTTTAGGACTTCAAAATATTACCAAGCATGATGATTTCATCTCAAATATGAGAGAAATTGGACTGCATATTTTTACAACAAATACTTACAGTGTCATAACGGCGATCATCTGTTTAATTTCAGTTATTATCGTTAGTAAACTATTTCCAAAAGTCCCTGGAGCATTAATTGGTCTGGTTTTATCTAGTTTAATTGCTTACTTCTTATTTAAAGGGGAAGTACCAACAATTAAGTCCACATTTGGCGCTATTCCAAGTAGGTTGCCAGCATTTCAGTTATTAGAGTTGAATTTTGAAAAAATCCATACACTTATTGGGCCAGCGTTTGTCATTGCGATGCTTGGTGGGATTGAATCACTATTGTCTGCAGTAGTTGCCGATAGTATGTCAGGAAGTAGACACAATAGTAATAAAGAGTTAATGGGACAGGGGATTGCTAATATGGTTATTCCTTTTTTCGGAGGAATTCCCGCTACGGGTGCAATAGCTAGGACTGCTACTAATATAAAGAGTGGAGCTATTTCACCTATCTCGGGAATAATCCATGGTGTAATCGTCTTAATGATTTTATTAATGTTTGCACCATTAGCATCACAAATTCCTTTAGCAAGTATGGCCCCAATTTTAATGCTTGTAGCATGGAACATGAGTGAAAGAAATGAGTTTATTCATATTTTAAAAACGAAATCCAGTGACTCGATTATTTTAATCTTAACTTTTTTACTAACTGTTTTTCTAAATTTAACAACGGCTGTTGAGGTTGGCCTAATCGTTGCAGTTATTTTATTTGTCAAAAGAATGTCAGAACTTCATATCGTTAGAAAAGTATTACCTGATCGTACCCGTCAAAATCAAAAATTGATGCCAAATATGGTTAATGATGATCACGATTGTCCTCAAATTAGTATTGTCACAATTGAAGGGTCAATTTTCTTTGGAACTGCTAATCTATTTGAAAAAACAATTTTAAAGTTATCAGATAACAAACCAAAGTTTTTAATTTTAAGATTTGGTAAGGTTCCCTTTATTGATACAACAGGTGAAGCTAAGTTAGCCAATATCGTAAATTATCTCAGAGACAATGGCATTTTTGTATTACTAACTGGTCTTCAAACTCAACCAAAAGAGTTACTAATTCGTACGAAACTGTATGATACGATTGGTAAACAAAATATTTTTGAACATTCAGGTGAGGCCATTTCATATGCATTATTAAATATAAATTATTATAAGTGTTTAGGCTGTAAGCATTTCGCGTTTTTAGAGTGTTCCAGCTTATCTAGTCCAAATCTAAAAGAGCAAAAAAATGAAGTAGTAGATCTAAATAGAACAAACTCTTTTGAGTAATTATCATAAATTTTAAAAAAACACTCTTTATAGGTATAATTAAAATGATAAATAGTTTGAAATTAGGATATGGACCAAATAGATAAGTTTGGAGGAACACAATTGAATTTAGAACTACAACAATTTAAAGCAGATTTTTTTAAAGCACTCGGCCACCCACTTCGAATTCGAATTCTTGAAATCCTTAGTGAAGGTGAGAGGAATGTAAATGAACTACAAAATTTAATCGGAAGTGAAGGATCGGCTGTATCGCAACAACTAGCAATTTTACGAAATAAAAATATTGTATATGGCATAAAAGAAGGGAATAAAGTTACTTATTACCTGAGGGATCCGATTATTTCTGAGTTATTAGTAGTTGCACGCCAAATTTTTAATAATCACTTAGTTGATACGATTAGTATGTTAGATAAATTTAATGAAGAATAATTAGTTATTCATAGATAAAGATATACTGCATTAATATGACATACGTAATTCAAGGTAATATGAGTGGTAACTCATAAAAGATGCAAGATGAACTACAATAAAAACGGAGCGTTGATGTATGCCTTTGAAATTAAAATATGAAATACAAAAACGAGCAGCTGAGAGTGTAAAAGAGATCGTACAAAAGATGATCGGTTTATCGGAAGAAGGATTTGTCGACAAGTTCTATCAAGATCCGCAATTTCGTAAAGGGTTTGACACATTAGTAGAATTTTATATACAAGCAAAAAGTGATGTGCATAAAGAGGGAGAAACCTAATATTAGAATGTAAGAAGTATGTGTGAGAAATAAATGAGTCGGTAACCGAAAAATGACAAGACAATAACAAGCCTTTTACCGTTGATGATCGTATTAGATTTTGTTCTAAGGTTAATATATAAGTGTTTTCTAAGAGCCAAGACACTTTCCTTTAGTAAAAAATGAAAGGACTTAAAGTGATGGATACGTATGAAAATGAACGTCTCATGACAAGAGAAGAACTGATTCAATTTGGACATCAGTATTTAAATGGCGTTGGTATTTCATCAATCTGTAAGGTTTGTATTGAAATGGGTGGGTCTTGTTGTAAGTTTTGCGATGAGTTAGAAGAAGGCAAGGGCTGTAATAATAGAAATACGAGTTGTACTGCATGGTTATGTGGATATTTAAAGTTGATTCTTTATAAGGCAGGATTGCTCGATGAATGGGAACAATTTTGGGAGCAAATACCAGGTCAAGCATACAGAATGGATTATACGCCAAAAATTGTTTCGATCAAAAAAGAAATTGAGATCCCTTCTATTCAATTATTAAGTGAAGCTTTTGCAAAAGACTTAATTCGTATGAATGCGAAACTTGAAAATTCTGATTATATGATCGAGCTAAACGATACATTAGATCGATATATCACAAGATTCTCGGAATATAAAGATGAAGTCATTTTGGAGAAAGCTAAAAATGATTTAGAAGATTTAATAAAATATTTTTACACTTTCCAGTTTGCTCTTCAATTTACTAGAAATGAAGAATAAATCATTTGTGTAAAGCATGCAATATGTTGAAAGATTTCTGCTATTAAAAAATACAGAAACGCATTAGTGATTGCTAATCGATATTATATTCGCTCATAAAAACGACTAAACCGTAACACCTGAAAATACAGGATAACAGCGGTTTAGTCGTTTTTTATATCGTCTACTTAACGGGGATAAGACTACTCCTTACTCTTCTCTTTTACTCTTTATTTAAGCAATCACCTAACATGCAGGGGACCATTACATGACTATTGTTAAATGCCAACTTTTTTTATCAGTATTATTGTTATACGTAGAGCTTTAATTGGATAAAATTGCTTATTAAACAATAGAAAATAATGGTGAGCACTTAAATGATCAAAAGACAGTCAAGACATCAAAAAGCTCAGTTTAAATTGTCATCGGATTTAAATACAAATTTAAAACAAATAAAAAATGAGTTGAAGTATTGTGCAGATTTAATTATTCGCGAAATCGAAGTCGGTGAACCGTCCAAACGGAAATTAGCGATAATTCATTTGCAAGGTATTTCGAATACGGACTTAATTAGCTTACATATTGTTAATCCAATATTAACAAAATGGAGTCATAAAAAAATTGATGAACTACATTATTTATCGTTTTGGAATGAACTAAAAGATAATACGTTTGAGGTATCACAAATAATTCCAGAAGCAAATTGGAACAAAATCATGACAGCGATTCTAGGTGGAGACACAGTTGTTTTTGTTGATCGTATTGAAAAGGTTCTTTTAGTTGATACAAAGAGTGGACAGTTTCGTTCAGTACAAGAGTCAACAGGTCAAACAATTATTCGAGGTCCAAAAGACAGCTTTACTGAATCAATTGCAACGAATATGTCATTACTCCGTTATAGAATTAGAAACCCGCTTTTTAAAATGGAAATGAAACAAGTAGGAGATGCAACTAATACTAATATTGTACTTACCTATATTGAAGATAAAGTGGATCATACTATATTAGATTCAGTTAAACAAAAAATAGAGAACATAAAAGTAAATGGTGTACTTGAGTCAATCTATATCGAAACACTAATTGAGTCAAACTCGCTTAGCCCATTTCCTACCGTACTGGACACGGAACGACCGGATGTGGTAGCAGCCAATTTATTAGAAGGTCGGATTGGGATTTTAGTAGATGGGAGTCCGATTGGATTGGTTTTGCCTGCCACTCTTCCTATGTTTTTTCAATCACCTGATGATTATTACCAACGCTATATCGTAGGTAATTTTATTCGTTTATTACGTTTTGGTGCTTTTCTAAGCACGATTTTACTATCTGCTATTTTCCTAGCTTTAATCACGCACCATACACCAATGATTCCAACACCTTTACTTGTTAGTTTAGCAGCACAGAGAGAGAGTGTTCCTTTTCCTGCAATTGTAGAACTTTTAATGATGGAGATTGCATTTGAATTAATAAGAGAAGCGAGTATCCGAAGCCCTCGTGTTTTAGCAACTACTGTTGCGATCGTAGGCGCACTTATGATAGGGCAAGCAGTAGTACAAGCAGGATTTATCTCAACAGCTATGATTATTATAGTCGCGATATCAGGTATCTCAAGTTTTGCCATTCCTTACTACAGCATAGCTAATTCTGCGCGACTACTTAGGTATTTATTTATTTTAAGTGCAGGAATAGGTGGATTGTATGGAATAGCGTTAATGTTTTTATTTTGGCTCATTCACTTAAATGATATTGAATCATTTAATGTTCCTTATTTAACACCAGTTTCACCTTTCTCTCTAAAAGATCAGGAAGATCTTTTCATTCGCTTGCCTAGAAAATATATGAAAACCATTATAGAATCTCGAATTCCACAAGTATCAAGAGCAAAAAGACAAAAAAACAACAAACCAGGTGAATAAAATGATTCGAATTCTTAAACTGACAATAATTTTGTTTTGCTTCCTATCATTAGTAAGCGGATGTAGTGACTATACAGAATTAAATAAAAAATCATTTGTTATGGGATTAGGGGTTGATTGGACGAAAGATTCAAATTATAAAATCACGATGCAAATTATCAATCCGAAAGAATTAGCAGGTCAAGAAGGTGGTAAAGGGGAAGCCTCTCCAACCAATATCTATTCAAGTACAGGAAAAACACTTTCAGAAGCAGCTAGGAATGCCAATAAAAAAGTGACTAAAATCATGGACTATTCCCATGTCACACTTGCAGTAGTTGGAGAGGAAGCAGCGAAGCATGGGTTAAATGAATTTGTGGATGCAATTCTAAGGGAGCCGAGAATTTCAAATATCATGTCAGTCATTGTTGCAAAAAATACAACTGCGGAAAAAATATTAGGAACTGTTACTCCTGTCGATCAGGTTTCATCAATGGAGATGGCTTCAAAAATGAAAAATAATCTAACTTCTCTTGGGGAATCAGTGAATCCTAATATCTTGCAGCTGGGCGAAAATTTACGCAGTACTGGTTCCGATATTGCGATCAGCGGTGTAAGTTTGATTGATGAGCGGCAAGAAAAGGGGGAGTTGAAGAATGTCGAGTCGATAAAGCCTACTCAAACATTAATTGATGAAGTGGCTTTGTTTAGACAAGGTAAACTTGTAGGATGGTTATCCGGTAAACAAACACGGGCGCTACTCATGATTCGTAAACAATTAGAAGAAACAAATCTCGCAGTTCCATGTGGCCATAATCAATACATTTCTTTGCGCATAACAGAGCAGAAACTTAAAACAGATGTAAAAGTAAATAATAACAAGGCATTTATTCGTATCGATAATTCTTTTCTTGCAGTTTTAGATGAAACGGGCTGTTCTAGTAATTTAGAAAGTTTCAAAGAAATAAATAACATTCAAAAGAAGGCAGGAAAAGTTGTTGAAGCTCAAATGCGTGATGGAATCTTAACTGCTCAAAACTATAAAAGTGATGTATTTGGCTTTGGTAATAGGCTTCATATCAACAATCCGCAACAATGGAAGAAAGTTGAAAATAAGTGGAGAGACCTGTTTGCGAAAGCAGATATTGAAGTAAAGGCTAAAGTATTTATTCGACGAAAGGGTATGCTTGCAAGTCCTCTGTTTAATAAAGAGTAAGCAAGGTGAATTTATGAAGAAGATGAAATTTAATAGTGAACAATTGTTTAGTTTAATGACAATATTCTTAATCGGCACCGCGGGGTTTTTAGAACCGGCGAAATCCGCAAAACAGGATTCTTGGATTGCAATCTTGATTAGCTTATTATGTGGATTACTATTGTATCGCATCTATATGGCGATCTATCACAATGACCCATCAAGTTCATTAATTAAATTTTTGCAAATCGCTTGGGGAAAATACTTAGGTGGATTTGTCGGTCTGATCTATATCATCTATTGTATCTATATCGCGGCTCGTGTTCTAAGAGATTTCTCTGAAGTAATCAGTACGGTTGCTTTGGAAATGACAACAATCTTCACAATCACAATCTTAATGATGTTTCTTTTGATTTACACTGTTATTAAAGGCTTTACAACTTTTGCGAGAACAGTTTGGATTTGCTTTTTGTTTACTTCAGCGATTATCACTTTATTGTTGTTCTGTCAGCTTATCGCAGGATTCTTTTCGCTTGACCGACTAAGACCAGTACTTGAGAATGGTTGGAGCCCAGTACTTCACACCGTTTTCCCGACAACGATTTCGTTACCTTTCGGTGAAGTCGTTGTGTTTCTGCTATTGATGCACCATTTTGATCGACCACATAAGTCAACAAAAGTAGGCTCATTCGCGATTGTAACCGCTGGAATATTCTTAGCCACTTCATCGATTATCCACCTTGGTAACCTAGGGGTTGATTTAATTGAAGCTTCTAATTTTCCAGTACTCTCAAGTGTTTCGTTAATTAATATAGGGGATTTTTTTACAAGATTAGAATCTCTAGCGGTGATTTCGTTTGTTATTCTTGGGTTCATTAAAATTTCTGTGTTCTTTTTTGGAGCCGTTTCAGGAACAGTCGAACTGTTTCATCTTCAGCACCATCAACTAATCACGTTTTTTATTGGTATAATCATTTTATTTTTTTCATATTTTGGAACGGGTTCATATTTCGAACATGAAAAGATTGGCTTTGAGATTATCCCTAAATATGTACATGTACCATTGCAGATTATCATTCCGATCCTATTGTTGATTACGATTAATCTTCAAAAAAAATTTTCATTTTCGTAGTCTCAATATACTTACTGCAAAATAAAAAATCAGAAAAACGATTAAAATAAAATCAATATTGACTAAGCCAATCCATCCTAAATTAATCGAAAGAAATACGTATTTATTTGGAAAACCTGTAATTAAATTGAGTTGATACACAACTAAAAAAGTTAACGAAAATAGAACGAGAAAAATAATGGTTTCTTTCACATTAAACCTCCTTTTTAATAGTAGTATGTGATAGAAAGTTTGAAAGAAATATACCAAATTTTACAAGATGGTAGTTCGTTGTTTGCATAACCACAAATATGAAGTGTTAAAATAACCATGACTCATAAAAGATCCATGGTTATTTAACCTTTATGTCATTATTATTTTTTAGCATAGCTTTAAATGGAAGAAAGTTTAAGACTTTAGAGTTTTGAAAGAAAGGTCTATCACAACCATATAGATCGAGAAAACTAAATGTATCAAAAAGGTTTGTATTTTTTTCTGCCCATTTTATAATACAGCTGGAATAGTCAAATTGGCTAAAAGCTTTAGCTAAGTGATGGGAGTGGTTCATGAGTAGTAAAATTAAATTCCCCTATCTAGTTTAGCGACAGACATTCTATTCAATCCAAAAATCTTGTACATAATTCAAAAATGTTCGAGCAGGAGAAGTAAGCTGTTTATCATTTGCGTAAATATAGCTAACCGGTTTTTCAAGCAGTTCACAATTCTTTAAAGGTATAATGATGATTTCTCCGTTTTGCACATCGACATCTTTAGTTAGCATTTCTTTATAGGCAAATGTAATTCCAACCCCTTCTTTAATTGCTTTTTTAATGATTTCTATATTGTTAGTCCGGATTAATACTTGATTCTTAGAAAAATAGGTATTCATTATGTTCCTTGTAAATTCCCCGATATTTGTAACAAAACATTCTTTTTGTAAATCCTCTGGTGTTACAAACTCATAGAATGCAAATTTAGAATTCTTTCCTACACAAATACAAGGCCTTCCTAAAGCCAATGTTTCATTCGCTATATCAAATTCACTTTGTATATCTGTTTTATTTGCCATAAGTAATCCGATATCACATTTGCCATTCTTTATATCTCTCAATACTTGAAATGTTTCCTTTTCTTGGATTTCGACAATCACTTCAGGAAAATCAGTTTGAAGTTTGACTAAAGCGTCAAAAGCACAATAGGTCAACCCTGGTACACAGGATATTTTTAGTTCTGTTTTAACTAGTGCTTGTAATTTCGCTTCTTCCCTAAATTCATCAACTTTTAAAATGACTTCAAATGCTTTCTTGATTACTGCCTTCCCTTGGTGTGTAGGGACCATCCCTTTTTTTGATCGTGTAAAAATTTGAATGCCGAGTTCTTTTTCCAAGTTGGAAATGGATTTGCTAATAGCTGGTGGGGAAACACAAAGTTTTTCTGCAGCAGTTGTGATTGAACCTTGTTTTCCTATTTCTGCAATGTAAAGTAGTTGTTCAAAATGCATAGAAAGCATTCCCTCCTTATATTAACCGATAGTTAATGATGGATAACTATTATGTATTTTACACTAATATTTAGAAAAGATAAAATTAAATAAAAATTATGAATATTATTGTCGAAATAACTAGATGGTAAAATTCTGATTTTTATCAAAAGTAGGCAAAATCTTTTTTTACAAAAAGTAGAATTATGTTTTGCCCAGAAAAAAGGTTGAGGAGATGCAATATGAAGAGAAAAAAGTTTGGCAAATTTCTTTCTGGGGCTCTGGTTGTTGGGGTTGCATTATCGCAAGGACAAGTTTATAACGTATTAGCTCAAAGTCCATTTAGTACAGATCCACTTGACAATCCACAATTTAATGCGAATACCGATGTAAACATTAATCCTAAAAAAATCTTGAATCTAACGCCAGAACAACGTGAAGCGATTAAGAATCTAGATAAGTTCAACGGAACGGGTCTTCAATTATCAGAAGATATAGACCTTTACAGTTCAAAAACTGTATCAGTAATCGTAGAGTTTAAAAATAAACCACAAAAAGTTGCTGTTCTTGAAGCAGCTGTAGATGGTCAAAGTTTATCTGCTGAAAAAGCCAAAAACAATGTAGAAAGTGATCATGCAACTTTCAAAAAAGTTTTAAAGTCAACGTTTAAAGATGATGCAAAAGGTTCCTACAAAGTAAAACGTCAATATAAAAACGCATTCAACGGAGTAGCATTACAAGTTCCGGCAAACAAAATACCAGAGTTAGTGAAATCAACAGCAGTTAAAGCAATTTATAGTGACACAACTGTAAAGTTAGATGAACCTGTACAAGAAACTACTTCTACTGAAGCAAAAGGACAAGGGATGGCGGCAGAACGATCCTTCCTTAAAATAAACGAATTGCACAAAGAGGGTTTCACAGGTAAAGGAATAAAAGTCGCTGTACTTGATACAGGTATTGACTACAACCATCCAGATTTAAAAGCTGCCTTTAAAGGCGGATACGATTTTATAAATAATGATAACGACCCAATGGAAACAACATATGAGGATTGGGTAAAAGCTGGTAAACCAGGAGGAGTTAACGGAGCAGCAAGTTACGTGACAGAACACGGAACACATGTATCGGGGACGATTGCAGGTCAAGGAACAGCAGATAGTGATTATGCAACTACTGGTATCGCTCCTGATTCTGAGCTTTATGTATATCGTGTGCTTGGTCCAGGAGGTAGTGGTCAAGCTGAAGGAATTATCGCAGCAATTGACAAAGCTGTGGCAGATGGTATGGATGTTATGAACCTATCACTAGGCGCTAACTATAATGATCCGATGGCTGCTGAAAGTATTGCAATTAATAATGCGGTATTAAACGGTGTAACTGCAGTTGTTGCTGCTGGCAATTCAGGAGATAAAATGTATACGTTAGGATTCCCAGGTGCTGCCGCTTTAGCGCTTACAGTAGGTGCAAGTGATGTGCCAATGAATTTCCCGACAATGAAAGGTCATAATGACAATTTAGAGTCTGATATGCGTTTATTGGCGAAAGGATATTCAGACGATATTTCTTCTCTAATCAGTAAGACTTATCAAATTGTGAATATCGAAGGGGTTGGCCAAGCAACCGACTATAAATCAGATGTAACCGGTAAATTAGTCCTTGTACAACGCGGAACGACTGATATTAACGATAAAATTTTACAAGCAAAATTAAAAGGAGCTGCTGCTATCCTTATCTATAATAACGTAGATGGGTACATGCCATTTTATTTAGCTGAAGGTGTAGACTTTATTCCTTCATTTAATCTAACCATGGCAGATGGACTAGCACTAAAACAACAAATAGCAAATGGCAAAACAGAATTTACATTCAGCGACTTAGGAGCAATTACAACAAAAGGTGACGAATTAGCAGCTTTCAGTTCTCGAGGACCTTCTCGCATGAACTATGATATTAAACCTGAAGTTACTGCACCAGGTGTAAGTGTATTATCAACTGTTCCAGGATTTATTCATAATCCAGCAAATCCAGCTGACTTTAAATATGCATATGATCGTATGTCTGGAACATCAATGGCAACTCCATTCACGTCAGGAGTTGCAGCATTATTACTACAAGCACAACCAAATCTACAACCAGAAGATGTAAAAGCAATCTTAATGAATACAGCAGACCCATTAAGCAAAACGTATAGCGTATTCGAACAAGGTGCAGGACGTTTGGATCCTTACCAAGCAATTCATTCTTCTATTGAAATTAAGGTGAAAGATAAAACACCAATGATTGTTAATGGAAGAGAAAAACAAATCAAAGAAATAACTGGGGCACTTAGCTTTGGTAATGTATATTCTACTGGTTTAGATGCAACTGAATCTCGTTCTGTAACGTTTGAAAACCATAGTGATAAATCTAAAACATTCGATGTAAGTGTTGTATTCCAAACAAATGTAAGAGGCTCAAATGACGCAGAAAAGAATGGCGTAACAGTTGTAACAGACAAATCGATTAAAATAAACGCGCAAAGTAAAGTGACTAAAAATGTAACAATTTCGATTCCAGATTCAGCAGAAAAAGGTATCTACGAAGGATATGTTATTTATACGAATCACAATGACAAATCTGAGACATACCGAGTCCCATTCGGTGCACATTATGTCGAAAAAGGATTTAAGGACTTTACTCTTTCTCGCCAATCACTATCGAATGATCGAAACAATATAGGTAGCCCATTAACGAGTCCTTATTTAACAGCATCATTCTCGTTGAAATCTCATATGAAATCGATCGATGTAGTACTTACTGATGCAGCTTCCGGAAAAGACTTAGGAATTACAAATTGGTTTGATGGTATGAATTATAACGAAAATCAACAATACACATTTGTACCATTCATGGGATACTATTACCCGTTTACGAATGAGAGTCATACTATGATTAGAGATAAGGCGGTATTACCAAAAGAAGGTCGTTATAAGCTTAAACTTGTTGGTTATAACGATGCTGGTGAAACATCTGTCATTTCTCAAGATTTATTCATTGACAATACAATGCCTACTAATTTTGATGTGCATGTAGATGGAGAAAAAGCAGATAATCCTTTTGTTGAATACAAAGAAGGTCAAAAAACACTTCCATTTACTGCTACCATTCACGACGCAACAATCGATACAATGAAGTCTGCTGGTTTCAATGTTAATCAATCTAAAAATACAATTGCAGCTGCTTATGGCGGTATGTTTTTAACGGATACAGTTGATTTAGATGCAAACGGAAATGCAAAAGATGAAATTCTAATGAATCCAGCTGATCCAGCATTCAACATTTGGTTTATCGGTGGTGACCAAGCAAGTAACACTTATGGTCAAAAACAATACTTCTTTGTAAAAGACACGACGCCATATGTTTACGGTCAACCGAATGTTAAAACACGATTAAACCGTGTTAACACACATGCTGGAGACACGCTTACAATTACACTTAGTGCAAACAACGTGAACAAAATAAAACAAGCAAATTACAATTTCACTACAGATACATTAGATACAACTATTGAAAGCATTAAAATAAATCCTGCAGCACAAGCTTTAGGTGGACAGTTAAATACAACAACGACAGCTCTTACCGGTACAAAAGTAAAATCTGATGTTAATGTTACATTTGATGGTTCAAAAGAAGTAACTGGTGATGTTCCAATGGTCGATGTAACGATTAAGATTCAAGATAATCATAATATTAAGAGTTGGTCTAGCTTCGAATTTGTGAATACAACAATCACAAGTGTTGATAATGTTGTAACAAATCCTTTTACGTATATTGCACCAATCGTTATTTTCCAAGACTTCTCTGCTGTAAAAGGTGTAGTCCGTGCGGAAGCCTTTTTAAAGAACGGTGGTACTGATTTATCTAAAGACTATTCAAAAGCTGGTGGGATTTTAACAGTCCAAGATCGTACTGGAAAAACATATACAGGTACAGTGGCTAAAAACGGACAATTTTTAGTAAATGGTTTACCACTGACTCGTGATGATTTGACGTTTGTTCAAGATATTCCTGGACACTTTACAACGTACAATAAATTTACGAATGCTTTTAGTACAATGGATGGCAACATGTATGGAATTCTTAAAACGTTAGGCACAGAAACTGTTGATACAGCAGTTGCTGGGGATGTAAATAAAGATAATGTGATTGACATAATGGATGCACTTGCGATTCAAACATACTGGGGAACAAATAAACGCAGTGCAGACATTAATTATGATGGTACTGTCGATGCAAAGGATATTGCTTTCGTAGAAAAGAACTTTAAAATGCAAAATCCAACAGTAATTAACGCTCCAAAGCCAAAAACGACTTTTAAGGGTGCGACTTTGGAAAGTATCTTAACTCAATTAGGATTAAATGATTAAAAGAAGGAAAAGAAGGGGAAAAGCAAAAGCTGTTTTCAATTTCCCTAAAGTAGTTTATGTAAAAGATCAACAAATTCCAAATGAACCGAAACCAAAGACTATATACAAGTGTTCAACTTTGAAAAGTATTTTAAAACAATTAGGATTAAATAAAAGAAAAACTAACTATTATGTAAAGAGTCCTAGAATAATAGTTTCGCCGGTTCAAGAAAATCCAAAACCAAGGACTACGGGTGCAACTTTGGAAAGTATTTTAGTCTATTTAGAATTAGATAATTTGGAGTAGAAAAATAAATACTCTTATCAACTTCTCCCAATCATTTATGGGAGAAGTTTTTTTATTTGTATTTCTCTAAAGGATGGTTAAGAGTAGAGGGAGCTTGCCTAAAGAATAAAATTTATTTATAAATTAACTTGTAGTTAACGATGGTTAACAATTATGTATTTTACAATGATCTATCGGAAATATAAAATTAAGTAAAAATTATGAATATTATTGTCGAATAAATGAATCAATAAAATTCTGATTTTTTAAAAATCAGGTCAAGACAGGTTTTCTAAAGATAATACTGTTTTGACTAGAAAAATAGATTGAGAGAAGGTAGACAAATGGGGAAAAAGAGAGAGAAAAGTAAAGTATTGAAAAGTTTTTGTGTTTTAGCGTTAACATCCAGCTTTGTTCTAGGTTCCTTAGGAGAAGTTACGAACGTATCAAAAGCCGCAACTCCTAGAAATGTTGAAGATATTTTAGCAAATTTAACTTCTGAGCAAAGAGCAGCCCTTAAACAGCTAAAAACAAGCGAAGAATCTGGGCCAAAAATTTCTACTAATATTAACTTAGATTCATCAAAAGAAACAAGTGTCATTATTGAATTTGTAAATAAACCTGTTAAAGTCGCTCAAATTGAAGCGAGTATAGAAGGTAAAACATTATCAATATCTGATGCAGAAAAATTAATTGATCAAGACCATGCTACTTTTAAGGAAGATGTTAATCAAATTTTAACAGAAAACAAAAGTAAAAAAGTAGATTATAAAATAAATCGTTCATATAGACATGCATTTAATGGTGTCTCTATGACTCTACCAGCAAACCAAATAAAGAGTCTATTAAAATCAGAAGCAGTTAAAAAAGTTTGGAGTAACCAGACATTTACAATTGATCCACCAAAGGAAAATGAACAACTTAAAGCTGATGAGGCCAATGTTGCAAACTATACTCCATATGATGCGTTGGATCGTTTACATGCAGAAGGATTTACTGGAAAAGGAATTAAAGTAGGGATTTTGGATACCGGAATGGATTATAACCACCCAGACTTAAAGGATGCTTATAAAGGTGGATATGATTTCGTTGATATAGATAATGATCCAATGGAAACGACTTACGCTGATTGGAAAAAATCTGGGAAGCCAGAAATAAGTAATGGTAGTACATTCTATACTGAACATGGTACACATGTTGCGGGAATTATCGGTGGGCGTGGTGTATCAGATAGTGAATATAAGACATTAGGTGCAGCACCTGAAGCTGAATTATATGCATATCGTGTCCTTGGTTCTTATGGAAGCGGAACAACTGAAGCGATTATTGCGGGAATAGATCAAGCATTACAGGACGGTATGGATGTCATTAATATGTCACTTGGGGCATCAATTAATGATCCATTATACGTTACTTCAATTGCAGTTAATAATGCAGTTTTAAGTGGCGTTACAACAGTCGTTTCTGCGGGGAATAGTGGAGATAAAATGTACACGCTTGGTTCACCTGGAACTGCAGCATTGGCGTTGACAGTTGGTGCATCATCCATTGCATTAGATATTTTTCAATATGCGGGTGTACAAGATGGAAAAAACTATACTTTAAGACAATTAGCAAGAAATTATAAAGATGATTTAACAACTTTAAAAGGTAAGACGTATCAATTAGTTGATGTTGGACTAGCTAATCCGGCTGACTTTAACGGAAAAGACGTAAATGGGAAAATAGCTTTTATTAAGCGTGGTACGAATGGATTGATAGACAAAATCAAAAATGCAAAAGACAAAGGTGCAATTGGCGTATTAATGTATAACGATGAAGCTAACAAAGCGGAAGGAGCAATACAAACATATTTAGGCGAGTCAATGGATGCGATTCCTTCATTCTCTGTTTCGAATGAAGAAGGCAGTTTAATTTTAGCTGCTATCAAAGCAGGTAAAAATGATTTAACATTCGGAGATTATCATAAAG
The DNA here is from genome assembly GCF_002574545.1 of Bacillus sp. AFS055030. Taxonomy (GTDB): domain Bacteria; phylum Bacillota; class Bacilli; order Bacillales; family Bacillaceae_G; genus Gottfriedia. Next base: position 23,036 of record NZ_NUGT01000003.1, read on the forward strand.
TACAAACTGCTTCTGATGAACTAGCAAATTTTAGCTCTAGAGGTCCTTCTAGAGTAAACTACGATATTAAACCTGAAGTAACAGCTCCAGGAGTGGCAATTCTATCAACAGTGCCATTTTATATAAACGATAAAATGGTTGAAGGATCAAAACCTGAAGATTATAAATATGCCTATTCACGCTTATCAGGTACATCAATGGCAGCACCTTATGTAGCAGGTGTGTCAGCATTATTACTTCAATCAAATAAAGATCTTCAACCAGAAGATATTAAATCAATCCTAATGAATACAGCAGATCCTTTATCAAAAGCTTATAGTGTATTTGAAGCGGGGAGTGGACGCGTTGACGCTTATGAGGCTATTCATTCGAATGTAGAATTAGAAGTAGTAGATCAAACGCCAATGATCATTAATGGAAAACAAAAATCAATCGAAGAATTAACAGGTGGCATTAGCTTCGGATCATATGGTTTTAATGATCAAGATATTACGGATTCTCGCAAAATTACATTAAAAAATCGTAGTGAAAAAGTAAAAACGTTTAAAGTGGATGTGAAATTCCAAACTGGTTTAAGAGGGTCTAAAGATGCAGCAGAGAATAATGTTACTTTGACTGGGCCGACTTCTGTTAAATTAAATGGAATTAGCCAAAAAAACATCAAGTTTAACTTAACGATTCCAAAAACAGCGGAAAAAGGAACGTATGAAGGGTTCATTACATTTACAAATACAGAGGATCCAACGGAAAACTATCAAATTCCATTTGGTGGCCGTGTAGTTAATGAAGGAATCGACTATTTAAATATTTATAATCCAGTGTTTGGTGTAGATACAAGCTGGCCAGAAAATGCATACCCACAATTATCGTTTAATTATTCATTGAAGTCACATATGAAAACATTAGATTTAGTGTTACAAGATGCAATAACAGGGGAAGACATTGGTTTAATTGGTTCATTTACACCAATTATATTGAATGAAAATCAAGACTATTTTGTTGGAAGAGGGTTTAATTCTCTGTACTATCCTTTTACAGGCGATGCAAAAGCCCCGATTAGTAGTGAACCTGTTTATGCAAAAGCAGGTCAATACAAATTAAAACTGGTTGGTACGAATGAAAAAGGTAAGTCTTTCACAAAGACTGCTGATTTCATATTTGACCAAGGAGCACCAAATATGACGACTAGCTTTGATCATTTAGATCAAAAAGTAATTGAATATAAAGATAGTCAATTTGATTCAAAAGGTGAATTTTTATACGACTTTAACATCAATTTAAATGATCCGGAAACTGATGAAGCAAGCCGTTTAGGTCTACCATTAAATCAATCTAATAACTCAATTGTAACGTTTTATGACAGTGAGAGACCATCACCTACAATTAAAACAGATAAAGATGGAAACTATTCAGATCAAATTTTAGTGAAAAAGCGTACTACACCTATCGAAGTTAAGTTTTATGGTTTTGATGCAGCAAAAAACTTTACAAGCAACGCTACAAACATGTTAAGAGTTGCATTTGTAGATCAAAATTTACCATATTTCTACTTAAAAGCCAATAAAGAGATTGTCACAACAGGAGATACAGTAAACTACAGTGTTCGTTCAAATAATATGAAAAACTTAAAAACAACAAAAATAAATTTACAAGTAGATCCAAACCTTGCAACAATTCAAAATGTAGTTGTAAATGAAGCTGTAAAGCAGTATGGTGATGCGCAAGTTTCGGTGTCTTCAACACCTTCAGGAGCACTTCAACTTTATACATTTACATTTACTTACTCTGGAACTCAAGCTTTACCAGAAGATATACAATTATTTAATTTCGACTTGAAAACAGCAGAGAAATATTCAAATGGGATACCATTTTATTGGCATCTAATGAACTCATCTACGATTGACCAATCGAACGTTGAAACAAATAATGTCTATACGTTTATGGAGACTTACAAGATTAAGCAAGCTTATTCAAAACTAGATGGAATATTAAAATTAGAAGGTACAATAAATCCTACAACAGGTAAAACAAATTCTACTATTGATCAAAGTAAAATTGGAGCAAAAGTAACGATAACTTCATATGATGGAAAAACAACGGTACAACCAATCATAAACAAAAGTGGTCAATACAGCGCAGAAGGAATGAAAGCTGATCAAAAAGCCTATACTTACAAAGTCGATGTCCCTGGCCATTTTACAATGAACAGACAAGTGCTTTTATCAGAAGAAGTACGTGGAGAAACACTAGGAAAAAGATATAATCTTGTATTTCCAACAACAGCAGCTGGCGATGTAAATAAAGATGATGTGATCGACATTCTAGATGCTTTAACAATACAAACATACTGGGGTAAAAATAAAGCAACAGCAGACATCAACTTCGATAAAGTAATAGATAAAAAGGATATGGACTACATCATTAAAAACTTTGGCTTACAAAACCCAACTGTCAATAAAGCGCCAAAACCTAAAACTACTTACAAAGGTGCAACGTTAGATAGTATTTTAAGTGATTTAGGATTAAATTAGTAAAAAGTATTTTTTAATTTAAAGTTAATATAGAGACTCAAGGGAATTACTTATTTGGAACCACGGCAAAAAAATCACCCAGTTTATAACCGGGTGATTTTTTATGGGAAAGAAAAAAACGATTTCATGTAAATAAAAGAAACAATTAAGTTTGTGAATGAAGGTAAGGATAATCCTAATTAATGTATCAGGTATTCTTTAATTGTTCTAACGCTGTTTATTCATTATTTTAAACAACAGAACGTGATATAATGAAAAATATTATTTTCATATTTTAGTAGTATATCGACAATGCTTCAACAGTAATTCAAGCTAAAATTATACTTAAAAGCAAAGTAATATACTGTTCAGAAGGTGAGCGGAGAATTAATTTTGAAATAAAAGCACTAAATATGTATGTATAGCTAAACGAAGACGGGAAGATATTTTAGATCTAATTAAGAGAAGAGGTTCTATTTATGAATAATCAAGTAATTTTAAATAAAATTTCAAGAATAGAACATAGCATCAAAAGAATTAATGAAGGTTATGATAATAACCCGTCTAATCTTACTGACTATACAAAACAAGATTCTATTATTCTAAACATACAACGTACATCCGAAGCGTGTATCGATTTAGCAATGCACTCAGTTGCAGTGAGAAAGCTAGGAATACCACAATCAAGCTGTGATGCTTTTGACTTATTAGTAGCTAACTCACTTCTAGATCTTGGATTGTCTATGAAACTTAAAGCAATGGTCGGTCTTCGAAATATTGCTATGCATGATTATCAAAATATTAACCTTGATATCGTAGAAAAAATTATTGAGAATCATCTTGGAGACTTTAAACAATTTACGCAACTTATTCTTAGAATTGCTGATACTTTTTAATAAGTGTATTTGGATGAATTAAAAAGAATATAAAGGAAGCTATTTCGTACTACTCGATCAATTCGTAGAAAAATATTCAATTGCGATAAATTACGTCATACAAAGTAGGGTTTAAAAAAGATTCAATTAGAATGCTACTGAAGTAAGCTAAGCATATCGTCTCTTTTTTCATTTTGGTTATGAAGAATGGGAGGATATGCATTTTTTGATTTTATTTTAAAAATTCATGTGATTAGTAGTTTTGTTTTAACAATCGTAGTCTCCAAAATTAAGTAATAAACCAAAATATCTTATCGTAGCTAGATATTTTTTAAAGATTTTATGTAGGATAAATTTTGCCAAAACTAATAGGTATTTGTTTTTTTTTTCACTTTTCTCGAACTAAAATTAATGATATGATTTTATATTTAACGTGATAATACTTTTGTATCAATGTTGTATTTAGTATTCACACTTCTTCGAAAAAAAACAACATCCTTTTCAGAAAACATTTACCAAATGGTAAGTCGTGACTCTTTGCCTAATATGATTTATAATTAATCATGTTTGTAGGATTTAATACCTTATGTATTAAACAATCGGTCCACTAATAAGGGTGAATATTTTTTGTCATACTTTGTAGAAAAGAAATATGAAAAGTGTGTTAAACTAGAACAGTCTATAAAGAAAAAACTGGAGAAATAATAGGTACAGAACTATAAAGTGTCAATTTGTCCGAATATGTATTGACATTAGGAGTTCAGTAACAAATTTACCAGAAGAACGGCAGATTGGAAAATTATTGTATAACCCATTAAAAATATAGATGAAAATATTTTCAATACTAAGTATAGAGAAATGCAGTTATTCTGCTAGACGACTTAGAAAATACAGAGCTATGGGGGGAATAACATGCCTCGTAAGGAAAAAGAGCTGACATTTAATGAGCAAGCTAATATAGAAAATCTAAGGGTTGAGGATTTATATATAACATTTGATATATGCTCTAAAGAATTGAAACATGCTAATAATGTTGAGTTCTATATAAAGAAAAGAAATGATTTTAAAACTATTACACTTGATGTAAAAAGGTCAGTATCCGGGAATAAAGAACACATCATCATTCCGATTAAGCAGTTTCAAGGTAAAATTACAGAAAACAGTCGCTGGGATTTGTTTATGGAACTATACCTTGATAATGTGAAAGTAAATAAACGAATCGGAAACTTTAATGAAAAGCATTTGTCAGAGAAAGATAAGCGTTTCGGCTATATAATGTTAAATGAAGTGTTTGGGATAGCACCATATTTGGCATTAAATAATGAGTTCTCTTTCCATTTTTGTACTCCAGAACAGTATATGAATTCAAAGTATCCTATAAAAACAAAAATCCATGAATTGTCTATAAATAAGCAAGGGGTATTAAAACTTATTGCCTCGATTAATCTAAAAGGAACACATGATTTTGTAGTAAATCATATCACACTTAGGTTAAGGCAGGATAAGAGTCATGAAATTCAGATCCCTTGTACTGAAGAGTTTTCTCGTGATAAGAATAGTAGAACGGTTAAAGCTGAATTAAATATCAGCCAGTTAGAATTAGACCAATTTTATTGGGATTTTTTCATTTCAATTACTATTGATAATGGTGATGAACATCATGCACGAATTCGCAATGATAATTATTTAATTAGTAAAAAATTGAAACATGGTATATTTAACTATACTGTAAATACTCCTGATAACTATATGATTTATCCGTACATTACTGCGAATGATTATCTAGCTTTAACATATCGACAAAAAGGCGAATTCGAATCCCTTCAGTATAAGATTAATGAGTATGCTGCCTTTTTCTTATATAGTTTATTGTTCTGGTATTTTACAAGGAAGCCAATATGGCTTATTCATGAAAAATACTCAGAAACGGCTCAAGACAATAGCTTCTATTTCTTTAAATATTGTTATGAAAATCAATATAATAAGAAGGTTTACTATGTGATTAAAAAGGGTTCAGCTGATGAAAAAAACTTGGCCCCTTATAAAAAACGTGTCGTTTACTTCATGAGTTTTAAACATCTTTTTCTATTACTTGCATCCAAGTTAATTGTATCCTCAGAGACAAAAGGTCATGGATTTGCATGGAGAGTTTCTCAAGGAGTTATCCGAGATTTTTTATATGAGAAAAAGTATGTGTTTTTACAACATGGTGTTCTAGGGTTGAAAAAAGTTGGAAATTCATTTAAAGCAAAATCTTCTAACGGTGCAGACCTATTTGTAGTATCTTCTGATTTTGAAAAAGAAATCGTAAAAAGAGAATTTGGATACAAAGAAGATAACGTCATTGTTACCGGTCTATCTAGATGGGATGTATTAGAGGATAAATCGCATCAAAATACAAAAAAAGAAATACTCTTAATGCCTACATGGAGAAACTGGCTTGAAGAAGTAGATGATGATAAATTTATTTTATCTGATTATTATCATGTGTATAACAATCTAATCCAATCAGAAAAGCTCTCCCAATTGTTAAAGGAAAATGATCTTACATTGAACTTTTATGTCCATCCAAAATTTATGCCATATGTTGAAAACTTTACAAGTTCTCATGAGCATATAAATGTTATCCAATTTGGAGAAACAAATATTAATGATCTAATTATGCGATCAAGTTTATTGATTACAGATTATTCTAGTGTAGCCTGGGAAACATATTATCAAAAGAAACCGGTACTATTCTTTCATTTTGATTTGGATAAATATTTAGAAACTCAAGGTAGCTACATGGATTTAAGAAATGAAGTTTTCGGAGAAGTTGCTTACGACTCTTCAGAATTAGTTGATAAATTAAGCGTATATATAAACAATGGTTTTAAAGAAAAAGAAGAATTTAGTTTAAATAGAAATTATTATTTTAAACACCTAGATCAAGATAACAGCGCTAGAATTTTTAATTATATCAGTGAACGGGAAAAATCCCTTGTTAAATGGGAAGGGTTTCATAAAATATTAAAAAGAAGCTATCTTCTAAAATCCATTTATAGAAGATATAATCAAAACCCAATTTTTAAGCGGATTAGTACAAGCATTTTAAGTGTTCTAAAGTGAGAAGTTGAAATAGAGTATATTTATAATTTTAACTGCATTTTAGGTGATATAGATAATTGAACAGCTCTATTAGCGTTCAAAACTAAGACCGAATCATTATGAGAGTTGCTATTATAAATAAGTTATATTTTCAAGAATTATCATAGACTGCCTTTGCAAATATTGTAAAGGTAGTCTTTTTTTTGGGATTTGTTGTAGTAATCAAATTTTCAAAGTTACTTATGGATATAGAAAATGCTTTTATATTTTGGAGTAATGAAAAGGTTAGTGTAATGTAGGCTTAGGATAAAGCTAGAGCAAAGTTAATAATCAATTTACTATTCATGAAATTATATTAATAATCCATAGAATTTTTTAGTGAAAGTAAAAAAATCCCCTTCTATTAATTCAGAAGGGGTTATTTTTTTCGCTGTAAATAAGCGTTTTAAATGCTTGAAATCTATTAAGGAAAATTTAAGGTACACAACTCAAAATAGCCTTATCAAATGAAATTAGGAGGAGTAATGTTTCAGCAAATACGAAGTGAATCAAGATGATGGAGAGGAGAAAAGTAAATTGAAAAAGTGGGTTATTATTTCAGTTATTGTTGTTGCTGTTGGTGGAGGAAGTGGTTGGTTTATATATAGTAAGAGTCAAGCTAATCAAGCTCAAAATGTGATGGCTTCAGCACAAACAATTACGGTACAAAAAGGAAAGTTAGAAGTGGCTGTTACTGGATCGGGTTCTGTAACTGCAAATACTGACGAAGATGTTACTGCGGCAAATACAATTCTTGTTGTGGATGGTGTTAGTGTTTCATCTGGAGAATCTGTCGATAAAGGTGATACACTTGTGACATTTAAAAATGGTGAGGTTGTTACGGCACCAAAAGATGGAGAAATTACAAATGTTTACATAAGTAGTGGTAGCGGGGCATCGCAGGGGAAAGTACTAATGCGTATGGAAGATGAAGATGGGGTTACGTTACCGATTACAAGAGAGGATAGTGGCAGTTCTTCGAATAATTCTAGTACAGGAAATACTGGGGGTAGTAGTTTAGTAGCGGATATTGTAAATGTAAAGGAAGGCTCAGTTGTAAAAGAGGGTGCGACACTTGTGAAATTTACAGATGGTAGTATTTTACAGGCACCAGTTGCCGGAACAATTACTAGTCTTGCTGTTAATAGTGGAGATTCTGTACAAAGTTCGGCGACGGTGGCACATATTACAAATTACAGTTCTCTGGAAACAACAATCAGTGTCGATGAATTAGATATTACAAAGGTAAAAGTTGGACAGTCAGTAAAGATTACAGCAAGTGCTTTTGAAGGTGAAACATTCGATGGGATTGTAGCGAAAGTAGCAAATGAAGGTACATCGACAAATGGCGTTTCATCATTTGATGTAACTGTAAAAATTAAAAATCCAAAAGGTTTGAAAATTGGGATGTCAACGGAAGCGAGTATTTTAATACAAAGTAAATCAGATGCGTTATATGTTCCAGTAGAGGCAGTGTATAAAAATGGAAATGAAAAATATGTATTAGTTCCTACATCTACAGATGAATCTACAAAGAAAGTTACGGTGGAAACTGGTATTTCAAATGATACGAATGTAGAGATTACAAGTGGATTAAGTGAAGGGGAGTCTATTGAAATTCCGAGAGTTCAATCTAGGGGTAATTCTGGCGGATTTATGATGCAAGGTGGGGGATTCCAAGAAGGTGGGTTCCCTGGTGGAGGATTCTCTGGTGGTGGTTTCGGAGGAAGAAACTTTGAAAGAAAACAACCAAGTGGAGGACAAGGAGGTAAATAATGACTAACTTTGAGCCGATTATTCAAATAAAAAACATGACGAAGATGTATGAACTTGGTGGAGAAACGGTAATGGCTCTTCAGAGTGTATCTCTTGATATCCAAAAGGGGGATTTTATATCAGTCATCGGTCCATCAGGTTCAGGTAAGTCAACATTTATGAACATGATTGGATGCTTAGATCGACCAGATTCTGGGCGATATTTGATTGATAATGAAGATGTAGGGCAAATGAAAAGTTCGCAACTAGCAACTATACGGAATGAAAAAATAGGATTTATTTTTCAAAATTTCAATCTTATACCAAAGTTAACTGCGGTAGAAAATGTTGAACTTCCTCTTATTTATCGAGGGATGAAAACGGCTGAACGAAGAGAAATTGCTCTTTCGGCGTTAAAAAAAGTAGGTCTAGTAGATCGAGCGAATCATTTACCTACACAATTATCAGGAGGGCAGCAACAGCGTGTTGCAATTGCGCGTGCCCTTGCTGGAAGCCCTCCTATTTTACTGGCAGATGAACCGACGGGCGCTCTTGATAGTAAAACAAGTAAGGAAATTTTGGAGATTATGAATTTGTTAAATGAGCAAGGTCATACGATCATTTTAATAACACATGATTTAGAAGTAGCAAAAAATGCAAATCGTGTTGTACGAATTCATGATGGCCAGTTATACGAGGATGGAGGTGAATGGTTTGCAGACACTGAGAATGGCGCTTAAGAGCATTAAAGGAAATAAAGTAAGAGCGTTCTTAACGATGCTAGGTATTATTATCGGTGTATCCTCCGTTATTGTGATGGTTGCGATTGGTCAAGGGTCAACGAAAGAAGTGCAAGATCAAATAGGGAGCTTAGGTACGAATGTCTTAACAGTAAGTGTTACTGGCTCAGATGCAACGTTTAAAGAAGTTGATGCTAATCAACTTAAGGACGTTAGTGGTGTAGAAGCAATTGCTCCGACTGTCTCTGGAAGAGTATCTGTAAAAAATGGACAAACGAACGCACAAGTGTCAGTGACAGGAACAACTTCCCCTTATTTAAAAGTTCGCGATTTAGAGCTGCAATCGGGACGATTTATCGCAGACTTAGATAATGAAAATCGCTCAAAAATAGCAGTACTTGGCTCAAGTACTGCACGAACATTATTCGGTTTTGGAAATCCAGTTGGTCAATCTGTTAAAGTGAATGGAACTTCATTTAGAGTAGTTGGGGTACTTCAATCAGTTGGTAGTTCCTTAGGTTCAAGTGGGGACAGTACGATCTTTGTTCCTCTTAGTACTGCTCAGCGCTTGGCATCTACTACTTCAATTGGATCTGTTTATGTAAAAGTAGAAAATGAAGATATGATTAATTTTACATTGCGTAGAATTGAACAAAAGATGTTTACGATTATTGGAGATGCAGATAGTTATAGCGTTTCGAGTCCTGAGGATCTAATGGAAACTGCTTCATCTGTTAATAATACGATGACATTAATGCTAGGCGGAAGTGCTGCAATCTCACTTATTGTTGGCGGTATCGGTATTATGAATATCATGCTTGTATCGGTATCTGAACGAACAAAAGAAATCGGTATACGAAAAGCAATTGGAGCAAAGCGAGGAAGTATTCTTCTTCAATTCCTCATTGAATCAATGGTATTAAGTTCACTTGGAGGAATAATAGGTGTTGTAATAGGTGTAATAAGTGCGAAAATATTCACTATAATGACAGGAACAGCAATTGCATATTCTATACCGGTTATGCTGTTATCATTTATATTCTCTTTATTAGTTGGAATCGTATTTGGCGTTTTTCCCGCAAATAAAGCGTCTAAGCTTGATCCAATACAAGCCCTTCGATATGAATAATATGTATAAAGAGGTTGTCCTAAAAGTAAATCTTTTAAGGGGCAACTTTTTTTTGTGTAAAAAAGGAAATCGTTCTCCGTGATCAATTAATCAGACTAAAGTAAGAAACCTTATTAAGTTGATTCTCTAATAAAATAGTATTTTAGGTTTCTATCAAATGATGTCAGAATAGTCTATAATTGTGGTCATAACCTGAATTAGACCGTAAATGATGAAAAATCAGTATGAGGATTCCTGATGAGTATCGTGGAGTTTTATACTATCAAATTATGAAGGAGGTTCTCACATTTAAACAGATAATCAACTAGAGAGAGGAGAAAATATATGTTTTTTCTTGCATTAATCAGTTCTTTTTTGAATGCAGTGAATGCGTTGTATGCAAAAAAAATAACCATGCAAATGAAGGATAATAATAGCTTTATTGTAACATCTTTTTTAGTAGTCACCATTTTGTTAGGCTGCGTAATGCCGTGGTATTATTCCTTTTCTGTTACTCCAGTTACAATAGGTTTACTAATCATTGTGATTATTTTAGATGCATTGTCTAATGTAACATTTTTCTTAGCGCTAGGACGAATAGAAGTATCTCAACTAGCAGTGTACACTGCGTTGACTCCATTATTTACGTTTATTCCAAATAGTATATTGCACGGATTCGATCTACATATCTTAATTCCAGTCTTGCTTATTGTGCTTGGTGTATATTTTCTAAATGTAAAAGGTAGAAACATGTTATCTCCATTAGTAGAAATAAAAAAACCAGGGAATTTATTAGGGGTTGCAGCTGCAGTTTCAGCGGGACTCAGCATGGTTCCTACTCAACAACTGCTCGTTCATCAATGGATAAATGCTCCTACACTTTACTTTTTCAGAGCGAGTGGGATTGCTTTAATTATCTATTTAATCCATCGTCCGAAAATTTGGTATCCTAAATTGAATATGCATCTTTCGATTCGTGGGGTGCTTGCGATTTCACAATGGATCGCATTGTTTGCAGCTTTAAAGATTGCTAATGGGACTTTAGTTGTAGCTTTAGCTTATACTTCACCAATATTTGCGTTGTTTTTAGCAAGAATTTATTATAAAGAAAAAATTACAGCAGCTAAGTTGATTGCCTGCTGCATTACCATTTTAGGAATTTTATTTATTTTAGAGTAGTGGAGGAAAAGATGAAAAAAATTCGTTTAGGTTTACTTGGATCTGATGATTCGATTGACGTTATTCAATCTGTCATAAAGGAATACCCTGAATTTGAATGTACGTCTATCATTTATTGGAGAGAAGAGGAAATACCAGATCTTTTAAGTCCTATTGCAAATGATTTTGATATTTGGCTATTTTCGGGCAAGGTCCCTTATGCTATAGCCAAAAGCTGGGGTGGAATTACAAAACCGATGTTTTTTACGCCCCACACTGGACCGAGTTTATATAAAACTTTGTTACAAATATTCTATCATAACCAGATTGCCATGGAGCAAATCAGCTTTGATAACTTCCATTATGATGAACTTAAAAGCATATTAGATGAAGCGGAGATTAAAGCTGATCAGTTGTTTTTGAAATATTATGAAGGAGAAGTTGATGCAGATGAACTTGCCGGATACCACTATGAGTTATGGAAAAGTGGGAAAACACAAGCAGCAGTTACCTGTCTTCGATCGGCACATATTGAACTAGAGAAGATGGGTGTCCCGGTTTATCGTGTACTTCCTGCGAAGTCTGCTATTGAGTCTGTACTAAATTTAGCACTCCGAACTTTTGAGATGTTACACTTTAAAGAAAGTCAAATTGCCGTTCAAATGATTGAGGTTGACTCTTATTTTGGACTGGCGAAGGATACTTTTTCGACTGATGAAATTTACAAAAAAGAAATTAAAATGGCTGAGAAGCTTCTCGTTTACGCCAAAAAAGTTCAAGGGTCACTAAAATCTGCTGGTCCCGGTAGATATGTCATTTTTACAACCCGAGGACTTTTACAGGATATAACGAATGAATTTTCTTTTATACCGAATTTTAAAGATCTTGAAGAATTAAAGAAAGAAGTCATTACTTGTGGAATTGGAATCGGTAAAACGGCTTACGAAGCAGAAATTCATGCAGGAAGAGCATTATTTCATGCTAAAGAATATGGAAAAGGAAGTTGGATGGTTGCTCTTGATAATCAGACGATTGCGGGTCCATTGGGAAGAGAGGAACAAATTACATATTCTTATGTCTCAAAAGAACTACAAAAAATAAGCGAACAAACATCTTTAAGTATTTCGACACTTAGTAAACTAGAATCTATTCTTAAAAAAATAGGAAAGAGTGAAATTGGGGCTCACGAGCTAGCACAATATATGCAAATCATGCCGAGAAGCGCGCGTAGAATTTTAAAAGAATTAGAGGAACAAGGAATTGCTCAAGTTATTGGAGAGGAAACACCTTTTTCTCGTGGAAGACCTAGAAACATTTATAAAATAAGCCTTTGACAAGTGATCAAAGGTTTTTTTGTTTTTTATATAATATTCTGAATATTATTACTTAACAAATTAAATAATTGATGATATAGTTATGGTCATAGCCATAAATAGACCTAAAATAAAATATATTTAGTAGGAGGAAAAATGATTAATCAGGATAGATTGTGGAAACACCTTTTGGAATTAGGGTCCATAGGAAAACAAGATTCTGGTGGAATTACGCGTTTGTCCTTTACAGATTATGAGAGAAAAGCTAAGGAATTAGTTACTTCCTATATGGTTGAAGCAGGGTTAAAAGTCTACGAAGATACCGTTGGAAATCTTATTGGACGTAAAGAAGGGACTAATCCAAACGCACCAGTTGTACTTGTAGGCTCACATATTGATTCTGTATATAATGGCGGAAATTTTGACGGACCACTTGGCGTTCTCTCGGGGATTGAAATTCTCCAGACGATGAATGAGCAGAAAATCACAACAACTCATCCAATTGAAGTGATTGTATTTACAGATGAAGAAGGAGCAAGATTTAGCTTTGGAATGATTGGAAGTCGGGGAATTGCTGGAACGCTCAGCTTAGAAGATCTTCAAAATAAGGATCAACAAGGGATTACCATAGCACAAGCGATGAGCGAGGCAGGATATGATCCACTTTTAATTGAACAGTCAGTCAGACCTAAGGGATCAGTAAAAGCCTATGTAGAACTACATATTGAACAAGGAAAAGTGCTTGAAAATGGTAATTTATCAGTAGGAATTGTTACAGGAATCGCTGGCCCGTTATGGCTTAAATTCACAATTGAAGGTAAAGCAGGACATGCAGGGACAACTCCAATGAATGACCGTAACGATGCTTTAGTTGCTGCATCCGGGATTGTTCAACTCATAGAAACTGAATCAACTAAGACAGTATCAACAGTAGGAACAGTTGGTCAATTGCAACTATTTCCTGGAGGAATAAATATTATTCCTGGGAAGGTTGAATTTACCTTGGATCTACGAGATGTTAACGAAGCAGTTCGAGATGAGGTTGAAAATCGAATTGTAGAAGAAGCAAGAATTTTATGTGAGCAACGTGGTGTAGGATTAGAAATTGAAGTTCTACAACGTATTAAACCAACATTATGCTCGAGTGAAATTCAAGATATTGCAAAATTGGCTAGTGAAAAGATTGGTGTGGAACCATTTTTTATCCCAAGTGGAGCTGGGCACGATTGCATGCAGCTGACAAGTCTATGTCCTATAGGGATGCTTTTTATCCGTTCAAAAGATGGAATAAGTCATCATCCTGCTGAATGGAGTTCAAAGGAAGATTGTACAGACGGTGCGAATGTACTTTATCATACTGTACTTCAATTATCTAATAATGAATAGAGGGAGTTACAATTATGCAAACAATATCTTTAGATCGTTTAGTAGAGCAAACAAAAGAAGAAGTAATTAAGTGGAGAAGGCATTTCCATCAGTATCCGGAGTTATCTTTTCACGAAGAAAAAACAGCTCAATATGTGTATGATACACTTCAAACTTTCGAGAATTTAGAGATATCTCGTCCGACAAAGACGAGTGTTATGGCTCGTCTGATTGGTTCAACGCCTGGCAAGGTTTTAGCAATTCGAGCAGATATGGATGCTTTACCCATTGAGGAAGAAAACACTTTTGAATTTGCCTCAACAAATCCAGGTGTAATGCATGCTTGTGGACACGATGGTCATACAGCAATGCTTCTTGGCACAGCGAAAATCCTATCTAGTTTAAAAGATCAGATTAAAGGTGAAGTTCGATTTTTGTTTCAACACGCTGAAGAGTTGAACCCTGGTGGTGCAGAGGAAATGGTACAAGCAGGAGTTATGGACGGAGTAGACATGATAATTGGTGCACATCTTTGGGCTCCTATGAAACTAGGTACAGTAGGTGTTGTATATGGCCCGATGATGGCTGCTCCGGATACATTCTATATTACCGTTGAAGGTAAGGGTGGACATGCGGCACTTCCTCATGACACGATTGATTCGATTGCTATAGCTTCTCAAGTTGTAACGAATCTTCAACATATCGTTTCTAGAAATACTGATCCGCTTGATAATCTAGTCGTTTCTGTTACCAAGTTTATTGGAGGTACAACTCATAACGTAATCCCAGGTTCAGTAGAAATCTGTGGAACTGTCCGTAGTTTCAACGCTGACCTTAGAAAATCGGTGCCTGAACTGATGGAACGAGTTATAAAAGGAATAACTGAGGCTCATGGTGCACAATACAAATTTGAATATGAGTTTGGATATCGACCTGTTATCAACGATGAGCAAATTACGAAAGCTATTGAAGAAACCGTTCTAGAAGTATTTGATGAAAAGACTCTTGACCTTATGAAACCAAACATGGGTGGTGAAGATTTCTCTGCATTCCAACAAAAGGCACCGGGCACTTTCTTCTATGTGGGGGCAGGAAACAAAGAAAAAGACATTATTTATCCACATCATCATGCTCGTTTTACAATAGACGAGGACGCTTTGGCAATTGGTGTAAACTTATTCGTTCATGCTACATTTAAGCTTTTAGATTAATAGACTGATGGTTAAGTAGATCCTTAATTACAAGGATCTGCTTAATCTAAAAAACGTTTTCTGAATATTTAAACTAATAAAAATTTAAATTGAAAGTGGGGAACAATTTTTGAAAATCTATCATTTATTAGCACTTATTCCATTTGTTGCTATTCTAGGCTTTTCATCTTGGGCAAACCATGTTGAGCCATTTGTATTAGGAATGCCTTTTCTACTGTTTTGGGTTGTATTATGGACGGTTTTATCAACACCAGTTATGTGGATTATCTTTAAACTAGATTCGGCGAATAAGGGGGACAGTTAAGATGAATAGTGCATTAATTATCATTTTTCTTTTTCTTGCAATATCGATATTTCTAGGGGTACAAGCTAGAAAAGGTAAAGACATGAATCTTGAGCAATGGAGTGTTGGAGGAAGAGGATTTGGAACGATTTTCGTGTTCCTCTTAATGGCTGGTGAAATCTATACTACCTTTACGTTCTTAGGTGGAAGTGGCTGGGCGTATGGAAAAGGAGGTCCAACCTACTATATCACTGCTTATGGTGCACTTGCTTATATTATGTCTTATTGGTTGCTTCCAAAAATATGGAAATATGCTAAAGAAAATAAGTTAATGTCACAGCCGGACTTTTTCGCAAGTAAATACAAAAGTAAGGCCCTTGGCGTTTTAGTTTCACTAGTTGGTGTAGCTGCTGTAATTCCCTACTTAGTTCTACAATTAAAAGGATTAGGAAGCATCGTTTCGGAGGCTTCATATGGAATGATCTCACCAACATTTGCGATTTGGATCGGTGCTATTTCGGTAACTATTTATGTCATGATATCTGGTATCCATGGATCAGCATGGACTGCAGCGTTAAAGGACATTATGATTCTTGGTGTTGTTCTTTTTCTAGGAATCTATTTACCTTATCATTATTATGGTGGATTCCAAGCGATGTTTGAAGCAGTTGATCAAGCGAAACCAGGTTTTCTAAATCTGCCAAAAGAGGGATTAAGTGTATCCTGGTTTAATTCTACAGTTCTTCTAACAGCTTTAGGTTTTTATATGTGGCCACATACTTTTGGCTCAGTCTATTCAGCTAAAAGTGAAAACGTATTTCGTAAAAATGCGATTATCATGCCTTTATACCAACTTGTGCTGCTTTTTGTATTTTTCGTTGGATTTGCGGCAATTCTTCAAGTTCCTGGGCTACAAGGTGCGGATGCAGATCTGTCTTTATTAAAGTTAAGTAAAGCAACTTTTAACCCATGGTTTGTTGGAATCATTGGTGGAGCAGGCGTATTGACAGCAATCGTGCCAGGCTCGATGATCCTAATGGCATCTGCTACTTTAATATCAAAAAATATTTATAAAGTGTTTGTTCCATCTGCTACAGAAAAGCAGGTTGCAGTTTTAGCGAAATACCTTGTTCCTGTAGTTGCCTTATTCGCAGTTTTTTTCACATTTAATGGTGGAACAACATTAGTAACATTACTTTTAATGGGTTACAGTCTAGTTACTCAATTGTTCCCAACACTAGTCTTTAGTTTAATGAAAAAGAACTTTGTAACGAAACAAGGCGCATTCGCTGGTATTTTAACTGGAGTTGCAACAGTTACTTATGTCACTATAAGTAATACAACAATCGGATCTTTATTCCCAACACTGCCTCAATATATTAAAGATTTGAATATCGGTGTTATTGGTTTAGTTGTCAACCTTGTATTTTTAGTTGTTGTTAGTTTAATTACTAAAAATGTATCGGTTCAAAGTAAAAAAGAAATTGTAGCTTAAATAGAATTATGTACTAACAAATATCCCTAGGGTTGATTATTTTAATCAACCTCTATTTTTTTATGAGCTTTTATCTAAATTCCCCCAAATGCAAATTTATAGTTAGAAAGACTTAAAGAGTAGACAAATCCAAACTAAACCGCCATTTATAGGTGGTTTTTCTATTTGAGTAATATAATATTGGCCTATTTAACATAGATTTCTCCAGAAAAATTGGTTAATAAACGGGAAAACTCAATAAAATCAAGGCTAAAATAACCCAAGTTTAAATCAAAGGGAAATCAATTTAAAATGTAGAATTTTTCATTATTAGAGTTGGAATCATTTGAATTTGGTCAGTTGGTTTTTTGGAAGAAGTTAGTATCAGTAATATAAACGATTTGATTTATCAGTGAAAAATTTAAATAAAAAAACCAATGTTGATACTTTTTTTCAAAATTAAAATGACATCAACAATTAATAAAATAAAACTAGGACAGGAATAGCAACATCTTAGAGTATGGGGGGATCAAGTTGCATATTAAACAATTAAGTCATCTTTGTGAAGTTTTAGAGAGTGGTTCCTTTACGATTGCAGCGCAGAAGTCTTTAATTAATGAAGCTGACATGAAAGAATCAATCAATAGTTTAGAAATTGAATTTGGCATAAAGCTAATTGAGTGTGACGACGAATTTAAAGTAGTGCCTTCATTTGAATGCTTACAAATTATTACGCATATAAAGGAAATCGTAAGGAATTGTAGAGAAATTGACGAAGAAATTAAATCCTTACATAAGAAATCTTCTGTGAATACAATGTATGATGTGGGACTGCTTTGATCCTAAATAGTAAAGTATTTTAAATGTAGGACCAAATCATAATAGGTTTGGTCTTTTTGGAATGACTTTTATTTTTCAATAAAGTATCAGTAGCCTTCTCATACCTAATTTAATCTTTATATCTTTACGTTCTAAATCTTTCTTATTTATTTATAACTAAATATAATTAGATATAATTAGTTATTTTTTTTTAAGAAAGGTAGATGAATAATGAAAAAACGTTATTCTTTATTTTTATTGATAACAATGTTGTTAGGACTAATCGTATCTGGATGTTCAACAAATGAACAAGCTACAAAGCCAACAGGCAAAAAACAAGAAACTGTTAAAAAGAATGTGGAATTGACAATCTCAGCAGCAGCTAGTTTACAGGATGCACTAAATGATATTAAAGCAAACTTTGAAAAGGCTAACCCTAATGTGAAAATAAACTATAACTTTGGAGCATCAGGAGCATTGCAACAACAAATTTCTCAAGGAGCACCGGTCGATCTTTTCTTCTCGGCTGCAGAGGACAAATTTAATAATTTAGTACAAGATGGTCTTATTGATAAGAGCCAAGGTAAAAATGTAGTTGGGAATGAACTTGTATTAGTTGTACCAAAAAATAAAAATAAAGATATTAATTCTTTTGAGGATCTTACAAAAGCAGACAAAATTTCTATCGGGACGCCAGAAGCGGTACCAGCAGGACAATATGGTAAAGAAACATTGAAAAATTTAAATGTTTGGAAAGCGATTGAAGGAAAAGTAGTATATGGTAAGGATGTTAGACAAGTACTTTCTTATGTAGAAACAAATAATGTAGACGCAGGGATTGTTTATAAAACAGATGCGCTAACATCTACAAAAGTAAAGATTGTAGCAACAGCCCCTGAAAATACGCATGATCCAATCATTTATCCATTAGGCGTATTAAAGAATAGCAAGCAATCTAAAGAAGCTAAAAAGTTCTATGAATATCTTCAAAATGACGAGTCTATGAAGATATTAGAGAAGTATGGGTTTAAAGGACTAAACTAACTTACATTAGCTGACTGAAGTTTTTAGGAATGAGCCGATTAAATAATTGGCTCATTTTTCATTTTGGAATCTTGAATGAAATTTAATGTAAATGATTTGTTTGTTCTGTATAAAGAACAGTTATGAAGATTTGTTCATGTTTGTTTAGAAGGGGAAAATTTAAAGAGCGGGCTACTATTTAAAGTTTGCCAGAAAAAATTGTATCAAATAAAACTCTTTATAAGCTAAAGGAAAAATAGAATGCAAAATAATGTTAAACTAGTGAGTGTATTCCTTTATTGATATATTGAAGAGTTTTCGGTCTCTTTTGCCTTTTTGACCAATTAGCCAATACCAACTCTGTCCAATATAAAAAGAGTTAGATACAAGTTGTTCAATATACTTTGAAATAATTCCATTGATTTTTTCTTTTTCAATTTTATTTTTTATAGACAAGGCAATGACAAAATAGGATTTATCACTTTCAAATTCCAATAATTGAAGATGATATCTGCCACCTTTTTTTTCATTAAAATCATTTAATACGTGATCTATACAGTCTCTGACATCAATGTTATATTTAGCTGCATCGTTCCAATTTGATATGAGAGAGTCATATAACGAAACTGTTAGGATGTAATATGATGCATAGTCCTTAGGATTAAATTTTTGATTCTCATCCTTAAATTGATATAAAGGTGGAACAACAAATTTTTCATAATCAGCAAAAAAATCTTCAGTCATGTTTTTACCTACTTTCTAGTTAGAACAAAAGTTTACTATATCGAATATAAAATATAGTTTTTCCTATTCTTTCCAAAAATAGACACGAGGAAAATGTATAAGATTTTTATAAAAAGCAGAGTTAAAAAAATTCAACTCTGCTTTTTGTTTTAATCGGATAGACAATGGAGTTTTTTAATCTAATTAGTTTTATAGAATTTGAATCGAGAATACTAGGGAGGTAAAATCACCGTTCGCAAAAGCATCATTACAACTGTAGACCATGAAATCTTTCTCCTTTTTCATTCTCATACCAGAATGGAAATCATGGAAGCCCACCATTCGTTCTTCTTCCCATACATTAAAAACATTTAAAAAGCCCCTAGAACATTTTAAAATCAGTTCTGATTGAATTTCATTCCCCCATATAATGATTGTTTTTTGTTTTGGGGCATTGTTTCTTGATATACCATTTTCTGAAATAAATCCGACACCTTGATTTCTAGGGGAATTTAAACTCAAAAATTTCAACTTAATCTCTTTTTCTTCATTCATTTGAAATACTTCTGTATGAATTGTTTCATCAGATTTTAAAGACTTGTTCGTACTATATACTTTTTCTTTTACTAGTAACATTTTCACTTATCTCTCCTGTTAAGTTATTTTGATCCCCTAATGTTAATTTCAAAAAGTAACACAGTCCTAAACAAGGGACACAGACTAATGCCATACCTAAAAAAGTAAAAGATGGAGATATAGAGTAGAGGTAGCCACTGACTAAAGTCAAAATCCCGCTACCTAAACTTAAGCCTAGAGCTGCATAAATTCCATGAGCAAAGGGGAAGTACTTATTTTCTATGTTTTCATCTAAATATTTCACAAAGGCATATTGAGTGAGCCCAAAAGTAATTGAATGTAAAAGTTGAGACAATACAAAAACAGAAATGCTGTTAAAAGAAGAAATCAATACCCATCTTAAGATAGAAGCACTTACACTAAACATTAATAAAGCTGGAACAGAGCGTCTTTTAAATAGAAAGTCAGATACATAGAAGAAAGCAATTTCTGATAGTACAGCAATGATTAAGATGAATCCTGTAAAACTAGTTTTCACCCCTATATTTTTCAAAAAAAGCACAGCATAACTATAATATGCTGCATGTGCAGCTTGAAGGGTGATGCAGATTGTTAATACGATTAAAAATGCTTTTGATTTAAATAACTTAAATAACGGAACTTTCTTTGATGTTATTTTTGTCCTTAAAGGTATAGGCGCACGAATGGATGTAATAAAAGTAAGTAGAACACATCCAATCATCAAAAAGTAAATAACTACATTTTCACTTTTTAAAGATATGAGTATTCCAGTTAATGATAGAGAAATAATATAGCCGATCGAACCATATGACCTACTCTTTCCATACTCTATTTTGCATTCTCTAATAAGGATAGATGCCATAGCCTCATACATAGCTAAAGGCATTGGATAAACAAGGCTTAGTAAAACCGTAATGAAAGCTACAGCAATTAAACTATTAAACGGAATTAATATGATTAATAACATAACAGAAATTAAGGAAACTACTTGATTTAATCTTGCTAAGTTTAAATATCTACTTATAAATGGAAAAATAAAAAAGGTTGTAATTGATCTTGTTATTAGTCCTAAAGCAATGATAAGTCCAGCCTCATCTGCTGTAAAACCTTTGCTTGTTGTTAGCCAAGCAGACCAATATGGCACGAAGATCCCAAAAGTGAAGAAAAATCCAAAAAACTGTAAAGACATCCATCTTTGACTAGTCATTTGATTCCTCCCATTTCGGAAGAATTAGTTTTTGATGATTTTGTTTTATCATAAAATCATGAACCTTTTGAAAACTGTATTTAGTAGAATACTGATCGTAATTAGAAGTTGATGGATCGGTAAAACCATGACTTCCTTCTATTTTAATGATTTGAACCTTATCTTTTGTTTTCAATTTAGTGACGACAATTTCTGGATCAAATGATTTTTCTTTCGTTGGGAAAATTAGTAAGGTCTCACATTTTGGACTAACTCCCAAGTAGTCCCTAATCCTCGAACCATAAAATCCAATTACTCCATTAAATAATCCCTCATATTTACTGCATAGCCATGCAATCGTTGCACCAACACTAAAACCTAAAATATACAAATTATTACAGGTAGTTCGAAGTTCTTTAGCAAGAGTGATAATTTTATTGGTAGCTAACTCAAATCCGATTTCCTGAGTAAAATGTTTATAAGCTTTATGTTCATCCTTATAGCAATAGTTCTCTATATTATTTAATAAATTTGGGCATACGACTGTAAATCCTAACTTATTTAAACTGTTGCAAATATCTTTTATATGTTTGTTAATTCCATAAATTTCGTGAACTACTATGATGGTAGTATGATGAAACTCGCAATTTTCCAATTTTAAATCACCTCTAACTTAGAAAAAATAGGAATAGAATTTTGTTCTATTCCTATCATTGTGTATCAAAGCCCTAAAAACATTTTGTTATTATATCAAATACCCCATTAATATTAGATTTTTACCTGCATCTGGATCATTCCAGTGAAAGTAGGGTTTGCAGTCCATTCTGGATTTTCTAAATCATACAATGATTCGATCGTTGGAAAACGAGTTATTACTTCCTTAAGTATCTCCATGATCTCTACACGAGCAAAAGCAGCAGCTATACAAGTATGATACCCTCCACCGAAAGCTACGTGACGGAAACCAGTTCGACTTATATCCATTTTTTCAGGATTTGCAAATACTCGCTCGTCACGTCCAGCAGAAGCTAAGAAGAAATAGACAGAATCATTTTTCTTGATTTGCTGCCCGTGTAATTCTATATCATTAGAAGCATGTCTAACAATATATTGGATTGGCCCTTCTAGTCTCATTGTTTCATCTAACACTTTTGGAAGAAGAGACATATCCTTTTTAAGCATTTCTAGAACATTTTGATTCTTAAAAAGAAGATGTAATGTATTACTTAACACGAATTGAGGTATTTTATGTCCACCGAAAATTAAGTGCATTGTTTGAGCAATTAATTGATCATCAGTAAGTTCACCATCCTCGCCAGGAGTCTCAGAGATTAACCTACTTAATAAATCATTTTTCTTTTCTTTTCGTCTTTCCGCAATCGCATCTGAAAGGTATGTCCAAATTTCTCTTACACTTCCTCTAACTTGTTCACTAATTTCTTTACTAGGAACATGAGACACAACGAAATCCTGCATAAATAATGCGATATCATCAGACCACTTTATGAATCGATCAACTTCTTCACCAGGAATTCCTAACATTTTACAAAGAACCATCGCAGGAATAGGGTGTGCGATCTCCTTTACAAAGTCAAATGAACTAATGTTTTTTTCAAGTACTTTATCAACGATTGTAGAAACAATTTTCTGGATTTCTGGTGCAATCAGTTCGATTTCATTAACTAAAAAGGCTCTGTTCATATAGCCTTTTAATTGTGAATGAACTGGTCGATCATTATAGACCATCCAAGTTTTAATGATATCGATTATATCCTTAAAATGTTGATCTTCTCCTTCAGCAAGATTACTCATTTTATTCGGAATTACCTTACTTGAAATAAATTTATCTCCAAGTAAATTTTTGGACACATCCTCATATCTTGTTATAAACCAAGATTGCATTTCTTCATGCCAAAAAACGGGTGCATCATTTCGTAATCTTTCATATAATTCATATCTGTTTTCATAATACTCTTTACTATTTAAACTGAACTGCTCGACAGATTGTTTTACATTTATACTCATGTTATTTCCTCCTGTTATACTACAATTATTTTTTTAGTAGAATTACTTACAAAATCTACAATCTCCATATCACTGAAATGACAAATTACGTCACAAACAAAACGTGAACGCTCAGTATGGTTAGAGATACTAATTAATTTTTGTAGGATTTCCTTATCTAATTTCAACAAAGAATCCGCACTATTTAAGTTAAAAAGATAATCGTAGGTGAACTGTATATTATGAGTAATCTTTTTATCTATTTCTCTGTTAACTTTTCTTTCTAAGAAACATTTCTTTGTAATTTGATTTAATAGAAAAAGTTTTAATTCATTTTCTATTGGAAGATTCAATTTACTATACATTGGTTGTGATTCGTTTATCGTAATCACTAATGTATCGATAAAATCATGAATAATATGTTGCGGTGGTTCTGATCTATACTTTCGGTAATTCTGCAAAATGTCCCTTAGTATATTATTCTTAATATCTTCCATCATTTTTGGAAGGAAATAATGTAATTCAGATCTACTAATTTCAGGGAAAAAAAGCATTGTCTCCTCTAGCATCGCATCTTCTGTAAAATATCTGTTAAGTAATTGAGTAAATCTATTTTCTCCATAAAATAGAATGAGATCTTTAAGATCCGATAGCGCATAAGATAACGTGTCTGCTATGTCTACGATAGATTGCTCAATAACAATTTCCTGATATGTCAAAAATAAAGGTTCTAAATAGTCTGCCATATACTCGTAATAGCCTTTAATTAAACCGTTATATTCTTTTCTAATTAAAGGGATTTTAGTTTTGTATTTCATTAAAGCTGTAAGGGTTCTATATTTAAAATCATCCGAACTATTGACTAAAATTTTAACGCTCTGTGCATTCGATTCAAATCCACCCATTTTTTTCATCATTTCATCTAGCACTCGTTCACCAGAATGTCCAAATGGTGGATGACCAATATCATGAGCTAGACTAATAGCCATTACTAATTCTTTATTTATGGATGTAATGTAATTCTCTCGTAAATAATTGTTAAGACGTTCTATGATTAGGCTTGAAATATGACATACGTCAATAGAATGAGACAAACGATTATGGAAATGCTCTGAGTTGGGAATTAACTGTGTTTTTTTTGCTAATTTTTTTAAATGGGGGGATTCTAAAACTGCATTAAAGTCATGTAAGAACGCAATATTAGCTTCTTGCGTTTTTTTGTCAGATAATCTTAGGTGGTCAAAAGTATGATACATGGCCTTATACATATCATTAAACCCCTTCTATAAATTTTTATTTAAGAAAACAATTAAATGACATTAAAAAACCAAGATAAAGTAGGACGTATTCTCCACTAGAGATAAGTCCTACTTTATCTTGGCTTGTAAAAAAGTTGAAATTTTGAAGGTTGACACTATAGTCCTTGAAATAGATGGAATACGTACTTTTAAATATTCTAGATTAATAGAGTATTTAAAAGTACGTTAATCTATACAAAGGCATATAGTGATCCCTATTACATTCAGCTTTTTATACTTATAAAGTAAAGATTACCTCGTAGTCTAATTCTTAACGGGAATTAGGTAGAGACTCCCAGACCATATTTCCGGGTATATACGAGTTATAATATATTTATGGTAAATAATGTTATAATTGGTAATAATAACCTGCAGGATTATCAATTAATATATTACATTTAATCAAATTAAATATCAACACTATCTCTATGAGGATATAGTATGAAGTTTTTTGGCACATTTAAATATTAGTAGTTAAATGTGCAGTATTAAAGAGTGCTTTTAGTTGAATGATGATTTATTTTCGATATTGACAGTCTATTTAGTGTGTAATAGTATAATAGTTAATTTTTAAATATTTAGTATTTTCAGGAAAATAATTAATACATAATGGAAAAATTTTAAGTGATTTTCATGAAAAGGGTTGAACGAGCTATGCGCAGTACTGTGGCATTAAAATAAATAGATTGCTAATTTAGGAGGAGTAATAATGAAAGCGGTTACTGAAGGTGCTTTATTATGGGAACCAACTAGGCAGCAAATTGAAAATGCTGGAGTTAGCCATTTTATGAATTGGCTTGAACATGAAAAAAAACTATTTTTCAATACACAAAGCGAGTTATGGAAATGGTCTGTAGAAGATTTAGAGTACTTTTGGGAAAGCATTTGGAAATATTGTAATGTCATTTCGCACGCGCCGTACGATCAAGTTCTCAAAGAGAGAAAAATGCCAGGCGCAAAATGGTTTACTGGATCTAAAATAAATTATGCAGAACATGTATTTCGAAATGATCAAGGAGATCAAACTGCATTAATTTTTCAATCAGAAATTACTCCAAAAACAGAAATAAGTTGGAAAGAGCTTAAAGAAAAGACAGGATTAGTAGCAAATTCTTTAAGAGAATTAGGTGTAAAACCTGGTGATCGAGTTGTAGCATATATGCCTAATATCCCTGAAACGATCATTGCTTTTTTAGCTTGTGCAAGCATTGGAGCTATTTGGTCAAGCTGTTCACCAGATTTTGGTACGAGTAGTGTAATTGACCGTTTTAAGCAAATCGAACCGACTATTTTATTTGCGGTGGATGGTTATTCTTATAATGGAAAAGTTCAAAATAGGCTATCAAGCGTTAAAGAGCTACAGTCTGAATTACCTACATTAAAGAAGACAATTTTAGTGCCATATGTGAATTTTGATGAATACAAAATGGAAAGCAATATCGTTTTTTGGAATGAATTATTAGTGGGAAGCAGTGAACTTACTTTTGAAAGTGTTCCTTTTGAACATCCATTATGGATCTTGTTTTCTTCTGGAACAACAGGTTTGCCTAAACCAATTGTACAAAGTCAAGGAGGCATATTAGTTGAGCAACTAAAGACATTAGTAGTTGAACAAGGAATAAATCAGGATGATGTCATTTTTTGGTTTACTACAACTGGCTGGATGATGTGGAATCAATTAGTTGGTGGTTTGTTATCTGGCAGTACGATTTTATTGTATGATGGAAGCCCTTCTTATCCAAGTTTACATATATTATGGGACCTTGCAGAAGAAGTAGGGGTAACATTCTTTGGTACAAGTGCAGGATTTTTAAGCGTGTGTGAGAAGCACGGAATTGAGTTGAAAAATAGACATAGTTTTTCTAAATTAAAGTCTATTTGTTCAACGGGATCTCCACTATCAGTAGAAGGATTTTCCTGGGTTTATGAAAATATAAGAGATGACATTTGGCTTGTTTCAACTAGTGGAGGTACTGATGTTTGTACAGCATTTGTTGGAGGTTCACCTATTCTTCCTGTTTATGCTGGGGAGATTCAAGCTCGTTCATTAGGAGCTCATGTACAATCATTCGATGATGAGGGAAACTCAGTTATTAACGAGGTGGGCGAATTAGTGATTACTTCTCCTATGCCTTCCATGCCACTTTATTTCTGGGGTGATTTTAATAATGAACGTTATCTAGAAAGTTATTTTGAAGTTTATCCAGGTATTTGGAGACATGGAGATTGGATTAAAATTGATGAAAAAGGTAGTTGTATCATATATGGGAGATCAGATTCAACTATAAATAGACAAGGAGTGCGTTTAGGTACTAGTGAAATCTATCGAGTTGTTGAAACGCTTGATGAAGTAATGGAAAGTTTAGTGATTGATTTAGAATTACTTGGCCGTCAGTCATTTATGCCATTATTTGTTGCACTGAAACATGGGGTTGTGTTGACAAATGAATTAAAAGAAAAAATAAAAGTAGAAATTAAGCAGAAGGTTTCTCCGCGATTTGTACCTAATGAAATATATGAAGTGGAGCAAATTCCAAAAACATTGAGTGGAAAAAAATTAGAAGTTCCAATTCGTAAAATATTATTAGGATTTTCTCCTGAAAAAGTAGTCAACAAAGGTTCGATGGCTAATCCAGAGTCATTAAAGTTTTTTATCGGGTTGGCACAAGTGTTAAATGAACAAAATTGAAAAAGTCTAGAACGTTATCTTTATTATGAGATAGCGTTTTTTTTCTCTATTATGATTGATTGTTGATTTTATTATGAAACTTACTGACAGGATAGCTGCATAGGGTTATAATAGCACCGTCGATATATTCCAAGAAAAGATCAAAATTTGTTATCGTTTAAATATGATTTTTCTAGAGGAGAAACATGAGAAAGGTGTGCAGAAGTGTGAACAAAAGAATATTTTTGAGTTTATTTACTGTGATTCTACTATCTGTATCTGTGGGTTGTGGAGAAATCACTGAACAGACATCGTCAAAAAAAGTGGAAACCACAACAAGCACGGATTCTAAGACTGTTGAAACGAAAAAGAGTAATGACAAAGAAAAACCAACGAGTGATAGTGGACCAAACAAAAGTGTTCCTGCATCTAGCACCTCAAAGGCAACAGGTACAACGGGTGGATTTGATTACAGCAAATATACCTTAATTGTAGTAAACGGCGGGGATCTATCAGGACATAGACAGCCGAATGTCAAAGTAGATGTTGGATTTGGAAAACGGGAATATTGGGCGTATACAAATGAATACGGTCAGCTAATACGTGTTGAAGCGAAAAAGATAACACTTCAAAATTCGAAAACTGAACATGTTTTATCATCAGGTAGATATTACGCTGATGAAGCAAATGTTCCTGGTACAGAGAGTCCGATCTTGGATCAAGGGCATGTGATTGCAGACTCGCTTGGTGGAGTATCAAACGCATATAATATTACTCCTCAAAACAGCAATCTCAATAGGCATGGTGATCAAGCCTATATGGAAAAAGTGATTCGAGATGCAGGAGGTTGTACAGATTTCGTAGCAGTGATTCAATATCCAAATACACACACGCAAATTCCAAACCATTATAAATTCACATACAAAATTCATGGCAGATCCATTACAGATGAATTTGACAATGTAAACCCAGATGAAGTAAATAAAAGTTTAGGGAAAACGACAAATGCGAGCAGTACGCCAAAGAAAACAGACAATGTACCTGCAAACAAAGCGAAAAATAGTAATGAAGATATTAGTAAAGTGGATACCAACCATAATGGAAGAGTTACAATCGCCGAAGCCAAAGCTGCTGGCTTTAAAATGCCAATTACGCGCGATTCATGGCTCTATAAATATATGGATGATCGAGATGGTGATGGATTAGTAGGCGAATAAATGGTGTCAATCATGAGCGTTATACATTCTATTATGCCATTTGAATAAACAAATGATTCACCAAGGAATGTATCAAAAAACATAGTTTTTCATTAAAACAATACCCCTTTAAGGAGTATTGTTATCTCAGCTTTTAAAGGGGTATAAAAATGGGGGGCTTAAACAGTTCAGACTTTTCATGGTTTTATTTATTCTTTTATTCTAATCAATTAAAGTTAGCATTCGTGATTTATAATTTTACCTTGTTCAGTCAGTTTAACAAGAGCTGCATAACCAATTCCTTTTTTAACGACAGTTGCCATACCTTCATTAACAAGTAAATTCAATGTTTTTAGTTCGTCTTTGTTTAATTTTGTATATCGGTAATAACCATCACCAATTTTGTGAATTAATCTGCCTTCTCTTGTCATTCCTAAAACAGTAGTCATATTTTTCCCTTCTTTCGAAAGTTGTTTAGATTAATGATTACATACTTATCGTAAATTGTTTGTGCAAATTTGTCTGTGTATAAATTGTGAAATGTTTTACAATATTAAGTCTGTCATAATTTGGAAGGATAAACATATTTTCATCCCGCCATACTATTTTTGTGTCTACTAAATGGAGGTGTGTTGGTATGTCATTTCAAAATCGCGGTGTCGGACATCCTGAACATCAAGATGATCCTAATAAATTACATATCGTCGCAGTACGAAAAAATGGCGATGGTGATATTACAGATGTAAAATTCCAAAATGGTGAAATAGTTGGGATTGAGCAAGCCATAGCAATGGCAGAGCTTGAACAAATTGAAGATGTGAACACAGGTCTAACTCGTGGAGATAATCCACATAAAACACTCCGTTCTTATCCTGACGGTGATCCTACAAATAATTTAAGTAACTTACCTACTTTTTAATGTTTAATCTCTAAAAGAGGATGTCTCAAACGTATTAACTTTTTGGGGCATCTTTTATTGTGGAAACGAAAACCCTAAGCTAGTCATGTACCAAAGGAAAAGAAATGAAAACGATCCAAGTCTCAATCGAAAATCAGGTTCAACGAAAAGACATCGAGGGTGTTCAGGAGGAGTAGTTCAATTACTTAATTGCTAAAATACATAATGACTCCTATTACTACTGGAATAATAAAAATCATACTAATTCCAACTATTATCCATAAATTTTTCGAAGTTATCATATTTTCCACCTTTTAGTTTGATAAGTATAGGACATTTATTTTAAATAACCTAAATCTTTGCAAGCAATTTTTATTTTTGAATATTTTTTTCTTCGACAGTTTAAAAGATAATGCAATTTTTTTAATTTTTAAAAGCAATCAATAGATCCCCCCTTCTTTAGATAACTGTATCATTTTAAATTAGAATATTTACGAAATAATGTTGCGAAATCCCAAACTTTAAATTGAAAAACATATCATTAGCGTAAATCAACAGAAAAATATGATCAAAAATCGATGAAAAATTCCAACAGATTGTGTTAGGAATCGAAAAAGTGATCCAAAAAGATAGATGTAGAACATGAAACAGACATTGAAACGAGCCTATCCAAAATACCACGGATTGGGGTCTAATTTGTGTTGCCTATAACCTAAAAAAGTGGAAATCCACTTCTAAAAACAAAATAATAGTCGGATATTTCTCTCCAAAAAACTCCATTTTTGTAAAAAACCTCAAAAAATAAAGAATTGAAAAAAACTGCCTCAAAATGTCTTATTCACCGACTTTTTAGACAGCCTCTTTTATATTTTCGATTGATTAAAAGGAAAAAAGTACCAGTAATGTAAGGAGCAATTTTTAATTTTTTTGCCTTAGTTCGAATTTAAGAAATTTGAGATTTGATCAATATCTCTTTGCGTAAGAACCGGTTCAATTGTAATGACTGGATGAATGATTTCTCCTTCAAGTAAGAAATCAGAAATAATAAAATCAATGTTTAATTCATTTATAATTGTTGATTCAAACTCACCTAATTTAGGAAGAAGAAAATCAATTTTATGATCAAAGGCAGAAATTAATTTCGTTTCAATATAACGATGAACGCCTGGACCATTACTTGTTAATAATAAAACTTTCTTCCTTGTTGATGATAAGTTAATTTTAGAAGCTTGAACATTTAATGCTACTTTCGCAATTTTATCTCTAGTAATTTCAGGGTAAGAATATTTTTTCGTCCAGATTTGTAATGCTTTTGATACCTTTTTATATAGGTCTGAATACTGATTTTTAACATATCGGTCCATTGAATAGGATGGTTCTTTTTTATCGATTGAGTATAAAATGAATGAGTATCTTTGGAATTGGTCATGTAATGTGTAAAGAAACTCCTCGTCCTCATTTAACAATAAACCTGTTTCTTCCTTTAATAGTTCTACTAGGTGATAGAGTTCCTTATAATACTTTGATTTTTGATTTCGATATAAATAAAGAAATTCGTTTTTTTCCATGTTGTCAAAACTGTAATAGGGAAGAGTGGATATTAATAACGAGAACGCAATGCGTTCATTCATTGAAATATGATGTTTATATTGATGTTCTAAATGATTACAAATTTCATTCGCAATTTTAAAATATTTTGATTCTAAAATTTTATTTATCGATTGATCAGCTAATTCAAGTTGCATTGTTTTATCGATTCGATATAACATTGTCCCTAATAAATAAACGTACTTATTTGCTGTAGAAGGATATAGGAATAATCTAAATTTTTCAGTAGTATCTAGTACAATTTTTTTAATATCTTGAAATGAGAATGCTTCAATTGGCCATTCTTGATCATTCGAATTGGCGGATAAAGCATCTAGAATATCTCCACACAAAAGCCGAATTTCAAATTCTCTTCCGACGATTTCGAGCGGCCCACGTTTTAAAGTTAAATGGTAGGCCTTCAATAATTCCTCAACGCGGTCAAGTATTGGATAGACTGCAGGTTGTTGTATATAAAGCGCGTTTGCTAATTCTGCAATACTTTTAA
This sequence comes from Bacillus sp. AFS055030, assembly GCF_002574545.1. GTDB lineage: Bacteria > Bacillota > Bacilli > Bacillales > Bacillaceae_G > Gottfriedia. Next base: position 54,461 of record NZ_NUGT01000003.1, read on the forward strand.
TTTGAGTAAATTGTATTAGCATAATAGCTTGAAATTTCAATGAATTTTTTACATAAAGTGAACGAATTTGATTAATTGATGAAGAAATCGGTTTATTAATATAAATCCCTTTACCTTTTATTGTATCAATTTGCCATCCTTTAGGCAGGTGAGTGTTAATTGCCTGTAGATCATTTCGGATTGTTTTTTCGGTACAAAGTAACTCGTTAGCTAATTCTTCAGTTTTAAACCACTTATCTTCTTTACTTAAAATATCGATTATTTGTAATTTCCGCTTTGTTGATTTATCCATAAAAAATCTCCATAAATTATGTCTAATTTATTACTATTATTTCTTTTAAACTTCCCTCTTAATGCAGTGAAAGTTTATTTTATCTATTGAAAAACACCTTTTCATGCGATTTTTAGCTATAAATGTGAATTTTTTTGGATGATAAGTTATTATTTTTACCTAAATCAAAGGTAAAAAACATCATGGGAATCATTTTACTACAGCGATATAATGACATCGTTGAACAAAAAAATTTTATGAAGGAGTAGAGTGAAATGAAATTTACTAAAGTCGTGCTTGTTAGTGTAATTGGAATGTCATCATTAGTTGGAGTTGCTCACTCAACTTTTGCGGAGGTATCATCTGTAGGGAATTCAAAGTCTTCTATAACATTTGTTGCTGGAACAGGTCCGGTTGCACCTGTTGATCCTATAAATCCGATTGATCCATTAGAACCATCAGATCCTACAAATCCAACAGATCTGCCAACAGGGAATGCTGGTTCATTAACATTAGATTATGTTTCATCAGTTGACTTCGGTGTAAATGAGATTTCAAATAAAACAGAAGTCTATTCGGCTAAATCTAAAAAGCCATTTATTCAAGTGTCAGATCGCCGTGGTACTGGGGAAGGATGGTCAGTAACTGCTAGAGCAAGTAAATTTACAAATGGAACAGAAGATTCTCTACCTGGTGCAATCATTACATTTAAAAATGGCTCCGTTATTTCATTAAGTACAAGTGGAGCTCCTGTAGCAACAGAGTCAATTGTTTTAAAAACAGACGGAAGCACAGCATCACCTGTTGTTGCCGCATCTGTAGGTAATGGTTTTGGGACATGGGTAACTCGTTGGCTCGGGCCAAATCCAGAAGTGAATGATGGAGCGTTAAATGATAATGTCACTTTGACGATACCAGCAGGCTCGGCAACGATCGGTAATCATGAGGCAACTATCACGTGGACATTAACGGATGCTCCTGGTTTATAGTAGTTATTTTGAAAAATAAGATTTAATGGGATGGTCTTCTTATTGAACCTTTTTTAACTGTTTGATAGTAAAAATGATATAAAAGTATTCATTCTAAAGGGGGAATATAAAAATGGAACTTAAACGTCAAAAATTATTGCTAATTTTATCTGCTATTTTGTTAACTTTATCGTTCATCCCTCTATCTGTAAGGGCAGAGAATACTATCGATTTTTCCGTAAAAGCAATCATTCCAACAAATCAAATTGATCATATGAAATCTTATTTTGATTTAAAAATGTCTCCAGGACAAAAACAGGATTTTAAAATTGAGGTCTTTAATAATAGTAAAAAAGAAGAAACAATCGAAGCGAATATTACTTTTGCAACGACCAATAATAATGGATTAATCGATTACTCTGAATCGAATAGTAAAAATGCAGATAAATCACTAAAGTACCCCTTAACTAACTTAGTATCAGAACCTCAAAAAGAAGTTGTTATTCCAGCAGGTAAATCAAAAGTAGTATCTTTTTCAATTACAATGCCAAAAGATGAATATAATGGAGTTATTTTAGGTGCAGCTCACTTTAAGAAAAAGATTGATGAAACAAAAAAAAGTTCTGAAAACGAGAGCATTAATATAAAAAATGAGTATGCTTATGTGGTTGGAATCAAATTATCGGAAAACAGTAATGAAGTCGAGCCGAATTTACATTTACTTGACATAAAACCTACATTAGTAAATTATCGTACAACAATTGCAGCGACAATCCAAAATAGCGAATCTTCTATTGTGAAGGATATGAGTATAGATGCGCAAATCTTTAAAAAAGGTTCCAATAAAGTTTTATATAGTTCGAAAAAAACTGAGATGAGTATGGCACCTAATTCAAATTTTGATTACGCAATCGATTTAAATAACCAACCTATTGAATCCGGAACTTACCGATTAAAGATGAAAGCAATCATCGGAACCCAAATATGGGAATGGGATGAGCTATTTACGATTGGCAAAGAAGAAACTGATTTAAATAATAAAGCAGTTGAAATAAAAAATAATTATTTCTGGTATTATATCGGAGGAGGATTAATCCTTTTAATTGGGATCATTTGTTTAATTGTTTTCTTAAGAAGAAAGAAGGAAAAAGAACAATCGAATAATAATGAATGATTTTATATAGAGTAAATTGTATTAATCCGTTAGTTCACAAATGTATCTTAAAACAAATGCTATTTTGATAAAATAAAAAGGCTCATTTCGATATTGAAATGTAGCCTTTTTTATTAAGATGATATGATTTCATTTCTCATGAAATTGATAAATTGTTTTTCAACTTTTGATAAAATTTTCTTTTTTGAGGTGATTACCCCAAGCTCTGAGTTCACAGAATCATAATCTACGAGATCGATTTCAACTAGTTCACCATTCGATAAATATGGATGATTTTTTAATGAAAAATTTGGTCCCCATGTTATAGCACTGCCATTTAAAATTGCTCGTAATAACTCTTCAAGATGGTTGGATGAAAATAAAATATTTAATTTTCCTATATCTTGTTGGAAGTTATTTGTAAACCATCTTATGTAATCACCGTTATAAAGAACGAATTTTTGCTGAATTATTTCTTCTGGAGTTATTTTTTTCGAAATGGCAAAAGGGGAATCTTTTTTTGCATATACTTTCATCTTTCCATCTATTAATCCTTCGTAATGAAATTCTTCTAATTCTTTCTTAATGCCTTCGTAAAGACAGATGATTCCTATATTCGCTTGATTTTTTTTTACAATTTCAATTGTACGCTCTGTTGTGTTTTCTAATATGTCTATATGCAAATTTGAATGTTGGTTTTTAAAATCAACTAACGGAGGTAATAAGTAATTAATAAAAGCGGGTACCATTGAAACTTTAAGTTCACTGAGTTGGGAATCTTTATTTTTCTGAGCTATTTCTTTTAATTCTGCGTATTTTAAGAGTACTTCTTTTGATTTTTCCACGATTTGTACTCCATCTACTGTTAATCTTGCGCCTAATCTAGATCGATTGAAGATTTTTATTCCTAGCTCTTCTTCTATTTTTGTAATCGCTTGACTTATACCAGACTGACTTATATGAAGATTTTCTGCAGCGATTGAAATCGACCCCGTGTTAGCGACTTCTACTAAAATCTCTAGTTTTTCTATATGCATTACATTGACCACCTTTAGCTTTCATACATGAACTAAAACTTTACTAAGATAGAATTTTATTTCAGTTTTTATATTACAAATCGTGAAGTTATATTTAAAAAATGTAAATTTACTTAATCATTTTGCAAATATAGAATTGTGTTTAACTAATAGTATTATTCTATTTTTTCGCTTGAATCATATGTAATTGAAAAATAATACGTTCTAATGTTGAATCAAAACATTCGATTTATCAAGTGCTTTCTTATATTTATAAAAATTTACAATAAATGATACTTTTTGTTCAATTTTATCGTTGCCTATTATAGAGGAGGCTAAATATGTTAGTTGGGGAAATCATCAAATATTATCGAGAGAAAAAAGGAATTAGCCAGTCTAACTTAGGTGAAGGCATTTGTGGTAAAGCGTATATTAGTCGATTTGAAAGTGGAAAAGTTACATTATCTCCTGAAATTATAGACAAATTAGCTAAAAAACTAGAAATTGATATTAACAAAGAAATCGAATCTTTTTGTCTAATTGAAAACCAATTAAATGATTGGAGTCAAGCAATCATTATGCAAAGATCAGTACTGATAGAAGGCATTAAATTAGTATTAGATCAAAATCCGTTTATTATGGCTTCTAAACATGCAGTAAATTATATGCTGTTAACTGGGAGATATTATTTGTACAAAAATATGGTTAAGGAAGCGAAAAATATAATCGAATATGTAGAAAAGGAGCTTCCAAAATTATCTAATTATGAAAAAAACCTTCTTCTGCACATTAAAGGAATATATTGTATAAGTACATTTAGAACTACCCAAGGTGAAGAAAGTCAGACTGCTGTAAATCTTTTAAAACAAATTGACATAGTAGATTATAATAATGAAGAATATTACTATCATTTAGCTCAAGCGTACCATTATGCAAAAGCAAAAATATCAGCATTTACTTATGCAAAAAAAGCACTTCAATTCTTTAATCGAACATATAATTACGTGAGTGCTATGAATGCTCAAATCTTAATGCTAATGCAATTCGATAGCAAAAGTGAAATTGATTTTTTAAATCTAGTAGAAAACTATAAGGATTTAATTCATAATTGTATGATTTTAGGTGCACAAGAAAGTAAAATAACTATTTTATTTAATCTAGGAGAAGAGTTTTATAAAAGAGGAATTTATGACGAGGCTGTCAGATATTATGAACAAGCATTTTTACTAACTGACAAATCGTCTACACAGTATTTAAGACATTTGTATCATTTTACCGAAGCATGCCTAGATGGAAAGTTACTAAATAAACAGAGTATTTTAGAAAATATCGAAATAGGTACGAAATTAGCAAAAAAACAATGCCAAATTTATTATAATCTATATAATTTATTAGCACTGAAATGTAAAAAAAATCAAAAACAATATTTTGAGTTTTTAGCAGAAGTAGTTGTTCCACAGCTTATAGCAACTAATAATGCTTCGTTTTTTGTACAATATGGAAAGATTTTATATAAACACTATGTGGAGAAAAAGGACTATAAAAAAGCCATTGAGGTAGATCAAAGTTTTAAATTGATGAACAAGGTGTTAAGTTAAAAGTCTTTAGATAACGATTATTCGTTGTCTAAAGACTTTTTTTATGATCTAGGAAATTGATATTTATTAAAAATAGTAAAATCTTGTCCAATGTTTATAAACATTGGACAAGATTTTTGTCGAAACTCGTTCGATTTATTCTATAGAACCAGTGTTAAAGGGGCGCTATAACCCAATTGATAAAAGAGTGGAAATTCACAATAATGAATTTAAATAAATGACAAATTGTTTGTTTATTTTTTGGGAAATAAACAAATGTTTTGTCAAAGTAAGTTTATTTTTGTACTTCAATGTAGAAATCTACCTTGTTGTAAATTTTTAGGAGGAAGAAAAATGGGGAAAAAGACAGAGAAGAAGTTTTTAAAAAGCTTTACCGTTTTAGCTTTAACATCGAGCTTCATATTGGGTTCACTTGGAGAAGTATCGAATACAACAAAAGCAGCAAGCCCCAAAAAGGTTGAAGATATTTTAGCAAAACTAACTTCAGAGCAAAGAGCAGCACTTGAACAGCTTTCGACTAGTGAACAAACTGGTCTTCAAATTTCTTCAGATATTAATTTAAATTCTACAGATCAAACAAATGTCATTGTCGAGTTTGCTAATAAGCCAGCAAAAGTTGCTCAAATTGAAGCAAGCGTAGAAGGTAAATCTTTAACTGAAAAAGAAGCAGCAAAATTAGTCGATCAAGATCATGAGACATTTGCTGAAGATGTTGGTCAAGTATTAGAAAGTGGCAAAACTAAAAAAGTAGATTATACGATTAATCGCTCATATAAAAATGCCTTCAATGGTGTTTCAATGAGTCTACCAGCTAACCAAATTAAAAACTTATTAAAATCAAAAGCTGTAAAAACAGTTTGGAGTAACCAAACTTTTTCAATTGATCCTCCAAAGGAAACCAGTCAGTTAAAAGCAGATGAAGCGAATGTTGGAAACTATACACCTTATGACGCTTTAGATCGATTACATGCAGAAGGCTTGACTGGAAAAGGAATTAAAATAGGAATATTAGATACAGGGATTGACTATAACCACCCAGATTTGAAAGATGCATATAAAGGTGGATATGATTTCGTAAACAATGATAATGATCCAATGGAAACAACATACGAAGATTGGAAAAAGTCCGGCCAAGCAGAAATTCTAAGTGGCAGTGCGTACTATACAGAGCATGGTACACATGTAGCGGGAATTATTGGCGGTCGTGGAAAAGCGAATAGTGAATATAAAACTGTTGGAGCGGCTCCCGAATCAGATATTTATTCATATAAGGTACTTGGTCCATATGGTAGCGGGACGACTGATGCAATTCTTGCCGGAATTGACAGAGCAGTAAAAGACGGCATGAATGTTATTAATATGTCATTAGGTGCAACGTTAAATGACCCACTATATGCGACTTCAATTGCAGTAAACAACGCAGTTCTAAGTGGAGTAACGACAGTTGTTGCAGCAGGTAATAGTGGGGATCAAATGTATACAGTTGGTTCACCTGGTACAGCAGCTTTAGCTTTAACAGTTGGTGCATCATCTATTGCACTTGATATCTATCAATATGCAGGAGTTCAAGATGGTAAAAACTATTCTTTAAGACAATTAGCAAGAAATTATAAAGATGATTTAACAACATTAAAGGGCAAAACGTATCAGCTTGTTGATGTTGGTCTAGCCAATCCAGCAGACTTTAACGGAAAAGACTTAAACGGAAAGATTGCATTCATTAAACGTGGTTCAATTGCATTAATTGATAAAATAAAAAATGCAAAAGCAGCTGGTGCAGCTGGCGTTTTAATGTATAACGATGAAACGAATAAAGAAGAAGGTGCGATACAATCATTCCTTGGTGAATCAGTTGATGCGATTCCTGCATTCTCTGTTTCAAATGGCGATGGTAATACAATTTTAGCTGCAATTAAAGCTGGTAAAACAGATTTCAGCTTTGGCGATTTTACAAAACTTAAGACAGCTTCAGACGAATTAGCACAATTTAGTTCAAGAGGACCATCTCGAGTAAATTACGATATTAAACCTGAAGTAACTGCACCTGGCGTCTCAATTCTTTCAACAGTACCATTCTATGTAAACGATAAAAACGTTGATGGATCAAAACCAGAAGATTATAAATATGCATATGAAAGATTATCTGGAACTTCAATGGCAACACCTTATGTAGCTGGTGTGTCTGCTTTATTACTTCAATCAAATAAAGATTTAAAACCAGAAGATATTAAATCAATTCTAATGAATACAGCAGACCCACTTTCAAAAGCATATAGTGTATTTGAAGCAGGAAGTGGCCGAGTAGATGCTTTTGAAGCCATTCACTCAAATGTAGAATTAGAGGTAGTAGACAAGACACCTACGATTATTAATGGACAGCAAAAATCAATTCAAGAATTAACTGGTGGAATGAGCTTTGGTTCATTTGGATTTGATGATCAAGATATCGCTGATTCACGTACAGTTACATTAAAGAACCGTAGTGAGAAAGCAAAAACATTTAGTGTAGATGTGAAATTCCAAACTGGATTAAGAGGTTCTTTAGATGCAGCTAAAAATAATGTAACGCTAACAGGACCTACATCTGTAAAATTAAATGGAATTGGCCAAAAATCAATCAAATTTAAATTAAACATTCCAAAAACAGCAAATAAAGGAACATATGAAGGGTATATCACTTTCACGAACACTAAAGATGCAACTGAAACATATCAAATTCCATTTGGTGGACGTGTAATAAATGAAGGCATTGATTCAGTTGACGCCTTACCAATGTTTTCAACTGATACAGCATGGCCGGAAAATGCATGGCCTTTTGAATCATTTACATTTTCATTAAAATCACATATGAAAACATTGGATGTTATTTTACAAAATGCGATTACAGGTGAAGACTTAGGATTATTAGGATCATTAAGTCCAATATTATTGAATGAAAACCAAACTTATTATGTTACAAAAGGATTTACAGGAACATATTATCCATTTACTGGTGACTCTAAGAATCCGATTAGTTATCAACCAGAATTTGCACAACCAGGACGATATAAAATAAAGATGGTTGGATCAAATGAACATGGTAAAACATTTACAAAATCTTCTGAGTTCATTTATGACCAAGGTGCACCAACGATGACTTCTAGCTTTGATTCATTAGATCAAAAAGTAATTGAAACGAATGACAGTCAATTTGATTCAAATGGACAATTTTTATATGACTTTAACATTAACTTAAATGATTCTGAAACAGAAGAAGCAAGTAAGCTAGGTCTTCCAGTCGATCAATCAAACAATTCAGTTGTTACATTTTTTAATAGTTCATGGCCAAAAGCACCAATTTATACAGATAAAAATGGAAATTACTCTGATAAACTTGTCGTTAGAAAACAAGCGGCACCTTTACAAGTACAGTTTTATGGAATGGATTATGCAAGAAACACTATAGGAAATGCATTTAATATGTTAAGAGTTGTTTTTGTGGATCACAATTTACCTTATTACTATTTAAAGGCAAATAAACAAATCGTATCAAATGGAGACACAGTCAATTATAGTGTTCGTTCAAATAATGTTAAAAACTTAAAAACATCTAAAATTACAATACCAGTTGATCCAAACCTTGCTTCAATTGAGAATGTAGTAGTGAATGATGCAGTTAAGCAGTATGGTGATGCGCAAGTTTCTGTAGCGGCTGTTCAAACAGATCCGTCTAATACGAACTATACAATTACATTTACTTATTTAGGTGACAAAACATTACCAGAAGACTTACAATTATTTAATTTCGACCTTAAAACGGCTAAAAAGTTTACAGATGGACTTTATGGAGGATCTGCATTTAATTGGTTTACAATGACAGCTTCAACAATTGATCAATCAAATGTAGAGACTAATAATGTCTACTCATACATGGAAAGTATCAAATATAAACCAACGTATTCAAGATTAGAAGGGACAGTACAAGTAGAAGGGGCAATGGATTCCTCAGGTCAACCTATTTACGCTATGAATCTAAGTAAAGTTGGAGCAAATGTAACCGTTACTTCTTATGACGGCAAAACAACTGCTACTCCTTCAAGTTTAAACAAGAGTGGTCAGTATATCATTGAAGGTCTAAAAGCCGACGTAACTCCTTATACATTAACTGTTGATGTACCAGGTCATTTCACTATGAACAAACAAGTTGTATTATCCAATAATGTACGTGGTGAAGTAGTAGGAAAAAGAATTGCCTTTAATTTACCAATCGCAGCAGCAGGAGATGTAAACAAAGATAATGTGATCGATATTCTAGATGCATTAGCAGTACAAACATATTGGGGTACTAATAAAGCAACTGCAGACTTTAACTTTGATAAAGTAGTTGATAAAAAGGATATGGATTATATTGTTGAAAACTTTGGACTAAAAAATCCGACTGTATCAAGTGCGCCAAAAGCAAAAACTGCATATAAAGGCGTTACATTAGATGATGTATTAACTCAATTAGGATTACAATAATCATAGAAAAAGAGAAGTCGTTTATCGACTTCTCTTTTTCTATTCTTGGCTAATTGTAAGATCGCTAGGATTCTCAACTAAAAAGTATATAAGAAATTTCAGGAGATTTTTATAGTATAAGAATTTCTTATTTAGTTATCAATATTTCGAATTTCATTAGAATATTCTGATTATGTATACTGTATATAACAAATGGGGAAGGAGTTCGAATAGGGTCGAAATTTGATAAATTATCCGTATCTAGAGCACATCTTGTAATAGGACCTGATTGAATTCTATCAAAATATTATACTTTGTTTTCGGGATAACTGGATAAATGGGGAAGAAGTATTAATAGAAAAAAATTGTAAAAAAAAAAAATTAGAGTAAGAAAATACAGCTATGGAAATAAATTAAAAGGGGTGTTGTGTTTAACAGAGGCTTAGAGTAGTAAAAACAAACAATACAAACAACAATGGATGAGGAGAACTAGAGAATGAAGAAAAAGCAAACAAGCAAACTGCTAGTAGGCGCACTAACTGCTAGTTTCGTATTTTCACAAACTCAAATGCTTAATGTATTTGCACAAGGCCCAACTAAATTAGATAGTGCTGTAGAAAACCTTAAATCTAATGTAGAAAGCAAATTGAATCTAACAGCAGAACAACGTCAAGCTCTTAAGAACATTGACAAGTTCAATGCACGAGGACTTCATTTAACGGACGACGTGGACTTAGATAGTTCAAAAACTGTATCAGTTATCGTTGAGTTCAACAACAAACCAAAGAAAGTCGCTATGCTTGAAGCGGCTGTAAATGGACAAGCCCTATCTTCTTCAAAAGCACAAAGCGATGTAGACAACGACCATGCAACATTTAAAACTGATTTAGAAAATACATTTACATCAAAATCAGACGGAACATACAAAGTGAAACGTGAATTCAAAACTGCATTCAACGGGGTATCATTACAAGTTCCTGCAAATAAACTACAAGAGTTAGTACAATCAGGAGCTGTTAAAGCAATCTATAGTAACCAAACTGTACAGTTAGACGAGCCTAAGTCTCCTAAGTCAGAATCACTTAATACTGAAGGAAGCACACATGGAATGGCAGCTGAGCGTTCTTACCTTAAAATAGACCAACTTCACAAAGAAGGGTTTACTGGTAAAGGCGTTAAAGTCGGTATCCTTGATACAGGAATTGACTACAATCACCCTGACTTAAAAGACGCATACAAAGGTGGTTATGACTTTGTTGATAATGACAATGACCCAATGGAAACAACATACGCTGATTGGGTAAAAGCTGGTAAACCACTTATTAATGGTGGTGTTGATCCATACTACACTGAACACGGAACTCACGTAGCGGGTACAATTGCAGGTCGTGCAAAAGCTGACAATAACCTTTCGACTCTAGGGGTTGCTCCTGACGCTGATATCTATGCTTATCGTGTACTTGGCCCAGGCGGTGGCGGTACGTTTGAAGGGATTATCGCTGGTATTGATCGAGCTGTTCAAGATGGCATGGATGTTATCAACCTATCTTTAGGTGCAGTTTACAATGATCCATTAACACCTCAAAGTATGGTACTTAACTATGCTGTATTAAGCGGTGTAACATCTATCGTTGCAGCAGGTAACTCTGGCGATGCAATGTACACAGTAGGAAATCCTGGTAATGCAGCTTTAGCATTAACAGTAGGTGCAAGTGATGTCCCAACAGCGATTCCAACAATGAAAGGTCACGATGACACTTTAAATTTCGATACGCAATTATTAGCAAGAGGATTCGATGACAATATTGCATCATTAGCAAATAAGACATATCAAATTGTACGTATTCCTGGATTTGGTGAATCTTACAACTATACTAACTTAGATGTTACTGGCAAAGTAGTTCTAGTTGCTCGTGGTTCAACTACAATCAATGATAAAATCTTACAAGCTAAATTAAAAGGTGCAGCGGCAATCCTGATCTACAACAATGACACAACTGGTTATATGCCATTCTATTTAGCAGAAGGTACAGACTTTATCCCTGCATTTAACTTAACAAATGCTGATGGTCTTGCATTACAATCTAAAATCTTAAGCGGTAAAACAGAATTTACTTTTAGCGACTTAGCTCAAATCACAACAAAAGGTGATGAGTTAGCAGCATTCAGTTCTCGTGGACCATCTCGAGTAACGTATGATATCAAACCAGAAGTTACAGCTCCAGGTGTAAGCGTACTATCAACTGTTCCTGGCTTTATTCATAGCCCAGATAATCCATCTGACTATAAATATGCATATGATCATATGTCAGGAACATCAATGGCAACTCCATTTGTAGCAGGTGTCGCGGCATTATTAAAAGGAGCTAATCCTAACTTACAACCAGAAGATATCAAAGCACTTTTAATGAATACAGCTGATCCATTAAGCAAGACATACTCTGTATATGAAGTTGGTGCAGGTCGAGTTGATCCAATGCAAGCCTTACACACTTCGACTGAAATCAAAGTAAAAGATAAAACACCACTTATAATTAACGGAAAATTAAAAAACTATAAAGAAATAACAAGTTCTTTAAGTTTTGGTAATGTTGCTTATACGGGCAAAGATTTGGTAAATTCTCGTGCAGTAACAATTGAGAACAACAGTTTAACACCAAAAACGTTTGATGTGAAAGTGTCATATCAAACAGACGCAAGAGGTTCTAAAGATGCAACGAAAAATGGTGTATCTGTAGACTTTGACAACTCATTTAAAGTACCTGCATACGGTAAAGTAACGAAGGATGCAATCTTAACAATTCCAAAAAAAGCTGAAAAAGGAATCTATGAAGGGTATGTAACGTACACAAATCATAGTAATCCATCTGAAACATATCGTGTTCCGTTCGGAGTTCATTATGTTGAAGAAGGAATTAAAAATGTTACTCTTTCTCGTCACTCGCTTACGAATGACCGAAATGCATTAGCAAGCATGATTATGGATCCATCTATTAATGCAACAATAACATTAAATTCTCATATGAGATATTTATACTCAATTCTTTCTGATGCAAAAACTGGTGAAGATTTAGGTATGGCGAATTCATTCGATGGAATGAATTTCCAAGAAGGGAAACCAACTTTATTCAATCCGTTCTCAGGATTCTACTATCCGTATGCTGATAGCACTCACAAAACTATTAAGAGAGTGGGAACTTTACCTAGAGAAGGTCATTACAAACTGAAAATCGTTGGCGTAAATGATGATGGTCAAGAATTTGTTAATTCACAAGATTTATTCATTGATAACACAGCTCCTGATCATTTCGATGTGAAAGTACCAGGTGAAAAAGAAGGAAGCCCATTCGTTGAATTCAAGAAAGGTGAAACAACAATTCCAGTTACAGCCTCTTTGCATGACCAAATGGTTGATCAGATGAAAGCAGTTGGTATCGATATTAATCAAGGTACAAATGGAATGCCTTATTCTTGGAACAGCAATAAAATCACTGGAACGCTAAAATTAGATGAAAACGGAAATGGTGCAGACCAAATTGCATTAACTTCACCATTCACTCAAACAATCTTTGTTGGTGGAGACCAAGCAACAAATGCGAACGCACAAAAAGTGTACTACTTTGTTCAAGATGATTATGCTTATGTATACGGTAACCCACAAGGACCAACTCGATATAATCAAATGATTACGCATTATGGAGATACAAGAACCGTTACGCTTACAGCTAATAATGTAAGCAAAGTAAAAGAAGCTAAATATAATTTAACTGCAGACTCGGTTGATACAAACATCGTGGACCTTAAATTAACTCCTGAAGCGAAAGCGTTAGGTGGTGTATTAACAACTACAACAACACCTGGAAGTAATACAAATGTTAATACTAGTGTTACTGTTACATTCGACGGAACAAAAGAAGTAACAGGAGACATTCCAATGGTTGATGTAACATTTAAAATCCAAGAACCACAAGTGGTTAAAAGAAATTCAAGCTTAAAATTTAATGGTTCACCACAATTTAAAAATGTTGATGGTGTTGTAACAAAACCTTTAGGTGTGATGGCAACGATTGTTATCTTACCGAAGTTCTCGTCAATGGGTGGATATGTCTATGCTCAAGGATTGTTAAATGCTGATGGGACATTCAATGACAGCTCTACTAGAGATTACACAGCAATGGGCATCAAGACATACGTTCAAGATAAAGACGGCAAAACTTACGCTGGAACAATGGCTAAGAACGGTCAATATCTTGTAAGCGGACTACCACTTACTCATGACGACATGGCAATTGTCTTTGATGTTCCTGGACACTTTACAACATACACTAATTTCCATGGCGCGTATGGAAACCTTGGTAATGAAGATTACGGAGTTGCTGCTTATATTGGTTCTGACGTTTATACAGCAGTAGGCGGTGACGTTAATAAAGACAACGTAATTGATATCCTAGATGCGCTTCAAATACAAACGTACTGGGGAACAAACAAGCGTAGTACAGACATCAACTGTGACGGCACAACAGATGTAAATGACTTTGCATATGTTTACTACAATTTTGGAATGGGTAACCCAACAAATCCAATTCAAAATCCAAAAGCTAAGAAAACTTATAAAGGTCAAACGTTAGACAGCATCATCGTAGAATTAGGTTTAAATTAATTTAACTGGTAACCTAAACAGCTTCAGAGTTGTTTAGGTTACTCTCCATTTTTTAACGAATGGCTAATAAGTATTGGTCAAATTATATCAGCACAATCTAGAGAATAGTAAACCCTGATAAAATATATTTTTAGAACTTTGTCTTCACGATGTAAGCCTGTTCTCAATACGCGAGAACAGGCTTTTTAATTTTTTATACCTAACATTTTGTATAATGTTAAGTACCTAATATAGAAAAATATAGTTTGTAGTATACTAATAGCGTTGATAGAAGGAGAAGAAGATGAATATCGAAAAATTAGTATATCTTATCGAAGTCGCCAAAACAGGTTCCTTTTCGATTGCATCACAAAATCTTTTTGTAAGTCAGTCTGCCATTAGTCAATCGATTATTAGTATCGAAAAGAAATTTGGTATAAAATTGTTCGAGCGTAAAAGAGGTAATCGTGCGATTCTAACGAGTGATGGAGAAGAAATTATTACGAATGTGAAAGAGATTTTTATAAAATATCAAGAACTTATCGAAAAAGTACAAATGATTAATAATAATGTGACTGGTAAGTTAAAAATATCTACCACACCAGGTTTTTTTGCAGTCCTTTTAAACCCAATTTCATCGATCAGAGATGACTATCCTAAAATCAATATCGAGATTTTTCAAAAGCCTGGACAGGATATTATTGAAGATATTTTAGAAGAACGAAGTGATATAGGCGTGTTACCATTTATAAAACATTTACTTGAAAATGATGATCGCCTAGTCTATCATAATTTATTTGAAGCAAAAATGAAATTAATGGTAAATAAAAACTCTCCATTAGCAGAAAAAACAGTTGTTACACCGCAACAAATCGTCAATGAAACAATGATTACCTATGATGGGGAATTCATTCATTGGTTTAAAAAACTTTTCTATAGTGAGTTTGGCATAATGAATGAGTTATTTACCACTACTAATACTGATACATTAAAAAAAGCGGTCGAGGAAAACTTAGGTGTGTCATTTGTACCTGCCTTCAATGGGGTTAATTACAATTTGAGTGATGATGTTATATTACTCGATATTGTAGATTACGATGCTGTCAATCTTCAATATGTATGGATCATGTCTAGTAAAAAGCATTGTTCAAGTATGATAACTGATTATATATTGAAATTAAAGGAAGAATTAAATTCTTAAGGAGAAGGGGCTGTCCTATAAGTTAGAGTAACTAGCTTATGGGTGGCCCTTTTTAATTTTAAACTGTTTTAAGAATAGCACACTGTTTCTTAAAATATATTCAAAATGACATAGTAGTATTTAATATAGATCGGCAGCATTCGATGGATCGTTGAATTGGTTGTGGTTTTAACAAATAGTTTTTTTGTTTTTGAGAGATGTAATTCATAAAATATAAGAAAAACTTATAAAGTTATTAGAAGTTTATAAACTTTACGCTCGAATATTGTCGAAATAGATCGTTTTAGTGGGTAAACATTGGATTAATCTACTACATATAACCCGATTGAGTATTTTTGGAATATTTATAATAATTAGATTAAGGAAGTGGAAATGAAGAGCGATGAATGAACGAATTTAAAGACTTATAGTATTTTAGATTCAAAATTCCTCTACTATTCTAACATCATTTTCTGTGTATCTTACTACAATGGGGGAAGAGTATGTTAAAGAGAACGAGTAAAAGTAAAATTGCAAAAAGTCTTACTGTAGCTGCTTTATCAACAAGTTTTATTTTAGGTTCTTTGGGCCACGTATCAAATGTAACAAAGGCAGAGAATGCTTCAACTGCGGAATCCATTTTAGCTAAATTAACTCCACAGCAAAGAGAGGCGTTACAAAAGATTTCAACAACTGATCAATCAGGACTTTTTCTTGAATCAAAAGTGAATCTAAACAGTGCAGAAACTGTTTCAGTAATCGTTTCTTTCAAACAGAAGCCTAAGAAGATTGCTATAATAGAAGCGGCATTAAAAGGACAAGCTTTATCGGGTGAAAAAGCAGCAAGTAATGCAAATGCAGATCATGTAAAGTTTAAATCAGATTTAGGTTCATTATTTAAATCGAAATCTGATGGTGTTTATAAAATCAAACGCGAATATAAACATGCATTTAACGGGGTAGCGTTAGAAGTCCCTGCAAATAAACTAAATGATTTAATGAAATCAACAGCTGTACAAGCGATTTATAGCGATGTAACAGTGAAATCGGAGCTTCCAGTTGAAGGGAAAGATTCCTCTACAAGTTCAACAGGTAAAGGAATGGCAGATGAGCGTTCTTACTTACAAATTGATAAATTACATCAAGAAGGCTATACAGGAAAAGGAGTAAAGGTAGCTGTACTTGATACAGGTGTTGATTATAATCATCCTGATCTTAAAGGAGCGTTTAAAGGGGGTTATGATTTTGTAAGTAATGATAATGACCCGATGGAAACAACACTTGATGATTGGGTAAAAGCTGGTAAACCTGGAGGCACTTCAGGTGCAGCAAATTATATAACAGAACATGGAACACATGTATCCGGAACAATTGTAGGGCAAGGAAAAAATGAAAGTGAAGATGCAACAACCGGTATTGCTCCCGATGCTGATTTATATGTGTACCGTGTATTAGGACCAGGTGGAAGTGGAACAACGGATAATATCATCGCAGGTATTGATCAAGCAGTTGCAGATGGAATGGACGTTATGAATCTATCATTAGGAGCTAACTATAATAATCCTTTAATTCCGGAAAGTATTGCGATTAATAATGCAGTATTAAATGGAGTAACTGCAGTAGTTGCAGCTGGTAATGCTGGAAATAAGATGTATACACTAGGATCACCTGGAACAGCAGCTTTAGCATTAACAGTAGGAGCTAGCAGTGTTCCAATTACGACACTTGGAGGAAAAGGTGCGATTGATAATGTAACTGCTTCTTTACTTTTAATGGCCAAAGGCGCTGGGGATGACATTTCAAAATTAAAAGGTGTAACGAATTCGGTTGTAGATGTAAATCTTGGAGAAGCATACTCGGGTAAAGATGTTAAAGGTAAAATTGTTCTAATGAGTCGCGGAACTTATACATTAGATTCTAAAATTGCGGTTGCTAAATCACAGGGCGCTGCAGCAGTTCTTATGTATAATGACAACCCATCTGAAGGACAAATTCCAACATTCTTAGGCGATGGTGTAAACTTCATTCCAACGTTCTCTTTATCTAACGCAGATGGACTTGCGTTAAAACAAAAGTTACAATCAGGAGCTGTTAACTTTACGTTTACTGACATAGATGAAGCGAAAACTCAAGGCGATACATTAGCAGATTTTAGTTCAAGAGGACCAGCAAGATTAACTTATGATATTAAACCGGAAATTACAGCTCCTGGTGTAAGTGTATTATCAACAGTACCAGGATTTATCAACAGTCCGAATAATCCAACTGATTATAAAAACGCATATCAACGTATGTCGGGTACATCAATGGCTACTCCATTTACAAGCGGTGTTGCAGCATTATTAAAACAAGCTAATCATAATTTGCAACCAGCAGATATTAAAGCGATTTTAATGAATACTGCAGATTCTTTAAGCAAACCATATAGCGTGTTTGAACAAGGTGCAGGAAGAATTGACCCATATAATGCAATCCACTCAACAATTGAAATTAAAGTACAAGAAAAAACACCAATGATTGTTAACGGAAGAGAAAAACAAATCAATGAAGAAACAGGGGCACTTAGCTTCGGTAATGTATCATTTAATGGAACTGATTATTCAGACGACCGTTCAGTTACTTTAATGAACAGAGGCGAAAAGACGAAAACTTTTGATGTGAAAGTTAATTTCCAATCAAACCTACGTGGTTCTAAGGATGCAGCAGCAAATGGAGTAACTGTTCAAACCTCTTCATTTGTTACAATAAAAGGAATTAGTCAAAAGAAGACGGCTATTACATTAAATATTCCAAAGACAGCTGAAAAAGGAATTTATGAGGGATATGTGGTTTATACAAACAGAGATAATCCTTCTGAAACATATCGAATTCCTTTTGGCGTACATTATGTAGAAAAAGGATTCCAAAGTATGAGTCTTACACGCCAGTCGTACTCAACTGACCGTAATAATTTAAATAACGGATTATTTTATCCATACTTGCTAGCTAATTTCTCACTAAAATCACATATGAAATCAATCGATGTCGTATTGACTGATGCAGTGACAGGTCAAGATTTAGGCGTAATGAATTCATACGATGGTGTCGCTTATGATGAAGGTACAGAGTACCAAATCGCAGCTACTGTAGGGGCGTATTATCCTTTTACAAATGACCCAACAAACCCGGTGAGCAAAAAGCCTCTATTACCAAAAGAAGGTTTATACAAAATTAAATTAATTGGATATGATGATGATGGTAAATCATATACAATCGCCCAAGATTTTTTAGTAGATAATACAATGCCAAATAAGTTTGATATTCAAGTTGACGGTGAGAAAGAAGGTAATCCATTTATAGAGTATAAGGCAGATCAAACGTCGGTACCATTTACTGCACAAATTAATGATAAATCAGTTGACCTAATGAAAGCAGCAGGTATGAAAGCTGATCAGTCTCAAAACATTATCGCTTATTACTATAATAGCCCATGGATAACTGGAACAATGAATTTAGATGAAAATGGCTTTGTAATAGATGAAATTGCAATGGATCCAAGCTCACAATTCCTATCATTTAGATTCCTTGGAGGTGACCAAGCAACGAATGCATTTGGTGATAAGCAATACATTTTCACAAAAGAAGGAACTCCATATGTTTACGGTCAACCACAAGCAAAAACAAGATCAAATCGATTGATTACAAAACCAGGTGAGACAAATACAATTACGTTAACTGCTAATAATGTCGCTAAATTGAAACAAGTAGGCTATAGTTTTACAACGAATACAGCTGATACAAACATCTTAAGTATTGCATTAAATCAAGCGGCTAAAAAACTTGGCGGACAATTAAATGTATTAACAACAAATCCTACTAGTACAACAGTTAAATCAGACGTAAATGTAATATTTGATGGGACATCTGATGTATCTGGTGATATTCCAATGGTTGATGTCACATTTAAAATTCCTGAATTAAAAGATATTGTAAATTCTAGCTTTTACAATGTGACAACTACACTTACAGATGTAGATCATACTGTCACAAAACCTTATACTTATATCGTTCCAATCGCAATTCTACCAAATATTTCAGCTGTAACGAGCTTTATCCATCCAGAAGTTTTCCAAAGAGCTGATGGTACACTTCTTCCAGTAGATTTTACTAAAATTGGAGCAAACGTAACGATCGTAGACAGTAAAGGAAAGTCATACACTGGAACAATGAATACAAGAGGGCAGTTCTACATTACTGGATTACCAGTTACTAGCGATGAATTCACAGTAATTACCGATATTCCAGGGCACTTTACTACATCTGGTAAGTTTGACAATGTGTTCAATACAATGGACGGTCTCATGTATGGTATTAAAAAAACAATTGGTACAGAAGCAGTTGATGTTGCGACTGCAGGTGATGTCAATAAAGACAATGTAATCGATATTAATGATGCAATTGCAATTGAAACATATTGGGGTACAAACAAACGCTCAGCAGATATTAATTTTGACGGGACAGTTGATGAGAAGGACTTTGCGTATGTAGAAAAGAACTTCTTAATGCAAAATACTGCTGTAAACAATGCACCAAAACCAGTTAAGAAATATAAAGGTAAAGGTTTAGCAGATATTAAGAGTGACTTAGGGATTCAATAAACTAGATGTAAATTAAGATCTTTATAGATTAGATGATAAAGGTTGTTTCATTAGTCTTAGTACTTTTGAGGCAGCCTTTTTTATCGTAATAAAAAGGGATGTCTCATAGTTAGAAATCTAATCAATGAGACATCCGCTTTATATTTATTTGAATGACAAAAAATAATTAAAAGGAGAAGCAAAAAACAAAAACATTCTTAATCGATTGTTGTCCAATCTTGCGACCATTTCATTAATTCCTTAATAACTGGTTCTAAAGCCAGTCCTTTTTCTGTCAAAGAATATTCGATTCGAACTGGTGTTTCTGGGTAAACTTCTCGTTTTACAATACCTGCTTGCTCTAAATCTTTTAGTCTTTCTGAGAGGACTCGTCCGCTAATTGGCAAAGTTGATTCGATTGTACAAAATCGTTGTGAACCAGAAAGAAGTTGAAAAATTATCAAAATTGCCCAGCGTTTACTAATTAATTCTACGCTTTTTTCAAACCGAGGGCATAATAAAGAAAAATCCATTTAAAACCACCTCACCTCTATCCATATTATAACTAAATTTGTATTAATAACAAGATTACTATACATAATTTTATTACTTGACGTAAGTTTGTTACTAAATTAAACTTACTTACATAAAGTAACTAAATAATTTTTTTAGTAAAATAAGATATGTCTTTTAAATAGGTGGCAAAACAACATGAATATGAATACAGATGTATGTATTGTAGGTGCGGGACCAGGTGGTGCACTATTAGCTTATTTGCTTGCAAAAAATAATATTTCGACTGTTCTTGTAGAACGGCATAGTGGAATTGATAAAGAATTCAGGGGAGAGCATCTAAATTCTGAAGGTGAACAACTATTAAAAAAGCATCATCTTTATGCAAAAGTTAAAGAATACGGACTACTACTAATGGATCGTGTTGAATATTGGAATAATAATAAACTAATAAAAAGTATTTTTCCATCACAAGATTCTAAACACGTAGGTATTCATGTTCCACAAAACCATTTATTAAATGTTATTTTAAAAGAAGCAAATAAATATAAAAACTTTGAACTTTTATTAGGCACACGTGTGACCAAACTAATAGAAGATCAAAATGGTCGCTACATTGGTGTTAAAGCAATTAGGAATGGAACTGAAATAACAATTAATAGTTCGGTTATAATTGGTGCTGATGGACGATTTTCAACGATCCGTAAATTAGCAAATATACAAACAGAAATCATAAAACATGGATACGATTTACTTTGGGCTAAAGTACCAAGACCTGCTAATTGGGATCCAACAGTTAGATTAACATTGATTAATAAGCAACAATTGGCTTTGTTTACTCAAGCAGGAGGGTTTATTCAAATTGGATGGAACATAGAAGAAGGTTCTTTTCCGAACTTAAGAAGTAAATCTTTCAATCCTTTTGTAAATCAATTAATCGAAGCATTTCCAGAACTGACAGAAACCGTTCAAGAAAGTATAAAATCTTGGAACGATTTTGTATTATTAAATGTTCAAAGCAGTCGCAGCAAAACATGGGTAAAAGACGGCTTAATAATAATGGGTGACGCAGCGCACACAATGAGTCCTACTGCTGCGCTTGGTGTAAATATTGCAATGAAGGATGCAGATATTTTAGCAGAAATCATACAAGAAGCTATTCAAAACAATGATACTAGTACAATAGTGTTAAAGAAATTTGAATATGCTAGACGAGGAGAAGTTGAAAGCTTACAAAAGCAGCAACTAGAACAGGAAAGTAATTTCAAACACCACTTTGATGTAACGATTTAAAAATGGACAAGTAAAAATGAAGCATATTATAACTATAGGAAATCTTGTAAGAAAACAGGAGGAAGCCTCATGATCAACGAAAAAGTAGTTTCTTTATTAAAAGAGAAAATTAATGTAATAAAAAATAATGATAAATCAATTTATTTAGTTGGACCAATTAAACTTCCAGTTAATTTAGACGGAGAAACTGTCATTTTTCAATGGTATTGTTGGCTACGCTGTGAAGATATCGAAGGGGATTTTTGCAACGATGGTTCATATAACACTGAAAAAATTATTAGTAAACTAGCTTCATCAAATTTAGCAGAAATGCAACAATCAAGCGTATTAGTTTACGGTGATTTTGAGAATTCAGAGGATGCTCTGATTCGAATGCATAGTATTTGTCATACAGGTGATATTTTTGGAAGTAAACGTTGTGATTGTGGATTCCAATTAAAAGAAGCAATGAAAATGATTTCATCGAATGAATCAGGTGCATTATTTTATTTAGCAAATCATGAAGGAAGAGGAATCGGCTTATTTAGTAAAGCGATGGCTTATGTTTTACAAGAGCAAGGATTTGATACAGTTGAAGCAAATGAAGAACTTGGTTTTGTAGATGATGCACGAAACTATGAAGATGCGATTCGAGTATTAAAAACACTTCGTTCAAAACCAGTTACTTTAATTACTAACAACCCAAGAAAATTAAATGCTCTTCAAAACTCTGGAGCTAATGTATCAGGCAGAATTCAATTATGGGGAGACAAATCAAAGTATAACGAAAAGTATTTAGAGACTAAAATCGTTCGTTCTGGTCATTTTAAAGGAGGACGTACAAATGAGTAATCATGAATTTTATATGAATTTAGCCATTCAAAATGCAATGGCTACGAAAGGTCAAACCGATCCCAATCCATTAGTAGGTTCGGTAATCGTAAATGATAATCGGATTGTTGGAATCGGTGCCCATCTAAAAGCCGGTGAACCTCATGCTGAAATTAATGCGCTAAGAATGGCAGGTGATAAAGCTGAAGGTGGAACAATCTATGTAACGCTTGAGCCATGTTCTCATCATGGACGAACTGGTCCTTGTGCAGAGGCGATTGTACGTGCAGGTTTGAAAAAAGCTGTTGTTGCTACACTTGACCCAAATCCACTAGTTGCAGGAAGAGGAATAAAAATCCTTCAAGACGCAGGAATTGAAGTCATCATCGGAGTTTGCGAAGAGCAATCGATCAAAATGAATGAAGTATTTAACAAATATATTGTTAAAAATATTCCTTTTGTCGTAATGAAATCAGCGTCTACATTAGATGGGAAGATTGCTACCCATACTTCTGATAGTAAATGGATCACTTCAGCTGAAGCCCGAAATGATGTTCATCAATTAAGAAATGAAATTGGTGCGATATTAGTTGGTGTTAACACTGTATTAAAAGATAATCCAGAATTAACAACTAGAATTCCAAATGGACGTAATCCAGTAAGAGTAATTCTAGATTCAACTTTAAAAATTCCTTTAGTTTCAAAAGTTGTTACTGATCAACAAGCAGAAACATGGATCTTCACAAGTCAAAAACACACTGAACAAAAGAGAAACGAATTAGAAAACTTAGGTGTAAAAGTATTTGTTACAAACGATTTAAATCGAGTTGATTTAAACGAAATGCTAAAAATTCTAGGTGAACAGTCAATCTCCTCTTTATTAGTAGAAGGTGGTGGAGAAGTGAATGCTTCCTTTATGAATCAAAAATTAGTGGATAAAGTGATTGTCTATTTAGCTCCTAAACTAATAGGTGGGAAAAATGCACCTACATTTTTAGAAGGTACTGGGCTAGATAAAATGGGACAAGCGATTGAACTTGAAGAGATTGAATTAACGAAAATTGGTCCCGATTATAAATTCATAGGCTATCCAAACTATACTACTTCATGAGGAAGGACTCTTAGAATGAAATTCGGATTCGATATTGACGATACTTTGATTGATTTAAGACAACATGCTTTTCACATTTATAATAAGAAATTAAATAAAAACATCCCAATCGAAGCTTACAATGAATTAAAAACTGTTGAAATACATGAACCATTTGGCCTAACGGCAGAAGAAGGAAGCAAAATGTGGAAAAGTAATCTAGAAGAGACATACTTTACTACATGTCCCCCATTTCCATATGCAGTTGAAACATTACAAGAATTAGAAAAGCAAGGACACGAAATTTATTATGTGACAGCAAGAAATAAAGAATATGGTGAACGAACAAAAGAATGGTTAGTAAAAAATGGATTTCCAGTTCATCATGAACGATTTTTTTGCGGAATGAAAGATTCCGAAAAAATTCATATCATAAAAGAATTAGCCTTAGATTACTATTTCGATGATAAACCAGAAATAGTAAACACACTCTCAGAATTAACTTTAAAAGCGTATGTAAAAGACACCTCATATAATCGAGGATTGGATATCCCACGTATTACTTGCTGGTCTGAATTAAAAGAAATCATTGAGAGCAATTAGTAAAAAAACACCTTTAATGGGTGTTTTTTTGTATGCTGTTGAAATGTAAACTTGTAACGGTTTCATGAGCTCAAGAACACGTTCTGAGTAGGTAAACATCAAAATTTTGAAAAAGGGGAGTTACTCATGAACCCACTATGAGGATGTAAAACTATGTATTAGATCGACAAACTGAAAAAACACCCATGATAGGTGTTTTTTCTAGTAAGATGTTTGTAAAACTTAATTAAATCTTTTAAATCCTAAAAAATGTTCGTTCCAATATGGATTGTTTATTTTAGAAATAGTTACTCCTGAACTACTACTTGCATGGATAAACTCATTATCATTAATTACTATACCCATGTGGGACGGTCCGTAAGTATAAGTGTTTTTGAAAAAGATTAAATCTCCAGGTTGAAAGTCGTCTACGGTTTTTAAACTTGAATTATTATACCAATAACCAGCAACATTTGTTCTAGGAAGTGACAGGCCAGATTTTTTGAATACATAAGAAATAAAACCACTGCAGTCAAAGCCAGATGGCGTTTCTCCTCCCCAAATATAAGGTACACCTGAATACTTTTTCGATACGTTGATTAAAGTTTGAACATTGAATGATTGAGAGTTATTTGAATCAACTTTATTTGTTTCTGTCTGATTTGTATCTGTTTGATTTGAATCTACCTTGTTTGAATCGGTCTCTTTTCCGACATAAGATGCACTAATATATCCAGTTGTTCCATTATATTTTACCTTATACCATCCACTAGATAATGAAATGACATCTAGTTTTTGATTTTTGTTAACACTACCTAAAATGTGATAAGAAGTTCCAGCACCAGACCTTATGCGGACACCATTACCAGTAGAAATATAGTTTCCTGAACTAATAGTTTGATTCGTATTATTCGATTCGGTAACTTTTCCAACATAAGATGCACTAATATATCCAGTTGACCCATTAAATTTTATTTTATACCAACCATTAGAAACTGAGATGACATCTAGTCTTTGATTTTTATTAACACTACCTAAAATCTGATAAGAAGTACTGGCACCAGATCTTATGCGGACACCATTACCAGTAGAAATATAGTTTCCTGGACTAACAGATTGATCCGTATTATTCGATTCGGTAACTTTTCCAACATAAGATGCACTAATATATCCAGTTGATCCATTAAATTTTATCTTATACCAACCATTAGACAATGAAATGACATCTAGTTTTTGATTTTTATTAACACTACCTAAAATCTGATAAGAGGTACCAGCACCTGATCTTACACGGACACCATTACCAGTTGATTTGTATGTACTAATGTTATTTGAATATAGTTTACTAGATTGCAGAGTTTTTTTGGAATCAATCGGGGCTGCAGCTGCAGTAGTATTATATGGAATTTGAATTGTTAATGTTGAAGCAAGTCCAACTAATGCTAATGAGTTTAATGTTCGCTTTTTATTTCTTTCTCCTTTCATGTTTAACTGAATTAAGGTACTTGCTGATTTCGTTTTCATTACTAACCTTCCCTCTAACCAATAACTGAAATAACAAAGAAAAAGTCCCTTACCTCTTTTAATAGTAAGGGCAAATCTAAGATTACATGAACTTGGTAATTAAATTATTTAAAATGTGAAATCACATTTAGTTTAAATTCTAACATAAAAACATAGGTATCTTCACTTATTTAGTGTCAAATTTTACCGAAAAAGTAAAATTACCTCAAAATTTACTAAAAAAAAACAACAAAAAATAGGAATCTCTTATTATTCAAAAGTGCAAAACTAAATATTTTTTTAGTAAGTACAACTAAGCTTATTGTCTTTATGAAAGTTTTGCTAAGTAAACTAATAAGATAGATTATACAAGTTGTCAAGAAATACAAGTGTACAAAAGTCTATAAAAATTCAATCCTATCATTAACTGGAGGTGCTAATCAAAATGACAAAGCTAGAACTTGATATCCAAAATATACGAATTACAAAACATACGGATTATAAAGGCTATAAAATTAGATTTTCTATTAATCAACAGCAGTATGTACTTTTAGTCGGTAAAACAAACTTATTATTTCCTTTGTCTCTCATTCACAATTTTAATGAAAAAAGTACATGCAAACTTTGCAATAAATTAGTTCTTCCATCAACAATTAGTCAACAAGTTTGTTCAGCATTATTAAATAGAAGAAAAGAATTATTAGCTTATTTCCAAGAACATTATTCTGAACAATTTTAATCAGGTTTAAATTGGCTTATGACAATCGTCGACCAAAGCAAAATAATAAATTATTAAAGAAATCGTGATTATTAATTACTTTTTAGGTAGTTTTTATTTTTTTATGAAAATATTTAACGATAATGAGTCATAAAAATAGCATTTCGTCATATATTTTGTTGAAAACGGAGGTGTTATATAACATGGTGATTCAAGACTTAGATATTCAAAACGTTGTTATTAGTAAGCTTGGAGGATACGACGGTTTTAAAATTAGCTTTTTTGTTAATCATCAAGGTTACATATTATTAGCTGGAAAACAAAAAACGATTTTTCCTTTGTCTATTAAACATGCATTTATTGAAAAGGAAAAGTGTCAGTTTTGCAATAAACTTGTATTTAAATCTGCGATTAGCCAGCAAATTTGTTTGAATCTCCTTCTTAAGAAAGGTGATTTATTATCGTATTTTCAACAAAATTATCCAGAACCATTTGAGCAAATCTAGTTTTTTTGAAAATCGGCTAGGAAAAACCACTAAAGGAAGTGGTTTTTTGTTTTGAATTGACTACATATAAGTATTTAACCTCCAATAATTTAAAATAGTTGATTAAGAATTGTAGTGATCAAGTAAAAAAATACTATAGAAATGCGACTATAATTATTGTACTATTCATATAATTCTATTTTTATTGGAGGATATTTTCATGTCTAATTCTTTATTGCCGACTAATACTGTTTCTTTAATATTTTATAATAATCAATACGAGGATCAATTAAAAAACTATTTTCTGGCTGATGAGCATTTAAAATTTACTGGTCTACCTATTGATAATATTGAGAAATGTGCAATAGAGGCTGATCGTCATGCGATTTTAATTTTGAGTAATAATGATGTTGCAGGATTTTTTGTTTTGCATGGTTGGGATGGAGTTAGACAATATAGTGATAATAAAAATGCAATTCTATTAAGAGCTTTTTCTGTTGATACAAATTTTCAAGGAAAAGGGATTGCAAAACAATCTTTACATTTATTGCCTTCTTTTGTAAAAGAGAACTTTCCTGAACGAGATGAAATTATTTTAGGTGTGAATCATAAAAATATTGCTGCTCAGCATGTTTATTTAACAAGTGGATTTATTGATAAAGGAAATAGGGTCATGGGGAGAAAAGGTGAACTCTTTATTATGCATATGGATCTAGTATAATTTTAGAAAGAGAGGAGACTCATGTACGGAGTTGTAGCGTTATTTGATGCAAAAACTGAACAAATCATTAAAGATATTTGGACAGAGTTAAGAGAAAAATCGATTTCTTTCTATGCTGATGAAGTAGTAGATCGTAAACCGCATATTACTTTAGCAAGTTATCATGATTTAGATAAGTTAAGTTTTATTGAACATTTAGATGATTTTTATGAAAATAAGCAAGAGATTGAAATTAGTTTCACTTCAATTGGATCCTTTTTAAATACTGGTATATTGTATTTTTCGCCAATTGTTACTAAACATTTGATTGAGTTTCATGAGAATTTTCATATTCAGTTTAGACAGTTTAATGATGATCCAAATTCTATGTATCTACCTGAAAAGTGGGTACCACATTGTACTTTAGCCAATCGATTGTTACCGGATAAACTTGTAGAGGCATATAATTATTGCTTACATCGAAATGATACGATTGTAGGAAAAATACAAGAGATTGGTATTATTGAGATGGTTAATAAAAGTAATGCACCAATTATCTATTCTAAGTCTTTAAAATCTCTAGGTTGAAAAAAAGTTCAAGTATTGTACTTGAACTTTTTGTTGTTAAATCTTTTTAATTAACCGTATCAATTGCTTTTAGTTCATAAAGCATATAAGTATTCTTATTTCTCCATTCGATTTTCTGTATTACAGCTACACCAAAAGGTTTTTCATCATTTTTTCTTGTGACATTGATTGGTGTGTCAATTGGATATAAATGGTATCCGTTTTGTTCAAGCGTGAATAGATTGTTTTCATGTCTAATGGCGTGATCATTCGTTACAATTAACCAATTAAATTCAAATGGCATACTCATATTTTGAAAACTCCTTAAATTGAATAGATAGTATATTTACTATAGAAAAGATATAGCACTTAAAAATATCTTAATATATTTTTGCGCTGAACACAAAAAGCGATTGTATAAAATTATACAAGATAAGTAATACCCAATGCTGGTATAAAGAAAGGCTTGTATCGATATTTCAATGGTCAAGCTGGCAATCCGCTATCTTTTACATCGATACAAAACGTATGGTCATTGATTCGGTGATTCGACTATATAATAAAATAAACGGTATTTTTTGTAATTGCTTTTTGGAAGGGGCTGATGTTTATGCGAAGAAACAAAAATGCGGCTCTTATTGCAATTTTATGGTTAGTCATGGTGATTTTTATTATTATAAATGCATTACGTCATATTCGAGTATATATGGTATATAGTTCAGGCCTAATGCCTTTTATTGTTTGTGGAATGATTCTCTTTGCGATTATTATCCTTTATGTAAATGGTTTGAATCAGCGGAGATAACAGTAGTAGGAACCCATTTTGTTTAGGGTTCTTTTTTTGGAAATTGCTGAACCTGGTGGGGGATTTCAACTTTTGTTCGGTTGATAAACCCAAAAAACTTTGAGTAAGTAAGCTATTTAATTTTCTAACATTAAAAAACGAGGGTGTCCCATAAAACATTGGGGACACCCTCATTTTTTCTTATAAATAGAAAAGAATGTAAAATATAATTGACACTGATAATCATTATCATATAGAATTACAATTGAAAATGATTATCAGTGTCAAAAAAGATTGATTCTCTAATTTAAAAGTTGCTCAGGATAGGTAAGAAAGAGCCATTAAGGAGGCCGTTGATGGATAAACATTTCATTATTTTAGAGCCATTTCATCAGCAAGTAACATGCTGTTGTCCAGGTCAAAAGCATCAACACGTAATTGAATTTAGTGAAGGTGATGTATGGACGATGACAAGTGAGAGGAAATACGTTGATTGTTTAGGATGGCATTATTTAATTGATAACAACGATGATTTTGAATTTTATTTGCATGTTGAAGACATAGAAAACTTATACGAAAGTGGTGTGCTTTGTTCCAACTGGGATTTAGATCTGAAATTAAACCATTTGAATTTTAAAATAAACGAAGCACTTGATGTGAATGATCGCGAGTCATTTCTTACAATTGCAAATGAATTACGTAGTTTAAAAGAATTAAAGAACAAATTCTTCACTAATAAAGATGCTGTTTAAATAATAGTCATAAATAAAACCTTTGAATGAGGAGAGAGAAGAATGGCTAAAATTTTAATCGCTTTTGCAAGTATGTCAGGTAACACAGAGGAAATAGCTGAGTTAATTAAATCTAGTATAGATACGATGGGGCATGATATAGAGATGAAAGAAATTGAACATATTAATACCCAGAAATTAGTAGAGTTTGATGGCATTATATTAGGGGCTTATACGTGGGGGGACGGAGAGCTTCCATATGAAGTAGAAGATTTTTACGATGACCTCGAAAACCTAAATTTAACTGGTAAAAAAGCTGCTGTATTTGGATCAGGTGATCATGCTTATCCTAAGTTTTGCGCTGCAGTAGATCTTTTAGAAGAGAGATTAAAAGAATGTGGTGCCCAAATAATACAGGAAGGATTAAAAGTAGAATTAGCACCGGAAACGGAAGAAGACATTGAGCGTTGTGTTACGTTTGCAATTAACTATATTAGCCAATTTGAAGATCAATTTGAGGAAACTGTATGAATACCATGTTCAGTTCTACAGCAGTAACAAGAACTGAACATGGTCGTACGATTATCGCTACCCAAAGTATTAACGAGGAAAATTGTCGTTGGAATCAATGTTATAGTACAAGAAGCAATGTTAGTTATTTAGATATTAGTACACATAATGACATTGTGTATACAACCTCCAGTCAAAACGACTCAGGCTATAGCACAGTTTCAAGGGTATATTTAGAAAATCAATTAATTGTTCCGTGCGAGTACGTTAAAGGTCATGGCTGGCGAATTTGCAATGAAAACGAAAATTATATCGTAGCTGGACAATATGAAACTAGGTTTTTTGAGAAAGATTCTAAAAGAGTATGCTAAAGAATTGAGGAAAAAAAAGGGTCCATCGGTCAATGTGGTGACAAATGGAACCCTTTTTTATTTGAAAATTATTTCACTAATCCGCCTCTTAACTTAGTTACACCAAATTCTAAATAACATTTTAAACAGCTAAGCATAAATACCCAGCCTTCTTTATTATCGATTAAATGATGAACATATTCCGGGTTGCTTTCACTAAAGCCTTCTTCCACGACTTCAATGATTGTGTTATTTTGATCTTGTTCGTTTAATGTAATCGTTACGATATTTCCTTCTGCTGTAGGACCCCAAGCAAAGACAATCTTCTTATTCTCCTCAACTTCGATAATTTTTATTTTACCTTCTGCATTGTAAAGATCGTATTTTAAAGTAATGACTTTTCCTTCTTCCCAACGTTCAGAACTAGAAGAAAACCAAAAGTTTCCTATTCTAGTTGGATCAACAAATGCTTCGAATATATCTTTTGCCGGTGTGAAAATCTTAAACTTAGTCACATTATTCATTTCATGATCATCTCACTCTCAATTTATTTAATATGTATCATCAAATTTCGTACAAATATATTTTATACTTTAATTTTTTTATTGGGAATATATATGTTGTAATTTTCAGATAATAGATCATTACGCAAAAAAAGGATAGGAATTTATCCTATCCTCATTTATAGTTCAATAGCGATCCGATTCATGCCCCATATTTTTGGCTTTCTCAGATGCGGCATCAGCTGCCTCAGTACTAGTATGTTCCGTTTGACTACGATTCGCTTTTTCTAATCCTTCGCGCACTCTGCGTCCGTATTCTTCATCAGCTTTTGTAAAATAGCCGACCATCGTTTCTTGAATATGAGGTTTACATACTTTTAGTGCATCTACTAAATTTGAAATTAATTCACTTTTTTCAGTTTCGTCGAAAGCACGGTATGTATTACCAGCTTGGAGAAAGTCGTTAGGTCGGTCAATTTTTTGGCGTACTAATTTATTATTGTATGCAGGCTCATGATCTTTTCCACTCTTTGGTGCTTCTTTTAATCCACCTAGTGATGAAGGTTCATAGTTCACATGTGGGTTTTGACCTGGCGCTGCGTCAACTTTATATTCCATTTGTCCATCACGTTGATTTGTTGCTACATGTTTTTTAGGTGAATTAACTGGTAGTTGTAAGTAATTTGTCCCAACTCGATATCGTTGTGTATCTGAGTAAGAAAAAGTACGGCCTTGAAGTAATTTATCATCTGAAAAATCAAGTCCATCAACTAATACACCTGTTCCAAATGCAATTTGTTCAACTTCCGCAAAATAGTTTTCTGGATTTTTGTTTAATACCATTTTTCCTACTGGTAAAAAAGGAAACTTTTCTGGATCCCATAGCTTTGTAGGATCAAGTGGATCAAAATCAAGCTCCGGATGTTCATCATCACTCATGATTTGTACACATAATTCCCACTCCGGATAATCGCCTTTCTCAATAGCTTCGTATAAATCTTGAGTAGCATGATTATAATTTGTTGATTGAATTTCATTAGCTTCACGTTGTGTTAAATTTTTGATTCCTTGTTTTAGCGGTTCCCAGTGGTATTTAATTAGAACGGATTCGCCATCTTTGTTTACCCACTTATATGTATTAACACCGGACCCCTGCATTTGTCGATAGTTAGCTGGAATTCCCCATGGTGAAAAGATAAAAGTAACCATATGAGTGGATTCTGGTGTTAGATGAAGAAAGTCAAACATTCTTTCAGGATCAGGAAGGTTTGTTACTGGATCTGCTTTGAATGAGTGAACCATGTCTGGAAATTTTAAAGGATCACGAATAAAAAAGATTTTTAAATTATTACCGACTAAATCCCAATTTCCATCTTCTGTATAAAACTTTGTAGCGAAACCTCGTGGATCACGTAAAGTTTCAGGAGAATGTGCACCACCTACAACTGTGGAGAAACGCACATAAACAGGTGTTTTTTTTCCCTTCTCCTGAAATAATTTTGCTCTAGTGTATTTAGCGATTGGATGATCGCCTACTTTTCCATAGGCTTCGAAATATCCTTGTGCACCGGCCCCGCGTGCATGTACAACTCGTTCTGGAATTCGTTCACGATCAAAATGAGAGATTTTTTCAAGAAAGTCATAGTTTTCTAATGTTGTTGGTCCCCGATTACCAACGGTTCTAACATTTTGATTATCTGTTACTGGATGGCCTTGCCGATTCGTTAATATTTCTTCATTATTTGGTTGGTTATCCATAATTTTCCTCCATTCCATGCAAATACAAAATTTAGATTGTCCATAAGTTTGGAACAATATGCAAATTTTTCCAGTAGTTGTATCTAATTTAATCCAACCTGAAAAGTTTACAAATTGGATACATCTCATGACTAATTTTGAAACATTGATTTAATATTATAGAGATGTATTAGGAGAGGAGGAATTTAATATGAAGAGAAAATTATTAAAAGCATTTGTATCCACGATGGCTTTATCTGGCGCATTATTAGTTTCAAATGGTGTAATAGCTGGGCCGACACAAGTTAGTGCAGCGGTTTTAAATGCTCCGATTAGTGTATATGAGGTAACTGCAAGTGTATTAAACGTACGAAGTGCTCCAAATACGAGCTCAAAAGTAGTTGACACTTTAAGAAAGAAAGATCAAATTGAGATTGTAAAATTCTATAATGCTAGTTGGGCACAAATTAAAACAACAACTACTAAAAATGGTATAGCTTATGTAAGTACAAAATACTTACAAAAAGTACCAACTACTGTTACAACAAAAGCCAATTTAAATTTGCGTAGCGGTCCTAGTACAAAATATAAAATTCTTACAGTAATTCCTAAAGGTGCAAAAGTCAGCTTCCTTGGCTACCAAACTGAAGGGAAAACCAAAATCGATTATAATTGGGCAATCGTTTCCTACAATGGTAAAAAAGGATTTGTGAGTACTAATTATTTAAATATGAAGTAACCACAAATGGTTACAGTGAAAAAAGATTACCTTAACTTTTGAGTTAGATGTTTCATATCCCTATTCCCCAAAAAAAGAAAGTGAGCTAATAACTCACTTTCTTTCGTTAAACCTAATTAGGAAGTACCTTATAAGCTAACTTATTAATAATCTCTTTATGTGCAGGGTATTTATTATGTAATTGCTCTTGAGTAAATAATTCAAAATCTTTAAAATCAAATCCAGGTGAAACCATGCAGCCTACTAATGAAAAAGTATTTTCTTCCATAACTGATGAACCGAAAATTGAATTTTTTGGTACTAAATATTGGGGAACTTCTCCATTTTCTAAATTAAGTCCTAATTTTATTTCTTCGTACTGACCATTCTCATGTATAACATGAATCGTTAATGAACTACCTGCGTGAAAATACCATAATTCATCAGATTTTAATCTGTGAAAATGAGAAATATCATGTGATTGTAGTAAAAAATAGATACTAGTATAAAGGAATCTATGATCATCAAAGTTTACGGTTAATTCACAATCAGATATTTGCTCACTTGATTGATAGGTAGATTTATAATATCCCCCTTCTGGATGTGCTTCTAGTCCAAGTTTAGAAATCCAATATTCTGGATTATTGTTAAACATTTTATCAATCCTTTCTATTACTACTCCAACTATAATAACTTAACTTTTGTTATTTCTATGATAAATATGTTTCAAAATATCTTATTTTAATTCAAAAAGTGCAGAATTTTCCCAATATACAATTTAATGGAAATAGATTACATTAAACTTATTAAATGAAAATATATGGAGCGAAATATTCGATGGTTAAAAAGGGGATCTTATATTTAGTAGCATTCTTTACGATTTCGATTATTATTCATGTAACAATATTGTCTAATGATGAAAAACCGGAAGTTAAATTTGAGCTAGCAGATAAAACAATTCCTTATAAAATAGCAAATTATTCTTGGGGAAAATTATTAGATAAAGATCAATCAACAAATGAAACATATAAAACTATTAAAGAAGAGGTAGCTATTCCAGCACTAGAGGGAGAGCATTTAAGAATATATTTTTCTAAACAACCCGAAAATGTAGAAATATTAGAGCATATTGGGACGAAGAAGGCATATATTTATGACCAAAATTTAGAACATTACGGAAGTTACTCTTTCCAACTAGGATCTAAAAAAGGGGAGAGAATATATGAAGTAAAAGGTATTTGGAAGGGGAATAATTATTTTACTTATTTGATAAAAGTAAAGGTTATTTAATAGAAAGGCATTACTTCAAAACTAGAAGTAATGTTTTTTATTTCCACTAATTTTTAGTAATGATTAATTTCGAAAAAAAGTGTAAATGAGGTATAATAATAAATGGTAAGTGTTTGGCGTAAGTCAAATACATAGAAAATTAATCGTAGATTTAAAGTTGAAAGAGAGTGGAACAAGATGGGTCGTAAATGGAATAATATTAAAGAGAAGAAAGCTTCAAAAGATGCAAATACTAGTCGTATTTATGCAAAGTTTGGACGTGAAATATATGTAGCAGCGAAGCAAGGTGAGCCGGATCCAGAATCAAACCAAGCTTTAAAAGTTGTACTTGAACGCGCGAAAACTTATAGTGTACCAAAGCATATCGTTGATCGTGCGATTGAAAAAGCAAAAGGTGGATCTGAAGAAAACTTTGATGAACTACGTTACGAAGGTTTTGGACCAAATGGATCAATGGTAATTGTTGACGCGCTTACTAATAATGTAAACCGTACAGCAGCAGAGGTTCGTGCTGCATTTAACAAAAACGGTGGTAATCTTGGGGTAACAGGTTCTGTTTCATATATGTTCGATGCAACGGCTGTAATTGGACTTGAAGGTAAAACTTCAGATGAAGTTCTTGAAATCTTAATGGAAGCGGATGTTGATGTTCGCGATATTTTAGAAGAAGATGACGCTGTTATTGTTTATGCTGATCAAGACCAATTCTATGCAATACAAGAAGCGTTTAAAAACGTAGGGATTACAGAGTTTACAGTAGCTGAATTAACTATGTTAGCGCAAAATGACATAACTCTTCCAGAAGATGGACTTGCAAAGTTTGAAAAAATGTTAGATGTTCTTGAAGATATAGAAGATGTTCAACGTGTTTATCACAATGTAGATTTAGGTGAATAAAATCTTAGAAAATAACAACGCGTTCATATAGATGAGTTAATTTTCATCTGTATGAACGCGTTTTTTTTATTAGTGTAAGCATTTGGTTAGGATTGCTCATAGAAATTTTATGATCCATAAATTGGTAGACAGGAAAATATGAATAGTACAGAGAATAGTATTGTTAGTCAAGGTTTGCTAAAGAATGATGAATAATCATATTCAATTTGAGGAGATCAATAAATATGGATAAATTAATAAAAAACGGGTACAAAGCTTTTAAGTACGCGGCTCTTAGAATTGGTGTTTTTTTGTTAGTTTTAGCAACTCCAGTAGGTATTTTAATGAGCTTTAATGCTAATGCAGATGAGCGACAAGAACAAGAAATAAATTATTATGAACAAATCAAAGGCGAAAAAAGATTGAAGTTAGAAGAGCAACGAAGAAATGCAGTTATTCAAATTAAAAATAGCTCAAACAACATTGAATCCTTAACGACGTGTGATGATGAAGCAAACTCGTTATGTGAGTAAAATGTTTGCGTTTATCTAAATTAGATGAAATACATATTTTAAATTTTTTTATAAAGAGGTAAATTATGGAAAAGACGATTAAACAAAATAACTTCACTCATAGGGACCTGGCTGTTTCATGTTTTAATAAAGTGTGGGATTTACTTGAATTAGAAAATAGATCACAAAGTGAATCAGAAGAGATGGTTCATTTATGTCATAGTTCTTTTTGGCATTGGACAAAAGTAGAGAACCATACACCAAAAAACATATCGATTGGCTATTGGCAATTATCAAGAGTGTATGCTGTTATAGGGGAAGGACAAACAGCTTTAGATTACGCAAAAAAATGTGTCAAGATTAGTTTAGAAAAAGAGTTAGAGCCGTTCTACATAGCTTATGCATATGAGGCTTTATCAAGAGCGCATGCAAGACTAAATCAGTCCCAAGAAAGCTTAGCTGCTAAAACTAAAGCGTATGAATATGTAAAAGATGTAATGGTTGAAGAAAGTAAAGATTTGTTGTTGAAAGACTTAGATACTATTTAATCATTTTTGGTATAGGGTGACTTAAAAAGGAGGTCTCAAAGTCAGAGTACTTTTGAGACCTCCTTTTTTGTATAAATTTTAGAAAACTATAAACCAGGGCAGGGAAATAGATTAAATACAAAAAACAACCATAAGGGATCTATTTCCTAATGGACGTTTCTTTTATGATGGTCTTTATTGAGAACGTATGTCTATTTAAATAACTTTTAAATTATAAATACTTGTAATAACCCATTTATTTTTAAATTTAACAAGATCCATTGTTACATTACATATATTTCTACCATTTTTAAAATTTCCTTCGGGTTTTATCCCATCAACAAATGTTATTTCATATTTTATATATACTGTAGTTTTATGATCTTTC
Source organism: Bacillus sp. AFS055030 (assembly GCF_002574545.1). GTDB lineage: Bacteria > Bacillota > Bacilli > Bacillales > Bacillaceae_G > Gottfriedia. The sequence continues at coordinate 91,568 of NZ_NUGT01000003.1, forward strand.
TTATTTAAATGAATGATAGATAAGTTATCACCGATAAATTTTGCATCAAGAACATTAGACATTATCTTAGTAAAGTAGTAAGAGTGATTGCTGATTTTTAATGAATCTACAACAATTGAATTATAAAGCTCAACATCTTTCCACTTTAAAGCTGTAATATAGTTTCTTACAGAATTTTGTACATTTTGTTCTATTATTAGTTCGGTAGACGCTTCATTGTCTAATCTTTTCTGTTTTTCTTTTTCAATAGATAGTTTTAATGTTAATATAATAATGACGGTTATTCCAAAAATTACCAAATATAAGGCGAGTGATTTTTTTGTCATATAGGACCTCTATGAGTATAAATGATGTTGGATGATTTCTAGTAAAACTTGTTGGCTTAAAAATTAAAAACTATATTTAAATTATTTATAGAAATAAAAATTGCTTATATCAAAAAAATCGCAAGATGTAATGATTACATCTTGCTTTAAACTGGTTATTAAATGGGGGTGCATTTAAAAAATACTAATGAAGTTATTAGTCGTTAGTATCGTTTAATTGCTTGTACTAAAATCATACCACTCTGTTTGAGATTTTTGTATTGGGAAAATTTTTTGAATATAATTTGTATGAAAAAAATCGAAAAAGTATATTAATCTGTCGGAAAAT
>NZ_NUGT01000081.1 GCF_002574545.1 Bacillus sp. AFS055030
CTAGTTTACTTCCTCATGAACCTGTCATGAGGAAGTACCTTTCTATTTTTTACTAGTTTACTTCCTCATGAACCTATTATGAGAAGAAGCTACATGATTGAAATAAAATACTCATGTAGCTCCTTTTTGTAGGCTTGTCTGTTTAAAATATATTATTTCACAGCTCATCGGGTCGACAAGGAGGCACACTCGACACGAGCTAGCCTCATGACGCGTTTAGCATAAGTTCCAATGTTTACGGATAAATCTGCTAACCTCCGATAAATTCGTATTGTTTGCGATAGTTCTGAGTACAGGGATTGCTTGAACATCATCAAGCTGAATGGGAATGGGAAGCTGTGGGTTGAGGCGGAAAAACCCTTTCCCGAGCAATTGAGAGCTCATCAATACATCAGCTTCTTCCGTCCCTTCAACGGTGATCGTTAAAAGAGGAACTGCCGGTTCGTGCGGTTCTTGTAGATTCGGAGGAATAAATCCCCAGCTTGGTGCGGTACCAATAACTTGATTATTGCTACTGAAAAATCCCCATTCACTGGTGTCCTTTTGAATACTATATGGGAAGAATCCGGTGCCGATTGATAAAAGGGCAATTTTGCTGAGTTCTTGTTTGCCTTTTTGTACGGCAAAGGAAATTCCTACAGTACTCGGATCATTGGCGACCACAGCTCCATCAATAAAATGTTTGAACGCAGGAAAATAAGCTGGAAAAGCGCTGCTAGCCAACGCGACATCGATTACCTTATGCTCCAAATACGGAGATTCAGGAAAATTGTTAAAGAATACAGGGGTCCAATGCCCTAATTTACTGTTGGATAAAGCAAACGCTGGAACGACGACTCGTTTATGCAAATCTTTTAAACGGAGATTTTTGGGAAAGAAAGAACTTAATACTTTGATTAATCCTTCATTTTTATATTTTGTAGTGGTTAAAGGTCCACCAGGTTGTGGATTGCTAAAAATTTCCTCGACCGTATCTACATTGAATGCAGCATTAATTTCTTGCGGTGATTTTCCGCTTGCCAACCCTAGGGCAATAATTGATCCAACAGAGGTTCCGACAAGCAAATTTGTTTTTTTAATCAATTCGGGAAATTTTTTGTCACTGGTCAGTCTTGTTAGAAGTTGGCTGCTTAAAGCTCCTCGAACCCCACCACCATCAAAAGTTATCACACGATATTTTCTAGACAATGAAACACCACCAATCTAATTAAATCACTATACTTTATTCCCTCTAGTCCAATTTTGAAACTGCACTATACCTATATATTCACATATTTTACTATAATCTGAGCCCACCCCAGAACCACGACCTACTTTAATCCATTTATCAATTTTAGATGTTCTCGTTCTTTTTGACATAAAAAAAATACCCCTTTAGATCATCTCTAAAGAGGTATTTCTTCACAGCTTTTTAATACTTACTTTTAGATTCCACACTTCAACTGAACTTGACAATTATCACATGTATTACAACCACCATGTTCAACTACAGTACCTGCAAGGCAAATTGGACAAGTGTCTCCGTTTTCTACACCTACGTTACCAGTTTTAACTTGTGCAGTTTCATCCGTTTCGTTTTTCGTTGTATCATTTATATTTTCAACTGTTTCTAATTCTACATCTGTAAAATCATTTTCTTCATTTGTTAGCGATAGTACTTGGGCATCACGAGAACCATCTACATAAACAGTCCCGCCCTTTGCTCCACCTTTGTGTAATCTTTCATACACTTTTGCTACTTGTTGAACAGAATAACCTTTAGGCGCATTAACAGTTTTACTAATTGAAGAATCGATCCATCTTTGGATAATACATTGAACATCAGCATGTGCCTCTGGAGAAAGGTCCATTGTACCAACAAATTGTTCTGGTAGATGCTCAATCATCTCATAAACATTTTCTTCAGTTACTTCATATCCATTAGCTTCTAACCATTCAAGTGCGATATCAGCTACAACGGGAATAAATTTACCTAAACGTCCCGAACGGAAGTATACAAAGTTAAAATAAGGCTCAAGTCCGGTGCTAACATTCATCATTGTTCCAGTACTTCCCGTAGGAGCAATTGTTAATAAGTGCGAATTACGAATACCACTTTTTAAAACTGCTTCACGAATTTCTTCAGGCATTTTTTTCATGTATCCTGAGTTAATGAAACGTTCGCGTCCATCTTCAAAAGTCGCTAAGAATGGAAATTCTCCCTTTTCTTCCGCTAATTCAATAGAAGTTTTATAAGCAGTAGTTGCGATTACTTCAAAAATTTGATCAACTAATTTATTGCCAGCTTCTGATCCATAAACTAGTCCACAACGGATTAGTAAATCATGTAATCCCATTACACCTAATCCGATACGGCGTTCACCTTTTGCTTGCTTCGTATTCTCTTCTAGGAAATATGGCGTTGCATCGATTACATTATCTTGCATTCTCGTTCCGATTTGAACGGTTCTCTTTAACTTTTCCCAGTTCACCTTACCGTTTTGAGTCATTTCGGCTAAGTTAACAGCTGCTAAATTACAAACAGAGAATGGAGCAAGTGGTTGCTCTCCACAAGGGTTAGTTGCAACTACTTTTTGTCCATAAGATACAGCGTTCGTCATTTTGTTTGCATTATCTAAGAAGAAAATTCCTGGCTCAGCAGAATAAGTTGCACAAATATTGATTAAATCCCAAAGTTCTTTTGCTTTTATAGTGTGGTACGTTCGTACACCATATCCACGTGCAGCCCATTCACGTACATCTCCACATTCCTGCCATTCTTGATCATAAATTAAACGCATTTCATCGTCATAGTTTTCTAAATCTGGGAATTGAAGCTTAAATTCCCCATCATTTTCAACTGCTTCCATAAAATCATCAGTTAAACAAACAGATATATTTGCACCTGTTAAAAACTCGGGGTTGTGAACTGAATACTTGCCACCGTCTTTAAGCAGTTCTTTTGCCTGTTCAATTTCAGGTGTATTTAAATTTCCTTCTTTTGTTGCAATATGAATCAATGCTTCATAAGCTGCTTTTTCTGTTGTACTAATAGGTTCAAACTTTAATTTACGCTCTACTTCTTCACGAATTAATTTCGATTTTGTCGTTTGCGCAATATAGCGTAAAACTTTTGGATTTTGGTTCTTTGATACGATAAACTCGACTATATCAGGGTGATTAACGTTCATCATAATCATTTGCGCTCCACGTCTTGAACCGCCTTGAATAACTAAATTCGTTAATTCAGATAAATCATGTAACCAAGATACCGACCCACTTGAGCGTCCATTCACACTATAGACAATTGCATCGCGAGGACGCAAGGTTGATCCGTTTGTCCCAACGCCACCACCACGTGACATAATTTCCATTACCTTTTTACGATGTTCACCAATTCCATCACGAGAATCGTGAATATGAGGCATCACATAACAGTTAAAGAATGTCGTTGAAGCACCTGTACCGGCACCAGCCAAAACACGTCCCGCTGGTACAAAAGTTTTGTTTGCTAAAATTTCATAAAACATATCTTTTACTTCGGAGAATTTTTCAGGAGTTTCTGCAGATGCAAGCCCACGTGCTACACGGTCTGCAATTTGTTCGTAGAAGATTTCAAGTGGTTTGTCTACTTTATTAAATGCAACTGTAATGATCGCTCCGTCTTCAAACTGAGAATCTAATTGAACAGTTACTTCTTCATGACGATCATCAATAGCAATTACTTCACCATAACCACGACGAGGAAACTTTGGATCGTCCTTATATGTTAGTACAACTAGGTCACCTACACCTAATGTAATTAGTTTAATATCTTTAAATGCGTATCGATCTAACATAACCGTTCTAGATACACCCTTAAATGTTGTTTTATGCATCTCTGGATTAATAGGTGTAATCATTGGAAAATGCATTATGTCTTGATTTAATTTCTGTATATTAGCAGGTAATTTTGCATCAATTATTGTATTTATCATCACCTGTTCCTCCTCGCATAGATTATATCGATTTTACCATATATCGATATATAGGTGTTCTCTTTCTTTACAACACCCATATGTAGTATTTATCCCGTCTCAACAAGATATAAATATACCGACTTAAGAAGTAAAAGTCAATGTAAACGACTGAAATAAACATATTTAAATTTGCACTTTTCCCTACAAATTTCATTGACAAATAAAAAATATACAAGCATTGCTTATTCATCCTTCCAATAGAAAGTTTGTTCATATTATTTTTTGAAAAAGTACTAAATTTACTATTAAAAAGTGTTACAATTTAAAAATAGTAAAGAATGGAGAAATCATATGGTAACTTGTAATGAAACTAGAGTCATTAGAACAAATTTAGTACTGCCCAATGATGTAAATAGTCATAACACTTTGTTTGGTGGAAAATTAATGAATGACTTAGACATAATCGGAAGTATATCAGCAATGAAATTCTGCCGATCTTCAATTGTAACTGCTTCAACCGATTCAGTTGACTTTCTACATCCAATCACGATGAAAGATGCAGTAATATTTGAAAGTTATGTAACTTGGACTGGCACTTCATCATTTGAAGTTTTCGTAAAAGTAACTGCAGAAAACTTAAAAACTGGAGAACAGAAAATCGCTGCAACCGCATTTTTAACTTTTGTTGCATTAGATCAGGAAGGTAACTTAATTAAAGTTCCACAAATTGTTCCCGAAACAGAGGAAGAAAAATTCCTATACCAAGGCGGAGAAGAACGCGCTAAAATCCGTAAAAATAGAAGAATCAAAAGTAAGGAATTAGCAGACTTTTTTTACAAAAAATAAAAAATGGGACGACAAATGTCGCTCCATTTTTAGTTTGTTATACAGTCATTTTCCAATTAGAAAACGCTAACCAATCTTCTCTTTCTTTATATTCTGGAATAATTTTACCGACAAGTCTCCAAAAGGACCTGTCGTGATTCATATGAACCATATGACACATTTCATGGACGACTACATAGTCAATCACATTTTGAGGAGCCATTGCTAGCTTCCAATTAAATGTTAGTTGCCTTTTTGAATTACATGTCCCCCAGTTTGTTTTACTATCAGTTATCTTAATTGATGATGGCTTCACTTTAAAGTTGCTTTGATACTTCTGAATACTCTTTTCAACTAATGCTTTAATTTGTTGGTAATAAAACCTTTTAAGTGCTTGTTTAATCCGCTCATCCTCTAGTTGTTTGACAATAATATTTAGTCGATTTCCTTCAAAAATTACTTGATCTTGCCCAATACTTTCATCGTGTGAAATTTGTATAGGATATGATTTTCCTAAATAAAGAAATGTCTCACCAAATTCATAAGTCCGTTCTTTTGGCCCACGAAGTCGCTCTTTCATTTCATTTGATTTTTGAATAATCAACTCCCAGTTCGCTTCTAAAACTTCAATGACACTTTCTTCAGGTGTGTCTTTAGGAGCTCGAACTTCAACATTCCCATAAGCGTCTATATAAATACCGATTGATTTTTGCTTTTTATATTTTATATGAAAACTAATTGTTTCGTTTAAATATGTATGTATCATTTATATTCACCTATAATTTTATCCTCTTGATTACTAAGAAATTAGCTACTTTATATAATATACAGTTTTTATTAAATGAAGTGGAGATTTTTAAAAGAATAATTCAAAGTAAGTCAATCACGAAAGATTCCCCTACATTTGAATACCACCAGTTGAATTTGTTTCAAAGCGACTATGATTTAATAGATGTAAGTTTCTTTCAATATTCTTGGATTCTCGAAAACGAATTGCCCATAAACCAACCTTTAGCATCCAACTACTTGGGCGTGCGACCATATTTCCAATCGCTGCAACTTCATTATCCTGTACTTTAATCAGCCTTTCCCACTCACTTTCATTCGCTGCAGCCAGCGTTTTCGCAAAATCCCATGCGTAATTTCGAGACTTCTCTAGACTAAAGTTTATGATGGCCTTGGATGCTTTTGGATCAACATGATCTAAAAAACCAATCCAAGGTGAAATTCGATCCATGTCATCCCTTACCTCATCTACTAATGATGCTAAAACACTATTTATTTTCATAAAGTCATTGTAAAGAGCTAAAATATTAGCGTCTTTGCATACCATTGCAGCCGCTACCCCTAAATCCAAATTAATATGAGCATTAATGCCAAGCAACAAATGCTGTAGTAAAATAGATTGACGGTTTTCTGCAAGACGAAAAGCCAATTGCCAACTAAGACTTAAAGGTTCTCCATTTAAATAGTTTTTAAGTGCATTTAAATAGAAATTGGCAAAATTCACATCCAGACTTTCCATTCTTGCTCCATCTTCAAACTGATTAGTTAAAATTCCATCTTTCACTTTAATCGTTACCAACCGATATAAAGAAGCAAAATAGCCTAGTTTGCTTTTGGTATTATTACTCATCGAAATAATCTGATCTAACTGTTCAATTACATCATCGATTGTACTTGCGTTTCCTATTTGCTTTGAAAGACTATTCATTCCTCACGCTCCTAACTTTCGTGAAAATATGTTGTATTTAAATTTGTTAACCAAAATGCTTTTTGTGTTGAAATGATACTGATAGTTGGGGATATCTTTTCATATTCAGTGCGTCTTTTGAAAATTCCTTCGTTATCGAGAACACTTTATGAATTTTGCTTTCATAAAAAAATAAAGAGCAACTCATCATGAGCTACTCTTTTGATTAAAGTTTGCAACTAAATATCAATTAATAGATTTTTCACGAATTCTGATCACTCTCATCTAATTTATCAAAATCCTTAAGCAATCCTTGGATATTTTTTTCATAAACAGTTCCAACCTTTACAATAGGCGGCTCAGGACGCGAACGAGCATAAATGCTTTCGTAAATATCTTCTATTTCCTCTCCTGTTAAGTCGCCTCTTTTTAGCAGCTCTTGTGCGATTGAGTGTACGAAATCGGCGTGATCAGTAACGAGTTTTTTGACTTGGCTCATTTGGTCCTTTAGAAGAAGGTTAATTTTTGGTCGTAGTGCTCTAAGTCCCTCTGCTTGAGAGCCTAATGCATTCCAGCTGAATAACTCATCACCCATTCCAACTAAACCTAAATATGCACCACCAAGAAGGGTTGCTTGTTGCAGATCAGATGTGACACCGTTTAATTTTTTGTGAAGAAACTCTTCTTCTACTGCTCTTGCTGCCAAACAAACTTGGATTGCAGCGAGTATTTCACTATCGCTTCGATTATATCTTTCTGTTGTTGGCTTAGTTGCAGCCAGACCAAGTGCGTCTCCCCTACGTATAATTGTTACCTTCCAAACTCGATCATGTGGTTTTAATAAATATTGAGCTACGGCGTGACCAGCTTCATGATACGCTACATTTCTCTTCTCATCTTCACTCATGGATCTAAGTGGCTGCTTAAGACCCCACTCATACGTTTCCATTGCATCTCGGAAGTCAGTATAATTTGCAACTTCAGCACCGCGCTGATGAGCAATTACGACAGATTCATTCACGATATGTTTTATTTGTGCTGGACTATATCCAATCGTATCAAGCGCAGCTCGCTCTGGTGTTAAAGTTGAATCGATTTTCACCTTTTTTAGATAATATTGGAAAACATCAATACGTCCATCATAATCAGGAGAATCTACCCAAAGTTTTCGGTCAAAACGACCTGGTCGTAGTAATGCTTGATCAAGTACATCAGGTAAATTTGTAGCAGCAATCGTCAGAACCGCAGGGCGCTCTGCTTTCTTTTTACGTAAACCGAGCGAGCGAAGAAATTTAGCTATTTTAGAATTATCAATGTTTGGAGGATCCATTTGCAGTAAAAGTTCATTCAATAATCCAGAACCCATTCCCATACCGAACAAACCACCACCAGCGGCACCTCCTCCTTGACGAGACATACCAATTGCATCAACTTCATCAATAAAAATGATACAAGCTCCATAAAGATTAGCTAACTTTCTAGCCTTTTTGTATATTCCCATTACTTTCAAATTCCCTACACCAAAGAACATATTTTGAAAACTCGGAGCCGAAGCATAAGCAAAAGGTACTTGAGCCTCATTCGCAATAACTTGTGCAAGATAAGACTTCCCTGTACCAGGAGGACCACAAAGCAGCAACCCACGAATTGCCTCCCCGCCCATTTCCTTAAATTCTTTCACACCTTTTAGTAAGGTTACGATTCGTTTTGCATTTTCTACAATCTCAGGGTTTCCACGATAATCATCCCACGTCGATCCGGTCTCACCAGGTAAAATCCAATAAGTACGACCTCTGGCTAGAAACCAGAAAATTGCGACAAACTGGATGATCGCAAGTGAAATCATGACGACAAACTGAAATAAAAGACCAATAATCGATAATGCTACACTCCAGTACGTTGGCCCTCCTTTTACAAGCACAACGCCGATAATAACAATAATAGCTAACCAAACTAATACTCTTCGCCATTTAACCCATTGATATTTTGTCATAAACATTCTTCCTTCTAGGGAATTTTTTGAATATTCTATGAAAAAATCAGCCCATTGGTGCCTAGAAATATATGTATGCAAAAACTAAATAAATTTGTTCATTTAAACAAAATAAAAAAGCCACTTTTAAATAGGCTTCTTTGTTCGTTTACAAAGTCCAATCTCAGTCCCCTGTAAACTGAAAAGCCCTCCTTAAAAGAGGGCTTTCAATACTTATTGAAACTTACTAAAAATATCTTTCAAATACTTAATAACAACAGCGATTCCGCCGATAAAATAAAATGCAATTAAAATCCATCCAGTAGGATCAAGTGCAAACATTGATATTAAAAACTTCAGTGGAAAAATGAAGTATAAAATATCCTTTAAATAACCAAGTATAAAAGATGTATCGAATGAACCTTTCCAGAATGAACGGATAAATGCTATTACAAAATCAAGAATCATTAATCCAGTAACTGCCCATATAGTATATAGCATCCAATCCGCAAGTCCGAATCCTAAATCCATAGTTATCACCACCTTACATCATACTATTCAAAGAAAATAGGCTGGTGATATAAATTCACTTAATTTTCTGATAACAATTCCCAAACCTTTTAAAGACCGTTGTTCTGTTCTTTATCCATTTGTTTATCATATTAATTTAATAAGATTAATTGCAAAATTAAGCCTTTGTTCCCACTTCATTTTTACTAAAATACTCTTTTACTAAAATATTTTTTATACGGGAAGCAGAATATCAAATTTCCTAACTAAACGCCGCTTTCAAGCTACACAATAGCCCAACTAACGATACCCAAGTTCCCCCATCTGTACTTGAACATAAAATATTAGTAAAAAATATAGAAAGGGAGAAATAATAGTGGGATTATTTATTAATAAGAATGAACACCCTGATGTCTTTAAAAATACTGAAACAATACAAACACCGAATCAAGGGATTGTTCGGCATAATTACTTAGCCGAATTAATGGAAGAACAACAAAAAAATAACATGATCCTAGAAAAATCAATCTCTGAATTGAAGCCACGATATGAGCAATTAAAAGAATTGCAAACAAATCAGTGGAATCATGTTAAACATCAAATAAATAGTCTCATAGGTAGTAACCGTGAGCGTGAACAATTTGAAAGAATCATGATTCAACGGTTAAATACATCTGAAGCAAATGAAAGTATGGAAAAACAAACATTAGTTACTCAAATGAATCGTTTAAATGAAGCTTATACAGAATTGGCAAAACGATTAGAAAAAAGTGAATCGGATAACCAAGCTCTCTTATTACAACTAGATAAGCTACTTGAAAAACAAAATGAAGTAGCTCATGGATTATTACAACAAGAGGAATTTCAACATGGGGTTTTAGATCGCCTTGATACGCAAGAGGCAATGATGGATAGAATCTCCCACCAACTCAACAACTTACGCTCGATTATTTTTGAACGAGCAAACTATATCACTACAAAACTTGAAGACACCTATAAACTAACAACTGACTATATTTATAAACTTATAAATGGATCCGATAAGCCAAAATCCTATACTACTAAAGTGAGCACTAAAAAAGAGGAAAAACAAAAACAAGCAGATTAAAAATATGATTAATTCTCAGGTAAAAGGATTGTTCGAATGAATGATTAGATCGAATATAAAAAAAGCTTCTCGAAGTCTATATTTAGACTATATCGAAAAGCTTTTTTTATGTTTATTTAAAAGTAGACTAATGCGACTTTTTCTTTCTCTTCTAAGTTTTCAATCATTGAATACCAAGACGCTGGCTTATTCGATAACACAGTATAATAACGCTTTAAAAATTTTACGATTAAGTCTGATTGCATTTCATCCATTTCCCCATCCATTGGTAGAAAACAAAGATCTAGGCCAGTTACAGCTTCACCGTCATTGTTCCATGATGGATGGATATATTCAAAATCAAGACGCTTATAACCTAGGTGAGCTAATACTTCCCTACGAACATATGGATTCATAGGTTTAACGCCGCCAAAGTCATGGTCTTCTACACGATATGGATCGTAAATTTCAGCAAACATACCTGATAATTTTTTATTATTTTCATTTGCTAATGTCTGTAAATCTACTAATCTATTTTTTGCCAAGAACGGACCGATTCCCAAACCAGCTTGACCGATTATTGTAAAGTCAGTCATGGCAACATTAAAATCATCATAATAGCGATACTCTGTAGCACCTACTACTCTATCTTCATAGACCGCAACAAAAACACGAATTCCTGGATCCTCCAATGGCTCTTTCCAAAGGTCGAATTCTAATACTTCTTCTTTAGGAAATACATCTTGCATTAATTGATGCATTTGTTTAAATAATGGGTCATTGATATTTGTAATTCTTTTATATTCCATTTTCTCTCTCCCTTTACTTAGATTGTTTAAATGGATTTTTCCATTCCATTAGTGTTCCATAATTGCATGATTCTTCGTCCTCTAAATAATTAGCAACTACCTTAACCGGGGTACGACCACATCGAAGTAAGAAACTAATAACTGGATCCTTTAGCTCCCCTTTTATGACCGCGTCTATGTATTGATTGGGAGATAAGTGATCCGCCTTTTTATGATACCCTGGCATCCTGCCTCCTCCAAGTAATCTTTCCAATCCAAGATGCACAACAATATCATACATGGAAAACATTAACCACTTGCCTAAACCTAATTTTCGATAGGACGGTCTGACACCAATATCAACGACATAAAGAGTGTTTCCGTTTGGGTTATGATTACGAATATATCCATGATCAGTAATCTCTTCCCATGAATGGTCAGGATTGCTAGGATCGAACTGAACAAGTAGACCTGTCATAGAGCCTGCCATTTGACCATTAACCTCTATACATAAAGCTCCTTCTGGAAAAAGACTTATATGATTTTTAAGTTGCTCCTCATTCCACCAAAGTTCCGATGGGAATGGCGGAGGAAAGCTTTCTTGTTGAATACGGATTAAATTAGTAAAGTCATTCTCATTATAATTACGGATTACCACTGGGACTGGTTTGTCCTGGTCGAAAACAAAAAATTCCTTTCGATACATGGGCTTTAAACTCTCTTTTCTATTTAAGAATTAGTTTACCAATCTGGATAAAGGTCAGTACGTCTGTCGCGCCATGTTGTAACGGATCCCTTTTCACGAACTTTGTATAATAAATCTAAATTAAGATCAGCTGTAACAATCATATCCTGATTCATTTCACCTTCTACCATTATTCCTTTTGGGGGAAATGGGATGTCGTTAGGAGTGATTACAACCGCTTGGCCGAAATTTGCCCGCATAAAATCTACAGTTGGAAGTGAACCAATCGTACCAGTATTTACAACATATACTTGATTTTCGATTGCCCTTGCATGACATGTATAACGAACTCGATGGAATCCATGGCGATCGTCTGTGCATGATGGACAGAAAATGACATCTGCACCTTTTGCTTTTGCCATTCGAACGATTTCTGGGAATTCAATGTCGTAGCAAGTCAACATCGCAATTGTTCCTTTATCTGTCTCAAAAACTTCTAGACCGTCACCTGCACTCATATTCCACTCATTAACCTCCGTAGGTGTAATATGTAGCTTTGCCTGCTCACCAATTCGGCCATCTGGATAGAACAAATGTGCAACATTGTATAGACGATCGCCTTTTTTAATGACATGCGTCCCGCCAATAATGTGCATATTGTATTGTTTTGCCAACTCTAAAAATAAAGAACGATATTGTTCAGTAAAGTTAGGTAAGTCTTGGATCGTTAATGCTTCACCTTTTTCATTACCAATTGACATAAGCTGAGTTGTAAAAAATTCCGGAAAAATGATAAATTCCGCTTCAAATTCCTCTGCAGTCTTAATATAATGTTCGACTTGTTTTTCAAACTCTTCAAAGGAATTTATTGTGTGAAGATGATATTGAACGGCTGAAACTCTTAATTGCATATAATCCCCCTCTTCCCATTAACTCTTTCTCTCTTACTATTATTATTAAATAAATAGAAGTAAGGGGCAAGTATGTACTTTTCTTCTGTATACTTAGTACTATTTACTTAATATTTCTATCTTTTCATCTTTATTTAGCGTGATCACAAAATCAGTCATTCCGACAAATAATCCGTTTTCTACCACTCCTGGAATTAAATTAAGATCTCTTTCTAGTATTTGTGCTTGAATATGATTCGGTATACTGCAGTCAAAAATATAGTTTCCATTATCTGTAATATACGGAGTTGCTCCATTTAAACGCAGCTTAGGACTTAAACCGATTGCTTCAATATGTTTCATCGTCATTTCCATCCCAAATGGAATAACTTCTATCGGGAGTGGGAACTTACCTAATTTCTCTACCATCTTAGTTGGATCAGCAACTACTATAAATGTTTTAGCTGCTTTGGCAATGATTTTCTCTCTTAATAGTGCACCTCCCCCACCTTTAATTAGCTCAAAGTTTGGATTAATTTCATCGGCACCATCAATGGCAATATCAATCTGTTCAATTTTACGAAAGTTTACTAATTGAATACCCTCTTCTTTCGCAAGCTTTTCAGTTTTAATGGAGGTCGGAATACCCTTTATATTCAGTCCTTCCCTAACTAATTGCCCTAGCTTTTTGATTGTGTAAAAAACGGTAGATCCCGTACCTAATCCAACGACCATTCCATCTTTTACAAATTCTGCTGCCTTTTCTCCTACAATTAGCTTTTCATTCTCATTCATGTTTACACCTTCTATTTTATTGTTTTAGTTCTTAACTAGTATAAGTAATAAATCCAAATTTCATATTTTATAGGATGTTCAAATTAATCGTACTATATAAAAATAGTTTGCATAAAGAATCTTAACTAAGAAAAACTAATTGAAAAAATACTAAGTAAGGTGAAGAGGATATGGATGTCCCTAATTTTGTACTTAAGTTTTGCATTATATTAATGATTTTACCTGTTACAGTAGTATGTTGTTATTTTGGTTACGTAGATAAAAACTACCAAATTGTTATTTTCGGTTTTGTACTACTATTATTTTCAATTCTCGGTAATTACTTAATCTTTATCAAAGGCAATAAAAGTAGTAATTCAGAGCAATAAGAAGCTTTTTAGTCACATAGAAAAACCGACCAACGCATTGATCGGTTTTTTCACTACTATTTTTTTATTTAAATAAATTGAATGGATCATATTCACGATTTACAACCCATAGTCGATTTAAATAGGCTGTTGACCATTGTCTAATAAACCGCTCATTTTCTCTTTTTTACAATCATACGCAATCCATCTTTCGGCCGAAGTGTAATAAGTGGTTCTGTTTCCACTTTATGATGATTAGGAGCTAGATCAATAGTATAATGCTGGGCGATCGTTGCTAAAACTAGAGTAGCTTCCATTATTGCGAAATGATTTCCGATACAAACTCGTGGACCACCACCAAAAGGAAAATACGCATATTCAGGCACACCTTCCACCTTTCCATTCTTAAACCGCTCTGGGAGAAATTTTTCAGCATGTGAGAAATACTTTTCAGAACGCTGCATGATATAAGAACTCATCATGACTGTCTCACCTTTTTGAATTTTGTAATCGCCAATGCTGACATCTTCTATTGCTTTTCTACTAATAAGCCATGCAGGAGGATAGAGACGGATACTTTCCCAAATAATTTGCTGAGTATAGATTAAATCTTTCATAGAGTGATAATCTGCTTGCCTTTTGCCTAGAACGCGATCTACTTCTTCATATAATAATTTTGCTTTACCGGGATGCTGAGATAAAAGATAGAAGCACCAAGATAAAGCATTTGCTGTCGTTTCATGACCTGCAAGGAAAATTGTCATCGCTTCATCCCTTAATTGTCGATTCGTCATGCCTTCATTAGACTCTTCATCCCTTGCCTGCATTAGTAATCCTAGTAAATCATCCTTTGATTCTGCGTTATTTCTTTTTTCAATAATTTCATATAACACCTTATCGATTGCCTTAATAGCCTCCGATAAAGATTTATTATTTGGTGTATTCAATTTGAGTGGAGCTTTTAAAACTGATCGAATTCGCTTAGTTGCAATATCCATAATAATGTCAAAGTGCTTTCCAACGCGCTCGTGTCCTTGATGTAAATCCATGCTAAACATCGTTTTGGCAATGATCGCTAATGTAAGCTCCATCATATCTCTACTAATGAGACGCTCCTCACCATCCTTCCATGAACGAATAAACTCTTCTGTGAGCAATGACATATCATTAGCATAGGTTTGTATATGCTGTTTCGTAAAGGATGGCTGAATCAAACGCCGTTGCCCCATATGTACTTCATCTTCACTCGTTAACAATCCCTCACCAAGCAACGTTTTCATCTCTTGAAATGGCTTTGACTTATGAAAAGAATGCTGCTTAGTTACTAATACCTCTTTTATTAAATCCGGCTCCAATAGCAAGTTCATTTTACGATGAGCAAATCGAAATGAGACAATCTGATCATGATTTCGATAAAGTTCACTAAAAAAAAGTATTGGATCTTTCCGAAACTCATTCAAATGCCCTAAAGGTGAATAAGAAGTCAGCCCTTTTACTTCAAGCATAAAATTCACTCCATTCCAGGAAATTTTAATATTAGATACTCTTAGTATATTAAGAAGAAGAGAAGGCTAATGCTTTTTATATATCGATATTTATCCACTTAAATTTAGCAGACATGTATTTTAGTTTTTAGAACAAAAAAAGACTGCCTTATTTAGACAATCTATCAGTTACTTGTGAGGATTGAATCCTGTCTTGTACAGGACTCAATCCTCTTTATTTTGTTATTTTTCTTAAAACAAGTGAATGTTTTCCTTCTTACATGCTTCTCGCATTTCATCAGGCCATACAGAAGATTGAACTTCACCAATATGCGCTTTACGTAAGAAGAACATGCACATTCTTGATTGCCCAATACCACCACCAATTGTTAGTGGAAGCACTTCTTCTAAAATACCTTTATGAAAATCATATTCGCGTTTGAAATCTTCACCTGTCTTCGTTAATTGCTCATCAAGTGATTTACGATCAACGCGGATTCCCATTGATGATAATTCAAATGAAGATTGCAATACTGGATGCCAGAATAAGATGTCTCCGTTTAATTTCCAATCGTCATAGTCAGCCGCACGTCCATCGTGTTTTTCGCCAGAACGAAGTACATCGCCAATTCCAATAATAAAAACTGCACCGTGCTCTTTTGCAATTGCATGCTCACGATCTTTCGGTGTTAAATCTGGGTATTTATCTTCTAACTCTTGGGATGTGATAAATACGATCTCTTCTGGTAAATACTTCCCAAGGTACGGATATTTTTCAAATAAATGATTTTCCAAATCTTTGAAAATACCATAAATTGTTCGTACGGTTTCTTGTAAGTATTCAACTGTACGCCATTCTGTTTGAATAATTTTTTCCCAATCCCATTGGTCAACGTAAATTGAATGTGTTGCATCAAGTTCCTCATCACGACGAATCGCGTTCATGTTTGTATATAAACCTTCACCAGCTTCGTAACCATATTCATGCAATGCAAATCGTTTCCATTTCGCTAGTGAGTGAACTATTTCTAACTCTTCTCCTGAATGTAGCATATCAAATTCAATTGGACGTTCTACACCGTTTAAGTGATCGTTTAAACCTGATTTTTTCGTTACAAATAATGGTGCAGATACGCGGAATAGTCCAAGACGGTTTGCTAATTGATCCTCAAAAAATGTCTTAACTTCCTTAATTGCGATTTGTGTCTCTCTTACTGTCATTAATGATTGATACATGCCTATTTCCCCCAAAATGTTTAGATGTAGTAGAAAAAAGCCAACAAAAAAAGCCCTTCTTTCCCAAAAAACTGGGACGAAAGGCTTTGGTTCCGCGGTACCACCCAAATTAGCAACAGAGGCTGCTCACTTATTCAGTACGGAGATTAGAGAAATCTCGATACTGTTCTTCTTTAACGGCGAAGTTCACGGCTAAGTCTACTTTCCTTAAAAGGATTTCGGTTAGCGACTCCAGGAGGTTCTTCATAACAGGCTTCGTATCAGGCTCACACCACCCCTGATTCGCTTTGACTACTTCCTACTACTACTCGTCCTTTCACAGTCGTTTTATTGTCACATCTCTGAAACATTTTATTAATGATTATTTTATAGATAAATAGGAGAATGTCAATATTTTTTTAATATTTATTTTATTCTAAACAAAAAACTAAGATAAAAAACTCAATATTCTTTGGAAAATTATGTTAACATTTTAAGTATGCAGTATTTTAAAGGGGATAATTTTATGAAAAATTTCAGTGGAATTTCAATAATATTATTGATTATAGGACTAGTTTTGTTTGGAATAATTTATGCGATTCCAGGCTTCAACGAACTTATTGCTTTAGTTGGTTTTTTATTTTTATTATTTGGAGCAATATGTAGCTTTATAGCAATTTCAAAAAGAGAAATAGGTTACACTAAATTTTTAGCAGTAGGTTCATTTTTTATCATATTTTTATTGATTACTTGGTTTGAACCTTATTTTATTCTTCGTATGTTAACTTGGATAAAAAATTAATTAAATAAATACGTAAACATTTTTGTCCTGATTATACAATGTAACACTGTATAACTATCCTTTTTAAGCAGCTCGTGTTCTTCAATTCTTTAGTTGAAAAAGATTTACATAAAGTATTAGTTGTATTTATAAAGATTTATACTGGCACGATAGTTTTACTTATTTTTCACATACCCTTTAGTGTCAATAGATCCATGTTGCCCTCACTCTATTTTAAATTGCTCTAACACATTCAAATAAAAAAACAGAAACAGCCACTACAATCGACTGTTTCTGTTTTTGATTATTTCCCTTTATTACGCGTTATTACGTCAAATACTACCGCAAGAACAAGTACTGCTCCTCGGATGATGTATTGGTATGAAATATCGATACCCATTAAGTTCATTCCACTTGTTAATGATGCCATTACGAAAGCACCGATAATTGTACCTGTTATTTTACCAACACCACCAGCAGCGGAAACACCACCTACATAAGCTGCAGCAATTGCATCTAACTCAAACATTGTACCTGCTTGGGGAGAAGCAGATGCAAGTCGAGCTGTAAACAATACGCCTGAAAGGGCTGCAAGCATACTCATTGAACCAAATACAATATACGTGATTTTCTTTACGCTAATTCCACTTAATTGTGCTGCTTCAGGGTTACCACCAACTGCATAAATGTGACGCCCTAAAGGAGTTCTTGTTGTAATGAAGTGGTAGACTACTACTACAATAAACATGATCACAGCAGTCCAAGAAATCCCTTGATAGCCTGCTAGAATATAGCAAATATAACCAATGATACCTGAAATAAATAATAGTTTAATAATTTGCATTGGCATTGAAAGGACTTCAAATCCGTACTTTATATTTACGTTTCTCTTTTTAAAATCACTCCAGATAAAAAGAATGATAGAGATCGCACCAATTAATAGTGTTGATATGTGTAAACCATTCACGTTTCCTAAACTAGGAATATAGCCATTTCCAATCGCCTTAAAGCTTTCGTTCGCAACGATGATTGTACCAGTTTTAACAAGAGACATTAGTAGTAATCCCTTGAATATTAACATTCCTGCTAATGAAACTACGAATGAAGGAATTCCTAAATTAGCAACAAAGAATCCATTTATTAGACCAATAATTGCACCAAATACTAGAACTGCAATGATTGAGATCCAAACTGGCAATCCATGTGTTAAAAATAGTGCAACGACCGCTCCTAGAAAACCTGCAACAAACCCAACTGAAAGGTCAATATGTCGAATGACGATTACTAGTGTCATCCCTACAGCAAGAACTGCAACATAACCTGTCATATTGATTAAATCACTTAAATTACGAGATGACATAAATAATCCATCTGTATTTAACGTAAATACTAACATTATTACTGCAAGAGCTATATACATTCCATATTCTCGGATGTTTTTCCTTAATAACATGCCTGCTTCTTGAAAAAAGTTCATTTTCTTCAACCTCTCTTAAACGGTAGCTAGAGCCATAACGCTCTCTTGAGTTGCTTCTTCTCTTGATAATTGTCCGGTTATTTTACCTTCTGCCATAACATAAATTCGATCACTCATACCTAGCACTTCTGGAAGTTCAGAGGAGATCATAATAATGCTCATTCCTTGTTCTACAAGTAGATTCATAAAACTATAGATTTCAAATTTTGCACCTACGTCTATTCCACGAGTAGGTTCATCGAGAATCAGTACGTTTGGATTTGTAAATAACCACTTACTCAATGATACTTTTTGCTGATTACCGCCACTCAATTTACCAACGATTGAAGTAATTGAAGGAGCTTTTATGTTTAACTTGTTTAAGTAATCATTTGCAACAACAATTTCTTCATGTTGATTGATCACGCTTGACTTTGAAATTTCAAATAAGTTCGTAATCGAAATATTATTTTTAATATCTTGCTCAAGGATCAATCCATCGCCTTTTCGGTCCTCTGTTACATAGGCTATACCCGCTTTTATTGCATCTTTTGGATGTTTAAAACGCTTTTGCTCACCTTGTACTAAAACGGTACCGTCAAGTTTAAAATTTGTTGGATTACCAAAAATACTTTTTGCTAGTTCTGTTCGACCTGATCCCATTAATCCAGCAATACCGATAATTTCACCTTTTCGAACATTTAGATTGATTTTATGAAGAATTTTTCGACCTAATTTTGGATCGTACACATCCCAGTCTTTTAATTCTAATGAAACTTCACCAAACTTCTGATTTGGACGCTTCGGATAAATATCATCAATTTCACGACCAACCATATGTTTGATGATTGTGTTTTCGGTGATTTCTTCTTTATTTAAAGAGCAAATTGTTTTCCCGTCACGAAGTACAGTAACCGTATCTGCAACAGCAATTACTTCTTTAAGTTTGTGCGAAATCATAATACAAGAAATGCCTTGATTCTTTAACTCTTCCATTAAGAAAAGTAGATTTTCACTATCATCTTCATTTAAAGCAGCAGTAGGCTCATCAAGAATAAGCAATTTAACATCCTTACTAAGTGCCTTAGCAATTTCAACAAGCTGCTGTTTACCTACACCTAATTCCTTGATCTGAACGTCCGGATTTACATCCAACTTCACTTTTTTTAGCATTTCAATTGCTTTTACAATCGTTTCATTGAAATCAACAGTCATTCCCTTTTTAATTTCATGTCCGATAAAAATATTTTCATATACCGACAGTTCAGGGAAAAGCGATAATTCTTGATAGATGATACCAATACCCTTTTTTTCGCTATCGCTAATTTTTGAAAACTTTTGAACTTCATCTCCGAAAACAATATCACCTGTATAGGTTCCATATGGATAAATACCACTTAAAACTTTCATTAAGGTCGATTTTCCTGCACCATTTTCACCAACTAAGCAATGTATTTCCCCTTTTCTTACTTTGAAGTTAACATCACTTAATGCTTTTACACCTGGAAATTCTTTTGAGATATTTCTCATCTCTAAAATAAATTCACTCATATGATCCGTCTCCCGAATTTGCCATCTACTTACGTCATTAATTAAATTGAACAAAATAGTGACGGTTAGCCCATCACTATTTTGCAAGTTTTTTTCTTCTATTAATTACTTCAATCCAGTGAATTCTGAAGCATTATAGTATCCAGAATCAACTAAGTCTTTCTTTACTGTGCTTTGATCTACAACAATAATATCTGTTTGTTTTGTTTTGATATCAGCTTTACCGTTGTTTGTAACGCCTGAAGCATCAGGTGCTTCATTTTTTAAGATTGAAGTTGCAGTAGCAATCGCATCTTTAACTAAAGTACGAACATCTTTGAAAACAGTCATAGATTGTTTACCATCGATAATGTATTGTACAGAAGCTTTTTCAGCATCTTGACCTGAAATTACATAAGAAGATACGTCCTTATCTGCTTTAAATGTATCAGCGATTGAACGAGCAGTACCATCATTTGGAGCAAGAACTAATACATCACCTTTGTCAGCTTTTGAAGCTTTTGTTAAGTTAGATGAAGCTAAGTTTTTAGCTACGTTGAAATCCCAGTTAGTTGTAACTTGACCAATAATTTTTGCTTGCTCATCACGAGTTAAATCAGCTTTAGCTTTTAAGCTATTTGCAGCAGCTGAATTTTCAACTTTAAATGTACCGTCAGCAATTTTTGGTTGAAGAACTTTCCAAGCACCTTGGAAGAATAAGAATGCATTGTTATCAGATGCAGCACCTGCGTATAAATATAAAGGTTGACCAGTTTTACTTGATGCATGGTCTACAAGATATTGTGCTTGTGCAGCACCTACTGCAACGCTATCAAATGATACGTAGTAATCAACTGCATCTGTACCTGTAATTAAACGATCATACGAAATTACTTTCACACCAGCAGCTTTTGCAGCTTCAGCTGAAGCAGCAGCCGCAGCACCGTCTTGCGGACAAATAATTAAAACTTTGATGCCTTTTGCGATTAAAGAATCGACGTTCGCTTTTTCTTTAGCAGAGTCACCTTGTGAGAATAAAATTTCAACAGAATAATCTGTATCTTTTAAAGCCTTTTTAAAGCGAGTTTCATCTTGAGTCCAACGTGGCTCATCTTTTGTAGGTAAAACGATACCGATATCAACTTTACCATCTTTACTTTTCTTACCAGCAGAAGTACTTTCATTTGATGTCGCTGAAGATCCACATCCAGCTGCAACAAGAGTCATTACTAAAAATACCGAAATGATTGCAAAAATCTTTGATAACTTTTTCAAAGTGTTTCCCCCTTTTTTCTGGTTACGCTTACATAATTAGGTTATCACGGAAACAATTGAAAACGTTTACCCATTCCCTTCACTCTTTTGTCTATTATCTGCACTAATTTACCCTACGATAGAAAACGTTTACATTTTAGCGATTAATGCTAGCATTATTTTGACTTTAGGACATTTTTGTATAGAAAATTTAGATTCTTTATAATTAGTTGGTCCAGTTCGTATTACATGTTGATTTTAGAGCAAACGAAAAAGACCACAAAAATGTGATCTTGGCGATTATTTATTCTATTTTTCATAATACATATATGTAGGGTTTATGGAAGGATATTTGTTTAAGAGGAGAGTATAAAAATTTATTCTATCTCATTTTGACAAAGAAATAATTGTGCTAAGTTAAAAATAGGGTATTTATATAATAGAAGAAATAGGATAACAAATAAAAGAAAAGATCTAGGATTAAAGTGATATAGTAACAGTCACAAAACGTTTCTAAATCTAAGAGAATAGAAAAAAGATAGTTAAGGTAGGGATTTTATCTGCTTTAACTATCTTTTATTATTAATCTATGGATTTAGCATGTCTTCTTTAAGCCATCAGTAGAAGTTATTAAGAACTCTTGGATCTCTTTTAATGTTTATTCTCTCTTTAACTATTCATTAAGATCTTTTTACGATACTCCTTAGGAGATTCATTCGTACACTTTTTAAACACTCGGCTAAAATAGTTTGGATCATTGTATCCGACTTGATAAGAAATTTCTTTTAAATTTAACTCTCTTCTTTCCATTAATTCTTTTGCTTTATTTATTCTTATATTCATCAAATAGTCACTAAAGGTCTCTCCGGTTTGCTTTTTAAATAATTTGCTAAAATAAAATGGATTTAACTTTAAATAGTTAGCTACTTGGTCTAATGAAAGATCCTCGATAAAATGGTGAGTAATATATTCCCTAGCAAGAATCATCAGGTGATTCATCTTAATTTCTTTTTCGCGATCAATTTTAGTAATCAAAATTGTAATTTGCTGCTCTATTAACTCTTTTAATTGATTCACATCTTCCACATCCGCAATATGAATCTTCTCGACTTCAATTGAAGAGCTACGAAGAGAGTGTACAATTTGATTAAATAATGAAATAAATTCTGTTCTCAAGTGTGTTACATCATGATTTATAAATCTTTCATAAATTTGATTAAATTGGTATAAAACATCTTCTAAATCAGCTTTTCTAAAGGAATCGATTAGAACTTGTTTTTCTTCATTCGAAATACTCAAAGAAAAGTCCTTAGAATAAAAGCTAACACTTGTAAATTCGTTACATTTTATATGTGCTTTTACTGCTTCATTATAAGAATTTCTTAATCCTTCAATTCCACGTTTTATGGAACCAATTCCAATCATTGTTTTATAACCTGTTTGATTTTCGATATAGTCAATCGTTTTCAATGCATCCTGAAATGCTTCGCGCTTTTGAATCTCGTCTTCTTGTTTTGAATCAAGTGGAAAGAATATAGCTAATTGACCATCAACCACAGGACTAACTAGACAATCTTTTGAAGACTTTATAAAGTGCCTAACACATTCATAAACTCTCCTTTGTTCCTTTTCATTTTGAACAACTTCCTTTGGCAATTGAATAACACTCACGTAACCGAATTTAATCTCGAAGCCTAGAATTCTAGACATTTGATTTACATTAAGCTCTTGAACTGTATTGAACATTAGCATTAACGTGCATTCATTCTCTGTCAATGGACGAATAAGTGATAAATTTTCAATAGACTCTAATTCTTGTAATCTTTTCTTATGGTCTACTTCAATTTCCGAAATCATCTTTTGAAGTAATGACATAATATGATCCTTTTTAGCAGGCTTTAAAATATAATCTTTGACGCCTAATGAAATTGCTTCTTGTGCATAAGTAAAATAATCATATGCCGTTACAATAAATATTTTCGTTTCAGGCAGTTTTTGCCTTATTACAGAAACAGCTTCAAGTCCTTGAATACCGGGCATCTTGATATCCATAAAAATAATATGAGGTTGAAATTCAATCGATTTTTCAATCGCAACCCGTCCATTTTCAGCATGCTCAAACTGAAATTGGTTAGGCAACGTTCGATTGATCATTAATTCAAGACCTTCACGCTCTAGTGGTTCGTCGTCTACTATTAATAATCTATACATAATTGTACCTCCTTCATTTCTAAATTTATAATGAGACGGGAAGTTTTAAGATAATAGTTGTCCCCTTATTTATGTCACTTTTAATATCAACAATCTCCTCTTCTCCATAAAAAAGACGCCATCGTTTAAATACATTCGTTGTGCCTAAACCAGTTGAACCTTTTTGAGAGATGATCGGCTTAGTAGATGTCAAAAGAGCATTTTTAGTGTCTTCACTCATCCCAGCACCATTGTCATATATTTGAATGCAAATATAGTTTTCTCTACTTT
Source organism: Bacillus sp. AFS055030 (assembly GCF_002574545.1). Lineage (GTDB taxonomy): Bacteria > Bacillota > Bacilli > Bacillales > Bacillaceae_G > Gottfriedia. The sequence continues at coordinate 23,732 of NZ_NUGT01000081.1, forward strand.
TTATGTCTATTCCTATTACTGCATCCCTTTCCATTCCTTCAATCCCGTGTATAAATGCGTTTTCAAGAAGTGGTTGCAATGTTAAACATGGAACTTTATGCTGTAAACATGATTCCTCAATGTTTAATTCAAAGCGTACACGGTCTCTAAATCTCGCCTTTTGGATCGAAAAATATTCTTTGGCATTTCTAATTTCATCCATCAGGCATACAGGTTCATCTAATTTCCGCAAATTATAACGTAACAAATTTGAAGTTGAAACAGTCAAATCACTCGTTTGCTCAGCTCCTTCAATGTACGCTAATTTTGAAATAACATTTAACGTATTAAATAGGAAATGTGGGTTAATTTGACTTTGTAAAGCCTTTAATTCTAGCTCTTTTACAAGTCGTTCCTTCTCCACGATTTCTATATTTTTAATCATCAGATTTCTTAAGTTGTTAGACATTTCATTTAGTATTTTCCCAAGAATACCAATCTCATTTTTTTGATACAAAGTAGGCGGCTCTACATTGAAATTTCCTTTTCCGATTTGCTTTGCCATATAGACGAGACGGTTAATTGGTATAACGATGCTCCTTGATAGCCACACTGCAAACACAATACTAATGATTGTCGTAATAATAAATAGCTGTACGCCTAATTTATTCATAGATTCTGTATTATTAATAATCTTCTGAAAAATTGGCTGATAATGACTAAGTTCTAAATCAACTAAATTTTGACTATCTTCTCTAATGAATCCTGCTATTTTTTCTATATCGCGATATTGTTCCGTATAGCTTGAAAAATTTTGAGACACTAGATTGTCTGTAATCGATGATTCCAACTCTAAAAATGAATCGATCATATGAGTAAAATTCTCTAATACAAGTTGATTATTTTTAGTAGCATTATGAGTTAATAATTCTTTTTTTAAGTTTTGTAAATTGTTCCGATGTTGTAAAATCGATCGATAATCCTTTGGCTTTGGGTTAATGATATAACTACTTAGTAAGTTTAAGTTCTCTTGAGTTTCTGTTGAGATTTGCTTATATAAAAATATTTTATTAATCATTAAATTATAACTCTCTTGAACTTTCTTACTATTTTCAAAAATAAAAAATGAAACTAGATTTAGTAAAATAACTAGAATTGGAATAAAAATAAATAACTTTGTCCTAATTTTCAACGTTTCTCCTCCTGATCAACGTTTCTTTCGTCACCACCTCGGTTGGTGTAAAATTTTCTTTATGAATAACTTTTCCATGTAACCAGTCAATTAATAATCCTACAGATTGAAAGCCCATTTCATATGGCTTCTGAATAACAGTTGCCTTAATCCCATCATCTTGAACTGCTTGGAGTGTTCCTTCAATATTATCGAATCCAAATATCTCCACTTGATTTAACTTTAAATTTTTCGTGGCATTCAAAATGCCAATTGCATCCAATGCACTCGTACCAACCATAACTGAAATGTCTTTATGATTACGCAACATACTTTCAGTTTGAAGCTTTGCTTGGATAATCGATATATTAGAGGACTCAATATCCTTCACTACTAATTTTGGATGATCTTTAATAATACTTAAAAACCCATTTAATCTTGCCTGCTGACTTTCGGATTTTTCACTCCCTATAATAACGCCAATTTTCCCAACACCATTCGTTTCCTCTACAACAACTCTTCCTAACTGTTCTCCTGCATTAAAATTATTTGTACCAACATAAGCAATACGCTTACTCTTTGGCGCATCTGTATCGATCGTAATAACAGGAATATGTTGTGTAACCGCTTTACTAATTACGGGCGAAAAAGTATTCTCATCCAAACTTTGTACAATAATACCATCCACCTGAGAAGCAATTGCCTTTTCTAATAACTTAATTTGTTCTTCCGGACTTGTACGTAAAGGACCAATATATTCAACATTTACTCCATATTTTTCAGCAGCAACATTCGCTCCCTCTTGTACTTTCCTCCAATAAGGATTATCAAACTCCTGCGAAATAAGCACAAAATGGAGCTTTTTCTTCGGTTCAACTTCTCGATCCTGTAATTTTTGAACTGAATTTTCAATATTTCTAGCATTTATTTCAAAATGAATAAGTACATAAACAAACAATAAAAAAAGCACGCTTAAAATAATCGACCACTTCTTCTCTTCCATAACGTCCTCCAGTCCTATATTAAAATAGTACATTTTGATTATACAGTTTACAAGACTATTAAACTTTACAATTTTTTCCCTTTTATCTTAATTCAAATTATCCATTTGATTTTTCAATAAATCTTACCTTACCCTACATTTCGGTTTATTCATTCTATCAATTCATATGCTCTCCATTATTTTCACTCATCTATAAATAAAAAGCCCCGAAAAAATTCCAGGACTCTCGATACTTTCATAGATAACTTTTCTTGGATACCCTCGTGAAGAAGTATTAAAGAACAAAAGGACAACAGATTATTAATTCTTTTTTCCACTATTTCTCTATCAGAATTGTAGCAGGAGTAATTTAACAACAAACAAAAAAATGGATTAAGACACACTGTCATTAAACAGTATATCTTTCAATCCATTTCTCACTTAGTTTTTGCGCAGTCTCTCTAAAGCTTCACCATTACAATCCTTAATTTTGTCGTAAATAGATTTAATAGTCTGTACTTTTTCAGTTGGTTTAGTTGGATCTTGTACTTTGTTTGGCATATTTTCATCTTCTTTCTCGTTCATCAGATACCCCCAATATTTCACGTTCTGCTCCTGAGGATATTTATTTAACCTAATTAGGACGGAGATGGAAATCTAGCAGCTTCAAAATGAGTACTAATTTCACCATTAACATTTGCTCCGATCACACCAGCAATGCTACTTTGGGCAAAAATCTCAACTCTATCAAAAGCATTAAGTTTCTGGATCGTCGAAACATTTACTGCATTTCCGAAGTTTATTGGACCAAAGAAATCATTATCAATCGCAATTGCGGGTTGTCCATTTACACGAATTTCGATCCGTGCTCTATAGTCGACATTCGTATTTAGGAAAAAAGAAATCGTAGCAGAAATTATATAAACCCCATTATTTTTGGGCCTAAAAACTGAAGTGAATGGATTATATTCCATTGCTAAATCAAATTGTTTAAGTTGATAATTTACTTTTACAAAAGTGTTTTCAGGAACAGTTTGGTTTACAGTATTAACAGCTCTAAAGGCTGAGGCAATATTAATATTCTCTTTATTCTCTTCATTTGAATCATTTGGTTTTTTCATTTTTGGAGGCACACTTTTCACTTCACTTTCATATAAACTCCTATCATTATATTGGTTCGGGGCTTATGTGATTGTATGCTTGTCCGTGTCCGAAAATGAAAATTTAAAACTTGATAAGCTATTAAATGATCAGAAAAAGGGCTTTACTTATTTTTTAAAGTAAAGCACCAGTTAATCGAAAATCAGTTATATCAAAAGTATAGTGGCTATAAAATGCCTTAAATTAGGCCATCAATATCAATCATTACTAAGACGTTCTTTCCATAAATAAGTTAAGGTAATAAAGATATAGATGCAAAGTGTAATAATCGTTACGATGATCGGTGTTGTGAAAATAATTCCGATTAAAATCATCATTAAAGCGATGATTACAGCCCAAGTTGTATATGGAAACCATTTAACTGAATAGTTACTTGTATTTCCATTTGACTGTTTTCGTGATTTCAAATGGGCAAAGGCAATGATCAACCAGATGAATAATACGGTATATCCAAGCGATCCCATTAGGAAATCAAAGGTCTTGCTTCCTGCAAATAAGGAAACTAATACACCTCCAAATAAAGTGGAAGTACATATTAATATTGCGTAAACAGGAACTTTCTTTTTAGATAATCTTGAAAAGAGTTTTGGAATGCGACCGTCTACAGCTTGCGTATACAGAACGCGGGATGAACCATACAAACCGGAGTTCATCGATGAAATAATCGCGATTAAAACAACGGCGTTCATAATATGGTCAGCACCAGGAATCCCAATCATTTTAAAGACCATCACAAATGGACTTTCAGGCACCCCGTTTACTTCGTTCCAAGGAATTAAACTAACGATGATAAAAAATGGAATGATATAGAATGAAATAATTCTAACCAATGTACTTCGAACGGCTTTTGGAACCACTTTTTCGGGATTTTTCGTTTCTGCTAATGTAACCCCAATAATTTCAGTACCACCATATGAATAAATGACGACCAGCATAGCCGAGATTATACCCGTTGGTCCATTCGGGAAGAAACCGCCATGCTCAGTCAAGTTAGAGAAACCGACTGCTTTATGATCACCAAAATTCACTAACAACAACACTAATCCAGCCAAGATGAACACAATGATAACAGTAATTTTAATTAAAGCTAGCCAGTACTCGGTTTCAGCAAAAACCTTTACTGATAGTAAGTTGATTGTTGTAACTAACACCGAAACAACTAATGCCAACATCCAAATTGGATAGTCAGGCAACCAATATTGAATAAAAATGGCAGCAACGATTGATTCGGCCGTGATGTTCAGTACCCACATTTTCCAATAGATCCAATCAAGGAAATATGCAGGATACCTTCCTAAAATAGATTGGACAAGATCCCTGAACGTTCTTGCATCGCTATTGCGAACTGCCATTTCAGCTAAACCTTGTAGGATAAATAATAAAATGATACCTCCTAGCAAGTAAGCAATTATGATGGAAGGGCCTGCCATATCAATCGCAGAACTACTTCCTTTAAATAAACCTGCGCCAATGGCACCTCCTAATGCCATCATCGTAATATGTCTTGAAGTCATTGTCCTTTGTAAATTCCGTTTGTCCGTTTTCATATCCTAACCTCCCCAAAAATCAAAAAAGGCATATCATCTCATTCCTCATAATCAAATGAAGAAAGAGACGATATGCCTTAGCTTACCGCGGTACCACTCTTATTGGCTCTTTTTTTGAACCCTACTTTAAACACCTTGTAACGGAGGTTAACCGTTAAAACGAGAGAAAAGATTGAATCTAATCTTTCGCTTTTCCACTCCCAGGCAAGTTCAAAGGATCATTGGACTGCGTTGCACCAACCCGCAGCTCTCTTTACCTAATAATTAACTTTTACTACTCCTGATCATTGCGTTTCGATAAATATTTCTGAATATTTTTTATAATAACTAATACTATACGGATGTGAAACAAACTTGTCAACAGTTTTTTTAGGATACTATTTTAGAAAAAATATATCATATTTTTACTCGTTGATTAGCTAATTATTTCCGTAAAATCCTTTTATGTCGTATCATCAGTCAATTTCGTTAAGCCTCTCAGTTTATATAAATCAAACGAAATTTGTTTTAAATATTTATTTAAATGTCATATGTAAATACTAATTATGAATTAAACTTTTGAAATGGAGAGTGCCATGAATGGATGAAATCATTGAAAGTCTTAAAAGTCTACACAATGAAATAAGTGCTAAGCTTAGTAATGCTTTCAACTTCTCAGAAACCAATGATCAGCATAACCAAAGTTCCCATCATGATTATACTGAATTATCTAAAGTTGCTAAAGAACACTTAGAGCAAAATAAAGAACATCAAATAGCTAAGACCATTTTAAAACATTTAGAAGCATTACTTAGTGAGGTTGATAAAATAAAAAACGATTAAAAACTTTTTAAATCATAATACATAGATAAAGGACCACTCGTAAAATACAAAAAATCTCTACGGAATCCCATAGAGATTTTTTGTATTTTATCTTTTTGCCCCTGTAAATCGTCTATTTAAAAACTTTGCAAATAATCTAGCAAATAGATTAAATAAAAGGATCATGACAATTAAAACTGCCGCAGATTTTGTAGCGATGCTTTGCGCATCTGGGACTATACCTTCTGAATTTAATTTCCAAATATGAACTGTTAATGTTTCTGCTGGTCTAAAAATATTAAACGGATTCATCGGTGTATTTAATGGAGCAGCATTATTTAACATAGGCGTTGTAAGTCCAGCAGTATAAATTAATGCCGCTGCTTCACCAAAAATTCTTCCAGCTGCTAAAATAATTCCCGTTATTAATTGAGGAATTGCTGTTGGAATACTAATTTTAGTAATTGTTTGCCACTTTGTAGCTCCTAATCCAAGACTACCTTCTTTACTCGTTTTAGGAACATTTAATAACGCTGTTTCACTTATCCTTGTTAAACTTGGGAGATTTAAAATTGAAATCGCAAGTGCACCACCAATTAAAGTGTAGCCCCATCCAGTCATTGTCACAAATACTAATAAACCGAATAAACCTACTACGATTGAAGGTAATGAAGCTAACGTTTCAATACATAATCTTAAGAAATTTAAGAAACGACCTGGTTTAGCATATTCTGCCATATAAATCCCAGCGCCTACTCCGATCGGTACTGAAATAATTAATGTTAACACTAAAATATAAAATGAATTAAAAAGTTGTGGTCCGATCCCACCACCTGCTTGAATATTACTAGGTTTTCCAAACAGGAAATCAGGATCCCAGAATCCCCAACCTTTAAAAATAATTTCACTTAATAAAAACAATAATAATACGACAACTAAACCAGCTATTAAACAAAGTATTCCTGTCCAAATCTTATCCATTTTTCTTGCAATCATGCTTCATATCCTCCTTTTCTTCCAATTAATCGAATGATTAGTATAAAGAGAAAGGATATTAGAAGTAGGATCATAGCTAGAGTCCATAAAGTGTTATTCCAAGCTGTCCCATTTAATGTATTTGCCATATCCATTGTTAAAATTCCTGTTAGTGTTGATGTTGGGTCAAAAATACTATTAGGGAACTTAACTGTATTTCCGATTACCATTTGTACTGCTAATGCTTCACCAAAAGCACGCGCAAGACCTAAAACGATCGCAGTTAATATGTTCGTTTTTGCAGCTGGTACAATCGCTAACTTAATTGCTTGCCATCTAGTTGAACCTAGTCCGTATGATGCTTCTAAATATGTTTTAGGAACTGCCCTTACAGCATCCGACGCTATACTGGCAATTGTAGGTAAAATCATAATACTAAGCACAATAATCCCAGCAATTAAGCTAAACCCTACTCCACCAACAGTATTTCTAATAAGTGGAACTAATATTGTTACGCCAAGAAATCCATAAACTACAGAAGGAATACCGACTAAAATTTCCAAAACTGGAATTAAAACTTTTTCACCAAACTTCGGTGAAATAAAATTCATGAAAATTGCTAGTGCAATCGCAATTGGTGCAGCAATTATGACGGCACCAACAGATACTAAAATTGACCCAACAATAAAAATTAAAGCACCATATGTTGGGTTTGAAGCATTATTTGGGCTCCAATGTTTTGAAAACAAAATTTCACTTAACGATAGATTGTTTACTGTAAATGATTGGATTCCTTTACTAACAATAAATCCGATTATTGCGATTGTAATACCGATCATTAAAAAACCACATAATGTTACAAGAGTTCTTCCAAGGTGTTCAATTAGAAAAAAGTTTCTTTTTTTGAAGTTCATGATAAACCCCTTCATCCATTAATAAATTAGTTTGAGAGTTGGTATAAACCAACTCCCATTTTTTTATTATTCTAATCCTGACATTTTTGAAGCCGGGATATAGCCCATCTCAACTAACTTGTCGGCAAACTCGTCACCACTAATAAATTCGATATATTCTTTTACAGGAGATTTCGCATCGCCTTTTGTAATCATGTACTCGTATGAATAAAATGGGTAATCGCCTGCAACGATATTGTCTGTATTAGATTCTTTCCCATCAATTTTCAATGTTTTTAATGCATCTTTTTTATCGCCGATTAAATAGGAGTTAGCAAGATAAGAAATCGCACCAGGAGTAGAGTTTACTGCTTGTTCAACTGCACCGTTTGAGTCTTGAACTGTTCCTACACCATCATTAATTTTAACGTCTTTCATCATTTTCTTTTCAAACGCTGCACGAGTACCAGATGATGCTGGACGGTTAATGACATTAATTTTCTCATCTTTACCGCCAATCTCTTTCCAGTTCGTCACTTTACCAGCGAAAATATCTTCAATTTGTTGTAGTGTAAGGGAATCTACACCAACGTCTTTATTTGTTACCATTGAATAGCCAACGCCAGCAACTTTTGTTTCAACTAATGAACTTGCTAAAGATTTATCTTCTAATTTTTCAGCAGCAGGTACATCTGAGTTACCAATTTGAATTGCTCCAGTAGACACTTGATTTACCCCAGTACCACTACCGCCACCTTGAACTGTAATGGATACTTGTGGAAACTTCGCCATAAATTCTGTTGCAGCTTCGTCAGCTAGTGGTTGTAAAGCTGTTGATCCTGCAGCACCAATTGTCCCTGTTAATTCTACTTTTTTATCATCTGTACTAGTCTTACCAGTTGTTTTATCATCTTTATTAGAACATCCCGCCAACATACCTGTAATAGCCATTGCTGCAAATGTTAATTTTAATCCACGTTTCATGATTGTTTGTCCCCCTAGGAAAATTAATATTTTCTACACCTCTAACTATAGAAAAGAATAATTAACCTAGTTTTAATCAATTGTAAATAATTCGTAAAGTTGTTTTAAGAGAACAGTTTTCCTAAAAAAAAAGACTCTCTAAACATTTTAGAGAGTCAAAAGAAACAATCTATTCCGATTATCATTATTGAAAAACACATCACTTTTTTACTACTAGTTTTTAAATTAAGCCTTATTTCTTCACTTTTTCAACGCATAATTTTAATACTGAATTCAGTAAAACATCTGCTCCTTTAGCACAATCCTCAAATGAGGTTAACTCATCTTCACGATGACTATATCCATTTACACTTGGTACGAAAATCATTGCCGTTGGAATATAGGTAGCAATGAATTGAGCATCATGTCCAGCTCCACTATACATTCGATTTTCTTTATACCCTAACTCCTTACAAGCATATTCAACAGCATTTACGACTTCTTCATCAAAGTCAACTGTGTCGCGATCCCATAAGCGTGTTGATTTTATTGGACAACCACTTATACTTCTTGGTAGTTCTTCTACCATTCGTGTAACTTCTGCAATTACATTTGGATCCTTATGTCTCGCCTCTAATGTAAAGGTTACTTCTGACGGAATGACCGTATGAATATTTGGATATGCATTTATACGACCAATTGTGTATACGAGCTCTGAATCTAGTCTTTGTAATTGCTTTTGTAAATCGACCACCACATTAGCAGCAGTAAACATCGGATCTTTTCGCATGCTAATTGGTGTCGTCCCTGCATGATTGGATTCTCCAAATACAGAGATTTCATAGCATACCATTCCAAGTACACCTTCTACTACCCCAATTTCTAAGTTTTTTCGTTCCAGTACTGGTCCTTGTTCAATATGTAGTTCAATATAGGCAGTGGCTTCTCTCAATCGATTTGTTTTTGAACCTGCGAAACCACTTGCATTCAATGCTTGCGAAAATGATATGCCATTTTTATCTGTAGAAGCAATCATCTTCTTTTTATCAAATTTACCTGATAGCACGCCAGAAGACATAAGAGATGGCTCAAATCTAGCCCCTTCTTCATTTGTAAAATTGACAACTGTAATTGGGTAATCTAGTTCGATTTTTTCATCTAATATCGTATAAACAGTCTCTAAAGCTGTTAGTACACCAAGTACGCCGTCAAAGCGTCCTCCCTTAATAACAGAGTCCAAATGGGAACCAATTACAATTGGAGGTAAGTTTTTCTTACCCGGTAAAGTAGCATACATATTCCCCATATCATCATGCTTTACTGTCATTCCCACTTCTTCACATAATGCTTGAAATTTCTCCCTTGCACAAATATCTTCAGGAGATAATGCTAGTCTAGTTACACCATTGTTTTTTGTTTTACCATATTCACTAAACAACTCAATTAATTTTTGAAGCCGATTAGCATTCGTCTTAATCATATGAAGGCCTCCTTTGATTTTTAAGTAATATTATCAATAACAATTGCTGTTAATTCATGTGAAATAGAAATATTCTTGAAAATATTTACGAATTTAATGAAAGTGTTTCATTAAATAATACGATGGTAACGGCTATTATAATACTAGCAATTGCACCTTACTTTTTCATTCAAAATAAAGTCATGCGTGTTCCCGTTATTGGAACTTCCTTCTCCCTTATTTTATTAAATTGTCTGAAACTGCTATTGATTACTTAATCCCTATCGAAAAAATGGTACCTAACATTATTCCTATGAGCCCTAGCTTTGACTGACATTAAGTGTTTGTATTTCAGAAAATTTGTATTATTTTGCTATTTCCCATTGATTTGTGTTAATAACAAGTTATAATTATTTTGAAAACAATTTATGCAAACGTTTGCAAAAAAGTTGGCGTTACCTATATACATATTTTTATTGCATCTTTTGTATAAACGTTTTCTTAATTTAGAAAGAGAAAGGGGTTTTTTCATGAGGAGAAAACAGAGATCAATATTATCGCTTGTTACTGTATTAGGATTAGTTCTCCAGATGTTTCCGGGATATTTTACAAATGTAAAAGCAGCAGAAACGGCAGCTAGACAAGTTGTACTTGTAGGTAGCTTTCAAAAGTTGTTAGGAAATTCTGGTGATTGGGACCCATCCTCGCACCAAACTGAAATGGTGTATAAAGGCAATGGTCTCTATACATTTACTGGCACTTTACCAGCTGGTGAATATGAATACAAAATCGCCATTGGTGGAAGCTGGTCCGAAAATTACGGTGAAGGTGGAAGTCCTGGCGGCAACAACATTAAACTAATACTTTCCGAACAAAAAAATATCACATTTTACTATAATGATAACACCCATTCAATTACTGACAGCACGCATTACACCCCTATAGCAGAAGAAAGACAACCACGTCTTGTCGGTACGATCCAGCCTGCTATTCATGCAGGGGCAGCTTGGAGCCCTGCAGATTCAACAGCCTTTTTAAAAGATGATGATTTCAAAAATATCTACTCCTTTACTACAAAAGTGCCAAGTGGTACTTACGAATACAAGATTGTACTAGGAAAAGATTGGACTGAGTCCTTCCCTACTTCTAATCTTAAGTTAACTGTACTTTCTGAATCTACTATTACATTTTTCTTTAATAATCAAACAAAAGAAGTTTATACAGATTATAAACCAGCAGGCTCTGATGGTTCTATTGATCAGAATGCCCTCTATCATGATTCATGGGACCAAGTATACAAAAAGCCATTTGGGGCCGTTCCAGAAAAAACCCCTGTCACTTTCCGAATGTCGGCTAAGAAAGGCGATTTGACTAGCGCAAGCCTATACGTAAAAAATTATAATTCTGGCACATCAAAGGTCTTATCTATGAAAAATGTAGGATGGTCAAATACAAATGGCAAAGGTGAACTCGAGTACTGGGAAGCTACGTTTACGCCAACTGACAAAGGGATTCATGGGTATAAGTTCATTGTCAGAGATCAAGATACAACAGCAGAGTATGGTGAAGACACACAAGAAGGTCATACTGGAAAAGCAGTTGATAAAAACGCAAGCCTTTTCCAACTGACAGTATATGACCCTAATTATCAAACGCCAGATTGGATGAAAGAAGCTGTAGTCTATCAAATCTTTCCCGATCGCTTTTTTAACGGCAACAAGACCAATGACAATGTAAAAGATAAAATCGGAGCTCGTGGTAATCAGCCAATCGAACATCCCTCTTCTTGGTCAAGCTTACCTGATAACCCTTATGAACAAGGAACTGGATCATATACTGGAGACGGAGAGTTTAGTAATGATTTTTATGGAGGAGACATCGCTGGAATCAAATTTAAACTTGATTATCTTCAATCACTAGGAGTCAACACACTCTATTTAAATCCGATCGCGCTTGCACCATCTAACCATAAATATGATGCAACAGATTACAAATTAATTGATCCGATGTTTGGCTCAGAAAAAGAATTTAAGGATTTCATAAAAGAATTAGCAAAACGTAAAATGCATTTAATTTTGGACGGTGTTTTTAACCACGTCTCTGACGATTCAATCTATTTTGACCGATATAACAAATATAAAACTGTTGGTGCATATGAATATTGGTCTCGTATTTATGATTTGATGAATGATGAAAAGCTGTCCGAGGCTACTGCCAAAGAAAAAGCGAAAAAGCAATTTATATCTGAAGGTCAATCCTTTAGCCCGTACGGTTTTGAAAACTGGTTCCATATTGAAAATGTTAAAGTACCAAATGAAAAAGTCAACGGCGTTTCAACTGAAGAACATTATAAATATGAAGGTTGGTGGGGCTATGACAGTCTCCCAGTATTCGAATCAAAAGAAGGTTCCAAAGTTAATCACCCTAGTGAACTGAATAACACTGCATTAGCAAACTATATAATGTATGATAAAGATTCTGTAAGCAAATCATGGATTGATCGAGGTTCTTCTGGATGGCGTTTAGATGTAGCGAATGAAGTAGACAGCGCATTTTGGCAGGAGTTTCGTAAAGAAATTAAATCCAAAACGATGACAGGTTTAGGAAAAACGCTTCAAAAAGATGAAAAACCACTTATTTTAGGAGAAATTTGGGATGATGCGTCTAAATACTTTTTAGGAGATCAATATGACTCCGTAATGAATTATCGTTTCCGAGGTGCCGTACTAGATTATTTAAAGAATGGCAATGCAGAAAATGCACAAAACTCACTCCTTGCCGTACAAGAGGATTATCCAAAGGAAGCTTTTTATGCTCTCATGAATCTAATGGGATCTCATGATACTGCCCGAGCTATCTTCCTATTAGGCAACGGAACAGATACTTATAATCGAGCTGAACAGGATCCGAACTATCATTACAATGAAGGCGTGAAACGATTAAAACTAGCTTCTATCCTTCAAATGGGTTATCCTGGTGCACCAACCATTTATTATGGAGATGAAGCAGGTCAAACAGGGTCAAAAGATCCAGATGATCGCCGTACGTATCCATGGGGAAATGAAAACAAAGATTTAATTAAACATTATCAAACGATTGGTCAAATTCGTAATAAAAATTCCGATTTATTTAGTCATGGCGATCTTAACCATATTTATGCGAAAAACGATGTATTAGCTTATGTTCGAACAAAAGGAACAAAATCAGCGCTAATCATCATCAACAGAGGGAAAACTGCACAAACTGTTGAAGTTGATACAAAAAAACTGATTGCAAACGGTATTCGTCTAGAAGACCAATTAGATAAAAAATACACTGCTACAGTGAAGGATGGCAAGTTGACATTGACTGTTCCTGCTGAATCAGGAAGAATGTTAATTTCAAATAATGAAGTGAAACAACCACTTTCGGTTAAAAACGTAATCGGTACTGTAGGTTCTAAACAAATTTCTTTAAGCTGGACAGGAACTGGCACAAAATTCAATGTTTATCAAACAACTGTTGCTGGCGGATTATGGACAAAAGTAAAAGAAACTACAGAGCATACTGTAACCATTTCAGATTTAAATAATGGTCGTAACTACTATTTTTCTGTAACTGCTGTAGATTCTAATGGGAACGAATCTGAGCCTGCACTTTCAGCTGGTCTCGTGCCTCATTATGATGTTAGCAAATCTAGCGTGTCCAACATGACAGCCTTAGCAAACCAAGAGCTGAGTTTATCACTTGATTCGACGGTTAAAGCAACTTTGTACTTGCAAGGTGCGACAGAAACAGGACTAGCTGAAGGAGTTATGGCTGAGCTTCAAGTAAAAATGAAAGATCAAACTGCTTGGGAATCGTATAAAGCTCTATATAATGGTCAGTCTCAGGAAAACCAAGCTAATGAGTTTCAAGGTAGCTTCACACCATTAGAAGCGGGCGTATATGAATACCGAATGGCCTTTACACCTGATTTAGGAATTACATGGGTATACTCTGAAACAAAAGAAGTGAATTATACACGTAGTACTTTAGATACTACTCCACCTGCTAGTGAGGTGAATTTAGAAACGCCACTTCAAGAGTCTGGCCAAGTAAATTTAAACTGGAAACTTACCCAACCAGATCAGCCATATAAAACTGTCATTTATCGTGATGGGCATTTACTTACTTCATTAAATGGGGACACTACTAGCTTCCGTGATTACCAGGTCACTAACGGTACAATTTATAACTACCAAATCCGCGTCTTTGATCAGGCAGGAAACTATGTGGATTCAAATAAAGTAAATGTTACACCTGATATTGTCATGGTACAAGTCACCTTTAAGGTACATGCACCAAGTGACACTCCATTGTCAGCACAGATGAATATACCTAACAGCTTAAATGGTTGGAATACAGGTGCATGGTCAATGAGCCGAAATGGTGCAGTTACACCAGATTGGGAATATACAGTTGAGCTTGAGGAAGGAACAGAAATTACTTATAAATATACACGAGACAATACATGGGATCATGAAGGATTAGCAGATCATACACCAACTGATCCATCCGATGATGATATCAGTTACTATGGTTACGGTGCGACTGGAACGGATATGAAAATAGTTGTTACAAATCAAGGTGGCAATAAAATGACTGTCCAAGATACGATTTTACGCTGGATTGATAAGCCACTAGTCGTAAACCAAATTGAAGTAAATGGCTCAACCTTAACGGTTAAAGGAAATTCGATTAAAGGAGCTAACCTCACAATCAACGGGGAAAAAGTAACTGTCGATGATGAAATGAATTTCAACCAATCATTTAAACTAAACGACGGTCAAACACAAGTACCAGTACACATTGAACCAACTGATACAACCAAATCCACGATTTTTAAAGGTGATGGTGGTTCGATTAACAAAAACACAAAAAACTATGTGATTGATGTTATTAATAAAACGATTAGTGAAGCTAAATAAACAAGAAAGGTCTACCAACTTCGGTAGACCTTTTTTCAGAGTGTTGAAAAATGAGCTTGTCAACTACGCTATTTTTGGTTTATTACCACTAAAACCTGTCATGAGTAAGGAACTTTCTAATTTTTGCTGGTTTACTTCCTCATGAACCTGTTA
>NZ_NUGT01000082.1 GCF_002574545.1 Bacillus sp. AFS055030
TTTTCAAAGTTCACTTCATCGCTCGCAAGCGACTTTTTAATATTATCATTTTACATCATAGCCTGTCAACACTTTTAAAAATTTTTTTTAATTTGTTGAATCAGTTTATGTTGTCGTTGAAGACAAGAAATAATATACCACGTATCCAAATATAACGTCAACACAAAAATTACTTTTTTTTAATCTTTTTTATGAATTAATTAAAAAAGCTCACATGATTGCGAAAGTAAACAGTAATAATGCTTATTACTCTCCATACATTCATTAAAGAGAATTTACCTATAGCGGTAATCTATTATACACGTCATATAAGATTTTCTTCTTTTGGACCATTTCATTTTTTACTCTTTCATTTAAATTATTTGCTGATAACTCTTTCTCTAATTCATATAGTGAGCGAATTATGAGCGATTCGATCTCTAATACATGCTCCTTTTTTAGAAGTATTCCAAACATAAACCCCACTCCATTGTACTTTCGAATACTGCAATTTTAAAAAGTCCCAATTTTATTGTGCTAATACTTAAAACATTTAATCTTTCTTTTTATAGCATACAAGCTTACTTAATCTCATATCCTTTATATAAGAACTTGGACAAGAAAGAAGGCGATTTTATGCTTTTTTACTTTTACATCACTTCAAAAAGAAAACTAAAGCAATTTTCTTTAATTACTATTATTGCATTTTTCACAGCTTGCTTAGTTTATATACAAGCACCTAAAACATTTTCAACTTTTTCTACAAACAAAGGGCCAATGGCTATTTACAAAGGTGATGCCACACAAAAAAATGTAGCTCTTACTTTTGATATAAGTTGGGGCGATGAAAATGTACTTAAAGTATTAGACGTATTACGAAATCAAAACATTACGAATGCAACTTTTTTCTTATCGGCATCATGGGCAGAGAGACATCCAGAAATTGTTGAAACGCTCGTTAAGCAAGGTCACGAAATTGGGACACTTGGATATCGTTATAAAAGCTACACCCAATTAACTCCAGTTGAAATGCAAAGAGATTTAAATCATTCGGCAGAAGTATTTAATCGTCTAGGCGTAAAAGACGTGAAGTTATTTAGACCCCCAAATGGAGAATATAATAAAGAAGTTATCAAGCTTGCTGCACGGAACAACCTTTCTGTCATTCATTGGAGCATTAATACTGAGGACTGGAGAAATCCTGGAACAAATAAAATTGTGAAAAGCGTAGAAGACAATACCGACCCGGGAGACATCATATTGCTTCATGCAAGTGATTCAGCACTTCAAACACCAAAAGCTTTGCCATTAATTTGGTCCTATTTAAAAGACGAAGGATATAAAAACATAACTGTTTCTCAAATGATATCTAATACTAAAACAAATATTAAAATTGTTAAATAAAAAAGCTAAGAGAAATTCCTCTTAGCTTTTTAGTATTTTGTGTAGAGTTAATAACTGATACGTATTACAAATAAATAATGGTACTAACATTAGAATTAACCACGAAAGATCATTCTGTCTTAATGCAGGAACCCATTCAACGATTGTAACGACAATCATAAAAAATAATGCTGGGATAAACGCCCCTTTGTTCGTTTCGTTCATTTTTATATAAGAAACAATCAAGCTACCTACAAAAAGCACTATTGGAAAAATTAAATAGACAGTAAAAGCTTCTCCATTCGCATACTCTTTAAATCGAAAATATGCTAAATCAAATAACGCTAATATAATTAATATTATTTGAACAGAATTCCATAATGATTTAAATAAGCCTAATCCGAATCTATGTATTGTCAAATATGCAAAGAATCCCATCTGACTTACTGCACTGAATACTAATCCCAATATAAATAAAAATGATACTTCAACTAGTATTTTAATAAATCTACCATCTTGAATGTAACTTAAATACTCCTTATACCCATAAAGAATACCCGTTATGATTGTTGCAATTCCACCAACTAGTAAAGTTGTAAAAAATAATCGAACCAATTTCCGACTCGTCATTCGTTTCTTAATCCCCCGTTTTCACAAAGCTTCTGCTTTTCTTCTAAAATTAACGATTCATATAAAACTTTATTAACTATTTAATCAATATAAATACCCTTATAATTTATTTCATGTCTAAATATTAGCAATGGCCATACGATCACCATCGCTAACAAAAAACAAGCATACAAATTAAAAGGGTATAGTTTATTATTTATTTAATACGATTTTCTCGACTACTTGCTTAGCAATCGACGTATAGATTTTACCAGTTGGGTGGTCTTTATCATATATTGAAGGAGCAAAGTCCTCTTCATCCCAATCAGGCTGTTGTAAAGGTAATTGTCCTAAAAGAGTAGTTTGAAGCTCTTTTGCAAGCCTTTCTCCTCCACCTTTACCAAAAACATACTCTTTTTCGCCAGTTTTTTTACTTTCAAAATAACTCATATTTTCTACAACACCAATTATTTCATGATCTGTTTTTAATGCCATTACTCCCGCTCTAGCTGCAACAATTGAAGCTGTAGGATGTGGTGTCGTAACAATTATTTCCTTACAAGATGGTAACATACTATGAACATCTAATGCTACATCCCCAGTACCTGGTGGTAAATCTAGTAATAAATAATCTAAATCTCCCCATTCAACTTCTGTGAAAAACTGTTGAAGCATTTTACCAAGCATTGGACCTCTCCAAATAATTGGTGAATTATCTTCTACAAAGAATCCCATTGAAATGACCTTCACTCCAAAACGATCAACAGGAATGATACGCTCTCCTCTGATTACAGGTCTTGTCGTAATTCCCATCATATCCGGTACACTAAAGCCATAAATATCAGCATCGATTATACCTACTTTTTTACCTAATCTTGCTAAAGCAACTGCTAAGTTCACAGAAACAGTAGATTTACCTACTCCACCTTTTCCACTTGCGATTGCTAAAAATTGTACTTTTTTATTATCTAATAGTGAAAGTGTTGAGTTATCTTGGTTGTCTCCAATAAACTGACCTTTTTCTTCATCTGTAAATTCAGTAAATCGAATTCCAACTGTATCAGCGCCATTCTGCTTTAATAACTGAACAATTTGTGTTTGAATTTGCATTTGTTCTGCTGTGCCAGTTTTCAATAACGCAATTTTAACGCTTACATGTTTCTTCTCTTCTTTTATCGAAATTTCTTTAACAGCATCTAATTCTTCTAATGATTTATTTAAAAATGGTTCATTAATCGTGCCTAAAAGTGATAATACTTGTTCATTGGTAAGCATATTTACACCTCGTTATCTTAATATACTAAATAGTATAACACATGTAACATAGTAAGTCCTAAGTAAGATGAATTAGTTAGTAAAAATGAAAACCACCGATTAATTCGGCGGTTCATTTTTATCTGTATAATACCTAATAACCCCTCTATATATAGCTGCAGCAAGTTTATCTTGATATTCATCATCTCTTAACTGCTGACTTTCTTCATAATTTGATAAAAAGCCCACTTCTACAAGCGCACCTGGTACTTTAGCATATTTCATCAAGTAAACATGATTGATAATT
Organism: Bacillus sp. AFS055030; assembly: GCF_002574545.1. Taxonomy (GTDB): domain Bacteria; phylum Bacillota; class Bacilli; order Bacillales; family Bacillaceae_G; genus Gottfriedia. The sequence continues at coordinate 3,533 of NZ_NUGT01000082.1, forward strand.
TTCGCTAATCGATGAGTATTATTTAGACTTTCTCTTAACTCAGCTTGGACGTATTTTGCAAATCGTTCATTTTCAATTAATGAACCATAAAAGAATGTTTGTGCACCTTTTGAAGATGTTCTTGGTAAGGAGTTTAAATGAATTGATATGTATAGGTCTGCGTTCGATCCATTAATAATTTCTACCCTTTTCCTTAAATCCACGCTTTTTCTCCTACTATACCCTTTCATTCCATCCTCTGCTAGATCGTAATCTCCATCTCTTGTCATAATAACCGTTGCACCTTGACCTTGTAAATAATCCCTCAGTTTGTTTGTTATTGATAGAGCAACAACTTTTTCAATAACATCTCCACCAGAAGCACCTCCATCTGGTCCACCATGCCCAGCATCCAAAACAATCACTTTTCCGTCTAAAGGTAGTCCTCTAAAATTCCAGGTCTTTGAAGTTTTTTGTAGAAAAGGTATACTCAAAATCAAAAAAACAAAGGTTACAATGATAACGATTAAATGCCATCTTTTCATTTTTTCTCCCCCTGATTGTCCTATAAAAAATATATGGGACAACTAGGAAGAATATGACTTACTTTGATAAACGAAGTCTGTGTCTTCTTTCTCCTTTTACATATCCATCTAACCACCAATTATTTAAAAAAGACTTACATTTATCAAACGGTTCTGTTTGAATATCATCCTTGCGACCAAATACGGATGAATAAAATAAATACGCTAACCATTCAGATTCTTTAGCTGATCTTCTTTTAACATTTTCGATTGGTTCACCGTAAAAACCAAATCGGCTATATCTTGCACCCAATAAGTATGTTTCCACCGCTAACTCTAAACAATAATCTTCTCTTGCTTTTCTTTGGTTAATGTCTGCGTCTATACAGTAGGAAAATGAATCCTTTAACTGGGTTTTTAATTGCATTATTTTTAGTTCTTTTAATAAGCTCTTTTCAAATTTAATTTGCTTTTCTCTTCTTTTTTCTCGGAAATTTGTTATTAGATTCATGATGAAACCTCCCCGTAGCCATAGTCTAAGACGAAAAGGTGTGCTTCATTCAAAAACTACATACTTAATTTCTTCCATAAAAAAATAAAAACTTAAGCTAATAAAAAAAGAGGGGTCACAAAATTCCCTCCCTCTTCATTTTTAATCATTGAATGATTTCATTCTTTGTAAAAGTAAACCATCACTTTTTTCATTTTCTCCGTATACAAACTGCGGCATATGATATTTTAAATACTGACCATATTTGCTATTTGTATTTAGTACTAATTCATCTACAAAGTAGGCACCATTTACTACAGTATCCAAACATAAACTAGCAACTCCTGCATATACTCCACATGCGACTTGAAGATAGGTTGCATTTGTACCGTAATTTGCAAATGAATCTTTATTGTTCATTACATTATAGATATAGCGCTCTTTATCTTCATACACGAGTAAAACTCCAACTACGTCCTCTCCTACTAATGGAGCTGTTGAAGGATCTAGAAGCTTTTTATCAAAACCCAATATTTCGTCAGTGTTTTTTAAATTATTTCTAATTAGATTCGTTGTATGCTCATTAACACGATACACAAAACCACTTTCTATGTTAAACAATTTGCCAATAATAAATACTTCTTCATGTGGCATAAGACAGCCATAAAAGACTTTTTCGCCCAATGTTACTTTAAATTCGACAGAATAAACATCATCATACAAGAAGATTGGAATATTTTGTTTAACAAACATAGGAAAGCTTGTGACTGCCTCTTCTAGGAAGCAATCTGGGGACCAAGTGGTGTATATTGTTTCTTTTTGAGCTAGTGAAGGGTTTTCATAAAAAGAATTATCATGTTCAACAATATAACATGCAAGAGGTTTTTCGGAAGGAAATTGGTTCATTAAATCGATTGCCATCCATTGTACAATTCCAGGATTCATCCCTGAACCAATAATGGCTGTAGTATTTTTAAACTTTCGTTTATTTTCCTCGAAGATACGTAAACGTTCTTTAAGCGGGAACCCGGAACTAATACTTTCATCTTCATCTACTATTTCACTTTCTAAAGCTGTGTTGACATACTTCACACCAAACTCATTACAACAGCGCAACATTTCAACAGAATCCGCTCTAGAAACATCAACTACAATAACTGTATTACTCTCTATAAGATGTTTTTTCATTAATTCACTATTATTAACATTCATTTCATGAAACGTAACTTTTTCTATTAGGTTAGGGATAATCCTTTCAAAATAAGTTATATCTTTTTGTTTCAAATCAATTAAATGAAACTTGGCATTTTTCATTATTAGATAAATCGGATCATTTTGATCCTTTGCCGCTTTATTAAATATAGAAAGTACTGCCTTTGCTACTCCGCCAGAACTACCTAATAGGGTAATAATCGCATCTTTTTCAAACATATAAACAACTCCATAAATTGGTTTAATTTTAGCTATTACTTTACTATATGAACCAATAGAAAAAGTGTTCGGACAAGTATCCTGTCGATCTATAACCTATGTTATCTTTTTAATTGAAAAAAAGCCTAACTAATAACTAGTTAAAAGCTTCTCATTTTTCTATTTAAGTATTTTTATCGTCTGGTTCTGGTTTCTCTAAAAGTTTCTTTTGTTCTTCCATACAAAACTCTTTAAATTTTTTGCACTCTTCTATACACTCTTGTCTGCATTTTTCAATTTCTTCTTCGCGTTTCTTTTCTCTTTCAACACGTAATTCAAATTCCCTATCACGTTCTTTTTGATCGATTGGGGCAGTATCATTTTTAAGAAGTGGAACGTTTCCTCTTTCAATTGGCCCAAGCCCCATCAAAGAGCGCCATTCGTTAGGTGTTAGAGAAGCTCTTTCTACCATAACTGTAAAGGCTAATTTTGTTGTGATAGATGCAAATTCTAAATTAGATGCTTCAAAAACAATACGATTACCATTTTTTCGTTCTGCAGGGGTAAAGAATTTGCGTGTAAACTCATTATTTAGCTGGATGACTAAAGGATTAATTACGGCTTCATTGTAAGTATTCCATTCAACCTCATTAAATGTACTTTGAACAATTTTTTCGTTCGTATTAAAAAAACTATAGATTCGTCTGATTGCATCATTCGTTCTTTGTGCCTCTGGAGCATAATTACTTACGGGTACTTGTTGTAGTGTATAGATTGGCTCTGAAAAACCTGCTTTTACACCATCTCCAGTAAATTTCATATAATTGTTTACAAACTCATTCGTATTCGTAATCATATCTTCTTGATCTAGTACTTCTTTAAAGTTTAATAACCAGTATATAAAGCGGTTTTTACTTACATTTTCAACAATACTGTCATCTACCGAATCAATCACTTCTAATAACGGTAGTAAAGGATCATACGGGGGCGTGCCAAATAGATCATTACTATTAAAATCTTGTCTTAAATGAATGATATCGCTATAAGGTAAAATTAATACATTTTTCGTTTTGAATGTGAATTTTAAAAATATTAATCCCTGATTATTTTCGAGCACTTCAACTTTTGTACAAGGAATAGGAAAAATAGCGGTAGGATAACCAAAATCATTTCGCTTAATAAATGCAAACGCATTACTGTTTAAATCAAGTTGCGTTACCATCTTCTCTAAAAGTAATTGTCTAGACATAAAGGGATTTGGTTCTTGCAGTACATTATAAATCCAGGGGTCAGGGTTAATCTTGCATTCTCTATTGTTTTCTCTAACATGTGTTACTTTTAGTTTACCAATCGCATTAGCTTTAGGTCTAATACATGCCCTGATCACATCATTCTTAAATAATGTATCGCCTAATGTTAATTGGCCATCCCCTTCATCATTTAATAACTCAAAAGAACTAGTACTTGATTGAAAATTCATTTTCCCCATTATCCAATCGATTAAGCCAATATAAATCCCCCCTAACTAGATGGCCATTGGTATAATTTATTATGGTATATTATTTTATTCTTTCAAAACTCTTCTATGCTACATTTTAGAATGAATTATTAAAACTCTTTAATTTTTATCGTTTTAAGATATGAGTTTACTATTTAGTTTATTCTAGAAAGTAATCGTGCACAAAAAGACCCTCACTAAAATCATATGAGGGCTAACAAAATTTATTTTTAATATCTTTCAACTAAAAGCTGTTTTGATTCAAAGTATAAAACTTGTATAAATTTCTTTGCATTAATGCGAGTGTGTGATGATGAAGTCAAGGATGCTTGTTTCAATTCACTCATTCTTTGACGAACTGTTTCAAAATCAAAAAATTTTGAAGCATAATTTTCAAATTTAGGGTTTGCAAAATCTGTCAGTCCTATTGATGCCATATGGTTTAAAGATTGGTAAATCGCTCTCCGAACTCGTTGTTCTGATGATTTTCTTTCCCGCTCAACGTCTTCTTGAGAATTTACAATCCCTAGCTTTTTCAAACTGATATGAGTGTATATATCCTTAAGTGTAGGAAATCCTGCCTCTAGACCATAATTCGTTTCATATTCATATAGGTAATTGAGCATATCAAGTAAATCCTTGCTCCCATTTTCTCCAGCTATACCAAGTTCCGATAATAGAACCTGTCCCCAATCCGTAATCTTCTTTTTATCAGTCATCGATTTAGGTTGATTGATTGCATTTACATTGAAAACATTACTTAATGATTTTTGAATATCAAAAATCGATTGTTCTAGTCGAATACGCTCCAAGACCTTTCTAACGACTGATATTACTTCAATTTTGTTCAAAGGCTTAGTAATGTAATATTCAATTCCAAGAGAATAAGCTTCTCCAATTAATTCTTTAGACTCCACTTGGGAAATCATAATAATCTTACCTTTGAATGAAGATCCCATTCTCCTAATTGTTTCTATACCGTCCTGAAGAGGCATTAATAAATCGATAAATAAAATATCAACTTGATTGACTTCAAGCGTATTTGCATCTAAAAAATATCCGTCTTCCGCCTCACCAACAACTTCACCTAACTCTTCATCTTCTATGATCTGTGATAACATCGATCGAAAGACTTCATCATCATCCGTGATATAAAATTTCATAAATTCACCCTTTCTAAGGCGAGAGCTCCAATAGGTAGTCGAATCGTAAAAATGCATTCACTCTCTTTTTGATTGAGAACAACTTCTCCTCCCAGTTCTTCTGCCATTTCTTTAATATAGGATAAACCGATTCCCGTTGATGGGTTTCCATCTTCGCTATATTTAGAAGTAAATCCAGGTTTAAAAATAAGCTTCATATTTTTTGACGGAACTCCTGGTCCATTATCAATCACCTTACATTCAATCCAATCTTCAACTCTTTCAATTGATAAGACAACCGTCCCTTTTTGTTCTATGGCTTCAACTGCGTTCGCAACTAAATTATTAATAAATGATAGCATTAGGTAGATATGGTAGTGCGGATGCTGTCCCTTTATTTGAGAAACAAATTCAATTTTCTTTCCTAGCATACCTGCATATTTTTGATTAATCCGGATAATCATTGTTACTAAATCATTTACATTCATATATTCAGGTAAACTTTCACTTGTAATCAGTTTAGAAAGACCAGCGAAAATTCTTTGGTTATCTTTTTTTATTTCATGTACCTCTCCTGCAATCCTTAAAGATTTGCTCCCCCATTCTTCAATCGGAACTCCTAAATCTTGTTTATACTTACTCATGTCTCGATATAAATTGTAGGATTCTTTTGTGATTGTTTCGGCATTTTGTAACGTCTTTTTCAAATAAACAGACTCTACATACAAATTAGATAAATGCATAAGCATATTTTCATTTTCTTTACGTATTTGCGATTCCTTCAGTTTTAGCTCGTAAAGTTTCATCATATTGATAAATGCTAATACAAAAAAACTTCTAAACACAGCAATAATGATGATTTTGTTTAACTCTTCTATAGTAAGTGAAGCTCCTACACCATAAAGTTGAAGTATTAACTCGATTAAACTAGAGGTAATCTCAATCGTAATACCAAAAATCCCTATTAGTATCGGGTGCTGAAACCGATTTACCTTCAATAAATAAAAGAAAACAGAATATGAAACATAATATAAAAAAGTTGGAAATCTGACTGAATAAGCTGAGGCAAAATTAAAATCTGGCAATACTAACCAATCTAGCCCAACTCGGAATACGAAGACAGATATGCCTATTAAGAGTCCTATTAAAACAGAATGATACTTCCTAAAATATAATAAAGAAAAGAAAAAAATTGGGGTTCCAAAACTAACTCGAAATATATTATCAAATGGATGAAAGTTCAGTTCACCCGCTATCGGAACAATAACCATAAGTGCAATAACAATCCAAAAATCTTTACCTTGCATTCCTTTTGATCCCAAATCCGCCACTTCCTGATTTTTGCTACTAGTATATCGCCTTGTTGTTATTAACACAATGATCCTCCATACTACTAAATTTCATAAGAAAATACAGCTTGATGATACAAGCTGTATTTTTGGTTTTTATATAGTGACCAATTCTTTAGTAGCTTTAATCGGTCGATATGCAGGTTCCCACATTGCGTTTCGTACAGCTTGCTCAATATCGTCGTGTACAACACGAGCTACACCGTCAGCAACTGCTGCTTTTGCTACTTCAATCGCAACTACTTCTGAAATAGTACGTAGATTCTCGATTTGTGGTAGTAATGGTGCACCTAATTTACTTACATCGATCATTTCCGCTACAGCTTCGGCAGCCGCTGCAAACATTCCATCAGTAATAATACTAGCACGTGAAACATTTGTTCCAAGTCCTAGACCTGGGAAAATAAGCGCATTATTTGATTGACCAATTACATAAACTGTTTTGTTATAAGTTACTGGAGCAAAAGGACTTCCTGTTGCTACCAAAGCTCTTCCTTCAGTCCACTTGATTAAATCAGATGGTTTTGCCTCAGCAAGTGGTGTAGGATTTGACATCGGTAAAATGACAGGTCTTTCAACATGTGCCGCCATATCTTTAATAATCTCTTCAGTGAAAGCACCGGCAACAGTTGAAGTACCAATTAAGATCGTAGGATGAACTTCGCTTACTACGTCAGCTAGGCTTGCACCTGAATTATTTTCCTCGATTGGGCGTGCATACGGTTGTTGGAAGTCGAATAACCCTTCCATATCCTCTGCAATCAATCCATTTCGGTCAATGCACCAAAATCTACGGTTTGCTGATTCGAATGAAAGACCTTCACGTACCATTGCATCACGAACTTGATCAGCGATCCCGATACCCGCTGCTCCTGAACCAAATACAACTACACGATGTTCGCTTAATGGAATACCAGATGCCTTTACTGCTGCTAGTACGGCTGCTAGTGATACAGCTCCCGTGCCTTGAATATCATCGTTGAAAGTACAAACTTGGTGACGATACTTATCTAATATATTTCTTGCATTTTTAGAGCTAAAATCCTCCCAGTGAAGTAAAGCACTTGGGAATTTCTCTACTGCAGTTTTTACAAACTTATCAATGAACGCTTCATATCGACTGTCGCGAACGCGAGGATGACGGTTACCAACATAAAATGGATTATTTAATAGCTCTTCGCGATCAGTACCAACATCTAAAATGACTGGCAATACTCGTGCTGGATCAATACCCGCAGCAGCTGTATAAACTGCTAATTTACCAATTGCGATATTAATTCCGCCAACTCCCCAGTCACCAATTCCTAATATTCCTTCACCGTCAGTAATAACGATTAAATCAATTTCATCTGCATTTGCCCCATAATTATCAAATGCTTGCGCAATACCATCTTCTTCGTTAATAGAAAGATACAAACCACGAGGTCTTCTATATTCATTACTATAACGTTGAATTGCTAAACCAACTGTTGGCGTATAAACAACCGGAAGCATTTCAGGTAAGTGATCAGTTAATACTCGGTAAAATAATATTTCATTACGATCATGCAAAGCTGATAATGCAACATTTTTATGCAAATCAGTAGGTTGTGACGAGAATTGCTCGTAAGCTCGTTTTGCTTGCTCTTCTAGCGTTAGTACAGCTGGCGGTAATAATCCTGTTAAACCTAATTCATTTCGTTCCTCTTGAGTAAATGCAACTCCTTTATTAAGCATTGGAACACCTAATAATTCGGCACCTCGCAAGGTAGTCTCCACTTCTCCATTCGAACCTACCTTGAATTTATGCATATAAATCCCATCCCTTTTCCATATTATTTATGTTTATCTTTTTTAGTTAAGCAAAAAAGGGCTATTCGCCCTTCACTTTGTAATCATTAATTGTCAGACTGCCAAAAAGTAACCTACTTCCTACGTGCAATACTAGTAGCAGCGCTAAATTTATATACATGGCAGTATAAGCACTGCAAACAAACAAAGCAGCATAAAAAGTAAGCATTTATCAGCAGTCTGACTAAATGATTTATTGACGTTCTAAAAGAACTGCACCAGCAATACCAGGGTGAGTCATTTCAAACGGATCTAAAATTAGATCAAGCTCTTCTTCTGATAATACGTCATATTTTAAGCAAAGTTCACGTACTGGCTTTCCTGTTAGAATTGCTTCTCTCGCTATTCTTGCAGCAACTTCATAACCGATATGTGGATTAACAGCTGTTATTAGACCAACGCTCTTTTCTACATATTCCTTCATTCTGTCTTCATTAGCTTCAATTCCTTTTAAACAATTATCTGTAAATACACGGAATGCGTTATTCATAATGCTAATTGATTGAAGTAAATTAAATACTAAAACAGGTTCCATAACGTTTAATTCTAATTGCCCTGCTTCAGACGCTAAACAGATTGTATGGTCATTTCCGATTACTTGGAATGCAACTTGGTTAATAAGTTCTGCCATTACGGGATTTACTTTACCTGGCATAATTGATGATCCAGGTTGACGTGCTGGCAATGAAATTTCACCAAGACCTGCACGTGGGCCTGAAGCCATTAAACGTAAATCATTCGCAATTTTAGACATATTCATCATACATACTTTTAGAGCAGCTGATACTTCTGTGTAAGCATCAGTGTTTTGAGTAGCATCAACAAGATGCTCAGCTCCAACAAGTGATAGGCCGCTTATTTCAGCTAATTGTTTTACAACTAATTCAATATAGCGAGGATCTGCATTTAAACCTGTTCCAACCGCTGTAGCCCCCATATTTACTTCATATAAGTGCTGACGAGATTGTTCAATACGTTTTATATCACGACCAAGAACACGAGAGTATGCTTCGAATTCTTGTCCTAAACGAATTGGTACTGCATCCTGTAAGTGAGTACGGCCCATTTTAATTACATGGTCAAATTCTTTTGCCTTTAAATCAAATACATCACGCATATAATTCATTGTTTTTAATAATTTTTCTAACATATTTAAAGTCGCAATATGAATTGCAGTTGGGAATGCATCATTTGTAGACTGCGACATATTTACATGGGTATTTGGACTAATGCAGAAATAGTCACCTTTTTCTTTACCTAGTATTTCAAGCGCACGATTTGCAATTACTTCATTTGCATTCATATTCATTGATGTACCTGCTCCACCTTGGATAGGATCTACAATGAACTGATCATGCCATTTACCTTCAATAATTTCTTGAGCTGCCTCTGCAATCGCATTTCCATTTCCCTCATAAAGGCGTTTTGTTTCTACGTTAGCAAGTGCTGCTGCCTTCTTTACAATTGCTAAAGCTTTAATTAGTTCTTCGTGAATTTTATAACCAGTAATAGGGAAATTTTCAACTGCGCGTAATGTTTGGACACCATAGTAGGCATCTGCAGGAATTTCTTTTTCCCCTAAAAAATCTTTTTCAATGCGTATGTTTGGTTTAATTTCAGTAGCCGCCATTTGTTTTTTCTCCCATCTTTACGCAACTTTTGATTCTTTAACAGAATCAATATATTGTCGCGCTTTATCTTTATCGTATTCGCCTTCCCATTTCGCCATCGTAATGGCTGCTAATGAGTTTCCTAATACATTTACTGCAGAACGAACCATATCTAAAATACGATCAATACCTGCAATTAATGCGATACCTTCTAAAGGTAATCCCATTGAACCTAGTGTAGCTAGTACTACTACGAACGATGCACCAGGGACACCGGCCATACCTTTTGATGTAAGCATTAGTACAAATAACAATGTTACCTGCTCCATAAACGACATGTGAATATTGTACATCTGAGCAACAAATAATGCAGCAAGAGCTTGGTAAATCGCTGAACCAGTTAAGTTAAACGAGTACCCTGTCGGTATAACAAACGATACAATTGCTTTTGGACAACCCATTTGCTCCATTTTTTTCATAATGTTAGGTAATACTGCTTCTGAACTTGCTGTTGTAAAAGAAAGAATCAACTCTTCCTTTAAAATCTTCATTAGTGTAAAAATATTCGTCCCTGTCATTTTAGCATTAATACCTAAAATAACAATAGCAAAAAATGCCACTGTGATATAAACAGCTACAACAAGTTTACCAAGTGGTAATAGAGTACTTACTCCGAACTTTGCAACTGTTACTGCAATTAATGCAAATACCCCAAACGGAGCAGTTTTCATAACTTGATTTGTAACCCAAAACATCGCTTCTAATACACCTTCAAAAAATCCAAGAACAGGCTTTCCTTTTTCTCCAATCGCTGCTACACCTAAGCCAAACAGTACAGAGAAGAAAATAATCGGTAGTAGATCACCTTGTGCCATTGATTCAAACACATTTTTTGGGAAAATATGAACCAGTGTCTCTGCAAAGCCACTTTTTTGTGTTGCAGTTGCTGTTTGTTCATATGCTGAAATATCACCTTTTTGCAGATGACTCATATCTACTCCTTTTCCCGGATGGAATAAATTTGCTGCAAGCAATCCAATTGCTAGTGCAATCGTCGTAATGACTTCAAAATAAAGAAGTGTTTTTCCTCCAAGTTTTCCTAACTTCTTTATATCCCCTACACCTGCTACGGCAACTATAAGAGCTGAAATTACAATTGGCATAACGATCATTTTAATTAAATGAATAAAGATATCACCAATCGGTTGAATATAAGATATTGCCTTTTCATTTCCGTATACTAAAGCTCCTACAACAATACCTAATATAAGAGCAACGAAGATCTGTGTAGCTAAACCAAATTTCTTCATATAAATCCCCCTTGTTAACGCTTTCATACATTGTAATGAAATACTTAACTAATTCTATATGCAAACCTACAAAACAATACAAAAACCTACAAACACATTTAAAATAATTATAAAAAGTTTCAAAAACGCTAAATAATTGACAATTTTATACAATGGGAAGACCTACTGAAAAGAAGTGCATGTAAAAACGCGGTATTCAAAAATAAAAACGGACAGACAACAATTATAAAGAAAAGGAAGTAAGCTGAGAGGGAGGGATTAAAATTTGTGGAATTCAAATAGAAAAAAACTCCTGTCCACAAAGTGGAGAGGAGTTTTGAACGTATAAATAAAAATTAACGTTTTGAGAACTGAGGAGCTCTACGTGCACCTTTAAGACCGTATTTTTTACGTTCTTTCATACGTGCATCACGAGTTAATAATCCAGCGCGTTTTAATGTTCCGCGGTATTCAGGATCAACTTGTAATAAAGCTCTAGAGATACCGTGACGAATTGCACCAGCTTGACCAGTGTATCCACCACCGTTAACGTTTACTAAAATATCATAGCTACCTAAAGTTTCAGTTGCAACAAGTGGTTGTTTAACAACTTCTCTTAATGCAGCGAATGGGATGTAATCTTCAAAATCACGACCGTTAATGATAACGCGTCCTTCGCCAGGAACTAAACGTACACGAGCTACTGAGCTTTTACGACGTCCTGTGCCATAGTATTGTACTTGTGCCATGTGAATGCCCTCCTTTTATAATTATCCGCGAAGTTCGTAAACTTCTGGTTTTTGTGCTTGGTGTGGATGCTCGTTACCAGCATACACGTGTAATTTTTTAATTTGAGCACGTCCAAGACGTCCTTTTGGAAGCATACCTTTAACAGCTAACTCAAGCATTTTAACTGGGTAGTTAGTACGCATTTCTAAAGCTGTACGCTCTTTTAAACCACCAGCATACATTGTATGACGGTAGTAAATTTTATCGTTTAATTTGTTTCCTGTTAATTCAACTTTCTCAGCATTGATGATGATTACGTTATCACCTGTATCAACGTGTGGTGTGAAAGTTGGTTTGTGCTTACCGCGAAGTAAAGTAGCTACTTCAGTTGCAAGACGACCTAAAGTTTTTCCTTCAGCGTCTACAACAAACCACTTACGTTCAACTTCGCTAGCTTTTGCCATATAAGTTGTGCGCATTCTAATTTTCCTCCTAATACAATATACATAAAGTAAAATTGTTTTTATTGTTTATCTTTAACACGACTGGTTCCGGGGCTAATCGTGGTTCTTAAAACAATACCGTATTTAATATTAAACTTTATACCTTCTAATGTCAAGCAAATGTTACACCAGGATTAGTTGTTATAATCAACTTTCCATAAAAATAGTCCATTAGGCGGTGAAGTCTTGCCAGCTTTGGCTCGGTCACGTGCTAATAATGCGTTTTTAACACTTTTTACATCACGCTTTCCTTGCCCCACTTCAATTAATGTTCCAACAATTATTCTCACCATATTATAAAGAAAACCATTTCCTTCAAGAGCAATGACAATCCCCTGATCAGTTTTATTAATAGTTCCTTTATATATCGTTCGTACTTTGTCCTTTACATCGGTATTTGATGCACAAAAGGAACTAAAATCATGAGTACCTAGTAAGCAATCTAATGCTTCTTGCATTTTTATAATATTTAGCTCATGAGGAAAAAAATAATGATGGTTTCTAGAGAAAACATTTTCGTCTTTTTCATTCCAAATAAAATAACGGTATTCTTTTCGAATAACGTCAAATCTCGAATGAAAATTATCATCGACGATTTCTACACATCTAACATATATATCTTTAGGCAATTGTGCATTTAATGCTTTTTTCCATTGTTCTGGTTGCAGTACATATTCACTATCAAAATGAATTACTTGTCCTACTGCGTGCACTCCCGTATCTGTCCTTCCAGATGCATGGATTCTTATTGGATTACCTTTGTGCATCTTTGTTAGAACTGTCTCAATACTCGTTTGAACTGTTCTCTGATTAGGTTGTACTTGGTAGCCATTAAATAATGTGCCATCATATGAAATTATACATTTAATTCGATTCATAACGTATCTCCATTACTTACGTAAAAACAATAATAATAAAAATAATAAAAGTAATACAACTAAGCATGCTGTATCCCGTAAATGCCACTTCATAACACGAAACTTTGTTCTTCCATCTCCGCCTTGATAACCTCTGGATTCCATCGCAACTGCTAAGTCCTCAGCTCGTTTAAATGAATGAATAAATAATGGGACAAGTAAAGAAACTAATGCCTTTAACCTGTCTTTTATAGGTCCTGAAGAGAAATCCACTCCTCGAGACGATTGTGCCTTCATAATCTTTTCGGTCTCTTCCATAAGCGTTGGAATAAATCGTAGTGAAATTGACATCATTAAAGCCATTTCATGCACAGGTAGGCCAAACCTTTTAAATGGATTAAATAATGACTCAAGCCCATCTGTAATTTCGATTGGATTTGTTGTTAATGTCAGTAAAGTAGTAATTGAAACTAATAGAAAAAATCTCAAAGATATATAAATACCTTGAATAATTCCTTCTTTATGAATCTCAACCCATCCAAAATGATAAATAAGTGGTCCCTCTTTATTTGTAAAAACATGTAATAAAAATGTAAACACAGCTAACAACCAGATTGCTCTTAATCCTTTTAAATAATAATTAAGAGGTACTCTTGATAGCAATACTGATCCGATTGAAAATAAAAATAAAATACCGTATGTTATAAAATTATTTGCAAAGAAAACGATACAAATAAAAATGAACATTGTTAGAAGTTTTGCTCTAGCATCTAGACGATGAATAAGTGAATCGATTGGAATATATTTTCCGATAATTAGACTATTCATTTTGTTTCCCCATTATAAAGATTCGCAATGTAATTAGCGAGTTGTTCGATTGTTAAACTTGTAGCTTTTTCATTAATGCCTAATTTTTTATTTAGCTCTTGGTGAAATTTTAACGAAAGTGGAATTTGTAATCCTATTTCCTCTAGTTCCTTTTCATAGGAGAACACTTCTAAAGGACTTCCCTTTAAATACGTGGTCCCTTTTTGGAGCACATGGATCGTATCAGCATATCGCGCTGCATCTTCCATACTATGAGTCACCAAAATGATCGTCAGACCCTTTTCTTTATGCATCTGGTAAAACATATCCATTAAAGCCTTTTGACCACTAGGATCAAGACCAGCAGTAGGTTCATCCAAAACTAAAACTTCTGGTTCCATTGCTAAAACACCTGCAATAGCAACCCTTCTCATTTGACCACCACTTAATTCAAAAGGTGACTTCATTAAATATTCTTCACTTAAGCCTACTTTTTCAATTAAATCTTTCGCTCTTTTTTTAGCTTCATCTTCAGATACACCAAAATTCATTGGACCAAAGCAAATATCTTTCTCTATCGTTTCTTCAAATAATTGCTGCTCAGGAAACTGAAAAACTAATCCTACTTTTTTTCTTAATGACTTCAAATTCTTGTTTTTCTTATCTGAAAAAAGGGTAATATCATCTATTTTGGCAATGCCCTCTGTTGGTTGTAAGAGGCCATTTAAATGTTGAAGAAAAGTAGATTTACCTGAGCCTGTATGACCAATTACAGCATAATATGACCCATCAGGTATCGTAACATCAATATCATAAAGAGCACGATGCTCGAAAGGTGTTTTCGGCTGATAAGTATAGCCTACTTTTTCAAAAGTAATTTGCATAATTCGCTCACCAAGCTTTCTTGCTCTAGATGGTCTTGTCTCAAAGGTAAACCTTTTTCAATTAATAAACTAGAAAGGTTATTTGTAAAAGGAGATACTAATCCAAGCGACTCTAAAGAAAATTCTGTTTTTAATAGTTCTTCTGGAGTAACGCTTTGAACTAAATGACCATCATGCATAATTAAAATACGGTCTGCATGTATTGCTTCTTCTATATCATGAGTAATTGAAATAACAGTCATATTAATTTCTTTATGTAAATCACGAATGGTCTCGATTACTTCTTTTCTACCAAATGGATCTAACATCGATGTAGCCTCATCTAATATTAATATACTTGGTTGAATTGCCAAAGCACCTGCTATTGCTACTCTTTGTTTTTGACCACCCGAAAGAGAGTGTGGCTCATGAAGTACAAATTCGCTCATATTAACAATGTTTAAAACATCCTCAATTCGACGATCCATTTCTTCTTTCTCAATCCCGTGATTTTCTAATCCGAATGCAATATCATCTATTACTGTCGTACCTACAAACTGATTATCTGGATTTTGAAATACCATCGCTATTTTCTTTCGGACGTCCCAAATTGTCTGTTCTGATAAGCTAACTTCCTCATCAATCACGATTTGACCATCTTCAGGTAATATTAGCCCATTTAAAAGTTTAGCCAATGTTGATTTTCCAGAACCATTTCGACCTACAATAGCAACCCATTCATTTTCTTTTATATTAAATGATACAGAATGAACTGCATTTGTTTGTGCCTGTGGATATTTAAAAGATATGTTATCTACTTTAATACTATCTTTTCTCATTTGTTCACCTATAATTTCTCATTGTTTATAGATATATAATAGTCTAAAAGTAAACAGAAAAAAAGGGCAACGACATGTTTACAAGAAACGTCGAGCCCTTTTGTATACGAATATTAAACTAATTCGATAACAACCATTGGTGCTGCGTCTCCACGACGAGGACCAATTTTTGCGATACGAGTGTATCCACCTTGGCGCTCAGTGTAACGAGGAGCGATGTCAGCAAATAATTTTTGTAAAGCGTCTTGACCGTTTTCAGCGTTAGCAACTTCATTACGGATGTAAGCAGCAGCTAGACGACGAGCGTGTAAGTCTCCACGTTTACCTAATGTAATCATTTTTTCAACAACTGAACGTAACTCCTTCGCACGAGTTTCAGTAGTTTGAATACGTTCGTTGATAATTAAATCAGTAGCTAAGTCACGTAACATAGCTTTACGTTGTGAACTTGTACGTCCTAATTTTCTGTATCCCATTTCTAGTTCCCTCCTTTGTAAGTAGTATCAAAATTGGGTCATATAGACATGAAGAGAACGCCTCTCCCTTTATCGAAGCTACAATCAGTCTTCTTTACGTAGGCCAAGACCTAACTCTTCTAACTTATGTTTTACTTCTTCTAAAGACTTACGACCTAAGTTACGTACTTTCATCATGTCTTCTTCTGTCTTATTCGCAAGCTCTTGTACGGTATTAATACCAGCTCGCTTTAAGCAGTTATATGAACGAACAGAAAGATCAAGTTCTTCAATCGTCATTTCAAGGACTTTATCTTTTTGATCTTCTTCTTTTTCGACCATGATTTCTGCATTTTTAGCTTCGTCAGTTAAACCTACAAAAATGTTTAAGTGTTCAGTTAGAATTTTTGAACCTAGTGCAATTGCATCTTTTGGTCCAATACTTCCGTCAGTCCAAACATCAAGTGTTAACTTATCGAAATTTGAAACCTGTCCCACACGTGTATTTTCAACTTGGTATGTGACACGAGACACTGGAGTGTAAATCGAGTCGATAGGAATAACACCTATTGCTTGATCCTCTCTCTTGTTACCATCTGCAGGGATGTATCCACGTCCACGTCTAGCAGTTAGACGCATACGTAAATGAGCATCTTTAGCAAGAGTTGCAATATGAAGATCTGGATTTAGAACTTCAACATCGCTATCATGCGTAATATCGGCTGCAGTAATTGGCCCCTCACCGCGTACATCAATTTCTAATGTTTTTTCTTCGTCTGAATAAATTTTCAGAGCTAGTTTTTTAACATTAAGAATAATTGTTGTAACGTCTTCTACAACACCTTCAACTGTAGAGAACTCATGTAACACGCCATCAATTTGGATAGCTGTTACAGCGGCACCAGGAAGTGAGGATAAAAGGATACGACGTAAGGAGTTACCTAGCGTTGTACCATATCCACGCTCAAGTGGTTCAATAACGAATTTACCATATTTGGAATCGTCACTGATCTCAACCGTTTCGATTTTCGGCTTTTCGATTTCAATCATTTTTTAAACCCTCCTTCAAAACGTCGAAACCCTCGGTTAGACGATGCTAACCGAAAGTCCCTATTAGGCAGTTCCTAATTGTGCACAACAAGAGATGTCTGTTAATATTTGCCAAACATATATCATAATCCATTATAGACAATTTTAGAAAATTTATACAGACAAATTATACACGACGACGTTTTGGTGGACGGCATCCGTTATGTGGAACTGGAGTAACGTCTCTGATAGCAGTTACTTCAAGACCAGCAGCTTGAAGAGCACGGATAGCAGCCTCACGACCAGCACCCGGACCTTTAACAGTTACGTCAAGAGTTTTTAAACCGTGTTCCATAGAAGCTTTAGCAGCAGTTTCAGCAGCCATTTGTGCAGCGAATGGAGTAGATTTACGAGAACCTTTGAAACCTAATGATCCCGCACTTGACCAAGAAATTGCGTTACCATGAACATCAGTGATTGTTACGATTGTGTTATTGAAAGTTGAACGAATATGAGCTGTACCAGCTTCAATATTCTTTTTCACACGACGTTTACGTACATTTGTTTTACGTGCCATGTTGAATACCCTCCTTTACTTAAAAAATATTATTTCTTCTTGTTCGCTACTGTACGGCGTGGGCCTTTACGAGTACGAGCATTGTTTTTAGTGTTTTGACCACGAACAGGTAAGCTACGACGGTGGCGAATACCACGATATGAACCGATTTCGATAAGACGTTTAATGTTTAAAGAAACTTCACGACGAAGATCCCCTTCAACTTTCAACTTGTCGATTAATTCACGAATTTTACCTAATTCTTCTTCTGTTAAATCACGTACACGAGTGTCTTCTGAAATACCAGCTTCAGCTAAGATTTTTTCAGAAGTTGCACGACCGATTCCGTATACATAAGTTAAAGAAACAACCACGCGTTTGTCGCGAGGAATATCTACACCAGCAATACGAGCCATTCTAGTGCACCTCCTTCTTTATTAACCTTGTTTTTGTTTATGTTTTGGATTTTCACAAATTACCATTACTTTACCACGTCTGCGGATAACTTTACATTTTTCACAGATTGGTTTTACTGATGGTCTCACTTTCATGATTTCAACCTCCTTGTAGATTACGGAGTGCATATTTATTATTTAAAACGGTACGTAATACGGCCACGAGTTAAATCATATGGAGATAGTTCTACAGTAACCTTGTCACCTGGAAGAATACGAATGAAGTTCATACGAATTTTACCAGAAACGTGTGCAAGAACGACATGACCATTTTCCAATTCAACCTTGAACATCGCATTCGGAAGTGTTTCCGTAACGGTACCTTCAATTTCAATTACATCATCTTTCGCCATTAGGGCATTCTCCTTTCTTCAAATCAGTAGCTTGCTTGTAGGCAAACATACGCTTAGGAACATTAAGCCAAAAGTGCTCTGATATGTTGGAGATTTTTGGCCTACTAAAGACCTATATTATATCTATCGTTCCAAGCCAAGCTATGTTTAAGCTTTTATAACAGTATCAGTTTTGACGAAACAACAATACGTCATACACAAGGAACGACGATCTTATCGTTCAATTATTAAACTAACTCTTTTAAAAGATTATCAATGTCATTAAAAACTTTATTAATCTCTTGTTCACCTTCAATTGTTTTTACATAACCAAGATTATTGTAGAAATCAAGTAAAGGTTGAGTTTGTTTGATATTTACTTCAAGACGATTTGCAACTGTTTCTTCATTATCATCCGCACGTTGATAAAGTTCTCCGCCACATTTTGGGCAAACACCCTCTTCAACAGGTGGATTGAAAATTAAATGATAAGTTGCTCCACAATCTTTGCAAATACGACGACCTGTTAAACGTTCAATTAAAAGTTGTTGGTCTACATGAATGTTTAACACGAAGTCAATTTTACGATTCATTACTTTCAGAGTCTCTTCTAGTGCTTCAGCCTGCGCAACTGTTCTAGGAAAACCATCCAATAAAAAACCGTTTTGGCAATCATCTTTTGCTAATCGTTCACGTACAATACCAATTGTTACCTCATCGGGAACAAGATGACCTTGATCCATAAACGATTTTGCTTGAAGACCTAGTTCTGTGCCGTCTTTAATCGCTGCACGGAACATATCACCAGTAGATATATGAGGAATGCCGTATTTTTCGACAATTTTCTCAGCTTGTGTGCCTTTGCCTGCACCAGGAAGCCCCATAAGAATTAAATTCATGGTTAATCCTCCTCAAAATTAGGTGAGCAATAGGGAATTATGCATTTCCCTATGCTCGATCTTTAATAAAGCCTTTGTAGTTTCTCTTAACAAGCTGACTTTCTAATTGTTTCATTGTTTCAAGTGCAACGCCGACTACGATTAGTAAACTTGTTCCTCCAATTTGTGCTGAAGGTGGTAAGTTCGCAATTTGACCAAATACAATTGGTAATAAAGCGATGACAGCTAAGAAAATTGCTCCTACGAAAGTTAAACGATATAAGACTTTAATGATATATTCTTGAGTGCTCTTACCTGGACGAATACCCGGGATGTAGCCACCTTGCTTCTGAAGATTTTCAGCCATTTGCTCTGGGTTTGCCTGAACAAAAGTATAAAAATATGTGAAAGCAACGATCAAGATTAAATAAAATGCCATACCCCATGGATTGTTATAAGTAAAATGCTTTTCAATCCAATCAGTTACATTGTTATTTGGTAAAAACGATGCAATTGTTGATGGAGTTATTAAAAATGAAACAGCGAAGATTACCGGAATAACCCCAGCGCCATTTACTTTTAATGGCAAGTGAGTAGTTTGTCCTCCGACATAGCTATTATTACCATTGTTTCGTTTAGCATATTGGATTGGAATTTTACGATTAGCTTGTTGGATGTAAATTACAGCTACGATTACTAATAGTAAAACTAAAACCACGATACCAACTTTCACGATGTTTAAAAATAGCGCGTCACCAGCATCTTTAAATTGTTGCTGATAGACTTGGCTTACTGTAGTAGGTATAGCAGCAACTATACCTGCAAAGATGATAACTGATATACCGTTCCCTACACCTTTAGCAGTAATCTGCTCACCTAACCACAATAAGAAAGCTGTTCCAGCTGTTAGTACAATTGCTATATAAAGATAGGTTGACCAACCTGGATTTTCAATTAACATTCCGCCAGTAATATTATTCATACTGATAGATAATCCAATTGCTTCTACAAAACCAAGAATAATTGTGATGTATCTAGTCAGTTGAGTCAATTTACGTCGACCAATCTCACCTTGCTTCGACCATTCAGTTAACTTCGGAACAACGTCCATTTGAAGTAACTGAATAATGATTGAAGCAGTAATGTAAGGCATTATACCCATTGCAAAAATCGAGAACTGTTTAAGAGCTCCTCCACCAAATGTGTTTAGAATACCAAAGACGCTTGAGCTATCTTGTGATGCTAAAACATCGGCGTTGACGTTTGGAACAGGTATAAACGTTCCAATACGAAATACAATTAACATTAATAACGTAAAGAATATTTTTTTTCTAATATCTGCAATGCGCATAAAGTTGGAGATTGTCCGGAACATTTTAGATCACCTCAGCATTTCCACCAGCTGCTTCGATTGCCTCTACAGCAGAAGATGAGAACTTGTGAGCTTTAACAGTAAGTTTAACTTCTAACTTACCTTTACCTAAAATCTTAATACCAGCTAATTCTTTACGAACAATACCAGTTTCGATCAGTAACTCAGGAGTTACTTCAGTTCCGTTTTCGAAGCGATTTAACGTTTCAACATTAACGATTGCGTAATCTTTACGGTTGATGTTAGTGAAACCACGTTTTGGTAAACGACGGAATAAAGGAGTTTGACCACCTTCAAATCCAAGACGAACACCGCCACCTGAACGAGCGTTTTGTCCTTTATGACCTTTACCTGCAGTTTTACCAGTACCTGAACCAATACCACGACCGATACGTTTAGATACTTTACGAGAACCTTCTGTAGGTTTTAATTCATGAAGTTTCATTAGGGCACCTCCTTACTTATTCAT
This sequence comes from Bacillus sp. AFS055030, assembly GCF_002574545.1. Classification (GTDB taxonomy): domain Bacteria; phylum Bacillota; class Bacilli; order Bacillales; family Bacillaceae_G; genus Gottfriedia. The sequence continues at coordinate 24,798 of NZ_NUGT01000082.1, forward strand.
GTTCAATTAAATTTCTTTTACAGATACAAGGTGAGAAACTTTGTTAATCATCCCACGCATTGCAGCGTTGTCTTCTTTAACAACAGTTTGGTTTGTTTTAGTAATACCTAAAGCACGAACTGTTGCGATTTGATCTTGTTTGCGACCAATTACACTGCGAGTAAGGGTAATTTCTAACTTTTTAGCCATCGTTATCCCTCCTTATTAACCTAGTAATTCTTCTACAGATTTACCACGTAATTTTGCAACTTCATCCGCACGTTTTAAGTTACTTAAACCTTCGATTGTAGCACGTACAATGTTAACTGGTGTGTTAGAACCAAGAGATTTAGATAAGATATCATGTACCCCAGCAAGTTCTAATACCGCACGAACAGGACCTCCAGCGATAACTCCAGTACCTTCAGAAGCAGGTTTTAAGAATACTTCACCAGCTCCAAAACGACCAGTAATTTCGTGAGGAATTGTAGTTCCAACGATTGGTACATTAATTAGATTTTTCTTAGCATCTTCAACAGCTTTACGAATAGCATCAGGTACTTCTTGAGCTTTACCAGTACCGAAACCTACATGACCGTTTTTGTCACCAACAACTACTAATGCTGCAAAGCGGAAACGACGTCCACCTTTTACAACTTTAGCAACACGGTTGATCGTAACTAAGCGTTCTTCAAGCTCTAATTTATTAGGATCAATGCGACGCATGTGTGTCCCTCCTTCTTTTATTAAAATTGTAAACCAGCTTCACGAGCAGCTTCAGCTAAAGCTTTTACGCGACCATGATATAAGTAACCACCGCGGTCGAATACAACTTCAGTAACACCTTTTTCAGTAGCACGTTTTGCAACTAAGCTACCAACTAATGTTGCTGCTTCGATATTACCAGTACCATTTAAAGTTAATTCTTTATCTAAAGTTGATGCACTTGCTAATGTTACACCATTAACATCATCAATGATTTGAGCATAGATATGGTTGTTTGAACGGTAAACGTTTAAACGTGGACGTTCTTGAGTACCAGATAATTTAGTACGAACACGAGCATGTCTTTTTTTACGTACTGCATTTTTATCAGCCTTAAAGATCATCTTGGTCACTCCTTTCTCTTATCTAGTTATAGATTACTTCGCAGTTTTACCTTCTTTACGACGAACCATTTCGCCTTCGTAACGGATACCTTTACCTTTGTAAGGTTCTGGTGGACGTACTTGACGGATGTAAGCAGCAAGAGCGCCTACACGTTCTTTGTCGATACCTTTAATACTGATTTTAGTATTTGAAGGTACTTCGATTTCAACACCTTTTTCAGGAGTGATCTCAACAGGGTGAGAATAACCAACAGCTAGAACAAGTTTGTCACCTGTTTTAGTCGCACGGTAACCTACCCCAACTAATTCAAGGTTACGAGTATAACCATTAGTTACACCTTCAACCATGTTACCTAAGATAGCACGAGTTGTACCATGAAGAGCACGGTGCTCTTTGTTATCAGTTGGACGTGCAACTGTTAATACGTTCTCGTTAACTTCGATTGTCATATCAGGGCTAAAAGTACGAGTTAACTCACCTTTAGGTCCTTTTACTGTAATAGTATTGTTGTTATTAGTAAGAGTAACTCCAGCTGGAATTACAAGTTCTTTTTTACCAACACGAGACATTCACTACACCTCCATTCTCTCTGTGTTTTATTACCAAACGTATGCTAAGATTTCGCCACCAGTTTTTGCTTGACGAGCTTCTTTATCTGTCATTACACCTTTAGATGTTGAAACAATTGCAACACCTAAACCGTTAAGTACGCGAGGTACTTCGTCAGCTTTCGCATAAACACGTAAGCCAGGTTTAGAAATTCTTTTTAATCCAGTGATAACACGTTCGTTGTTCACACCATATTTTAAGAAAATACGGATGATTCCTTGTTTATCATCTTCAATGTACTCAACGTCACGGATGAAACCTTCACGTTTTAGAATTTCAGCAACTTCTTTCTTTAGGTTAGAACCTGGGAATTCTAATTTCTCGTGACGTACCATGTTCGCATTACGAATGCGAGTAAGCATATCTGCAATAGGATCTGTCATGACCATGTTCAGATAACCTCCTTCCTAATATCTATAGAATTACCAACTAGCTTTTTTAACGCCAGGGATTTGTCCTTTATAAGCAAGTTCACGGAAACAAATACGGCAAAGTTTAAATTTACGTAATACTGAGTGTGGACGTCCGCAACGTTCGCAACGTGTATACTCTTGTACTTTAAATTTTTGAGCACGTTTTTGTTTCGCAATCATTGATTTTTTAGCCACGTTTTCGCCTCCTCTTCTTTAGCGCTGGCTTTCATTATTTTTGAAAAGGCATTCCGAATAATGTTAGCATTTCACGAGCTTCTTCATCAGTATTTGCAGTAGTTACAATAACGATGTCCATACCACGTACTTTGTTTACTTTATCATAATCGATCTCTGGGAAAATTAATTGTTCTTTAACACCTAAAGTGTAGTTTCCACGGCCATCGAATGCTTTTTTAGAGATTCCACGGAAGTCACGTACACGAGGTAATGTTACAGAAATTAATTTTTCAAAGAATTCGTACATACGCTCACCGCGTAATGTTACTTTCGCACCGATAGGCATTCCTTCACGAAGACGGAATTGAGCGATTGATTTTTTAGCTCTAGTTACAACAGGTTTTTGACCTGCGATTAAAGTTAATTCCTCAACAGCAGTATCTAATGCTTTTGAATTTGAAACAGCCTCACCAACACCCATGTTGATGACGATCTTTTCAATTTTTGGCACTTGCATAACTGATTTATAGTTAAACTTGCTCATTAGAGCAGGAGTGATTTCATTTTGATATTTCTCGACTAGGCGGTTCATTCAGTTGACCTCCTTTCATAAATTTCTATTATTTATCAAGTAATTCGCCTGATTTTTTTGCAATACGTACTTTTTTACCATCCACTAATTGGTAACCTACGCGTGTAGGTACTCCAGTTTTTGGATCTAATGCCATAACATTAGAAACATGGATTGGTGCTTCTTTCTCGATGATGCCACCTTGTGGGTTAGCTTGAGTAGGTTTTGAGTGTTTTTTAATGATGTTAACACCTTCAACTAGTACGCGGTTCTTCTTTGGAAAAGCCGCAAGGATAACGCCTTGTTTTCCTTTGTCTTTACCAGAGATAACTTGAACTTTATCACCTTTTTTTACATGCATCTTCTTCGTGCACCTCCTTAATAAGGCTTTCTGAAGTATTTATTAAAGTACATTAATTAAAGTACTTCTGGAGCTAATGATACGATTTTCATGAAGTTGCTATCACGTAATTCACGTGCAACTGGTCCGAAAATACGAGTACCACGTGGGCTCTTATCATCTTTAATGATAACAGCTGCGTTTTCATCAAATTTGATGTAAGTTCCGTCTGGACGACGAACACCGCGTTTCGTACGAACGATAACAGCTTTAACTACATCACCTTTTTTAACAACGCCACCTGGTGTTGCTTGTTTTACTGAACAAACGATGATATCACCGATGTTAGCAGTTTTACGGCCTGAACCACCTAATACTTTAATAGTAAGTAATTCACGTGCACCTGAATTGTCAGCAACTTTTAAACGAGTTTCTTGTTGGATCATGTCAAATTGACCTCCTTTCGGATTAAGAATGATATCCGATCATCTATTAGATAATAACAGCTTCTTCTACGATTTCAACTAAACGGAAACGTTTTGTAGCTGATAATGGACGAGTCTCCATGATTTTTACGATATCGCCAACTTTTGCAGTGTTTAGCTCATCGTGCGCTTTATATTTCTTAGAATATTTAACGCGTTTTCCGTATAGTTTATGTGTTTTGTAAGTTTCAACTACAACAGTAATTGTCTTATCCATCTTATCAGAAACTACACGTCCTGTGTAAACTTTACGTTGGTTACGTTCGCTCACTGTGCAAACCTCCCCTCATCATTAATTATTAGAGTTAATTTCTCTTTCACGTACTACAGTTTTCATACGAGCAATTGCTTTACGAACCTCGCGGATACGAGCAGTGTTCTCTAATTGTCCTGTAGCTAATTGGAAACGAAGGTTGAATAACTCTTCTTTAAGAGATTTCACTTTTAATTCAATTTCAGCAGTGGTAAGATCGCGAATCTCATTAGTTTTCATTAGAATCACCACCATTGTCTTCACGTTTTACAAACTTACATTTTACTGGTAATTTGTGAGCTGCTAAGCGTAGTGCTTCACGAGCTACTTCTTCAGATACACCAGCGATTTCGAACATAACTTTTCCTGGTTTAACGACTGCTACCCAACCTTCAGGAGCACCTTTACCGCTACCCATACGAACCTCAAGAGGTTTAGCTGTGTAAGGTTTAGAAGGGAAGATTTTAATCCATACTTTACCGCCACGTTTCATGTAACGAGTCATTGCACGACGCGCTGCTTCAATTTGACGGTTAGTAATCCAAGAAGCTTCAGTAGATTGTAAACCGAATTCACCGAATGCTACTTCAGTACCACCTTTGGCACGTCCGCGCATTTTTCCACGATGCTCTCTTCTATATTTAACACGTTTAGGCATTAACATAATTAATTTCCTCCTTCCTCAGAAGCTTTCTTTTTTGTAGGAAGAACTTCACCTTTGTAGATCCATACTTTTACGCCTAGTTTACCGTATGTTGTATCTGCTTCTGCAGTTGCATAATCGATATCCGCACGTAATGTATGAAGTGGCACTGTACCTTCACTATATGATTCTGCACGAGCAATATCTGCTCCGCCAAGACGACCAGAAACTTGTGTTTTAATACCTAATGCACCAGCACGCATAGCACGTTGAAGTACTTGCTTTTGAGCACGACGGAATGAAACACGGTTTTCTAATTGACGAGCGATGTTTTCAGCTACTAATTTAGCATCAAGATCTGCTCTTTTAATTTCAATGATGTTGATATGAACACGTTTGCCAGTAAGGTTGTTTAAAGCTTTACGAAGAGCTTCAACTTCCGAACCACCTTTACCGATTACCATACCTGGTTTTGCAGTGTGAACAGTAATGTTTACACGGTTAGCAGCTCTTTCGATTTCTACTTTAGATACAGCAGAATCTTTTAAACGAGTGCTGATGTACTCACGAATTTTGATGTCTTCATGTAAAAGATCAGCGTAATCTTTCTCAGCGTACCATTTAGATTCCCAATCTTTAATAATACCTACACGAAGTCCGACTGGATTTACCTTTTGACCCATCGATTATCCCTCCTTCTTCTCTGATACCACGATTGTAATGTGGCTTGTGCGTTTGTTGATTGCGCTAGCACGTCCTTGTGCACGAGGGCGGAAACGTTTTAAAGTAGCACCTTCATCAACGAATACTTTTTCGATGTATAAGTTATTAACATCCATATCATAGTTATGCTCTGCGTTAGCAATAGCAGATTTTAATAATTTTTCTACAACAGGAGAAGCAGTTTTCGGCGTATGTCGAAGGATTGCGATCGCTTCGCCAACTTGTTTACCTCGGATTAAATCGACTACAAGACGAACTTTACGAGGAGCGATTCGAACTGTTCTCAGTACAGCTTTAGCTTGCATTGGAGTGCCTCCTCTCATTATCTTCTAGTTTTTTTGTCATCCGCATCGTGACCTTTGTAAGTACGAGTTGGAGCAAATTCACCAAGTTTGTGACCTACCATATCTTCCGATACATATACAGGTACGTGTTTACGACCATCGTATACTGCAATAGTATGTCCGATAAATTGTGGGAAAATAGTCGAACGACGTGACCAAGTTTTAACAACTTGCTTAGAGTCAGTTTCGTTTAATTTCTCAACTTTAGCTAATAAGTGATCATCAATAAATGGACCTTTTTTCAGGCTGCGTCCCATTGTGGTACCTCCCTTCGTGATTGACCTACGGTTCTAGTGAACCGTAGCACAATCGCGTTATTTTTTACGACGACGAACGATAAATTTGTCTGACGCTTTGTTTTTCTTACGAGTTTTATAACCAAGAGTTGGTTTACCCCATGGAGACATTGGTGATTTACGTCCGATTGGAGAGCGTCCTTCACCACCACCGTGTGGGTGATCAACTGGGTTCATTACAGATCCACGTACAGTTGGGCGTTTACCCATCCAACGAGAACGACCTGCTTTACCGATGTTAATAAGTTCGTGATGTTCGTTACCAACTTGACCTACTGTCGCGCGGCAAGTTGCTAATACCATACGTACTTCACCAGAATTTAAACGAACTAGTACATAACGATCTTCTTTACCTAATACTTGTGCAGAAGTACCAGCTGAACGTACTAATTGTCCTCCACGACCTGGTTTTAACTCGATGTTGTGGATTGTAGTACCTACTGGAATGTTAGCAAGTGGTAAAGCGTTACCTACTTTAATATCTGCTTCAGGACCTGAAACGATTTCCATTCCTACTACTAAGTTTTTAGGAGCTAGGATGTAACGTTTTTCTCCATCAGCGTAGTTAATTAACGCAATGTTTGCAGAACGGTTTGGATCGTACTCGATTGTAGCAACGCGTCCTGGTATACCATCTTTATCTCGTTTGAAATCGATGATACGGTATTGACGTTTGTGTCCACCACCTTGGTGACGAACAGTAATTTTACCTTGGTTGTTACGGCCAGCTTTTTTATTAAGTGGAGCTAATAAAGATTTTTCTGGTTTGTCAGTAGTGATCTCAGCAAAATCATTAGTAGTCATACCACGGCGACCGTTAGTGGTTGGTTTATACTTTTTGATTCCCATCGTAATTTCCCTCCTTTTCTAGTAGTTAATATTAAACGCCTTCGAATAATGTAATTTCTTGGCTATCAGCAGTTAATTTAACGATTGCTTTTCTACGACGGTTTGTGTAACCAGCATGTTTACCCATACGTTTAAACTTACCTTTGTAGTTCATTACGTTAACTTTTTCTACTTTAACACCGAAGATTGCTTCAACAGCATCTTTAACTTCAGTTTTATTAGCTCTTACATCTACTTCGAAAGTATATTTTTTTTCAGCGATTGCTTCCATAGAAGCTTCAGTGATAACTGGGCGTTTGATAATATCACGAGGATCCTTCATTACGCAAGCACCTCCTCTACTTTTTCCACCGCAGCTTTAGTCATGATTAATGAATCATGATGTAAAACGTCGATTACGTTTACTTCATTTGCTGCAAGAACTGTGATTCCAGGGATATTGCGAGCAGATAAAGCCACGTTTTCATTTAGGTCAGCTGTTACGATTAAAACTTTCTTAGCAACTGATAAGCCAGTTAAAACAGTAACCATATCTTTTGTTTTTGGTGCGTTTAACGTTAAATCTTCAAGAACTAACATGTTTTGTTCTAATACTTTAGTAGATAAAGCAGATTTAATCGCTAAGCGACGTACCTTTTTAGGTAATTTATAAGAATATGATCTTGGAGTTGGACCGAATACGATACCACCACCACGCCATTGTGGAGAACGAATTGAACCTTGACGAGCACGGCCAGTTCCTTTTTGTCTCCATGGTTTACGACCACCACCACGTACTTCAGAACGTGTTTTAACTTTGTGAGTACCTTGACGTAAAGATGCACGTTGCATCATTACAGCATCAAATAAAGCATGTTCGTTTGGAGCGATTCCGAATACAGCATCAGCTAATTCGATTTCTCCTACTTGAGCACCTGTTTGATTAAACATAGTAACTTTAGGCATTTTATTTCCTCCTTTCTTCTAAATTAATTATTTAGATTTAACCGCAGTACGGATAGTTACGTAAGATTTTTTAGAACCTGGTACATTACCTTTTACTAATAGTAAGTTACGTTCAACGTCAACTTTAACGATTTGTAGGTTTTGTACTGTTACTTTTTCTCCACCCATTTGACCAGGTAAAGCTTTGTTTTTGAATACACGGTTCGGAGCAACAGGACCCATTGAACCTGGACGACGGTGGTAACGAGAACCGTGAGACATTGGTCCACGAGATTGTCCGTGGCGCTTGATGCTACCTTGGAATCCTTTACCTTTTGAAGTTCCAGTTACATCAACGATGTCACCATTTGCAAAAATATCTACTTTGACTTCTTGACCAACTTCATAAGCTGAAACGTCAGCGTTGCGAAGTTCACGAACGAAGCGCTTAGGTGCAGTGTTTGCCTTAGCAGAGTGCCCTTTTTCTGGTTTGTTAGCTAATTTTTCACGTTTGTCAGCGAAACCGATTTGGATAGCTTCGTAGCCATCAGTTTCAGTAGTTTTCTTTTGTAAAACCACGTTTGGAGTAGCTTCGATTACAGTTACTGGAATTAACTCGCCATTTTCAGCAAATACTTGTGTCATACCGATCTTTTTCCCTAAGATTCCTTTAGTCATAAGTCACACCTCCTGAATTTATATATAATGTTATTAAAGTTTGATTTCAATATCAACGCCAGATGGTAAATCTAGTCTCATTAATGAATCAACTGTTTGAGGAGTTGGATTCACGATATCGATTAAACGTTTGTGAGTGCGCATTTCGAATTGCTCACGAGAATCTTTGTATTTATGAACCGCACGAAGGATCGTGTAAACTGATTTCTCAGTTGGTAACGGAATCGGACCAGATACAGAAGCACCAGAACGTTTCGCTGTTTCAACGATTTTCTCTGCAGATTGATCTAAAATACGGTGATCATAAGCTTTTAAACGAATACGAATTTTTTCTTTTGCCATAATTTTCCCTCCTTTTTCGCCTATTTAAATAATAGACATACTCCATGGAAATTTCCTTACACTCGCCATGGCAAAGCGGCCGGGTGTATCAGCAACCTTCCACTTCTACGCAGTCAAAGACCAACATCATCTATTATACATAAAAAATAATGCTATTGCAAGCATTTGTTATAAGTTTAAATAAATAATGTTCTCGTCGTCTTCAGTACTTAGTTATTATATTATCTTCAATTATTAAAATCAAGCAAGAATCGGTATTAATACATATTTTAAATATTTCCAGTTTACTTATAAAAAAAGCTTAGAAGAATAGATCTTCTAAGCTTTTTAAGTTTAATTATTCAACGATTGTAGCAACTACGCCAGCGCCTACAGTACGTCCACCCTCACGGATAGAGAACTTAGTTCCTTCTTCAACAGCGATTGCGTTGATTAATTCAACAGTCATTTCGATGTTGTCGCCAGGCATAACCATTTCAACGCCTTCTGGTAATTGGATGATTCCAGTTACGTCAGTTGTACGGAAATAGAATTGTGGACGGTAGTTAGCGAAGAATGGAGTGTGACGTCCACCTTCTTCTTTAGATAAAACGTAAACTTCAGCTTTGAACTTAGTGTGTTGTTTAACTGAACCTGGTTTAGCTAAAACTTGACCACGTTGGATATCGTCACGAGCAACCCCACGAAGAAGTGCACCGATGTTATCTCCAGCTTCTGCTTGGTCAAGAAGTTTACGGAACATTTCAACACCTGTTACAGTAGTTGATTTTGGCTCTTCAACAAGACCGATGATTTCTACTACGTCACCAACTTTAACGATACCACGCTCAACACGACCAGTAGCAACTGTACCACGACCAGTGATTGAGAATACATCCTCAACTGGCATTAAGAAAGGCTTGTCAGTTTCACGAGTTGGAGTTGGAATGTAAGTATCAACTTCAGCCATTAATTCATGAATTTTAGCTTCCCACTCAGCATCTCCTTCAAGAGCTTTAAGAGCAGAACCTTTGATTACTGGAATGTCATCGCCAGGGAATTCGTATTCTGATAATAGATCACGGATTTCCATTTCAACTAATTCAAGTAACTCTTCGTCGTCAACCATGTCACATTTGTTCATGAATACTACGATGTAAGGTACACCTACTTGACGAGATAAAAGAATGTGCTCACGAGTTTGAGGCATTGGACCATCAGCAGCAGATACTACTAAGATACCGCCGTCCATTTGAGCAGCACCAGTGATCATGTTTTTAACATAGTCAGCGTGACCTGGGCAGTCAACGTGTGCATAGTGACGAGTTTCTGTTTCGTACTCAACGTGTGCAGTAGAGATTGTGATACCACGTTCTCTTTCTTCTGGTGCACCATCGATTTGATCGTAAGCGCGAGCTTCAGCTCCACCTACTTTAGCTAATACAGTTGTAATAGCAGCAGTTAATGTAGTTTTACCATGGTCAACGTGTCCGATTGTACCAATGTTAACGTGTGGTTTAGAACGTTCGAATTTAGCTTTAGCCATTCTAAAAAGCCTCCTTATAATGTAAGAAAATTATTTTTTAGTTTATATGATTATGCTATAAAGGGTAACTTGTACCCCTTATAGCTAACATCTAACATAAATAGTTATACATGATGAGAACTAAATAATCAATTACTCACCTTTAAATTTTTTAACGATTTCTTCAGAAATTGATTTTGGTACATCTTCGTAATGGTCAAATACCATTGAGAACGTTCCACGACCTTGAGTGTTAGAACGTAATGAAGTTGCATAACCAAACATTTCTGAAAGTGGTACCATAGCACGTACAACTTGAGCGTTACCGCGTGCTTCCATACCTTCAACGCGTCCACGACGAGAAGTAACATCACCCATGATATCTCCTAAGTATTCCTCAGGGATAACAACTTCTACTTTCATGATTGGTTCAAGTAGAACTGGGTTACATTTCTTAACAGCGTTTTTAAGAGCTAATGAAGCAGCTACTTTAAACGCCATCTCGTTTGAGTCAACATCATGGTATGATCCATCGAATAATTTCGCTTTAATGTCGATTAGTGGGAAACCAGCTAATACACCATTTTTAAGAGAATCTTCAAGACCTGCAGCTACAGCTGGGATGTATTCACGAGGAACAACACCACCAACGATTGCGTTTTCAAACTCGAAGCCTTTTCCTTCTTCGTTTGGTGAGAATTCAATCCAAACGTGTCCGAATTGTCCACGTCCACCTGATTGACGAACGAATTTACCTTCTACTTGTGCAGAAGAACGGAAAGTTTCACGGTATGCTACTTGAGGAGCACCAACGTTAGCTTCTACTTTGAATTCACGACGCATACGGTCAACGATGATATCAAGGTGAAGTTCACCCATACCAGCGATGATTGTTTGACCAGTTTCTTGGTCAGTATGTGCACGGAATGTTGGATCTTCTTCAGTTAATTTAACTAATGCTTGACCCATTTTATCTTGGTCAGCTTTAGATTTTGGTTCGATTGCAATTGAGATAACTGGCTCTGGGAACTCCATTGACTCAAGAATTACTAAATTCTTTTCATCACATAAAGTATCTCCAGTTGTAGTGTCTTTAAGACCTACAGCAGCAGCAATATCTCCAGCGTATACTTTCGAAATCTCTTGACGAGAGTTAGCATGCATTTGTAGGATACGTCCTACACGCTCACGCTTACCTTTTGTAGAGTTTTGAACGTATGAACCAGATTCTAACGTACCAGCGTATACACGGAAGAACGTTAATTTACCAACGTAAGGGTCAGTCATAATTTTGAATGCTAATGCAGCGAAAGGCTCATCATCACTTGATGGAACTACTTTCTCTTCATCAGTATCAGGTAATGTACCTTTGATTGCTGGTACATCTAATGGTGATGGTAAGTAATCAATTACTGCATCAAGCATTAATTGAACACCTTTGTTTTTGAAAGCAGAACCACATACTACTGGGTAGAATTGAACTGAACATGTAGCTGTACGAATAGCAGCTTTTAATTCAGGAATTGTGATTTCTTCACCTTCAAGATATTTCATCATTAATTCTTCATCAAGCTCAGCTACTGCTTCGATTAAACGTCCGCGGTATTCTTCAGCTTGTTCTTTATATTCTTCTGGAATTTCGATCGTTTCAATGTCAGTTCCTAAGTCATTGTTATACTTAATAGCTTTCATTTCAACTAGGTCAATAATACCCCAGAAATTATCTTCAGCACCCATCGCTAATTGGATTGGGTGTGCGTTAGCTTGTAAACGCTCATGTAACGTACCTACAGAGTATAAGAAATCCGCGCCGATTTTATCCATTTTATTAACGAATACTACACGTGGAACTCCGTAAGTAGTTGCTTGGCGCCAAACTGTTTCAGTTTGAGGCTCAACACCAGATTGAGCATCAAGTACTGCTACTGCACCATCAAGTACACGTAGAGAACGTTCAACCTCTACAGTGAAGTCTACGTGACCTGGAGTATCAATGATATTTACACGGTGGTTATTCCACTGAGCTGTTGTCGCAGCAGATGTGATAGTGATACCACGCTCTTGCTCTTGCTCCATCCAGTCCATTTGTGAAGCTCCTTCATGAGTTTCACCAATTTTGTGAATACGACCTGTGTAATAAAGGATACGCTCAGTTGTTGTTGTTTTACCAGCATCAATGTGAGCCATGATCCCGATATTACGAGTGTTATTTAAGGAGAACTCTCTTGTCATCAGGGTTCTTTCTCCCTTCCAGTATTAGTTAGGATTTTTTTAGTACAAGAAAAAGTTATTCCTGTACACATTTCATGTTATTAAGTTAAGCAAGCACTACAAGCAAGGAACTATTGTGTCATCCTAAGTTATGTAATCCGACGTTCACCTATTTAATCTAGCAAGCTAAATTAAAAATAGGTGAACGACTTAACCAACATTCATTATGTGCAGAAATAACTAAATTGCTTTTAATCTTACCAACGGTAGTGAGCAAACGCTTTGTTCGCTTCTGCCATTTTGTGTGTATCTTCACGTTTCTTAACTGCAGCACCTGAGTTGTTAGCTGCATCAAGAATTTCGTTAGCTAAACGCTCTTCCATCGTTTTTTCTCCACGAAGACGAGCATAGTTTACTAACCAACGAAGACCTAGAGTAGTACGACGCTCTGGACGTACCTCAACTGGTACTTGGTAGTTAGAACCACCAACACGACGAGCTCTAACTTCTAGAACTGGCATGATATTTTTAAGAGCTGCTTCGAATACTTCCATTGGTTCTTTACCAGAACGTTCTTGGATTAATTCAAAAGCTCCGTATAAGATAGCTTGAGATTTTCCTCTCTTACCGTCAATCATCATTTTGTTGATTAAACGAGAAACTAATTTTGAATTGTAAATTGGATCTGGCAATACATCTCTTTTTGCAACAGGACCTTTACGTGGCATGTGTTTTCCTCCTTTCGACTAATCTTATCTATTACTTCTTAGCTGCTTTTGGTCTCTTAGTTCCGTATTTAGAACGACCTTGCATACGCTTGTCAACACCTGCAGTATCTAACGCACCACGAACGATATGGTAACGTACCCCCGGTAAGTCTTTTACACGTCCACCACGGATAAGAACAACACTGTGCTCTTGTAAGTTGTGTCCGATACCTGGGATATAAGCAGTTACCTCGATTTGGTTAGTTAAACGCACACGAGCATATTTACGTAAAGCTGAGTTTGGTTTCTTTGGAGTCATTGTACCAACACGAGTACAAACACCACGTTTTTGTGGAGCTGATAAATCAGTTGATTTTTTCTTTAATGAGTTGAAACCTTTATTTAATGCTGGTGATTTTGATTTCCATACTTTAGAAGTACGTCCATTACGCACTAACTGGTTAATAGTAGGCATGAGTTTTCCTCCCTTCAAATATTTATAAGACCACACATCCAGGTGGTTCATAATAAGTTGAAAACAAAGTTTTTGCAAGAAGGAAGAAACCTTCCTTCTCACAAAAACAGTTTTAACTGTATATTCCTAAATTAGCCCCGGATCTAACCTGCTTAGATTAGCAGTGCTATTGTCTAGGAGCAACCTTGAATATAATATCATTTTTTATCAAATGATGTCAACTCAAGTTATAAAATATTTTAAGATTATTTTTCAACTAATACTTCTTCGTTCATTTCAACTGATTCAGTCAAATCTTTAACAAGATCAACTTTACGGTATCTGTTCATACCAGTACCAGCTGGAACCAACTTACCTATAATAACATTCTCTTTTAATCCTAGCAACTCATCACGTTTTCCTTTAATCGCAGCGTCTGTTAATACACGCGTTGTTTCTTGGAATGATGCAGCAGAAAGGAATGAGTCTGTTTCTAATGATGCTTTTGTAATACCTAGTAATAATGGGCGTGCAGTAGCTGGTTGTTTACCTGCATATAAAGCTTCTTTATTTGCTTCAGTGAACTGGTGAAGTTCTAATAATGTACCAGGTAATAATTCAGTTTCACCTGCATCCATTACACGAACTTTCTTCAGCATTTGACGTACCATTACCTCTACGTGTTTGTCACCAATTTCTACCCCTTGCATACGGTATACTTTTTGTACTTCACGTAGTAGGTACTCTTGAACAGCATTTGTACCTTTTACTTTTAGAAGTTCTTTAGGATCAATTGAACCTTCAGTCATTACTTGACCGCGATCAATCGTTTCACCTTCTTGAACTTTTAGTCTAGCGCCATAAGGAACTGGGTAATTTCTAGTTTCTACTGAACCTTGAACAATAATTTCTTGTTTATCTTTAGCGTCAGTAGAAATTGAAATAATACCATCAATTTCAGAAATAACCGCTTGACCTTTAGGGTTACGTGCTTCAAATAGCTCTTGAATACGAGGTAAACCTTGAGTAATATCGTCTCCTGCTACCCCACCTGTATGGAATGTACGCATCGTTAACTGTGTACCTGGTTCACCGATTGATTGTGCAGCGATAATACCTACTGCCTCACCAACCTCAACTTCAGCACCTGTAGCTAAGTTACGGCCATAACATTTTTTACATACTCCATGGTTAGTATTACATGTGAACGCAGAACGGATATTTACTTCTTCAATACCAGCATCGATAATTTCACGAGCTAAGTCTTCTGTAATTAAATCGTTCTCTTGAGCAAGTAATACACCTGTTTCTGGGTGGCGAATAGTTGAACGTAAATGACGACCAACTAAACGATCATATAATCCCTCAATAATTTCGTTACCTTCTTTAATTGCTTTAACGTGTAAGCCACGGTCAGTACCACAGTCATCTTGACGAACGATTACATCTTGTGCAACGTCAACTAGACGACGAGTTAAGTAACCTGAATCGGCTGTTTTTAGTGCTGTATCGGCAAGACCTTTACGTGCACCGTGTGTAGAGATGAAGTATTCAAGTACCGTTAGACCTTCACGGAATGAAGATTTAATTGGTAACTCGATGATACGACCAGCCGGGTTGGCCATCAGACCACGCATACCAGCAAGCTGAGTAAAGTTAGATGCGTTACCACGGGCACCAGAGTCACTCATCATAAAGATTGGGTTGCGTTTATTTAGGGAAGCCATCAGTTTGCCCTGAATAACATCCTTTGCATCACTCCAAATTGCGATTACACGGTCGTAACGCTCATCTTCTGTGATTAAGCCACGACGGAATTGTTTTAGAACTTTATCTACCTTTTCTTGAGCTTCAGCAATGATTAGCTGTTTCTCAGGTAATACGATGATGTCAGATACACCAACTGTAATACCAGCTTTAGTAGAATATCTAAATCCAAGATCTTTCATGCGGTCTAGCATTTTTGATGTTTCAGTAATTTTGAAACGTTTAAATACTTCTGCAATGATGTTTCCAAGTATTTTCTTTTTGAAAGGAGCAATTTCTTCTCTGCTTTCAATAATTTCTTTAATATTTGAACCTTTAGCAACAAAATACATCTTCGGAGTTTCCTTCTCAAGGTTACTCTGAGTTGGTTCATTAATATATGGGAACGACTTAGGTAAGATTTCATTAAAGATTAACTTACCAACCGTTGTAATTAATAATGAATTATTTTGTTCTTCGGTAAATGTTTCGTTATTTAACGAATTAGCAGCAACAGCAACACGAGAATGTAAATGTACATAACCATTTTGGTATGCAATTAACGCCTCATTGATATCTTTAAATACCATACCTTCACCGACTGCGCCTGCACGCTCAAGAGTTAAGTAATAGTTACCTAATACCATATCTTGTGATGGTGTAACTACTGGTTTACCATCTTTCGGGTTCAGGATGTTTTGTGCTGCAAGCATTAGGATACGAGCCTCAGCTTGTGCTTCACTTGATAACGGTACGTGAACAGCCATTTGGTCACCATCGAAATCGGCATTGTATGCAGTACATACCAGTGGATGCAGACGGATTGCACGACCTTCTACTAATGTAGGTTCGAACGCTTGGATACCAAGTCTGTGTAGAGTTGGGGCACGGTTTAGTAACACCGGATGCTCACGGATAACGGATTCTAATACATCCCAAATCTCAGGGTGTAATCGCTCAATTTTACGTTTTGCAGATTTAATGTTATGTGCTAGACCACGCTCTACTAATTCTTTCATCACGAATGGTTTGAATAATTCAATTGCCATTTCTTTTGGTAATCCACATTGGTACATCTGTAAGTTTGGTCCTACAACGATAACCGAACGACCAGAGTAGTCAACACGTTTACCAAGTAAGTTTTGACGGAAACGTCCTTGCTTACCTTTTAGCATGTGAGAAAGAGATTTCAATGGACGGTTACCTGGTCCTGTAACTGGACGGCCACGACGACCATTGTCAATTAACGCATCAACTGCTTCTTGAAGCATACGTTTTTCGTTTTGTACGATGATGCTTGGTGCGCCAAGGTCTAATAAACGTTTTAAACGGTTGTTACGGTTAATTACACGACGATATAAATCGTTTAGATCTGAAGTTGCAAAACGTCCACCATCTAATTGAACCATTGGTCGTAATTCAGGTGGGATTACTGGTAGCACATCTAAGATCATCCAAGAAGGCTCATTACCAGAGTTACGGAATGCTTCTAAAACTTCTAAACGTTTAATTGCTCTTGTACGACGTTGACCTTGAGCAGTTTTTAATTCTTCTTTAAGTGAATCTACATCTTTTTCAAGATTAATATCACTTAATAATTTTTTAATTGCTTCAGCACCCATAGATGCTTGGAAAGTTTGACCGTAACGCTCACGATAAGCGCGGAATTCTTTCTCAGAAAGCAATTGTTTCTTTTCTAAAGGAGTATCTCCAGCTTCTGTTACTACATAAGAAGCAAAGTAGATTACTTCTTCCAGAGCACGAGGGGACATGTCTAAAACAAGTCCCATTCGGCTTGGAATACCTTTGAAATACCATATATGTGATACTGGTGCAGCTAATTCAATGTGACCCATACGTTCACGACGTACTTTTGCACGAGTTACTTCAACTCCACAACGATCACATACTACACCTTTATAACGTACACGTTTATATTTCCCGCAGTGACATTCCCAATCTTTCGTAGGACCGAAAATGCGTTCACAGAAAAGACCATCTTTTTCAGGTTTTAATGTACGGTAGTTAATTGTTTCAGGTTTTTTAATTTCCCCGTATGACCACGAGCGAATTTTGTCAGGCGATGCAAGTCCGATCTTCATATACTCGAAATTATTTACATCTATCAAGGGGCCTACCTCCCTTTCTGTCCTAAGGTTTTACCCTGTATAATACTTATTCTTTTACGTATTCCATATCCATCGCTAAATGTTCTGAAGCTTGATCATCATCATCTTCAGTATCACGCATTTCAATTTCTTCGTCTGTAGCAGACATCATCTTAACGTCCATACCAAGTGACTGTAATTCTTTAATTAATACTTTGAATGATTCAGGAACACCTGGTTCTGGTACATTTTCACCTTTAACAATTGCTTCGTATGTTTTCACACGTCCAACAACGTCATCAGATTTAACTGTTAAGATTTCTTGTAATGTGTAAGCAGCACCGTATGCTTCAAGTGCCCAAACCTCCATCTCACCAAAACGTTGTCCACCAAATTGTGCTTTACCACCAAGTGGTTGTTGCGTAACAAGTGAGTAAGGTCCTGTTGAACGAGCATGTAGCTTATCGTCAACCATGTGTGCAAGTTTAATCATATACATGACACCAACAGATACACGGTTATCGAATGGCTCTCCTGTACGTCCATCATAAAGTACAGTTTTCGCATCACGTGCCATACCAGCTTCTTCAATTGTTCCCCAAACATCTTCTTCACGCGCTCCATCAAATACAGGAGAAGCTACATGAATGCCAAGATATCTTGCAGCCATACCTAAGTGTAGCTCTAATACTTGACCGATGTTCATACGAGAAGGTACCCCTAATGGATTTAACATGATATCAACTGGCGTTCCATCCGGTAAGAATGGCATATCTTCTTCTGGTAAAATTCGAGAGATAACCCCTTTATTACCATGTCGTCCAGCCATTTTATCCCCTTCAGAGATTTTACGTTTCTGAACGATATATACACGAACAAGTTGGTTTACTCCTGGTGGTAATTCATCACCGTTTTCACGAGTGAATACTTTCACATCAAGAATAATTCCGCCTCCACCGTGTGGAACGCGTAAAGATGTATCACGAACTTCACGAGCTTTTTCACCGAAGATTGCATGTAGAAGGCGTTCTTCAGCAGTTAATTCAGTTACACCTTTAGGCGTTACTTTACCAACTAATAAGTCTCCGTCTTTTACTTCTGCACCAATTCGGATAATACCACGCTCATCAAGATTTTTAAGTGCATCTTCACCAACGTTTGGAATATCACGAGTGATCTCTTCAGGTCCTAATTTTGTATCACGAGCTTCTGATTCATATTCTTCAATATGAACTGAAGTGTAAACATCTTCTTTAACAAGACGGCGACTCATAATGATCGCATCCTCGTAGTTGTAACCATCCCATGTCATGAATGCTACTAACACGTTACGTCCTAGTGCTAATTCACCTTTTTCCATTGAAGGTCCATCTGCAAGAATTTCACCTCTTACTACTTCGTCACCAACACTTACGATCGGGCGTTGGTTATAACAAGTACCTTGGTTAGAACGCACGAATTTTAACATACGATATTTATCAAGGTCACCTTTAACTTTTTGTCCATCTACTTCTGAGTAGCGACGTACCCAAACTTCTTTCGCTTCAACACGTTCAACGATACCTGGGTGTTTACAAATTACTGCAGCACCTGAGTCTTTTGCTGATACGTATTCCATACCTGTACCTACGATTGGAGATTCAGGGTTTAATAATGGTACTGCTTGACGTTGCATGTTTGCTCCCATTAGGGCACGGTTTGAGTCATCGTTCTCTAAGAAAGGAATACATGCTGTCGCAGCTGATACTACTTGTTTTGGAGATACATCCATATAGTCAATACGCTCACGTTTTACAACAGTGTTGTCACCACGGAAACGAGCAACTACATCTTCATCTAAGAAACTACCATCTTCACCTAAACGAGCATTCGCTTGGGCAACTACATAGTTATCTTCTTCGTCAGCAGTTAAATAGTCAATTTTATCAGTTAGACGTCCAGTTTCAGGGTCTACACGACGATATGGGGTTTCAATGAAACCAAATTGATTTACTTTTGCATAAGAAGATAATGAGTTAATTAATCCGATGTTTGGTCCCTCAGGCGTTTCAATCGGACACATACGACCATAGTGAGAGTAATGAACGTCACGCACTTCAAATCCTGCACGTTCACGTGTTAAACCACCTGGTCCAAGTGCTGATAGTCTTCGTTTATGAGTTAATTCAGCAAGAGGATTTGTTTGGTCCATGAATTGAGATAACTGCGAGCTACCAAAGAATTCTTTAATTGAAGCAATTACAGGGCGAATATTAATTAATGCCTGTGGAGTAACTGCGTTCGTATCTTGAATTGACATACGTTCACGTACTACACGTTCCATACGAGATAGACCGATACGGAATTGGTTTTGAAGTAATTCACCAACTGAACGTAAACGACGATTACCTAAATGGTCAATATCGTCAGTGTCACCTACGTTATGTAGCAGGTTAAAGAAGTAAGAAATTGAAGCAATAATGTCTGCAGGTGAAATGTTTTTCACACTTTTGCTTACATTCGCATTTCCAATAACTTGAATAACTTGTTCACCATCTTCTACAGGAGCGTAAATTTTAATAGATTGTAAAGTAATCTCATCTTCTAATACGCCACCAGCAGGGTGAGCAACCTTTTCACCAATATTCTTTTCTAAGAATGGAAGAATACGGTCTAACGTACGGCGATCAAGAGTTGTCCCTTTTTCTACAATAATTTCACCAGTTTCTGGATCCACTAATGTTTCTGCAATACGTTGGTTAAACAGTCTATTTTTAATGTGTAATTTTTTATTTATTTTGTAGCGTCCAACGCTAGCTAAGTCATAACGCTTCGGATCAAAGAAGCGAGTAATTAATAGGTTTTTAGCGTTTTCTACTGTAGGTGGTTCACCCGGACGTAATCTTTCATAGATTTCAAGAAGCGCCTTTTCGGTGCTATCTGTATTATCTTTTTCAAGTGTATTACGTAGGTATTCATTTTCGCCTAATAAGTCTAGAATCTCTTGGTCTGTACCAAACCCAAGCGAACGTAGTAGTACCGTTACAGGTAATTTTCTTGTACGGTCAATACGTACATAAACTACATCCTTCGCGTCCGTTTCGTACTCTAACCAAGCACCACGATTCGGAATAACTGTAGCCGTAAAACCTTTTTTACCATTTTTGTCGATCTTTCCACTATAGTACACACTTGGAGAACGTACTAATTGTGAAACGATTACACGTTCAGCACCATTAATAATGAATGTGCCTGTGTCCGTCATCAGTGGGAAATCCCCCATGAAAACGTCTTGCTCCTTAACTTCGCCAGTTTCCTTATTTAATAGGCGAACTTTCACTCGAAGTGGAGCAGCGTAGTTTACGTCACGCTCTTTCGATTCTTCTACAACATACTTCGGCTCACCTAGGCTGTAATCAATGAACTCTAATGATAGATTACCTGTGAAATCCTCAATTGGTGAAATGTCTTGGAACATTTCTCTCAAACCTTCATCTAAAAACCATTGGTAAGATGCTGTTTGAATTTCAATTAAGTTAGGTAACTCTAAAACTTCACTGATACGAGCATAACTTCTGCGTTGGCGGTGTCGTCCATATTGAACTAGTTGACCTGTCAACATATTCACCCCTTAAATCAAGAGTATTTAAAACAAAAAAATAGTAACAAATAAGCAGAAATAACCCCTTACTTGTTAAACAAAAAATAAAATGGTTTCAAAATGAAAACCATTTATTAAACTCAACGACAGTCATTTTACTATCATTTCCAAAGAATATAGAAATATACTCACTTTCAAAAAAAATCATTTTTGAAAATAAATATATATTGGCATTTAATAATACTATCACAAGCAAAAAATACAGTCAATCTTTTTTGCTTTTTATGATATAATATCCTTTATCTTTTTTTACTACTTCAACCTCATCAAAAGTTTCTTCCAATAAAGCAAGAGCAGATGGCGCTCCTTGCTTCTTTTGTATAACAACCCAAAGCTCTCCACCCGAGACCAATCTTTCATGAGCACCTTTTAAAATTTCATGAACAACACTTTTTCCAGCACGAATTGGAGGATTTGTTAAAATAGCAGCATATTCACCACTTACGTTTTCATAGATGCTACTTTCATAGATTTTTACATTTTCTATTTTATTTACATCCGCATTTTCTTTCGCCAATTCAATCGCCCTTAAATTCACATCAACCATTTCAACTATTCGATTAGAATCATCTTTTGCAATCGATAATCCTATTGGACCGTAACCACATCCAACATCTAAAATATCACCTTCAACTTGGGGGAATGTGAACGCGTTGATTAAAACACGTGATCCAAAATCAACTTCATTCTTAGAAAAAACACCAGAATCAGAATGGAATTTCAACTCATTTCCTCTCAGAGTAAACGAAAATATCTTTTTATCAGTTTTACTATTCGGTTGATTTGTAAAATAATGATCTGCCATAAAAAAAATCCTTCTTCCATATATATACTTATCAACAGTCTTCCCAAAAATAATTCCATATGTACAAAAAAAGCTCGCATAAATGCGAGCTTTCTTAAAAACTTTTAGAAATTACTTAACTTCTACGTTAGCGCCAACTTCTTCAAGTTTAGCTTTCATTTCTTCAGCTTCTTCTTTGCTGATTCCTTCTTTAATTGCTTTAGGAGTGTTGTCAACTAATTCTTTAGCTTCTTTTAATCCTAAACCAGTTAATTCACGAACAACTTTGATTACTTTGATTTTTTGGTCGCCAGGGCTTGCTAATACTAAATCAAATTCAGTTTTCTCAGCAGCAGCTTCTACAGCGCCACCTACCATAGCTACAGGAGCAGCAGCAGTTACGCCGAACTCTTCTTCGATTGCTTTTACTAAGTCATTTAATTCTAATACAGTCATATTTTTAACTGCTTCAATGATTTGTTCTTTAGTCATTGTTAATTTCCTCCTTGTTTATACCTTTAAATTATATATTTTAAGCGATCTTGGCATTATGCGCCTTGTTCTTCTTTTTGTTCTGCAACTGCTTTAGTTGCAAGAGCGAAGTTGCGGATTGGTGCTTGTAGCACGCTAAGCAACATAGAAAGTAAACCTTCGCGAGATGGAAGTTCAGCAAGAGCCTTAACTT
The DNA here is from genome assembly GCF_002574545.1 of Bacillus sp. AFS055030. Lineage (GTDB taxonomy): Bacteria > Bacillota > Bacilli > Bacillales > Bacillaceae_G > Gottfriedia. The sequence goes on from NZ_NUGT01000082.1 coordinate 47,373, forward strand.
CTTCAACAGTAGCAACGTTTCCTTCGATTACACCAGCTTTGATTTCTAAAGCTTCATGTTTTTTAGCGAAATCGTTGATTACTTTAGCAGGAGCGATTACATCCTCCATGCTAAACGCGATTGCGTTTGGACCAGTTAATGATTCGTTTAAACCAGCTAAGCCAGCCTCTTCAGCAGCACGACGAGTTAAAGTGTTTTTGTAAACTTTGAACTCAACGCCAGCTTCACGTAATTGCTTACGTAATTCAGTTACTTCAGCAACGTTTAAACCACGGTAGTCAACAACAACTGTTGCTTTGCTATCACGTAATTTAGCAGATACTTCAGATACAATTTGTTTTTTAGCTTCTAATACTGCGCTCATTTATTACACCTCCTGTGGATTTTAGTGTGTATACCGCAAAAGTGTAACCATAGCAAAACCTCCACGAACTTTTCGAAAAAAAGACATGGAGGTTGTATATGCACGAATTTATCAGTTATACACCTCGGTAGGATATTAAGCTATAGCACCTACTGTCTACGGTAGTCTATTTAATTAGCAAGACAATCTCCATTATAGAGAGTTCTTGTCGAATTGTCAACTTTGTTTTTTTATCTTAGAAACTAGCTGTGTCTACTTTGATACCAGGGCCCATAGTTGAAGTGATTGCTACGTTCTTCATGTATGTTCCTTTAGCAGCAGCAGGTTTAACTTTTAACATAGTTTCAAAGATTGTTGTAAAGTTTTCTACTAACTTTTCGTTTTCGAAAGATACTTTACCGATTGGCACGTGAATGTTACCAGCTTTATCAACACGGTATTCAACTTTACCAGCTTTAATTTCGTTAACAGCTTTTGTTACGTCAAATGTAACTGTACCTGTTTTAGGGTTTGGCATTAAACCTTTAGGTCCTAATACACGTCCTAATTTACCAACTTCAGCCATCATATCTGGAGTTGCTACTACTACATCAAAATCGAACCAACCTTGTTGGATTTTGTTAATCATGTCAGCATCGCCTACGAAATCAGCACCAGCAGCTTCAGCTTCTTTAGCTTTTTCACCTTTAGCGAATACTAATACACGTTGTACTTTACCAGTACCGTGTGGAAGAACTACTGCACCACGAATTTGTTGGTCAGCTTTCTTTGGATCTACTCCTAAACGGAATGCTACTTCAACTGTTGCATCAAAGTTAACAGTTGCAGTCTTTTTAACAAGTTCTACAGCTTCGTTTACTGGGTAAACAGCTGTACGATCTACTAATTTAATAGCTTCTTGGTATTTTTTACCTTTGTTAGCCATGTTTTATTCCTCCTAATGTGGTTTTAACGGATTTTCCTCCCACGAATAAAGGTTGCGATAAAACACATCAAATGATGTTCGCAACCTCCTCAATCACACCTTATTGAAGATGGGATTAGTCTTCAATAACGATACCCATACTACGTGCAGTACCTTCTACCATACGCATAGCAGCTTCAACAGAAGCAGCATTTAAGTCAGGCATTTTTTGTTCAGCAATCTCACGCACTTTATCGCGTTTAACTGTTGCTACTTTTTTACGATTTGGTTCACCAGAACCAGACTCGATACCAGCCGCTACTTTAAGAAGCACAGCAGCAGGAGGAGTTTTCGTAATAAATGTAAACGAACGATCTTCGAATACAGTGATTTCAACAGGAATAATTAGACCAGCTTGGTCAGCTGTACGAGCGTTGAACTCTTTACAGAATCCCATGATGTTAACACCTGCTTGTCCTAGTGCAGGACCAACTGGTGGTGCTGGGTTTGCTTTCCCTGCAGGAATTTGCAATTTTACCATTTTAATTACTTTTTTAGCCACGAGACACACCTCCTTAAGTCCGTGATGTGGTAATAGGGTTTTACACCCTCCCACTCATATCGTTTTGCATTTACATGCATATTCTTATACAGAAGTTAATATCATCATTTCGATGCATATTGACCTTTAAAAGTCTAACATTTTAAAATTAAAAATGCAAGGTCTTGTATTATAATTTTTCAACAAGATGTAAATCCAGTTCAACTGGCGTTTCTTTATTAAAGAATTCTACTAACACAGTCACTTTTTTCTTTTCGAAGTCGATTTCCTTAATCGATCCAGTGTAATTAGCAAATGGACCTTCTTTTAATCGAACCACTTCATTAATATCTAAATCAAAATCAATTATTTGTTCATCTAGACCCATATGTTTTAGAATATGTGTAATTTCTTCTTCTAACAGTGGAGTTGGTTTTGAACCAGATCCAGCCGAGCCAACGAAACCAGTTACTCCCGGTGTATTACGAACAACATACCAAGAATCATCAGTCATCACTAGTTCAACTAGTACATAACCTGGAAATACTTTACGTTTTGTTACTTTCTCTTTACCGTTCTTCATTTCTACTTCTGATTCTTCTGGAACTATTACACGGAAAATTTTATCCTGCATTCCCATTGTTTCTACACGTTTTTCTAAATTTGCTTTTACTTTATTCTCATATCCTGAGTAAGTATGAACTACATACCATCTTTTTTCCATGTTAGAGGACTACTCGTCCTTCCCTCCCCGGTCAACTTTCTTTGCAAATTAAAAAACCCGTCACCGGGCTTTTTTTTAAACATTATCACTCATTATAGCACAATTAGTTTTAACTTATTCAAGAATAAGTCGAATTAGTTTAGAAAGTCCTGTGTCAACTACAGCAAAGAATACTACAAAGAATAAAACTGTAGCTAAAACTGTAACTGTTGAATTAACTAATTCTTTACGTTTAGGCCATGAAACTTTTTTCATTTCACTTTTTACTTCGCGAAAAAACTTACCGATACGACCCACAGATGCAACCCCCATATATACTAGTTTAGAGATTTACGAAACGTCCGCCTTGTCCAAAAAAGTGCTAAATCTTTAGTTTAAATAATGAATAAGGACATTCGCAATTATCATTTATCTTACTTCATTTATTTTGTTTCTTTATGTGTGGTATGCTCATTGCATGTTTTACAAAACTTTTTCATCTCCAAACGTTCTACAGAAGAGGAATTCTTCATCGTGGAGTAATTTCTATTATTGCAATTAGCGCACGAAAGGACAACTTTTTTTCTCATGGTGACACCAACCTAATTCATCTATAATTATCCATTAAAAATGTACCATGCGAACTATAAACTGTCAAATTCATTTCTAACCATTGTATTCCTATCTATTATTGAGATATAAAGGAATTTCTTGATCTTACTAAACTGACAGTTCTCTTATTTCCATATATCTTTCAAGCTTTCGTTTCACTCTTTGTAATGCATTATCAATCGATTTCACATGTCTATTTAACTCTTCTGATATTTCTTGGTAAGATCGACCATCTAAATAGAGTGATAATACTTTCCTTTCTAAATCGCTTAATAATTCAGACATTTTAAGCTCTATGTCCACATTTTCTTCTTGGTTGATAACAAGTTCCTCTGGGTCCATGTTTTTTGTTTCTGTTAAAACATCCAGTAAAGTACGATCAGATTCCTCATCATAAATAGGCTTGTCCAATGAAACATAAGAATTTAACGGGATGTGCTTTTGTCTAGTAGCTGTTTTAATCGCTGTAATAATTTGTCTTGTTATGCATAATTCTGCAAACGCCTTGAAGGACGAGAGCTTGTCTTCTTTATAATCACGAATTGCTTTGTATAATCCAATCATACCTTCTTGTATGATGTCTTCACGGTCTGCTCCTATTAGGAAATAAGACCTAGATTTTGCTTTAACGAAATTTCGGTACTTTTGGATTAAAAATGTTAGTGCCTCTTGATCACCTTCTCGAACATATTCGAGAATTACCTCATCTTCTAAAGGTCCATACTCTATCATTAGCTTCAATTCCTGTTCAACGTTCAAAATTAGCACCTCCGACCAAACAATTTAATTAAATTATACAGCACAAAGAAGAAGGAAACAATAAGTCATCGTTCCCCTCTTCGCCATTTTTCTAAAATTTCTGTTTGTTCGGAATTTAAAGTCTTGCTAATTGTCAGTCTTTGATCAGGTATTTCACTAATTCGACTACTTATCATTTTTTTATTTTGAGTAACCGATCGATATAGTTCCATCGCAGGTATACGAAATGCACCTTGTCCAAATATTTGCCATTGCTCAGTAAAGTCAGATGTCGCAACATAAATATGATGGTTAACATGACGAAGCTCAATTGCAAGTTTTTCAATTTTTTCATCAGCCGTCTGATTTTTTCGAGTAAAAATCACTTCAATCTTTGAATTCTTGTCGATCTTTTCGATTCCATTAACAAAATGAGCATCAAATACAACAATTATATGCATCCCTGTATATGCCTTATACTCAGCGAGTTGAGTAATTAGATAATCACGTGATTTGTCAAAGTCAATTTCTCGAAGTTTCCTAAGATTCGGCCAAGCTCCAATCATGTTATAACCATCTACAATAAGTATCTCTTTCTTTTTACGATCCAAGCGGGTGTCTCTTACGATGTATTTCATACATTAATAAACTAGCCGCAACAGACGCATTTAACGATGTAACTTTACCGACCATTGGTAGCTTAATTAGGAAATCACATTTTTCCTTTAAGATCCTGCTCATACCTTTACCTTCGCTACCAATAATTAACCCAAGAGAAATTTGGCCATCCATGTTACGATAGTCATCAGCACCTTTTGCATCTGTGCCAAAAATCCATACTCCTCTTTCTTTTAATTCATCTACAGTTCTTGCTAAGTTTGTTACTCGAGCTACTGGAATGTATTCGATCGCTCCAGTTGAAGCTTTTGCAACCGCTGAAGTTAAACCTACCGCTCTTCTCTTTGGAATAATAATTCCATGAGCACCAACTGCATCTGCAGTTCTCATAATTGAGCCTAAATTATGAGGGTCTTCAATCTCATCAAGAATTAAGAAGAACGGTTGTTCATTTCGACTACTAGCAACTTCAAATAAATCATCAATTTCCACATATTCATATGCAGCTACTTGCGCTACGACACCTTGGTGATTTCCTTTAACCATTCCATCTAATTTCTTGTTTGGTGCAGTTTGAACAATCACTTTGTTTTGGTTAGCTAATTCTAAAAGTTTATGGATTTGACCTTTATTTGCACCTTCGCTAACCCAAATTTTATTTATATCTCGACCTGAACGTATTGCTTCCATAACTGGATTACGTCCAATAATAAATTCCTCAGACATATTATGCTCCTTTATCATTCTCAATATATTGAATTGCAAAATGTACAATTGTATTGAGTCTTTCTTCATTTTTTAATAAATAATGGTATCCAATTAACGCTTCCATTGCGGTTGCATATCGATATGTTTGTACATCAGTATTTTTTGGTACAGTTCCTGACTTTGCATTACGACCCCTTTTAACAACTGCAACTTCTTCTTCTGACAATATTTCAGTATATAGCATTTCTCTAATTACTTTAGCTTGTCCTTTCGCAGAAACAAATCTTGTTGCTGCTCGGTGTAGTTGATTAGGTCTTACTGTTCCTTTTTCAAGGAGGTGATGACGTACATAAATTTCATATACAGCATCACCTATATAAGCAAGTGCTAAACTGTTTAGTTGTTTAGCATCAATATTTTGGTTACTTTCGATCATGAAATTATCCTCTTTTCCAGCGAATACCTTGAGGAGTATCTTCAATGATAATATTCATTTCTTTTAATTGGTCACGAATTTGGTCCGCTAATGCAAAATCACGATTTTTTCGTGCATCTGTTCGTTTTTGAATTAATGCTTCGATTTCATCATCTAGCATTGCTTGTTCTTCAACTAACGTAATGCCTAGTACATTTGATAATTCATCAAAAGTTGCTATTAATTGATTTAATACATTTGTAGACGTATGTGTCTGTAGTAAATATTGATTTGCCAATTTAGCTAACTGATATAAAACTGAAATGGCATTAGCCGTATTAAAGTCATCATCCATTACTTTTGTGAAGATTGTTTTTTCATCTGCTATTTCTTTTAACCACTTATTGTCATCTTCTGTTAAATTCGTACTGCTTTCTAAACGATGCTTACTATTTTGGTAAGCTGTTTTAATACGTTCAAAACCATTTTTAGCCTCTTGTAAAAGTTCCTCGCTATAGTTAATTGGATGACGGTAATGCACTGATAGCATGAAGAAACGTAATAACATCGGATCAATGACTTTAATTATGTCATGTACTAATACAAAGTTCCCTAATGATTTAGACATTTTTTCGTTATCAATATTGATGTATCCATTATGCATCCAATAATTTGAAAAAGTTTTCCCACTTAAAGCTTCTGACTGAGCGATCTCATTCTCATGGTGTGGGAATGATAAGTCTTGACCACCTGCATGAATATCGATAGTTTCTCCAAGATATTTCTTTGCCATTGCTGAGCACTCAATATGCCATCCTGGTCTACCTTTCCCCCACGGACTTTCCCAAGAAATTTCACCTGGCTTTGCTGCCTTCCATAAAGCAAAGTCTAATGGATCTACTTTCTTTTCACCAACTTCAATTCTTTCACCAATTCGAAGGTCTTCAATTGATTGGTGTGAAAGTTTACCATAACCATCAAATTCCTTCGTTTTGAAATAAACATCACCTTCGGATTCATATGCATAACCTTTTTTTACTAACTCATCGATGAACTCGATTATAATGTCCATATTATCCATTACGCGCGGATGATTCGTTGCTGTTTTGCAGCCTAGCGCTTGAACATCTTCAAAATATGCATTAATAAAACGATCTGCTATAGTTGGGACATCTGAACCTAATTCATTTGCTGCTTTGATTAACTTATCATCAACATCTGTGAAATTTGAAACATAATTTACTTCGTATCCACGATATTCAAAATAACGTCTTACTGTATCAAAAACAATTGCAGGTCTTGCATTACCAATGTGTATATAATTATATACTGTTGGTCCACATACATACATTTTGACCTTGCCTTCTTCTATAGGCTTAAATTCTTCTTTATTCCTTGTTAATGTATTATAAATTTGAATTGCCATAAGTGTTACTTCCTTTCAGATATTCTCATTAGGCTTCTTAGCTCTTCTAATTCCGCTTCTAGTTGTAGTAATCGATCTGCTACTGGGTCAGGTAGATCAGAGTGATCAAATTGATTATTTACTCTAATTCCATCTTGAACAACTATCTTTCCAGGTATACCAACAACCGTAGTATTATTTGGAACATCCTTTAGTACAACTGAGTTTGCACCGATTTTTGCATTTTCTCCGATTGTGATTGACCCTAGAACCTTTGCCCCCGTAGCTACAAGTACACCATTCAATAAGGTTGGATGTCTCTTACCTTTCTCCTTCCCGGTTCCACCTAATGTTACTCCTTGATAAATCGTAACATCATCACCTATTTCACATGTTTCTCCAATTACGACTCCCGCTCCGTGATCGATAAAAAACCGTCTACCAATTTTCGCACCTGGGTGAATCTCGATACCAGTTAAAAAACGCGCAAACTGTGAAATACTTCTTGCAATAAAGTGCCATTTTTTTCGATAGAAATAATGCGCAAATCGATAAAGCCATAAAGCATGTAAACCAGCATACGTAAGAATAACTTCTAAATAGCTAGTAGCGGCTGGGTCGCGTTCAAATATCGTCGCTACATCTTCCTTCATGTACTTTAGCATCTTCATTTCCCCTTAAAGAATTTATTAAGAATTTGATTTTTTTCTCTATAAAAATAAAAAGCGTCCCTGTGTACATAAAATACACAGAGACGCTTTACGCGCGGTTCCACTCTGTTTAGATAAAATAAATTATCTCAACTCATGTAATATAACGGTTTCCACCGCCTTAGCCTACTAAAACGTATTTTTCGGCTAAGGACTCAAGGGGGCACTTCCATGATTATCGTTAAAATCACTTCCACCAATGTGATTCTCTCTAGGTAACGAGTAATCATTTACTTTTCCCTTTCAACATTTTACCTATATGAATATTACTTATATATATTACAAATTAATCAAAATGTTAACCAATTATTTGTTGTAAACGAGCAATAACTTTTTCTTTTCCTAATAAAGTCATAGCTGCTGGTAATTCTGGACCATGACATTGACCAGTTGTTGCAACACGGATTGGCATAAATAACTTTTTACCTTTTTGTCCAGTTGACTTTTGAACTGATTTCATTGCAGCTTTAATCGAATCAACTGTAAATTCTTCAGAAGCTTTTAGTTCTTCAACTAATGCTGAAAGTACTTCCTTTACTTGCTCTTCAGAAATAACAGCTTGCTCTTCTTCACCGAATGTTAAGACCTCTTTGAAGAATAAGCTTGATAGTTCTACAATTTCGGCTCCAAAACTCATTTGGTCTTGATATAAAGCTACTAAATTTGTAACCCATAGATTTTCATCTGCAGTGCGTTCTTCACTTACAAAACCAGCTTTAATTAGATGTGGTAATGCAATTTCTACAACTTTTTCTAATGGTTGTTCTTTAATATATCGATTATTAATCCAAGTTAATTTTTGCTTATCAAACATAGCTGGCGCAGAACTTAAACGGCTAGGATCGAAAATTTTAATAAATTCATCCTTGCTGAAAATCTCTTCCTCGCCAACTGGTGACCAACCAAGAAGAGCAATAAAGTTAAATAATGCTTCTGGTAAGTAACCAAGATTTTGATATTGCTCAATAAATTGTAATACAGATTCGTCACGTTTTGAAAGCTTTTTACGGTTTTCGTTCACAATTACAGCCATATGACCAAAATCTGGAGCATCCCAATTTAATGCACGATATACCATTAATTGTTTAGGCGTATTAGAAATATGCTCTTCACCGCGTAGTACGTGACTAATCTTCATTAATGCATCGTCAACTACTACAGCGTAGTTATAAGTAGCGATTCCGTTCTTTTTAACAAGAACCCAGTCTCCGATATCTTTTGATTCAAATTTAATATTTCCACGAACGATATCTTCCCATTCATACGTTTCGTTTGCTGGTACTGCAAAACGAATAGTATACTCTGCACCTGCTGCCTCTTTTACAGCTCTTTCTTCAGCTGTTAAATGACGACACTTCCCGCTATAACGTGTAGTTGGATGACCAGCCGCTAATTGTGCTTCACGTTCCGCTGCAAGCTCTTCCTCTGTACAATAGCACTTGTATGCATGACCATTCTCAATTAATTCATTGGCATATTGTTTGTACAAGTCTAGTCTTTCTAATTGACGATAAGGACCGTATTCGCCACCTTTATCCGGACCTTCATCCCAATCGATCCCTAACCAGTGTAAATATTTCGCTTGACTTTCTTCGCCACCTTCAACATTACGTTCAATATCAGTATCTTCAATACGTAATACCATATCACCATTAAAATGCTTAGCAAATAAATATACATATAATGCTGTACGGGCATTTCCAATATGTAAATGACCTGTCGGACTAGGTGCATAACGAACTCTTACTCTATTTGACATTTATAGACACTCTCCACTGAATAATTAATATACTTTATTAGTTTAAGCCTTCTTTTGTAACAATACAACCGCTTGGGATGCAATTCCTTCTTTTCTTCCTGTAAAACCTAATTTTTCAGTTGTTGTTGCTTTTACATTAATACAATCAGATGTCGTTTCAAGCAGTTCTGCAATTCGCTCTCTCATTAATTCGATATATGGAGCCATTTTAGGCGCTTGAGCAATAATCGTACAATCCGCGTTAACTAACTCATAGCCTTTATCCTTAACAAGATGGAATACGTGTTGAAGTAGTTTTGCTGAATCAGCATCTTTAAAAGCTGGATCTGTATCCGGAAAATGTCTACCTATATCTCCTTCACCAATAGCCCCTAGCAATGCATCCGAAATTGTATGAAGAAGAACATCTGCATCAGAATGACCTAATAAACCTAATTCGTATGGAATCTCAATTCCACCAATAATTAACGGGCGATTTTCTGCAAAAGCGTGAACATCAAACCCTTGTCCAATTCTAAACATGTAAACACCTTCTAACTTCTATATTGTTCATAGATTGTTTTTGCAAAAAACAAGTCTTCTTTAGTTGTTACTTTAATATTGTTATAATCTCCATTTACTACAAAAACTTTACTTCCGTTCCACTCGACTAAGCTTGCATCATCAGTTCCTAAATAACCATTTTCGATTGCTTTTTGATGCGCTTCTATTAAGCAATTGTATGTAAAAGCTTGGGGAGTCTGTACTCCCCAAAGTGTAGAACGATCAATTGTTTCAACGACTTCATGATCAATCACTTTCTTTATTGTATCTTTCATTGGAACAGCACAGATGACTGCCTCATGTTCATTCATCTTTTCAAGAATCCGATCAATCACTGCATTTGTTACAAATGGTCTCGCCCCGTCATGTACTAAAATAAAACTTTCAGTATCCTTTATTGAAACTAAACCATTATAAACACTTTCTTGCCTTTCTGCTCCACCATTTACGTAGGTTATTTTATTTTGAATACAACTTGGCAAATTTAATGTTTCAAAAAACTGTTTTTCTGATTCTTTAATCGGTAAGATAATCTCATTGCAACGATCATCTTCGCCAAAAACTTTTAAAGTTAATTCAATAATTGGCGAGCTAATTATTTTAAGAAATAATTTATTATAACCTGCACCCATTCGTGAGCCAGAGCCCGCTGCTGGAATGATGACCTTATATTGCATTTTACGTATACCCCTCTAACTTACTTTACCTTTGCAAAAATCATACGACCTGCAGAAGTTTGTAGTACGCTCGTAACGACTGTCTCTACTCGTTTACCAATTGATTCTTTACCATCTTCAACAACAATCATTGTACCATCGTCTAAATATGCAACACCTTGTAGTTTTTCTTTACCTTCTTTTACTACAAAAGCAGTTAATACTTCCCCAGGTAATACTACTGGTTTAATTGCATTAGCTAGATCGTTAATATTCCAAACCTTAATTTGCTGTAGTTCACTTACCTTATTTAAATTAAAGTCATTTGTCACTAAAATACCATTTTTTAATTTAGTAAGTTTTACTAACTTAGCATCTACTTCGGGAACATCTTCAAAATCCCCTTCGTAGATTTCAACTTTCATAGCTAGCTCTTTTTGAATTCTATTTAGAATATCTAATCCTCTTCGTCCTCTATTTCGTTTTAACGTATCTGAGGAATCAGCTATATATTGTAATTCTGCTAATACAAATTGTGGAATCACAATAGTTCCTTCAATGAATCCAGTTTGACAAATATCAGCAATACGACCATCGATGATTACACTAGTATCTAAAATTTTAACTGGTATATCAAAAGATGCATCTTGCTCTTCAGCAGCTTTTTTCTTAGCTTTTGAAGATAGAGTAAATAAACTCAATAATTCTTCTCTCTTTTTAATCCCAACTTGAAAACCTAAATATCCTAATAAAATCGTAATAACGATTTGAATAATTGATGAAACATACTGTAATCTAATTGAGTCAATTGGCAATGAAATAAGAAATGCCAGAATAAGTCCAAAAACAAGTCCTAAACTACCAAACAAAATCATTGAAATAGGAGCTTTTAATAATTTCTCCTCAATATACTTGATAAACGTTACTGTTGGATCAACTAACCAAAGCGATAAAATAAAAAAGATCACTGCTCCACTTAAAGCCTGCACATAAGAATTTTGCAATATATTAGGTAACTCTGTTTTCAACAGTTTATCTAATAGTGGAAAAAGTACTAAACCTAAAGTACTTCCGACAAAAATATAAATAACTTGAACGATCCTCTTTATCAACTCGCCACCTCCTTTAAATAAATAATTAACTCTATCTTAGACGAAGTAACTTAGTTATGTCTATTGATATACAGTTGCTCTTGAATTCGTTTTAACCCTTCTTTGATTTTTTTTGCACGAATTTCACCAATTCCATCAACATCATCTAACTCAGCAAGAGTAGCCTTGTAGATTCCTTTAAGGTGCTTAAATCGCTGTGTTAAGTTTTCAATCACTAGCGGCGGCAGTCTAGAAATTTTCATCAACATCCGATACCCTCTAGGTTCTACCATTTCCTCAAGATTAGTGTTATTTGGATAACCTAACAATTTAATAATGTCATGATCCTCTAACAATTCTTCGTTTGCGAGCTCTTGGAGTTTTTGCAAAATACTTTTAGGATCTTCTTCCTTACTATAATGATAATCCTTTATTAAAAGTAATGCCTCCTCCTCAAGGTCCGAAATGATCTCAATTAACTGTAATTCAATCAGCCTTCCTTCATCACCAAGTTCAATTACATAGTTATTAATTTCATTTTTAATTCGAAGTACCATTTCAACACTATGTAACACATTTACAACTTCAAATAATGTAACTAGCTCTTCAAATTCTAAAATGCTAAGTGAAGTAATCCCTTGATTCCACACAATTTTATATTTTTCAAGGGTTTGAATCGCCTGATTAGCTTTTGTTAAAATCACGCCAATATCTCGCAGCGTATAGCGTAAATTACCTTTATATAAGGTAATCACATTACGTCTTTGCGAAATAGCAATGACTAAGTTTCCTGTCTGTCTTGATACTCGTTCTGCAGTTCGATGACGCATACCAGTTTCTTTTGTAAATATTGATTGATCTGGTATTAATTGTGCATTTGCCAACAGGATTTTTGTCCCTGTTTCATTTAAAATGAGTGCTCCATCCATTTTAGCTAATTCATATAAGCTAGCTGGAGAGAAAGGGTCATTAATATGAAAACCTCCATCGACCATTTCCTTTGTTTCATCATTAAAGCCAAGTACAATTAATCCACCAGTCTGAGCTCTAAGTACATTATCAATGCCATCTCGCAATGGTGTACCTGGAGCAATCATTTCTAAAACTGGCAACATTGATTTAGCTTTTTGTTTTTGATCCTCCATCTCTACCCTCCTAACACGTATTTTAATGCTTCATGTACCGTATTAACACCTATTATTTCCATTCCTTCAGGAAAACTCCACCCACCAATATTTTTTGATGGAATTATCGCTCTTTTAAATCCTAGTTTAGCTGCTTCTTGTACTCTTTGCTCTATTCTAGATACCCTTCTAACTTCTCCTGTTAAACCAATTTCACCAATGACTACATCTGTTGGATTAGTAGGTTTATCTTGAAAGCTTGATGCTATACTTACCGCAACAGCTAAGTCTACAGCCGGCTCATCTAACTTCAGTCCTCCGGCAACCTTTAAATAAGCATCTTGATTTTGTAATAAAAGACCCATTCTCTTTTCTAATACAGCCATAATTAACGACACTCTATTGTGATCTATCCCTGTTGCCATTCGCCTTGCATTTCCAAAACTCGTTGGAGAGACAAGTGCCTGTAGTTCAACAAGTACAGGTCTAGTTCCTTCCATAGAAGCAACAACAGTGGAACCTGCTACTCCAAAAGGTCTCTCTTCTAAAAATATTTCTGATGGATTCAGCACTTCTACTAATCCTAACTCTTTCATCTCAAAAATCCCTGTTTCATTAGTAGATCCAAAACGATTTTTAACTGCTCTTAATATTCGATATGTATGATGTCTTTCACCCTCGAAATATAACACTGCATCTACCATGTGTTCTAGTAGTCGTGGGCCGGCAATTGCCCCCTCTTTCGTCACATGACCTACAATAAAAATTGGGATCCCTTTTGTCTTAGCGATTTTCATTAATTCTGAAGTACACTCTCGAACTTGTGAAACACTACCAGGAGCAGATGTTACTTCCTGTAAATAGATTGTTTGAATCGAATCAATTACAACAAAATCAGGAGACATCTCATCCATATATCGAGCAATATAAGACAAATCTGTCTCGGATAAAACATATAAGTTTTGTGTAGCGACACCTAATCGCTCTGCTCTTAATTTTATTTGCTTCTGAGATTCTTCACCTGAAACATATAAAACTTTATGATCCTTTTTAGCCAATTGTGAGGAAACTTGTAAAAGCATCGTTGACTTACCAATTCCCGGGTCACCACCAATTAATACTAATGAACCTAGAACGATACCACCACCTAAAACACGGTTAAACTCATCAAAGGAGGTTTCGATACGAGTTTCAGTTCCTATTTCCACTTCCATGATTGAAATTGGTTTCGTTCCTTCTACTGTAGCATTCGTATTAAATGTCAGCCTTCTTGAACTAGCAGGCTGTTCTATAAATTCAACCATTGTATTCCACTCGTTACATGCAGGACACTTTCCGACCCACTTAACTGATTCATATCCACAAGACTGACAAACGAATTTAGTTTTATTTTTTTTAGCCATATGTATAGTTCCTCTTTTGTTACTATGATTTTCTATATTAATAGAGTATGTATTCAAAGTCTATCGTAACGCTTTTTTGATATAAGAAAAAGGGCTTCACGCCCTTTTTCACAAATTAGATAACTTTACAATTAATTTGTTCAATTATCCTTCTTAAAAGGTATGAACTTTGTAATTGCTTATTGATTTACAGTTTCAGCCGCTGATCTAATCACATATTCATTATCCTTTACATCAAGAATAACTTTTCGGCCTTTTTCAACATTTCCTTTTAATAGTTCTTCAGATAAACGATCCTCTACTTGTTTTTGAATTGCTCTTCTTAAAGGACGAGCTCCATACTCTGCATCGAACCCTTCATCTGAAATTTTATCAATTGCTGCATCTGATAACTCTAGTTCAATTTCTTGTTCTTTTAAACGCTTAGTTAAGCTGTTAACCATTAAGTGAACAATTTCTTTAATATGTTTCTTCTCTAATGAATGGAAAACGATTGTTTCATCGATACGGTTTAAGAACTCAGGACGGAATGCTTTTTTCAGTTCCTCTAATACCTTTCCTTTCATATCTTTGTAATCTTTTTCTCCATCGTTAATATTAAATCCAACATATTTATTTGCTTTTAAAGCACTTGCACCAACGTTGGATGTCATAATAACTAGTGTGTTTCTAAAGTCAACTGTACGGCCTTTTGAATCAGTTAGTCGACCGTCCTCTAATACTTGAAGTAAGATATTAAATACATCTGGATGTGCTTTCTCAATTTCATCTAATAGAATTACTGAGTATGGTTTACGTCTAACTTTCTCAGTCAATTGACCACCTTCATCATATCCTACATACCCTGGAGGTGCCCCTACTAATCGAGATGTTGCATGTTTTTCCATATACTCTGACATATCAATACGAATCATCGCGTCTTCATCGCCGAAAATTGTTTCAGCTAATGCTCGAGCCAACTCTGTTTTACCTACCCCTGTAGGACCTAAGAAAATAAATGAACCAATTGGTCGTTTTGGATCTTTTAGTCCAGCTCTTGCACGACGTACAGCTTTAGAAACTGCTACTACAGCTTCTTCTTGACCAATTACTCGTTTATGAAGAACACTTTCCATATTTAACAGTTTATCTGCCTCTGTTTGCGCAAGTTTTGTAACTGGAATATTCGTCCATGATGATACAACATTTGCTATATCCTCAACAGTTACTTCAGAATTTTCTTTGCCTTGTTTCTCTTTCCATTGGCGTTTCGTATCTTCTAATTGTTCACGTAATCTTTGTTCTGAGTCTCTTAATGATGCTGCTTTTTCAAATTCTTGACTTTGAACAGCCGCATCTTTCTCTTTACGAACTTCCTCTAATTTTAATTCCAATTCTTTTAAATTTGGTGGTGTTGTAAAGCTACGTAATCGTACTTTAGAACCTGCCTCATCAATAACATCAATTGCTTTATCTGGTAAGAAACGGTCTGTAATATAACGATCAGATAGTTTTACAGCCTCAATAATTGCTTGATCAGAAATTGATACTCTATGATGCGCCTCATAACGGTCACGTAATCCTTGAAGAATTTGAATTGACTCCTCTACACTTGGCTGATCAACTTGAATTGGTTGGAAACGACGCTCTAATGCAGCATCTTTTTCGATATATTTACGGTATTCATCAATTGTTGTTGCACCGATGCATTGTAGTTCACCTCGTGCTAATGACGGCTTTAAGATGTTTGATGCATCAATTGCACCTTCCGCTCCACCTGCACCAATTAATGTATGAAGTTCATCAATGAAAAGAATGATATTGCCAGCTTGGCGAATTTCATCCATTACTTTTTTCAGACGATCTTCAAATTCACCGCGGTACTTAGTTCCAGCTACGACAGTACCCATATCAAGTGTCATTACTCGTTTATCTCTTAAAATCTCCGGTACTTCATTATTAACAATTTGTTGAGCCAATCCTTCTGCAATTGCTGTTTTACCTACACCAGGCTCACCAATTAATACTGGATTATTTTTAGTACGTCGGCTTAACACTTCAATTACTCGCTGAATTTCTTTACCACGACCGATTACTGGATCTAAGCGACCCTCTCTAGCCGATACAGTTAAATCACGAGCTAAGCTGTCTAATGTCGGTGTATTTGCTTGATTAGCAGATCCATTTTGATGATTAGACGAGCTTTCATTGCTACCTAATAACTGAAGAACTTGTTGACGAGCTTTATTTAGGCTTACACCAAGATTATTTAAAACTCTTGCTGCTACGCCTTCTCCTTCTCGAATTAGTCCTAAAAGGATATGCTCTGTTCCTACATATGAATGACCTAGTTTACGAGCCTCATCCATTGATAATTCAATCACTTTTTTAGCTCTAGGAGTGTAGTGTACAGTCTGAGCAACTCCTTGACCACGTCCTATTAATGTTTCTACTTCTTGTTGTACTTTCTCTGGGCTTAAACCAAGTGCAAGTAATGCCTTTGCAGCAATCCCTTCACCTTCTCGAACAAGTCCTAGTAAAATATGTTCTGTACCTATATTTGAGTGTCCAATTCGGATTGCCTCTTCTTGAGAAAGAGCTAATACTTTTTGAGCACGTTCTGTAAATCGACCAAACATCATAATTGGTTCCTCCTATATAATTAGTTATTTTTGTTAGATAGTCTTTCACGTATTAGTGATGCTCTTTTGATATCCCTTTCTTCGGGGGTGAGTTGACCACCTACATACTGTTGTAATATACCAGGTTGAGTTAATATCATTAATTCATGTAAAAAGTTTTTCGATAAACCATCAATTAAACCTAAATCAATCCCTAATTGTACATCCGATAAACACTTAGCACTTTCCTTTGTTTCTATAATTCTTCCATATTTCAATGTACCTAGAGAACGAAAGACTCGATCTTCTAAAAGAATTAAAGAAGTTCTTGCGAGTGCATCTCTTGCTGATTTCTCGTGTTTGATCAGTTGTTGTACGATTGTGGTTAAATCCTCTATAATTTCTTCTTCCGATTTCCCTAATGTAATTTGATTCGAAATCTGAAAGATATTACCTAATGCTTCGCTACCTTCACCATAAATTCCTCTTACTACTAACCCAAGTTGATTAATAGTTGGAATTAAACGGTTAAATTGTTTTGTGATGACCAATGCTGGAAGATGCATCATCACGGAGGCCCTTAATCCGGTACCAACATTAGTAGGACAGCTGGTTAAATAACCAATTGTTTCATCAAAAGCATATTCAAGCTGACTTTCTATATAATTATCAATATGATTCGCTTGAGTAAGTGCCTCTCTAAGTTGTAAACCTGGAAATAGAGCTTGAATTCTTAAATGGTCTTCTTCATTGATCATAATGCTAATTTGTTCATCCTGAGATAGTATACATGCACCATGTACTGACTCTTGAACTAAATTAGGACTTATTAAGTGTTTTTCGATTAACACTCTTTTCTCCACTGGTTCTAACTTATTAATTTCAATATATTCAAAAGGTCCTTTTGGTAAAGCTGTACTACCTTCAAAATAATGTTTAACTAAATGACAAATTTCTTTAGCCTTGTCTTGGCTAAGTAATGTTGGATATAAATATGCACTGAAGTTTCTAGCTAACCTAATACGACTACTTAAAACGATATCGTCATCAGGACCTTCTTGTTTCATCCATGGACTGATCGCTTCATTAATAATTCGTTTAATAGACATGTAACTTACTCCACCTCCTTTTGAAGGGCTTGTAAATCTTTTTCAATTTCACGAATTTCATCCCGAATTTTTATTGCTTGCTCAAACTCTTCATTATCAATAAGAGTTTTCATTTGGGATTTCAAGTCTTGTAGCTTCCTTTTCAAGGAAATCGCACCGTTAATCTTTTGAGGTATTTTCCCTGTATGCGATACATTACCACTATGAATTCTTTTAACAATTGGTTTCATCTGATCCATGAATGTTTCATAACAAGTTGAACAACCTAAACGGCCAATTTTAGTAAACTTTTGAAATGTCATTTTACATCTAGGACATTCAACTTGGGAATCATGATGAAACTTATTTTTCTTCATTTCATAAATACCAGTATTACCTTTAAATAATCCAGCTAACAAATCATTTACAGAATAACCACCTATTTCAGAAAAAATATATTTATTGTTCGATTCATTTGCGCATCTCTCACATAAGTGAATATCTGTTTTCTCACCATTAATAATTTTAGAATAGTGTAATGTTGCCGGACGTTCTTTACATTCCTGACAAATCATTATGGGCAACCTCCATATTCTATTTATACTTTAAACTTCTTAGCATTGCCTTGAACATTCTTGCTCTTAATTCGTCTCGATAAGGTAAATTCACCATTATTACAGAGCGATCTAGCACACTTAACATCATTTTTGCCTCGCGCGCAGTAATTACATTTTTTTCAAGTAGTAAGCGAATATAATCCTCCGCGCTAGACTGTGCAATTTTGTTAGTGAAGCTACTTAATATTTGATCAATTACGCTTGCTTTGTCATGAAATTGCACCTTAATAATTCGAATATACCCTCCACCGCCACGTTTACTTTCTACCACATATCCTCTTTCTAGTGTGAATCTTGTATTAATTACATAATTTATTTGAGAAGGTACACAATCAAATTTATTTGCTATTTCACTTCTTTTTATCTCGACATAATCTTTATCAGATATGTCAAAGTAGTGCATTAGATATTGTTCAATAATATCTGATATATTCTTCATCTATTTACCACCTTTACTGACTTTGACTATCTTTGACTATTATTATATTCCTTTCATGAAAAATTTCAACTATTATCTCTTTACCATTTTTTCCAAACGATACAGCTCTTAATCCTATTTTTGACCATTAAGAATTGTATAAATCGGTAATGTATTAGAAATTTAATCCCTATGATCTCTCTGTCTTTGCCTAAAGGCTCGCCAGTTGGGCAATTTATCTTTATCAATATATAAATATATATGTTATACAATTCTTTTAAGAAGCTTTTTTTTCCTTTATACTTTATTAAAAAATTATTTTTTTGATCTATTTTTAAATATAAAAAAAACATCAGCTAAATA
>NZ_NUGT01000083.1 GCF_002574545.1 Bacillus sp. AFS055030
TGATTGGAACGAAAGGTTGCCAGGCTCCTATGGGAGATGCGGGAAGGCTGAGACCCCACAGGCGCACGCCGAGGAGGCTAAAGAATCTCGCCCCATGGAAAGCGAGCAACCTGTAGTGGAAATCACTGAGGCACAACTTACTTATCAAAGTTTAATTGACAAATTCTTTTTTCAATAGCGTGACCAAAAGAGCCCGATAAAGGGCTTTTTTGGTTTTTAATGTCTATAAATGATTGCTAAACTTTACTTGTTTTAATGTCATAAAATAATTCCACTTGTATACATAATCACTTTTGTATTGACCTCAAAGGGAACTTTTGAATAGTCCTTTTCCCAATTGATCTTCTTCCATGTATCCGGATGATAAGCCATTAAATATCTGCCAATCCCTATTGCATCACAATTTGTTTCTTGAAGAATGCTAAATACTTCTTTAAGCTCCTTTTCCATATTTTTAGCAATTTCATTTTCTATTTCCATTTTCTTGATGTTACTTGCTAAATCTGTTCCAGTATATTCAGTTAAATCAATCTTTAATTTTAAATCAATCTTTACTTTAGGGCGATTTCCATTGATGATTTCGAAGTTTCTTTTTATACTTTTAACTTTAAATGAAACAAACTCATTATTTTTTCCCAATGGTTCCGTTAAGCTCATCGAATTACTTTTTTTGTCTTTCAGTAATAACAATAATTTTGACTGTTTATTATTTAGTACTTTACCAGTAAATCGATTATTTTCAAAAAGTGCCACACCTTTAATTTTAATTGTTTCGTCTTCTGTTTTTTCTAAATAAGGTAGGACTAAATCAGCACCTGGATCATCCATTTTTTTATAAACAGTTTCTTGTGTCTCTTTTGGGATAACAGAAATATGTTCAGCAGCTTCAAGCATTTCTGAAAGTGATTCACTAATAAAAATATCTTTATATGTTTTCATTTCAATGATGCTAGATGCCTTTCCTTTTACAATTGCAACTCTTGAAGTTAAAGTACTTCTAATAAATCGGAAATAATTATCAAAATAAGGATATAAATTATTTTTTGCAAGATCTTCTCCTAGAAGCATAACTAGTAGTTTATTAGATGAAAAATTACCAGGTATTTGATAATCAATATTGTTACGTATATCTCTTACAGATACCCCCTTTTCACTGACCATATAATTGATATTTTCAGTTTGGTCACCTTTCGAAATGCTAGTTCTGATGCTTACTGTTCCCTTAACCTTCCCTTTTGGAAGTTGGTCAAATCCGACGCCCAGTACTAGTGCTGAGTCTTTTAGTGAGTGCTGGTCCCAGCATCCTGTTAATAAAAAGATTAATAAAAAAGGAATATAATGGATTTTTTTCATGACAATTTAACTTCCTTACTTTTTATCTTAAAGAGAAGTGAGATACATAAGATCAACGTTGGAATGAAAAGGATAAAAATAAAACTAGAAATAGATAACGTTTTTATTAGCAGATCAATAAAACCAGTTGATGAAGGTACAAAATTTCCAATTAGAAATACAATGATGCAAATAGTAATAGTAGAAAATGTACTAAGTCTGTTCCCTCTTTTTATTAGATTTGAAATACCGATATTGGCCAAATTTAAATATGACACATAAGAAGAGGCAATGATGACAAACCAAACTGATAGAAATAGTAAATCAAGTCGCTCTAGTTCTTTGAAAAAAGTTAAAGTTTTAAAGATATAAATTGTCGGTTCGGGAATTAACTGTAATTCTTTTTTGCTAAAAAATATGAAACATAACACAACAGTAAATAGATTAATTAGTGTAATAACTAGTATAGAAAAAATAGAGCTTTTTATTTTTTTTCTATGTGAACCTTTAACAAATGGGTAGACAACTAAGAGGCACTCAAAACCATGTAGGAAATAATAAGACATATAACTTCCTTTCAATATATGGGAAAAATTAACTTGAGCAACTGGTAGTAAAAGCTTCCAGTCCACCTGTTGAAATGCTTCGATACTAAAAATAAAAATGACTAAAAATGTCCAAAAAGATAATTGGAAAAATCGTGTCATTGTTCGAATATTTTCTTTCCCTAAATAGATTCCAATAATTAATAAAAGGAGTAAAATGCCCCAAGTTGGTGAGTTTGGAAAAACCCATTTGCTAAAAACAAATAGATAAGATTGATTAATTAAATAAGCTACAAAAATAAAATATAAAATATAACAGATTTTTAGTATTCCACCGAACCATTTTCCGAAAAAAAACGTACAAATTTCAAAAATGGTTAAATTAGGGAACCGCTTAAGTAAAAAAGAATATAGGACGATAGTACATACAGAAAATAGGCAAGAAAATAATAAAGAAATCCATCCATCATGACCACTTTCTTTATATAAATACATTGGTAACGTTAATGTAGCGACATTTAATTGGACGATCACCATATAAAAAAATAATTGAAAGGATGAAATGGTCTCATTTTGCTTAATTATCATTTTTCCACCCTTTCATGTTTTTTGACTGAATCGTATCTACAGGCAATGCGTTTGTAGGCCGTGTCTTCGTTTTCCAATTAGGTACTCTAATTAAAGTATCTTTTAAATCTTTAATTCGAATGGGTGCAAGTGGTGAAAAATAGGGAGTACCGAATGATTCGAGCTTAACAATATGAATAAAAATAAGCATTAAACCGAATATGATTCCTACAAAACCATAAATTGATGCCAAAATAATCATTGGAAAACTGAGTATTCTAAGTGAAAAGCTCATTTCGTTTGTAGGAACAACAAATGAAGCAACTGCTGTAATCGCAAGTACGACAGTCATTGTATTCGATACTAAATTTGCTTCTACAATAGCTGTACCAATCACAAGCCCTCCGACAATACCAATAGTTTGTGCAACTGGACTAGGTAATCGAATTGACGCTTCTCTTAACAGCTCTAAAACCACTTGCATAATTAGAGCCTCAACAAATGGAGAAAAGGGCACAAATTCAATACTATTTTGAATGGTAGACACTAATTCATATGGGAGAACTTCATAACTAAATGAAACGATCGCTATATATACTGCAGGTAAAGTTATGCAAAGAAAAAAACAAAATAGTCTAATGAGTTTTAAGAAGGTCCCAATTAAAACTCTACCATTATAGTCATCGGGAGTTTGGAAAAACGTAAAAAAAGAGGCAGGCATAATTGATACCGTTGGACTTCCTTCAACTATTACGCCAATTTTCCCATCAAATAAATTAGAAATAACCCGGTCAGGTCGCTCCGTTTCTAGAATTTGTGGAAATGGTGAAAGCGAACTATCCTCAATAAATTCTTCTAACTTGCCAGTTGTTAAGTTATTTTTAAGTTGAATAGATTTGACACGGACTTTAACCATTTCTAGAATATCCTTATTTACGATATTATCTAAATATAAAATGCCAACATTTGTACTAGGATCTCCAATTGGTAAAACCTCTATTTTAAAGTCAGAGCTTCTAATTCTACTTCTTAGAAAATTGATATTTTTATTAAGGCTCTCAACAAAACCGTCATGAGAACCTGAAACAACTTTTTCATTTGTAGGCTCACTTGTCGATCGCACTTCGAATAAAACAGTATCTACAATAAAGGCTTCATTAGAACCATCAACTAACAATACCGTATTACCATTCGTAATTGCTTCTTGTATTTCATTTAAAGAATTAGTTGCTGAAATAGTTGAAACTGGAAGATCCGTCATGATATTTCCATGTTTTAAATTTAAAAGTACCTCAATGATTTTTTCATTAATAATATCTTTATTTGAGATCGTATCAATAAAAGCAATACAAAGTGGTCTATCATTGAAAGTAATCTTTCTTGTTTTGAAATCAAATACATTTACAAACTCTTCTTTTAATTTTTCTAAATTACTATTAATGTCTTTAGAAATTGTCATTATTTGTTCGGTTTTCAATAATATTCCACCTCCTGACGTATATTGTTTGTAAAATAGAAAAACATATTCATTGGTCAGATTAGGAAATTGAATGATTATAATATGGAAAAGGGCTAACTCTTAGGTCCAGATTAACTGACTTGTGAGTTAGCCCTATTCTTAATTAAACCGGTAGAGAAAACTAATCTTTACTGAAAAAGCAAAACGAGGCTAGAAATTAGATGATGTTTCATATTGTGTTCGTGGAACAAATGGTCAACTGTACTTTGATTTGGACAAAGATCAGATTCATTCACCTATTGATATTGAACCTTCTTCCTAAAAGGGGCTTTGTCAATTGCAATGGCACTAACTTTGCCAGCCGAATTTCCATATAGAGAAAACATCTTGTTAATTGTTTATGCAAATGTAGTGTTTTCATTACTGGTTCAAGGTTTGAGTATCCCACGATTAATAGTGTATATAAAAAATAAAGAAAAAGTCAGAAAGTAATGAACAAAAAGATATTTTGATAAATAATAAACTAAAATAGATCATTATAAAAAGACTTAAAAGTTGTTAACTGTTTTATTCAGGAATACAACGGTTAAGTCTTTTTTTGTATACGCTTAATGCTGAAAGGGTCCAAATTATGACTTCAATTATTCCAATTATGGCTTTCACTTTTAATTTTGTTCTTACTATATTCTTACATAAAAGAAAGGATAATACGTAAAAGTGGATTCTTCATTCCATACCGAATTATAATTAAAAATTATGAAAACGCTGGAATATAAAAGATTTTGTGATTTTTAATCTTAGAAAAGTAATAAAATATACAATTTATAGGATTATTAATAAATTAGTAGTATTTGTTAACCTTTGTCGATAAATATAACATAAATAACAGATTTTTTAGAAATATATATACAATCAACTTTCCATATAATCAATTTAGGATGGGAATTTAATACTGGGAGTGAGAAATTTATAATACTTCTTTGACTTAAAAGAGTTGAAAATGGCGAGTTCTTATAATATAGTTCGATCGGAGGATATGAAAGTGTATTTGTTCTTTTATCCTGTATTACTATTGTTGTTATTTATTTCATCAATTTTCATCATTCTAATGCTATTAAAATGATGAGATAAAAATGGTTTATTTATATTTTTTTAATAAACAAATAGAAAAAGTCTTAATATATATGTTTTATTAACCCTCTTAAAGGTATATTAGTACATTTTTAAATGTTTTTCGTGAGAAACGGCAATCAACTGTTGGACAGCGATTGGCGTTTTTATTTCTGTTAAAAATGAAAGTTTTTCAGTAGTTTTATATAGTTTCCTCGTAACTATTTGTTGAATTTTATCGATTAATATATGGTAGGTTGAATGATATTGTCAGAATACCAAATGAATCAATTCTCATTATAATGTGATTATAATTTAGTGGAAAATCATATAAGTAAATTTTTTTCATTAGGGTTTTTAAGGCTATCCTTCTAAGTTAGAGTTTCTTGGAATCTAATTCTAACTTGGAGTTAACATATATTAATATAATAATTTAGAAGATTTAGAGGGGAGATTTTAAAGTTTATGAGAAATAGCAAGAAAGTTCCATTTCGAGTCATTACACTAACAACATTAGCTGCAATGTTTTTAACTACGCCCGGTTATGCGCAAATTACGAAAGATAATCAACCTACTAATTCAAACGCTGATGCAAATGTACAAGGTGCGTTAAAAAATTATATAGCTGATCTAAACAAAGAATCGGCCAAGGATTCTGAAAAATCAGTCTATGGTAATGTGGGCGAAAATAGTACAAAAGTATATGCACCTAATGAAAAAGTACGTGTCATTGTTGAAATTCAGGAACCAGAACAAGCTATACAATCAAAGGCAAAGGTAAGTAAAAAAGCTTTAATGAAACAAAGGCAAGATGATGTTGTTTCCAAAATGACAAAAAAGAAGTTGAATCCGAAAGTTAGACATCGTTTTTATGAAGGATTTAATGGATTTAGCTTAGACACAGATTTTAAAAATATAAAAGATTTACAGTCAACTCCAGGGGTTACAAATGTACATATTGCACGAACTTATGAACAATCAATGAAAACGAGTAAAGAGTTAGTACAAGCACAAAGTGTATGGGAAAAATACGGATATGAAGGTGAAGGATTAGTTGTTGGTGTAGTCGATTCAGGTATAGACTTTACACATAAAGATATGACGATTACCGACAAAGGAATACAGAAAGAGAAGTTGACGGAAAGTAATATCCAAAGTAAATTTTCGGAAACTTCTGTTAATGAACAGTGGTATAGTGATAAGGTTCCAACTGGATATGATTGGGCTGATAATGACACAGATGTTATACCGCGTGGTAAATACGCAAATCCTCATGGTACACATGTATCAGGAACAATCGGTGCGAATGGGGATGAAGAGAATGATGGTGTATTAGGAATTGCACCAGGTGTACAGCTGTTAGCAGAAAAAGTATTCTCCGACAACGGCAGTGGAGGAGCATACGAAGATGATATTATTGCAGGGATTAACCATGCTGTTGAAATGGGAGCAGATGTCATTAATATGAGTCTTGGAACTGATTCGGGATTCGTTGGCGAAGATAAAGATCCAATCCAAAAAGCAATACGTGAAGCGACAGAACATGGAACATTAGTAGTAGTTGCAGGTGGTAACGCAGCGTATAGTACGAAGAATAGTATCATGACAGCTTCTGCCCAACCGTATGCAGAGAATCCTGATATTGGGACTGTAGGAGAGCCAGGTGTCAGTCCTTTTGCTTTGTCTGTAGCTTCCTATGAAAATACTAAGTATGAATTAAATACATTGGGGGAAGAAAATGGTTTACAACTTCCTTATCAAGATCAATCTCAATATAATTTCAAACTTTCTAGAGTACTTTCTCCTAATGAAAGCTATGATTTAGTTTATGTTGGTGAAGGATTTAAAGATGAGCATTATGCTGGCAAAGATGTTAATGGAAAAATTGTAGTTTTTAGACCGAATACATCCTATTCAACTTATGCTTCAATGCAATCTCAAGCTAAAAAGCGAGGGGCAAAGGCTGTCATTTTAGTTCCTGCTACTAATATGGCTGATTATCCATACGTAAATTTCGGTAGTAATCTTACCCCAGCAGCTACAACAAGTAAAGCAGTGGGAAATGCTTTAATTGATAAGCTAAACAGCGGACAAGTTGTCAAAATGAAAGTAACAAAAGGAACGTGGATAGATAATCCTACGCGAGATACGATGTCTTATTTCTCTTCTTATGGTGCTCCAACTACTTTGGACTTTAAACCTGAAATTTCTGCACCAGGAGGGAAAATCTATTCTACTACTCCTGAAAACGCATATGAAGTAATGAGCGGTACTTCAATGGCGACACCACACGTTGCAGGTGGTGCTGCATTAATACTACAATCGTTGTATGAAAAAGGACTAACTCATTCAGAAGATACAGCCTTAAAAGCAAAAATTGCTTTAATGAATACGGCTAAAGTAGTAATGGATCCTAAAACAAATAACGAGATTCCATATTCTCCTCGCATTCAAGGATCTGGATTAATGCAAATTCAAAATGCAATTAATACCCCTGTTATCGTAACAAGAAAAAATACGCCACTTGAGCAAGCGGGGGCTGTTGCATTAAAAGAAATTAAAAATGATAGAGTCATCTTCAATTTAAATGTAGAGTCACTTGAAGTAAAGGACGCAAAAAAAGAGTATGAATACACTGTTAATGTGGACCTACTAACAGATGGAATTGATACAAAGCAATTTGACTTTGATGGCGATGGAAATTTAGAATCAAAAGATTATTTATCATTAAAAAGTAGTCGTGTTGAAGGTGCATCGATCTATGTAAACGGAGAAAAACATACTGGTTCAGAAGGTGCTACATTAAAAATTAAAGCAGGACAAAAGAAAAATCTAAATATAGAGATTCGATTACCAAGAACATTAAGAAAAAATGAATTTGTTGAAGGATTTGTACAACTTGTACCAACAGGAAAAAATAGTGATTCAGCTGTTCCGTTAACTGTTCCTTATATGGGCTTTAATGGAGAGTGGGATTCGCTTAATAATATTGATCCTGCAGCTTGGGATCGAAAAGATGCATTTTTAGGCTATACTGCACTTTGGAATGACGAGGGCGCAGCGGTTCCTATGGGATATAATACGAAAACAGGTAAATTTAATATGGACGCTATCGCTACCTCTCCAAATTCAATCCTTAAAGGGGTATTCCCAACATTTACTGCATTTAGAAACTTAGCAAAAGCGGAAATGTATATTGAGAATAAACAAGGCAAGATGATTAAATATCTTGGTGACTTTAGTGAATATAATAATGGGATTCCTATGCCAATTCGAAAGAATATTCTTTCTGCAAGTCGTATGTACATGGGATATAACTGGGATTCGAAAGATGAAAACGGTAAGATAGTAAGTGATGATACGTATAACTTTGTCATCAAAACAACACTAGACTATCCAAATGCGAAACCACAAAAAGTAAAGCTTCCGATTAAAGTTGATTCAGTTGGGCCAAAAGTATCGAATGTTCAAATTAAACCAAAAGATGGTCAATATGAAATTTCATTCGATGCGGTTGATAATGGCTCAGGGTATCAGGGAGCTATTCTTTGGTATAATGGCATACAAAAATCTACAACACCAGGAGAAACTTCCGTATTAGTAAATGAAGAACCAAAAAGTGTTGTTGTGATGGGAATAGATAATGCAATGAATATAAGTTATAAAGTTTGGGGCGATCCTTCGTATGTTAAATACAGTATGCTTGTACCTGTATTTAGTGTAAGTCCAAACACAAATATCAGTGTAAGCAAACCAGCTCCAATAAATGGTTTTGCTCAAACACGTGTAAATTGGACGGTTTACGTAAAAGACGCTAGTGGTAACGTAGTAGACAGTATGCAAGTGAATAATGAACATGAACTTCATACTAAATGGACACCAGAATCAAACTTAGCTAGCGGAACCTATTATATTTCTGCTGATGCAGTTGATAAAGAAGGTTTTAAAGTAACAACTAAGGCAGTTACGGTTAGTGTAGTTAAATAATTGAAAGAAGGGGAGCCATTAATATAGGGCATCCCCTTTTTAATTGTTATTGATTATATTAATTTGAATTATTTTAGAAGCCATAATTTTTCACTAGTAATGAAAATATTACTAATCTATTTGTATTTTATTGTTAGATTTTATCGAATTATATTCCATAGATTGAATGAATTTGTCAAAATAACAATCGTATCAATTATCATTATAATGTAGTTATATTTTCAAGAAAATTCAAAAAATAATTAAGAAGGGATTGAATAGATTGAAAACAAATAAAAAGGCACAGTCAATTGTTAAAGCGAAACGAACTGCAGCTGTTGTGTTGAGTACTGGTCTTTTGCTTGGACCAGTAGCTAACTTAAATTACACTTCTGTTGTGCATGCGCAAACAAATACAAAGGCAGAAAGTATTTTAGAAAAGTTGACTAAGGAGCAGCGTGAAGCATTACAGAACTTAGATCAGCATCAATTAAAAACCGGATTACAACTATCACGAGATATTGATTTGTCGAGTGATAGAGATGTAAATGTAATCGTGGAGTTAAATGAACTTCCAGCGAAAACAGCACAAATTGCTAAAGCGATTAAAGGAGAAGAAATTTCTCTTACACAAGCAAATGAGAATGTAGAAAAATCTCAAGTTCAGTTTAAAAAAGATTTGCAATCAAAACTAAAAAAGACCAAATCAGATAAGGATGCGTATCGTGTAAAACATACTTATAAAAATACCTTGAATGGTGTCGCATTAACATTGCCAGCAAATCAAGTGAAATCATTGTTAAATTCTAAGGTAGTAAAAGCAGTTTATAGTGATTACACAGTGCACGTAGAACCACCGGCTCAAACACAGACAGAGGAAGCAAAAGAACAAACAAAGGTTGATAGTATCCCATTTTTAAATATTGATAAACTTCATGATCAAGGGTACACAGGTAAAGGGATAAAGGTTGGGGTTATTGATACAGGTGTCGACTATAATCACCCAGATTTAAAGCATGCGTATAAAGGCGGTTATGACTTTGTAGATAATGATAATAATCCGATGGAAACTACTTATGATGACTGGAAAAAGTCGAAAAAATCAGAGTATCTAAATGGAAGTGCTTATTATACAGATCATGGTACACATGTATCTGGGACGATTGCAGGTCAAGCAGAAAATAACTCGGATTATAAAGTAATAGGAGTGGCTCCGGAATCTGATTTATACGTTTATCGTGTTTTAGGACCATACGGAAGCGGAACAACGGCGGCGATCCTTGCAGGGATTGATAAAGCTGTTCAAGATGGTATGGATGTTATTAATTTATCATTAGGTGCTTCAATCAACGATCCGCTATATGCTACTAGTATCGCAATTGATAATGCTGTGTTAAGCGGAGTAACGGCAGTTGTTGCAGCTGGTAATTCGGGAGATGCACTGAATACGTTAGGTTCTCCAGGTGCTGCAGCGCTAGCGTTAACAGTAGGAGCGAGTTCTGTTCCTAGTAAGGTTACGAGTTTTGAGAGTCAGTTTACTTCCGGTAGTAATCGTAATGGTGTGACAATGCAGTTAATGTCAAAGAAATGGACGGATGACTTCAGCAGTATGACTGGTAAATCATTTGACATTGTAAATGTAGGTTTAGGTGGTCCGAATGATTACACGGGTAAAGATGTGAATGGTAAAATCGCTTTTATCCAACGAGGCACGTATGCATTAATTGAGAAAATGGAACATGCGAGAGATCATGGGGCAGTGGGTGTAATCATTTATAACTCGAATCCAGACGAAGGTCAGATTCCGATATTCTTAGGAGAAAGCAACGACAATATCCCAACTTTTTCAATGACAAATAAAGATGGACAAGCTGTAAATAATCTGTTTTCAAGTGGTGTACCAAGTGTGACATTCGGTACAAAAAGTGAAAAAGAACTTTCAGGTGATGATTTGGCAAGTTTTAGCTCAAGAGGGCCATCTGGAACATTATATGATATTAAACCAGAGGTAACGGCACCAGGAGTAGATATATTATCAACTGTTCCTTCGTATATTGCGAATAAAGAGGATACATCCGACTATTCTTCTGCCTATTTACGCATGTCGGGTACATCGATGGCCTCTCCGCATGTAGCAGGAGTTGCAGCGTTATTATTGCAAGCTCACCCAGACTATACGCCTGGAGATATAAAGACTGTACTGATGAATACAGCAGATCCACTAAAAAATCCATACAGTGTATTTGAAGTCGGAGCGGGCAGAATTGATCCAATGCAAGCGATTCATTCCAATACGATCATTAGTGTGCTAGATAAAACGCCTTACATTGAAAATGGGGAAGAAAAAATCATTCCAGAACAAACAGGCGGTCTAAGTTACGGCTTCGTCCCAGTTTCGTCAGATAAGGATTACTCGAAGACTACGAAACTATCATTTGAAAATAGTAGTGATAAAGAAAAAAAATATGAGTTATCCGTTGAATACAATGTAGGTGCAAAAGGATCTTTGGATACGAATAAAAATAGCGTAACGGTAAAAGTACCAAATACGATTACTGTTAAGAAAAACAGTACAAAACAAATTTCTGCAACTTTAGCTATTCCAAAAACGGCAGAAAAAGGCATTTACGAAGGTTATATAACGATTAAAGAGAAGAACAATCTGGAAGAAAGATACCGTATTCCATTTGGAGTAAAGGCTACTGATGAAGGCTTAGCATATTTTGATGTGTATACAAAGAGCATTTCAACAGACCGAGTCATAAATTTATTCAGCCGTAAAGATACTGATTTAGATTTTAGATTAAACACGTCCATGCAAACGTTAGACTGGGTATTAGTCGATCCGAAAACGCATAAAGATCTCGGACTGATTACTTCAGTTAACGGTTCAGGTGCAGCAGTTGACACAGATTACACAATGGACAGTGCTTTTTATGGTAGATATTTCCCATTCACTGGAGATAAAAAAAATCCAATTGGTTATGTTTCTGAAAAAGCGCCAGATGGTATCTACGATATTAAAATGATTGGAACAAATAAAGACGGCAAACAATTCGTGAAAACTTCGAAAATTAGTATTGATAATAATGAACCTACAATTAAGTTCGATGATACAAATGCAATGCCAAAAGGCAATACTCAAATAGTAGAATTAGCGGAAGGTCAAGATAAAGTTACGCTTTCCGGAACGTTACTAGATCCTGAGATTAGTAAAACGCAAGAAGATGGCATGCCACTTACTCAAGCGAATAATAAATTATTTTACGGCCCGGGTTCATCAAATGCATATTCCTTGAGTGTAGACGAAAATGGAAAATTTAGTACAGAAATTAGTGTACCTGGAATGATTAATCCAATTCAATATGTCGGTGCCGATTATGCAGGAAATACGACATTACCTAAAATGATCTATTATATGAAGAAAGGCGCAACTTATATTTATGCAAAACCAAATAAAGATACAATGGAATATGGTGACAAAATTACCTATACGTTCTACGCACATAATTTGCGAAAAGCTAATAAGCTTAACTTCAGATTGGACTATGTAGCAAAATATTTTGATAGTGTTGAATTTAAAAAAGCACAGAATTTACCAGAAGGATCAGAACTGACAACTACTGTTACGGGTACAACTAGTAAAGGAACGATAGTGAATATCAATATACCAGGAGAAGGAATTGCTGGAGATGTAGCATTATTTGATTTAGACGTTGATACAAATGCAAATGAATTCCTTAATCCATTTGCACAAATTCTTAATTTTTCAACTGTTCAAGTAAATAGTGAAAGTACAAATAGACTATCGATCATTATGGGGACAGTACCGATGTATCCTATTTACTCTACAGCAACAGCTAAACTAAATGGTGTTGGCTTATATAATGCTGCAGGTAAGTTCAACAGTACGATTGATTATACGACAATAGGGGCCACTATGAAGGTAAAAGGCACAAATGGTGTCATCTACGACGGGACGATTGAAAAAAATGGAAATGTAACATTTAAAGGACTTCCGGCATCTGTACAAAAATATACAGTAATTATGGATATTCCTGGACATTTTACGACGTATACTCCATTGGAAATCGGACGTACTGATTGGGGAATTAATATTGGAGAAGCAAATCCATCCTATCCAACAATTGGAGCGAAGCCAGGCGATATTAATAAGGATAATGTCATAGATGTGATGGATGCGATCTACATACAAACATATTGGGGAACAAATAAGCGAAGTGCTGATATTAATTTTGACGGAATTGTAGATGGAAAAGACTTAGCGTTTGTTGAAAACAACTACTTAATACAAAATCCGTTTGTTACAGTATCATCAAAGCCAGTTAAGAAGTTTAAAGGAAGTACATTGGAATCTATTAAGAGTGATTTAGGTTTTTAATAGATTTTCATATCCTATCATCTAAGCAGAATATAGGAAGATTCTAGTTCTCCCCATAATAGACAGTTGGAACTTATTGAACTGTTTATTATGGAGGAGATTTGCTTGTCTAATAGAGTAGGAGAATAGAAAGTAACATAAAAAAGGGAAAGAAATTTATACTGTAATTAGTATATTAAAAAAATAAAAAACCTGCATATAGTGAAGGTCGATAAGGTTTTGTTTTTGTTTACATTATAGTATAGGGATGTTGTAAGTAAAAAATCATTAGTAAAGTGGTTGTTGACTATGACATGGGGGAAATCCATTAATATCTTGAATCATATAGAAATCATACTGTTTTAAAGCGAATTGTGATTGATACATATACTCGTATACGAGAAGCTTCGAACCTGATACACCGCACAATACTCCTGATGTACCTTGCCCATTAGTAAACGAAACGCCAATTGGCTGGCCAATTAAATATCTAATTTTTTGATGCCAAGGCATTATAATCACTCCCTTCAAATCATTATATTAATTTGAAAAGGTTGCGGTGCATGTGTAAATTGGATTAAAGGGATTAAGAATTAAAAAATTCAAAATTGATATTTTTTATTGAAATAGAAATTGCATCAACTCTTAATATAATAAAGTTATGAAACACAAATGTGTAAAGTTGAAATATAGGTTTAAGAAAAATAGTTTAGGAGGAACGATATGAATATTGAACAATTAAATCATTTTAGTGAAGTAATAAAAATTGGTTCCTTTAAGCTTGCAGCGCAAAAATTTTCTGTTAGTGAATCTGTCATGAAAGAATCGGTGCATAGTCTAGAAAAAGAAATAACTATAAAGCTGATTGAGTGTGATGAAAATTTTAATGTGGTTCCTACATTTGAAGGATTAAAAATTAGTTCATTTGTTAAAGAAGTTTTGTTGAAGTTTCATGAATTGGAAGAAGTAGCTAATTTGATTAGAAAAAGTTCTATTGAAAATTGTAATGTAATGTACGACTTAAGTTTACTGTAAAGGTACTTAGCTAATATAAAACTAATCGTGTTTAAAAGCTCTTCATTTTGAAGAGCTTTTTTTATGTTACTAATAAGTAGTCGTTGTTATCTATTTAATTTTCTTATTCAAAAATATATTTTTAGTATAACTCTAGCAAGCTCTGATTTACTTTATTTTAGAAATCAGAGCTAATTCTTCGTGGAGAACACGTTTCCCATAGAAAGTAGTTAATTATAAAAAAATCAAAATTTATAGTTTTTTTCAAAATTCAAATTAAATCAACCTTCAATATAATGTAAATATCGACAGAAAGGGGGACAGTTTAGATTTTGTTAAGAAGGATGGGTCTTCTCTTATTATCCTTGTGTATAGATAGAGTATTAACAAACTAAGCTGAACGATTACAACTCATAGTTAAACTTACTTTTTATTAATGGGGATTAGTTGTTGAGGTACAAGTGAAGTGCTATTTAATAAGTAGTTCAAATATTTCTAAAAATCATTTTAGTTGCATTTGCAAAAAGACCAAATCACTCAACTATTTGGTCTTTTAGATTATTTTTTTAGTTCAGATAAAAATTGCTAATTCTCTATACTAGCCTGAATATATTTTATAAAAATTTTTGAAATTTTTGTAAAAGGTTTATTTTTAAGGCAAACGCTCCAAAGTTCGTCACTAATATAAGCAGGAGATTTTAAAGGAATAGTCTTTATTTTTCCAGTTAAAGTATCAGGATGATTTTTTAATGTTATATTACGGCAAAAAGTAACTCCTAAACCATTCTTTACAGCATCTCTAATACTATCTGTGTTATTCGAAATAAATTGTACATTCATATTTTTAACAATTTTACGTGTGTGCTCAACAAATTCATTACTATTATAGATGATAAATTTTTCATTAATTAGATCTTCTGGGGAAATCTCATCAAAATGAAATAATGGAGATTGTTCACCTACGAGAACACAATATTTGGTCGTTGTTAGATGTTTGTAAAGCAAATCTTTTTCTTCACTTAGTGAACTTTCTTCAGAAAATAAGATCGCAATATCAGGTTGAAGAATTGAGAGGTTATTTAAAATCTGACCAGGATCACATTCATAAACATGAACATCAATATTTGGAAAATCATTTTTGAAATGAATGATTGATTCATTAACTAAATAAACTAACCCTGGAACAGTTGCAATTTTTAGTTGAGTCTGAGTTTCATTCTTTTGAATTGCAATTTTTTCCTCCATAATCTCATATTCATATAATACTTTTTGTGCCTGATTAATAACTTCAATTCCGGCTTCGGTAGGTACTGTCTTCATCTTTAAACGGATGAATAGCTTCAAATTTAATTTCTTTTCTAATTCCTTTAGAGCTTGACTTACAGCAGAAGGTGATATATGTAAGTTTTTAGCTGCTTTTGTAATCGATTCTTCTTTTGAAATTTCAACTATATATTTTAAATGTTCAATATTCATTTCGTACCTCCTATAAGCGTTATCGAAGTATATATTGATTATACTGTATGTTTTTAAATAGCTTAAATTATAAGAAATTATTTTTATACTGGTAATATTGACCATTATTTGTATGTAGAATAACACTATTTATTATTTAAAAATAATTAATGTTATTAAGCAATCCTTAATGGGTTGTAAACTAAAATGCGTTTTACAGATACTAGTTTAGTAACTAAAATATAGTGTATACAACAAGAAGGATTACTAACTTTTAATTTCTGAAATTTTAGAATAAAGGAGAAAAAGTTGAAATTGTTGATCTTTTACACTGATTAAATTGAGTATTTTTTTTTTGATAGTATCGGAAAAATAATTAGTCTCAATTAATTAGTTAAATTAGAGTTCGTCAAGTACGAAACAAGGAGAGCCAGTCATTATAGATGAGTTAAATGAAATAATCTTAACCTTAAATGGCTAGACAGCATCTTAGAACTACAATTTATTTCATTCAAATAAACAATAATTTAGATGCTGTAAGCCATAAATAAAATGGTTTATGGCATTTTTACTTTTTTAATTAGAGAGATAAAAAACATTATTATGGTGGGGTGTAACATGAATGATTTTCTACTTTATGAGTTTAAAAAGCTGATGAAGAAAAATAAATGGAATCTTAAAGAACTAGCAATAAAATCTGATATCCATTATAGCGATATGAGTAGAATATTTAATAATAAAAAGGCACTATCTTTACATTATTTGGACGCTATAACTGAGGCGTTTAATCTACCTACAGGAACATTTTATAAAGGATATGTCAATCTATGCTTCAATGAAAGAAATCTATTAGATAAAAGAAGAAGTGACGCTTTTATTTATGAATGTGCAAAAAAAGGTTTTAAATCTGAATTAACCTTCATCTTATCAGTCATGATTGAAGAAAAGTCAAAAGCTAACCGTTCAAAATACTTCCAAAATCTATTCCGTATTGCTGAAAAGCTATTTTTAGAAGGGAAAGAACAAGAATCTTTACCTTTATACGAACTAATTATTGAGCATATGCCTAATTCAGCAACCGAAGAAGTAGCTATTAGTTATTTTCGAAAATTTTATATGACGCGTTTAACGAATGAAGGGAGTTTAGTTTTAGTTCGAATTATCGAGTATATTTCATATATGCCACCAAAATTTCAGGAACTAACAATCCTATGGATTACTGCTACTTACTATATGTTAAAAGATTGGGATGAGGTCTTACATTATGCAAAAAGGTTAGAAAAAATGGCGAAAATTAAGGAGCATGTAGGGCGTGCATTAATGTATCAAGCATTTGCGTTGACAAGACTAGATGGCAAATTAGAAGAGGTATTAAATTTAATTGGAAAATATGAAAAAATAAATGCTTATTATGCAGATATTGCAGTAGGGAATCGATATGTCGCTCACATCGATTTTGGAAATCTATATGTTGTTGATTCATACTATAAATGGTTACGTGATCGTGATGATTTCTATGTAGGAATTCCAAGAATTTTGGAAAGCTACGTTAAATTAGGTAGATTAGAAGAGGCTGAGAAATTTATTGCAAAGTATAATGATCAAATCATTGAACTACGGAACTCTTCTGATTTATTTAAGCAGCATCTTTATTTGGATTATTGTTATGCGTTCGGTTTGTTAAAATGCGAAACAAATAATATAAACAAAGGATTAGATGAAATATTAAACGTGGCATTAAAGGTAAAAAACTCTGAAATTCACGAAAGGTTTCAAAAATGTCTTATTGCAATTTGGCATTATCGAGAGTTTTTAAGCAAAGAATTGGAAGAAAAATATATTCGTATTTTAAGTTGAAAAAATATGTGAATAGGCAGGCTCTGGTATTTAAACCAGGGTCTTTTTGATTAATTGAAAAGAGGATCATATAGAACTTGCTAAAAATCATAAGAAATCCAATAGTAAAATTAAAAAGAGATTGTCAAAAAATTGACTTTTAGCAACACTATTTTTTTGAGCATAAAAAATAAGAAAAACGTTCTCTTGGGAATAGTTAAGTCACCACAACAAAATGACCGAGAAAGGAACGATTTTTTCTTTTGTATAAACTGTGTAAAATGAACCAACTAACTCTTCCGATTGACATAGAAGTTATCATTCCAAAAAAACATCTAGCCCGTTTAATTGACACTGAGGTCGATAAAATGGATCGTAATTTCTTCCTTTTTTCATTTTTTTCATTCAGGTAGAAGCAGTCCGCCGTATTACAAAAGAATGATGTGAAATAGATGATTAAAATTTCATTATAACTGGAAAAAATAGGGATAAAAGATATGTTTTCCTTCACTAAACGACAAGTATGATTCTGAGAAGCGACAAATAGTTAGTTGCTAGTTGGTAAATTAAACGATGAAAGTGATCCAATTTCACGTAATGTAAGGTATTCGTAGGATAATAGTTTAATTTAAAATTTAAGTTTAAAAAAATATTTCAGTCTAATTTTGTATAAAAATGTCGAAGGAAAAACAAAAATTGATAGTTTTTGTCAAAATGTCGAAACTGTAAACTTTCCGTATAATCAAAATAGATAGAAAATATAAAAATGGGGGAGACAACAGGATGAAGCGTTTAATCAAAAGTACTGCAGTTTTAACATTGAGTACTGGGGTGTTACTGAATGCATTTCCAATAACACATCATCAGTCGATTGCAAAGGCTGCAACACAATCATCAATCGAAGAAGTACTATCAAAGCTTACTACAGAACAACGTGAAGCTTTACAAAAAATAGAGGTGACTAGTCAAGAAGGATTACAGTTACCTACTTCAGTTGATTTAAATAGTACTAAAAATTTATCAGTTATTGTTGAATTAAAAGACAAGCCAGCAAAAGTAGCTGTGATTGAAGAGGCTGCAAAAGGCAATAGTTTAGCACTTGAAGATGCAAAACAAAAAGCGAATAAAGCGCAAGATACATTTAAAAATGATTTACAAACAATTTATAAAGATGATTTAAAGGATAATAAGAACCTTTATAAAATCAAACGAACATACAAAAACACGCTAAATGGTGTTGCGATCGACTTGCCGGCTAATAAAGTTAAGTCATTATTAAACTCAAAAACTGTTAAAGCAGTATGGCCAAACAATGTTATTCAAGTAGAACCAGAAAAAATAAAAAGTGTTGTTAATTCAACACAGAAAATGGAAACAGAAGTGTTCCCAGGCGTGAGCAAATTACATGCTGAAGGATACACAGGTAAGGGCATTAAAGTAGGGGTTATTGATACAGGGATTGATTATAATCATCCAGATTTAACGGATGCATATAAAGGGTATCGTGCTCAAACAGGCGTTGATCCTAAAACAATTGATCCTAGTTCAGTAAAAGGTTGGGACTTCGTTGATAATGATGCAGATCCAATGGAAACGACTTATGCTGATTGGAAAAAATCAGGGTTAGCAGAAAAGGACCCTCTTACTGGTTCAACCTTCTATACAGAACATGGAACACATGTATCTGGAATTATTGCTGGTCGTGGTAAAAATAATACTGATTATGCAGTAACAGGTGTAGCACCAGATGCTGATTTGTATGTCTATCGTGTATTAGGAAAATTTGGATCTGGTTCAACTGAAGCTGTTTTAGGCGGTGTTGACAAGGCTATATCTGATGGTATGGACGTCATCAATTTATCACTTGGATCGAATATTAATGATCCAGAAAATGTTGAGAGTCTTGCGTTAAATAATGCAGTCCTATCGGGTGTAACGGCTGTTGTATCAGCAGGTAACTCAGGAAGTGGTATGGATACGTTAGGATCACCTGGAGCATCAGCGTTGGCTATTACAGTTGGTGCCAATGATACGAAGACTGTGATTGAAACATCAAAAGGTACGCTACATGGAGCAGAAGATGCAACTGCTGAT
Organism: Bacillus sp. AFS055030; assembly: GCF_002574545.1. GTDB lineage: Bacteria > Bacillota > Bacilli > Bacillales > Bacillaceae_G > Gottfriedia. The sequence goes on from NZ_NUGT01000083.1 coordinate 19,760, forward strand.
TTAAAATTATTTGGTAAAGGATTTGCAGATAATGTAGCAAGCTTAAAAGGTAAAAATCTACCAATCGTTTTAGTACCGAGTGTAGGTGCAGATTCTGATTATAAAAATATCGATGTGAATGGAAAGATTGCATTAGTCAATCGTGGGGATATTTCACTTGACGAGAAAATAAAAAATGCGCAAAAACATGGCGCAACAGCAGTTATCTTGATGAATAATGTACCTGTTGAAGGTTTTGTTCCATCGTACTTAGGAATGGGTTATGGATTTATTCCTGCATTCTCGATGTCATATGAGCAAGGGAAAGCATTAGTGGCAAAACTTGGTACAGGCAATTCAACCTTCACATTTGATGAAATCGGACAAGTAACGGATGAAGGTAGTAAATTAGCAGCATTCAGTTCACGTGGCCCTTCTCGTATCAATTATGATATTAAACCTGAAGTAACTGCACCGGGCGTTGCCGTATTCTCAACTGTACCTTCTTATATGCATGGTGCGGATCAAATTGGAAAATATGACTATGCTTATGAGAATTTATCAGGTACATCAATGGCATCACCGAACGTAGCGGGTGTTGCAGCATTATTAAAACAAGCAAATCCAAACTTAACACCAGCACAAATTAAAGAAACATTAATGAATACTGCAGATCCACTAAATGGAGACTATAGCGTATTTGAATCTGGTGCAGGACAAGTTGATCCTTATGAAGCAATCCATTCAAAAACAAGAATTGAAGTAGTGGATGAAACAAAGGGAACATACGATAAAAAAGGCAATTTAACAACAGTAAAAGATTTAACAGGTGCACTTTCATTTGGTTCACATGCTCCAGAAGGAAAAAATATTAGTGATCAACGCACCCTAATCATTTATAACAATAGCAATCAAGCAAAAACATATGATGTGACTGTTTCGTTCCAAAAAGACCGTCGAGGTTCATTAGATGCGGACGATAATGGTGTAATGGTTGTGACGGATAAGTCCATCAAAGTTGGGGCGAATTCGAAAAAGAAATCAACTGTCGCAATTACCGTTCCAAAATCAGCAAAATTAGGCTTTTACGAAGGATTTGTAACATATATAAATCATAATAATCCAGAAGAAACATTCCAAGTCCCATTTGGAATTAAAACGGTGGAAGATGGAATAAATCCAGTAACGATGAGTCCACAAGCATTTACGCAAGTATTTGATGCAGCTTATGCCGGTCAGTTAGTTTATACAAATGCACAATTTAGCCTGAAATCAAACTTAAGTACAATTGATGTGATCCTAGAAGATGGGAAAACAGGAAAAGAATTAGGCTATGTAGGTACTTTAGATGGCTTAAGAATGAAGGAAAATACTGATTTATCAGCAAGAGTATTTAATGGATTTTATTATAAACCGACTGGTAATGATGAGCACCCATTTGCGTATGAAGCTGATTTGGCAAAACCAGGGTATTATAAGATCAAGTTAATTGGCAAAAATGACGCTGGGAAAACATTTACGCAAGAAGCTCCATTCTACTTTGATAATACAGCACCAAAAATGACAATTAACAGTCCGGATGTTGTTGAGTATAAAAATGGTCAAACAAGCGTTACAATCACTGGTTCAGTTTACGATAAAGAAACAGAAGAAATGCAAAAACTTGGAATGAACTTTAACCAAGGTAGTACAAAAGTTTATTATCAAGATTATATAAACGGTGGAAGAGCCGTGTCAGTACCTGTAAATTCAGACGGAACATTTACAGCGACAATTCCAACAAATGCAACAAAACCGATGGAACTAGTATTCTATGCAATGGATGCAGCATCAAATAAAACATTTAAAGAAGGTAGAGAGATTTTTGTTACGCGTGATGACGTAATGTATGGATTTATGCAACCTGAAACACGAACAGGAAAAATGGGTGAAACAGCACATGCGACTTTATTATTAAATAAAGCAAATAATGTTAAACAAGTAGAATATAAATTCTCGTATTATTCAAATATTGGAACACTGAATGTTACTCCTGATCCAAGTGTAGCTGATAAAGTAGATATTTCTGTCGTAAATACTGCGGTAGCTACTACTCAAAATACAGCGACGATCACAATTAAAACAAAAGATGGCGTATCTCCTTTATCAGGTGATTTAAAACTTGCAGATTTAGCGTTTAAAATGACGACTAACTATTCTGCTTCTGCTGTTATGTGGGCCGGGTCATTGAATACAACAGTAACGGATATTAATAATACGACAAATACTGTTGTAGGCGGAAATCCTAGTATTTTATATTTAGAACCAACTACTTCTTTACTTGATGGATCTCTGTTGGCAGAGTCATTCTTAGCCCCAGATGGAGGTTTACTTGGTTCGTTTGATTATTCTAAACTGGGTGCAAAAGTTAAAGCAACGGCTGGTAATGGTAAAGTGTACGAAGGAGTTATTAAAACCAGTGGTATTTATCAAGTACCAAATTTACCATTAAATGATGATAAGTATGAACTTGAAGTAAATATTCCTGGATATTTTACACAACATAAAGACTTTACAATTGGATTCCATGATGAAGATGGAAAAGTGATGTATCAACATTATAATTTGAGATTAAATCCAGCAATCGCAGGTGATGTAAATAAAGATGATGTTATCGATGTGATGGATGCACTTTACTTAGAAACTTACTGGGATACAAATAAACGGGATGCAGATATTAACTTTGACGGTGTGGTAAATGAAAAGGATCTAGCATTTGTTGAACAAAACTATCTTATGCAAAACCCAACAATTAACTATGCACCAACACCTAAAAAGAAATATAAAGGACAAACTTTAGAAAGTATAAAGAATGCACTTGGAATTAAATAATGATTGCAAAAGAGAAAAAATAAAATGATTTTTAGATTTTAATTAGCTCCAGTATTAAACTGGAGTCTTTTTTTTTTTGAATTCTAGGAATGGCCTATTATTTAAAAAATCATATTAAGACATTAAAAAGATAACCTAGCTTTTTATAATTTTAATGTTACTAAACTCATAATGGAATTAGAGAAACAATTTCTAATGAAGAAGTGCGATCCCCGCTTTTGAAACTATGTAACTTATATATTAGAAGCATGCTATATTCAAATACTAACTTAATAAAAAATAAAATCTTACTATTTGTTGTATTGTGTCGATAAATTTAAGGAAAATGATAATATTTTGCGAAATAAAGATCTAATCAACTTTCCATATAATCAATTTAGAATGGGAGGGAATTAATGGAAGGAGAGGAGATTATAAATCTGTTATTAACTTTAGAGGGATGAAAATGGTAATGATTGTTTCAATAATGTGTTAAAAAGAATAGGTTAATTAGTATTTAATGTTGATTTGGACAAAATCCAAGAATACATAGTAATCCAAAAAGAAGGAATATGTACTACGAAAATTGAACACATGCGCAGCACGTAATCAAGATTCTACAATGAATAAAGTAGGATTTTCATCTAAAATTAATCAAAGTTAAGTTTCCCATTCATTTTTGATAGTTTAATACATTTTATTATTCAGGGGGAAAGTTATGAAAGCAGGAAGGCTTAAGCACATTTTTACAGGTACTGTAATTACTAGTTTACTATTTTCCACAAGTGGTCATTATAAGGTAATTGCTGAAATCAAAAATCAGAATAATCAAAATAATACAGAAAAAATGTTAGCAAACTTAACAGATGAACAAAGAAAGGCACTGAATGAACTTGATGTTTCACCAGGATTCGTTATTTCGCCAGATATAAATCAGAAAAGTTCTCAATTGGTCAATGTCATCGTTGAATTTAATCAAGCACCTGCAAAGGTAGAAGTTTTAAAGCAAGCATTGAAGGGGAAAAAGATGTCTCTTTCTAACGCAAAGGATAAACAAGATAGCGATCATGATAGATTTAAAGATAAGTGGAATAATATAAAAAGTCAGAATGAGCGAAGAGCAACGAAAATGGGAGAGGCCAAAATCACGAGAGAATACCATGATGCATTTAATGGTGTAGCAATGACATTGCCTGGAGTTGCCGTACAAGAGTTACTTAGCACAGGAGTTGTTAAACGAATCTGGCAGGATAGCGAGGTAAAGCTCGATCTTCCAAAAGAATCTGCTGAAATGCAGACTTCTGGTCCAACAAAAGTAGATGATAGTCTTCCGCAAATCGGTGCTGACAAACTTCATCAAGAGAACATTACTGGAAAAGGCATTAAAGTAGGTGTTATTGATACTGGTATTGATTATAACCACCCAGATTTAAAAGGTATTTTTAAAGGTGGGTATGATTTTGTTGATAATGATGCGGATCCGATGGAAACAACATATAAGGATTGGAAGGCTTCTGGACAGCCTGAATTTAATATGTCTGGTTCTAGTTATTACACTGAACATGGAACACACGTTTCTGGGTCAGTTGGAGCGCAAAAGAAAAATAACTCTCCATCAGCCGTTATGGGTGTAGCACCTGACGTTGATCTTTATGTATACAGAGTACTTGGAGCATATGGCTCTGGATCAAACGACGCAGTAATGGCGGGTATTGATAAAGCTGTAAAAGATGGAATGGATGTCATCAACTTATCTTTAGGATCAAGTGTTAACGATCCACTTAGCCCGACATCTATTGCGATTAACAATGCAATGTTATCTGGTGTTGTTGCATGTGTTGCGGCAGGAAATGCTGGACCTAATGAAAAAACACTTGGAGCTCCTGGAGCAGCAGCTTTAGCAGTGACAGTTGGAGCGAGCGATATGTCGCTAGCTATTCCAACATTTTCAGCAAGTGCAGGGGATACAAAGCTTACAAATATGCAACTATTAGCACAAAACTATACCGACAATTTAGATAGTCTTAAAAATACAACCTTATCGATTGTGGATGTAGGGTTAGGAGCTAAGAACGATTATACGAATAAAGATGTAGCGGGTAAAGTAGCGTTTATACAGCGCGGCACCTATACATTCGATGAGAAAGTAAAAAATGCAAAAGCTGCAGGTGCAAAGGCGGTAATTGTATACAATAATGTAGATGGTGATATCGATGCATTTATTGGTGAAGGCACAAATTATATACCATCCTTCCGTACTTCCAAGGCTGATGGTGAACGTCTAAAAGGGAAAAACGAAATTACGTTTGAATCTTTAGGCAGCGTTAAGACAGAGGGAGATCACTTAGCTGATTTTAGTTCAAGAGGTCCTGCAGAAGGAACAGGTGACATTAAACCGGATATAGTTGCACCGGGTGTATCCATCTTTTCTACACTACCAGAGTATATTAATGATAAGCAAGACGAAGAGAAATACGATATAGCATATGGTCGCCTTTCAGGAACTTCGATGGCTACACCTCACGTTGCCGGGGCTGCAGCTCTAATCTTGCAAGCACATCCAGACTATACACCTTTTGAAGTAAAAGAAGCTTTAATGAATACGGCTGATAAAATGAATGGTGATTACTCTGTTAATGCAGTTGGTGCAGGTAGAATTGATGTTTATGAGGCAGTCCATTCTGATACTTTACTAAAGGTTATAGACAAAACAATGAATGAAAAAGATGGCAATTTAGTCGAAATTGATGAAGAAACAGGTTCTATGGCTTTTGGTACTCACTATATTGGGAACGCTAAGAGTATTGAAGACAGTAGAAGAGTTGTTATCGAAAATCTGAATCAAAATGATTTAAAGAAATTTGACGTAAGTGTAGATTTCTTACCTGCCAATGGGGAAATTCAAGATGGTGCAAAAAATGGGGTAAAAGTAAATGTACCAAGTACTGTATCAGTCGAGGCAGGAAAAACTACAGAAGTTAATCCAACCATTGTTGTACCTAAACAAGCAAAATTCGGTAGATATGAAGGATATATTCATTTTGTCAATTCAAAGAATACAGATGAAAACTATCAAATCCCATTTTCGATCAATGTAAGAGATAAAGGTTTCGATTATATGAGAATGAGTAGACCAATGATTACGAATGATACGACAAATCCCCATCCGTATACAACTCCATACAATAGTGTTTATTTTAGATTATCGAGCCCAGTAAATACGATTGATGTATTGGTGAAAGATGGGAAAACAGGAGAACCGATTGGACTTGTCGGAACATTTGGTGCAAGTAACTTATTAACGGGTATCGATTATTACGTGCAAGGACTATTTAGAGGTGAAGTCTACCCATTTACAAATAAGAAAAAACAACCAATTTCTGATGAAAAGGTAAAACTCCCAGAAGGAGATTATCTATTTGAGATGATTGCACATGATGCAGATGGGAAGTCATATAGTAAAGATGCTATTGTTATGATTGACAATACGCCGCCAAAAGTAGAGATATCACTAAAACCAGGTATTTATGAAGTGAATGATTCGATGTATTCGACAGAAACAGGATTAGATGGACCGGCTGTATGGATACACGGTAACGTCTATGATTCAACTGTTGATGCGTTAAAGCAAAAAGGAGTAAATATCAGTCAGTCTACGAACGGAGCACTTTGGTGGGAGTATAATTATTATAATCAATATTTCCTCGCAATCGATCAAGAGGGTAACTTTAGATTCCCAGCATCAAAGTCTGAGCTTGACCAAGTAGGCTACATTGATTCGAACTTATTTGTTTTTGATAATGCAACAGCTTCAGACGGGTATCCTCAAGGTATTAAGAAGTACTTGTTTATAAAAGAAGGTACAGAATACGGCATGCCAAGTTATGACAAAGAAAAGGTTAGACTTGGTGATGAAATTACTATGACGATGAATTTAAAAAATATTAAGCAACTTGCTTCTGGAGAATATAACGTATCTTTTTATAAAGATTTCCTAAATTTTCAAAATGTCAAAATCAATGATGAATTTAAAAAATATGCCGAAGAAAATGGTGTGAAAGTTAATTTAACTACACCAACTGTAAGTGCAGGGTCACTCAAAGTAGGGGCTACTATTGATCAAACTGAGTTGAAAATCAATAAAGATTTACCGTTTTTAGATGTCACATTTAAAGTCACAAATGATAGAATCTATGATTCAGAGGCAACACCAATTGATGTCACTTCTTTTAAATATAAGAAAACCGTTAGTTCGACTAATTCAATAATTCGCGCATTTAAAGATAAAACTTTTACTGTTTTACCTAAACAATCAAAAGTGAATGGTACTATTTTACCAGAGGCTTTCATGTTGAATAATGGACAAGTGAATGCTTCAACCGATTACTCTAAGCTTGGAGCAAAAATTTACGCACAAGATGCAAATGGTAAAACCTATGAAGCTACAAGTATTACAAAAACTGGTTACTTTACAATCGATAATATTCCATTATCAGAAAAAGCGTATGACATTTATGTGAAGGTACCAGGCCACTTTGCAAGTAAAGTATCAACTAAATTAGTAAGAGACGTAAATGGGGATCTTGCTGGGGTAAATCCGTTAGTAGATACGGACAAAAACCGTGCAGGTGATGTAAACGGCGATAATGTGATTGATGTAATGGATGCAATCTATTTACAAGTTTATTGGGGAACGAATAAACGCAGTGCTGATGTTAACTTTGATGGTATTGTTGATGAGAAAGATCTGGCTTTTGTAGAGAAAAACTACTTAAGACAAAATACTTCGATTACCAATGAGACAAAACCTAAAAAGAAATACAAATCACAAACTTTAGAAAGTATTAAGAAAGATTTAGGAATTAAATAATAGGTAAACTTAAAACCTTATTCGGCTCCGGTATTACACCGGGGTCTTTTCTTCATGGATGGATATTTGTTTTACCTTTCTTCCTTATCCTTACGTTTACTATCTATAAATAAAATTGTAATAATATAGGGTTTTATCGAACAAAAAAGTAGATGTTGATAAAATTTGTCAAAATAAAAATATTGTAAATTTTCTGTATAATAATTGTGTAAGTGAAAAGATGTTGAAAATTAATGGGGGGAAGTACCATGAAACGTATTGTCAAAAGTACTGCAGTTTTGGCATTAAGTACTGGGGTATTATTTAATGCATTTCCGGTTACGCATCATCAGCCTAAAGTAAAGGCTGCGGCACAATCATCAATTGAAGAAGTGCTTTCAAAGCTTACGCCTGAACAACGTCAAGCTTTAAAGAAATTAGAGGTTACTAGTCAGGAAGGGCTTCAGTTACCATCTTCAGTTGATTTACAGAGTTCGAAAAGCTTATCTGTCATCGTTGAATTAAAAGAGAAACCTGCTAAAGTAGCTGTTTTAGAAGAAGCTGTAAATGGTAAAAGCTTATCTCTTGATGCTGCCAAACAAAAAGCAAATATAGCACAAGAAACTTTTAAAAAAGATTTGCAAACCATTTATAAAGAGGATTTAAAACAAAATAAGAATCTTTATAAAGTTAAACGCACATACAAAAATACGTTAAATGGTTTTGCGATAGACTTACCAGCGAACAAAGTGAAGTTATTATTAGATTCGAAGGCTGTTAAAGCAGTTTGGCCGAATAATGTTATAAAAGTTGAACCACCAAAAGCTACCGAAGCTCCTGAGGGTTCTCAAGATACAACGAAGAAAATGGAAACAGAAGTGTTCCCTGGAATTAGCAAATTACACGCAGAAGGGTACACAGGAAAAGGTGTTAAAGTTGGAGTCATCGACACAGGGATTGACTATAATCACCCAGATCTAACGGATGCTTATAAAGGTTATCGTGCACAAGAAGGTGTTAATCCAAAAACAATTAGTCCAAGTTCAGTTAAAGGGTGGGACTTTGTCGACAATGATGCAGATCCAATGGAAACAACTTATGCTGATTGGAAAATGTCAGGTTTAGGAGAAAAAGATCCTCTTACTGGTTCTACTTACTATACGGAACACGGAACTCACGTTTCAGGAATTATTGCTGGTCGTGGTAAAAACAATACAGATTATGCAGTAACAGGTGTAGCACCGGATGCAGATTTATACGTCTATCGTGTATTGGGGAAATTTGGTTCAGGTAGCACAGAAAATGTATTAGGCGGTATTGATAAGGCGATCTCTGACGGCATGGATGTTATCAATCTATCCCTTGGGGCTAGTACAAATAATCCGGAAAATATTGAAAGTCTAGCGGTAAATAATGCAGTTCTTTCAGGTGTAACGGCGGTTGTTTCAGCGGGGAATTCAGGTGATGGAATGTATACATTAGGTGCGCCTGGTGCTGCAGCGTTAGCTATTACAGTTGGTGCGAATGATACGAAGACGGTGATTCCGACGTCAAAAGGTACATTACATGGAACCTCAGATGTAGCTGCTGATTTAAAATTATTAGGTAAAGGTTTTAATGATAACGTAGATAATTTAAAAGATAAAAATTTACCAATCGTTATAGTTCCGAATTACGGTACAGATACGGATTATAAAAATATTGATGTTGACGGGAAAATCGCCATTGTAAATCGAGGAGTAACGGCACTTATAGATAAAATTACAATTGCTAAAAAACATGGAGCAGCGGCAGTCATTATGATAGATAATGTACCAGGTGAAGGGTTTATACCATCATACCTAGGCTCAAGCTATGGGTTAATTCCAACGTTCTCAATGTCGTATGAACAGGGAGCTGAGCTAGTAGCAAAACTTGGAACAACGCCAACCTTCTCATTTGATGAGATAGGAAAAATAACGGATGCAGGAAATAAATTAGCGTCATTTAGTTCACGTGGACCTGCGCGTATTACATATGACATTAAACCGGAAGTAACCGCACCAGGAGTAGCGGTGTTTTCAACTGTTCCATCTTACATGCACGGTGCGGATCAAATTGGCAAATATGAATTTGCTTATGATAATTTATCAGGTACATCCATGGCTTCACCGAACGTAGCCGGTGTAGCGGTTTTACTAAAACAAGCAAATCCAAACTTGACCCCTGCCCAAATCAAGGAAACACTAATGAACACAGCGGATCCATTAAATGGAGAGTATAGTGTGTTCGAATCAGGAGCTGGACAAGTTGATCCTTATGAAGCAATTCATTCAAAAACACGTATTGAAGTAGTTGATGAGACAAAAGGGAAGTTAGACAAAAAAGGAAATCTAACAGCAGTTAAAAACTTAACAGGTGCACTTGCTTTTGGGGTACATGCTCCAGCAGGAAAAAATATTAGTAATCAACGTACACTAAATATCTATAACAATAGTAATCAAGCAAAAACGTACGATGTAACAGTATCCTTTCAAAAAGATCGTCGCGGTTCATTAGATGCTGATGACAACGGTGTGCAAATTGTAACAGATAAATCCATTAAAGTTGGGGCAAATGCGAAAAAGAAATCAACTGTTGCAATTACTGTTCCAAAATCAGCGGAATTAGGAATCTATGAGGGATTTGTAACTTACACAAATCATTCGAATCCAGAGGAGACATTCCAATTACCTTTCGCGATTAAAACAGTAGAAGAAGGCATGAATCCAATTACGACGACACCACAAGCATTTACACAAGTATTTGATTATGCTTTTGCTGGCCAAGTGGTATATACAAATGCAACTATGAGTTTAAAATCTCATATGCGCACATTTGACATAATTCTTGAAGATGGAAAAACGGGTAAAGATTTAGGATATATAGGTACATTTGATGGGTTGGCGATGGATGAATACAAACCGTATACTGTGAAAAATGTATTCAATGGCCGATATTACAAATCTACTGGTGATGACGATCAACCATTCGCATATAACCCAGATTTAGCGAAACCAGGATACTATAAAATAAAAATTATTGGTACAAATGATGCTGGAAAAACCTTCTCACAAGTAGCACCGATTTATTTCGATAATTTAGATCCTAAAATAACAGTAAACAGCCCAGACATTGTTGAATATAAAAATGGTCAAACTAGCGTTACGATAACAGGTTCGGTGTATGATAAAGAAACAGATGAAATGCAGAAGATTGGTATGGACTATAACCAAGGAAGTACAAAAGTTTTTTACCAAGATATGTTGGGAGGAAAAGCAACAGCCGTGCCTGTAAATCCTGATGGTTCATTTACAGCGACAATTCCAACGAATGCAACTAGAGCAATGGAATTAAATTTCTACGCGATTGATGCTGCAACAAATAGAACATTTAAAGGTGGAAGAGAGATTTTTGTTACACGTGATGATGTCACTTATGGTTATATGCAAACTGAAAAACGTACTGCAAAAATGGGTGAAACCGCGCAAGCCACTCTAATGTTAAAGAAAGCAAATAATGTAACACAAGTAGTTTATAAGTTTAATCACTATGCGGATGTTGCATCAATGAACATTACAGCAGATCCAAGTGTAGCGGATAAAGTAGATATTACTGTGACAGATAAACCAGCTATTCCAGGTGTAACAAATTATGTGACGTCTGTTACGATTAGTACAAAAGATGGAGTTACGCCACTTTCAGGAGATTTAAAACTAGCAGATTTAACTTTTAAAATGAGCAATGTTTATACTGGATATCCTGTTATTAACGCGGCTTCAATGAACAGTGTGACAGTAACAGATAGTAATAATACAACACAAAATGTTGTAAGTGGAAATCCAACCATATTTTTTATGCAGCCAACTTATTCATTACTTCGTGGTTCTAAATACGCAGAAGCATTTTTAGACCCAGCAGGTGAAGCACTTGGATCGATTGATTATTCAAAAATGGGCATAAAAATAAAAGCAACCAGCTCAAACGGTAAAGTATACGAAGGATTAAACAATTCTTCAAGTACATTCCAAGTACCAAATTTACCTTTAACAGATGATACGTATGAGCTTGAATTAGATATTCCTGGCCATTTTACAGTGCACAAAGACTTTACGATTGGTTTCCATGAAGATGGTAAAGTTACGAATCAAAACCTGTATCTATCTGGTTTAAAACCAGCTTATGCAGGTGATGTAAATAAAGATGATGTCATTGACGTAATGGATGCAATTTACTTGCAAACATACTGGGGAACAAATAAACGTGATGCAGATATTAACTTTGATGGTGTAGTTGATGCAAAAGACATGGCATTTGTTGAGAATAACTACTTAATGAAAAATCCAACAATTAACTACGCTCCATCGCCTAAAAAGAAATATAAATCACAAACGTTGGAAAGTGTAAAGAGCAAGTTAGGAATAAAGTAATAGAAGTAAGACATTAATCGGCTCCGATATATTATCGGAGTCTTACAGAATAGAATTAATAAAAAAACAACCAGTATGGCCATATTTTGGTTTACTCTGGTTGTTTTTAGTAATAAAGCTTATTTTTTGTTCGACTTTTTTGCTAAATTCTGTAGTTCACTTTGTGGCTCAGTTGAAAATTCAACGTCTTTTCCGTATCCTTGTGGATTAACACTTGGAGCTTTTTGTCCTCTTCCAGATGATTTTTTACTCATGTGCTTCACCTCCATGGATAGTGTTTCTCAAAGAGGGTAGATTTATGAGTAAAAGTCGTCTAGTACATTCTATATAGAAAGATTTTTCTCATTTTCAAAGTTAGAAGGGGTACGAGTGTTAGATGATACCCTGTCTAAAAATTTTTTTGTAAGTGGCATAAAGTAATTAAGTACTAACCCACCAAAACAAACGGTTAGGATTGTACCAATGCCGATTGGTCCATTTGAAATGAATGCAGCAATTAGGAAAATAAGATAAATGACTGTTTTTGAAAAAAAGATCGTTGTTCTAGTTAATTCTTGTAGGATTAATGTTAATCGGTCCACTGGAATTGGTGCAAAGTTTGTGTGTAAATAGGTGGCCGTTCCGAGTCCAGAAATAACTAAACCGAAACTATAACAAGCTGTTTTGCTATACCAAATTTCAGGTGTTAGTATATTGTGTAATAAATAAAGCCATATATCAATACCGAACCCCGTAATAAAGGCAGTTACTAATCCTAACAATTCAGGTCTTTGTCTTTTTAATAAAGAATTTATACAGATTAGTAGTAAAGCAATGATTATTTCCCAACTTCCTACAGTTAGCCCGACATTTTTGGATAGGCCAACTAAAAGCGCATCAAAAGGTGAAGTACCAAGGTTAGATTGTATATTGATTGAAATACCTAAGGTTAGTATTAAGATTCCTAATACGTAAAAAACATATTTCGTTTTAATTAATGACTTTATCATTTCATTATTTCTTTTAACATTAGAATATGAGGGATTCCATCTTCTATAAAGACATCAGAGGAAGTACGATAGCCGAGTTTTTTGTAAAAACCTTCTGCATGTGTTTGACCATGTAATTTTACTTGTGAAGCTCCATGTTCTTCTGCGATTTCTTCTAGAGCTTTAATAATGCTTTTGCCGAGACCATATTTTCGGAAAGACTCAAGGACGCAGATTCTTTCTAATTTACCGACACCATCCACAAACCTAATTCTTCCTGTTCCGGCCGGTTGTTCATTGTAATGAACTAATATGTGTTCGCAATCACTACTTAATTTATCGTATTGATCAAATTCATCTTCTAAAGGTACACCTTGTTCTTTCACAAATATATCTTTCCTTATTGCAAATGCTATTTTTAGTTGTTCTTCATTCGTTATCTTTTTTGTATTCACCATTTTTATCAGTCCCTTTTTTAATTGATTTTATCGTTTTGTTGCAAATGCAACAAAAATAAGTTAAATTCAATATATATCAGTTTTATTGCATTTACAACAAAAATAATGCTAAGGAGTTAATGATGAAGGAAATTCTTCGGGAAATTGGAATGATCGCAAGGGCACTAGATTCGATCAGTAATATAGAATTTAAAGAGCATGACCTGACAAAAGGGCAGTATTTATATCTAGTGCGAATAGCTGAAAATCCAGGAATCATTCAGGAAAAATTGGCTGAAATGATAAAGGTAGATCGAACTACAGCTGCACGTGCTATAAAAAAACTTGAAACGAATGGATTTATTGAAAAGAAAGAGGATAAAGAGAACAAAAAAATTAAAAAACTCTATGTAACAGAAAAAGGGGAAAAAGTTTATCCATTTATAAAAAGAGAAAACGATTATTCTAATATCGTTGCACTAGAGGGATTGTCCGAAATAGAAGTTGAAACCATTTTTACTCTTCTTCAAAAGGTAAGGAAAAATGTAGAAAAAGACTGGGATTTTGTAAAAAAGGGAAATAAGAGAAATTATTGATTAGATATGAGAAGAGACATATTAAAATGACGAAAAGAGCTCTCGATTAGGATAGTTAAACTAAATTTGTAAAGAATAAAATTATCATATTCTATCATAAAATGGAGCAAGGAAATCACTTGAAAACTTTCATATTTTGTTCAATTATTTTTTTTCCTATTATTATGAATGGATTAGCTAGGTTTAATCGACTATTTAACACAATCTTTAATTTGATCGCCATCATTTCTTACGTAGTTTTAGGGGGGATTTCAGCAATATCAATTTATGAAATTATAAAACATGATGTTGTTTTTATGACAAATATTCATGCGGTATTTCTTAATATTTATTTTATAATTTCTGGATCTTATTTAGGGATATTCGGACTTTATCAATTAATTAATCTGATGATAAGACAGCTTAATCAAACTAATAAGTAATTTTTAATGGTTGTTCCAATGAAAAACACCACAGCGCATCATTTCTGTATAGAATGCATTGTGGTGTTTTTATTATGTTTATTTTTCTATTTGCGGTTCTAGTTTCGAATCATAGTCTTTTTTCGAAAGTTCACCTGGCCAATATGCAAATCTGCCTAATACGGTCGTAATTGCTGGTACTAAAAGTGGACGAACAATGAATGTATCAATTAATACCCCGATACATGTAACAATACCAAACTGAACTAATACTTGAATTGGTAGTGTTGCTAACACTAGGAATGTACCAGCCAAAATTATTCCAGCAGATGAAATAACAGACCCAGTTTTTGCGACGCCATTTGCAACTGCTTCGCGGTGGGTTTGTTTCTTTTTATTTTTCCATATTTCGGAAACCATGAATATATTGTAATCTTCACCCAATGCTACTAAAAATACAAAGGAATATAAAGGAATCGAACCTTGTATTGCGCTAGCTCCAAATCCATAGTGAAGTATTAACCAACCAGCACCTAATGCTGAAAGATAAGATAAGATAACGGTTAGAATTAAGTAAATCATCGCTGTTAAGGAACGTAAATAAGTTAACAGTAATAATGCAATTAATCCAACCATTACTGGAATGATAACGGCTTGATCACGCTCAGTAATATTTTTTGTATCCAAATTCGTTACTGTTTCTCCACCAATCCAATAATGCTTATCGACTTTTTGTATATCATATTCGTTTAATAGTTTCTTAATTTTCTTTTCGATTTGAGGGATTCGCTCTAATCCTTTAATAGAATAAGGGTTATCAACTAGAGAAACTTCATATAATTGTAATTTTTTATTTTCTTTACCTGTAATAGGTTCAGACACATCTTTTACGAACGAAAGTGATTCTAATTCTTTTTTTACAGGAATCGGTTTATTTTCTGTATCGATGATTACTTTAACAGGTGCTAATAAACCTGATGAATAGTGGTCAGATATTAAATCAAACCCTTCTCTTGAAGGCATATCTTTAGGAAATGATTGAAGTAAATCGTTTGTGTATTGCACTCGAGGTACGTATAGAGCTAGCCCTCCTAAGAAAATAATAGAGACTAGTATAATTGTCCAAGGTTTATGAGTAACTAGTTTGCCAATTTTTTGACTAAACGTTACTTTCGTTTTTGATTTCTTAATAGATTTTCCTTTTTTCTTAGCTCTTAATGATTCCATTGCCTCTGTTCTTGGAATGAAAGGAAAAAATGATACTCTACCAAATATAGAAAGTAGAGCAGGTAGGATTGTGATTGCAGCAATCCCTATAATTAAGACTGCCAAACTAAATGGTACTGCAAAACGATGGAATGCACCATATTGAGCTAATAAGAGAGTACCTAATCCGATAACGACTGTTAAAGCACTCATTGAAATGGCCCCACTAGATTCTTTAATCGCGAGCTGAAGTGCTTTATATTTGTTTTCTTCTATAAGTAAATATTCACGATATCTAGATATTAAAAATAAACAATAATCAGTACCTGCACCAAATAATAAAACTGTCATAATCGAAACGGCTTGAGAATCCACCGTTATAATACCTTTATCACCTAAGAAACCTAATATTGGGTTTACCATTCCATACGCGAAACCAACGACTATTAGCGGTACAATCGCCATAATAGGTGAACGATATAAAAGGATTAAGAAAACTAATACAAGTGCTACGGTTGATAATAATAGTTTAACATCGGCTTGTTTAAATAAACTTACAGCGTCTGTTTGAATACCAACCGGGCCAGAAAAGCGAACTTTTAGACCTGATTCTGTTAATTTTCGTTTTACTGGGTCATCACCAGTATTATTTTTAATTTGTTTTTCTAGTATGTTGATATTTTTTTGTAGTACTTTATCATCCGCTTTTTTGTCAAAAAGGACGGGTGTAATAATTGTTGTACCATCTTCCGAAGAACTTTGTTTAATTGCCTGGATCGGCATCAAATCATATGATGGTGATGTTAATTGATTTTTTAATGGATTATTTCGAAGTTCTTTGTAAACAGTTTGAATAACTTTGTAATCGTCCTCATTTAGTCCGTCTTTACGGTTCCAAACAATTAATAAAGGGTTTCCGGAATCAGTTGGAAATTCTTTTTTTATGAGCTGATCTGCTTTTTGTGACATGGATTGTTTCGGTAAGTTATCTGCAGCATTATTTTCTACCTCGTTTACAGATGGAAATGAAAATGATAATACAACCGTTAATAATACCCACACCAACAATGTTAGCCATCTTGTATGTTTACTACTTACAAATTTGCCCCAAGAATGAAAGGGGTGTTGTTTCATATAGAATTCACCTCAAGTATAATGTATTAATTTAATTATATATACTAGTTAGTTAATTATTCAAGAAATTTTATTATGCTATAATGAAGTGGAATTAAAAGGTTAGGAGAGAAGCAAATTGGAAAAAATGAAACGGTCTCTTGGAAGACCACCGCAAGATTCAAAAAAAAAGCCTACAAAAACAACAATCGTTGAAAATGCAATCCAATTGTTTCTTCAAAACGGATATCAATTAGTTTCAATGGATGACGTAGCTAAGAAGTGTGGTGTGACCAAAGCAACGGTTTATTATTATTATCCAACAAAAGCAGATCTCTTTACGGATGCAATGGTTCAAATGATGCTTCGAATAAGTGATCGAATGGCCCAGATTTTATCAAAAGATACATCTTTAAAAGCAAATCTCAACGAAATGGTTAAAGTCCATTTAAAAGCAACTTTTGAAATTGATTTAAAAACTTTTACGAAAGAAGCGAAAGTCTCATTATCAGATGAGCAATTACAACAGATGAATAAAGCGGAAGAAATGATGTATAACGTAATCGAGAAAGCAATGGCAACGGCTATCGAGAATGGAGAAATACCTAAAGGGAATCCAAAATTCTATACCCAATTGTTCATTGCCATTCTATCAATTGGAAATTATAAGGATACAGATCAAAAGTCAATTTTTTCTACAATAGATGAAATGGCAGAACAAATCATGGAATTCTTTTGGAATGGAATAATGGGCAAAAGATAAAAGAAGATTTACTTTTTATAGTAGGTCTTCTTTTTTGTGTGTTAAATAATAGGTTGTGTTTATTTTTACATTAATTAAGATCAGCAGGAAATTAACTGAACAAATTGAATTAAGTATTACAATTGGTAAATAATACGAAAAAATATATTTTGTAACGCATCAATTTTCTACTAGGCTTTCATTTTGATACCTTAAGGTAAAGTTTAAAAGCAAGGCTTAGAATGAAATAAATTATATATCTAGAATTGCTGTCCAAAAATTAGAATATTGAGGTGTCAATATTGAAAGATATTATACTTATTTTATTGCTGCAATTGATTTATGTTCCGGTCTTAACATTACGAACTATTTTCCTAGTAAAAGGTTTGAGTGTGTCTGCTGCGCTTTTTGGATTTTTAGAAGCGATTATTTATGTATTTGGATTATCGCTTGTTTTTTCCGGAGACCAAAGTTCTGTATCAATGGTTGTTTATGCTGTCGGATTTGGGATCGGTATTCTAATTGGCAGTTATGTAGAAAACCGCTTAGCAATTGGTTACACGACGCTAGTAGTTAATTTGACAAACAAAAATAAAATGCTAATTAACCGACTTCGCGAGGAAGGATTCGGAGTGACTGTGTTCCAAGGTGAAGGAAGGGACAGCGAGCGATATCAATTGGATATATTGACAAAACGTAATAGAGAACCTGAACTAATGGATCTGATTGAACAATATGAACCTAGCGCCTTTATTATTTCGTATGAAGCAAGAAGGTTTAAAGGTGGATTTTTATTAAAAGCGATGAAGAAAGCTAAACATAAAAAATCAAACGTTTTATAGACAATACAAAGTAATTAAAAAATCAGAGAAACTGAATAATGTTTCTCTGATTTTTTTAATTAATGAATCTGATACTTTTTAGTTTCGAGTTACAGACTAAAAAATGTTACGAATGATAAGAGAATAGATGTAATGACAATTGCTATAAGTGGGCGAATTGATTTAGTGCGTAATTCTTTTAGGTTAATATTTAGTCCTAATCCAGTCATAGACATTGTTAAAATAAATGATGTAAAAACAGCAACGTCTGACATCGTTTTATTTGATACTGGAATTTTTGAACCAAGGATGTAGCTTCCAATAAAACTCATCACAACAAAGCCAATTAAGAACCATGGGAACTCTAGTTTTGCTTCTCCGTTTAATTTTCCTTTTCGCTTCATCCAATATAAAAAGAGAAAACAAACCGGAATCAATAAAAATACACGGGCAAGTTTGGCTAGCAATGCGTGAGCAAGTGCATCTTGTCCTGCAGGTGCAGCTGCTAAAGCTACATGAGCAATCTCGTGAAGACTTATTCCGACCCATGCTCCATATTCAGTAGGACTAATTGGTAATAAAGGATAGATTAAAGTATAGATGATTGAAAATATTGTACCGACTAATGCGATGATCCCAACTGACATAGCGGTGTCATCATCTTTTGCTTTAATGATTGGAGATATAGCAGCGATTGCAGCAGCACCACAAATGCCAGTGCCGATACTTAATAATAGAGATAGATTCAGATCAGCTTTTAGCCATTTCGCAATAACCATTAAAACGACAATCGAAAATATGATCGTTCCCATCCCTCTCAGTAATAAAGGCAAACCATCACTAAAAATGACAACCATGTTTAGTTTTAATCCGTACAGTATAATAGCAAATCTTAAAAGTCTTTTTGAAGAAAATTGAATTCCTGCACGCCATTTTTCAGGATAACCAAAAAATTGTCTATACACTAAAGCCAGTAAAATGGCACATGCAAGTGGTCCAACATGATCAAACCATGGTAACTTTGCGATCAGAAAACCTAAAACTGCTATGACGAATGTAAAAGCCACGCCATAGATTATTGCTGCATTTAACTGTTTAGTAGATTTTTTTTGATGTTCTTGTTTTGTATTCATTATTGCTTGTTGTTCCATCATGTTCATCTCCTTGGGGCGTTCTATATTATTTATCGTATCGAATGATTTACTATAAGGAAAATAAATTATTATTATAGTTATGATAAGTAAATACGATAATTAGAAAAAGAGCTATAAACTAACTACTAAAAGCAGAGCCTTTTTAAATTTAGGCTTTTTTTTTTATTTTAGAGTTAGTTGAGTCTTATTAAGTGAATTTTTTTGGTGTCTATTAGATTGAACAATGATCTTAATATTAGTTAGACTTACATACAAATTAAAATCTTTAATTTTATTTCGTTTTTATTTATGAGTATACTAAGTGTAGTAATATTTTAAAAATTCAAAATAATTAATTTATAAAACGTTTCCAAATGGTTGGAAGGAGGAAAATTCACTTAATGAGTAGTAACTTATACGAAATTTTAAATAAAAGCGCGATTAACTTCCCGGAACGTACCGCTTATATGTACGGTGATCAGTGTGTTTCATATAGGGAATTAAACCAGCTTGTAAACCAATTTGCACAAGGCATTTTTGCACAAGGAATTAGCAAAGGAGATGGAGTTGCTCTTTTACTTGGAAATAGCCCAGAATTTCTCATTGCATACTATGGGGTTTTGCGATTAGGAGCATTTGTTGTGCCAATCAATCCTTCATTTACCCAAGATGAAATAAACTACATATTGGAAAATAGTCAAGTCAAAGCGGTTATTGCTCATGAATCTGTTGAGTCTATGTTATCAGAGCTAAAGAAACAGTTGGTTAATCTAAAGTTTGTCATTTATACAGAAGCAAAAAAACAGGAATGGACATGGGAGCATCTTATGAAATCCCAAACAAGTGTAATTGGAAGTCCATTCATTGATGAAGAAGATCTAGCCGTTATTCTGTACACATCAGGTACTACAGGAAAACCAAAGGGTGCAATGTTAACACATCGAAATTTGGCATCAAATGCAGATTCTATTTCCAAATTGCTTGAACTAGATGAAAACGATCGAGTAGTTGCTGTATTGCCAATGTTTCATGTTTTCTGTATGACAGTTTGTTTGAACGCACCAATTGCTTGTGGCTCAACAGTTATCATTCTGCCTAAATTCAGTCCTATTGATGTAGTAAGAACCATTCAAAAGAGAGATGCTACTGTATTTGCAGGAGTCCCTACGATGTACAATTTTATAAATCAATTACCTGAAGCATCGAAAGAGCATTTTAAATCCATTCGTATTTGTATTTCAGGAGGTGCTTCGATTCCTGTAGAGCTTCTGCATAAATTTGAAAGTAAGTTCAACGTGCCTATATTAGAAGGATATGGACTTTCTGAAACGGCACCACTTGTAGCAATTAATCCGTTAAAAGGAATTAGGAAACCAGGATCAATCGGTAAAAATATTCCAGCTGTTCAAAGCAAAGTAGTAGATAAATTTGGAGATGAATTACCAAGAGGTGAGGTTGGAGAATTAGTTGTTCAAGGACCAAACGTAATGAAAGGATATTTAGGGATGCAGGAAGCTACATTGGCCGCTTTTAAAAACGGGTGGTTTTACACTGGTGATCTCGCAACAATGGACGAAGATGGATACATCTACATTGTAGACCGAAAGAAGGACATGATTATTGTTGGAGGATACAATGTTTATCCTCGTGAAGTGGAAGAAGTACTATATCAACATCCCGCAGTTTTAGAGGCAGCAGTAGTTGGCGTACCTAATAAAGAATACGGAGAAAGTGTAAAAGCATACGTCGTAGTGAATGATGAAGAGTTTTCTGACAATGACATCATTCAATTTTGTAAAGATAAGCTAGTTAAATACAAGCTTCCTAAATATATAGAATTTTTTAAAGAGCTACCAAAGAATTCAACTGGGAAAATTTTGCGTAGAGAGTTAAGAGAATTGACTGAAGTAAAGTAAACAAATAAATCATTCATAAAGGGAGGATGCATTATGTCAACAATTTTAAAGGAAAAGGTTAAAGGGCCAGTAGCTTGGAAAGGAACAGACTTAGCAAAAGATGAATCTTGGATTTATTACTTATCTGAGGAAACAATTGCTGAGCTTGAAAATGCACTAGAGATTGTTAAACAAAAGGGGTTAAAAGCACCAAACTTTAACAAAGAAGACTTCCAAGTACCAAATCTTTTAAATGAAATTGATTACTTTGTTGATGAACTTGAGAATGGAAGAGGATTTCTATTAATTCGAGGATTACCAATTGAAAGATATACAGATGAAGAAGCAAGCATTATTTATTGGGGTCTTGGCCTTCATATGGGAACTCCAGTATCGCAAAATGCTAATGGTGAACTTTTAGGGCACGTTAGAGATCAAGGACTTAGTTTAGAAAATTCAAACGTTCGCGGTTACCAAACGAAACTACATCTTCCTTTTCATGCTGATGGCTCTGATGTAGTGGGCTTATTAAGTTTACGAAAAGGAAAATCAGGGGGAGAGAGCAGCATTATAAGCTCGATGACAGTTTACAATGAGATTCTAGAGAAGAACCCTGAGTATTTGGGAATACTTTGTCGTCCGTTTAACTTTGATCGCCGTGGAGAAGAGGGGCCAGGTGAATCGCCAATCTTTACATCACCAATTTTTAGTTATTATGATGGAAAACTAAGTTGTAGATATGTTCGTTTATTTATTGAATCAGCACAAGCAAAAACTGGTATCCAATTATCAAAAGTTGAAATCGAAGCATTGGATTTACTAGACTCTCTTCTTCATGATGAAAATTTACATTTCAATATGATGTTAGAGCCAGGCGATATGCAATTTGTAAATAATTATACGGTTCTTCATTCAAGAACTCAATACGAAGATTATGAGGAACTAGACCAAAAACGCCATTTGCTAAGATTATGGCTCACGATGCCAAATGGCCGTGAAATTTCTCCGGATTTCGCAATGTTTTTTGACGAAAATACTGGGAAACCTGGTCGTGGCGGTGTACCTGCTCGTATTAAAACAGCAGGCGGTATTGTTGAAACTTTAAAGTAATTTTACTTCAGTAAGAATTTTAGTGTGGAGCACCTTTTCTTTTTGGAAAAGGTGCTCCTTAAGAAAAGAGAGGATATACTTGTATGTCAAAAACTCCAAAGTACGCTTGGGTAATCTTATTATTTCTAGTTCTTACCGGTATGATCAACCAAGTCGATAAAATTATTATTGGTTTGGTTTCTGTTCCTTTAATGAAAGAGTTACATTTAAGTCCAACGCAATGGGGAGTTGTAGGAAGTTCATTTTTTTGGTTTTTTACATTTTCCTCAATGATACTTGGAGGAATGGCTGATTCGAAAAATACGAAAAAAATGTTGTCATGGCTGTCATTAGTTTGGCTAATTGTTCAGTTTGCAACTCCATTTGCTTCTAGCCTTACTTTGCTTTTGATAACAAGAATGATTTTAGGGTTAGGTGAAGGTCCAGCACCGGCTCTTTCTACGGCAATCATGGGAAAATGGTTCCCAAAACATAGGCATGGTATAGGTTTTGGTGCGGTTCTTTTAGGAACAACTGGTGGTTCGGCAATTGCTTCTCCATTATTAATATCAGTAATTGATAAATATGGATGGAAATCGGCATTTTTAGTGATGGGTGTTCTTGGACTGATCGTGTACGTTTTATGGTTAATTTTCGGTAAAGAAAGCCCAACAGAAATTGGATTACCAGCTATTCATCAAACGGAGCACAGATCTAACTTACCTAAAGTAACAATGCGACAGTTTTTTCCTCATCTATTTTCTAAAAACTTTATTTTAACTGTTTTGTGTGGTGGTTGTGCATATTGGTTATTATCCATTCAGGCAGTATGGTTACCGTCATACTTTACAAAAATTCAACAGTATGACTCTCAGACTTTAAAACTAGCGGTATCATTGCCATTTCTTTTTGCGGCTTTTTGCCAAATTGGATTTGCAATGCTATCTGATCGTCTTTACCGTAAAACAGGCAATATTCGTAAAGCCCGTATTAATCTTGCAGGTCTTATGATGATGTTATCTGCTATTTGTCTATATGTAGCGATTACCGTGAATTCGGTAACTATGTCTATTGTTTTCTTTACACTTGCACCTGGTTTTGCGTATGTAATTCTTTCACTTGCTCCCGCAATATTGATGGAGTTCTTTTCTCCGGAGAACATTGGAAAAGCACAGGGAGCATTCATTGCTTTTTCAAGTATTTCTAGTATCATTGCTCCGCTAGTTTTCGGATACTTTATTCAGCATTCACTAACTGAAGCTATCGGATATCAATATGCGTTTGGCTTTTCTTCATTAGGAATGTTCATTATAGGAAGTGTATTTTTGCTTGGGGTACATCCCGTAAATCAAAGAAATGCAATAAATGATTCAGGGAAGCAAATGAGCAGTTAAAGAATGATCTGTATGTACTTAGAAATATAAGTTGAGATTAATCGTTTTAACTATTTGGCAATTAAATTAGTAATCTTCAATTACGAAGGAGGAGTTTTAATGTCAATGATTTTAAATGAAAAAATTCAAGGACGATCTGCTTGGAAAGGTATTGATCTTGCTAAAGATGAATCATGGATTTATTTTTTAACCGACAAAACAATTGCTGCACTTGAGAAGGCTGTATTATGTGTTCAACAAAAAGGTTTAAAAGCACCTGATTTTAAAAAGGAAGATTTCCCAATTCCTGATCTAGCTGATGAAATTAAATACTTTGTTGATGAATTAGAGAATGGAAGAGGTTTTCTTTTAATCCGTGGATTGCCAATGGATCGTTATTCCGATGAAGAAGCAAGTATCATTTACTGGGGACTTGGACTGCATTTAGGACTGCCAATTATCCAAAGTAAAAATGGAGAACTCCTAGGTCATATTAAAAACGTAGGTAAGGACTTTAATGATAATACAAAAGTACGTGGTTACCAAACGAATGTGCATCTTGATTATCATACGGATCTAGCTGATGTGGTTGGTTTACTTTGTCTTCGTAAAGCAAAATCTGGTGGTTTAAGTAGTATCGCAAGTGCGATGTCGATCTATAATGAAATTCTGGAAAAACGTCCAGAATATCTGGAAATTCTCTATCGATCATTTGCCCATGATCTGCGCGGAGAGGAAGCGTCTGGGCAATCACCAGTCGTACAATCACCAATTTTTAGCTATTTTGATGGGAAATTAAGCTGCAGATATATTCGCCAGTATGTCCAATCAGCACAAACGAAAACAGGTATCCCTTTGTCAGACGAGGAAATTGAAGCATTTGATTTTATTGATTCCCTTACTCATGATAAAAACTTTCATATCGATATGATGATGGAACCAGGGGACATTCAATTCGTTAATAATTATACCGTATTCCATTCACGTACTCATTTTGAAGATTTCGAGGAAGAGGATAAAAAACGTCATTTATTAAGATTATGGCTAATGATGCCAAATGGTCGCAAAATTGCTCCGGACTTTGAGTTTTATATTGGTGGGGCACCTATAAATAGCTAAGAACTAGTAGAAATTAGCTTATTTAATAATTGGTGATTTTATTCAAGGCAACATGAATAAGATCACCAATTTATCATTTAGATTGGCTAATCTTATAGATAAATCTTAAATAACGTAAATTAAAACGAGAGAGGTTGATATTGTTTGGCAAAGTTAGATCTAAATGCGGAGAAATTTTTAAGTGCACTAAAACAGATGCCACCTATTCATGAACTAGAGCCCAAAATTGTAAGAGAAATGCTGTCAAAGTCACCACGCCCTCTTGTGAATTTAGCAAGATTATCAAAAGTAGAAGATTTTAAGATTCCAGTTAGTAATAATGAAGTAATTAATTGTCGAGTTTACACGCCTGAAGGTCAAGGACCCTTTCAACTATTCATATACTACCACGGTGGGGGATGGGTTCTCGGAGATATTGAATCAACGGATGCAAGTTGTCGCTTAATTGCTAATAGAACAAACAGCATTGTTGTATCCGTAAACTATCGCCTTGCACCAGAATATAAGTTTCCGACAGCGGTAGAAGATGCATTTTCTGCTTTAAAGTGGGTTTATGAAAATGGTATTTCCTATAATGGGGATGTCTCTAGATTGATTGTTGGTGGAGATAGTGTAGGTGGAAATCTTGCTACAGTCGTTACAATGATTGCAAGAGACAGAAAAGGTCCTAGCATTGCGGGACAAGTTTTAATCTATCCCCCAACAAATCTTGAGTTTAATACTGAATCACATCAAAAGTTCGCAAAAGGATTTGGGTTAGATCGAGAACAGTTAATTTGGTTCCGAAATCATTATTTAAGAAATAAAGAAGATAAAACGGATGAGTATGCTTCTCCGTTACTAGCAAATGACTTAAGTAGTCTTCCGAAAGCATTAATCATTACGGCAGAAAATGATGTACTACGTGATGAAGGTGAAGCTTATGCCAATCGATTGAAAAAGTTTGGAGTACAAGTTGAATATGCATGCGAGCCCGGAATGATCCACGGCTATTTTGCACATATGGCAATTTTTTCGAATAACATTGAATCGACAGTTTCTAAGATCGATAAATTTTTAAAATCAGACTGTGACGAACGCTTGCAATCAGTGTGATGATAAAGTAGATGAAATTTGGACTAAAAAGAGCCTCAAAGTTGTGAGGCTCTTTTTTTGAACTATTAATCTCAAAAAGTATATTAGAAATAAACGGTATTTCCGATCCCACCAGTTACCGGTATGACTTCTCCAGTAATTGATGCTGATAAAGGTGATGCTAGGAAAGAAACTACGTAAGCAATCTCTTCAGGGGTAATCAAGCGACCAAGAGAATTTAGTGATTTAAATTGTTGAATTGCCGTCTCATTCGTCACTTTGTCTCTAAACATTTCGGTATCAACAATTCCAGGATAGATTGCATTGACATTAATCCCATGTTTTCCTAATTCCATAGATGCAGATTTCGTTAAATGGACGACAGACGCGTTACGAGGACCCGAGCTAAAATAATTGCCGCCAATCCTAGCAGCTAGTCCACTAATATTAATGATTCTTCCCCAATTGTTTTTGATCATATACGGGGCAACGGCTCTAATACTACGAAAATAGCCCATATATTTTTCTTCAAAATCCTTTATAATAAGTTCTTCTTTAATACTATTAAAGTCCTCAGGCTCATGTCCGCCAACTCGAGCTCCACTATTAATTAATATATCTATGCTTCCCATGATTGTTGCTGATTTTTCTACTAGATTTAAAATGGAGTCTGGATCGGTAGTGTCAGCTACGATTGGATAAATATTTCGGTTAGTTTCTTGTGCCAGTTCCTCTGCTGCAATCTTTAGAGTGGATTCAGTTCTTGAACAAATCGTACAATCTACACCTTCAAGAGCTAGCTGGCGGGCAATAGCTTTACCGATACCTCGACTACCGCCAACAATAAGTGCTTTTTTCCCTTGTAATTTTAAGTCCATTGTTCAGCCTCCAGTTCGATTCAATGAAAAATTGAGTGATTTAATCTTTACTCATTCCTATCTTAATTCTACCTATAAATAATATTTATATAAAATTAAAGATTTTAATTTGTAATTTAGTTGTGCTAATATATCATGGTGTTAAAATTTCTTATTGATGATGGTACATATTTCATATATTAGTAGTATTTACATGTAAGTTAAAATGTTTAATTTTATTTAACTGAAAATTATGAATATAATAAATTTAAAGAAAATTGAAATACAATAAAAGTTATGAAATGAATCTATGTAAATAAAAGGGGGGAAAGGGCATCTTTGTCATTTCGTAAAGAAGTGAAAAGTCATTTTTGAAAGCGCTTTACCTAATTGGAAGAATTGTTAATTTGTTATAAACGTTTTAGGTGGGAAACAGGTTGCTATTAAGAGATGTTCAATAATTAGAGGGAAAGAAAGGGAGATCTTTTTGAACACACCAAAATATTCTTGGATTATTTTATTAATTCTAGTTGCTTCTGGCATGGTTAATCAAGTTGATAAAATCATCATAGGTTTAGTTTCAGTTCCATTAATGAAAGAATTACATTTAAGTCCATCTCAATGGGGAGTAGTTGGAAGCTCTTTTTTTTGGTTCTTTACGATCTCTTCTTTCATTCTTGGTGGATTGGCTGATTCTAAAAACACGAAAAAGATGTTTACTTGGATTATGTTAATCTGGTTAATCGTTCAATTTACAACACCTTTTGTATCTAGTTTATCTCTATTAATGTTTTCAAGAATGCTGTTGGGAGCAGGGGAAGGACCAGCTATTTCGATTTCGACTTCAATCATTGGAAAATGGTTTCCTAAACATAGACATGGTATTGGTTTTGGGGCAGTGCTATTTGGAGCTACAATCGGACCTGCAATTGCTTCTCCACTATTAATCTCATTAATTAATCAATATAGTTGGAGAGCCGCTTTTATAGCAATGGGAGTAGTCGGAAGTATTGTTCTACTTTTATGGATGATCTTTGGGAAAGAAAGTCCAAAAGATATTGGGGTCTCTACATTTGAGCAAGTGGATAAAAACTCAGTGATTCCAAATAAAGTTTCATGGAAACAGTTTTTACCGCATATTTTTTCTAAAAATTTTATTTTCACTGCTGTTTGCGCAGGTTGTGCATATTGGTTATTGTCTGTCCAAGCAGTTTGGTTTCCAGCATACTTTTCGAAAGTTCAACATTTTGATGGTAAAACATTAAAAATGGCAGTGTCGCTACCTTTTCTCTTTGCAGCTATTTGCCAAATTGTCTTTGCTCTAATATCAGACCGTATTTACCGCAAAACGAAGGATATTCGAAAAGCAAGAATAAATCTTGCAGGAATTACAATGATGTCTTCCGCTATTTGTTTATACATTGGAAGTGTCGCAAATTCAAGTGCAATTTCGATCTTGTTCTTCGTCCTTGCACCAGGTTTTGCAATTGTTATTCTTTCACTAGCACCAGCTATGTTAATGGAGTTTTTTTCACCTAAAAACATTGGGAAAGCTCAAGGGACATATGTTGCTATATCAAGTTCAACGAGTATTATTGCGCCTGTTATATTTGGTAATTTTATTGAAAATGCACCAAGTGAATCAATGGGATATGGTTACGGATTTTTGGTGACATCTTTAGTCATGTTTGTTTTCGGGTTAGTATTTTGGATCGCCGTGCGTCCTACTAAGCAAACAAGCACTACGATCAAAGCAGAGGAACAGGTCATTATATAAAAGTATGAATTAAACTTAGGAGGAAAGATTATGTGTAAAAATAGAATAGTTTCTGATGGAATCGATTGTTGTGTAGAATGTCATGAAGAATTATCCATTATGGAGAGAAACCGTAGTAATTGCTGGAGTTGTCAGGATAAAATAACTGAAACATATGCTGATGACCATATCGAAAACGAAACAAAAGGCAAAAACGAGCAAAATATTCGTTAAAATAGATTCGAATAAAAAGAGAAGCTCCCCGCGCCACTTTGAACGCAGTTGCTTCTCTTTTTTAGTTATTCATAATTTCCGATTTTAGATAATGAATATATTTGTTAGCGTATGTAGATAAATGTTTATCTTCTGATCGAACTAATCCTAAAGAAATGTTAACGGTATTATGGTTGTTTAAATCGATTGGAATAATATCCCCATTAATGACTGATGGATAATTTTGCATGACAAAATCAGGAGCAAATGTAATGGCCAAGTTTTCATTGACCGCTTGGAGAAGTCCGGCCATATTGTTTGTTGTAAATAGAATTTTTAAAGGTTTATATTTGTTAAAAAAATCTTGGATAAAATATTGCATTAATTCGCCTTTATATATGACGAGCGTTTGATCGAAAATGTCTTCTGGAGTTACAGAACCAAGTATGGCTAAAGGAGAATGCTTCGAAACGTATACCTTTTGCTTCCCATCAAGGAGTGCTTCATAAGCGATCCCTTCCATATTTATCCCTAAATCACTTGAATAGGTAATTAGACCAAAATCAGTCTTATGCTGCTTAACATCATCAATCACTGATGTACCACTTTTTTCAGTAACCTCAAGATTTACATGAGGGTAATCATGGCTAAATGTAGAGATTGCTTTAACGAGAAATGTCATTAATCCAGGTAAAGAAGATATAGTAAGCTCACCCACCTCCGTGGAGTTAAATAAGTTAGCTGTCTCCTTTATTTCTTCAAGTTTTTTTTGAACTTCGTAGGCGAGTTTTAAAATGACTCTTCCTTCATCAGTTGGAACTGCGCCATGTCCCCGTGAACGTTTAAATACTTTTATTTCTAGCTCTTTTTCTAAGTTAGTTATGGACTGGCTAATTGTTGATTGAGTAACATGTAAATTTTGTGCTGCTACTGATAAGGAACTGTATTTTGCGACTTCAACAATATAGATTAATTGCTCAATATTCATGTGTGTCCCCTTTTTTTATTATTAGTGATACTAACTTACACATTAAAATCTTTAATTTTTTTTCATTATAATTTATATGTATAATCAATATCAATAAGAATTTATAAAAATTAGAATATTCTTAATTTTAGGAGGAAGAGTAGAATGTCAATTGTACAATTATTTGATTTAACAAATAAGACAGCGGTCGTTACAGGAGGCGGAAGTGGACTAGGTCGTGTAATGGCAATAGCTTTAGCAGAAGCTGGAGCAAATGTAGTAGTTTGTTCTAGACGTTTAGAAGTGTGCGAAGAAGTCGTCAAAGAAATAGAAGCATTAGGCAGACGAGCGTTAGCTATATCATTAGATGTAACTAGTCACGAATCAATTGAAAAGGGATTGGAACAAGCCATTTCTCAATTTGGAAGCATCGAAATTTTAGTAAATAGTAGTGGTACTGTTTTTGAATCGCCAGCTACAGAAATGCCGTTAGAACAATGGCAATCCATGTTAGACACGAATGTGACAGGAACTTTTTTAATGTGTCAGGCAGTTGGAAAACATATGATTAAAAACGAATATGGAAAAATCATCAATATTTCTTCTAGTATAGGTTTTAAAGGTGTTGACCCTGAAGCTGTAGATTCTGTTGGATATACAACAAGTAAAGGTGCTGTTATGACTTTAACGAAGGACTTAGCAGTTAAGTGGGGGCGTCACGGTGTTAATGTAAACTCAATTGCTCCTGGCGTATTCACTACGGGAATGAATAATCCGGAAATACCAGGAACTCTTGTTCACAAAGCCGGTCCGTTCATTGCTACGCAAGTTCCTCTTAGAAGATTAGGTAGTGATAATGATTTGGTAGGTGCGACCCTTTACTTTGCTTCAGCAGCATCTGACTATTGTACAGGACAAATACTAGTTCTTGATGGTGGCCTTGGTGCTAAGTAAAAATCATCAAAATAAATACTTGTAAATTAGTCAAACTTACATACAAGTAAAAAATACTAATTTTACTTTACAGAAAATTATAAATATACTGATAATAACGGATTCGAAGTAGTTTTAAGTTGTCATCCTAATATAAGAAACTACTATAAACGAATTTAATAAAAGTTGGAAGTGGGGATATAAGTGAGTAATGTAAAGGATGTAAAAGAAGTAATAGTTCACCATGCTGGCAATATTAATGTAGATGAGTTGCCTTGGATTCCTTATTTTGGAGATTCAAAGTTTAAATTACTTAAAGCAAACCCTGTAACAGGGCAAACTCTAACATTATTATATGTACCTGCGAAAATGCAGCTTCCAGCACATTTCCATCCTGGAACAGTTATTGTATACACTATTCAAGGAACGTGGAGATATCTAGAAGAGTCTTGGATATCAAAACCAGGTGACGTTGTTTATGAGCCTGCTGGATCAAAACATACACCTACAGCTGTAGGTGAGGAAGATGTTATTACCTTTAATATTGTAGAAGGAACATTGGATTATATCGGTGAGAATGGTGAAATTCTTGCTAGAGATAATTGGGAAACATTTTTAAACAGATATTATGAATATTGTGCAGCTGAAGGAATCGAGCCTGTTGATGTGACAAAATTTTAAATGATAATAAAGGAAAAGAGAATCTAAAAACGTCGACGTGGCGAAAAGGATTCTCTTTTCTTATGAATAATTTTAAGTTATTTGTATATTAGTGATACTTACTTATAGATTAAATTCTTTAATTTTATTTAACTATTACTTATGAGTATAATTAGTTTATATTAATATTTTTAAAATTTAGAATATTTAAAATCGAGGAGGTTTATCTAAATATGCCAGCTGAAACAGTATTAATTACAGGTGCTACAAAAGGTATTGGATTGGAATTTGCAAAGGTTTTCGCAGGTCATCGCTATCATTTAGTTTTAGTTGCTAGAGATGAATTGTTGTTGGAAAAACAAGCTGACTTTTTAAAAAAGGAATACGGAATTGAGGTTCATACTTTTGTCGGTGATCTAAGTAATCATGAAACTGTAGAGAGCTTGTATACATACCTAAAAAAAGAAGGAATACCTATCGATATATTGATTAATAACGCTGGAGCTGGCGGATTAGGGTTAATGACAGAATTAGATATTAAGAAAGAAATAGAATGTTTGCAGTTGAATATGATCTCCTTAACTTATTTAACTAGACTAATAGCGGATGAAATGATTAAACGAAATCACGGTAAAATTTTAAATGTTGCTTCAACAGCAGCTTTTCAACCAACCCCAAGGATGTCGATGTATGGTGCGAGTAAATCATATGTTTTATCTTTTACGGAAGCGATAGCTGAAGAACTAAAAGGTACTGGGGTTCAAGTTAGTGTATTATGTCCTCCGTCAACAAAGACACCACTTACTGAGGGACTTGGTTCAACCGGAACAAAAATTTTCATTAAAAACTTAATGGATCCTAATGCAGTTGCCAAGTGTGGTTACGAAGGCTTAATGAAAAATAAAACGGTGATCATTCCAGGCTTTAAAAATAAACTAATGGCAAAATCTGTTGGAATACTGCCAAGAAAGTGGGTAACTACTTATACCCGAAAGATGATCGAAGAAAAAGTGTAAGTACAAAGACTTTATGAAAAGAGGGATTGTGAATGCAAAACGTCTATTTAGTTGAAGCGCTCAGAACTCCAATTGGAAGTTTCGGAGGCTCGTTAAAAGATGTAGGTGCGGTACAGCTAGCATCAACCGTTATTAAGGAGGTATGGGACCGTTCTGGTTTATCTGCTGATTGTGTTGATGAAGTAATATTAGGTAATGTTCTAAAGTCAGGGCTTAAAGGAAATCCAGCAAGACAAGCCGCAATTAATGCTGGCTTACCTGTTTCTATACCAGCCATTACAATCGATAAACAATGTGCATCTGGACTCCGAGCAATTACATTAGCCTATCATCAAATACTAGCTGGAGATTCAAATGTCGTGATAGCTGGAGGGGCGGAAAGTATGAGTAATGTCCCGCATTTAGTAATGAATGCAAGATGGGGACAAAAAATGGGAGATTTAAGGACTGTAGATGCAATTTTTCATGACGGGCTTCACTGTGCGATAGAAGGTTACCATATGGGAGTTACAGCTGAAAACTTAGTTGAAGACTACCGTATATCCCGCGAGGAGCAAGACATTTTTGCTTTAGAAAGTCAGCAAAAAGCGATTAGAGCTAGGGAACTGGGGAAATTTGAAAAAGAAATTGTTCCAGTAACGATTAAAACTAAAAAAGGGTCCATTTTATTTACAGAAGATGAGAATATAAAAAATACTAGTATAGAGAAACTACAAACTCTTAAACCAGCTTTTAAAGGGAATGGAACTGTGACAGCTGGAAATGCTTCATCATTAAATGACGGTGCAGCTGCTGTTATTGTAGCATCTGAACAAGCAGTACGTGAATACGGTTTGAAACCTCTTGCCAAAATTCGTTCGGTAGCAAGCGCTGCTGTAGCTCCTTCGATTATGGGGATTGGACCAGTTCCAGCAACACAAAAAGCACTTCAACGTGCAAATCTAACGATACAGGATATCGAATTGGCGGAGATCAATGAAGCATTCGGTGCACAAGTATTAGCAGTAAATAAAGAATTAAATATACCAGAAGAGATTATTAATGTTAATGGAGGAGCTATTGCATTAGGACATCCAATCGGCTGTTCTGGTACTAGAATTGTCGTTACTTTATTACATGAATTATTACGTCAAAAGAAACAAATAGGTTTAGCAACTTTATGTGTAGGTGGCGGGCAAGGGGTTTCAATAATCATAGAAGCTGTATAATCTAGTGAAAAAGAAATGGTAAGCAAATTCTACAAAAATTTGCTTACCATTTTTTATATCGATCTAATCTCATTTGATCGTTAAGATTTTTTATTTTAATAATAGATAATCAAATGTATTTTTTGCTAACAAGATAAAGGTTACTGTAATAAAAAGGATTCGAACGTAGCCACTGCCTTTTTTTATAGCGAATTTTGAACCACAAATTGCTCCTGCGATTTGTGCAAGTCCCATCGCGATCCCATATGCGTAATGAATTTGGCCCAAGTACATAAACATTAATAATGCAGCTATATTACTACCAAAGTTTAAAAACTTTGCGTTTCCGGCAGCTTTTAAGAAATCAAACCCCATCATTAAAAAAGCAAATATAAGGAATGAACCAGTTCCAGGACCGATGAATCCATCATAGAATCCAATTCCAAAAATTAAAAACATAAACAGAACAATACGAGAAACTGACAGCTTTTTATTGGTAGTCGTATCGCCCCAATCTTTCTTAAAAATAGTATAAATTGCAACTGCTGCAAGCATTATGAGCATAAGAGGTTTAAGAACGGTAGGGTCAATTAAATGAACTGTCCAAGCTCCCAAAACAGAACCAATAAAGGTAAGTGGGAATAACTTATAGACAGACTTCAAATCAAGCTTTCCAGAACGATAGAACATGATTGTGCTCGTTAAAGAGCCGATTGATCCAGCTAATTTGTTCGTTGCGACAGCAGCAGCGGGAGATAGACCAGCAAATAATAATACTGGCAAAGTAATTAGCCCACCGCCTCCAACTACAGAATCAATAAATGCAGCTAAAAATCCAAAAACAATTAAAATTAATAATAACGATGGATCAATGTGGAATATCATCAAATCTACCTTTCTTTTCTATACTAATTTGATAGTAGATAAAATATAAAACAAAGTAAACATTAATTTAGTAAGATAAGAATATTTTTTTAATAAACCTTTTAAATTTACTGACACTGAAAATATACATACAACTTGTACCACTTTCTAAAAATTTGCATATATTGATATGTGATAATTTAATGATAAGGTGTGTATAGATTGAATTTCGAACAAACAAATACTTCAACAGAAATAGAACGAGCTAAAGAAAAATACTTTGAAAATAACGTCAATCGGTTAATGAAAGAGATTGTTACAAAAATCGAAATGAAGATGGCCTTGGAAGAACTAAAAGTTAATCGTATGATCCGATTTGGCTTTCTCGAAAATGATGAAGTTATTAAACAAGTACAAAATGAATTAACAAAAATCTTAGAGGATTCAATTAAAGATATACAACTAAAAATGAAAGAAATTGAACTTTATTTTCGTTCATTAGATGAAATAAAAGGTACTTCAGTAACGAAGGAAGATTATTTTAATAAGCATAAATAGAGTGAGAAACAATAAGTTTCTTCACTCTATTTTTTATGTTTGAGGGAAATTCATTTCGATCTTTATTGCTGCTAAAAAAGAAGATCGTGAGGGAAAATTGTTAAACACGTAAATCAATTAAACATTTTGATTTTAACTCTTGATCAAAAATTCGTAAGTAAACTAATACGAGTTCTTGATTTTTTTAGTAATTGTCCAACTTATCAATGAAAAATGAAAACCATGAACGGTCCCGTAAAACTGTTCATGGTTTTTAATACTAGAATCTACTTTTAGTAATATCAGAAATAGCACGATATAGAATGTCTAACATATCGTCAAGCTCCGATTCCTTTGAAGCTAATGGAGGCATAAATACAATGACATTTCCAAGCGGGCGGGTGAGTAGTCCGAGCTCTTTTGCTCTTTTGGTTACTTTCACACCGATGCGTTCGTTCCAATGGAAAGCTTCTTTAGTATCCTTTGATTTTACTAGTTCAATTCCAATCATCAGGCCACTTTGACGTATGTCTCCTACATGTTTTAACTCATTAAATTGCACCAGTTTCTCTTGGACATATGATG
Organism: Bacillus sp. AFS055030; assembly: GCF_002574545.1. Taxonomy (GTDB): domain Bacteria; phylum Bacillota; class Bacilli; order Bacillales; family Bacillaceae_G; genus Gottfriedia. The sequence continues at coordinate 55,428 of NZ_NUGT01000083.1, forward strand.
AGATTGTTTCGACATGTTGTAATAACTTTGTTTTATTAAATAGATCTAGATTCGCCAATGCTACAGCGCACCCAAGAGGGTTACCTGTATAACTGTGACCATGGAAGAACGTTTTTTGTTCTTCGTATGTACCTAAAAATGCTTCATAAATTCTGTTTGTTGTTAAAGTTGCTGCTACTGGTAAATACCCACCTGTTAGCCCTTTCCCGCAAGTTAAAATGTCTGGTGTAACTCCTTCTAGCTCACAAGCAAACATTTTACCGGTACGTCCAAATCCTGTTGCAACTTCATCAGCGATTAATAATACATCATATTTTATGCATAATTCCTGTATTGCTTTTAAATACCCCTTTGGCATGACAATAATTCCGCTTGCTCCTTGAACAATTGGTTCAATAATTAATGCCGCAATTGAATTAGCTTTTTCGATGAATAAATTTTCAACTTCGGCTAAATAGGAATGTATGATTTCTTCTTTGGTTCCCTCATATTTTGAACGATAAAGATGTGGGTAGGAAACCTTTATACTTGGAAACATTAATTCGTTATACGCTTGATGAAACAAGTCAATTGCCCCTACGGACACTGCTCCGATTGTATCTCCGTGATAAGCTTCCTTCATTGTAACAAACGTATTTTTATCGGATCTCCCTATGTTTTTCCAATATTGATAGGCCATTTTAATCGCAATTTCTACAGAAGTAGCTCCAGAGTCTGAATAAAATACTTTCTCTAAGCCACTAGGAGAAATTTCTACTAGTCTCTCTGCTAAAAGAATCGCAGGTATATTGGCCATTCCCAGAAGGGTAGAGTGGGCAACCTTTTCTAGTTGTTCATGAATTGCTTCATTTAATTCTTGAATATTATGACCATGAACATTTAACCAAATAGAGGATACACCATCGTAATATTCATTGCCTAAAACATCATATAGTTTTCGATCTTTACCATGTGAAATAATTAGTGGATCTTCGTTTAGATAATCCTTCATTTGGGTGAATGGGTGCCAAAGATACTGTTTATTTTTTTTAGATAAGTCTTGATAGAGTTCATGATTCATATATATCTTCCCCTTTGCGTTTATATGTTAACCTAATTTTATAGTTTAGTTGACATATATTTCAATTGCATGTTAATTTAATTTTGTGAGTTTGTCAAATTTTGCAAATTTATAAAACTCATAAACTAATAGGGGGGATACTATGCAAAATAGGACACTATCATTAACAGTAATCTCATTATTTGCCTCACTAACTTCGATTGGTGCCTTTATAAAAATTCCGTTACCAGTGATTCCTTTTACGCTTCAAATACTTTTCGTATTTTTAGCAGGATGCCTTTTAGGAAGTAAAAGAGGAATGATGAGTCAACTACTGTATGTTGGAATTGGATTAATCGGAATACCTGTATTTGCTTCAGGGGGCGGACCTGAATATGTTTTAAAACCAACATTTGGCTATTTAATCGGTTTTATCGTTGCCGCGTTTGTCATCGGATTGATCCTTGAAAAATCGAAAAATCCGAAGCTTAAGAATTTTATTTTTGCTAATGTAATCGGTTTAATTATTGTCTATATTCTAGGCATTACATATGTGTACATTTCATTAAATACTTGGTTAGATAGTCCTATTTCATTAAAAGCAGTTCTAATGATGGGACTTGTATATAGTATTGGGCAAGATTTGTTACTAGCTGTCTTTGGAGGAGTGTTGGCAGTGCGACTACATTCTCATTTTGCAAAAGCTAGAGAAAACGAAAAAAAGGTGGCTGCTTAAGATGGGAAAAGGATATTTTGTAACCGGTATCGATACGAATATTGGAAAAACTTATGTAACTGCTCAAATGGTGAATTGTTTGCAGAACAAAGGAATCGATGCAATACCTTATAAACCAATTCAAAGTGGAGTAGTTAATGTTAATAATACGGTCATAGGGGAAGACGTAGCCTTTTATAAAGAAAAGCTAGCACTAACAGAAGATCATGATTACTACAGTACATATACAATGAAAACACCTGTTTCACCACATTTAGCTAGTAAACTAGAAGATGTTTTGATTGATGAACAAGTTATATTAGAAAAATATAAGCAATTAGAAAATAAGCATGATGTTGTTTTTGTTGAAGGAGCGGGTGGAGTTGCAGTTCCGTTAAAAGAAAATTTTGGAACGATTGATTTAATTAAGCTATTAAACTTACCAGTCATCCTTGTTACATCATTAAAGCTAGGAACAATTAATCATACTGTATTAACAACTGAATATTTAAAATCACACCAAATTAATCTAATGGGATTACTAATTAATAAAGTACCATCAGTTATGGGTGAAATGGAAAAAGATAATTTAATAATGCTAGAAAAACTAACAGGTCATGATGTTCTAGGTGTTATACCGGAACAGTCAGACTTTTTTACAGAAGATCATATTTTTGAAATTCAACAATTACTGACGAAATAATGAATGAAATGGAGCGATACAAAGTGAATTGGACAAATTTGGCACATGAAGTTATTTTAGGTAAGGAAATTTCAGACGAAGAAGCATTAAGTATATTATCATGTGAAGATGATGAATTACTTTCACTTTTACAAGGTGCGTTTATCATTAGGAAACACTATTATGGAAAAAAAGTTAAACTGAATATGATCATTAATGCGAAAAGTGGTTATTGTCCCGAGGATTGCGGCTATTGTTCTCAGTCTTCAATTTCAAGTGCACCAATTGAGAAATATCCTTTTTTATCTAAAGAAGAAATTCTTGAAGGTGCAAAGCGTGCCTTTGAATTAAAAGCAGGGACATATTGCATTGTTGCAAGTGGGCGCGGACCGACGAATCGAGATGTAAATGTTGTTACTGAGGCGGTTAAGGAAATTAAAGAATTATATGGTATGAAAGTATGTGCTTGCTTAGGACTTATTAAAGATCATCAAGCAAGTGAGCTTAAAGAAGCAGGTGTTGACCGATATAATCACAATTTAAATACATCAGCTGAGCACCATAATTATATTACCACAACTCATACATATCAGGATCGAATCGATACAGTTGAGAAAGTTAAAAAATCAGGTATATCACCTTGCTCTGGAGCCATTATTGGGATGAAAGAAACAAAACAAGATGTTATTTCAATCGCAAGGTCATTACGACAATTAGATGCAGACTCCATTCCAGTAAACTTTTTACATGCTATTAATGGAACGAAACTAGAAGGTGTGAACGAATTAAATCCGCGCTACTGCTTAAAAGTATTGGCACTATTCCGATTTATAAATCCGAAGAAAGAAATTCGAATTTCTGGTGGACGTGAAGTAAATCTACGTAGTTTACAACCATTAGGACTTTATGCCGCAAATAGTATTTTTATAGGAGATTATTTGACTACTGAGGGGCAGGAGACAAATAGTGATCATGCAATGCTAGAAGATTTAGGATTTGAGATTGAGTTGGTGGAAAAACAGGAGAAGATGTTGTCATAATAAAAAAAAACGAAAATCTTAAAAAATAGATTTTCGTTTTTTTTATTTAAATGAAATATTATTCTTGTATTATGTTATGACGGAATTACGATAGTAAATACTTATCAATAATTCTATTAAGCTCTAATTCTTCTGTTGAAGATAAAACAAAATTTGCATGACTTAAAATAGTGGAATCTCCAATTGCAACAGAGAACATATTTGCAGCATTAATCGCATCAACGCCCGCAGCTGCATCCTCCACACCGATACAATTTTTAGGGTTGGCTGAAACTGCCTCAGCAGCTTTTAGAAATACCTCTGGATCTGGTTTTGAATTAACGACGGTAGCGGCGTCAACTATGTGATCAAAATACTGGGTAATTCCTAAAGCATTAGCAACCATTAATGCATTTTTTGAAGCCGAAGCCATCGCAATTTTAATGCCAGCTTTCTTGATTTGAATTAAGAAAGATTCGATTCCTGGTAATAGGTCATTTTCAGAAATATTACGGATTAGTTCAACATAATGAGCATTCTTTTTTGTTGCTAACTCATTTTTTTCAGCTTCGGAGAAATCATTTTGTCTGTTTCCAAATGTTAGGATTCTTTCTAATGAATCTGTTCGGCTTACTCCTTTTAGCGTTTCATTAAACTCACGGTCAAAAGGAATTCCTAAGTCTTCACCTAGTTTTTTCCATGCTAAATAATGAAATTCAGCAGTATCAGTAATTACACCATCTAAGTCAAAAATAATTGCTTCAATTTGTTTATTCAAAATGGTACCCCCCATTACTTTAATTAATTTATTTTGGCAACTGATTTTCGTTCGACCAGCTTTGTTGGAACAATAATATGCTCTGATTTTTCAGGTTCATTTTTTATTCTTTTAAAAAGTAAGTCTGTAGCTATTTCACCAAGCTTCATAATCGGAATTTCAATCCCAGTTAATGGTGGTGAGAATAAGGGGGAAAAAATCCCATTATTATATCCAATAATTGAAATATCTTTCGGAATAGATATCCCTAACTTTGCGGTTGTATTATAAAGTCCAATAACTTTTAGATCATCAATTGCAAAAATTGCAGTAGGTAAATCTTTAGACTTCAAAAGTGATTCTGAAACTTCATATGCTCTTTCCATTGTGTAACCACTATCAAACATTCGATCAGGGCGAAGAGGAATTCCGTTATCAACTAGACATTTTTTATATCCTTCCAATCTGTCAATCGATACATGGTAATCGAGAGAAGAATGAAGACATGCAATGTCAGTATGTCCTTGATCGATCAAGTGTTGGACTAATTGATAACTATCATTAAAATTATCAGTATCCACTGAATAAATATGTTGATAATTTCCTTCTACTCTTCCAATAACAACTACTGGAATTTCATATTTATCTAATTCTTTGAAAAACTCTTCATTTGCAGGTGAACTTAGCATTAGAATTCCCTTAATCATTCTTCCTCGAATTTTCTCAATACATTTATTTAACTCATCTTTGCTATTTTTAGATGTTTGGATAATGACATCAAAATTTTCTACTTCTGATCTCGTGGAAATAGAGTGAATAATTTCAGAGAAAAACGTGTTTCCAGCGGTTGTTTTCGTAGATCGAGACATCACCAATATTGCATCAAATCCTGATGATGTAAGTGCTCTGGCTAATTTATTTGGCTGATAATTTAATTCTTCAATAGCCTTCATTACTCGATTACGACTTTCTTCTGAAATATTATCTTTATTATTTAATACTCGAGATACAGTGGACTTTGAAACGTTAGCTACACGAGCAATATCATAAATTGTAGGGCCCATTTGTATACTCCATTCTTATTTAAAGTAATTTTAGTAAAAACGTTTACATTTTGTCGTTATTAATTATTTTTTTTAAAATAAAACGCTGTAAAATCTATGGGAATTATATCAAAATATTTTTTTGGTAACGAATAGCTAGGAGCGGTATTACAAAAAATATTAATTCATAATATACATTGATAGTAACGATTTATTTTAAAATTTGTCAAGACTGTGAACTGCGAATAGTAAAATTGAACTTGTTTCAAGTTGTATTTATTACTAGGGCAATTATAGGGAGAATAGTAAAAAGTAGCAATACTATAGAATAAATAATAAAAATCAAACGTTTTAAACTATTCTATCAAAGTAAATTGATTGCAAATAAAAAATAAATTTTTATAAATATTTTAAATTGACAGTAAGCGCTTTCTATAATATATTGAATTTGGGAGCGGTACCAAACGAGTACCAAACGAGTACCAAATTTTTTTACATCTCTGTGGGAGCGATACCACAAGGAGGGATCATATGAGTAAAATAAAAGAAAGATTAGCTTTTATTTATGAAAATGAAGACATAGATCAGATTTATAGCTTAATAGAGAAACGAATTAAAGAAGCTAAATTGAAAATTACGAAAAAAAGAAAAGAAAATTGGGATGAGTCCGATGTTGTTTTAATTACTTATGGCGATCAGTTTCAGGAAGAGGGAATACCTACATTAGAAACATTTAAAAAAATGTTTGATGAACATTTAGCCAATAAATTTGAACTTGTTCATATTTTACCTTTTTATCCTTATACATCAGATGATGGATTTTCAGTAGTTGACTATAAAAAAGTAAACCCAGATTTAGGAGATTGGTCACATATTGAGAATTTATCAAAATCTGCAAGAATCATGTTTGATTATGTATGTAATCACATTTCTAGTAAGAGTGAATGGTTCCAAGGCTATTTGAATGGTGATCCAAAATATAAAGATTACTTCGTCGAAATGGATCCATCAATTGATTTAAGCTCAGTAACTAGACCTAGAGCACTTCCATTACTAGCAAAGTTTAATTTAGCGTATGGTGAGGAAAAATACATTTGGACAACGTTTAGTGATGATCAAATTGATTTGAACTTTAGGAATCCACAAGTTTTATTAGATATGGTTGATGTTTTACTGTTTTATCTGGAACAAGGAGCAGAATATGTAAGACTTGATGCTGTAGGATATATGTGGAAAGAAGTTGGTACTTCTTGTATCCATCTGGAAAAAACACATGAAATCGTTAAATTATTCCGTGATTTATTAGATGAAGCTGCTAAAGGTACAGTAATGATTACTGAAACAAATGTACCTCATCTAGATAATATTTCTTATTTCGGTAACGGACATGATGAAGCACATATGGTTTACCAATTTCCGCTGCCTCCATTAGTTTTATACTCACTCCATAAAGGGAATGGTAGTGCATTAACAAAATGGGCAAAAAATCTTGAAGGATCTGGGGAAGAAACAACCTTCTTCAACTTCTTGGCTTCTCACGATGGAATTGGTTTAAATCCGATTCGTGGAATAATCCCTGAAGAAGAAATACTTTCTCTAGTAGAAGATTTAAAGATAGAAGGTGCACTAGTAAATTATAAGAAAAATTCAGATGGTACCGAAAGTCCATATGAAATTAATGTAACTTACTTAGATGCTTTAAATAAACAATCTTCAAGTGATGAGCTAAGAGTAAAGAAATTCTTATTGGCACATTCAATTTTATTAACATTCCAAGGAGTACCGGCAATTTATATTCAAAGTATGCTTGGTTCAAGAAATGATTATGCAGGTGTAGAAAGAACAGGTATGAATCGTTCGATTAATCGTCAAAAATATTCATTTGTTGAAATTGAAAATGAGTTAAATGAAGTGGGATCATTAAGAAATAAGATTTTTACAGAACTTACAAATATTATTCAAGTACGTAAAGAAGAAAAACTATTTAACCCAAATGCAAAAATGGAAATACTTGATCTGAATGAAAATTTATTCGCCATTAAACGATTAGATCAAGATGATAGCATTGTCATTCTTCACAATCTATCAAATGAAGAAGTTAAGTGTGATTTAAATGGAAAGTATTTGAATATTTTAACTGGAGAAGTTGAAGAATTTAATGAATATATTTCTATAAATCCATATCAATACATTTGGTTAAAACCAGTAAATTAGGAGGAAGGATAATGAAGAAATTTCTAAGTATATTCTTGGTTTTAATGTTAGCTGTTGGATTAACAGCTTGTGGTGGTAAAAAAGAGAATGGCAAAGTAACGATCGAATTTATGCATTCTTCTGTTGAACAAGAAAGATTAGCAGTTATCACAGACTTAATTTCAAAATTTGAAAAAGCAAATCCAACTATTAAAGTAAAGCAAGTTCCAGTTGAGGAAGATGCTTATAATACAAAAGTTGTAACGTTAGCAAGTTCTGGTAAACTTCCAGCAGTAATTGAAGTTGGACAAGACTATGCAAAAGTTATGGACAAGGACGAATTAATTGATAAAGATGCAGTTAAATCAATTATTTCTAAAGTTGGGGAAGATAAGTATTATGAAGGTGCGTTAAAGCTTTTAAAAACTGAGGACGGCAAAAATTATACAGGTGTTCCGATTAGTGGTTGGGTACAAGGAATTTGGTATAACAAGCAATTGCTTGCCGACAAAGGATTCGCTGAACCTAACAACTGGGATGATGTTTTAAAGATTGCAAAAGCATTTACAAATAGTGGAAATAAAAAATACGGTATTGCAATTCCAACTGTAGAAGGTGGTTTTTCTGAACAAGCCTTTTCACAATTCGCTTTATCAAACAATGCTAATATGTTCGATAGCAAAGGTGATTTAACACTTAATACACCTGAAATGAAAGAAGCTTTAAACTACTATAAAGAATTATCAAAATATACAATGCCAGGTTCCAATGATGTTACAGAAGTAAAAGATGCTTTCATGAATGGATCTGCTCCAATGGCTGTTTATTCGACTTATATTCTTCCTTCAGTCTATGAAGAAGGCAAAACAAACAATATTGGATTTGTAATTCCAAATGAAAAAACAAAAGCAGTTTATGGAACAGTATCAGCTTACACGATTTCTTCTGGTTTAGAAGATGACCAAAAAGCTGCAGCAGAAAAATTAGTAGAGTTTATGGCAAAACCTGAAAATAATACGAAGTTGGTATTAATGTCTCCAGGTGGATCTCAACCAGTAAATAAAGAAGTAACAGAAAGCAAAGAATATAAAGAAAATGAAGTTGTCAATTCATTTGGTGAGCTTTCAACTGAAATCGCAAGTGCGTTTGAAAACATTCAGGTATTCGGTCTTGTTGATAACAAGAACTTCTTAAAAATGGGTGATGTTACAAGTTCAGGTGCAGTTGCTAAGTTAATTAATGAAGTGACTGTTGGTGGAAAAAGCGTAAATTCTGCTATTAAAGAAGCAGGAGAAAAATTAAAAGGCGTAATAAAATAATTACTTTTAATTCAATTTATCAAGTATTAATTATTTGATTTCTTAATTACTGAAAGTTGTTTAGAAAGAACGAACGCTTGAAAAGCAAGCTAAGTTGCTTTTTAAACAACTTTTCTTTATCACCAATCTATCAAATGAGAGAGTAGATTGTTTTTTAGGAGGTAGTATGAAACCGATTGTCCGAAAAAAATCTGATATAAAACTAGCCATGATACTACTTTTACCAAGTATTTTCCTTCTATTATTACTAGTTGCTTATCCGATGTTATCTAATATTAAAATAAGTTTCTTTGATCAGCCAATTAACCCTAGATTACCAGCTAAGTTTGTTGGTCTATCTCACTACACGGATGTTATTAAAGATATTGAGTTTTATAAATCTTTAGGAATTACCATTTTATATACAGTATTAACTGTAGTTGGTAGTACGATCGTTGGTCTAGGTGTTGCATTATTCTTTAATCGACCATTTAAGTTCCGTAAAACAGCTCGTTCTTTAATTATCTTATCTTATGTAACGCCATCTATTTCATTAGTTTTTGCTTGGAAATATATGTTTAATAACTCATATGGGGTTATTAATTACTTAGGAACGGATGTTTTCCATTTATTTAAAAGTGCACCGTTATGGTTTGACAATCCAGTTAGTAGTTTTATAGTTGTAGTAGTTTTTGCGATTTGGAAGTATTTCCCTTATGCATTTATTTCGTTTTTAGCAATCTTGCAAACGATTGATAAAACTTTATACGAAGCTGCAGATATTGATGGGGCTTCACTTTGGCAAAAGTTTAAAGTTGTAACTTTACCAGCGATTATGCCGGTTTTACTAACGGTTGTAACTTTACGATTTATTTGGATGTTCTACATGTTTACAGATGTTTATTTATTAACAAACAAAGTAAATATTTTAGGTATTTATTTATACGAAACTGCGTTTGCTTTCAATAATCTAGGAAAAGCATCGTCAATTTCAGTAATCTTATTCATCATATTATTCATTGTTATTATCGTATCAAGAAAGAGGGTGAACTTAAATGGCAGCAGTAAGTAACAAAAGAAATAAAATTATAAAGAAAACTGGTTTCTATGTAGTACTGATTCTAATACTAGGAATCATGTTATTTCCATTCTTTATTATGCTAATGACGTCATTAAAAAGTTCAAAAGAAGCAATTGCAACAAATCCGACATTATTGCCACATGTATGGACTTTCCAACATTATATTGACATTTTTAACCCGACAATTTTTCCATATTTAAACTATTTTAAAAATAGTTTGATCGTTTCATTAATAGCAGCTTCATTATCAGTTGTACTTGGAATATTAGGAGCTTATGCATTATCAAAACTCAAATTTAAGGGAAGAGTTACAATTAATGCTAGTTTTTACACTGTATATATGTTTTCAGGGATTTTATTAGTAGTACCTTTATTCAAAATAATTTCTGGCTTTGGCTTATATGATACAAAAATGGCATTGATCATTACAATGATTGTGCAAACTCTTCCAACAGCGATATTTATGTTAAGGAGTTATTTCGATACAATTCCTGAAGATTTAGAAGAAGCGGCTATGATCGATGGCCTAAGTCGTTTGAAAATAATCTTCTATATTATTATTCCTTTATCAATATCGGGAATCGTATCAGTTTTTGTCTATGCATTTATGATTGCATGGAATGATTACTTATTTGCATCTATTTTCTTATCAAGTTCAGAAAACTTTACGTTACCAATCGGTTTAAACACTTTATTTAGTACACCAGATTATGTGTGGGGTCGTATGATGGCAGCATCTTTGGTTACTGCCTTACCAGTTGTTGTTATGTATGCAATATCTGAACACTTTATTAAAGGGAACTTAACTGAAGGTGGAGTAAAAGGTTAATTCGAAACATTTTTTACTGAAAGGATGAAATGAAATGAAAAAATTAGTAGCAGTTGAACCAAGAGTTGCAGCATTAGTCGAGTACGTAGATCGCCCAGTACAACCAAATGAAGTAAAAATTAAAGTAGAATTTGCTTCACCAAAACACGGTACGGAAGTAGTTGATTTTAGAGGACTTAGCCCATTTATTGATGAGGAGTTCAATGAAGAGTGGAAAATGTTTATGCCACGTGAAGAAGGTTCTGCACGTGGAATCGTATTTGGTGAATTTCAATTAGGAAATATGGTTGTAGGTAGTATTTGTGAAATTGGCAATGAAGTAACTGAGTATAAATTAGGTGATCAAGTTTGTACTTATGGTCCGATTATGGAAACCGTAATCGTTAATGCTGTAGATAACTATAAATTACGTAAAATGCCAGAAGGTTCTTCATGGAAGAATGCAGTTTATTATGACCCAGCACAATTTGCAATGAGCGGTGTTAGAGATGCAAATGTTAGAGCGGGTGATTATGTAGTAGTTGTCGGTTTAGGAGCGATTGGACAAATTGCAATTCAATTAGCAAAGAAAGCTGGTGCTAGTATTGTAATTGGTGTAGATCCGATAAGTCATAGATGTGATATCGCTTTAAAAAATGGAGCTGACTATTGCTTTGACCCAACAGCATGCGATTTAGGATACGAAATTAAAAAAATAACAAATAAATTAGGTGCAGATTCAATTATTGAAACTAGTGGCGTTTCAAGTGCACTTCAAGCTGCGTTAAGAGGAATTGCATACGGTGGAACAATTTCTTATATCGCATTTGCTAAACCATTCCCGGAAGGATTTAACCTTGGCCGTGAAGCTCATTTTAACAATGCAAAGATTGTATTTTCACGAGGCAGTAGTGAACCAAACCCAGACTATCCACGTTGGTCACGTAAACGTATCGAAAATACTTGTTGGGAATTATTAATGAACGGGTATTTAAATTGTGAAGATTTAATTGAACCTGTTGTTTCATTTAATGAAGTTGCAGAATCATATATGGAATTTGTTGACCAAAAACCTGAACTAAGTATTAAGATGGGTGTTCAATTTAATAAGTAAAAAAATGTTATGGGAGTATTTAGCACTCCCCTCTATCTAGGAGTGAATAAGAATGAAAATTGGAACACAAAATCAAGCATTTTTCCCAGAAAACATTAAGGAAAAATTTAACTATTTAAAAGAAATTGGATTTGAAGGTTTTGAAATCGATGGTAAATATTTAGTTGATCATTTAGATGAGGTTAAAGAAGCAATAAAAGAGACTGGTTTACCTGTAACTACAGCTTGTGGTGGTTATTATGGATGGATTGGTGACTTTATTGAAGAGCGTCGATTAAAAGGGTTGGCAGATATTGAAGAAATTTTAAAAGCTTTAAAAGAGGTTGGAGGAAAAGGGATTGTAGTACCGGCAGCATGGGGGATGTTTACATTCCGATTACCACCTATGACTTCACCAAGAAGTATGGAGGGAGATCGAAAAGCTGTTACTGAATCACTAATATTTTTAGATAAAGTAGCAGGTGAAACGGGAACTACAATTTATTTAGAACCATTAAACCGTTATCAGGATCATATGATTAATACTTTAGCTGATGCACGTAAATATATTGAAGATAATCAGTTTAAAAATGTGAAAATAATTGCTGACTTTTATCACATGAATATTGAAGAAGATGATCTATCAGAAGCACTTCACAATAATCGTGATTTAGTTAAACATATACACATTGCAGATAATCACCGTTTCCAACCTGGTAGTGGATCATTAGATTTTAAAAAGCACTTTGAGCAATTAAAGAATGATGGCTATGATGGTTATTTAACATTTGAGTGTCGTATTCGTGGAATTAACTTAGAGGATGAATATATTAAAGCATTTCATCATATAAAAGAAGCTTTAAGTTGAAAGGAGTAGCATTGTGATTAAGAAGAGAGTAGCTATTATTGGCGGGGGACAAATAGCTGAAAAAGTTCACGTTGCTTACTATAAAACTAGAGATGATTTAGAAGTTGTTGCAGTGGTAGGTGTAAATGAGGAATCACTAAGAAACTTTGCAGAACGTAATAATATTCCTAACTATTACACTGATGCTACTGAAATGTATGCAAAAGAAAGTCCTGAAATTGTTAGTATCTGTACTCCAAATAAATATCATTTTGAGAGTGTTATGCAAGCATTAGAAAATAATTGTGATGTTTTTTGTGAAAAACCACCTGCAATCTTAGCTGAAGATGCTAGAAAGATGTATGAAACAGCTTTAGCGAAGGGACGTATACTTGCCTTTGATTTTCATCATCGATTTGCGGATGATGTATCGATTGTAAAAGAAAAAATAGAGCAAGGTTTATTAGGTGAGATTTATTTTGTTAAAGTAAAAGCTTTAAGACGAAATGGAATTCCGGGTTGGGGTAACTTTACGAATAAAGAGATCCAAGGTGGTGGGCCACTAATCGATTTAGGAATCCATATGCTTGATACTGCACTACATGTTTTGGACTATCCAAAAGTTAAAAAAGTAACAGCAAAAATGTTTAAGAAAATTGGTCACAAAAAAGATGAAGGTGCATTTGGTAAATGGGATCCTTCAAAATTTGAAGTAGAAGATTCCTTATTTTCTTATATTGAATTAGAGAATGGTTGCTTAATTCAGTTAGAAACATCCTTTGCATTGAATATAAAAGAAAAATCAGAAATGAATGTAGAAATTTGTGGAGATCAAGCTGGTGCATTGATGTTTCCAGCCGAAATCTATACAGATGAAAAAGGAGAGCTTGTAACTCTTTTAAAGAGAGAAGAGGCTGATCCTGACCGTCATTCGAAAAGCATGGCTGCTTTTGTTAATCGTTGCTTAGGGGAGAATGTCATGTTAGCAGATGGAGAACAAGGTTATGCTATCCAACAACTTGTAGAAGCGATCTATCAATCAGCTGAAAAAGGTGAGAGTATATCTTTATGAATGAAGTAAATGTAATTAACGAAACGCAATTTGATTTACAAACTATCAATAAATACGCAACGATTATGGCTTTAGGAAATGGCTATTTAGGTTTACGAGCGAGTCATGAGGAATATTATTCGGAACAAACTCGAGGAATGTACGTAGCGGGGATATATAATAAATTCACTTCAAATGATGTTACAGAAATCGTAAATTTACCAGATATAATTGGTATGAAAATTGAAATAAATGGTGAAATTTTTTCAGTTCTTACAGGTGAAATACTTTCTTATGAACGAATTTTAAATATGCAAAAAGGTGAGTTAACTAGAGAGGTCGTATGGAAAAACAAAAGTGGTAATCGATTTTTTCTAAAATTTCAACGATTTGTTTCAAAAGATAATTTACATTTACTTGCGTCTAAAATTACTGTGAATAGTTTGGATTGTGATGCATCAATTAGAATAAAAACTGGTATTGATGCACAGACATCAAATTTTGGAAAACAACATCTTTTAGAAGAAAACATTCGTGTGATCGATAAAAAAATAATGCATGCTGTATATAGAACGACTGAAAGTAATCATACAATCTCATTAGCAACATCATGTAATGTATCTAGTACAAGTGATGTTTCTTTTGTAGCAAAGAACCGTCAACTTATGGCAATCATTAAACAAGATATAACTGTTGATCAGCCGTTCGAATTAGAAAAAATAAGTGCAATCTATACATCAATTGATAGAGTAGAAGAAGCGCCTGCACAAGCTAGTATTCAGGCCGTTCAAGAAAATTTATCAACTGGCTACGAGCGTCTACTAGAGAGTTCAGCTATTAAGTGGCATCATTTTTGGGAACAAAAGCGTGTTAGTATTTCTTCAAAGGAAGAGATCGACCAAATCGCAATAGACTTTTCACTTTACCATATTGAAATAATGACACCATCTCATGATGAAAGGTTTAGTGTTGGAGCAAAAGGTTTAACTGGTGAAGGCTATAAAGGACATGTGTTTTGGGATACAGAAATTTTTATTGCACCTTTTCATTTATTTACTGAACCGGAAGTAGCAAGAAAATTATTAACATATCGATATCTTCATATAAAAGAAGCAAAAGATAAGGCTACTAAAAATGGTTATGCGGGTGCTCTTTTCCCTTGGGAAAGTGCATACTCTGGAATGGAGGAAACTCCTGAATATGCAGCTATTAATATATTAACTGGTACCCGACAAAAGGTTGCTTCAGCTATAGCTGAGCATCATATTGTAGCAGACATCGCTTTTGCTGTATGCCAATACTATGAAAATACAATTGATGAAGAATTTATGGCAAATGAAGGTTTAGAATTGTTAAAGGAAACTGCAAGATTTTGGATAAGTCGTACGACTGATGAAAATGAAGTACTTTCAATTAATGACGTAATTGGACCTGACGAATATACAGAACATATTAACAACAATGCTTATACGAACTATATGGCTTATTATAATGTTCAACAAGCATTATATTATATGGAAAAATATAATAAGATCGAACAAGACCTATTTAAGAGCGGAAATGATTTTTTAAACCGACTTTACTTACCACAACCAAACGAAGACAAGATTATTCCACAGGATGATACATTTTTAACAAAACCTGAGATTGATTTATCAACTTATAAACAGACACAAGGTAGCCAGGCAATACTCTTTGATTATTCTCGACAAGAAGTAAATGAGATGCAGATTTTAAAACAGGCTGATGTAGTTATGTTATTATATCTATTCCCAAATTTATTTGAAGAAGATGTAGTCAAAAAGAATTTGCATTATTATGAGGAACATACAATTCATGATTCATCACTTAGTAAAGCGATTCATGCAATTGTTGCTGCAAGATGTGGCGAAAAAGAAAATGCTTATCGACTTTTTCAAGAAGCTTGTTTAATCGATTTAGGACCTAATCCGAAGTCATCAGATGAAGGAATTCATGCAGCATCACTTGGTGCGAATTGGTTAGCAACAATCTTTGGTTTTGCAAACATAACTGTGGAAGATAAAAAGTTAAAGATTAATCCCAACTTACCTAAAAATTGGGACAAACTTTCATTCCCCTTCAATTGGCAAGGTACAAATCTTGTGATTACAATAACGAATGAATCTGTAACGGTGACAAAACAAACTGATACAGAAGTTTCAATCGAAATTAATGGAAAATTATTTAACTTAACAGATCAAATTATCGCATCACTTTAAAGAGGTGGACAAATGAAAGTAGTTATATTACCTGATTCCTTTAAAGAAAGCTTGGATGCAACGAATGTAGCTAATGCCATATATAATGGCTTTCATTCTGTATTCCCGAATGCAGAGTATCATTTATTACCTTTAGCCGACGGAGGGGAGGGCACTGTTCAAGCTTTAATCGCATCAAATGGTGGAGAGGTAGAAACCATTAATGTAATAGGTCCTCTTAATGAAACGGTTCGGGCTAAAATCGCATTTTCTAAGGATAATAAAACAGCTTTTATAGAAATGGCTGAAGCTTGTGGCTTACATCTTGTACCAATTGAAAAACGTGATCCGTTACAAACTACTTCCTTTGGTGTTGGCGAATTGATTCTTTATGCTATTGAGCGTGGAGTTTCTGAGCTGATCGTTGGTGTTGGAGGTAGCTCAACAAATGATGGTGGGATTGGTATGGCTCAAGCGTTAGGTTACCAATTCTTCGATCAAAACGGTAGGGAAATTAAATGCAATGGTGAGGCATTACTAAAAGTAGCTTCAATGTCTGATGAAAACAAGTCGCCACTATTAGATAAAGTGAAAATCACTATTGCAGCAGATGTTGTTAATCCATTGATTGGTAGAAATGGAGCAACATATATATTTGGAACACAAAAAGGGCTATCTGTGGATCAATTAGCTATAGTGGATGAAGCAATGGGAAATTTCTATCAGATTACTGAGCATTATCTAAATAAATCCGTCTCAGAGATCCCCGGTAGTGGAGCTGGTGGTGGCATGGGTGCAGGCTTAATGTTATTCGCAAATGCTTCAATAAAAAAAGGGATTGAACTCGTTCTTGAACAATTAAATGTTAAAGAAATATGTAAAGATGCTGACATCGTAATTGTAGGAGAAGGCAGAATGGATGGTCAAACAATTTATGGTAAAGCACCTGTTGGAGCGGCATCTTGTGCTCCATCTAATGCAAAAGTAATTGCAATTTGTGGTAGTATTGGTAAGGGGATAGAGGAATTGTATAAACATGGAATCGATGCTATTTTTCCTACGATTCCTGCAATCTTACCAATTGAAGATGTAATGAAAAACGCATTTGATAATATTGAAAGAACTGCAAGAAATATTGCTGTATTAATAAAATAATTGAAAATAAAAAAGCAGAAAAACATGTATGAGTTTTCTGCTTTTTTATTGGTTTTGCTCTTCTATTCGAGTTATTCTCCTATAGTTTGAACAAATCGATATAAACCAAATTAAAATTATATTCTAGATAAAATTTCCCCACTAATTGCTCCTACAAGTACAATAATCCATGGTGGTAATTTTATAATTACTAACATACTAAATAAGATTGCTACGATTAGTAAGTCAAAAATAGAAAAAACAGAGCTGATCCATATTGGATTAAAAAAAGCTGAAATTAAGATTCCAACTACTGCGGCGTTTATGCCTAATAAAGCTCTCCTTAATTTCGAACTACGACGCATACTAGACCAAAATGGGAGAGTACCTATAATAAGTAGGAAAGCAGGTAAAAAGATGGCAATCGTTGCAATAATACCTCCTCGAAAGCCCACCATTATAGTTCCTAAATAGGCTGCAAATGTAAATAATGGTCCAGGTACAGCCTGCGTGACACCATATCCAGCCAAAAATGTTTCTTTGCTTAGCCATCCAGTAGGAACAAACTCACGTTCAAGTAAAGGGAGAACAACATGACCTCCACCAAATACCATTGATCCTGCTCTGTAAAAACTATCAAATATAGAAATCCATATTGACGATGTAAATGAACTAAATAAAGGTAATAAAACTAATAATAAAAAAAATAAAGCTAAACAAAAGATTGAAATCTTTTTTGATATATTCGTAATTAATGTAGTTTTATCATTATTTTCATTATCCTGATATAGAAAATATCCTACAATTGAAGAAATTAAAATGACAGCAATTTGAGTGAATGTCGTTTGCCATATTAGTGTAGCCATCATCGCAAACAAAGCAAGAGCTTTCCTTTTTAAATCAGGGGTCAAGTTCTTCACCATGCCTAAAATAGCTTGTGCAACAATCGGCACCGCAACCAATTTTAATCCATGGATCCAACCGGAGTTTTTTATATCTATGTCTTGTAGTAATGATGCAAATAATATAAGTACAATTACTGATGGTAATGTAAATCCAATAAATGAAACAATGCCACCTAAGACTCCTGCACGCATTACGCCAATACCAATGCCAACTTGGCTACTTGCCGGTCCAGGTAAAAATTGTGACAAAGCTACTAAGTCAGCATAGTTTTGGTCATCAATCCACTTTTTCCTTCTTACATATTCTTCATGAAAATAACCTAAATGTGCAATCGGTCCACCAAAAGAAGTTAAGCCCAGTTTAGTAGATACCATAAGTATTTCTAACAATAGATATAACCTATTATTTTTATGATTAGAATTCATATTTCCTCCAACAATTTATACATGGAAATAGTATAGGGTAAATCCACTGATAAACCAATGACTTCTGAAGAAAATATAGAAAAGATTAACAATCGAGGCTATTCTATACTATTTATTTGAAAAAGATACAACTTTCTAATTCATAAACAAAGTTACAGGCATTGGCATAATATCTGTTAAACTTTAAATAAACTGAATAAAGTAAGGAGAAAAATAGAGATGGAAAGAATTGATATACAGTCATATATAGAAAATTATCCATTGTTAAAAAAACTTATTAAATTAGAGGAATATCTTTGGTTCAATCCAAATTTTGAGACGTTTCAAAAAGCAATTAAAAAATCACCTCTTACTCAAGATGATGTAAACGACGCAGATGAACGATTAAAAAGGTTTGCCCCATATATTTCAAAGGTTTTTCCGGAAACAAAAGATACAAATGGCATGATTGAGTCGCCTTTAGTACAAATTCCTTCTATGAAACAATCGTTAGAAAAAGATTTCCAACAAACTATATTAGGAGAATTATTTTTAAAATGTGATAGTCATTTACCGATATCAGGCTCAATTAAAGCAAGAGGTGGCATTTATGAAATATTAAAGCATGCTGAAAGTCTAGCTATAAAGCATCAACTATTAACGATTGAAGATGATTACTCAAAAATAGATAGTGATATTTTTAGAGATTTTTTCTCTAACTACTCAATTGCTGTAGGGTCTACAGGTAATTTAGGTTTGAGCATTGGCATTATTAGTGCAAAGTTAGGTTTTAAAGTAACAGTACATATGTCAGCAGATGCAAAGCAATGGAAAAAAGACTTGCTTAGAAGTAAAAACGTAAATGTTATTGAGTACGAGGCGGATTATAGTAAGGCAGTAGAAGAAGGACGAATTCAAGCCAAAGCAGATCCAAATTGTTATTTTGTAGACGATGAGAATTCAAAAGATTTATTTTTAGGTTATGCAGTAGCAGCTTCACGTTTAAAAAAGCAGTTTGATGAATTAGACATTACTATTGATGAAAACCACCCATTATTTGTCTATTTACCTTGCGGTGTTGGAGGAGGACCTGGTGGTGTCGCATTTGGATTAAAACTATTATTTAAAGATAATGTTCATGTCTTTTTTGCCGAGCCAACTCATTCTCCTTGTATGTTGATTGGATTAATGACAGGACTTCACGATCAAGTTTCTGTACAAGACTTTGGTATTGATAATAAAACGGATGCAGATGGATTAGCTGTAGGGAGACCATCTGGCTTTGTAGGAAAAATTATTGAGCCTTTTTTAAGCGGTAGCTATACAATTTGTGATGAAAAACTATATACGATGTTAAAAGATTTAGTAGATTTTGAGGATCTGTATTTAGAACCGTCAGCACTAGCAGGTATGATTGGCCCGATTAAATTATTTAAAGAAGGTCAAAATTATTTGTTAAAAAATAATTTATTAAAAAAAATGGAAAATAGTACCCATGTCATTTGGGGGACAGGTGGTAGTATGGTCCCGGAAAAAATGATGAAAGAGTACTATCAAAAAGGCTCTCTTTTTAAATAAAATAAATAATGCAAAATTTTATTATTCGTTAAAAAGTGAAAAAATTCTTTTAATGCAGAATAATATGACATATATTTGTATATGTAAATAAGTTTTCTATTTAGATTTTGACGCAAGATATTTTCTTTTTAATTGGTTCTGTTTAAAAATTGTTAAATTACTATAAAAAGCCATTCCGTCATGAACGGACTGGCTTCAGTGCATTTTGTATAATACCCATTAGGGTATTGGAATACTCGGTTTTATCTAAATCAACTTAAACAGAGCATCCGATTAAAAAGCACAAAACATATTCTCATTAGGAGCGATAAAATTGAATTTAGAAAAGTATTTTTCACAATTTAGAAAAGAGATTATTGGAAATGAAAAAACATTCTTATCGCCATTTGGTGAAAAGAAAATTATTTATTTAGATTGGGCTGCTAGTGGTAGGTTATATGGACCTGTTGAAGAAAAATTGCTTTCTACTTTTGGGCCTTATGTTGCAAATACGCATACGGAATCAAATATAACTGGAAGTACGATGACGAATTGTTATCATGAAGCATTACAGATCATAAAAGAACATGTTAATGCAAGCGCTTCCGACACAATCATAACAGATGGATCAGGAATGACTGGCGTTATGAATAAGTTTCAACGAATTTTAGGGCTAAAAATACATGAAAATTTCCATTTTCGTTTAAGTATACCTGAGGAAGAAAGACCAGTTGTTTTTATAACAAGTATGGAGCATCATAGCAATCATACTTCGTGGTTGGAAACGATTTGTGATGTAGAAGTTGTACCTAATTGTACTAATCATGTCGTCGATTTAAACTATTTAAGAAATCGACTTGAGTTTTATAAAAATAAACGAAAATTGATTGGATCCTTTAGTGCTTGTTCCAATGTATCTGGATTAATTACACCTTATCATAAGCTAGCTAGACTTATGCATGAATATAATGGCGTTTGTTTTGTGGATTTCTCAGCTTCTGCACCATATGTTGACATCGATATGCATCCTAGTGATCCGATGGAAAAACTTGATGCCATTCTGTTTTCACCACACAAGTTTTTAGGAGGACCAGGTAGCAGTGGAGTTTTAATATTTGATTCGTCAATGTACCAAAATAAAATACCAGATCATCCAGGCGGGGGAACTGTTGAATGGACAAATCCGTGGGGAGAGAAAAAATACATTAACAATATTCGTGAAAGAGAAGATGGAGGTACGCCAGGATTTCTGCAAACGATTAGAACAGCTCTTGCAATTAAAGTAAAAAATGCAATGGGAACAGCGAATATATTAAATCGTGAAGAAGAATTGGCACACATCGTATTAGATGAGCTCAGAACAATTGAAAATGTAGTGTTACTTGAAGATTCTAGTAATCCACGGTTAGGTTTTTATTCTTTTTATTTAAAAGATATTCATCATAATTTAGTCGTTAGATTATTAAATGATCGCTACGGAATTCAAGTACGAGGTGGTTGTTCATGTGCGGGTACTTATGGTCATATGCTACTGAATATTACAAGAGAAATGTCTAAAGCAATAACAGATGAAATCGATAATGGTAATATTAGCGTAAAGCCGGGATGGATTCGCATGAGTGTTCATCCAACGACTACTAATGAAGAAGTCGTTATATTTACTAATGCTTTAAGAGACATTATTCAAAACATTGGAGAATGGTCTAAAGATTATATTTATTTAAAAGAGAAAAATGATTTTATTCATAAAGACGAAGCAGTTATGGAAGTCGGTACTTATTTTGAGATTGAAACGGCAGTGAAATCTTAAATTCTCAAAGTAGCCTGTGAAAAAAGATCACATTATGATGATCTTTTTTTGTCCACTTTTAACTCCCTTAAAGAAGTCTAATTCATATAAAATCAAATGATTGACAATATACCCTGAGGGGTATATATTTTAATTAAGAATATTGCACATATATTCTAGAATAATGGTTAGGCTTGGTTTTATAAGTTAGGGGTGATTTAATGAAATATGATGATCCAGTAAAAAATAGAGTAAAGCGAATTGAGGGACAGATTCGTGGGATTTTAAAAATGATGGAAGAAGACAAAGATTGTAAAGATGTCATTACTCAATTATCAGCAGTTAAATCAGCTTTGGATCGTACGATTGGCGTGATTGTAAGCTCAAACTTAGTTGATTGTGTCCGAAATGCGAATGAAAACGGGCAAGATGCTGAAGATTTAGTGAAAGAAGCAGTAAATTTACTTGTAAAAAGTAGATAAATTGTGTTTGACACTATTTTTTATTTTCAACATTCTATACCCATAGGGGTAATAGTATATATAAAATATATTTTTTGTTTCGTAATATACCCTATTGGGTATAAAGAACGAGGGGGAGAAGGAATATGGCAACTAAGAAAACAAATATCATTTTATTTAGTGGAGATTATGACAAAGCAATGGCCGCCTATATTATTGCGAACGGTGCAGCAGCTTTTGATCATGAAGTAACTATTTTTCATACATTTTGGGGATTAAATGCTTTACGAAAAGGTGAACATGTTGCAACAAAAAAAGGTTTTATTGAAAAGATGTTCGGAAAGATGATGCCTAGAGGTGCTGATAAAATGGGACTTTCTAAAATGAATTTTGCTGGTTTTGGACCAAAGATGATTAAGGATATTATTAAAAAGCATAATGCTTTGCCTTTACCACAATTAATTGAAATGGCCCAAGAACAAGACATAAATTTAGTAGCTTGTACAATGACAATGGATCTGTTAGGTCTACAAACAGAAGAGCTATTAGAAAATATTCAGTATGCTGGTGTTGCAGCTTATATTGGTGAAGCAGAAGAAGGTCAGGTTAATTTATTCATTTAATTAGAAAGGATTTGAAGAACATGAAAGAAATTAGTGCGATTGAGCTTGAACATGAATTGAAAACTGGGAAAGACGTAATGATTATCGATGTTCGTGAAGTAGATGAAGTTGCAGCTGGGAAAATCCCTGAAGCTATTCATATTCCACTTGGATTAATCGAATTTCGATTACATGAATTAGATAAAACAAAGGAATATATTATGGTTTGTCGTTCAGGTGCTAGAAGTGGCCGTGCAACAGAATTCCTTCAATCTCAAGGGTTTAATGTTAAAAATATGGTAGGCGGAATGCTTTCTTGGGAAGGGAATGTAGTTTAATTTTTTTTGATCAAATAAATACCCTTGGTGGTATTCTAAGTGCGGAGGTTATACTATGGAGTTCATTAAAACAAATATGAAGTTAGATGCAAAAGGATTAGCTTGTCCAATGCCAATTGTAAAGACTAGAAAAGCAATGAAGGAATTAGAAAATGGGCAAGTGATCGAGGTTCAGGCAACTGACAAAGGTTCAAAAGCAGATATTAAAGCTTGGGCGGAAAGCACTGGAAATCAATACTTAGGAACAATCGAAAATGGTGAAGTATTACTTCATTATTTAAGAAAATCTTCAGATGAAAATACAATTGAAAAAAGATTTGAAAACGTCATTACGAACGATCAATTAAGTCAAAAGCTACAAGACGAAAATACAATTGTTTTAGATGTAAGAGAAGAAGCTGAATTTGTATTTAATCATATACCAAATGCGGTATCGATCCCTTTAGGTGAATTGGAGAACCGTATGACAGAATTAAATAAAGAGCATGAAATATATATTGTTTGCAGAACAGGAAATCGTAGTGATCTTGCTGCTCAATTACTAGTTTCGAATGGTTTTACAAACGTATTTAATGTTGTACCTGGAATGTCTGAGTGGTCTTTTGAAACAGCAAGCATAAAAGGTTAATTTAATTTTTTTTGAAAAAAATTTATACTATAGGGGGTATTGAAAATGGCGGTCACATCAATGTCTGCAAAAGAGATTACAAAAAAAGTGTTTGATAAAGAAGCACTATTTATTTTAGATGTCAGAAATACTGACGATTATAATGATTGGAAAATAGAAGGTTCAAATTTTGAACATTTAAATATACCTTATTTTGATTTACTTGATGGGGTTGAAGACATCTTAGATAAAATTCCTACAAATACAGATGTTTTAGTTGTGTGTGCTAAAGAAGGATCATCCATCATGATTGCAGAGATGCTTTCAGATGCGGGACTAGACGTAGCTTACCTTAAAGGCGGAATAAAAGAGTGGAGTGAATATTTAGAACCAGTAAAAATTGCAGATTTGGATAATGGTGGAGAGTTATATCAATTTGTCAGAATCGGTAAGGGATGTTTATCTTACATGGTGATCTCAAATCATGAGGCTGCGATTATTGATTCGACTCGGATGACGGATATCTACATCGATTTTGCCAATGAGAGGAACGCGAAAATCACTCATGTATTTGATACTCACCTTCATGCAGACCATATTTCAGGTGGAAGAAAAATTGCTGAGATTACGGGTGCAACATACTGGTTACCGCCAAAGGACGCTAAAGAGGTCACTTTTGAATATAGTCCATTAGAAGATGGCAATAAGGTAATGATTGGTAAAACAGCAATCGTGCTTGAGGCTTTTTATTCACCAGGACATACAATCGGATCAACTTCATTTGTTATTGATGAAAAGTTCTTACTTTCTGGGGATATTTTATTTATCGATTCAATTGGAAGACCAGATCTTGCAGGAATGGCAGAGGATTGGGTGGGAGATTTACGCGAAACACTTTATAAAAAATACCGAAACTTATCACTTGAATTAGTCGTGCTTCCATCTCACTTTATGATGATTAGTGAATTGAACGAAGATGGTAGTGTTTATAAAAAACTAGGCTATTTATTTAATCAGAATCATGGATTGAACATTAAAAATGAAAGTGAATTTAGAAAGTTAGTAACTGAGAACTTACCACCACAACCAAACTCATATAAAGAAATCCGAGAAGCGAATATGGGGAAAATTAGTTTAAATGAAGAAAAACAGAGAGAAATGGAAATTGGTCCAAATCGCTGTGCAGTACGATAATGAGACTTGGAGGAGAATAGAATGGAAGCTACAAAATTATTAGATGCAAAAGGCTTAGCATGTCCAATGCCAATTGTAAAAACAAGAAAAGCTATGGCAGAAATTGAAGCAGGCGAAGTATTAGAAATTCATGTTACTGATAAAGGAGCTAAAAACGATCTTGCAGCTTGGGCTAAATCAGGTGGACATGAATTATTAGAGTATACCGAAGAAGACAATGTTTTAAAATTTTGGATTAAAAAGGGATAAGTTAAATAGTTTAAGATGAAAAAGGAGAGTCCATCTCCTTTTCTATTATAGGGGGACTTAAATTGGAATGGACCTTAATTTTAGTACTTTTCTTAGTTGGATTTTTTGGGTCCTTTATTTCAGGTATGGTAGGGATTGGTGGAGCGATTATAAATTATCCAATGCTTTTATTTATTCCTCCATTAGTAGGATTTGCTGCTTTCACCCCACATCAAGTTTCAGGTATAAGTGCCGTCCAAGTAGTATTTGCAACTTTAGGTGGAGTACTAAGCTATCGTAAAAGCGGTTATTTAAACAAAAAAGTAATATTGAGTATGGGAATAAGTGTCCTAATCGGAAGTTTTCTTGGTGGATTTGGCTCAAATCTACTTTCTGAACATGGAATTAATCTTGTTTACGGAATTTTAGCGATGATTGCGGTTGTTTTAATGTTTATTCCTAGAAAAAATGTCGAGATGTCAGCAGATGGTCAAATTTCAATTAATATATGGCTTGCGGCAGTTTTGGCATTTATCGTAGGAACTAGTGCAGGTATTGTTGGAGCTGGAGGGGCATTTCTTTTAGTACCAATCATGTTAACGATCTTAAAAATACCAACTCGTGTGACAATCGCTTCCTCATTAGCCATAACATTTATTTCTTCAATAGGCGTAACGATTGGAAAAATCTCTACTGGTCAGGTTGAAATTTTGCCTACAATTATTGTTGTTATAGCAAGTTTAATCTCCTCACCAATCGGTGCAAATATAGGGAAAAAAACAAAAACGCAGGTTTTACGAGGGATTCTAGCAGTATTAATTGGTTTTACCGCATTGAAGATTTGGATTACGATTTTTAAATCTTGGTTAAGTTGAATTTGAATTAATAGTAAAAACAGAAAAACTTATCTAAGTTTTTCTGTTTTTTTGTGTGCTAAAATCAGTCTAATCGTAAAATAATAACTTTATTTAATATTCTATTTGTTCAGTTGTAAAAGTGGATTTTGCTACTTTTTCCGGCATTGTTAGGAAAATAACAGCTACAATTATACATACTCCGCCTACTAACTGGTAGATTCCAAAGGATTCCTTTAACCATAAAATCGAAACAATTGTCGCTACAAGTGGTTCAATGCTAGATAAAATACTAGTCTCTGTTGCTGATAAATAGTTTAGACTACCGATGTAGAGAAGAAAGGAAACCGTACCAATTATTATAATTAAAATCAGCATTGAGAATGTTGATAAAGTAAACGTTTGTGAAAGTTGTTTCCATTCAAAAGAATGATTGTAAATAAATAATGCGATACCTCCGATTAACATACCCCAGCCAATTATTAAAGTCGTCCCCCATTGTTGAATTAGGGAAGCAGGTTGAAGGGTGTAGAAAGTAAAACCAATAGCTGTTAATAGTCCGAATAAAATAGTTTCCTTAGACATGACAATATTTTGGGTTGAACCATTTGTAATAATAAAGTATGTTCCAATCAGTGCTGATCCAATTGCTATCACTTGGAGAGTAGAAGGCAGTTTTTTATGTTGTATTGCAACAAAAATAGTAATTAGAACTGGTCCTAAAAATTGGAAAAGAGTAGCTGTAACCGCATTGCTAATATGAACCGTCTCGATAAAGACATATTGTGCGCCTAGCATCCCAATAATAGAGAAAACGATCAGTTTTGAGAGATGACGTGGGCTTTGCCAAATACGAAATATATTTTGTTTCCTTAAAAGCAAGGAAGATAAAATAAAGATTCCAGCAATTAAGAGGCGGATTACTAAATAGTCGATCGATGACATTGTCGTATGCTTGAAAAGCCACTGAATTAATGGACCCGATAAGCCCCATAAAGTAGCTCCTGTAAGAATCATAAATAGTCCAAGACGTCTGTTGTTTTGCATGATCATGTTGCTCCTTTCAAAGATTGATTTTTATAGATTTACATGATAAAAGAAATTATAAATAAACTCTGGTACTATATGTAGTGTCAGGAAATCGTTTCTTTAAGGGGTCAGATTTCATGATAGATTTAACACCAAATTTGAATGTAGAAAGCAAAATACCATTGTATGTACAGTTATATGAGTATATAAAAGCCGAAATAAGAAGTGGAAAAATCTCTCCAATGACTAAGCTTCCAGCAAAAAGAAAGTTAGCTATGCATTTGGAAGTAAGTAAAAATACAGTAGAATCAGCATATGAACAACTCCTGGCAGAAGGGTATATTGAATCGGTTCCACGAAAGGGGTATTTTGTATGTGAAATTGAGCAAATAATACATACAGCAAAAAAAGGAGAAGTCGTTAAGGAAGTATTATACAGAGAAAAAGTATATAAATATGACTTTACTCAAACGGGGGTAGATGCAAAGACATTTCCCTTCTCTGTTTATAGAAAAATCTCAAATGAAGTATGGCAACTAGAAAATAAGGACCTTTTATTTCTTGGCCACCCTCAAGGTGAATTCTGTCTGCGTGAAGAGATTGCGAAATATTTATATGAATCAAGAGGGGTTAATTGCCAAGCGAGTCAAATTGTAATAGGAGCCGGAACACAATTTTTAATAAAAATATTGTTTCAGTTACTAAAGGGAAAGCGTTTTGCAGTTGAAAACCCAGGGTATCATCAAAAGTTGGTTGTCTTTGAAAAGGGAAAAGACAATGTTCAAATGATCCCACTTGATGAGGAGGGGATCTCGATTACAGCTTTAGAATCTAGCAATGCGAATGTTATGTTTGTTACCCCATCCCATCAATTTCCTTGTGGAATGATTATGCCAATTAAAAGAAGGGTACAACTTTTACAATGGGCACAAGAGGAGTATGGACGCTATATTATTGAAGATGATTATGATAGTGAATTTCGTTACTCTGGAAAACCAATTCCAGCATTGCAAGGGCTTGATACAGAAGGACACGTAATATATATGGGCACATTTTCTAAAGCTTTACTCCCTTCATTACGAATGAGCTATATGGTATTATCAGAACAGCTTATCAAATTGTATCAATCAAACTATTTATTTTACACGCAAAGTGTTTCAAGAATCGATCAAGAGATTATCCGAAAATTTTTAAACGAAGGTCATTGGGAAAAGCATATTCATAAAATGAGAGTTGTATATCGGAAAAAGAGAGATGTACTTGTCTCGGCGATCGAAAGGTACTTTTCCAATAAAGTGAAGGTGATCGGAGAAGATTCTGGCTTACATATTTTATTAAAGGTTTATAATGGAATGTTAGAAGAAGAATTAATAAAAAGAGCAGCTGATAATAGTATAAAAGTATATCCAGTTTCAATGTATTATAGCGAAGGGAACATTCCAAAAAATACAGTTTTACTTGGATTTGCTATTTTATCTGAGACGGAGATTGAAGAGGCAATTCGATTATTATTTACTGCATGGTTCACAAAATATAAAAAGTGATGGATAGTCGGTCAACATTAAAGGCTTTGTTGTTTGCTACTTATTGCATTATTCATAAATAAAATTTGCTAATTTTGTACTAATTTATTTAAAATGGAATTAGTCGTTTTTTTAATAGCATTTACTATAAAATTAAGTTGAAATGGAGAATGGTTTATATGACAAATCAAAATGAAACTAGCGCTTTACCGCCAAAAACATGTACGATTGAGCGCCTTGTTACGCTTAAAGAGGATATCGAAAAAGTATTGGCAGGAGAAAAAACAGCTACTCGCCGTAACGGGAGATATGCAGATGTTGGGGAAGTAATGACTCTTCAAAATCAACAGTATGTTGTTGAAAAAGTATATTCTCAAGCCTTAGGTGAATTGACAGATGAGGATGCTAAGCAAGAAGGCTATCCGACTGTAGAAGAGTATAAGCAATCGATTCTATCAATCCATCCTGGAATGCCTTGGTTGCCAAAAATGAGGGTATGGGTTCATGAGTTTCGTCTCATTCAAGATTAATATCTATGCTGTATAGACTGCTTCTTTACATACATATTGCTAGTGTAATTTTATCGATTGGTCCTTTTTTTGTATTGATTCCGATACTAAAAAAGCTGCATACCACACAGTCCGCGATACAACAGAGCTATTTGGATGTATTCCGGTTTGCTGTCAGATTGGCAAAGCATGCTGGGCATGTGCTGGTTGGATCGGGGGTCTTGTTGGTACTAGTAGGCCATTGGTCGTGGAAGACCTCTTGGATCGTGATGACTATTCTTCTTTTGGTGAGTTCATTATTTTTTCTAGCTAGAGCTTTTTCACCAACGATTAAAAAATTTAGTGAACTAAATCAAGACAAGAAATTGTTGATTCACTTGCTTCGTCGTTCAATCTGGATTTATATCGCTCTTTTAATGGTTATGTTATGGTTTATGGTAGTAAAGCCTACATTATGGTAGGCACAATTCAATTAAGCAGACAGGTTCTTTTTTATTCAAGGGACATTGTCTGCTTTTTTGCTCTTTATTAAAATGAAATAAAAATAAGTATTTAGACCTATTTCAAACGGACTGTAAAATAGGTTTCTTTTTATAAAAACGAATGACATAACTCCTATATCAAACACACTTTGTAAAGAAGATGCTATTATCAAACACAATTTTTTCTAACAAATTTTTAAAAAAATTCTTGACGTATTACAAAAAGAGATATAACATGAACTCAATCATTTAAAAACTTAATAAATTCTATTACTTATCCAGAGAGGTGGAGGGACTGGCCCTACGATACCTCGGCAACGGGTTTGTTATTTCGTAACAAATACCGTGCTAATTCCTGCAAATCGTTCAAGCGATTTGAAAGATAAGAAGTAAAGTGGCTTATATATTTTAACCCCTCTTCTTATCTGTCTTATTGGATAAGAAGAGGGGTTTTTTGTTGTAGAGCCATAGAAGAAAAAGGGTGAAACATAGATATAAAACCTAGTTTTCAAATCTGTTTACTAAGATATAGTGATTAGAATAACTTGCATTGGAGGAAGTAATTTGATTGAGATTAAAAATGTCTCTAAGGTTTATCCTGGAAGACCGCCTATTAAAGCTTTAAATAATATTAATATGAAAACCGAGAAAGGGGAGATTTATGGAATCATTGGATTTTCCGGAGCGGGAAAAAGTACACTAATTCGTTGTTTAAATAGACTTGAAGAGCCAACAGAAGGATCAGTTTTAATTGATGGATTGAATCTGATGACATTAAATGATGAAGAGTTACGTAAGACACGTAGAAAAATTGGTGTCGTATTCCAGCATTTTAATCTACTTTCAGCTAAAACGGTATTTGATAATATAGCAATGCCGTTATACCTTGAAGGTAAGAAGAAACGGGACGTTCAGGAAAAAGTAATGGAATTAATTGAATTTGTTGGACTTACGGGGAAGCAGGATGTATATCCGGGACATTTATCGGGGGGACAAAAGCAAAGAGTGGGAATAGCAAGGGCACTCGTAACAGACCCAGATCTTTTGTTATGTGATGAAGCTACGTCTGCATTAGACCCTGAAACAACAAAGAATGTATTAGAGCTTTTAAGGAAGGTTAATAAATCTTATAATCTTACAATTTTCCTTATTACCCATGAAATGAGTGTAATTCGTGATTTATGTGATAAAGTGGCCGTCATTGATAATGGAGAAATTGTCGAAGAAGGTAATGTATACGATGTCTTTACGAATCCAAAAAAAGGTATTACAAAGAATTTTGTTAACACTGTATTACAAAATGAGGTGCCGTCTAAGCTATCGAAAACATTATCAAAGGGGAAATATTATCAATTAGTCTTTCTAGGTGAAAAGGCAGCCAATCCATTATTATCAGAGGTTCTAAAAAAATTCGATATTCATTTAAATATTCTTTATGGGTCGATTACAGAGCTACAAGAAAGGCCATATGGAAATTTACTTGTAGCATTAGAGGGAACAAAAGAGGAAAGCTCAAAAGCGATTAAATTTATTTCAGAGAAGGGGATCGATGTAAGGGAGGTTGAATTAAATGGAGCTTAATTGGGAATTCTTTTGGCCACAGTTTTTGCAGGCAACTCAAGATACATTTCTAACTGTGCTAGGATCATTTATTTTTGGCACAATCATAGGATTGCCTTTAGGAATTATCCTAGTAGTAACAAGGCCAGGTCATATAATGGAAAATAAACCTTTATTTACTTTGTTAAATACCATTATTAATATTGTTCGATCTGTACCATTTATTATTTTGCTAGTTGCCATTATACCATTTACTAGATTATTGACGGGGACATCAATTGGCGTAGTAGCAGCAATTGTTCCGCTTTCGATCTTTGTGGGACCTTATTTGGCAAGATTGATTGAGAACTCCATGCTAGAAGTGGATAAGGGAGTGTTGGAGACAGCCTATTCAATGGGAGCAACGAAGTTTCAAATCATCGTGAAGTTTATTTTACCAGAGGCGATTCCATCGTTGATTCTTTCATTTACAACAGCAACGATTGGATTGATTGGATCGACTGCTGCAGCAGGGGCTGTTGGTGCTGGAGGATTAGGTGACTTAGCTATTACATATGGTTATCAGCGCTTTGAAACATTGGTTATTATCATCACTGTTGTATTACTAGTACTGATCGTGCAAATCATACAAAGCTTAGGAAATACGTGGTCAAGATATGTAAGGAGGAAAAGAGGATGAAAAAGTTTTTTACTATTTTTGCAGCATTATTATTAACAGTTTCGGTATTATCAGCATGTGGTTCTAAATCATCATCAGGTAATGGAAAGGAAAGAACAGTTAAGATTGGTATTAACGGTGATGACTATGAACTTTGGAATATTGTACAAAAACAAGTAAAAAGTGAAGGCATAAAATTGAAAATTATATCATTTTCAGATTATGTTCAGCCGAACACAGCACTTAATGACGGCAGTCTTGATTTAAATTCTTTTCAAACGATTACTTATATGAATCAATTTAAAGCAGATCATAATTTAGATATTTCTGCAATTGGCTCGACGGTGATTGCGCCAATGGGGATTTACTCACATAAATTTAAGAAGCTAAGTGATATCCCAGATGGAGCAACTATTACGATACCAAATGATGTTACGAACGCAGGCCGTGCACTTAAACTATTACAATCTTCAAAGTTAATTAGTTTAGTAGATAATTTTGATCCTAAAGGAAGTATTGAACAAATTAAAGACAATCCTAAGCATCTGAAAATCCAACCGGTTGCTGCAGGGCAAACAGCTAGATCATTGGATGATGTGGCAGCAGCGATCATTAACAATGGATTCGCTGTTCAAGCGGGCCTAGACCCTGCAAAGGATCCACTTTATAAAGAAGATCCAAATGATAAAGCAGCTATGCCGTATATCAATGTTATTGCATCTCGTACGAAGAATAAAAATGACAAGGATTTTTCAAAGATTGTAAAAGCATATCAATCAAAAGAAGTTCATGATTACATTATTAAACGTGACAAAGGTGCTACGGTTCCGGTAGTCATTTCAATTGATAAAATTAAAAATCTATAAAGCTAGTTTATGCTTATATAAAAGAGTGGAAGGGAGAAAAGTTTAAATGACAGTCCAAGTTGAAACGCAAAGAGAACAAATTGTAAAAAGTATTGAGGAATCAAAGGATGTTTATCTTGAAATTAGCCACAAAATTCATGAGAAACCTGAAATTGGCAATCAAGAATTTTTTGCATCAGAAACACATACTAAAATTCTAGTAGAAGCTGGATTCGATGTAACGCGTAATATTGCAGGACATGAAACAGGCTTTGTAGCAAGGAAAAAGTCATCTAAGCAAGGCCCAACCATCGCTTTTTTAGCAGAATACGATGCATTACCTGGTCTTGGTCATGCATGCGGACATAATATTATTGGAACAACGAGTGTAGCAGCAGGAATCGCACTTGCTGAAGTTATTTCTGAGACCGGAGGAGAGGTTGTTATATTTGGAACACCTGCAGAAGAAGGTGGACCAAACGGAAGTGCAAAGGGGAGTTTTGTAAAAAATGGATTACTAGAAGGTGTTGATGCAGCTCTTATGCTCCACCCAAGTGGTAAAACAGGTTTGTCAACCCCATCATTGGCAGTGGATCCCTTAGACTTCCATTTTTATGGAAGAGCAGCCCATGCAGCTGGGTCACCAGAACATGGAATTAATGCCTTAGATGCAGTTATCCAGTTATTCAATGGAATTAATGCCCTACGCCAGCAGCTTCCTACTGATGTTCGTATACATGGAATTATCACTCATGGAGGCGATGCACCGAATATTATTCCTGAGTATGCTTCAGCGAGATTTTTCATCCGTGCTAGTACTTGGAAACGTACGGAAGAAGTATCTACAAAGATTCGTAATATTGCCGAAGGAGCAGCGCTTGCAACAGGTAGTACAGTGAAAATTGAAAGATTCCAAAATGAAGTCCATGATTTTATTATCAATCAATCTCTTGATGAGATTGTAGGTGAAGAACTAAGCCTATTGGGTGAAGTAGTACATGGTAAAAGCGGTGGTCTAGGATCTACTGACGCCGGAAACGTAAGCCATGTTGTTCCGACTTCACACGCATATATTAAAATTGGACCTGATGATTTAATTGCTCATACGAATGAATTCCGTGAAGCTGCAAGATCGCCACGTGGTGATCATGCATTAATAAAGGGGGCAAAAGCATTGGCTCTAACGGGCTATCGTTTAATTACCGACAAAAACCTTATGGAAAAGGTTCAAAATGAATTTCAACAGGCAGAAAAATAATTAACTAAAACGGTCAGAAAGATGGGCGGAATTACCATCTTTTTGGCCGTTTTTTGTTTAATAGATCATACAAATTATTTAAATCAACCCAAATCGTTTCATTTTTTCTCTATTATTTTTATAGGGATATTTTTATAAAAATCGAATATTACATAAAGTGGACACTATAATGAATGGAGTGATTGATATTTTTTATCCTGAATCTCGGTTTGAATCGATTAATGGTATGGAGCTTCATTTTACAGAATGGGGAGAAAGAAAAAATCCAACCGTTGTTTGTTGGCATGGTTTAACTAGGAATGGAAGGGATTTTGATATTTTAGCTCGTCATTTGGCTAAGGATTACCATGTAATTTGCCCAGATACGATTGGGCGAGGATTAAGTCAGTGGAGTACTTCTCCTGAGCAAGATTACTGTTTTGAAAACTATGTAAATATAGCGATTGGTCTATTAGATCGTTTAGAAATTGAACAAGTTCGTTGGGTAGGTACTTCGATGGGAGGAGCAATTGGAATGCGACTTGCTGGTACGCCGAACCATCTAAGCCGTATTTCCCATTTAGTATTAAATGATATTGGGGCAGGAGCTTCAGAAAATCAACCACAAGATATAGAAGGAATTAAGCGAATTATTAGCTATGTCGGTACACCACCACAATTTAAAACATTTACTGAATTGAAGAATTACTATAAGTTAATTTATCATTCATTTGGTGTTTCAAGCGAAGAAGAATGGAATGATTTTACCCAAAATTCTTGCCGTAGAAGAGATGAGGGTGGAATTAGCCCGGATTATGATCCTAAAATTGCATTACAATTTCAACATACTGAAGATTTAACGTTATGGGATTATTGGAAGGCTATTCAGTCCAAGATTTTACTCATTCGAGGAGAAGTTTCGGACGTCTTGCCACTGGATGTAGCATTAAAAATGAAGGAAACGCAGAAGTTTCAAATGGAAACAATACCTAAAGTTGGTCATGCACCTGCTTTAAATACAAATGAGCAAATTTCAATTATTGATAAATTTTTAAAAGAAGTTTAGGTTTATGCGGACTATTTAAATTGTGAGCTGTTCCATATTTGCAGTTCAAGAAGAAAATCTAAAAGCAAATTTTCTTTTAAAGAGAAAGTAAAAAAAGATTGAACAAATGTACTTCAAACATCTGTTCAATCTTTTTTTGTTTTAATTATTATTGAAAGAATGTTGCCCAAAGTAAGTATGCATTTAATACGGCAATAATTGAAGCAATTGTCCAAGCCACTGATTTCAGCCAAGTTTTATTAACGAATTTACCCATTTTTTTAGCATCGCTAGTGAACATGACTAGTGGTATAACCGCGAAAGATAACTGTAAAGATAGGATTACCTGACTTAGTATTAATAAATCTGCAGTTCCTTTTGCACCGTATAAATAAGTGACGATCAGTGCTGGTGTCACGGCAATTAAACGAGTAATTAATCTTCTTAACCAAGGTTTAAGCTTAATATTTAAAAAGCCTTCCATTACAATTTGCCCAGCTAGCGTACCTGTTAAAGTAGAATTTTGACCGGAAGCCAATAATGCCAATCCGAAAAATGTACTTGCTAAAGTCGTTCCTAATAATGGAGTAAGAAGCTGGAACGCATCTTCAATTGATGCAACATTTGTATTGCCCGATTTGTAGAAAGTCGAAGCAGCTAATATTAAAATTGCTGCATTTACAAACAATGCAATCATTAATGCAACTGTTGAGTCTATTGTAGCAAATTTAATTGCTTCTTTTTTACCAGCATCAGATTCTTCAAATTTTCTAGTTTGAACGATTGAAGAGTGAAGATATAAGTTATGAGGCATAACAGTTGCCCCTAAAATTCCTAAAGAAATATAAAGCATTTTTGGATCTGTAATAACTTGAGAACTTGGAATAAATCCACCAAATACAGCTTTTACATCAGGTTGAGACATAATCAACTCAAAAATAAAACTACCTGTTATTAATATAATTAATGAAATGACAAAAGCTTCGATATACCTAAATCCTTTATTTTGTAGAAGTAAAACAAGTAATATATCTAAAGTTGTCAAACAAATTCCATAAAACAACGGAATCCCAAATAATAGATTTAAAGCGATGGCTGACCCTATTAATTCAGCTAAATCACATGCAGCAATTGCAGCTTCACAAAGTATCCAAAGAACGAATGATACGGGTTTACTGAAGTGGTCTCGACATGCTTGAGCCAGATCTCTTCCTGTTACTATACCTAATTTAGCAGCTAAAGATTGTAGTATTATGGCCATTATATTTGAAATTAAAATGACAGATAACAAAGTGTAATTAAAAGCAGATCCACCCGCTATGGAAGTAGCCCAGTTTCCAGGATCCATATATCCAACTGCAACTAAGTATCCTGGGCCTGCAAATGCCAGAAATTTACGGAAATTACTAGCTTTTTTTGGAATAGGTAACGAACGATGAACCTCTTGCAAACTAGGTTGTGAATGTTCCTGTCTCCAGCCGGCTTCTTTATATATGACTTTTTCTTGTGATTCTTGTGACATGTTTCCCACCACCTGTTTTATTGTACACATCAAATAGTTTTTCCCTAGGGAAAGTTTTTAAATTATATGCTGATTTTAACACAATAGTTCCCAAATGTAATAAAAAATTTTTGATAACTTCGTAAATTTTTAGTTAACAGATAATATACATAGAATATTTTCCTTTTCTTTGTTTTTGCTTTTTTCCTATTTCTTATGCAACTCACTCAGATCGTTCTGCTTTTTAAATATGCTGTAGATTATTATCGAGTTAATTGTTTCCAAGTGTGATATACTAGTCAAAAAATTCGGTTATTTATATAGAAACTTATAAAAAATTAATCTATTTGGGAGAGTGAATCATGAAGTTTGTATTAGTATTCGGTCCTCAAGCTGTGGGGAAAATGACTGTAGGACATGAATTAGAAAAGATAACTGATTTAAAATTATTCCATAATCACATGACAATCGATTTGGTTAGTAAATTTTTTGATTATGGAACTAAGGAAGGTAGTAGATTAGTTAATTTATTTCGGAATGAAATATTTGAAGAGGTATCCAAAAGTGACTTATACGGTATTATTTTTACTTTAGTTTGGGCTTTCGATCAAAAATCTGATTGGGATTATGTAGAGAAAGTTTGTACCATATTTGAGTCAAAAGGAGCAACAACTTATTTTGTTGAACTAGAAGCAGACCTAGATGAGAGAATTATCCGGAATAAAACTCCGCACAGATTAGAGCATAAACCAACAAAAAGAGATATTGAATGGTCTGAAAACGATTTAATGAAGACAATGGAAAAATTCAGATTAAATTCGATAGAAGGGGAGATTCAGAAGGAAAATTATCTAAGAATAAATAACACAGATATGAGTGCAGAGGAAGTAGCTTTATTAATAAAAGAAAGATTTGCTTTGTAAGGAATAGATTTAGAGTGTTGAAAAATGAGCTTGTCAACTATGCTAATTTTTGGTTGATTTCCACTGAAACCTGTCATGAGTAAGGAACTTTCTGTTTTTTGCTGTTTTACTTCCCTATGAAACTGTTATGAGTAGAACCTTTAAGATTTTTGCTTAAATAATACTTAGACTTTTGTTGTTCTATATTGACAATGTTTTATTTCAACAGTCTGAAGCCACCCTATAGGTGGCTTCAGTTTGTTATCTAATCGATTTAATTTGCCTTAAAATTATAAAGTGGTTTAATGATTTTTATGACTTCGATCGCATCTTTAGTATTTTCAATGATTTCTTTCATTTCCTTATAAGCCATCGGACTTTCGTCAAGCGTACTCTCTAAAATTGAAGTACTCCAAACATCCTTCATTGTTTCTTTAAACTCATCTAGTGAAAGAGTTGCTTTTGCTTTTGAACGACTGAGAATTCGACCTGCACCATGAGGAGCTGAATAATTCCAGTCTGGATTTCCTTTTCCGACTGCAATCAAACTACCATCACGCATGTTGATTGGAATCAATACTTTCTCACCTTTTTGAGCAGAAATCGCTCCTTTACGAAGAATCATATTTTCGATATCAATATAATTATGAACGGTCGTAAATTGTTCAACAACCGTTAAATCCATATTCCTTACGATTTCATCCATCATTGCTTTGCGGTTCCATAAAGCATATTCTTGTGCAATTGCCATGTCATGCATATATCGATCAAACCAAACTCCTTCTAAATAAGCTAAATCCTTTGGAATATATTGTGAAGGTAGTTTTTTTAATGCTGCCTCAATTTCTTTCTCACGGCCCTCATCCCTTAATTGCTGAATGACTTTTGAACGATTTTCTGCCTGACTCTTTAACAATTCATACGCCTTTTTCTGATAAAACTCCGCTACAACTTTACCTAAATTTCGGCTACCAGAGTGAATAACAAAATAAATATTCCCGTCTTCATCAGCATTGCATTCTATAAAATGATTTCCGCCACCAAGCGATCCTAAGCTAAGTTTTGTTCTTGTTTCATTTAGTTCTTTAAAACAATATAGCTTCGAAAAGTCAACTTTCTTCACAAATTCGTGTTTATTATTTCGAATTGAAAACCCTGATGGAACATGTTTACGAATGACTGCATCTAACTTTTGAAAATCGATTTCTTTTTGTGAAACTCTTATTGTTTCCATTCCACAACCAATATCGTACTTTAACCTCTAATTTCTTAGAGAGTGGACTATACCTTCTCTACAATTATCGGAGTATGCAGCTCCTCATGTAGGCTCGCCGTGTTAATTATTCCATCTATTATTAGTAAGTAGAATAATTCTGCACAATCGTCTGCTAACAACGTGCAAGTCTCTGAACCATTTGACTATGTCACCATAACCTCTGGCTGCTGATTGCCCTCGACTATATTTCACGTTAGGGTTTCCAGCAATTGAGCGAGTTTTTTTACGTTGGAGCCGATTTCGTTAACCCCAACGAGATTTGGAACGATTTTATCTTGAATCGTCATTGTCGTCCCAATCGTACATCCCTTTCCTGCGTGAGTATCAGGCATAATTCTAATTTTAGAACGTTTTGCGAACTCTTGATTACATAATTCAATAATTTGCCCAATTGCTCCTTGATCCACATTATCTGTAAATATTTTGGCTTCATTAAATGAGCCTTTAACTGTAAGCATTCTTGTTCTCCTTTAATTTAGTTTTTTTATGGTCTAACTTTATTAAACTATTTCAAAGCATTTGGTAATAGTTCTTTTTTGACGATTTACTTTAGATTTTCTAAATTTAAAGAATACGAAAGAAATTCTTTATCAACTTGATAGCCATTTTTTTCATACAAAGCTTGTGCAGATTTATTATCAATCGCTGTTTGTAAATCTAATGCTTTTGCTTTCGACTCGATTGCAAATTTCTTTGCTGCATTTAACAACAATTGAGCTACTCCTTTTTGCCTTGCTGTCTCGGTTACATATAAATCATTTAAAATCCATAACTTTTTCATTGATACCGATGAAAATGAAGGATATAACTGTGTAAATCCTATAGATTGATCTTCCTCTTTCACAAGGAAAATAACTGAATCTTTGTTATTGATTCGTTCCGTTATAAAGTCAATCGCTCCGTTTAAATTACTTTCTTGTTTATAGAACATTCTGTACTGATCAAATAAATTTGCCACATCAAAAATATGCTCTGATTTTGCGCGAACGACTTCCATCATGTCACCTCTTCAAACTATTCATTAATCTATTAGTTAGTTCGGTACATTTCAGAAATTTCCTTTAATCGAAACTAGGTTACAATATCTACAAAAAATAGTAATTTTAAATTGTAAAGTTAATAATATAAAAAATCATCTACTAAATTTCCAAGATTTAGGTTTTCATATGGATTAACTTATAATAATATTGAAGATGAAAAACAAATTTAATTTTTGCTATTATGTGAAGAAATTAACATTCTTACAGTTGGGGTGATTCATAAATGGATAAAAAAGCACTCATTATTATTGATTATACGAATGACTTTGTAGCAGATGCTGGTTCATTAACTTGTGGTAAACCTGCACAAGATATTGAACAAAGTATTCTTCAAATAACTAAACATTTTATTGAAAATCAAGATTATGTTGTATTTGCAGTAGACGTCCATGATGAGAATGATCCGTTCCATCCCGAAACAAAATTATTTCCACCTCATAATATTAGACATACTAAAGGAAGAGATTTATATGGTGGATTAATGGATTTATACAATTTGACAAAAAGCAATTCAGCGGTTTCTTGGATTGATAAATCTCGATACTCTGCTTTTGCTGGAACAGACCTTGAGATTAAACTAAATGAAAGAGGCATTAACGAACTTCATTTAATAGGAGTTTGCACTGATATTTGTGTATTACATACCGCAGTCGATGCTTATAATAAAGGTTATAAAATAGTCGTTCATCAAAAGGCTGTAGCAAGTTTTAATGCAGCTGGGCATGAATGGGCATTAAGTCATTTTAAAAATACTTTAGGGGCGGAAATAAGATGAACTATAACTTTCAAGATGATAGCCTTGCACTTCATACAGATCTTTATCAAATTAATATGGCTGAAACTTACTGGGGAGACAATATTCACAATAAAAACGCTATTTTTGAACTTTATTTTCGTAAACTCCCATTTGGAAATGGATATGCAATCTTTGCGGGGTTAGAAAAAATAATCAGTTATTTGCAAAATTTTAAATTTAGTAGTTCAGATCTTGACTATTTAAAAGAGGAACTAGGTTATAAAGATGAGTTTATTCAATTCCTGTCTAATGTAAAATTCACAGGATCAGTGCGAGCAATTCAAGAAGGCGAATTAGTATTTGGCAATGAGCCAATTTTAAGAGTTGAGGCTCCGCTATTAGAGGCACAATTAATTGAAACTGCTTTATTAAACATTGTCAATTATCAAACATTAATCGCTACGAAAGCATCGAGAATTAAACATATCGTTGGTAATGATACGTTAATGGAATTTGGAACAAGACGTGCTCAAGAATTTGATGCTGCCATTTGGGGAGCAAGGGCTGCTTATATTGGTGGATTCCATGCGACAAGTAATGTTCGTGCTGGTAAATTATTTAACATTCCTGTTTCAGGTACACATGCTCATGCGCTTGTGCAAGCATATCGAGATGAATACATCGCTTTCAAAAAATATGCAGATCGTCATTACAACTGTACATTCCTTGTTGATACATACGATACATTAAAAAGCGGAGTACCTAATGCAATCAAAGTCGCCAATGAACTTGGTGATAAAATTAACTTTGCAGCAATCCGACTTGATAGTGGTGATCTAGCCTATTTATCGAAAGAAGCAAGAAAAATGCTCGATGAAGCTGGTTTCGTAAATACAAAAATTGTTGCTTCGAATGATTTAGATGAATATACAATTTTAAATTTAAAAGCACAAGGAGCAAAAATTGATTCTTGGGGAATCGGAACAAAGCTTATTACAGCATATGATCAACCGGCTCTGGGAGCAGTTTATAAATTAGTCAGTATTGAAGATGAAACTGGGAAAATGATTGATACAATAAAAATTTCTCAAAATCCTGAAAAAGTAACAACTCCTGGATTAAAGAAATTGTATCGAATAATTAATACAGTTAACCATCACGCTGAGGCTGATTATATTGCCCTTGAAGATGAAGATCCAGGGTCTGAGGAAAAAATAAAGTTATTCCACCCGGTACATCCATACATCAGTAAGTTTGTAACTAATTTTGAAGCTAGAGAACTTCATCACCAAATCTTTACAAAAGGTGAATTAGTCTACAAATTGCCTGCGATTAAAGATATTCAAGATTTTGCTGAAAACAACTTAAGTGTACTTTGGGAAGAATACAAGCGAGCATTAAACCCTGAAGAATATCCTGTAGACTTAAGTCAAAAATGTTGGGATAACAAAATGGAAAAAATAGCAGAAGCTATAAAGAAAACAGAGGAAATGAAAAATGGCTAAAATAGGGATTTATGGCAGTTCATTTGATCCGATTACAAACGTTCATTTATGGACTGCAAGTACGATTGCTCATCGTTGTCAATTAGACAAAGTTATCTTTTTACCTTGCTCTTCAAAAAGAAGAGATAAACAATTACATAATACTGATGAACATCGTTGGAATATGTTAAAATTGGCAATTCAAAACAACTCAAAGTTTATTGCAGACGATTATGAAATGAATAAAGAGGCTTGGGAAGTATTCACCTACTATACAATGAACCATTTTAAAGCTAAATATAGTGAAGATGAAGTGTATTTCATAATGGGTGCTGATCTCCTAGAAGACATTGCAGAAGGAAAATGGAAATACGGTGATCAATTAGTTTCCGAAAATAAATTCATTGTAATGGCCCGTGATGGAATTGATATGTTAAAGACGATCTCTCGTTCTCCCTTATTAAGAAATAATGATAACGGTTCAAGATTTCATCTGATTGATAAAGGATTAGCGATGGAGATAAGTTCAACATATATCCGAGAAGAATTTGCTAAAGGCGGCGAGCCTAGATATTTATTGCCAGAAGATTGCTACGCTTATATAAAAAAATATAATCTGTATCAAAAGGAGAATGAAGATTGAACAGTTTACAAAAAGAAATCATCGAAGAAATGAAAGTAAAGCCAGTTATCGATCCTAAAGAGGAAATAAGAATAAGTGTTGATTTCCTAAAAAACTATCTTAAAAAACATCCTTTTTTAAATGGATTTGTATTAGGTATTTCAGGTGGTCAAGATTCAACTTTAACGGGTAAACTTGCACAAATAGCTATAGATGAATTAAATAATGAGCAATCAGAAAAAGAATATGTATTTATCGCAATTCGATTACCATATGGCGTTCAAATGGACGAAGATGACTGCCAGGAAGCGTTAAAGTTTATCCAACCAACTAAGACTTACACAGTGAATATTAAAGCGGCTGTAGATGCAAGTGTTAATACATTAAAAGCTATTGGCGTTGACCTGACTGACTTTGCAAAAGGTAATGAAAAGGCACGTGAAAGAATGAAAGCTCAATATAGCATTGCTGCTATGAATGGGTGTGTTGTATTAGGCACTGACCATTCCGCTGAGGCTGTTACTGGCTTCTACACTAAATATGGCGATGGTGGGTCAGATCTTTGTCCAATTTTCCGTCTAAATAAACGTCAAGGAAAGATGCTGCTTAAAGAACTAAATTGCCCACCTAAGCTATATGAAAAAGTTCCAACAGCTGACCTTGAAGAAGATCGCCCACAATTAGCAGATGAAGTTGCTCTAGGTGTTACATATGATGAAATCGATGATTATTTAGAAGGTAAAGAAATTAATCGTGACGCTCAAGCAAAAATCGAATCATGGTTTAATAAATCAAGACATAAGAGACAAATGCCATACACTGTCTTTGATAAATTTTAATACAGATCGCCCGCCAACCACTCAGTCTGAAATCGGTTAATATTTTCAGGACACTAAAAAGCTACCAATTTTGGTAGCTTTTTGATTTTTGAATTGAACGCAATAAATGGATATGAAAGTAAAAATTGGACAAGGTAATAGTACAGTCATTAAGAAAGGAATGTTCATATTATGTGGATTTTATTTTTTATTCTTTTAATCTTATGGGTACTAGGTTTTTTTACTTTCCATATCGCAGGCGGACTAATTCATATTCTTTTAATTATTGCAATTATTGTATTTATCGTGAACCTATTTAGACGTAAAAAGTAGCAAATTTATAGAGATTACTTTTTCTAAAAACTGAGAGCTTGTTTTTCAAGCTCTTTTTTTATGCCATATTACTCTTCTATATTCCTCTATTTTTGAATAAACTTCTATGAATGTCATAAACAATAGAGGAGCGAAATTATGACTGTTAGTATGGAGCCCCC
This sequence comes from Bacillus sp. AFS055030, assembly GCF_002574545.1. Lineage (GTDB taxonomy): Bacteria > Bacillota > Bacilli > Bacillales > Bacillaceae_G > Gottfriedia. The sequence goes on from NZ_NUGT01000083.1 coordinate 99,108, forward strand.
TATATCAATGGAACAAATGCTTCAAACAATTCGTACAGGACTACCAAAAACATTTGAACCTAAAAATATTATTATTGTTGGTGCTGGGATATCAGGTTTAGTAGCTGCTTCACTTTTAAAAGGAGCAGGACATGAGGTAACTATTCTCGAAGGAAATGATCGGATTGGTGGTCGTATTTTTACTAATCGTAATTTTTTTGCAGGACAGTATATGGAAAATGGTGCTATGAGAATCCCTTCTATTCACTTGCTTGTTTTAGAGTATATTAAAAAATTTAACCTTCCTTTAGAAGAATTCATTAATAGCACCCCAAATGATATTATTTTCGTAAACAATGTAAGAACTATTCAAAAGCTTTATGAAGAAAATCCAGACATTCTCAACTTCCCAACATCACCATCTGAAAAAGGTAAAACTGCTGAATATTTGGCTCAATACGCCATGCAACCAGTAACTGATTTCATAAAAAAGAATCCAAAGAAGAATTGGGAAATCGTTATTAAATTACTTGATCGTTTTTCGATGGAGTACTATTTGAAATATAATCCATATGGCAGAACATTATCAGTTGGAGCCATTGATATGATTAAGGTTATGCTTGGGATGGAAGGCTTCCCTGAACTTTCATTCACTGCCTTACTTCGAGAAGTAATGATCCTATTTACGCCTGGACTAAAGTTTTATGAAATTAAAGGTGGAAATGATCACTTACCCTATTCATTCCTACCAGAGCTAAAAGAAAATATTTATTATCATCAAAAAATGAAAAAAATTGAACAACACGACTCTTCTGTCACGATTCATACAGTGGATACACAAACCTCACAGGCATATTCTGTAACTGGAGACTTAGCCATCATTACTATACCTTTTTCATTACTAAACTTCGTTGAAATCATTCCACGTGATTTGTTTACTTATAACAAATATAAAGCAATTCGACAATTACATTATGTTCCTTCGACTAAAATTGGTTTACAATTTAAAACTAGATTTTGGGAGAAAGAGGGTTTTATTGGAGGAAAAATGATTTCTGATCTCCCTGTTCGTTATTCCTATTTCCCGAGTCAATCCGTTGGTTCAGATGGCCCAGGTGTCATATTAGCAAGCTATACATGGGAAGATAACGCATCAATTTGGGATAGCTTATCTGAAAAAGAACAAATAGAGAATGCGCTGGAAGATTTATCAAAGATATACGGTAAAGAAATATATAATGAATTTATGACTGGTAATACTTTTAGTTGGTCAGAAAATCCTTTTTCAGGTGGAGCTTTTGCTATTTTCAAACCTGACCAGCAGACTGAAATTGCTCCATATATTTCAACTCCCGAGGGACTAATCCATTTTGCGGGTGATCACACTTCTACAGCACCAGGTTGGATTCAAGGAGCAATCGAATCTGGAATAAGAGTTGCTTATGAAGTTAACGATCTACCCAAATCAACCGCGACTGTGAATGATGTTACAAATGATCAAATGGAATCGTGACAGGTTCAGATTTCTAACCTGAACTTTTTGTAAAGATGATTTTATTTCTAGTAAAACAAAAAAAAACCCACAAGGTACATAATCTTGTGGGACTTTATTATGATATCATCCAATTTTTAAATAACCTACTGATGGAACGAATGAGTATCCTTGATTGATAACCATATCTGTTATTTCTGTCGTTTCAGTATCCTTGACTTGATGAAACAATTTATATTTTATTGATTTTATTTTCTTTCCCCTTAATACATTATTTAAATAAATTAACTCAATTTCTAAAAATGGTATTCTGTACTTTAAATTATTCGTGATCCTATTTGTGATTAGTTCATAAAACTCAATATCGTCAGTATTAACTGATTTTTTTTTCATATCTTCTATTAATTTATTCTGTTTATCAGTAAACTCACTAATAATATATTCGATTTCCACTTTTGAAAGGGAACGAGTTTCTTTTAATGGCAATGTAACTTGATTTGTTTTTTCTTTCCTAAATAATCGTTTAAAAAATTTAATCATAGTCCCGTCCTCTTCAATTTTTCTTATTTATATTTTGTCATGATTAAACAAGAATGTAAAAGTAATTTTTTAGGCACTAATACTATTCTATTATTAAACTGAAATTCCTTTGTAGAATTGGCTTCCTTTTAAAATTTTTATTTGCTTACTATTCCTTATTTAAGATAATAATGATCTCCATAAATAAGTTTTAAAAAATTTTCCCCATTAACTTGATGGAGTACCTCATTATTAGATCGGGCTAAAAATACTTGGCATTTTTTAAAACTAAAATCTTTTGGTGTTAAGATCGAGATCGAATTCTTATTATTATCTAATACAAGAGATTCATTGAATTCTTTATACATATTAAATTACCTCTTCCTACAATCTCAGTATTCAAACTGAAATTCCACTGATTTACTATTCATAAATTAACAGTTTCCTTTTCTTGTACGGACTTTCCTCTCTGTGATAGGTAGCTGTGTAAGATCATACCAATCATGATAATAATCATTCCGATCCAAGAAATAATTGAAGGAGATGCCGATGATAAAAAGATCATCTCACCAATTACTGCAAACAGTACTTCCATTGATTGAGTTGCCTCTACTGCTCCTAATTTTTGCATATTTCCCCTTACTAAGTCGGTAGCTCGAAAAAATAATACAGTAGCAATTACTCCTGATGAGATCGCTACAATTAAGGATTGTGATACTTGACTTTGACTTGGTAGTCCTATTGTATACAAGCCATAGATTGATAGGATGATCCAAAATGGTAAACTTGCTAAAGTCATTCCTAAAACGCGTTGATATACATCTAGCTTTCCATCACATAATTCCATCATTTTCCGATTACCTAGTGGGTATGCAAATGAGGCAATAATAACTGGCAAAATACCTGTTAAAACCGTTGAAATAGCTATTTTTGTTGCTAACTCAACTTGCATTAACAAAATACCAAATATGATTAGTAAAGACATTCCTAATCCTTTAAAAGGAATTTTTCCACGTACCTTCCGAGTTCCATTTGATGTTTGAATTGAAATAAAGAAAAATGGTGCTAAAAGTGACCCAGATAAAATTGTTATCTGCCATGAACTAGCTATAAGCCATCCAGGAGAATAAACCGCTGCTAGACAGATTGGTGCATAAAACAAACCGAATCCAACGGTTGACCATATAACCCAACTTTTTAATTTCCCTTTCATTTCTATCAATAAATCATACAAATTTCTTCTAGTAATTACGATGATTAATAAAAAAGGTACCATAAAAAAGTATCTTAAGGATGCACTCCAAATCCAACTCCCACCAGATAATTCCATCGAGCGGTTTAAAATAAATGTAATTGAAAAGAACAATGCCGCTAATATTCCTAATAGTATCGGGCGCATATTACCACCTCTATAATTCTTCTTGTCTTTTAATTTCCCCATGGACACTTTATGAGGAAGTAGATCTCCGCATCTGGCCTTTTTACTTCCTCATGAACCTTCTATGAGGAAGTTTATCTC